>CAVTVL010000020.1:0-702320 GCA_963738095.1 Terriglobales bacterium
CATTGCTTCACTCAATTACCTGCTCTCGTCGCATGTCTGGCGTCAAGACCACAACGGCTTCACGCACCAGGACCCTGGCTTTATCGACCATGTTGCGAACAAGAAAGCGGACGTCGTACGCATCTATCTGCCGCCCGATGTCAATACGCTGCTCTCTGTAGGCAGTCACTGTTTGCGCAGCCGCCATTATGTCAACCTCATCATCGCCGGAAAGCAGCCAGCGCCGGTCTGGCTCACCATGGAACAGGCCATTCGCCACTGCACTGCGGGATTAGGCATATGGGACTGGGCGAGCAATGATGACGGTGATCCCGACGTGGTGATGGCCTGCGCAGGTGATGTGCCGACGCTGGAGACGCTCGCCGCTGTGTCGCTGCTGCGCGAGCATATTCCGGACCTGAAAATTCGCGTTGTGAATGTGGTGGATTTGATGACGCTGCAGCCCGTCTCTGAACACCCGCACGGCCTGCCCGACGAAGACTTCGACCGCATGTTCACGAAGGACAAACCCGTCATCTTTGCCTTCCACGGCTATCCGACGCTCGTGCATCGCCTGACATACAGGAGAACGAATCACAACAGTATTCACGTGCGCGGCTACAAAGAGGAAGGCACAACCACCACACCGTTTGACATGTGTGTGCTCAATGACATGGACCGCTTCACGTTGGCGCTCGATGCGGTGCGTCGCGTGCCGCGTCTGCGCCAGTTGACCGATGCCGCAACGCAGAAATTCACCGAGACGCGCCAGAAACACAAGCTCTACGTCTCGCAGTATGGCGAAGATTTACCCGAAGTCCGCGACTGGAGTTGGTCCGGAAGGGGCCACGGAGCGACGAGCGAGGACACCGGCGGCGACAACGCATGAAACCGATTCTTGTCATCAACAGCGGCTCGTCCTCGTTGAAGTTCGGCTTGTTTGTTGAACAAGGCGGGAATGAGCATGCTGTACTTCGCGGCAACGCGGACGCGATTGGCAGTGAGAATGGCCGTCTCGAAATTCTGGATGAGCAGGGAAATGTTTCTTTCAAGGAAGCGCGGCGCTTCGAGTCGCAGAAAGTGGCACTCAGCCACATCACAAAGCAACTCGTCGCACTCAACTATGAAACCCCGGTGGGCATCGGTCACCGCGTCGTGCACGGCGGCCCTCACCTGATCGCTCACCAGCGGATCACGGATCATGTGCTGTCGGCGCTGGAGAAAGCTGTGCATTTTGCCCCGCTGCATATTCCGGCTGCTTTGGAACTGATTCGCCACACGGAACAGATTTATCCCGGTGTACCGCAGTTCGCCTGCTTCGACACCGCCTTTCACCAGACCATGCCCGAAGCTGCTTACCGTTTTGCTATTCCCGAAAAATATTTTGCTCTTGGTGTACGGCGGTATGGATTCCATGGCTTGTCCTATGCCTCGATCGTTCATGCGCTCGGCAACAGCCTGCCGCCGAAAACAATTGTGGCTCATCTTGGCAGCGGCGCCAGTCTGGTTGCCGTCGCAAATGGAAAGTCTGTGGATACAAGCATGGGCTTAACGCCAACCGGAGGCATCCCAATGGGCACGCGCACCGGCGATCTCGATCCCGGTGTGCCGCTCTTTCTAATACGCAATCAAAAGCTGGACGCCGATTCGCTTGAATCTCTGTTGAACCACGATGCCGGCTTGATCGCAATCGGAGGCACCAACGATATGCGCAGGTTGCTGTCGGCCTCCACCGCAGGCGATCAGAATGCTCGACTTGCCATTGAGATTTTCTGCCGCGCCATTGCGAAGACAGTCGCATCGTTTGCCGCAGTCATGGATGGCGTTGACCTGCTTGTTTTTACCGGAGGCATCGGCGAACACAGCGCCGATGTACGTGCAAACGTGTGCCGTCGTCTCGCTTTTCTTGGCGTAACTCTTGATGCGGGCCGCAATGATATGTCCGGCCTTCTCATCTCAGCTGACGCGAGCCGGATTGCCGTTCGCGTCGTGCCGAGCGAAGAAGAAAAACAAATTGCGTGGGAGTGCAGAGCCCTGCTTCAGCAACTCATCAAATCTTGATGAAGATCTTCCGCTTGTAAAGAATCAGCGCGGGAATAAAGCAGACCGCAACGAAAGAAAGTGACCAGCCCAGAGATCCAAGGGCCGGATCAGGAATGTGCGCGAAGACATGGGCATAGATCACCTGCCCGAGTGTTTTGCCGCCGATGTGCACGTCTCCAAACAATGCTGGCAGCAGTTCGGAGAAGACATACACTGCAATAGCATTCGAGCCGAACACGATCCATGGAAAAGTCCACCCGCGCTTCCAGTCCTTGATCTCAATTAGCCAATAGCAAAGCGAGAGCCCGAGCAACGACCATCCGGCGGCAAACAGAACGTAGGAACTGGTCCAGAGTTTTTTATTAATCGGAAACCAGTGTCCCCAGATTTTTCCCAGCACCAGCCCCGCAATCGCGCACGCCAGCAGGCCCAGAAATTTCGTTTGTGTGCTCTTCTTCGTGCGCAGCCATATGGCGGTTAACATGCCCAGCAATGCTGTCCCCAGTGCCGGCAGGTTGCTCAGCAACCCCTCGGGATCGCGTGTGCCTTCGTAAAGCCTGCCAGGAAAAAGATGGCGGTCGATGTAAGCGACCCAGTTCGCGTCTTTATCCAGCAGCGGAATATCGCGCGTCGGCAATCCATATCCCGGCACCGGAATCCAGCGCATGATGATCCAGTAGCCCACGAGCGCAGCAACGGTGACGGTAACAATAGTTCCAACCTTTTTGCCGCGAGCCCATAAATAAATGATGCTTGCGATCAGCAGGCAAACAGCGAACCTCTGCAACACGCCATAGATGCGCAGGTGTGCGAGGTGAAAGAAGGGGAAGCCGTTTACTACGAGTCCGAGGACGAAAAGGATAATAGATCGTTTGACCGCATGCAGGAAAAGAGAAACCTTCGAAGCCCCTTTTGCCAGTCGTGACTCAAACGAAAAGACGAGTGAAACTCCAGCAACGAATAAAAATGTCGGGAAAACGAGATCTGTAGGGGTCCAGCCGTTCCACAGTGAATGTTTCAGCGGCCAGTAGGCACGCTCGTCGCCATTATTATTCACCAGGATCATAAAGGCGATCGTGATGCCGCGAAGCACGTCGAGAGAAACTAGGCGTGTCCTAACGCCGGAAACCGAAGGGTTCGTTACTGTCGTAGCCGTCATAGTGGGTATGAGGGCTACTGTAACTCGGAAAAACGAATCGCGAAAGTGGCGACTTTCAATTGGGCCCAGGTATCAGTTGAGCCCCGGCGTGCGAGGCCTTGGTTCGTTGGGTTCCAGCCTGTTTCTCCCGCGAAGATTAAAATTCCGGGTGGTCATGGAGCCGGAGGCCCACAACACCGCTACGATGCAGACAAGAATCACGCCCCCTACAACTCCAACAATCGCCATAAATCCTCCATCCTCTTTCTAGGAAGGGAAGACAGGCAACAGGGTTGCCGTCACCTCGCAATTCACATGCATATGTGTGAATCAATGCGGTCGGGAAGGCAGCGGCGCCCCATATCGGGCATCGAGCAGGTCGATGTCCATAATGATCTGTTGGTAGACAATGTCGTTAATCTGGTTGGCTGCCAGCAGTTCAGCCGCCGTATGCCGCTCTATATTGCGGGCTGCGCGCGCAATCTCAAAGTAGCGCCGTGCGTGGCTAAACATCTCTTCTTTTAACGTATCTTGCGGATTCTTGAGCAAAGCCAACCGGCGTTTGTAGGCTCTCTCCAGCGCTTCATACACATCCTTTTCATCGGGAGCCTTCTCTTTTTCATGCTGTAAATACTGAATCGCATTCTTAATCATCTTGGTCAGGGCTATCTGCCCTTCCATATTTTCTTGCTCTCCGGATGCGAACCCCAGTTTGCGGATGACGGCTGGGAAAGTAAGCCCCTGGAAGACCAATGTGACCAGGATCACGCAGAAGGTGAAAAAGATGATGATGTTGCGCGCCGGAAACGGATCGCCATTCCTGAGTGTTTCCGGCAGGGAAACAGCGGCAGCCAGAGCGATAGCGCCACGCATACCGCCCCATCCCACAACAAAAAGCTGGCGCCCATCCACCGGAGCCGATTTGGTTTGAGAAACAAGTTGTCGCAGCTTTTGCCACACCCATGTTCCGGGGAAGACCCATAGGAAGCGCAGCGCAATCACAATCAGACTAACCATCAATCCGCCCGCAATGAGCTGGCTGAGACGTAAGCCATGAATACCCGCCAGTACAGAAGAGATCTGCATGCCCAGCAATAAAAAGACAACGCCGTTCAGAACGAAATCCACTGTATTCCACACAGCAGGCGCCTCGAGCCTTGCTCCCAGCGAGAGCAGTTTCGAGCTTCGGTGCCCCAGATATAGACCGCAGACCACGGTCGCCATCACGCCGGAGGTGTGCAATCTCTCGGCCAGAAGGTAAACGATGTAAGGCGTCATCAGCGTCATCGTCAGTTCGATCTGCGCTGCCTCGATGCGCAGAATCAGTCGGGAGAGTAGCCATGCGACGGCAAGGCCAATCAATAAGCCGCCAATTGAGAGATACAAAAGCCTGCCCACAGCCGCATGGAACGACGGCGCATGACCATCCAGGATGATGTCCACCGTAAAGCTGAGTGCCAGCAAGCCGCTGGCATCGTTGATGAGGCTCTCGCCTTCCAGTATGTCTACGATGCGTTCCGGAATGCCCAGCTTGCGTGCGATGCTGCCCGCGGCAAGTGCGTCGGTGGTGGAAACTACGGCTCCCAGCACCAGCCCTGTCTGCAAAGTGAGCTGTGAGAATAAGAAATGCGCAGCAAACCCCACGCCCACCACGGTAAAGGCAACCAGTCCGAAGGCCAGCATCAGGATGCTCGTCAGATTTTTTCGAAAGTCTCGCCACGATGAGTTATGTGCCGCGGCAAACACCAGCGGAGGCAGAACAACCAGGAAAACAAAATCCGGATGAAGGGCAATATCCGGCACCGGCGGCAGAAAGCTCAGAACTAGCCCACCCAGCACAAAAACGATCGGGTAAGGCTGCTCAATCCGCCGCGCAAGCACCGCCAGGCCGACCACAAAGATCAGCAGCACCAGCATCAACAGTTCCAGATGATGAATATTAACCGTCATTGCCACTCAAGCTATCAAATATCGCCGATCATGTCGTGGCTTCATCGGATGATCCGGGGCAAAAATCATATATCTTGACCTTAGTGAAATGAAGCATAGACAGTTTAGCGCCCTGCTCTCAGTTGGTTTTGTTGTTTCGTGCGTCGCGCAGCAGCAGACATCTTCCACTCCTCCACCCATCCGTTCTACCGTCGTTGTTGTCGGAAGCCCGCAGGCCGTCACGCTGGGGGAATCGAACCGTTCTGTTGTCGTTATGGACCCGCAGAAGCACCCGCTCGCTTTTCAGACCGTTGAAGGCCGCCTTCGAACCGATGCCTCTACTTACATCGAACAGCGCGGCGCTGGTGGAGCTCAGGCGGACAGTTCCATCCGTGGATCGTCCTTCGACCAGACACTCGTCCTCATCAACGGACTGCGCGTGAACGATGCGCAATCCGGACATCACAATCTCGATTTGCCTGTCCCCATGGATGGCATGAGCGGTATCGAGATATTGCACGGCGCAGGATCGACGCTCTACGGCTCCGATGCCATTGGTGGAGTGATCGACTTCGTCACCGCCGCCCCGCAGGCAACGTCGCTTCGTCTGCGCAGCGGCGTGGGCAGCTTCGGAGAAAACGATCAGGCCTTCATCGGCTCGATCTCTCATCCCAAGTGGTCAGAACAGATTGCCGGCGATCGCAATTTTTCTACTGGATTCATCCCTGACCGCGACTACCGCAACGAAAACGGAAGCTCGGAGACACGCTGGAAGACCGTCCTCGGCGAGAGCGACATTCTCGTCGCAGGCAGCGACCGCGCATTCGGAGCCGATCAGTTCTATGGCAATTACAATTCATGGGAGCGTACCAAGGGATGGTTTGCTTCCATGCGCCAGGAACTCGGCGACAAGACCAGCGCAGCGTTCGGATACAGGCGTCACACGGACATCTTCGTTCTGTTGCGCGACAACCCGGCGGTTTACAAAAACCAGCACATCGATCAGAGCTGGCAGGGAGCCCTTCGCCGCAGCGAACATCTCGGCGCAAAAAGTTCACTCTTCTACGGGTTGGAAGGCGATGGCGATTCGATTGAAAGCAACAATCTCGGCAGGCACGGGCGCAACTGGGGCGCGGGTTATCTTGATGCCGATCTGCAATGGAAGAAAATCTCGCTGACTGCGGGCTTGCGGCAGGAGATTATCAGTGGCGGTTACAACGTCACCAGTCCCACTCTTGCCGCTAGCTACTGGCTCGGTAGCAGCGTAAAGGTTCGAGCCGCCGTAGGATATGGTTTCCGTTTGCCGACCTACACTGATCTTTACTACAGTGACCCGTCAACCATCGGAAATCCCAATCTCAAGCCGGAGTCCGCATGGAACTATGAAGCGGGCGCCGACTGGTTCGTCGGCTCCACATCGTATTTGTCGCTCACCGGTTTTTACTCACGCCAGCATGACGCAATCGACTATGTCCGCCCCAATGCAGACAGCTCCTGGCAGGCCAACAATCTGACGGACCTCAGCTATTCTGGCGTTGAAACTGCATGGACGTGGCAGCCAACAAGTCGCGAGCAGCTCAAACTAGCCTGGACATTTCTTTCCGGCGCACAACAGGCGCTGCATGGCCTTCAATCGGAATATGTTTTCAATTATCCGGTCAACAATGCTGTTTTTGAGTGGACTGCGGAGCCTGTGCGCGGCTACATGCTGCACAACCGCGTCGGCGTTACCCAGCGCTATCAAAAGGATGCGTATCCGGTATGGGATGTAGCCATTGCCCGCGAGCGTGGACACATTCATCCCTATGTGCAGATGTCGAACCTCAGCAACACCGGCTACCAGGAGATCGAAGGTGTTCCCATGCCCGGAAGAAGTTTTACCGGTGGGGTCGAGATTCTGTTGGGGAAGGCAGCAAGATAACTACTCGAGCATCGCTCGTAAAGTATTTTCGAGTAGGGCAGTAATTTCATCCGCTGGAAGATTTCGATCGATTCGCATCGGTTCTCCTACGCGAATCGATAAGTTGCCGGAGCGAAACCAGCTTTGTTTGCGCTGTTTCAATTCACCCAGACCTTGAAGCGCCACCGGCAGCACCTCAGTACCCGACTCCTGTACAAGCAGGCCAATGCCGGATCGAAAATGTTCCAATGCGCCACCCGAGCGATGCCCTTCCGGAAAAATCAGGATGTTGAATCCTCGGTCCAGTGCCTTGCCCATATGCGCAAAGCTATCGCGAAAACCCGCACTGCGCGGCAGGGGAAACACATTGAAGAGCGCCGTGATAAGCAAGTATGCCGCCGGAGCCAGCACATTCAAAAACCACGACCCCTGACCTCGGGCGTGGCGATAATCATCGAGCATATCTGCAGCCATGACCGTCGCCACGCGCCGCCGCATTCTGCCCGGCAGAGCATACAGAACCAGCGCGCCGTCGTATGCTGTGATGTGATTCGCAATGATAAGAACCGGCGACCCCGGCCTGATGGAACCCGGAGGAAGTCTCACTTCGGGCGCAGCAAGAAACCAGACCAGCGGGCGCATCACGCATTCCAAAAACAGAACACGAACTGCCCGCACTGGCGCTGACCACGGCCAGCGCGGATAGACCGCCGGACCCCTCTTCACTGTACTTTCGTTGAAGCTGGAGGGCACAGCTACAGCTTGGCCAACGTTCGCAACCTCGCTGACGCCGAATCCGAGCTGCCGCCGCAGCTCACCGAGCGTAGCAATGCGCGAGAGCGTCACGTCATCGAGCACGACGCCCATCCGCTGCTCCAGCTCGCTTTGCAGCTGAACCCGCCCGGCTGTCCAGATGAAGATCTTCGTCCAATCGCGCTTCGTTATTCACGCTTTCCGGAGAAATGCGTGTGATATGTGAAATCAAATTCACCAGCGCATCGTTATCTGTATCAATTGCGGTTGCGTTTCCGAGAAAAGCATGCGCACTTGCCCATTGTGCAACCTTGCCGCGTTGGATCTTGCCCGTCGAAGTTCGTGGAAAATCCAGCTCCGGCCAGATCCGCCAGTGACGGATGCGTTGGAAGTCGGAGAGAGATTCATTCGCCTGTCTTACCGCCTTTGCCGCGTCCGCGCTCAGTCCCTGAAAGAGCAGCACAGCCATAGCCTCATTGCCATTTGGCGTGACGACCGGCACAACCACGGAAGCGCGCACCCCCGATTGTTGGTCGAGCACAGCCTCGACATCTTCCGGGTGAATATTCAATCCGGAGGATGTAACAATGACCTGGCTCTTGCGTCCGAGAAATTGGAGTTGCCCTTGCTCGTCTCTATGCGCAAGATCTCCCGTGGCCAGCCATGGCCCATCTGACTGCACGATTCTGCTTTGTTGCCATGTCGAAGTGGAAACCATATCGCCGTGAACCAGAATTTCTCCATCGTCACTGATGCGAACCTCGCGTCCCGGCAAAGCTTTACCAATAGTCCCCTTGCCGATCTTGAACGGATGATTGAGCGTAATCAGCGCTGTGGTCTCCGTCATTCCGTATCCTTGAATCAGCGCAAACCCAAGCGTGTTCCAGAAATTTTCAAGGTCTCCAGGCAGCGATGCGCCGCCGCAGACAAACGCCCAGAACTTCAATCCAAGCAGCCTATGGATCTCGCGGAAACGCCACCACCTGTGCCAGACCGATTCGCCCTGCGCCTTCTGTATCTCCGCCGCCAGCCCGGAATCATTGACCAATAAATAGGAACGCAGCAGATCCAGCACGCGGGGAACTGCCGCAAGCACAGAGATCCGTTCACTTCGCATCAGGTCAATTAATCGTGGCGCCTGCAGCCGGAATTCAAAATGGACTTCAGCTCCCAGCAGCACCGGAAGCCATAGCCCCACAAACTGGCCAAAGACATGGCTCAGCGGAAGCGTATGCAGAAAGCGCAATGGATGCACAAACCGCTCGTAGCGCAGGTACTTCTGAATCTCTTGTTCAATCGGAGCAACGCTCGAAAGCACATTGCGATGCGTGTGTACTATGCCTTTCGGCTCAGACGTGGTGCCGGACGTAAAAAGTATCTGCAGAGGCGTATCGAGAGTAAGTGAGACTGTTTCGGCCGTGTCATTCGGTTCGCCCGCCAATGCATTCTCAAGATCATTGAGAACAAGCTTGGGAATCGTATCTGTCAGCTCAGCCATCAGCGGCTGATCGCCGACAATCAGGCTTGGATTTGTTTCCGCGACAACTCGCCTCGCGAACTCAACGCCACCGCCCGCATCCAGCGGCACAATCAATACTCCTCGCAGTACACAACCGAAAAAAGCGCCAACCCACTCGGCGCTGTTTTGCCCCCAGATCAGTACTCGCTCGCCCTCACCGATGCTGCGCCGCTTCAATTCGGCCGAAAACCGCTCAGCCAGTGAGGCGATCGCGACATAGCTTGTGGCGATCCGCCTGTTGCCGCGATACGTAACAATCGCAGTGGCATTTCCCTGGCGGCGAAAGTCATCGACGAGCGTGGCAAGGTGAGGACGCATTTTAGCTTCGGGCGAAGTCGATGTATCCCCGTTCCGGATCAGTATGCACCAGCGTCACATTGATCTTGTCGCCTACGTCCACGCCCTTCTGCCCTCGCACCAGCATGCCTTCAACATGAGGGTGTGTGGTTCTCACGAAAGAGCCGTGCTCGTTAACACCTGTAACGATCGCCGTGAACGTCTGTCCAATGCGCCCGCGCATCACAACCGCGGCAATGCGCTTTCTCATCTCGCGTTCTACTTTACGGGCAGCATCCTCCTGTTTTGTGCATTGCTGCGCAATCGCAGCCAGATCGCCATCGGAATAAGGAGAATCTTGCTTGGCGAGCATCGCCTTGATCAGTCGCTGCGTCACCAGGTCGGCGTAGCGCCGGTTCGGCGCCGTGGAATGGGTATAATCCTGCACCGCAAGGCCAAAATGTCCCTGCGCAGCTTCACCAACACGCTCCAGCACATATTCTCCTGAGCCAAGTAGCTTTACCACGGCAAGGGAAAGGTCAGGGAAGTGATCCGGGTCAGTCGCGCGTCGCTCGCAAAGAAAATCCTGCAGGGCCTTCGAGTCGGGCGCTCCGGGAAGCTTCGTACCAAATTGCGCAGCCAGCTCAGCAATGCGGTCCCACCGTTTCGGTGTCTTCACTACGCGCCGGATCGAAGAAAAGCCTGCCCGCTCCAGGCTCTTCGCCACAACCTCATTTGCTGCAATCATGAAGTCTTCGATCAGATCCGTCGCCAGGCTTCTATGCTGCGTCTCAATATCGACGGGTTGGCCATTCATGATCGATGGGTGCGTCTCGATTGTTTCGAGGTTGAGTGCGCCGCGGCGATAACGTTCCTTCCGAAGCAGCTGGGCAACACGATTCTGCAACTGGAGCTGTTTTTGCAATGCATCGGAAGCCGCAACTTTTGCCGGAGCGTCTTGGCCGGATTGCAGCCACGCTCCTACCGAAGGATAGGCAAGCTGAGCATGGTTTTTTACCGATGCCCGGTAAATCCGGCTTTTGTCGACACAGCCCTCGGCATCGACTGAAAATTCATATACGACACCCAATCGGTCCTGGTTTTCAAGCAGCGAAGTGAGCCCGGTCGACAGTTCATCCGGCAACATGGAAAAGTTATGCACGCCCGTGTATACGGTGGTTGTCTGTTCCCCAGCATGCTTGTCAATGGCCGAGCCAGCCGGAACATACGCATCCACGTCCGCAATCGCAATCTGAATAACGACTGTCTCGTCTTTTATTTCCCGCACGAACTCAATCTGGTCAAGATCGCGCGAAGTGTCATTGTCGATCGACGACCACGATGTTTCACGCAGGTCAGGCAGTGAGGATGTCTGCGATGTATGGGGAGGATGCGATTGCAGAGATGCTACTTCCTGCTGCACTGGTTTTTGGAAATCCGGCCGAAAGCCATGTTCCAGCATTGACTCTCGTGCGGCGGCCTGCAAATTGATGAAGTGGGAATCGTTCATAGACTCCAGTCAAAGGTACAGACATAGGATGCCATTGCGCAAAGCTTTACCCTGTTGGCATCGTCTTTGCCCTGCTTTGCTTCCAACCAAAGCATGCCGTTGCCAAAAATCAAGCCGCCAATCGCATCCGACGACCCTTCTGCATCCGTGCAGCGTGATCTCGACCGGCCCACTGCTTCCGAGATTTATCAGCAGGTAGCGAAGAATGCGAGACGTGAGTTGTCGCGGACGAATCTCGCCTTGGCAGTTTCTGGTGTTGTTGGGGGGCTCACAATGGGGCTCACTGGGCTCAGCGTCGCCTTGGTAAGAGCGCAGCTCGGCAACGGGCCAGTCGCAGAGTTCATCTCCATGTGTTTCTATCCCATGGGATTCATGGCAGTCATCCTTGGACGCGGTCAGCTTTTCACCGAAAATACCTTATATCCTGTTGCGCTTGTGTTTACCGAGCGTCGTCACTTCTGGAACACGATGCGTCTATGGGGTATCGTATTCGCCGCCAATGTGATCGGTGCGCTGCTCTTCGCCATGCTCGCCGTGCGGACCGACGCTTTGCGGCCCGAATATGTAAATGCGCTTTCACAGCTCGGCCTGGAGGCAACGCGCTACCCGCGAGTCATATCTTCTGGAGCGGCGTCGTCGGTGGATGGATCATTGCAATGGTGGCTTGGCTGGTGAGCGGCAGCCACTCCATCACTGGCTCCGTTATGCTCATCTGGACTCTCGCCTTTGTCGTAGGCTTGGGACACTTTGCGCACTGCATCGCCACCAGCGGTGAAATTCTGGCGACAGTCTTGCACGGGCAACTGAACGCGTCGCGGTATTTTCTATGGCTCGGCCCAGCCGTGCTCGGCAATATCACAGGAGGAGTGCTCCTCGTCACACTGCTCGAATACGGCCAGGTCAACCTTGAATGAAATTACGCCGTTTTGCCCCGGCGTTCTTTCAACTCACGAAGCAGGCCCTCAATCTGCTCCTCGCGTTCCAGGCGGCCAGGCGGTCTTCCAGCGAATCATCGCCAAGCAGATCGTGTGTTGCGGCATTCTCTGCTTCCGTGCCCGCAACACGAAGCCGCAGCCGGTCGATGCCCGCCCCGTGCCCGCGCCATTCTGCGTAGCCGCGATTTTTGACGTACTTGGTTCGCCTTGCTAATGACGCGACTCGCCGATGTTGCGCGATCAATATTTCGCAGCGGCTGCGTGTCTCAGCCAGTTTCTGTTCAAGCTTTCGCAGCGCGGTCCGCAGATGATTCGGCCTCCGTCGATTGGTCTTCCATCTGCTGCGCGAAGCCGGATTGTCATCTGCTCGTGGCTCAAGGCGCGCTCCAGGGCCGCGCGGGCCAGGTCGTCTTTCCCTTGCTCACGGCTAGCTCAGCTTTCTTACGCCATTCTTCGTGCGGCACTCGTGCTCCTTCCTCTTTTTCTCCAGCAGATGCTGGTCCGCGATCACGATCGCCACCTGCGTCTTGACCTGAAGCAATTGGTTCTCCATATCGAGCACCAGTTGCTTCAGCATCTTTTCCGGATCTTCTGCTTTGTCGATCATGTCATTCACATTGGCGCGCAGAAGAGCTGCAACGCGTTCCAGGAGTGCCATATCTTCCTCCTTACTTGAAAGTGTCGGGCGAACGGGCCCCACGCGGGTCTTAGTCGATGGTCAGCCCGAAAGCTCCGCCCGGATTCAAGTTACCTTGCCATGATGTCACGCCCCATTCGGGCGTGAACGCATGCTTTTCACGTTACTCATCAGCTCATGCATGTCCATGCCGGAAAGAGCTTCAAACAGCGCCGGCACCTGCGCAGCAATCTTCGTGATGTCGCCGGTAAGCTTATTCACGCCGGCAGCAGAGTCGTTCCCGTCGAGACGATAGTGATCTTATCCACCTTCGACAGCGGTTCAGCACATAGCCCGTACAACGTCGGCCATGTTACGTGATAAGCCGGTCGACAACCGCCGCCTGGTTCCAGTCCTGGTAAGCCTCCGCCTTCACATTCATCGCTTTGGCTTCGGCCTCACCCTTCTGGAAGATGACCGCGGCTTCCGCTTCACCCTGTGCACGAATCGCAGAGGCCCGGCCTTCGGCTTCGATCGTCAAGCGCGATTTCTGCGCAGCGGCAAGATTCTCGATGCGCTGGCGCTCAATCTCAGCCTGCTTCAACACCGTCGCGATCAGCTCTTTCTCATGGCGCAGAATCTCAGCTTCCTGCACCTTGATCTGCTGTTCCTTTCCACCTGCTGACTTTCACCTGCTCGGCGACCACCTGCTGCTGCATCACGTTCGTCTGTAGCTCATACGCTTTGTCGGCCTGGGCCTCCTGCCTGCGGCTTTGCTCGGTAAATTGTGCTTTCTGAATATCGAGATCGCGCTGTGCTGTGCTTGTTTCGCCAACGATGCAGTCTCCGCAATCACCCGGTCCTGATCGGCAGCCGCTTTGGCAATCGCAGCTTCGCGCAGTGCGTTCGCGCGCGAATCGCAGTATCGCGCTCCGCTTCCGCGGCAGCAACATCCGCATCGCGGCGAATGCGGACAATATCAGGCCGCCCCATATTGGTGATGTACTCGTTCTTGTCGCGGACTTCCTTGATCGTGAACGAGACAACTTCAAGACCCATCTTGCTCATGTCATCCGCACAGGTTCCGCGCATCCGATCAGCAACCATTTCCGGCTCTTTCACAATCTGCTCTACCGGTAAGCTGTCCGATGATGCCGCGCAGATGTCCCTCCATCACCAACCGAATCAGGCCTTCGCGCTGCGGAGGCGTCTTCGTCAAAAACTGCTCTGCGGCTGTCAGAATCGATTCCTGATCGCGAGCGTACCTTGATCTGCGCAACCGCCTCAACCGTTACGGCAACGCCTTGCTTGGTATAGAGGTCCTGCTGCGGAGCCACATCAAACGACATCAACTCCAGCGAAAGCTCGCGGCAGTTCTCCACCATCGGGAAGATAACCGTGCCATGTCCTTTGATCATGCGCGGTCCGCGGAATCCGTAGACAATGAGCGCCTCATTCGGCCCTGCCTTACGAAACATCTTGGCCAGCAGGCCCGTCAGAACGATGATGGCCAATAAACATAAGTCCAACAATAATGACGATTGTGTTTGTCATAGTGATCCCAGTCCTTTCCACTGGGAAAACCGTGTTCGTGAATGGTTAAAAACGTCGTCTCCGGGACTTACTTGAAATCGCCAGCAACTTCATCCCAGCGGCGCACCCAGGCGATGCCTTGTTCGTAGCGCATCACCACAACTTCCGTATCGCGCGAAATCGGCAATCCGTTCTCGCTGCGCGCGGCTGCAAACCGGCGGCTGCCATTCTGCGAAAACAGAATCTCGCCCGTGCCGTGATCGCGAATCGCTCCGCTTACCCGGCCGATCATGCCAATCGTCGTCGTCTCCTCTGCCGTCAACGCGTGTTCATGCGGCGCCAGCACATGCGCCATAAACCAGAACAGCGCAGTTGCTCCCGCAATTCCGGCAATCGTTGAAAGCAGCAGGACAACGGGTACAACAAAACCCCCATACTTCTCCAGCAGATAACCTGTGCCGCCAAACCAGCAAAGAAAGATCACCAGCGTGAATCCATTGATCGGACTGACAGCATTGCTGTTCGCGCCGTGGCCTGCTCCCGTATGCGCATGTCCTGCTTTGTCCAGGTGCAGGTGCATGTGGCCGATGTGGAGATGCGAGAAGCCGCCTACGAATGCAATCGCGCTAAGGCAAAGGCCCAGGGCAAAGCAAAACAGGTAGAAACCTTCCCACGTCATTTCTTAGCTCCCCTTTCTGGACAGCCGTCTAGCTGCCCGCTCTTTGGTCCGTGGTGCCTCTATGCGTTCTGGCCGTAATACTTCCAGAAGCCGGTCCACCAGCCCCGGCGTCTCCATCACGGCTTCCAGCAGCAACAGGCACCGTCTTGTGTCTTTGTGCCGTGCCAGTGTCAACAGCGCCTGGCGCAGCATAGGATCGCGACGGAAACGCTCGGCGCCGCTCACCAGCCACAGGTCCAGCTTGTCTTCAAGCGTGCGCGCATCGCTCAGCAGCTCCGGGTGATAGCCTTCCGGGTCATCCACCAGGTAACCCGGATGCACCTTGAAGAACCTCGCCAGCAGTTGCCTGGTGGTGTTCGTCAGGTGCGGCCGCGCTCCGCTTTCAATCTGCGACAGGTATGACTGGCTCATCGAAGCTCCAGGTCCTAATCCCAGTTCAGAGCGGATGGCGCGAATCAGCTCCTGCTGCGTCATGGCCCGGTTCAGGCCTCGTAGGTTGCCTTCCACTTCACGCAGGTAGCGGATTTTCTCACCGAGTTTCATATTGCAATCCGCGATATTTATATCGCGGATTGCAATATCGCGCAATGAAAATCGACAGGCTCTGTGGAAAACCAGCTGCCGGGAATGCGGCAAGTCACAGATAGGGAAAGGCTTATTTCAGAATTTTCTTGACTCGTTCGATTAGACCCAGAGCATCGAAAGGTGCGCGCACCTTAGTGTCGTTGTCGAAGTAGACATACACATCGCGGCTCTCGAGCGCTGGCGCAACAACAGGGCTTGCGCGTTCTGCATCGGCAGCCTCGCTGCCTTGTGCCCACGCCGCAATGCGCGCTGCCCATTCGTCTAATGCATCGTCGCTATATCCGCTGGCGTAGAGCACCTCCGAGCCATGCAGCCTGCAATAAACAAAATCAGAAGTCACATCCATCAGCCGCGGCCATTCCACCGTATCGGCGCATACCATCGCCACTTGGTACTTCCGCAACAACTCAACAAACTCGGGTGTCGCAAAACTCTTATGTCGAATCTCCATCGCATGACGAAGCTTAAATTTGCCGGCTGGCTCAGTAAACACTCGCTCCTTCATCCATGGATCGTGACTCATGGCCAGCATCGCAGCCTGCATCGTGTCCCGCGGCAAAAGTGCAAAGAACGCTTCAATAAGCGCAGCATCGAATTTGAAGCTCGGTGGGAACTGCCAGAGAATGGGGCCAAGTTTCTCGCCCAGTTTCAGCAGCCCCGATGCGAAAAAATTTGCCAGTGGCAGCTCGATGTCTCGCAGCCTTTGAATGTGGGTAATGTGGCGCGATCCCTTGATCGAAAAGACAAAGTCCTCAGGCGTTTCCTTCGCCCATCGCTCAAAAGAAGCAGGTCGTTGCAGCGAATAGAACGTGCCGTTGATCTCGATTGTCGGAAAGGTCTTAGCCGCGAATGCAAGCTCTTCCTTCTGCGGAAGCCGTTCCGGATAGAACACGCCACGCCACGGTGTATACACCCACCCCGAAATGCCGATGCGCACTGTGCCATGCATTCCATCTGCTATGCCAGCCGTGTTTGAATGGTTGCCCCGCATACTCGCAATTTCTTTTTGTAACTGCGGACATACTAAAACATGCACATCGCGCATCTGAAGAAGACGTAACAGCACGTTCTCTCTTCTCAGGAGCAAAAACCATGAACAGGAACAAGCAGTATAAATTCTTAACCGGATCGGTTGCGATTCTCGCTGGTGCCTTGGTGGTCTCCGGCTGCAACAATAAGCCCGCTCACCCCGATGAAAAATCCGCAGTCACGAACGCCATGAGCAGCAACAGTCTCAGCGATGTCAGTGTCTCGCAGGATCAGGATAAAGGTGTAATGACACTCACCGGCAATGTAGCGTCTGCCGATCAAAAGTCGCAAGCAGAGACTCTCGCAAAGCAGGCAGCTCCCGACTACACCATTGCGGATGAAATCGGTGTGCGTCCCCAAGGTGCGGAGAGCCAGGCAAAAGCAGTCGATTCAAACCTTGACAGTGCGATCGAAGACAATTTCAAAGCGTCTTTGAAAGCCAACAAACATCTAGACGATCAAAGCATTGACTATTCCGCGAAGAACGGAACGCTGGTGCTGAAGGGCAGCGTAAAGACAGCAGCACAGAAGACGGAAGCAGGCAAGCTGGCAAAGGCAGTACCGAATGTCCAGCAGGTTGTGAACGAAATCGAAGTTAAGCCGGGCAAGCATTCGACTACACAGTCATAATGGCGAGCCATGGCGCGGGAGCCCTCTCGGGCTCCCGCATTGTTCTTTAATCATCCCTTTCCCATCCTGCAGCATCTCATTCATAAGCGCGCATCTCCACAATAATTTCAAACACCAGGAAAGCACATATGAGTCGCTTACAGGGACGAGTTGCAATCGTCACCGGATCGAGCTCCGGCATAGGCCAGGGCATTGCGCGCCGTCTCGCCGCAGATGGAGCCCACGTTGTCATTGACTATGTCGGGCACGCTGAGGGCGCACAGGAAACGTTAAAGATGGTGGAATCTGCCGGCTCCGGGGGCGAAATCGTAAAGGCAGATGTATCCAAGGTCAGCGAGGCTCAATCCCTTGTCGATGAGGCTTGGAAAAAGTTCGGGTCGGCAGACATCCTCGTCAACAACGCCGGCATTGAAACCAGATCGTCATTCCTCGAAACAAAAGAGGATGACTTCGACCGTATCATCGGCGTCAATCTCAAGGCGCCCTTCTTCGTCACGCAGGCATTTGTGCGCAAACTCGCTGCGGAACAGAAGCCCGGACGCGTCATCAACATCAGCTCCGTCCATGAAGATATGGCCTTCCCCGGTTTTGCGTCCTACTGTGCCAGCAAAGGAGGATTGCGCATGCTCACGCGCGATCTTGCTGTGGAACTGGGCCCTCTCGGCATCACCATCAACAACATAGCTCCCGGCGCTATCTCCACGCCGATCAACAAATCCCTTCTTGAAGACAAGCCGAAACTTAACGCGCTCCTTGAGCAGATCCCCCTGCACCGCCTCGGCACTCCTGATGATGTAGCCTCGCTCGCATCCTGGCTAGCCTCAGACGAGGCCAGCTATGTTACCGGAGCGACTTACTATGTAGATGGCGGTCTGTCGCGTTACTACCACGAACAATAAAAGGGGAAAAAGAGAACGATGCATCGATTCAAAGTCTGGGCGCCAAAGGCGAAAACCATTGGCGTCAGGATCGAGAAGACAGTCCATGCGATGGAGAAAATCAGCGGCGGCTGGTGGCAAAAGGATCTTGCCAATGCAGGCGCGGAAACGGATTATGCCTTCGTCATCGACGGCAGCGGGCCAGTTCCCGATCCCCGCTCAGCCTGGCAGCCCTACGGAGTGCACGGACCGTCCCGTATCGTCGATCACGCAGCCTTTGCCTGGACTGACGCACAGTGGCAGGCGCCAGCGCTCGCAAGCGCCATCGTCTATGAGCTTCACGTCGGTACGTTCACTTCTGAAGGGACCTTCGATGCTGCCCAGCATCATCTTACGTATCTCAAAGACCTCGGCATCACCCACGTCGAGCTTATGCCCGTCAATGCATTTCCGGGCAAGCACGGCTGGGGCTACGACGGCGTAGATCTCTTCGCACCGCACGAGGCCTACGGCGACCCCGGTGCCTTGAAGCGCTTCGTAGATGCCTGCCATCAGCACAGACTCGCCGTACTGCTCGACGTTGTCTACAACCACCTCGGACCATCTGGAAACTATCTCGCAAAGTTTGCGCCATACTTCACCCACCTGCACAACACGCCCTGGGGAGACGCAGTCAATCTCGAAGACGCAGGCAGCTATGAAGTCCGCCGATTCTTCTGCGACAACGCCATCATGTGGCTGCGCGACTATCACTTCGACGGCCTGCGCCTCGACGCTGTGCACGCCTACATGGATCGTTCCGCCATTCACTTCATGGAGCAACTGTCCACCGAAGTCCGCGCTCTCGAAGCCGGGACCGGCAAGCATTATGTTGTCATCGCCGAGAGCGATCTCAACGATCCGCGATTCGTGAAAAGCGTCGAGGCAGGCGGCTACGGCTTGGATGCGCAATGGAGCGACGACTTTCACCATGCGCTCGTCACCGTGCTCTCCGGAGACCGCAGGGGCTATTACTCTGATTTCGGATCCATTGCCGATCTCGCCAAGGCTCTCAAATCCGTCTTCGTCTATGACGGCATCTATGCGCCGCACCGCGACCGCATGCAGGGTCGTCCCGTCGAAGGTCTCCCAGCATGGCGTTTTCTCGGCTATTCCCAGAACCACGATCAGGTTGGCAACCGCGCAAAAGGCGAGCGTCTCTCTAGTCTCGTCAGTGAAGGCCGCACAAAGATCGCCGCGGCGCTCGTGCTCACCGCGCCTTTTGTTCCTCTTCTGTTTCAAGGTGAAGAGTGGGCCGCATCCTCGCCGTTCCAATACTTCACCGACCACGAAAACGCAGAGTTGGGCCGTCTTGTCTCCGAAGGCCGTAAGCGAGAGTTCGCTACATTCGGCTGGAATCCGGATGAAATTCCCGAGCCGCAGGACGAACAGACGTTTCTGCGATCGAAATTGAAGTGGGAGGAGCAGTCAGCGTCGACGCACGTCGAGATGCTCGCCTGGTATAAGCAGCTCATTCATCTCCGCAAAACTCACCCGCAGCTGGCGAGCGGCTCGCTCGAAGACACGCGCGTCGAATATAGCGAGGATTACAGATGGATAGTTCTCCATCGCAGCACAATTCAGGTCGTAGCCAATCTCGGCAGCAGTGTGCTGGAACGCGAAATGCATGGCGATGCGCAGCTTCTTCTCGCGTCCGATGCCTCTGTGGAACTGGAGCAGGGAACTCTCAAGCTCCCGCCCGATTCTCTTGCAATTCTTAAATCCAGATGAAGAGGCACGGTTACTCCCACCATGTGGATTTTGCGTCCGCAGAACTTGATGTAGGCTGATTTTGCAACGATGAACACACTTGAGTTTTCAGGTTGGATCTTCTTAAGCTCGATTCTTGCAGGACTGCTCGGGTCGCTCACCGGACTGGGAGGCGGCGTCGTTATCGTCCCCGCACTCACGCTGCTCTTTCATATCGACATCCGCTATGCCATCGGAGCCTCGCTCGTCTCCGTGATCGCAACCTCTTCCGGAGCCGCTGCCGCATATGTCCGCGAAGGATTCTCCAACGTGCGGATCGGCATGTTTCTGGAGATCGCAACGACCGTGGGCGCCTTGGTGGGTGCGTATCTCACGCTCATCGTTCCCACGCATGCCATCGGCGTGATTTTCGGAGTTGTGCTGCTCTATTCGGCATACGCTTCGTTGAGAGAACATCCCGACGAAGCGCGCAAGCAGCCGAATTCTCTGGCGTTGAAGCTCCGGCTGCAAGGCAGCTATCCCACCCCGAATGGAACCGAGAGCTATGTCGCACAGAATGTGCCCGGAGGCTTTAGTCTGATGTTCGTCGCCGGAACATTGTCAGGGCTGCTTGGCATCGGTTCCGGAGCGGTCAAAGTTCTTGCTATGGACCGCACGATGCGCCTTCCCTTCAAAGTATCTACGACGACCAGCAACTTCATGATCGGTGTCACCGCCGCGGCCAGCGCTGGAATTTATCTCAGTCGCGGTTACATTTCGCCCGGCCTCGCTATGCCTGTCATGCTGGGAGTGCTGACGGGGTCGCTCACCGGGTCTCGCATTCTGGTCAAAGCAAAAGTCAAAACACTGCGCCTGGTCTTTGCCTGCGTCATTATCCTGTTAGGCGTTGAGATGATTTACAACAGCATGGCGGGAAGGCTCTGATGATGATGAATGACGAGAAGATGGAAGTGGCCATCGGCCGGCTGCTTCGTGCCGGAGTCCTGATCGCGGCAGCCGTCGTCTTCATTGGCGGCGTCTTGTATCTGAACCAGATGCGCGGCCCGCGCCCGGACTACTCTTCATTTCACGGAGTTGCTCCCGAATTGCGAAGTGCGGCAGGCATCGCGGCGCATCTGTCCCCCGCAAACAGCAACGCCATGATTCAGTTAGGACTTCTGCTGCTGATCGCAACGCCCGTCGCTCGTGTAGCCTTTGCAGCCTTCGGTTTCCTTGCAGAAAAAGACTGGCTGTATGTCGTAGTCAGCCTCATCGTATTGGCTGTGCTTCTGTACAGCTTGCTCTACGATCACTGAGAGCGGCCGTTTGCTACGGCCGTCTTTTGCGCCAGGAGGCGCGAAGGGCAATCCTCAAGCTCGCACACGCGTCGTTGTGCAAGCTCATGCAGCAGCAGTTTTCGTGGATCGCCTGCCGGCATTGCCGCAAGCACTTCTCTGCGAAGTTCGCCGAGAGCTTGCAGCCACGGTCCCAGCTCTTCCGGAAGTTGCGTGTCAATTTCCTTGCGCAGTTGTTGCGCCAGCGCGGGGCTCTCTCCCGCGGTGGAAATGGCAATCTGCAGATCGCCGCGCTTCACTATGGAAGGGAAGTAAAAGTCGCAATTCGGAGGATCATCGACCGCGTTACAAATCACGTTGCGTCGCTGGGCTTCGCCGTACACCGTCGCGTTGATCTCGGGAAGATTGGTCGCCGCGACCACAAGAAACATCCCATCCAGATCGCCCCGCTCAAATTCGCGCTTGTGCCATGTAAACTGCCCGTCACGCGCCAGGGCGGCTAGTCCCGGCTTCGCTTCAGGAGCAACCACAGTCACGCAGGCGCCTGCTGTAAGCAGGCTGTGTATTTTCGATTCCGCAATTTCTCCTGCGCCTACGACCAGGCAAGGCCGGTCTTCGAGCTTCAGGAAAATAGGGAAGAGACTCATCCGGCAACTTCCTGGGGTACAGGTCCCGCGGGAACATCCCGTTCCACGGCTTCAAGATGCGCGCCGGACAGGCGATCGCGCAATTCCTCTTCGGAATGCCGTCCGAAGTAGGCACGCAAGTTTTCCTGCGGCAGCCGCTCAACCAGGTAAGTGCGCAGCAACCGCTCCAGCGCGGCAGGCACCTCGGTTGCGGCAACACGATACCCAACCGGCCTTGCAATCGCAGCGTATTTGCCAACCGCTCCGCCTACGCAGAAGTAGTAGGCGTCGACCATCTTTCCGTCCTGCTTGATCTTTTTGCCTTCCAGCCCGATATCGGCGATCCAGTGTTGGCCGCAGCCATTCGGGCATCCGGTCACGTTCAGTTTCAACTGCTCGTCAAATTGCGGGACAAGCTCTTCGAGTTCCTCAACCAGCCAGTGCGTAAAGCCCTTTGTCTCGGTAATGGCCAGCTTGCAGAATTCCGTACCGGTGCAGGCGATTGCGCCGCGCCAGAAGGTTGAGCCTTCCACCCGCAGTCCAATCTTTTCGATCTCGTAAGCCAGGTCGCCCGCTTTCTCCTTGGGAACATCGATAAAGATCAGGTTCTGCATCACCGTCGCGCGCAGTTTGCCCGAGCCGTAGCGCTCCGCAAGATCCGCAGCCGCGGCAAGCTGATCGCCAGTAAGCCGTCCCCGCAGCACCGACGCGCCAACATAGCTCAGGCCGTCCTGTTTCTGCCGGTGAATCCCTGCATGGTCGCGCAGGATATCTTCTGGAGCGTGGTCTTCTACGCCCGGATCGAGCTTGTAGCCAATCTGCGATTCCAGTTCGCGCAGAAAGCTCTCCGCCGTCCACCCCTCACGCATAAAGAGATATTTCAACCGAGCGCGGTCGCGGCTCTCGCGAAGCACCTGCTGGTCGCGGAAAATTCTGGCCACGCCACGCACAGCATCCATCGCCTGCTCGGGTTTTATGAATGCATCCAGCTTCACAGCGAGATGCGGCTGGTTCGAGAGACCTCCGCCCACGTGCAGCGTATAACCAACTTCGCTGCCCCGCCGGACAGCCGTCAGCGCCACATCGTTCAGTTCCGGATAGTTGCACCACACCGGGCAGCCCGAAACCGAAATCTTGAATTTGCGCGGCAGGTTGTAAAACTCGGGATTCGCAATCAGCGTGTGCGCGATCTCCAGTGCCAGCGGTGAAGCGTCCAGAATCTCATCGTGTGCAATGCCCGCCAGGGGGCATCCTGTCACATTGCGGACCACGTCGCCGCATGCGCCCTTTGGCGAGAGGCCAATCGAATCCAGTGCATCCACAATTTCCGGCAGAGATTCAATCGTCAGCCAGTGCAGCTGAATATTCTGCCGCACTGTAATGTCGGCCAGGTTGCGCGCATGCTTGCGCGTAATGTCAGCAATCACGCGCAGCTGATCGGCGCTCAGGATGCCGTTGGGAATGCCGACGCGCATCATGAAATACTCTGAGGCCAGCCCTTCGCCGCCCTTGCCGCCGACAGCGCCTACCCCATCGCCCTGCGTATACACGCCCCACCATTTGAAGTAAGCCGAAGCCCACTCCGGCACAACACTCGTGCGCCCCTGGCGCGCAAATTCGCGCACCTCATGGAATGCCTCCCACGGGTTCTTCTCGCGCTTCAGCCGTTCCATTCTCTGCGCTTTAGTCTCTTTTGGTGGGGCAGTGTCAGTCATTCGGATTCCTTGTAGGAAAATAAAAAGCCCGCGTCAGATTTCTCATCTTCGCGGGCTTTATGTGAATCTTGGAACTTAGCTGTTAGCTGAGATCATTCACCCAAAGTCCGGCGGAGTGCACGACAACACGCACAACAGATCGCCGGAATGGAAGAATGCAACATCACCTAAAGCCTATCGGTTTAGAGAGGTGCAGTCAAGACTGCACCTCCCGCTACTCCGTCAGAAGCTGAAGTCCGCCGCAAGAAAGATACTGCGGTTTCCAGCCGTTGGCGGCCCAAAGAACCCTCCGGCCAGCGACTGCGATTTGCCGAAAAACGATTGTGGCACCAGTGTATCGGTGCCGGGAAGCGAAACCGGCGAAAGGATGGAGTTCGGCGTCCCCAAGTTCTGATGATTCAGCACATTGGAGGCAAAGACCGAGAGCGTGAGGTTATATCTCCGCGGTACAGCCGCATCAATCCGCCCGGGACCTCCCTGGTTGCCGCTCAGTCCGCCGAATCCGCGTCCCCGTCCTCCACCGCGTGGACCTCCGCCCCCAGGTCCGCCGCCTTCCACCTTCGGCCCAATCCCGATCACTTTACCGACTCGCATGTTAAGGCTGACGTTCGATGGGCCTGTGCCATATCCATTCGGAACAATCTTTTCATTGGTTCCCAGCGGCCGCGTATTCATGCAGGGCAGATGGAACTGCGAAAGATCGACCGCTCCCGTTTCCGTGCAGCTGGCCGCGAATGTGGGCCGGGCATTGAACTGATTGTTAGCCGTAAGATCATTGCCGATCGTGATGTCATAAGGCGTCCCTGAGTTATAAACGAGGAACGGCGAGAACGACATTTTCCACGGCCCTTGATAGTTGCCGAAGACCACAAACCGGTGGTGAATATCCTGCGCCACGCGGCCATAGTCGAGCTTCGGGTCGTGCGCATTGGAAAGGAAGGTGTTCACTCCACCCGTGTTCCCCAGCATGTTGTTGTAAACATAGAACCCGAACAGGCTGAATCGGCGGAAGCGCGCATTGCCGCTGGCGATAAGTTGGCTCTGACGGTAAAAGCCTCCAGATTGATAGGTGTAAAGGTTCTCGCTCGGAACAGGCAGACCAGCTGGATCCACGTCCGCGTATGTGCCGTCTGACGAATCAAAAAAAGGCGCTGACACGTTGTTCGTGAAGTACTGGTGCACGCCCTGGCTGTAAAGATATGTCACGTTGCTGGTAACGCGCTTGCCGAACTGCCGGTCAACTCCAATGGCCGCCTGCATATCATTCGCCGCGTGGAAATGCGGATCGACCTGGAAATAAGTCGGCGCTTTATTCTGATCATTCGTGGAATTTCCAAAGGTCACGATATTGATCTGCTGGTTCGACTCGCCGCCCGGCGCAGGAACATTGTGGTGAATCGTGTTCACGAAAAACGGTGTGCTCCCGCCTCCGCCAAACGTATTCGCAATGCCGAAGCGCTGGAAGAACCAACCATATCCGGCGCGCAGCACTGTCTTCGCCGGTTTCTTGCCGCCGCCATCCAGCGCATAAGCAAATGACACGCGCGGCGCCCAGTCATTCTTGTCGTTGACGTGGTTCTGTGCCTCCCAGCGTATGCCATAGCTGAAGGTGAACCGCGGATTGACCTTCAAATCGTCCTGATAAAACATCGAGATGTCGAACAGCGTCACCCGCGCCGTGTACTGGTTGTTATTGACAATCGTCTGCTGGAATTTCTGCGGCGAATTGCTCAGGTAAGCATCCAGCGATTGATAAGTGAACTCGCCATTTGTGCCCGCATTCGTATAGTTGGCGTCGCGCGTCGCTCGCAGCCTCGCGCCAAAACTCATCGAGTGATTACCAGCTGCTGCCGTAAAGTAATCTTGCAATTCGTAGTAGTCCTGGTTATCGCGCACAGTGCCGCTGTTGCTCCCGCCGCTGGTAAACGCGCCCTGTACAGTCACTGTCGGATCAGTCGATTGCGCCGTCTGTGTGCTGCGGGAGCGCGTGTATTCAAAACGCATATCGTTGACCACGTGCGGATTCATCACCCAGCTGTTGCTGAGTCGGATCTCGTTTTCGACGCGGTGCGTGTCGTAGGCCGTAGTCGGCAGTGAAAGTGCTGAGAGGCCGGCATTCGACTGCGTATTGCGCGTGTAGCTGTAGCGAACTGTCAGCGTGTCCGGCTCACCCAGCTGCAGATCGACGCGGGGACTGATGTCAATACGCGTGCTTGGATTCCCGACCGTTGTATTCAGGTAGACGGGATTATTCGGGTCAGTTGTCTCGGCGGGATTGACTGCGTCGATCACGCTGACATTCTGAATGTTGCGTCCGAATGCGTCGACGAAAAACGAAGCCTTTTTCGAAAGCGGTCCACCCACGCTGCCATTCAGGAAATAGGTGTAGTAGTCAGGAAACGGAATCTTTTGCTGTCCCGGCTGCAAATTCGAGTTCAGGATCGGGTTCGCCGAGTTGAAGCTGGAATCGTTGCCGCGCGCGCTGACATTTCCATGCAGCTTGTCGGTGCCGGGCTTGGTGAAGATTTCAATGCGACCATAGCCCAGGCGGTCGTACTCCGCTGAGAATGGATTCTGGTTTACGCGAATTTCGCGAATCGACGACTTCGGAGGAAGCTGTCCGCCGGTAAAGCCGTCGATATAAATCTGTCCGCCATTCGGTCCCGCAGATGGCCCGGCGAGCGCCTGCAGTTCATTCTGCAGTTCATCCGGATCATCGGAGAGAGCATCCAGGTCCTTGCCCTTGATGACGACCGCGTTCGCGTTGTTGTCCGGATTGGTATCGACCGTTGTAGTTTCGGCATTCACCTGCACCTGCTGCTTCTCGACTTCGATCTCGAGGGATACATCGAACTGTTTCGTCTGCCCTGCGGCAACCGAGATGGCCTTCGAATTCGATGAGGCAAAGCCCTGTGCATTTCCGATAACGATATAAGTTCCGGGCGTCAGGTTATTCACCTGGTAGGCGCCGCCGGCGTTTGACGTTACAGTGGCGACGGTGTGGCCATCCGGCGTAGTCAGGCTCACAGTCGCATTCGGAATCACCGCGCCGGAAGGGTCTGTTACCTGTCCGCGCACCGAGCCTTTCGCACTCTGTGCCATCGTCTGCGTTGCTGATACAAGACCCAGCAACAAAACCAGCAAAATAGAAAAATAGGGTACAAGAACTCTCTGTTTCACAAATTCTCCAAGAGTTTAACGATCGACGTAAAGTTGTACTTACTGTTGCGCGGCACCCGCCGCGTCGCCTCCGCCGAGGCTCCAGGAAGAAGAAAACAGGCTCTGGCTTGCTTTGGTCGAAGCCTGGAGCATGGGTTCCACACCAGCCAGCACTGTAATGGCTGTAGCTGTGTCGCTTGCGCCTTCGGTTGCAACAATCATGACAGCATCACCCGCATGCAGATCGGCGAGTTGTACGCTCGGCGCGCGTTGCAGCATCTGTGAAAGATCACCGCGTTGTCGGGCTCCGCCTTCGCCGCCTCCATTGCTCGCCGCTGGCACCACCGTCGCAGAGGCAGGACGTTCACCGCCACCCGCGCCGCCCTTGATCCTGGCAGCAATTGCCTGCGCCATCTCGGGCGCAAGCTTGTGTATCTGTGAATCTGAGGTAAAGCGAACAGTGACTGGCTTCTTCGAGATCAGATCATTCACCGTCAATGTTTGAGATGCAGTATTTACAGCCAGCACGGTTGCGGCAATGTTTCGGAAGGACCCGGCAACAATCTCATCGGCGGTAACTTCAGCGCCGTCTGCGCTCCGCTCGCCTCGCGCGCGCAACTGGTCTCCCGGCTTGATCTGGTCGAGCGTCGAAACTTTGGCGTCGTCAAACTTCACCGAATCCGGCGCATAACGCCTCACAATCGTCTTTGGAGTCGCGTGGATCGTAAACGTTCGCGATCCCGCCGCAACCACAACTATGCCTCCGGCCGTATCGACCGTCTTTACAATGCCGCCCACGCCGCGCTTCTGCCAGTCTTCGCTTTCCTGCTGCTGTTTCTGTGCGATGTCGCTTTTCTTCATCGCAATCACAGCCTGCGCCGTGTAGGTATTTTCAGCCGCGCCCGGAATCGCCCGCACCAGCACGCGATCACCCACCGCCAGATCCTGCACATGGATCGGTGTCGCGCTGCTCAGATCTCTCTGTCCCGGCTCTGTGCGCACAATACGCGTAGCATCGCTCACCGTGATCGTTGCCACTACGCCCGCATCGGATTTAAGCGTGATCGTATCGCCGCTGACGGCTGTAACGGTTCCCAGCAGCCGGGCTGTGGCTGCACTGGGCGCCTGGCTCATCTCCGCAAACGCCGGATAAGCGGCTGTGGATACAATTGCCGCCGGGGCGAGCAGGCCGAGCGCTAACGATGTCTTTACAAGTGGCATAACTGGTCGTTGTCCTATGGCTTTTAGCAAGAGGGGCCTGGCTTCAGGACTCACTCGAAAGACGGGGAGCCGCTCTTGAAAGTTTCAAACTCAATTCTAACGAAGCAACCGGTTACAGCGCCAAATTCGGGAAATTGGCATCGTTCCCATCGCCTTGTCCCGCGCAAGGTGTTGCTTTATGCGTTTATTATCAGCGTTGACTGTGTTTCCCGCCGCACTCCGGGAGACCGACCGCGCCACCAGATCGCGCCTCTTGAGGATTTCGAAAAAAACCGCATGGCTATCACAAATGTAAGCAGTTCCTCTGTCACAACTCAGGCTCCCGGCAATACCAACAGGAGCGCCATGGCGATGGTCACCACGCTCTTCTTTATGTGGGGCTTTCTCACCTCGCTCAATGACATCCTCATCCCGCATCTCAAATCTATCTTTTCGTTGAACTACGCCGAAGCCCTGCTCATTCAGTTCGTCTTCTTCTGCGCTTATGCGGCGTTTGGAATCCCATCGGGCAAAGTCGTTGAATGGATCGGCTATCAGCGCACGATGGTGGTCGGCCTTTTCACCATGTGCGCGGGAGCGCTTCTCTTTATCCCTGCCGCCAGCGTGCCCTCGTTCCCGCTCTTTCTTGCTGCGCTCATCGTGCTCGCCGCAGGCATCACAGCGCTCCAGGTAGCGGCCAACCCTTATGTGTCGGTGCTTGGACCCTCAACAACGGCATCCAGTCGATTGAATCTTACGCAGGCATTCAACTCGCTCGGCACCGTCATCGGTCCGCTGCTCGGCGGCTGGCTCATTCTGGGCAACGCGGCAAAACACACGCAGGACGTGACCACGCTTTCGCCCGGGCAGCTTCATCTCTATCGCCTGCATGAAGCCTCAACCGTCAAGTTTCCCTATCTCGCCATCGCGCTTGCGCTTGTGATCCTCGGCCTCGCCATTGCGCTGTATAAATTCCCGCGTCTCGACACGACCAAAGACTATCGCCCCATCGGCGACAAGAAAGACAGTATGTGGCGTCATCGCCATGTCGTCCTCGGGGCGGTTGCAATCTTTGTCTATGTCGGCGCAGAAGTCGCGATTGGCAGCTTCCTTATCAACTACTTCGGTCAATCGGATATCGGCGGTCTCAGCGCGCTTGCCGCCTCGGCTCTGGTCCCTTTCTATTGGGGCGGCGCCATGGTCGGACGCTTCATCGGTTCGGCCCTCCTGCAGAAGATCGATACCGGAAAGCTGCTCGCGCTCTGTGCGGTGGTTGCCGGCCTGCTGGTCATCGTTTCAATGCTCACCTTCGGGCATGTCGCCATCTGGAGCATCCTGCTCGTCGGCTTCTTCAACTCCATCATGTTCCCCAGCATCTTCACGCTGGGCATTGCCGAGATGGGCCCGCTCACTGGCGAAGCCTCCGGCCTGTTGGTCACGGCGATCGTCGGCGGAGCCATCATCCCCGAGCTGCAAGGCATTCTCGCGGATCGCATCGGCCTTCACCACGCCTTCATCCTGCCCATCCTCTGCTACCTCTTCATCGCCTACTACGGTGTGAAGGGATCGAAAGTAGTCTTACCGGCAAAATAGAAAAATCGATCAGTGATCCATATCCGGGTGCCCCATCCTT
Organism: Terriglobales bacterium; assembly: GCA_963738095.1. Lineage (GTDB taxonomy): Bacteria > Acidobacteriota > Terriglobia > Terriglobales > Acidobacteriaceae > Alloacidobacterium. The sequence goes on from CAVTVL010000020.1 coordinate 29,289, forward strand.
TCGCGCAGTTTGCGAAAGGGTGGGAGAGCCTGTCCTTTCTATTCCACGATGTCATCCTGAGCGAAGTCGAAGCACCCGCACGGGCAACGCTCGTGCGTATTCATTTCCGCGGAGTGGAAATAGAACCCTCTCCGTTATTCCGCATGAATCCTGAAATTGCGCGAAATTCACCCAGGCTGCCTTAGCGTCCCGGCAGTTGCATTCAACAAAGTCAGGACAAAGAATGCCCTCACTTGATACCCTTCCGCCATGGAATCGTTGCCACCAGAGGCCAATTACGAAATGAACCGCAGAGAATTCCTCACCGCCGCAGGCGCCACAGCAACTGCCCTGGCAGCAAGCCGTTTCGCATTCGCTGAAACACAAAGCAAGCTCAAGCCCATGGCTGTAGGCCTGCTGATCAAGCCGTCCGAAGGCCCGGAAGCCACCATCTCCCGCGTCAAAAATATGGGCTTCTCGAATTGCTTCTTCTCACTCGACGCCTACCTCGGCAAGTACACGCCCGCCTTAGCTGAAGAACTCGGCGGCCTGCTTCAGAAATACGGCGTCACCGCAACCACCGCCGAAGTCGTAGGTCCCGGCCGCCTCGTGTGGGACTTCGAAGACGGCCCATCCACGATTGGCATCGTCCCGCGCGACAGCCGCGCTGCCCGCGTCGACGGCCTCAAGCAGACATCAGATTTCGCCAGGCTCCTCGGCATCCCGCAAATTCAAACTCACTGCGGCTTCATCCCGGAAAATCCGAGCGACCCGCTCTACGACGAAGCCGTCCTCGCCATTCAGGACATTGCCAAACACTGCGCCGCAAACGGCCAGCGCTTCCTCATGGAAACCGGACAGGAAACGCCAACTACCATGGCGCGCGCCATCAAGGACGTGAACCTGCCCAACCTCGGCGTAGGTCTCGACACAGCCAACCTTATCCTCTACGGCAAAGCGAATCCATCCGATGCCGTTGACATCATCGGCCCGCACGTCCACGCCATCCATGCAAAGGACGGCAAATGGCCCACCGACCCGATGAAACTCGGCGAAGAAGTCCTCATCGGCAAGGGCCTCGTTGATTTCGAAGCTGTCTTCACTAAACTCCACAAACTCGGCTACACCGGAGCCGTCACCATCGAACGCGAAACCGAAGGCCCGCAGCAAATCGAAGACGTAAAGAACGAAAAAATCTACCTGGAACGCATCATCACCAAAATCCAAAACAGTGGATGAATTCGTGAGAGATCTCGGGTGGGAGAGCACAAAAGATCGGGTACCCCATTCAAGCCGAAGGCTTGAGTGAGTCCAATAAGTCCGCGCGAAGCGCGAACAGTATTCACGGTAGAAGCCCCGGCCTTCAGGCCGGGGAAATAGAGGCTATAACCAAGGGGCCTTAGCCCCGGGCTTTCCTAAGAACGGAGCATTCATACAATGGACAGAAGAAAATTTCTCGCCGGTTCAGCCGCAACCTCAGGTCTTATGTTCTTAAAGCCCAAAACCGCCTTCGGTTACCAGGCCAACTCGGCCGTCCGCTATGCGCTGCTTGGATGCGGCAACCGCGGTACCTCCGTCGCCACATCCTTCGCCAGGAACACCAGCGCGCGCATCGTAGCCATCGCCGACCTCTTTCCCGACCAGCTTGAAAAAGGCAAAGCCCACTTCGACGATCTCAACAAATCTCTAGGCTACGCCGGCCCCGAGCATCAATTCCGCGGCTACAAAGCCTTTGAAGAACTCGCCGCTTCAAAAGACGTCGATGCCGTACAAATCTCAACGCCCCCGTTCTTCCACGTGCAACATCTCGAAGCCATGGTTAAAGGAGGCAAGCACGCCTACTGCGAAAAGCCAGTCGGTGTCGACATCGCTCAAACGAAACAGGCGCTCGAAATCGCCAGGCAGGTCGATGGAAAAGTCAGCGTGGATGTAGGCTTCCAGATCCGCAGCGCGCCGCCCTTCGTCGAAATCGTCCGCCGCATCCACAACGGAGACCTCGGCAAGATCGCCAGCATCGCCGCGCATTACAACGCGCCCCCCGCCGTCGATCATGATTACCCCGGCGCCTCCGCAGATGAGCAGCGCATCCGCAACTGGCTCTGGTACCGCAATCTCTCCGGCGACATTCTCCTCGAACAGAACATCCACGTCATCGACATCTGCAACTGGGCTTTGCAATCGCATCCGATCAAGGCACAGGCAACCGGCGGCCGCAAGTGTCATCGCTCATGCAGGCGATACCTGGGACAACTACCAGGTCATCTTTACCTATCCTGAAGACGTCCACGTCAGCTTCTCGTCGACGCAATTCTGTCCCGGCAAATGGTTCGATGTCTCCGAGCGCATCTTCGGAGAGAAGGGCATTGCCGAGCTGCCATACTCTGGCCCGCTGCGCATCATCGGCGACAGCCCATGGACATGGTCCGAAAGCACCACGCAGCCTACAGGGTCCTTCGCCGCCAACGGAGCCTTCAGCGACAACCTCGCCCAGGCCGATTCCGAAAAAGACCAGGGCTTCATCGAGAGCATCACTTCCGGCAAGTTCCACAATCAGATCGCCGCCGGAGTAGAAAGCGCCCGCAGCTGCATGCTCGGCCGCATGTCCGGATACCAGAAGCGCGAAGTCACCTGGGACGAGTTGTTAGCTCATGGCGAGGAGTACAAACTCGACATCAACATGAGCCAGTTCAGCTAAGTTACCAGCAGGCGGCAGCTTTTGTTGGAAGCTGCTGCCCGGTCACCAGCGAACGGCGGCGTACCAGCGTCTCCACTCGATGAGAGATCCGCAGTTCCCAGGGAAAGTTGTAGCGGCTCGAACGAATCCGCCACTGAATCGGATGCTGCATGATCAAGCGCATGAATGCGTCCAGCCACACGGGAATTTTCTTTCTGCGCAGCGGGTTACTTAAAAGAAAGTAATCCAGCTTAATGGAACAGGGAGGGAAACGGAGCCTCTAGAAACAGAACATGAGAGCGCGCTAACTCAGCTCTTCCGCCATCGCCAACAGCTTCAGCACACTGTTCCAGTTCCTGCCCGTGCCCGCAATCTTTAGCGCCCGCTCCACCGCGGCGATCGACAACTTTGACCGTCCCATCCCCTCCGGGAAATAGATATAAAGCTCGCGCTCATGCAGCCGCAACTCTTCTCGATCGGCCTTCACCGTAAGCACTTTCTTCCGCGCCTCGGCATCCAGCTCTCCCGCAAGAAACAGTGCCAGCAACCTGTTCGGCTCAACATCTTTCCGCTCTGCAAATGGATTCCGCGCAACCACCCCGCGCATCTCTTCCGCAGTCCGCAGAATTACCTCCGGCCTGAAGCCGAACGTCTTCTCGATCCCATCGCCAATCCGCTTACTGATCTTCCCGAGATCCCGCTCCTTCGTCCGAAACACCACATTCCCGCTCTGAATGAACGTGGCCACATCCTCAAACTTCAGCGACTCATACAGCGCCCGCAGCGCATCCATCTTGATCATGTTGTGCCCGCCAACATTTACGCCACGCAGCATCGAAATCACGACCGTCATAACGCGTCGAGTATATCCTCCCCATCCGGACCGGCAGAAAATCCTTCGACGCGCAGCCGATTTTCGTCCAGAATAGCCGGGGGCCAAAAACACTATGGGCCGCATCGAGAAGACCGTCTTCATCAGCTATCGCCGTACCAACGCAGCCTGGGCTCTGCTCATCTACAAAGACCTCACCAGCCACGGCTATGACGCCTTCATCGATTTCGACGGCATCGCCAGCGGTGATTTTTCGCAGATCATCGTCGAAAATATCCACTCACGCGCCCATTTCATCGTTCTTCTCACGCCCTCCGCGCTCGATCGCTGCTCGCAGCCCGGCGACTGGCTGCGTCGTGAAATCGAAACCGCCATCCAGGCAAAGCGCAACATCATCCCGCTTACCTTCGAAGACTTCAAGTTCAGCAGTCCCGCCATCGCTGCCCAACTTACCGGCACGCTTGCTCCGCTCCGCAGCTACCAGGCACTGACAGTTCCCACCGGCTACTTCGACGACGCAATGAAACAGTTGCGCCACAAATTTCTTAATGTCGCCCTCGACGCCGTTCTTCATCCAGCATCGACAGTAGCGCAGCAGGCCGCTCAGGAGCAGCAAGCCGCAGCCACCGCTGCTCCTGCCGTCGAAAAGAAAAATCTCTCCGCGCAGGTATCCTACGAGCGCGCCTTCGCCGAGACCGACCCGCAAAAGAAAATCCAGCTCTACTCCGAATTTCTCGAGTTCCAACCCAACAACGGCGACGCGTATTACAACCGCGGCCTGGCGCGAGCCGGGCAAAGCGACTACCAGGGCGCAATCGAGGACTACACCCAGGCCACGCGCCTCAACACCAGCGACCCCGACCCCTGGCACAGCCGCGGCAACGCCCGTTACGAGCGCGGCGACCTGACTGGTGCCATCGACGACTACAACCGCGCCATCCGCATGAAGCCCGGCGCAGCCATTCTCTACGTAAGTCGCGGCATCGCCCGCTATGACAACGGCGACACCAAAGGCGCCATGGACGACTACGCCAGGGCAATTGAGATCGACCCTGCCTATGCCGACACCTATAACGCGCGCGGCTACGCGCTTTACAGCGAGGGAAATAACGAAGCCGCCATTGCCGACTACACCAAAGCCATCGAACTCAACCCCGGCTACGCCGAGGCCTTTTCGCGTCGCGCCTATTCCCGTTTCCAGAACAAGGATTACCAGGGCACCATCGACGACTACTCAAAGACCATCGATCTCCAACCTGATCTGGCGCTGCCCTATTACTATCGCGGCTACTCTCGCATGGAGCTGCAGCAATACCAGCCCGCACTCGACGACTTCCAAAAATACCTCAAGCTTGGAGGCGACGCACGCTCCCAGACTGAGCAATACATCCGCGACCTGAAAACCAAACTCTCAACATAGAGATGAAAAAAGGGTTGCCATCCTGGCCCTGGACGCAGTGAAGGGTCAGGATCTGTTTTTCCCCTGCGGCAGCACCAAACCCGGGCGCCCCCATCCTTTGTGCAACCGGGGTCCCCGGCGCGCGCGCGGCTCGCGTACTGGGGTTGAAAGCAAAGGGTGGGCAAGCACGAGCCCGCCCGATCTCAGCTAGAAACTCGCCGCCCCATACCTCCGCCGCCTCACCATTCTCCAGAGAATCTTTTCTGCTATCGTTCCACTGATTCGAAGAGCCACTCATGGGCCGCATCGAAAAAACGGTCTTCCTCAGCTACCGCCGCACCAATGCCTTTGGTGCGCTCGCCATCTTTCAGGACCTGACCCAGCACGGCTACGACGTCTTCTTCGATTTCAACGGAATCCCGAGCGGCGATTTCGAAACCGTCATCCTTGAAAATGTCCGCGCCCGTGCTCACTTCCTCGTATTGCTCACACCCTCGGCGCTCGAACGCTGTTCCGAGCCCGAAGACTGGCTCCGCCGCGAAATCGAAACCGCAATCGAAGAAAAACGGAATATTGTCCCGCTGATGCTGGAAGGCTTCAGCTTCGGTACCCCCTCTATCGCTGACCAGCTCACCGGCAAGCTCGCCCTGCTCCGCAAGTACCAGGCCCTCAGTGTTCCAGTCGAGTACTTCGCCGAGGCCATGGACCGCCTCCGCACCCGCTATCTCAAGATCACTCTCGACGCCGTCTCGCATCCCGCATCCCAACCCGCGCAGGAGGCCGCAAAACAACAGCAGGCCGCCGCCAGCAGCGCCCCTGTAGTGCAGGAAGAAAAACTCACAGCGCAAACCTGTTTCGAGCGCGGCTTTGCCGCAACCAGCCTGAACGAGAAAATCCGCTTCTATACCGAAGCCATTCGCCTCCAGCCTGCTTTTCCCGAGGCTTACAACAACCGCGCGAATGCCTATCAGTCCAAAGGTGAAATCGCGGAAGCACTGGCCGATCTCGACGAGGCCATCCGCCTCCGGCCAGACTACGCAACCGCATACTATAACCGCGGCATCACCCGCTACGACAAAGGAGATCTTGCCGGAGCACTCAAAGATTACGACGAAGCCATCCGTCTAAAGCCCGGCTACCTCGACGTTGGCCGCGAGGCCGTGAACACCGGCGATGACGGCGAGAATGCCGAGGCAACCACCGCCATCGATGAGGTCATCCCCGAGCGGCCCAACTACGGCATCGCCTACAACAACCGGGGAATCGCTCGTTTCGACAAAGGCGACGTTCGCGGCGCGCTCGCCGATTTTGACGAAGCCATCCGCCTCATGCCCAATCTGGCCGCAGCCTGGTTTAACCGCGCCAATCTCTACTACGACAAAGGCGACTTCGACCGCGCCCTCGCCGATTACGATCAGGCCATCCGCCTCAGGTCCCGCCATGCCATTGCCCTGAACAACCGCGGCCTCACGCGCAAATCCCTGGGAGACATCTCCGGAGCCATTGCCGATTACGACACCGCGATCGAACTTAAACCCAGCGTCCCCGACACCTACTACAACCGGGCCCAGGCCAGAAGAGTCAACAAACAGTACACATTCGCAATCGCCGATCTCGAAAAATACCTCGAGCTGCGCGGCGGCGAGCTCAACGAAAACCGCGCTGAAGTAACAAAAATGATCCGGGAACTGAAAGCACTATTGTTCTGATCCGCTGTTGAAGCCTCACTGCCAGATCCACCACACGCAAGCGGGGAAACGCATCGTTCGCGAATACCACCATTCTTTGCTATCGTTCCAACGCACCTGGGAAAGCACTATGGGACGCATCGAAAAGACCGTCTTCATCAGTTATCGCCGCACCAACGCTTCGTGGGCTCTGGCTGTCTTTCAGAACCTGAAACACCATGGTTACGACGTCTTCTTCGATTTCGACGGCATCGCTAGTGGCGACTTCGAGTCTGTCATTCTTGGGAACATCTACGCCCGTGCTCACTTCATCCTCGTCCTTACACCCTCGGCGCTCGAGCGTTGCTCTGAACGGAACGATTGGCTCCGCCGCGAGATCGAGACGGCAATGCAGGCAAAGCGCAACATTATTCCTCTCATGCTGGAAGGTTTCAAGTTCAGCACGCCCGCGATCGCCAGCCAGCTCACAGGAGCGCTGGAACCTCTTCGTCACTACAACGCAGTGAACATACCAACCGACTATTTTGATGAGGCAATGGAACGCCTGCGCGACAAATTCCTGAATATAGCGCTCGACGCCGTCCTCCACCCGGCCTCGTTGCATGCGCAGGAGACAGCGAAGATACAGCAAGCTGCTGCGAAAGCTGCACCCGCGGTGCAAGAAGAAGAGCTTACTGCCCAGAGTTACTTCGAGCGGGGCTTCAGCGCAGTTGATCTTGACGAGAAGATTCGCTTTTACACAGAGGCGATCCGTCTGAAGCCCGACTACGCTGGTACCTATAACAACCGCGGCCTTGCCCGTAAAGACAAAGGCGACATGGAGGGGGCGCTGGGCGATTATGACAAGGCGATCCGTTTGGAGCCCGACGACGCTGATACCTATTTCAACCGCGGCTACGTTCGTGGCGTCAAAGGAGACTTGGAGGATGCGCTAGGGGATTATGACAAGGGAATCCGCCTGAGGCCCGACTACGCTGACGCCTATAACAACCGTGGCGTTATCCGTAAAGACAAAGGCGACGTGGAGGGCGCGCTGAGCGATTATGACAAGGCGATCCGGCTGAAGCCCGACGACGCTGAGGTCTACCTCAACCGCGGCATTGCCCGTGCCGATAAAGGCGACGTGGAGGGCGCGCTGACGGATTATAACGAGGCGATCCGCCTGAAGCCCGACTACGCGTTGGCCTATATCGGCCGCGGCAACACACGCGGCGCCAAAGGCGACGTGGAGGGCGCGCTGACGGATTATAACGAGGCGATCCGATTGAGGCCCGACTACGCTGATGGCTATATCAACCGCGGCTACGTTCGTAGCGTCAAAGGAGACTTGGACGGCGCACTGGACGATTATGACAAGGGGATCCGTCTGAAGCCCGACGACACTGGCGCCTATTTCAAGCGCGGCCTCGTTCGTACCGTCAAAGGCGACGTGGAGGGCGCGCGGGGCGATTTTGAGGAGGTGATCCGTCTGAAGCCCGACTTCATTCGCGACCTGGAGGCAAAGCTTCTGACCTGACAAGAGGCGGGTGCCCCATTCAAGCCATTTTTTGGCTTGAGTGGGGTAATTGCGAAACCTTGTCAAGTCCCCGGACCTAAAGAAATCTTCTAACCCGCACATTCTAAATAGAAAAAAGTGGCAATAATATACTTGACTAATGATGATTATTTCGCTATGCTGTTCTTGCCATGAATAACGAACTCAAAACCCTAACAGATGCAATCAGATACTTCGCAGATGGGCAGGTTTGCATTGATACAGTAGCCGCGATGCGCTGGCCGAATGGCCCTGTCTGCCCTGCTTGTGAATCGGGCGAACTTCGTCAACACTGGTTGAAGAATCAGAAGCGCTGGCAGTGTCGGGAATGTGGCAAGCAGTATTCCGTCAAGGTCAATACCATCTTTGAGGATTCGGCCATCAAGCTCGACAAATGGCTGACTGCGATGTGGATGCTGGCAAACTGCCGCAATGGGGTTTCCAGCTATGAGATCGCCCGCAGCGTCGGCGTGACTCAGAAGTCGGCATGGTTTATGCTTCAGCGGATTCGCCTTGCAATGAAGAACAAGTCTGTCATCAAGTTTGGTGGCAGCGGACCTGTCGAAGTGGATGAGACCTTCATCGGTGGGAAGATCAAGAACATGCACCTGTCGCAAGCCAAAAAGAAGTTCCACGGGACTCCACGTTCCGGAGCTTCCGGCAAGGCGATTGTGATGGGAATGCTTGATCGCGATACTCGCCAGGTTCGCGCTAAGGTCATACCGAACGTCAAGCGGGAGACCTTACAGAACGAGATTCTAAAGAACGTGACAGGCACCGGAACAGTTTTCACTGACAGCGCTGTCGGCTACTACGGTCTGAACGTTCACAAGTTCGTCCATGAGACTGTGAATCACATGGAAGAGTATGTCAGAGGCGAGGTTCACACTCAGGGAATCGAGAACTTTTGGTCTTGCCTTAAGCGTGGATTGAATGGCACATACGTTGCCGTAGAGCCGTTTCACCTTGAGCGCTATGTGGATGAGCAGATGTTCCGCTTTAATAATCGCATCGGTATGAACGATGGACAGCGTTTCGCAAAGGCAGTCTCTCAGGTAACAGGCAAGCGCCTTACTTATGCGGAGTTGACTGGCAAGGTGGGAGAAACGCCGTTCTAGTCTTGGTTGGATGGATCGTCAGAGGCGCGGGAAGCGACGGTTTTAGGCATTCGCTTTTCGCGCTTTTCCTCTTCTATACGCCTATTTAATTCCATCTTTGAAATGCTAAGGACATTGCCTAGAAGATTTTCGAACGCCGTATATTCTTCCGATTGTGGCTTCATGTTAACCCTCCGCTTGGATGGCTTCGGCAGCTGGGGTGACAGTAATGGTTATAGGATAGTCTGCTACCTCAGTCCATATTTCTTCCCCAGGAGCTTGTAGCGACAAATGTAATCTATAGATTCCAGGTTCTAGCATAGGAAAAGCTACATTGGACATAACGATTCTATGGAGACTCTTTCCTTCTTCTCCAGAAAAATTGGTTATTGCCTCTATCGGCATATTTCCATGCCCGTCTTCAAAAACGACCCTCTGGCGATACTCAATGCCAACGTCTGCAGGAAACATCTCCCACTGAGTAAAAGTAAACCATCTCCTTGGGGCCGCTGCGTTTCTGGGAAGATCAGCAGGGAGTGGCCCCTGAAATATGATTTGGTTAAAGATAACAATCAGTGATGCAGTTTGGCCATCTGCACCACTGAGTAAAACATTTTCGCATGGCAAGAACACTAGGAGCTTAGGCATCTATGTCGCGCTCACTACTAGGTGATCTGTTGGATCAAACACAACCATCTCGTATTTTGGTAGTGGATAAACATCAGTCTTCACGCTAGATCGCGGAGGAGCTACGTCGTAGCTATATCCAGCACGATCCAATTGCTCCCATGCGTTCCAATTGATGGAAGCTATATAAGGCTTAAATCTACTGAACCAACCACCGCCAGACAAAAGCCACTCCCTGCGTATCGCTTCATAGCTCTCGAAGGCATCATCTAAACCGTATTCGACTCCGCAGCATGGGCAGATGCTATAGTCCCTTGGCGGATGGGGCATCTCGTCATAGCCGCAAACAAGGCATCTGTACTTCATGATTAGATCTCCCTACTACATTCCCATTCGACATATGGCTTTGTCTTTAAATTTTTGGCTAGGCCTATGAAAAGTCTTAAGAAATCCACTCGAAGCAACAACGGCAAAATAGCCCGTGTTCCGGTCAAACCTGACCCGATCACCTGATTTACGGTGACATTCTCGCACAGGAGGCACTGCCGCTCCGTTTACGAATTTATCGGCTTCAATTTGATATTCAATCTCCGACGCAAAAGAAAATTCGTTCTTATGTTTATCGTAATGGAAGTTTAATGTAATCACGTCGGCAAAAGGCAAGTTCGTCTCCGCGCAACATCTCACCCATGCTGTCATAGACCGCTCTTCTTGTCTATTACTGACCGCGTATAATTCCGGCCATTATGCCGATCCATTTTGAGACGCATTGTGCAGCGTGCGGATCGCCCATGTTGCTCCCATCCGATACGCTTCAGCAGCCATTCTCATATCCAGAAACCCAGCCCAACAATTCTCTTTGCGTAGGGATCGTATGTCATCAATGCAAGAGTGCTGAAAGGTACTTTCTGCACCAGAAGCATCCGCAACACAATCCGAAAGATCAAGCGTGGGCAATGGATAGCCGCATCGAAGATACGGTTCTCGTGAGTATTCTCGCATGCGACGTGGAAGCCTGCTCATTTCGGCAACCGCTATTCGCGCAATGGAGCCCCCCCACCACCGAAGAGGAGCGAATAGCCAGTATTTCAACTTGGGAATGGGATCACTTGCTGTGCCCGGAAGGACATGTAATTCCGAAGCCAAAGGATTGGCCTTAGTCTTCTGCCCTGTCACGGTATTTTTATCTTCTCTTTTCATTCCACATTAGTCAAGTATGTTATTGTCAAAAAAGTGAAGCCAATTTGGCGTACTATTTCCCCCTCAAATTGATAAACTGGATATAGAGAGAAAAAGCCCGCCATAACCCAGCGGGCTTCCTGTTTTGAGAATCAGGCACGAATTTCTGGGGTGAACTTCCGACTCTGAAACTTCGGTAATCCCACGCTAAGTTATTGAAAACACTAGAAACACCCTAAGCAATATAAGAATCAACGAGATAGCGGGGGATGATCCCCCACTAAAGTATTGAAAACAAACAAAAGAGAAGATCCACCCCAGGGGGAGGGGAGTACTCACCCCCGAGGCCGCGAAAGATCGAACCCGCGCCGAGCTACAGGAGACGAAAGTACGATACTCGTCGTCGGAATCCCGTAAGGCAGCAGCCGCTCGATCACCCGCTCCAGCTCCACAATCGAAGCAGCCGTCACCTGTAGAAAGAAAGCATCGCCGCCCGTCACGTGGTGGCACTCCTGTACTTCGGGCAGCTCTTTCACGAACTTGAGAAACGGATGATACCGCGGCCCATCGCAGGTCATGCGCACAATCGCCAGAATCGGCAGCCCCAGCGCCTCGCGGTCAATCTCGACCGTGTATCCGCGAATGACCCCGGCATCCTCCATCCTCCGCAACCGCTCCGCCGTGGCAGAAGCCGACAACCCGATCCGTCGCCCGAGGTCGGCAAACGAAGCCCGAGCATCACGCCGCAGCCCGTCAAGAAGTTTTCTGCCGTAGTCATCCAGAATTTCCGCTGAATCCATCGCAACCAGCTCCAAAATAGAATAGAACAATTGTAAATCGTCATAATTTCCGTGGAAATGCCATGTACGAGCCGCATCCAGCTCGTTACCATCGCAAATCATGGAAGTAGAATCATCCGTTGCGCTTGCCGGACAAGCACTCACCCTTGAAGAAATCGCCGCTGTCGCCCGCAACAGCCGCAAAGTCACAATAGCCGACGAAGCCTGGCCAAAGATCAAAGCCAGCCGCGAAGTCGTCGAAAGGGTCGTCACCAGCGGCGAAACTGCCTACGGAATCAACACCGGATTCGGCAAGTTGGCTGACGTCCGTATCTCGAACGGCAACCTGAAAGCCCTCCAGCGCAACCTGGTCCTCAGCCACGCCTGCGGACTCGGCGAGCCCCTGCCCGAGCCGGAAACGCGCGCCATGCTGCTGCTCCGCGCCAACGTCCTCGCCAAAGGACACAGCGGTGTTCGCCCAATCGTCCTCGAAACGCTGGTAGCGCTGCTCAACCACCGCATTCATCCCATCATCCCCTCGCGCGGATCGGTCGGCGCCAGCGGTGACCTCGCGCCTCTAGCCCACCTCGCCCTCGCCCTGATCGGTGAAGGCGAAGTGTTCTATCAAGGCCAGCGCACCGGAGCCTGCTGCGCCCTCCGCGAAGCCGGAATCGCCCCCGTCATACTCGAAGCCAAAGAAGGACTAGCTCTCCTCAACGGCACGCAGGCCATGGCCGCAACCGGCGCGCTCGCCCTCGACCGCGCCCTGCGCGTCACCCAGCTCTTCGACCTCGCCGGAGCCATGTCCCTCGAAGCTCTGCGCGGAACGCCCACCGCCTTCGACGAGCGCATCCACGCCGCCCGCCCGCATCGCGGTCAGATCGCCGCCGCCGCGCACCTTCGACGTCTCCTCGAAGACAGCGAGATCCGCGAATCGCATCGCCACGACGACCCGCGCGTCCAGGACGCCTACTGCCTGCGCTGCATGCCTCAGGTCCACGGAGCCGCGCGCGGCGCGCTAGCCCACGTCCGCGAAGTCATCGAAACCGAAGCCGGCTCGGCAACTGACAACCCCCTAATCTTCGGCGACGGCGACATCCTCTCCGGAGGTAATTTCCACGGCGCACCGCTCGCCCTCGCCCTCGATTACGCCGCCATCGCGCTGACGGACCTGATGAGCATCAGCGAGCGCCGCATCGACCGCCTCATTAACCCGGACATCAACGAAGGCCTCCCTCCATTCCTCTCCGACACGCCGGGAATCTCCTCCGGCCTGATGATCTCGCACGTCGTCGCTGCCGCCCTGCTCAACGAGGCCAAAGTCCTCTCCCATCCTGCGAGCGTCGACAGCGTCCCAACCTCCGGAGGCAAGGAAGATCACGTCTCCATGGGAATGACCTCTGCCCTCAAGCTCCGCCAGATCGTCGAGAACGCCGAGCAGGTCCTCGCCATCGAAATGATGAGCGCAGCACAGGGCCTCGACTACCGCCAGCCGCTCAAGCCAGCCCGAGAAGTGGAGCAGGCACGAGTAACCGTCCGCAGCACCGTGCCGCGCCTCGCCGAAGACCGTACCCTGTCCACAGACATCGAACGCCTCGCCGCCGAGATCAGAACAGGTGCCTTTGACACCTGGCGCAACTAGGAGGAACCATGCTGGAAACCACAGCCGAAGTCATCCGCGCCCCGCGCGGCACAAGCCTGAACACTAAAGGCTGGCAGCAGGAAGCCGCCTTGCGCATGCTGATGAACAATCTCGATCCGGAAGTTGCCGAGCGCCCCGAAGAGCTGGTCGTCTACGGCGGAACAGGCAAAGCCGCCCGCAACTGGGAGTGCTTTCACGCCATCGTCTGCGCCCTCAAGAGCCTCGAGAACGACGAGACGCTACTCATCCAGTCAGGCAAACCAGTCGGCATCCTGCGCACGCACGAAGCCGCTCCGCGCGTCCTCCTCGCCAACTCCAACCTCGTCGGCAAGTGGTCCAATTGGGAGCACTTCCACGAACTCGAGCGCAAGGGCCTCATGATGTACGGCCAGATGACCGCCGGCTCCTGGATTTACATCGGCAGCCAGGGCATCGTGCAGGGCACTTATGAGACCTTCGCCGAAGCCGGACGCCGCCACTTCGGCTCACTCGACGGCAAGCTCGTCGTTTCCGCTGGAATGGGCGGAATGGGCGGAGCCCAACCCCTCGCAGCTACCATGAACGGCGCCCGCTTCCTCGGCATCGATGTTGATCCAGCTCGCATCGAGAAGCGCCTCGCCAGCGGCTATTGTGACCACATCGCATGGACTCTCGACGAGGCACTCACCATCCTCGATGCGGCCAAGCGCGACAGCAAAGCCATCTCCGTCGGTTTGGTGGCCAACGCCGCCGATGTGCTGCCGGAACTCATCCGCCGCAACATCGTCCCCGATGTGCTGACCGACCAGACCAGCGCCCACGACCCGCTGAACGGCTACGTCCCGAATGGCATGACCCAGGCCGAAGCGGTCGAGCTCCGCCAGCTCGACCCGGAAGAGTACACGCGCCGCTCGATGCGAACCATGGGCGAACACGTCCAGGCCATGCTGTCACTGAAGCGCATGGGCGCCGTCACCTTCGACTACGGCAACAACCTGCGCACGCAGGCAAAGTTGGTTGGCGTCGAAAACGCGTTTGATATCCCCGGCTTCGTACCGGAATACATCCGTCCGCTCTTCTGCGAGGGCAAAGGCCCGTTCCGCTGGGTCGCCCTCTCCGGAGACCCGAAGGACATCTACCGGACGGATGAGCTGATCCTCGAACTCTTCCCCGAAGACGCAAGCCTCCGCCGCTGGATCGAACTAGCCCAGCAGCGAATCCATTTCCAGGGACTTCCGGCGCGCATCTGCTGGCTCGGCTACGGCCAGCGCGCAAAGTTCGGTGTCGCCATGAACGAACTGGTCCGCAAAGGTGAGATCAGCGCCCCCATCGTCATCGGCCGCGACCACCTCGACGCAGGCTCGGTAGCATCGCCTTACCGCGAAACCGAAGGCATGTTCGATGGCTCCGACGCCGTGGCCGACTGGCCTTTGCTGAATGCACTCGTCAACACCGCCGCCGGAGCATCCTGGGTAAGCATCCACAACGGCGGTGGCGTAGGCATCGGCTATTCCCACCATGCCGGCATGGTAGTAGTCGCCGACGGATCGGACCTTGCAGCCCAGCGCCTCGAACGCGTGCTGACGACCGATCCCGGAACAGGCGTGTTGCGCCACGTCGATGCGGGTTATGAACAAGCCATTGAGTTTGCAAAGGAAAAGGGCATTCGCATACCGATGCATGAGGACCACGCGTGACGCAATTGCATGAAGATAAGGACTGGCCTCGCGCGCATGCATGGCTTGCGGGTGAATACACGCGCTCGGCGCATGGAATGCTGCATGTGCTCGGCCTGCCGCTGACATTGGGATCGATCACTCCCAGCCGATGCGATCTCGCCCCGAAGGCGATTCGTGATGCGCTCATGCGATTCAGCACCTATGACATTGTTCATAGTCACGATGTACGCGATTTAGTTGTGGAGGACATGGGCGATCTGCCGCTTGCCCAGGCAACCGTTGAGGACGCTCAACAGCCAATTGAAAAGGCGGTAAGAGATGCGGTGAATAAAACAGAGGCTATAGTCCTGTTGGGAGGAGACAATTCAATCACCCGGCCGGCACTGCGTGGCATGTACAGCAACCTGAAAGAGTGCGGACTGCTTACCCTGGATGCGCATCTTGATTTGCGCACTCTCGATGGTGGCCTGCGCAATGGAAATCCGGTTCGGGCCTTGCTCGCCGATGGACTGCCGGGTGAGAACATTGTGCAGATAGGCATCCAGTCTTTTGCAAACTCCGCCGCATATTTTCAGATCGCTGAAGATGCCGGCATCAGCACCATTCCGGTAGAACAAGTTGCGGAGATCGGAATCGAAACTGTCGTAGAACGGGCCCTCCGCCAGTTAGCGCACAAAGCAGAAGTGATCTACGTCGATCTCGATCTGGACGTAATGGATCGCTCCTTCGCTCCTGCCACTGCCGGTGCGCGGCCGGGTGGACTGGCGCCACTCGATATCCGACGTGCAGCCTTTCTCTGCGGCGCAAACCCCAAGGTGCGAGTAATGGACTTGGTTGAGATTGATCCAACACGAGACAGCAATGACATCACAGCAATGTCTGCTGCAGCGTGCCTGCTGTCGTTTGCCTCAGGCTGTCTGGAACGTTTTCATGATTGAATCTTCGTCACTCCTCATAACGAACTGCTCGCAGCTGGTGACTCTTGCTGGACCGGCACGTCCACGATTTGGTGCTGAACTGCGAGAGTTGCATATCGTTAACCGCGGTGCAATGCTCGTGCAGAATGGACGTATTACCGCTGCTGGTACGAAAGAAGAGATTGAATCCCTGGCAATGTCAGATACGCAGGTTGTGGATGCCGGCGGACGGGCGGTGATGCCAGGGTTTGTTGATGCACACACGCATCTCATATTTGCCGGTAATCGCGCTGACGAATTCGAGATGCGATGCTCCGGAATGAGTTACCAGCAGATTGCCGAGCGCGGAGGCGGCATACGCTCCACCGTGCGCCGCACGCGTGAGGCGACGGAAGATGCATTAACCGCTATAGGACAGAAGCACGCTCGCTGGTTTCTTGAAGGCGGCACAACCACTGTCGAAGCGAAGTCCGGATATGGCTTGACGTTGCATGATGAGTTGAAGCTGTTGCGCGCGGTGCAGTGCATATCGCAAACGACAGCCCTGCGCTGCGTACCTACGTTCCTCGGCGCACATGAAATTCCGGATGAGTACAAAGCACGTCCGGATGAGTATGTCGATCTGATCGTGAGCGAAATGCTTCCCGCTGTCTCTGAGGAAAAGCTCGCCGAATACTGTGACGTCTTCTGCGAAGACAAGGTTTTCAGCGTGGCACAGGCTGAACGCGTTCTGGCCGCGGCGACACGTCATGGGCTTGGACTGCGCATGCATGCTGACCAATTCACATCGAGTGGAGCGGTCGAACTGGCCGCGAAACTCGGCGCAAAAACTGTCGACCATCTGGAGCAGACGACGCCGGAGTCCATCGCAGTCATGAAAAAAACCGGCGTACAGCCCGTGCTTCTTCCGGGTTCTGTCTACGCCATCGGCTCGCAGAAATACGCGCCCGCGCGAGCTATGATCGAAGCCGGATTGCCAGTCGTGATTGCCACGGACTTTAACCCTGGCTCATCGCCCACTTGTTCGATGACGATGATCATGTCCCTGGCCTGTACGCAGATGAAGATGACTCCGGCGGAAGCAGTCACCGCGGCGACGATCAATGCCTCCTTCAGCCTGAATCGAGGATACGAGATCGGTAGCCTTGAACGCGGTAAGATCGCTGACTTTGTTATCCACGATGCAGAAGATTATCGTGAACTGGCTTACTTCTTTGGCAGTCATCGTCCACATGCTGTCTTCGCAGCGGGTGTTAGAGTTTGACGTCCCTGCCGCTCTCTGATACTGATAAATCAATCGCTATGGAATTCCGCAATCAGTGCCGCGAAAACTCTGTTCCTGTTCGGCAGGTTCGCAAGGGGGCGGTTTCCATCAGCATTTGCATGATTCGAATTACCTTCGAACAGCATGCGGGTGCGTAAGGCGACGAGAGTTTAGCAGCAGCATCAAGCCACCACCCGCAACGGGCTGGTGGCTTTCTTATTTTGCAGGAGGAGATCAAAGGCAATGGCTGTGTCGTTGGCAAGTGTACAGGCTGCGCGAGAGCGGATTCGCAATTTCATCTATTGTTCACCCGCACCGCACTCCGCGGCGTTATCCGAGATGACGGGGCAGCAGGTGTTTCTCAAGCTCGATAACCTGCAGCGGACAGGTGCATTCAAAGAGCGAGGCGCTCTTAATAAAATTCTTATGCTGACCGAAGCAGAGAAAGAGCGGGGCGTCATTGCCGCCAGCGCGGGCAATCATGCTCAGGCCGTTGCCTTTCATGCAACCCAACGCGGTATCAAAGCGCGCATAGTGATGCCGTTGATGACGCCTCTCGTCAAAGTCTCATCTACTGCAGGATTTGGTGCAGAAGTTCTGCTGTACGGCGCAAATTACGACGAAGCTTGCGCCGAAGCGCTGCGGCAGGGAGAAGCCGATGGCATGACTTTTCTGCATCCATTCGACGATGCCGAGGTGATTGCTGGACAGGGAACGATCGGTCTGGAATTACTGGAACAGGTGCCAGATCTGGAGGCTGTCGTCGTTCCCATCGGCGGCGGCGGCCTCATCAGCGGCGTGGCCTGCGCCATCAAGGAAAATAATCCGAAAATTCGCGTCGTTGGCGTGCAAACAGAGCGTCTGCCTTCGATGCTGCGCGCAACAGAAGCAGGCAAACCGGTTACGATTCCCGCCGAAGCGACTATAGCTGACGGCATTGCCGTGCGCCGCGCGGGCGAGCAGACGCTCGCTCTCGTAAAGCGCTACGTGGATGAAATCGTAACTGTGGATGAAGAAGAGATCGCAAAGGCCATTCTCATTTTACTGGAACGCGAGAAAACCCTGGCCGAAGGTGCTGGAGCTGTAGCCCTCGGTGCCCTGCTGCAGCACAAAACGTCGCTCGGTGGCCAGCGTACAGCGGTCCTTGTGTGCGGTGGCAATATCGATGTCAGCTTGCTGGCGAAGATTATCGAGCGCGGACTAGTGAAGGATGGACGACGCACAAGGCTGCGCATTCATTTAACGGATAGACCGGGAGCGTTGCATCAACTAACGAAAATCATTGCGGATGCGCGAGCCAATATCGTGCAGACGGCACATGACCGCGCCTATTACGGGGTGAACCTCGGCGATACGGTCATTGACTTTACCCTTGAAACACGCGGATACGAGCACATCCTGGAAATAGGAAACGTGCTTAGCACAGCCGGTTACCGCCATGAAAGGATAGAATAGGCAGGAAACAGCAAAACATTATCGTTTGCCTGTCCCTCTCGGTCCGGTTGACTTGCGCACAATCAGCGTGGGCTGAATTGTATATTCGGCCCCCTTAATCGCACCCGATTGATAGGTGTTGTAAAGGGCGCGAAAAGCCATCTTGGCAATTTCCTGTCGTGAGAGCCGCACCGTCGTGAGCGCGGGCTGAGTGAATGCGCTCAGCTCAATATCATCGAAGCCGATGATAGAAATATCATCCGGAATGTTTAGCCCCCGCTCAAAGATTGCGCCCATTGCGCCAATCGCGGTCATATCGTTGGACGCAAGAACCGCTGTCGGGCGCGTCTTGTGATCGAGCAGTCGAGACATCGCCTCGTGTCCGCCGTCCGTGCGATGATTGCCTTCCTCAAGGAAATGAGCCTCAAACTTGAGGCCATTGCGCTTGAGGCTATTGATGAATGCGCGTTTGCGAATGCGCGCAGAAGTAAGCGACATCGGGCCCGATATGAAGCTGATGGCCCGGTGGCCCAGGTTCGTCAGATGTTCGACAGCGGCATCGATACCTGCTGTGTAGTCAACCAGAATGTTGCTGATGCCTTTCTGTGGAATCGCCGTATCAAGAAACGCAAGAGGGATTCTGCGGCTGCTGAATTCGTCGATCAGATGTTCGGCCATTTCTGATGTCATGATCGCTACGCCATCAACTTTTCGTTGGAGCATGCGGCTTACGCAGACTTCCATTCGATGCGGATCGTAATTTGTATTCGCAATCAGCACTTCCTGGCCGTGCTGTACGGCAATATCTTCGAAGCTTTTTACCAGCTCCGGGAAAAAAGGGTTCGTAATGTCGGAGATAATCAGCCCGTAAAGGCTGCTGCGGCCCGAACCCAACGCTCGTGCGTTGGTATTGGGATAAAACTTCAGCGTTTCGATGGCTCGGCGCACACGTGCGGCAGTTTCCGGTGTGACCTTGTCTGAGCCATTGATGGTGCGGGAAACAGTAGCGGTCGAAACCTTGGCGAGCTTGGCAACCTCTTTAATGTTCATGTCGATCCTTGAAGTCTCGAGAGCAGAACGAATAAAAAATGTTCAACCAGTATGCGATTTTCGCAGGTGCTCCCACTTACGCAAATGAAATAAACTCAGTGACGTATGGATGGTACCGCAAAGCGGTAGGGAGCGTATGCGTTTCCATCAATGATCGGCCGATTCAAGGAGAATGCCTTTGTTACGTGGATTCAGGTTTACCAAATTCGCAGTCATTTGCCTCGGTCTTGCGTCGTCACTCTGCGTTCAAGCCCAGCGATGGTCCGAAGCAAAGGCCAACGGATGGTACGCGCAGCAGGCATGGCCTGTAGGCAGTAATTTTATTCCGGCAGATGCGATCAACCAGCTTGAGATGTGGCAGGCCGATACATTTGACCCGCAGGAAATCGATAAAGAACTAGGCTGGGCCCAGGCAATCGGCATGAATACGATGCGTGTTTTCCTGCATGATTTGTTATGGCAGCAGGACGCAGCCGGCTTCCGTCAGAGAATCGATACTTTCCTCACGATAGCCGACAAACATCACATTCGACCGATTTTTGTTTTGTTTGACTCGTGTTGGGATCCTGATCCGAAGCTTGGTCCCCAGCATCCCCCGATTCCCGGCGTTCACAACTCCGGCTGGGTTCAAAGCCCAGGAGAGAAGGCGCTCCGCGATACCTCGCAGTATCCGCGACTGAAAACGTATGTACAAGGAGTGATCGGGGCCTTTGCCAATGATCGGCGGATACTTGCCTGGGATCTGTGGAATGAACCGAGCAATGGGAATGATAGTTCGTACCGTAAAGATGACCCGAAGAATAAAAACCACTTGATTTTAGCGTTGTTGCCTCAGGTATTCGGCTGGGCCCGGGAGGCGCATCCAAGCCAGCCACTCACCAGCGGAGTCTGGACCGGGGATTGGTCGTCGCTCGACAAGATGGACGCGATGTCACGTCTGCAAATCGAAGAGTCGGATATCATCTCGTTCCATAACTATGGCTGGCCGGAAGAGTTTGAGCAGCACGTGCAGTGGCTCATGCAGTTCCACCGTCCGATCATCTGCACCGAATACATGGCGCGGGGTGTTGGCAGCACCTTTGACACAATTCTGCCGATCGCAAAGCAATACCACGTAGCAGCGATCAATTGGGGATTCGTTGCCGGCAAAACACAAACTTATTTACCGTGGGATTCCTGGCAGCGTCCCTACGTTCTGCAACAACCCCCAGTGTGGTTTCATGACATCTTTCACACTGATGGCAAACCCTATCGCCAGCGCGAAGTTGATCTCATTCGCCAACTGACAAGCTCGGCCTCCACAAAATCCAGCGGAGACGAATAAACCTGCAAATCTGCTATATTCAGCCCGTGTCCCGTTGTAGAAAACAATGCTTCCCGGATTGGGGCGGTTGTGTGCTTGCGGCCCTCTCTTTTCTCTTCTTATTCGCAATTCCTGCCACGCACGCGCAGGCGCCAGCCAGTCAGGCCCCTGCGGGCGGCAATAGCACTGGCGGAGTGCATGCTCCGGTGCATGATGCAGAGAATCGGCCGATTACTGCTGGAGGATTTGTCGACAGTGGCCCTGTGATCTTTCAGGACGTCAGTAAGCAGTCTGGCCTGACAACCTGGCGTCACCAGATGGGAGTCCCGGATAAGCAGTTCATCATTGAAACGAACGGCTCAGGTGTCGGTCTAATCGACTACGACAATGATGGATGGCTGGATATTTACCTCGTAAACGGTTCGACTTACGAAGCCGAACAAGGCAAAGCTACAGCGCCACATGCCGCTTTATTCCGCAACAATCATGACGGCACATTTAGCAACGTCGCAGAAAAAGCCGGAGTGACCAACGATCGCTGGGGTTTTGGCGTGGCCATTGGAGATTACGACAACGACGGCTGGCCCGATATCTTCGTCGGCAATTTTGGAAAAAACCGTCTCTACCACAACAATCACGATGGCACTTTTACCGACGTTGCGGAGAAAGCCGGAGTCACTCTCGGCAATTGGTCCACCGGTGCAACATTCGGAGACTATGACGGCGACGGCCATCTAGATCTCTTCGTTCCCGGCTACATCCATTACGACATCAGCAATCCGCCGGTCCCGGGAACCAAGGCTGTAGCCTTTGCCGGGTGCCAGTTTCGCGGTGTTCCCACCATGTGCGGTCCGCGCGGCCTTCAAGGTGAGCACGATCACCTCTTCCACAACAATGGCAATGGCACGTTTACAGATGTGAGCGAGAAAGCTGGAGTCAGCGACCCGAACGCCTATTATGGTTTTTCGTCTATCTTTGTCGATCTGAATAACGACGGCAAAGTTGATCTTGTGGTCGCCGATGACTCCACTCCCAACTATCTCTATATCAATAAGGGCGACGGAACCTTTGAGGACGCCAGCTACGCTTCAGGATTCGCTCTCAACCAGGATGGCCGCGAGATCGCAGGGATGGGCATTTCGGTTGGCGACTATCAGAACAACGGGCTGCTCGACATCGTCGCCACTGATTTTTCGGATGACTATAAAGTTCTCTTCCACAATGATGGCGATGCCAATTTCACGGACATCAGCTACCACGCAGGGATTGCTCAGGAAAGTATTCCGTTTCTCGGCTGGGGTGTTGGCTTCCTGGACTATGACAACGATGGCTGGAAAGACATCTTGATGGTGAATGGACATGTCTATCCGCAGGTCGACAAATACGACTGGGGAACTAGCTTCGCCGAGCGCCCTCTGCTCTACCACAATCTCAAAGGCCAGAAATTCGAGTATGTACCTCCAGTGAAGGGAAGCGGACTTGCAGACGTGGTTCCCGGTCGTGGCGCCGCTTTTGGCGATCTCTTCAACGATGGCAAAATCGATGTTGTGATCAATGTGATCGACAACACGCCGGTTTTGTTGCGCAATGTAAACGCCGATACCCATCACTGGGTCGAGATGAAGCTAATCGGCGGACCGAAAAGCCCGCGTGATGCCGTGGGAGCTGCGGTATATGTAACGGCGAATGGCATAAAGCGCCGTGACGATGTATTGAGCGGCGGCAGCTACATTTCCTCGAACGATCAGCGTGTCCACTTTGGCCTGGGAGATGCAGCCAAGGTCGATCAGGTTGAGATCCATTGGCCCAGCGGGAATGTCGAAAAGATGACATTGCCGAATGTCGACCGCATCTTCACGATCCAGGAAGGCAAAGGCATCGTAGGCGAGTTGTGCACCGGCTGCAACAAGTCCGGTAAAGAGACGAAAGCAAAATGAAGGGAGTTTCCCCGCTTCAACGAAGCATTGCATCTGCGATTGTTAAGATTGCTGCATCTGCCTTGATCTTATCGGTTTGTTTCCCATCCGCTATTTGCCATGCTCAAAAAACGGCACAGAGTCCCCAGGTGCCGGGAAGCTTTGTCGAAGTAACCGATGCGGTGGGTATTCACTTCCAGCATCAGGCGCCGCACACTTCGAAGAAATATCTGATTGAGACAATGGGCTCCGGCGTCGCTCTTTTCGACTACGACAACGATGGGCGTCTTGATTTGTTTCTGGTGAATGGAGCGCCCTTCGGCGATCCGACGCCGAAAGGCACCATTCCCCAGAAGACCGGGCCTACATATTGGAATCGGCTCTATCATCAGAAGGCGGATGGCACATTTGAAGATGTAACGGAGAAGGCCGGCCTTCAAGGTGTTGGGTACGGCATGGGTGTTGCCGTCGGCGACTACGATAATGACGGACGCGAAGACCTGTATGTAACTGCATACGGTGGAAACAAGCTCTACCACAATAACGGCGACGGTACCTTTACCGACGCCACTGCCAAGGCCGGGGTCGCGGGCAGCGGATGGTCGACGAGTGCCGCCTGGGTGGATCTTGACGGTGATGGGCTTCTTGACCTGGTCGTTCTTCGCTACATCCAGTGGGACTGGGACGATCTCTGGTGCGGAGAGCATCGCGAAGGATTTCGCGGGTATTGCCACCCCGATGTATTCCAGCCCATTTCGATGCTGGTGTATCACAACAACGGCAATGGCACGTTTACTGAAGAAGCGCATAAGTTGGGACTCGACAAACCCGCCAAAGCTCTCGGTATAGCGATCGCGGACTACGATCACGACGGTCATCCCGACATATTTGTCGCCAACGATTCGATGGTTGAGTTTCTCTTCCATAACAAGGGCGATGGCACCTTTGAAGAGGTTGGGCTCGATTCGGAGGCCGCAGTAGATAGTGAAGGCCGCACCTATGCTGGCATGGGCGTCGACTTCTCCGACTACAACAACGATGGTCTGCCTGATCTGATCGTTACCGATCTTGCTAATCAGAGATATGCGCTCTATCAAAATACCGGTGATGGCTCCTTTACCTATGCGAGCTATACCTCCGGAATCGGCGCTATGACTTTGCTCCATTCCGGTTGGGGTATCCGTTTCTTCGACTACGATAACGACGGCCGCAAGGACCTGCTGATTGCCCAGGGGCACGACCTGGACACCATTGAAAAGACATTTCCGCAACTGCACTATCGCGAGCCGATTCTGTTGGCGCGCAATGTGGACGGCAACAAGTTCGTGGACGTTTCCGCGATTTCAGGCGATGTGTTCACGAAGCGCTGGGTCGGACGGGGCATGGCGATCGGCGACATCAACAACGATGGATTGGTCGATGCGGTTGTAACCGAGAACGGCGGACCGGCGCACGTCCTGCTGAACAAGACGAAGACGGACAATCACTGGCTGGGCATCAAACTCATCGGACACAAGAGCAACCGCGACGGTATCGGCGCTGTCATCAAGATCACGACCGCTGCCGGGCCGCAGTGGGAAACCGTGACAACGAGCGTTGGTTATCTCTCATCGAGCGATCCGCGCGCACACTTCGGCCTCGGTAAAGACGCATCGGCGCAGACGGTAGAAATCCGCTGGCCGAGCGGCATCGTGCAGGCGCTCAAAGATGTAAAGGGCGACCAGTATGTGACCATCGATGAGCCGGCGCCTAAATAGTTGGGGATGTGTCGAAACCAGACGACGTCAGGCTTCTCTTCGCGAACGGCTTCCAGAAGCCCCCTGGCAGCTAAATCAATGAAAAGATTACTCCGTACGCGAGAATCCGGCTGGTAATTCATTCCATTGGAGTTATCCGCAGATAATTGATTCTTAACGCTTTAATCCGCGTTTAATCGGACTGGAGAATCCAGCCCTAACTCTATTGTAGCAATTTCAGGGGAAATTCCCTGCAGGCCGAGGCTCTCCGTAACTGAATGAAAATCAAAAAGTTACCAGAAGAGCAGCGCCTGCACCCTCTTGACAAGAAAAAAGCGCCGCGATTTTAGCCGCGGCGCTCGAAAGATAAAGAACGGCTTCGGTTAGAAATTGTAATGCAGCGACAGTTGAATCTGGCGCGGGGGCGATCTGACGCTGGAAATCTGACCGAAGTTCGAATCGGTGACGCCGTTGTCCGGATTGCCATAGCTGGCGATATTGAAAAGATTGAAGAAGTCAGCGCGGAATCCGACTGTCTGGCCTTCGGTGATGTGGAAGTCCTTGAAGGCCGAACTGTCGATCTGCTCGTAGCCGGGCGCCCGTTCGCTGCCTACGCTGGCAGTGCCGAAGCTGTTGTCGGCGGGAACGCCATAGGCGCAGGTACCGTCATCGACGCCATGGGTGACGCAGTTGGCAACGGAGGCATCCGTTCCCCACCAGTTGTTGATGCTGCGGTTATGGATCTGGAACTTGCGGTACCGATTGGCGCGTTGCTGTCCGTAGGAATTGGTATTGCTTAGACCGCCCGGGCCATTGATGGTGACGGGGAAGCCGGAGTAGGCGATGACCGATCCGGAAAGCGACCAGCCGCCGACGACAGCATCGACGACACGGTTTACGTGGGAGCCGAACTCCTGTCCACGCCCGAAGGGCAGAGCGTAAACGCCGATGGCCGAAAGACCGTTGCGCACGTCCTGTCCTGCCGGACCATAGTCGGCGTGACCGTTGTAGCCATTCTGGAAGGATCCATCTTGGCCGCTGACATTGGGCACGCCGTAGTTGCCAGCGCTGTTGGTCATGGCGCGGGCGTATGTGTAGTTGACGGTGTATTCAAAGCCGTGAGAGGCGCGGTGACGCAGCGTTGCCTGCCCGGCGTTGTAGTTCATCATGGCGTTCGATTCGGTGAGCAGGAGTGGGCCACCCTGACCAACAAGATTCACGTAAGGCGCGCTTGCGCCGGCGAAGGGAAGCTGGTTGGCGTTGCGGTAGTCCATGAGGTGCTGACCGGTCTCGCCGACGTAGCCGACAGAGAGCGATGTCGTCGTATTGAGCGCGTATTCGGTGGTGAGGCTGAACTCCTGAATGTACGCAGGCTGGATGTTCTGTGGCCATACGCCGTAGCCCTGCCCGGCGTAGTTGATGTCGCCGGGGTTGGAACTGAAGCCCTCTTCGACAGTGTAGGGAGTGCCGCCGTTGGTGGCGGTTGGCGTGAGCGCCTTCTTGTCATTGGCGAGGACAAAGGGCGGGCTGGAGGTGAGGCGCTGGTTGCCGGCGTTGCCTTCAAAGAAGCTGGTGGCGCCGTAGCCGCCACGAATGACGAAGCGCGGCGTTGCCTGATACGCGAAACCAAAACGCGGCATGATCTGCGTGTGGTTGGGCTGATAGCAGGAACGATTGCCGCAGCGCCCGGAACCAGCGGGAGCCGAAGCGGGCACAGGACCTGCGTAGATCACCTGGCCGGTGCTGAGAAGGACGTTTGCGGTCTTGTCGTTGACCTCATACCAGGGCTCGTCGTATTCGTAGCGGATTCCGAGGTTCAGGGTGAGGTTGGGAAGGATCTTCCAGTCGTCCTGGAAGAAGATGGCAGAGCGCCATTGGCGATTGCCAACCAGCCCGTTGGGGCCGGCGATGGAGGCCTCCGATACGCGATCCAGCACGAAGTCGGCTGGGCCGTAGCCCGCGCCGTCGGTGACCGTGGGATCGGGATTCGAAGTGAAGTTGCCAGTGTAGTTGAAGGTGCCGAGGAAACCGAAGTTGTCGGCATTGAAGTAGTTCTGCTGGTAGCGGATGGCTTCCACGCCCATGCTGAAGAAGTGCAGGCCGCGTTGCCAGGTGAGGTTGTCGCCATAGCTGAAGGTGTTGTCGCGAATGACCTGAATATTCGCGGGCGAGCCGAGATAACTTGCATTGTTGTTGAGGCTTTGGCCGGAGAAGCCGGGGTAGGCCTGCGTGCCGAAGGGAATGCCGACGACCTGGTTTCCGTTCAGGCCGAACGTACCGGTCGCGTCGGTGGGGATGCTGTTATCCCAGCGGACTCGCGTAAAGCCAATGCGGGCGGCGTTGACGATGGTGGGCGAGAAGATGTGTACCCAGCTAGCTCCGCCGAGTTTTGTCGGGTAGACGTTCTGCGGCGGGAAGCTGATGGCAAGGACAGCTGTCTGGCCGTCGAATGCGTCGGATTGACCATAGAAAGCGGTGACCTTGTCCGCGTCGCGCGGATCCCATTCCACTTTGAAATCGCCCTGATTGTTGACGACGAAGTTGCGGCTCGGGCCCTGAAAGTTGTTCTGCAGCAGGTTATCGGTAGGCGACGCATTGGGCAGGGGGTAGGACTCGGGATGCGCGGCCAGGTATTGCGCGACCGGATTGTTTACCGGAACCTGGTTGTTAAGGTAGGGAGCGAAGTTGTTCTGCGTGTCGTAGAGCTGGATGCCTTGAGACAGGAGCGCGGAGAAATCTCCGTTACGCATGGCTCCCGTCAGAACGCTGGCGGTTCCAGTGCCACCGGTGTGTTTGCGCACGCCTTGATAATCGGCGAAGAAGAAGAGTTTGTGGTGCAGGACAGGACCGCCGAGGGTGCCGCCGAAGATCGTCTGCGTATACGGATTGCTGGGCACAATGGGTACCTGGTGCTTATTGCTCCAGGTGTTGGCGTCGAGGTTGTTGTTTTCGAGAAAGGCAAAGGCCGAGCCGTGAAAGTGATCGGTGCCGCTCTTGAGCACGCTGACAACGTCGCCGCCGTTGACGTTGCCGTATTCGGCCGGAGCGTTGGCGGAGATGACCTTGATCTGATCGATGGCATCGGGAGATGGGTTGTAGGCGATGAGGTTGTTCTGCCCCTCATTCATGTCGATGCCGTCGAGGGTATAGTTATTCGCCTGGTTGCGATTGCCGTTCACGGAGGCGATGCCGTTGTTGTATGTGTTGCGCTCGATGGCGTTGTTGCCGGTCATGCCGGTAGGGTCTGTGTTCACGGCGCCGGGAACGAAGAGAGTCACGCTGGAGAAATTGCGGCCATTGAGAGGAACGTTCTGGATTTCGTTCGTCGAGAGAACGATACCGCGGCTGGCGTCATTTGTATTCAGAATGGGCGCGACTCCGCCTTCGACACTCACGGTCTGCGTGGCTGCGCCGACCTGCAGCTTACCGTCCAGCTTGACGGTCTGATTGATCTCCAATTGAAATGGCGGATATTGTGCGGTGACGAAACCGTTGGCTGTGACGGTGACCTCATATTGGCCAATGGGGAGAAAGCGAATCGTGTAGACGCCGGCGTCGTTCGTGGTGGCCTGCGTTTCGATTCCGGTACCTGTGTTTCTGGCTGTAGCGGTCGCCCCGGTGATGATGGCGCCGGTTGGGTCGGTTACGGTTCCGGTGATATTTCCGGTAGTGGTTTGAGCTGGGGATTTAGTACAGGTGAGGAATGCAAAGATGAGCAGCAGAGTACAACTCAGCGACGTGCTGAGGCGGGAGAGCTTGAAGTCGCACATTTGAGATGTGTCCTTTCGTTATTACCACGCGATAAACATGTTGGCCTCGTGCGTTTACTGTTTAAAGCATAGTTGTCTATACAACCTGCCGTCAACGAGAGGTGGTATCGGTACCAATGCGCGTAAATCCGGGGAATTGAAACTAAGTGAATGCAGGCCCACAGGTTGCGGGCCCCGGGGCGAGAGGGTCAGCTGTTATCTAGTTTGGTAATACAAAACCATTCCGTTATACGTCGCGTTCACAGACGAGAACAGTCGAGTCGGTTTTTCGGCAAGGTCCCGCTAGTTGCCGGCGGCGATGGGAAGGACGATGTGAGAAGGATGCTCTGCCGATCCGTAGATGTGCTGCGTGGCCGATTTATAGTCTGACGGCGCGGCGGTCATGATGTTGGGCACAAAGGTCTGCGGATTGCGGTCGTAGAGCGGGAACCAGGTGCTCTGCACCTGCACCATGATGCGGTGGCCTTTGAGGAAGGCATGGTCGGCTCCGTGAAGGCTGAACTTGAATTCCTCGGGCTGGTTCGCCGGGATGGCCTGGGGATGCTGGTAGCTGTCACGATAGCGGCCGCGGAAGATTTCATCGACGATCATCAATTCGGCTCCGGACATTTTTCCGAGTGAAGGATCGTTGGGATAAACATCGATTACCTTGACGATCCAGTCGGAATCGGTGCCGGAGGTCGAGGCGAAGAGGTCGGCTACGATGTCGCCGGTGATGGTGACGGGGTGGTCGAGGACGGGCGTGGTCCAGGTTGCGATGTCATTCCGTTTACCGAGAAAACGCTGATCCTGCACGAGCCAGGTGTACCAGCCTGAGCCGGTGGGCGCGTAGGTAGCCTCGATGGGCCGCTTGCGGTAGGGGACAGGATTTGCCGGGTCGGACGTGTACGCGGTGAAACCGCTGGCATCGGCTGCTGCGGGTTTAGTGAAGCTGAGTGAGCCATCGGTGTCGAGGTATAGGTTTCGCTCGACTATGTCCTCTTTCGGAGGCCACTGGCCGTAGCGCATCCAGCGATTGGTGCCGGTCTGGAAAGATGCTGTGTCTTTGAGGTCGAAGGCGCCTTCGTCTTTTAAGTAGTGGGCGAAGAAGGGTGCTTCGATCTGCGCGCGGAACTGATCTCCGGCGGCGGCGCCGAAGTTCACGTCGCCGAGAGAACGCGTCGTGCGCGCCCATTGCCCATGGTTCCAGGGGCCGAGGACGATGAAAACTTCGTTGTTGCTGTCATGCGGTTTGAGGGCGGCGTATTCGGCTTGCGGTCCCCACATATCTTCCTGGTCCCACCAGCCGCCGACTTCGAGCGTGGGTACTGTGACTTTGTTGAGATGGGCTTCGACGGCGCGTGCCTGCCAGTAGGCGTCGTAGCTGGGATGGTCAAAGAAGCCCTGCCATGTAGGCAGAATGCCGAGGCCCGCTTTTTTCACGTCTCCGGCGAGCGAGCCGCCAGCCAGAAAATAGTCGTAGGCGTCTCCGTTAATTTTGCTGAAGGCATTTTCTTTGCTGGTTTCGAGGCCGATGGCGTAGTCATAGCCATAACTCTGACGCCACGCGCCATTGTGAAAGAAGTCGTCGCCCATCCAGAGATCGGTCATGGGAGCTTGCGGCGAGATGGCTTTCACAGACGGGTTTGGATCAATGCCGGACTCGATGGCGAGGAAGCCGGGATAGGATATGCCCATAACTCCGGCGCGGCCATTGTTGTTGGAGACATTTTCGATCAGCCACGCAACCGTGTCATAAGCATCGGTGGTTTCGTCGATGCCGTTCGGGTCGTCGGAATTCGGATCATGGTGCTCTACGATAGGACGGTTCATCAGGAACTGTCCTTCGGAGCCGTAGCGGCCGCGAATGTCTTCCATCACGAAGATGTAACCGCTCTGCGCAAGCTCGGTGTGGCGGGCGTTGATGCTGTCGGAGGTGGATTCATCGACGCCGTAGGGCGTGCGCTGCATAAGGATGGGTAACGGCTCACTTGTGTCGGTCGGGCGCAGGATGACGGCGTGGAGGCGGACACCGTCGCGCATGGGAATCATGACCTCTTTGCGGTCATAAGGGCGGAAGTGGTTGTGTTCGGGCTGATCGCTGATGCGGATCGCCTTTGTCTCGTCTTTGCCCGCAACGCGTTTGAGCGCCGTTACTTTGCCGGCGGCGTCGGTAACGAAGACATAACGTGTGCCGCCTGCTGAAAAGGTGTCCTGCGAAACTGCATGCAAGGCGGTGTGCGGAAGACGGTTGGATTCCACGGCGAGTTGATCCCCGTCGCGGAAGACCGAGTAGACGATCTCCGGTTCGTCCTGAAAACGGTATTGGCCCGCATACTTACTGAGAGTCGCGGCGTCGAGCCTGACCTCGGCAGCGGAAGAGGCCTGGCCGGCCATGGGCAGTTGCGCGAGGCAGAAGAGCCATAGAATGGCGGCGATACTGTTGCGGAGAAGGCGGGTGGGCACAGGTTGATCCTCAGAGCAGTGATCCGTGGGGGATCGATAGACAGCAAGAAAAACATAGCAGAAGGCGGCCCGTGAGTGAGTGGAATTGCGCGAAAGAGAACGATTTTGTCATCATGACGGCGACAAATTCCAGAAAACGCCTGAACTGCAATTTCTGCACGGGCTGGTGAGGGCGGTTACTGGCGGAACTTATCCGGTCGATAAGTATTTTTGATGCCATCGCTGCAAAAGCTTATGCGGGTGTTTAATTTAGCAAATAACTTTTTTGATATTGCGGATTAGGGTTGATTTTGGTGGCCAGTCTGTGGCTGAAATTATGTTGAAATTCAGCTGGGAGTGGCACACAATGGAAGCCTTACCATCCCAGCGCAATTTGGGATGTAAGAGGAAAGAACAAACAAACCAACAGACCGCTTGTGTGATGAGCGGTCGTACTACTTTTTCTGGAGGAATCTGTGGCCAAGCGATACGCACTCTGCGTTCTCCTACTCCTGTTTTCCCTGACTTCCCTTACATTTGCACAGACTGCGAACACCTCATTGCGAGGATCGATTAAAGATCCTAGCGGAGCCGTTGTACCTGGCGCGAAGATTACTTTGACGGACAGTACATCAGGCAAGGTGCTGGAGACTACGTCGAATGCGAGCGGCGATTACCAGTTCAACCAGATTCCACCGGCAAAGTACAACATCAAGGTTTCCGCAACTGGGTTTGGCGACCAGCAGAAATTTGCAGAGCTGCTGGTGAACCAGCCGGCGACGATTGATTTTGCGATAACCGTGCAAGCCAGCACGGAGGTTATCAACGTCACCGCGGCGACGCAGACGCTGAATACGACGGATGCCTCGCTGGGCAATGCAGTGAACAATGCCACGATTCAGGCGCTGCCGAGCTTGACGCGCAACGTGCCCGATCTGCTCTCGCTGCAGCCCGGCGTGCTCTATTTTCAGAACCAGGACAATGGAAAAGGCACCGGCATGAACGACAGCCGCAGCGGCGCCGTGAACGGAGGCCGGTCCGATCAGGGCAACATCACGCTGGATGGCGTAGATGATAACGATCAGGTTTTCGGTTACGCTTTCACCGGCGTTCTGCGCCAGACGCAGGATTCGATCGAAGAATTCCGCGTGACTACCGGGTCGGCCAATGCGGATGCAGGTCGCTCTTCCGGCGCGCAGGTCAGCATGGTGACCAAGGCAGGAACCAACAGGTTCCATGGCTCAGTGTACGAATACCACCGCCCCACTTTTACGGTTGCCAACGACTGGTTTAACAAGCAGGCAGAGTTGAATTCGGGCCTACCGAACACTCCGGGCAAGGTGATCCGGAACATCTTTGGCGGCGCGGTGGGCGGTCCGATTCTGAAGGATAAGCTGTTCTTCTTTGGTACCTATGAAGGGCAACGCCAGGCTGAGAACCAGCAGGTTACGCGGGAGGCGCCCACAGCTGCCTATCAGCAGGGATATCTGACCTATCAGGGAGATGACGCGAGCGGAAATACAAGTCTTGTAACCCTGAGCCCGGGACAGATTGCCACGTTAGACGCTCCTTGTACAGCAAACGGAGTATGCCCGTGGGGCCCTGGACCGAATCCGAATGTGCTGAGCTATTTCCAGCAGTTTCCGGCAGCGAACGGTACGGCTTTGGGAGACGGCTACAATTCCGGATCATATTCGTTTTCGTCGCCGCATCCTGAGACCTTCAACACAGCGATTGGAAGAATTGACTACCAGCTCGGACAGAAGCACCGTCTTTTTGTGCGCGGCAATCTGCAGAAGGATACGTTATCGGGCGTGGAGCAATTTCCCGGACAGCCGGCGTCGACTTCCTTTATTGACAACTCGAAAGGCATCACGGCAGGCGACACCTGGACAGTTACGCCGAACCTTGTGAACGACGTTCGTTATGGCTACGTGAGGCAGGGGAACAGCGACCGCGGCATTGGCCAGGGCGATTATGTCGATTTCCGCTTTCTGGACACTCTGACCGCTGAGACGCGCACGACGATCGTCAGCGTTCCGGTAAACAACATCATAGACAACCTGAGCTGGGCGAAGGGGAAGCACAATATTTCTGTGGGTGGAAACTGGAGACTCGTCGACCAGAACCGCTCGTCGGACGCCAACTCTTTCAATAACGCAAGTTCCAACCCTTACTGGCTGGGCGGTAATCCTCCCGATCCTTCAACGATTGGCGCGCTGCCTGTGGATGGCGGATTCACGAATTCTTACCTGATTGCTTTCGCGAACATTGTCGGCACGATCCCTTCGGCGACGAACGTCTACAACTATCAGATCACCAGCCCGACCAGCGGCTCGCTGCTCTCTGACGGCGATTTCATCACCCGGCACTTCCGGGCGAATGAGTTCGAGTATTTTCTGCAGGATTCATGGCGCGTAATGCCGAACCTGACGATTACCTTCGGCATCCGTCATACCATCCTGCAGACTCCGTATGAGACCAGCGGTCAGCAGGTGGCTCCGACCATCGATACACATACATGGTTCTATCAACGACAGATCGCGGCTTCGCAAGGGCAGGTTGATCAGCCGGATCTAACATTTACCCCGACGGGAAAAACCTATGGCAAGCCTGCGTACTGGCCGAAGTCGAAGGACAACATTGCACCGCGCTTCGCCTTCGCCTACTCGCCTGATACGAAGACATCGATTCGCGGCGGCTTCGGACTCTACTACGACCACTATGGACAGGGTCTTGTAAATACCTTTGATCAGAACGGATCGTTCGGCGTAAGCAGCTCGCTGACGAACCCGGCTGGAACTTATAGGGTTGAAACCTCTCCGCGTTTCACGGGGCGACAGAATTTCCCACCGATCAGCAATGGTCCGGCGCCTGCGACTGCATCGTTCCCGTATACGCCGCCGAACGGACTCTTCCAGATCACCTGGGGGCTGGACAGCAAGATCAAGACACCCTATTCGGAATCGATTGACTTCTCGGTTCAACGCGAGCTGCCGAAGGGCTTCACATTTGAAATTGCCTATGTTGGCCGCATGGGGCGTCATCTACTGCAGCAGCTTGACATCGGTGAGCCGGTGGACTATGCCGATCCGCAAGGTGGTGGCGACTACTTTACGGCGGGTTCACAGCTTTCGCGGCTGGTAGATGAGAACGGTGGAAACAGCCTCTACAGCGGAAGCGGCGACTATGTGAATGTTCCCGCCATCAAGTATTTTGAGGATGTCTTCCCCTACATGGCCGGGTATGACTTTCCGGGTGAAAGCGCGACCGCTGCCATCTACAACAATGAATGGGCGCCTTACCGGTCCAATTTAGGCGCTACCTCTGCCTTGTCGGATCTTGACTTTTACTGCTATTACATACCCAGTTCGCAATGCAGCTCGGGTGACAATCCATATAATCTGCAGTCGAAATTCTGGCAGAATCAGTTTTCGTCGCTGTATGCCCTGGCGTCCATGGGCTCCAGCTATTACAACGCAGGACAGTTCTCGTTGCACCATCCGAGCAGCCATGGTTTGCAGATGGATTTCAGCTACACGCTGGCGAAGTCGATTGACATGGGCTCAGATGCGGAGCGATCGAGTGAGTTCAGCCATCAGGGCGCGTTCAGCAGCATCTACAACACATGGAAGCCAGAGTTGAATCGCGGAGTATCGGACTTCGACACCCGGCACCTGATCACGACCGACTGGGTTTACCAACTGCCGTTTGGAAGGGGGAACCATTTCTTCGGCACTGCGAGTGGATTGACGGACGCGCTGATTGGCGGCTGGCAGTGGTC
This sequence comes from Terriglobales bacterium, assembly GCA_963738095.1. GTDB lineage: Bacteria > Acidobacteriota > Terriglobia > Terriglobales > Acidobacteriaceae > Alloacidobacterium. Next base: position 63,975 of record CAVTVL010000020.1, read on the forward strand.
CAGTATTCTGCGGTGGACGAGCGGGCTTCCGTTCTCCCTATTTGAGCCCGGGTGGTCAACTAACTGGCAGCAGGAGAGTAACGCCATCGTGACAGGCAAGGTGAAGATGCGCCGTCACTTTGATTCTTCCGGCAATCCGCAATTCTTTGACGATCCGGATGCGATCAACAGCGGTACGCTGACGGGAACCCCGGTGCGGCTGCCCTATCCGGGTGATGCTGGTGAAAGAAACAATTTCCGCGGTGACGGTCTTTTCGATACCGATTCGGGATTAGCAAAGACCTGGAGGCTGGCTGAGTATGGCAGCATCAAGTTCGCCTGGGAAGTCTACAACGTGACCAATACAGTAAGGTTTGATCCAGGATTTATCGGTTCGAGCCTCACCAGTGGCAACCTTGGCATTGCGAGCTCTCTCTTGTCGCAGGGCCGCCGCATGCAGTTCTCGCTGCGGTATGACTTCTAACGAAGACAACGAAAATAAAAAGCCCGCCAAATCACTGGCGGGCTTTTTTATTTGAGCATCGAGTCAGATCGCTTTATTGACCACCCAGCGCTTTGACGAATTGATAGTAGAAATCGACGCCCCGGTAGTACGACTCAATCGGTAGACGTTCATCTTTCCCGTGGGCGCGCACGTCGTCCGTTTCCAGGGCGATGCCTGAGATGCCGTAGGTTGGCATGCCCGCGCCATTAGTGTAGACACCGTCCGACGCTCCGGTTGCCATAGTTGGGATGACTGGAATGCCGGGCCACATCTTGTTCACCAGGGCTTCGAGCGGGTGCATCACTTCGGCCTTCAGGGCTGCAGGCGGTAGAGCCTTGCGATCCGGGGCTGCGTCGAAGACTTCTCCGCCGTCGTTGACGTAGCGCACGGTGATCTTTGGATCGCTAAAGATGCGGATGAGGTCCTGCCGGGTCTCTTCCAGCGAGTGACCGGGCAGGATCCGACAATTGACGTTGGCCTGCGCTGTCTGCGGCAGGGCGTTGTTGGCGTGGCCGCCTGAAAGACGCGTGGCAACGCAGGTGGTGCGCATGGTGGAGTTGTATTCCGGATTTGCAGACAAATGTTCGATGGCGGTTTTGTCCGGCGGTGTGGTAAGGATCGACCTCATGTTGGAGGCGGTCTTACCGGATTCGAGCGTGCTCATCTTTGCGAAGTATGCGCGGGTAATAGCGTTCAGCTCAAAGGGAAAGGTGTAGTTCTGCAGCCGCTGAAGCGCGTCGGCAATGTGGTAGATGGCATTGTCGGGCACGGGCAGCGAGCTGTGTCCGCCGGGATTGGTGGCGGTGAGCTCGAAGTCGCCATAGAGTTTCTCGGTTGCGTCCACATCCATGGCAATGGCTTTGCCGTGCTCCATATCAACGCCGCCGCCGTCGGGATTGACGACATACTCGGCGTCAATGAGGCTGCGCTGGTTCTTGACAAGCCAGTCGACGCCGTTCGACTTGCCGCCTTCTTCATCGGCAGTGAGCGCGAGGATCAGGTCGCGATCGGACTTGTAGCCTTCTTTCCTGAGGCGGATGAAAGTCGTGACGAGGATGGCATCGCTCTCTTTCATGTCCTGCGTGCCGCGGCCATAGTAGTAGCCGTCTTTTTCGACGAACTTGAATGGATCGGTGGTCCAGTCTTCACGGCGCGCTTCCACGACATCGAGATGACCGATAAAGAGAATCGGTTTCTTCTGTCCCGTTCCATGCAGGCGGACAACGAGGTTTTTCTTGCGGTCGTTCGGGCCGCCGAGGTAAATGTCTTCCTTCGAGAAGCCTGCGTCCAGAAAACGCTGCATCATGGCTTCCGAAGCGGCGGTGACACTGCCGACCGAGTCCGTTGTGTTGATTTCGATGAGTTGCTGAAAGATGTCGTGCGAGAGCTGCCTGGTTTGCTCGTCGACCTGAGCAGCGCAGCGCCTGGGAGTAGCGGCAGAAGCAAGAGCGCAGAGCGCAAGCAGGCTCACCGCAGTGGAACAGCGCATGTATTTCCCCTTTCCAGTAAAAGTCAAAAAGTAACAGATTGCGTGGACGTTTTGGGAAAGAAAGCGCGTGCAGTAATTGCTTGGAGGGGCATGGACGCGGGTGATATCGTCAACCACAAAATCAGTTTTAGTAAGAAGGTCAGAGAGTGAAGAAATCTACCGGCGCCTTGCTTGTTCTCTGCGGATCGCTGTGTGTTGCACAAGCGCAAAAATCGAAACCGCTGATTACGCTCGATGAATTCATGAATGCGACCGATGTACGCCAGGCGCGGATTGCGCCGGATGGGCAGGCGGCGGTCATCTGGACCTCGTCTCCGGACTGGCAGCATGACCGTTTTCGCGACGATCTGTGGCTCTTGCAGCAGAAGACAGGAGCTACGGTGCAGCTGACGCAGTCCGGCTTTGATTCGTCGCCAGAGTGGTCGCCGGATGGAAAGTACATCGCGTTTATCTCGTCGCGAGCGCTGGCAGACGAGGACGCCGACGCCAAAGACGATGACAAGGACAGCACGGAGCGGGTGTGGCTGATATCGTCGGCCGGCGGCGAAGCCTTTCCGCTCTATACAGAGAAGCTGGATGCGCATGCGCTTGCATGGTCGGCGGACGGGACGAGGATTGTCTTTTCGGTCCAGCAGCCGCTTACGAAGGCGCAGGAAGATGCGCGCAAAGAGGAATGGAAGGACGTGATCCGTTGGCGCGAGCAGGAGCGCGGCGATACGCTGCTGGCGATTCCGTTGCAGGATGCGATTGCGAATACGCAAAAAACGCCGGGGCCCAAGGCTGCCGCCAAGAAAGAGAAAGAAGACGAAGAGTCGTCTTTACCGAAGCTGGCGAAGGTGCTGGCGAAGAACGACCATGCGATTTCAGAGATTGCAGTTGCTCCGCAGCAAATTGCATTTGAAACCGAATCGGTGTCGCATCGCATGGAAGGCCCTGACGCAAGCGAAATTTTTCTGGTTAACGCGAGTGGCGGCGATGCGAAGCAATTGACCCATAATCAGGCAGTCGAGAGCGGCCTGCGCTGGGGACCGGATGGCAAGCAGCTTTATTTCAATGTGCGCGCGGCAGCAGGCTCGCTTGAGGGCAAGTATCAGGATGTGCAGGGGCGCTTGTATGAGATCGATCCTGTAAGCGGAAAGACGGAGCGCCTTGGGGCCGATTTCAAAGGGTCGCTCGAGGAATACACGATCGCTGGAGATGGAAGCGTGATTGTTGCAGGGCTGACTGGCACACAGCAGCAGCTCTACAAAATTAACGGGAGCAAGGCAGAGGCCTTGAATGGAACCGCCGGCACCTACTCAGGCGTGGATGCCGCAAAGCAGGGAACCAGGTTGATTGTGCTGCACTCGACAATCAACGATCCGACGCAGGCGTTTCTTGCCGATAGCGATGGCGCGATAGAACAAGCGAAGGCTGTCACGAATTTCAACACGCTTTTCCGCGAGCGCGCGCAACCGGAGTGGACTCCATACAAGTGGAAGTCGGATGGCGGCACAGAAGTGGAAGGCGTGCTGATCTATCCACCGGGGAAAAAAGGCGCGAAACATCTGCGCATGCTGACGCTGATTCATGGCGGTCCGGCAGATGCGGATGGCAACCGCTTTGGCGCGGACTGGTATGACTGGGCGACGCTTGCTGCTGCGAATGGGTGGCTGGTGTTTCGTCCTAACTATCGCGGCTCCAGCGGCTATGGCGATGAGTTCATGCTGCAGATCGCGCCGCATCTTGTATCGGTTCCGGGGAAGGATATTCTGGCAGGCGTGGATGCGCTGGTGAAGGACGGCATTGCCGATCCGGATCATCTGACGGTTGGCGGGTACAGCTATGGCGGCTACATGACCAACTGGCTGATTACGCAGACTACGCGCTTTAAAGCTGCTGTAACGGGAGCGGGCGCAGTGGAGCATGCGGCAAACTGGGGCAATGACGACGAGACCTATGACGATGCCTGGTATCTCGGCGGCACTCCGTGGGAGAAGCCGGAGTTGTATCAGTCGGAGGCTGCGCTCTTTCAATTCGACAAGGTGAAGACGCCGACACATCTTGTCGGCGGCAACGCTGATGTGCGGGTCAGTTTTCAGGAAGATGTGTTGATGGAGCGGGCGTTTCAGCAGATCCATGTGCCTCACTCTTTTCTGGCGTTTCCGGGTGAGGGGCACGGATTGGATAAGAATCCGTGGCACGGATATATCAAGGTGCGGGAAGAACTGAAGTGGCTGGATAAATATGTCAATCAATAAACGCTCGACGATACTTGCATGCTTTCTGGCCTGGCTGCTGGCTGCGGGTTGTGTGGGAGCATTTGCACAGCAGCAGAAGGTCATCATCGACACGGATATCGGCGACGACATTGATGATGTCTTTGCTGTCGGGCTGGCGCTTTCCAGCCCTGAGCTGAAGATTCTCGGGGTCAACTCCGCGTGGGGTGATACGGAACTGCGCAGCCGAATGCTGGATCGCCTGCTGTGTGAGACGGGACGAAGCGACATTCCCATCCATACCGGAGTGAAGACGGCGGCGAAGAGCGCATTGTCGCAGGCGGTCTGGGCGAAGGCGGGCGCAGAGCATACGCATGGGTATGCCGTCGATTTTCTGCTCGATCAGATTCGCAGGAATCCCGGCGAAATTACGCTCATTGCTATTGGACCGCTCACGAATATCGGCGCCGCAATCGACCGCGATCCTGCGACCTTCAAAAAGCTGAAACGCGTGGTGATGATGGGTGGCTCGGTACGGCGCGGCTACGACGAATTCGGTCTTATTGCGGCCAAACCGGGGCCAGAGGCGGAATACAACATCGCCATGGATCCTGCGGCGGCGCAGAAGCTGGTGCAATCGGGCGTACCGATTTACATGATGCCGCTCGATTCGACACAGCTGAAATTCGACGAAGTGAAGCGCGCGATGTTGGCTACGGTGAGCACTCCGCTGACGGACTCATTGCAGGTATTGATTGCGGAATGGCAGAGAGAGGCGCACCAGACGACACCGACGATATTCGATGCCGTGGCTGTGGCGTATGCGCTGCAACCTGATCTGTGCCCCACAACGCCGCTGCACATCGAAGTCGATGACAAGGGTTTTACACGCGAGAGCTCCGGAACTCCGAATGTGAATGTTTGTCTGAGTTCCGACTCCGATCGTTTTTTTCAGTTTTTTATGCCGCGATTGCTGGAGCAAAAACTGAGCGGTAGTTCTTCGTGTGTGAAGCAGTAGCGCCCATTCTTCATCGAGCAGACGAAGGGGTTTTCGCGCTCCCCGGTTGAGAACTACTGCGGCACTGCGTCGAGCGTCAGCACCTCAAATGGCGCGAGCTGAAATTCGTGCGGCGTATGCGCGCGAAGCTCGATGACGGGCTTGCCCGCATCGTCTTTCCAGGGACTTTTCGCCGTGTAGCGCTGCGGAGCGCCCGGAGGAAGCTCGAAAGCATCCTGAAGATCTACGCGTATGCCCTGCGGATGATCGCTGGGATTGCGCAGCACCAGGATGCCTTTTTGTGGAGTCCACGAAGCCCATCCATAAACCTCAAGCCAAGCCGGGTCGCCGCCGATCCAGTGCGTGTCTTTCAACACATCGGCATTCGAGCGCGACCACTTTGCCGCCTCGGCCAGATCGTCCCAGTTTGCAGCGAGTGAGCAGTAACGGTGTGATGTACATCTCCTGCAATTGAGTGCCATTGCCGAAGTAGTCGCGTACTTCATTGCGGAAATCGTTGTTGGGATCCTTGCTCAGCTCCTTGTGACGCTGGGCATAGATGAGCCCATGCAGCATGAGGGAGTTAAGAGGATAGAGCGGGCCAGCCTTCACGATTCGGTCATATGTATCGGCATCTCTGTATGTGATCCAGCGCTCCCGGTATGGGCCGACGCCGGTGACGTTGTCATCGTCGCCTCCACGCCAGATGGAGTCGGCATACAGCAACCAGAACGGTGACGGATATGTACCGGTGGTGAGATTGATGTAGATATCCGGCTTGACCTCGCGCAGCTCGCCGATCAGATGAATCGCAGCAGAAAAGTCGCTGTCGAAACTACTGCCGGGGAAGACGCTGTCGGCATTTCCGGTGCCGTCGAACTTGAACTGATTCACGCCATATTTGCGGATCATCTCCATACACACATCGCGAAAGCGCGCGTAATATTTCGGGCCGGAGAGCGCGAAACCGTTGTCGACAATTTCAAAGCCCTGTTCTTTGCCGAATTGAATGCGTTCATTCTTCGGGCCGTCGTAGCCACCCCAGGGAGACATCCAGATACCGGGCGCGGCGCCGTATTTGTTGGCGGCGTCGCGTACAGGCGTGAAGCCATTGGGGAAGCCTTTGTTGAAGCTCCAGAGCGAGGCATGATCGTCCCATCCGTCGTCGAAGAGGTAAGAATCCAGAGTGACGCCGCGCTTCTCATGCAACTCACGGCCGAAGGTGTTGATGCGGTCGAGCGCGCCCGTTTCGTCATACGGATTGAAATAGCCGAGATCGTACCAGGAGTTGTAATGCAGAAAAGTACGGTAAGGATGGGCGCGCTCGCGCTCGATGTAGCTAAGGAAATCTCGCCGTAGCTGACCAGCCTTTGCTATCCCAATGACCGACGAGTACGTGACGGATTGCCCGGCTTTGAGAGGAAGGTCGCGGTCGATGAAGGCGGTTGCGCGATCATTCACCACTTTGCTGTCGGAGAGAGGATGCTCGAAGCCGAGAAAAAAATTACCGTCCACGATGGGCGAGCCCTTAACGGAGCCGACTACATGCGCCCCGGGCAACTGCAGATCGATCAACTGTACGCGGCTGATCGGCAGATCGTGAGCGCCCGCTGTTGCTGTGACAAACTGACGAACATAATGTGAACCGTCGCGCAGAACGATCGACCAGGTGAGGCGCAGATTGCCATCGCTGCTGACGAGCGGCAGGTTAAATTGCTCGCCGGACAGGCGATCGGAATAGCGGGATGCCTCGGGATTTGGTTTGAGCGCGACCATCTCACCCGCGCCATTGATTTGCAGATTGTCCGCTTTGTAGATGGTTCCATCTTTCAGCAGAAGAGCAAAAGGGCTGGAGAGGAGCAAAAGCGTTCTGTCTTGTTTATTTGTAACCGTTAGAGTTTCTAATTGCTCATTTTTGAGCGCCCAGCTGACCGTGATAGCGTCATTGGAAAGAGTGTAGTTGTTGCCGTGAATCGTCGCGGTCGCCTTGCCGGAACCCTGTGCATGAGCCATGACCGAATACGCCAGGAACATGAGCGCGAGGGCTGCCAGCGCGCACATGGGACGCTCTCTGAGCGAGTTTGTCATCCTCTTCATTTCGTCGTGTTCCTTCCGGCGTGCGGATAAATCTTTACGTGGGAAACGACGCGGCTGATGGCTCCGTCGCTGGGTGTATCGGGAGTGATGCCATTCTCGATAGCCAGAAACAACGCCAGAAGCTGGGCAGCGATGACATCCACCGGCGGACGGCACAAGTCCGGGAAATTGACCGGCGCATTGAGCACAAGAGCATGTTGTGTGACTTTGCGGATGCGGTCTTCATCGCGCGGCGCGACAACGAGCATTTCTCCACACAAGTCTTTGCTGCGGATCTCTTCCAGGAGATCAAGCTCGTACTGCCGGCGGTAATTGTCACCGGAAAGGTATGCGACGACTAAGGTCTGCCTGTTCAGGAATGACATGGGGCCGTGCCGCAATCCCAAAGGCGACTCTGCGAGGGTGGCAATCTTCCCCGCATTCAGCTCCAGAACTTTAAGCGCGGACTCCTGTGCCACGGCCTGGAGTGAGCCTGCGCCCAGAAAACAGGCTCGTGAGAATTTATTTTTCGCCAGATGCGCGGCAGTGTTCGCGGCCTGGGGCAGCAACGCATCCCCCATCTCCGCGAGACCCTGCAATAACGATTCGTAATGATCCGGTGCATGTACGTGCGCGAGATACTGCCCGGTGATAACCATGTTTGAAAATGAACTTGTCATGGCCAGACCACGATCATTCACCACATCATCGAGCTTGATAGTGAAGACTCCGGGAAACTTTGCCATGGTGCTGGATGCGTCGCATGTCACGACGAGATGACGAATCTGCTCCGGATACTGGCTCAGTGCCCGCTCAAGCGCTGCGACTCCTTCCGAGCTTTCGCCTGACCGAGAGAAGGAGATCATCAGGTAGGGTTTGCCTTCCAGAATGATGTCATCCATATTCGTCAAAAGCGTGGTGCTGGGGATTACCGTTACCTGGCACTGCCATTGCCGGTGAAGAACATCTCTCACCGAGCGCCCCGTGTAATCCGAGGTTCCGGCGCCCACCAGGATGACCGCAGGCGGGTTTGAGGAACCGGAACCGAGCCCGCAATCGGCGAGAAACGACTGAAGAGGCGTGTGAATGGCTGAGAGACGGCGCAGGGTGCCGAGCCAGGTGTCCGGCTGTTGGCGAATCTCTCGCGGCGTATCGATAAGGCCGCGGGACTTTTTTTCTGGTTCAGACAAAGAAAGCAGTGCTGAAAGTGAGTCCTGCAAGCAAAAGCTCCTTGGTGATTTGGAATCCGATTGTAGTACATATGTCATGTAGTGTTTCTAAATCGAATGTTCAATATCACCGTAGCGGGCGAAATCAATCTCGATCTAATTCTTTATGACCTTCCGCAAACCATGCCGGTTGAGCGGGAATTGCTGGCATCCGATTTTCAGATGACATTGGGCAGCTCTTCGGCCATCCTTGCTCATAATCTGGCTGTATTGGGCGCAAAGGTTGGGTTCATCACACTTGCCGGCAAGGATGAATTCGGCAAAGTAGCGCTGGCGCGCGTGAGCGAGAGCGGTGCGGATTTGAGCCGGGTGGTCTTTGCGGAGAACGGGAAATCGACTGGCGTAACCGTGCTGCTGCACCATGGAAACGCGCGGCACATATTGACGTATCCGGGCACGATGAGCGACATGAGCCTGCGCGATCTGGATGTTGAGTATCTGAAATCTTCGCGGCATTTCCATCTCTCGTCGCTTTTTTTGCAGCGATCGCTGGCTCCCGATCTGCCGAAACTTTTTCGTGACTTGAAGCGCGCCGGCCTGACGATTTCGCTGGATACAAATGACGATCCCGAGAACCAATGGGGCGGCGTGCTGGAGGAACTGCTGGATCTGGTAGATGTGCTGCTTCCCAACGAAGGGGAAATCTGCCGCATTGCGAAACGTGATTCGCTGGAAGAATCGATTGAGGTACTGTCGCGCCGGGTTCCCTGCATTGCAGTCAAGCTTGGTTCGCGCGGTTCCCTCGTACAGGCGGCCAAAGAAAGATATACGGCTGGTCCGGTTGCAGTTTCGCCGGTGGATACGATTGGCGCAGGCGACAGCTTCAATGCCGGATTCCTCTTCGCCTGGCTTCGCAGACTTCCACTCGGCGATTGCGCCAGAGCGGGCAATATTGCCGGGGCTTTGTCCACACAGCGTCCTGGAGGGACGGAAGCATTTCGCGACCGCGAATTCATGAGTCAGTTTTTGAAGCAACACAACTTTCCTGCGCACGGTGATGCATAAAGAATGAATTTCGCAACCATTGATTGGGTCATTGTCGTGGTTTACCTCGCAGCCTCCATGCTGATTGGCCTGCTTGGGCGCAAGTACGTTGGCAACACGTCGCATTTTCTGGTGGCGGGCAGGGAGCTGGGAACGTATATCGGCATTGCAACTCTGGCAGCGACCGAGATCGGCACCATCACGTTTATGTACAACAGCGAACTGGGCTATCGCTACGGTTTCGCTGCGTTTTCCGCCGCACTGATCTCGGGTATTGCGATGATCTTCGTCGGGCGCACCGGCTTTGTGATTCGCAGGTTGCGCGCCCTGCGGTTGATGACGGTTCCAGAATACTTTGAGGTGAAGTACAGCCGCGGGCTGCGCATTGTCACGGGGATCCTGGTCGCGCTCGGCGGCATTCTGAATATGGGAGTTTTCCTTAAGATTGAGGGGGAATTTCTCACGGTCATCAGCGGCCTGAACCAGAAATACCTGGTGGCCACGATGATCGCAATTCTGCTATTGGAGCTGATTTATACGACCGTTGGCGGAATGATCTCGATTGTCATTACCGATTATCTGCAGTATGTGCTGCTTTCCATTGCAACCATCATCATTACAATTTATGCGGTTCATTTTGCCGGCTGGCATGCGATGGTTGCGAAGGTGACGAGCGTGATGGGCTCGAGCGGCTTTAATCCGATTACCGCACCTAAATTTGGTTTCAGTTTTCTAATCTGGCAGTTGCTGCTGTGGCTGTCGATTCACACCTGCTGGCAGACTACGGCCATGCGGATGTTTTCGACCAAGAGCCCGGAAGTTTCAAAGCGGGTGATGACATGGACGGGGTTCATTTTTCTCGGCCGCGGCATGCTGCCGATGCTTTGGGGAATTGCGGCACTGACGCTGCTCGGACATGGCGCGCTTCAGGGTGGAGTTCCGCAGCCTGTGGTGCATGGGCAGACGCTGGCGCCGATTGATGCCATGCCGGCAATGCTTTCCATTCTGCTGGGGCCGGGGATTCGCGGAATTGTGGTGGCGGGAATGCTGGCGGCGACAATGTCAGTGAACAGCTCGTACCTGCTGGGCTGGAGCGCTGTGATTTCCCAGGACATTATTGCTCCGGTGCGGAAGCAGATGGGGCGTCCGCCGGTAAAAGACTCGACGCAATTGTTGATTAACCGGATTTGTAACTTTGCCGTTGGAGTGTTTCTGATCTTCTGGGGATTGCTCTATACGCCGCCCGGCGCCGTGTATCTCTACCTCAACATTACCGGGACGATTTTTCTTGCGGGAGCCTTTGTCTGCGTGATCGGCGGGCTTTACTGGAAACGCGCCAACATTACAGGCGGCTATTGCGCGATGCTGATGGGCGCGGCGGGAGCGATTATTCCATTCTTTTTTCTGCATAAGAGCGAGAGCTTTGCCGGGTTTGCGGCTTTCGGATTGTCGGCGCTTGGTCTGCTGATCGGCTCGCTGCTTGGAAAGAAAAGCACGAGTTCCACTCTGCCGGAATTTGCGGCCAATCGAGGAAGCGTTCAATGAATGCGTGGGGGCTTTTCTGGACGGTTTGGCTGGTGATTTCCGGAGTGGCTTTTGCCGGGATTACTGTGATTGTGGCGGTGAAGGGATTTCACGATCTTCGAGAGATGTTCGTCGGGTTGAGCTCAAAGAAACAGGTTGACGAATGAGTGATCAGGATAAGTTTGTAGCGATGGTTTCGGCGAAGGCCAAGGTAAGTCTTCCTTTGAGCGATTTTCAGCCGAAGTCCATGATTGTGTCCGAAGAGCATCACCTGCAGCATGCGCGGTTTCCTGTCATCGACTATCACAATCATCTGGACTCGCTGGAGCCGCGCGACGTTCTGCGCGTGATGGATGCCTGCGGGATCGAGAAGATTGTCAATATCACGATGAAGACTGGCGAAGATGCCCTGCGGATGATCGACAAGTTTCATGCGGCGAACCCGCAGCGCTTCGCCACGATTGGATGGATGGACTGGTCGGATGTGACGGATCCGGATTTTGTAGCGCGTACGTTGCAGCGGCTGGAGACTCTGGTGGAGCGCGGCGTGGTGGGGATCAAGTTCTGGAAGGACCTTGGCCTGAGCGTGCGCGATGCCAGGGGCGAATTGCTGCGTGTGGACGATGAGCGTCTGGCTCCGGTTTTCGACAAGGCAGAGGAGTTGGGGATTCCGGTGATGTTTCATACGGCGGATCCCGATGCGTTTTTTCTTCCCATCGATGCGCAGAACGAACGGTACGAAGAACTGGCGGCGCATCCGGACTGGGGATTTTATGGAGCGCAGTACTCGAAGCAGGAACTGCTCGATCAGCGCGACTGCGTGATTGCGCGCCATCCGAAGACGACGTTTGTCGCAGCGCATGTGGCGGAGAGCGGTGAGAACCTTGCCCGCGCCAACCAGCTGCTTGAGACTTATCCGAACGTCTATATCGATATCAGCGCGCGCGCTTCTGAGCTGGGACGGCAGCCTTACTCGGCGCGGGCTCTCTTCCTGAAATTTCCCGACCGTATTCTTTTTGGATCGGACCTGCTGCCGGAGGAATCCATGTACCGGCTTTACTTCCGCTTTCTGGAAACGGCAGATGAGTACTTTGAGTACCCATCGCATGCTTCACGGCAGGGGCGCTGGAATATCTACGGGCTGCATCTGCCGGACGATGTCTTGCGGAAGGCCTATCGCGAAAATGCGCTTCGGTTATTGAAGTAGCTACTCTTATGCCTCCGATCCAATAGCGACGACGAAATATTGCGCAGGTTCGTGGCCTATGTTGCGGACTCCGTGTTCTTCATTGGAGTGAACGAATGCGGCTGAACCTGGTCCGAGGACAGTGGTGGTTTTGCCCGCGATCGTGATCTCGATGCTGCCTTTGGAGATGAGGAAGAGTTCCTCGTGCTCGTGATGATGTGGAGGATGCGGTATCATTCCGGGACCGAGTACGGTTTCGTGGACTTCGAGATGTGCGCCTGCATGCGTGATGCCGTTCAGGATAGGCCGCGCGGTGTTGCCGCCGTTGGTGTGCGGCGTCATCTGATCGAAGGGCAGGGCAAAGGATGGAATTGGCTGATCGTTGGTTGCCTGTGCGAGTGAATGATCGGCCAGTGTGCCAATAAGCAGAGGCAGAGTCTGGCATAGTGAGCGACGCGATAGCTGCATTCTTGTTCTCCCAAAGAGTCTTTGACCAAGCTAGCACTGGAGCGGGGAAATGCGGAAGGTGCGAGCTGTGCTCCACGCTGAACGAAGTGAAGAGGAGAATCTCAACGGACTCGACTGAATCAACATCGCTGAGATCCTTCGCCACAGCGTTCCTCAGGATGACGGCTTCCATTTAGGCCTAAACCAAAAACGCATAAGACGGGCATAGAATACGCGCAGGCAGGTTCATGTATCTGGAAACGGAAATCAGAGACCGGAAAGAAGAGATCGCGTCAGCATTCGCGGAGGTGCGCGCAGAATCGGGTCGAACATTGCTTGAATTGGTCGACGATGGGCCGGTCCTGCTGGTCTTTCTGCGGCATTTCGGGTGCTCGTTCTGCCGGCAGGCGCTGGATGACGTTTCCTCGGTTTACGGCGACCTGAAGGGCCGTGGTATCCGACCCGTCTTCGTGCATCTTGATCCGCCGGAGAGGGCCAAGCCTTTTTTTGATTATTACGGGCTTTCCGACGTGGAGCGGATCAGCAATCAGGATGGCTCATTCTATAGAAATTCGATCTTTGCGTTGTCGCGTGTGTCGCTGCTGCGGATTGGTTTTCAGCCCGCTGTCTGGAAAGGATGGCTGCAGGACGCAATGATCAAGTATGGCATCGGCTTAATACGCGAGGATGCGACGCAGATGCCTGGCGTCTTCTTTCTTCGCGACCGAACTATCGTCCGGTTGTTCCGGCATCGCACGATTGCTGACCGGCCCGACTATCTCCGCCTGATTGACTGAGCCCAGGTCGATAGTTCGGTGACTACCCTGCCTTATTTCCGATAGACTTCTCCTTCGACGATGAACCTCGCAGAAATTCAATCCGCTCTCCACGAACTGAAGCTGGATGCATGGCTTTTTTATGATCATCATCACCGCGATCCGATAGCTGGACGCATTCTCGGACTTGATCCGCACGCGCACATCACGCGCCGCTGGTATTACGTGATTCCGGCGCATGGAGAGCCGCACAAACTGGTGCATCGCATCGAGCAGGCGCGCCTCGACTCGTTGCCGGGCGGCAAAACAAAGTATTCATCATGGCAGGAATTGCACGGGGGACTGGAGGCGATGCTTGCGCCTTACAGGCGCATTGCCATGCAGTATTCTCCACGCAACGCCGTTATGTACGTTTCGATGGTGGATGCGGGCACGGTGGAGTTGCTGCGCGAGATGGGCAAGACGATTGTCAGCTCGGCCGATCTGGTCAGTCAGTTCGAGGCCGTTCTTTCCGAGGAGCAGATTGCCAGCCATTATGAAGCGCAAAAAGCGCTGGATGAGATTTTGGCTGAGGGGTTCCGCGCGATTGATCGCCGCCTGAAAGACGGAGTTACGGAATACCAGATGATGATGTGGTTCCAGGAGGCAGTCGAACGCGCCGGGATGGTGACGGAAAACGGTCCGAATGTCTCGGTCAATGAGCATTCTTCCGATTCGCACTATGAACCGACCGCCGCGCATTCGAGCAGGATTCAGAACGGGGATTTTCTCCTGATCGATATATGGGCGCGTAAGAATCATCCGGGAACATGCTGGTATGACATTACCTGGACGGGAGTTGTAGGGCGCGAGCCGTCCGAGCGCGAAAAGCAGATTTTCGAGACGGTAAAGAGTGCTCGGGATGCGGCGATTCGGTTAGTGCAGGATGCGTTTTCGCACAAAAGTCCAATTGCCGGGTGGCAGGCCGACGATGCGGCGCGCGCGGTGATCCGCGATGCCGGGCTGGAACCGTTCTTTACCCATCGGACCGGACATAACATCGCCACAGAATTGCACGGCAACGGAGCCCACCTGGATAACCTGGAGACGCACGATGAGCGGCGGATTTTACCGTTCACGTGTTTCTCAGTCGAGCCGGGAATTTATCTGCCGGAGTTTGGCGTTCGCAGCGAGGTCAACATGATGACTTCACGCGATAAGGCCGAGGTGACTGGGCGTATTCAGCAGGAGCTGGTGCGGATATAAACGGGTGCCGTTGCAGTGTTTTTACGGCAGCAAAGGTGCAGGCAAGCTGCATCAAACAACTAAAGTGCGGTCAAGTTCTTACATCATCTGGTTTGTCGGCGCGGTCGTCTGGTGGATCGACGCTGCATTGCATCTGTATTCCGGATCGCGTAAGCATGCACTGCTCGCAATTGTGATTTCTCTGCTCTTTTTATTTGCGGGCGCAGTTTTTCGCAGACAGGCGTTGCGTAAGTGAGAAGATGCTTTTACTTTGCCATCTCTTCGGCCACAACTTCATAGATGGCAACCCGCTGGTCGAAACGGGAGAGCAATTTACGTCCCGTTTCAGGGATGATGACATAGCCGAATTCATCTCCCGCAGCAGCACGCACTGATTCAAGAGAGTCAAAGTGGCTCAACGCGACGAATTCTACTTCCTGAAAGAGGTTGCGGCGGAGGAGTTTGCCGCCAAGGAATCCGCGGACTTCGCTGAGTTTGGGGAAGACCTCGATCCGGATAAATGCTTCGTAAGCGTCAGCGTTTTCCGGGGTGGTATACCCCTGCCATAGACGGGTGATCATGCGGCCTCCTTCGGCGGGAAGGTAGATACTTTCAGGCCTGAGCTGAAGGAGAAAGCCAGAGACCATGCGGCCTCTGGCTTCACATCTTACACTGCGGAGCCGGCAAGTGCATTCGATGTCAATTGTTCCGTCTCAACAAGTGAGACGCACTCCTCCAGGATGTCGAGCGCAATGGCGGCCTCGTGCTCGTTTGCGATGAGCGGCGGAGCGAGGCGGATCGAAGTCTCGCCGCAGCCCAGCAGCAGCAGTCCGCGCTCGAAAGCCAGGTCAACGATGCGGTCGCGCCAGCGGCCGGCGCCTGCGCGTAGCCTTCTTGTCCTTGACGATCTCGATGCCGATCATCAGCCCGCGTCCGCGAACATCGCCCACCAGGTCAGAATGCTTTGCGGCCAGTCGGCGCAGGCGGTTCATGATGTGCTCGCCACAACGTCGGCGCTTGGCAATGCCTTCGCGCTCCAGCACGTCCATGGTGGCCAGAGCGGCGGCGATGGCAAACCGGGTTTCCGCCAAACGTCGAAGCATGCGATCCCGGGTACCCAGTCCATGATCTCGGCCTTCGACATCAGATACCCAGCGGCATGCCGCAGGCGATGCCTTTGGCCATGCAGACGATGTCGGGCTCTACGCCGGTGTGCTCGATCGCCCACCATTTGCCGGTACGGCCCGCGCCGGATTGCACTTCGTCGGCGACCAGCAGAATGCCGTGCTTGTCGCAGATGCGGCGCAGCTCCTGCATGAAGACGGTTGGCGCGACGACGTAGCCGCCTTCGCCCTGAATGGGCTCGACGAAAATCGCCGCCACTTCTTCCGGCGCCAGCGTTGTCTTGAACAGCTTTTCTTCGATGTAGCGCGCGCAGCCCAGCGCGAAAGCCTCGTCTTCCTGCGGGCCTCCCTACATCCGCGATAGACGTAGGGATAGCGCACGTGCGTGACGCCGGGAACCAGCGGCGAGAAGCGGCGGCTTCTGTTGCGGCTTCGATGCGGTCAGCGAAAGCGCGCCCATGGTGCGTCCATGAAACGCGCCGAAGAAGGCGATCACGTTCTGCCGCTTGGTGTGATAGCGGGCCAGCTTCAGCGCGCACTCCACGGCTTCCGCGCCGGAGTTGCCGTAGTAAAACTGGTGCGGCCCGGTCATGGGCGCGATCTTCGACAGCCGCTCGGCCAGCGTCACCAGCGACTCGTAGTAAAAGTCGGTGCCCGAAATGTGAATCAGCTCGGCAGCCTGCTTCTGGATGGCGGCGACCACCTCGGGATGGCAATGGCCGGTCGAGGTGACGGCGATGCCGGCGGCAAAATCCAGGAACTCGTTTCCGTCGACATCTTCCACGCGCACGCCACGGCCGCGCTTGGCCACCATGGGATAGGAACGCGTATAGCTCGGCGAGATGTAGCGATCATCGCCTTCGAGAATGCGTCTTGCTTTGGGACCGGGAAGTGACCCGATGAGTTTTGGGCCAAATTTGCTCAGAATCTCAGTCGACTGCATGGTTTTCTCCTTATAGGGCCTTGGTTCAGGCTTCAGCCTGTTTCCTGTTTTTTAAAGATCGCTGCATTTCACTGGCTGCGATGTGGCTGCTTTCGGGAGGAGTCTTCTTCTGGACGATGACACGAGCTACGCTGTTGGGGACCGGGAGATGAGAACAGTGCGCAGCAGCATCACGGGCGGCGGTGACTAGTCGCTGCCGAAGAGACTAGGTCGCGTGCGGGTAGGCAGAACGCGAAGATGTCTGCGGGGAGCAATGGCGCGCGCAAAGGCCTGGCTCCAGCGTCTTGGGCTGGAGATGGGGCTCATAACGGCAATGTGCCTGGCGCTGCGCATACGGTCCTGTGTCTGCTGAGGATAGCACGCCAGCGCAAGAGGCGAGAAGCAGCGAAATATGCCGTGGGTCTGTTCCAATACCGCGTGAGAGGGCGGAATGGAACTCCTCTTTGACTACGCCGGATGCCGTCGCGCAGGCGCCTCGGGCCCGGATAGCGCGAAAGCCATGCCGCTGCGACAAAAAATGCTATCGCAAATAGAAGAACGCCCGGGACGAGAGCCCAGCGGCCGTCAAAGCCATCCATCCCGGCGTCCAGCAACTGGACGAATGCCGTGAGGATCGTCAGAGTGCGAAGTGACTCGCGGGACCCTGCGCTCAACGTCACTAGAAGCATGACCGCTAATGCCAGGTTGCCGGAGACCAGATATCCGGCATAGATTCGCACCGCCCCATTGATGGTGTCCCGCGGTGAAACCAGCATCGCTGGATGTAGAAGCGCTATCAGAGCTCCTGCCGCCATCAGCGTGGCGCCCAGAATTACGATGAGGATGAGCCACCACGGCATAGAGGTAATTCGTGCTGGTTCTTCACTAGAGGGCGATGCGGAAATGATCTGTGCTGATTGTTCATGTGAGGACATAGGAAGCCGCCGCGCAGATTGCGATTGGGTTGAATAGCAAGAGCCCGACGTACAGTACGCTCTGTTGCGATGGCAGGTTCAGAAAAAGTGCTGACGACTTCTCACCGCTACCATCTTTGAAAGAGATCGTGCAAATCTGAATAATCTATCAAATCAATAGAAAGGGCAGGAGCATCTGTCACTCAACATCGCTTTTCCTGCGGATTGCCCGGGAACGCGATCTACGATGGAGGCACCTCTCATGACCCGTCGCAATGCCGCTTCGCTGGCCGTCCCGTTTGCGTTCGGATGCGTGTATTTCTTCTGGGGCTCAACCTACACCGCGATCAAGGTAGGAGTGCAGTATCTGCATCCGCTGGTGTTGGGCGGCACGCGATTCCTGATTGCCGGAGCTTTGATGCTGGCCTTTTGCGCGTTCAGGGGTATGCGGGTTCTGCCGCCTGCGCGGGAGCTTGGATGGCTCGCCTTGATTGGCATTCTGCTGCTCGGCGGCGGAAACATAGGGCTGGTCTTCGGCGAGCGATACATTGACAGCGGCCTTGCTGCTTTGCTGGTCGCCGTGATGCCGCTGTATGTTGCGGTTCTCAGTATGCTTCTGCCGCATGGCGAAAGGCTGCTGGGACGCGGATGGTTAGGTTTGGGACTGGGGTTTGCCGGCCTGATTGTTTTGTTGTGGCCGGGAATGCATCAGCCCGTAAATGGGGAGCATCAGCAGGCTCTGGGGTGCGTGATTGTGCTGAGTGCTGCATTTTGGTGGGCCGCCGGTTCGGTGCTCTCGCGCGAGCTGAAGTTGCCCGTAAATCCAATGGTTGCCGCTGCATGGCAAATGCTTGCGGCGGGCTTTACCAGCTCAATTGCCGCCTTTACTGTGGGCGCTTGGCATGGGGCGCACTGGACTCGAGGCGCAATCGGATCGGTCGCATACCTCGTGACTTTCGGTTCATTGGTGGGCTATACGGCATTTGTATGGCTTCTGAAACACATTCCGGCCCCCAAGGTGACCACTTATGCGTATGTCAATCCGGTAGTCGCTGTCATTCTGGGGGCGGCATTTCTTGGAGAGCATATGGTAGGCACGGAATACGTTGGGATGGCCGCTGTCGTAATCGCAGTGGCTCTGGTTACATCTTCACGTATTCGGGTGGAAGAGAAACGCGTCGACGTTAAAGCAGCGAGGGCAGAACCGGTCGAAGTATAAATACCTGCGCAACCCTGCCTTGCCTTTTGAGTTCCAATGAATAAGGGAGGTGACTATGCCAAACACCGCCGGTGTACTCCTGCTATTTGCAATTGTGTTTGTCGGCGCAATTCTATGGGCCACGCATGGACATTGTGCGGATGCCGAGGGAATGGGAGACGTAACGGGTCACCCGGGAAAGATGTCCTAATCTTTCGCGCATCGTCTCTGCTAAGGGGCTGCAATGTATTCCAGCTCTCTTACGGTCGAAGATTGTTTGGGCATACCTGTGCCTGCGGGTAGAATCTAGCCAGAGGCTAAACAGAAGCGCAGGGAATGAACACGACCACGACTGATATCCGGCATTTGGAATCGGAGACGCTGCCACCAGAGGCAGCGCATGACGATCGAGACGACGAAATATCGCTACTGGAACTTCTCATCACCATGGCGCGCAGGAAATGGCTGATCTTCAAGATCACCGCGGCTTTTGCTCTGGTGGCGCTGGTAGTTTCGTTCGTTCTGCCGAAAAGCTATACGGCCACAACCACAGTTCTGCCGCCGCAACAGAATTCATCGTTGAGTTCGGCAATCATTTCGCAGATCGGAAGTCTAGGGTCGCTTGGCGCACTTGCCGGTTCGAGCATGGGATTAAAAAATCCCAATGACATGTTTGTGGCGATGTTCAAGAGCCGCACGGTGGAAGACGCCATGATCCAGCGTTTCGGTCTGATGGCTGAATATCGTCAAAAGTACATGTCCACAGCCAGAAAGGCCTTCGAGAAGCACGCAATCGTCGAAGCCGGTACGAAAGACAACCTCATTCACATCTCGGTAGATGATAAAGACCCAAAACGCGCGGCCGAAATAGCGAATGCCTATGTCGACGAGTACCGTAAACTCTCTGAGCATCTGGCCATTGGTGAGGCGGCACAGCGCAGGCTCTTTTTCGAGCAACAGCTCGAGCAGGCCAAAGACAATCTGGAGAATGCCGAGGAAGCCCTGAAAGAAACGGAGCAGAAGACGGGCATGATCCAGCTTGATAGCCAGGCTCGTGCTTTGATCGAATCCGCTGCCGCACTGCGTGCTCAAGTTACTGCGAAAGAAGTTCAGCTGCAGGCCATGCGTACCTATGCAACTGGCCAGAACTCGGATGTAGTACAGGCCCAACAGGAACTGGACAGTCTGAAAGCACAACTGACCAAGCTCGGCGGCAATGCCGACGACAGTGCCGGCCTGATCGTGCCCAAAGGACTCGTGCCGCAGGCGGGTATCGAATATGTCCGTAAACTCCGGGATGTTAAATATTACGAAACGATCTTCGGTATTCTCGCGCGCCAGTACGAACTGGCTAAACTGGACGAGGCAAAAGAGGGTGCCCTGATCCAGGTGGTGGACCCAGCGATCGTTCCGGACTACAAATCGTTTCCGAAACGGGGCCTGATCACCATCATCGCCGCTATCGCTGGATTTTTCATCGGCATCTGCGTGGCATTCTTCCGTGAAGGCATGGAGCGATTGCGCCAAGATCCTGAGCAGAACGAACGGCTCAATAATCTTCGCAGAGCACTCTGGACGAAGAAGACAGTTTGAAAAAATGATGAGCAAAGAAGATTCCATCCTGGTGACAGGTGGCGCCGGGTTTATCGGCTCTAACTTCGTTTTGACGTGGATGAAAGAAGTTGGTTCACCCGTCATCAACCTCGATAGCCTGACATACGCCGGCAATCGCAACAATCTGCAATCGCTTGAACAAAACTCCAGGCACACCTTTATCCACGGAGATATCGCCGATAAAGCTCTGGTCGGCCGGCTTCTCCAGGAACATCAGCCGAGAGCCATTGTTCACTTTGCTGCTGAGAGCCATGTCGACCGCTCTATTGTCGAACCGGATGCCTTTATCCAGACAAACGTTTTTGGCACATTTTCTCTTCTGCAGTCAGTCCGCTCACACTACGGCGAGCTGAGTCCAGCCCAGCAGAAGACTTTTCGCTTTCTCCATGTTTCTACCGACGAGGTATATGGGACGCTCGGCCCGGACGATCCGGCGTTTTCTGAAACCACGGCGTATGCGCCGAACAGCCCTTATGCAGCGTCGAAAGCCGCATCCGATCATCTGGTTCGCGCATACTTCCATACCTACGGCCTGCCTGTGCTTACCACAAACTGCTCGAACAACTATGGTCCGTATCAGTTTCCGGAAAAGCTCATTCCGCTGATGATCCTCAATAGCCTTGAGGGAAAGCCGCTCCCGGTTTACGGCGATGGGCAGAATGTCCGCGACTGGCTGTTTGTGGAGGATCACTGCTCCGCGATCCGCACAGTGCTTGAACATGGAAGGCTGGGCGAGACCTACAACATCGGCGGCTCAAGCGAACGCAAGAATATCGATGTTGTGACAGCAATCTGCGATCTGCTCGACGTGCTTGCCCCCAATGAAGCCATCGGTTCGCGAAGGAAGCTGATTTCCTATGTAAAGGACCGTCCCGGCCATGATCGGCGCTATGCCATCGATGCGCGAAAGATCAAGCAGGAGCTGGGATGGGAGCCGGCGGAACAATTCGAATCCGGGATTCGCAAAACGGTTGCATGGTATCTGGCGAATCAGGATTGGGTCGAGCAACGTGCGCTCCGGCGCTTACCTGCAATGGATTGAAACCAACTACGCGGAGCGTGTCGGGCGATGAAGGGAATTGTTCTGGCGGGCGGGTCGGGAACGCGCCTTTATCCGGTGACTCATGTTGTTTCGAAGCAGCTTCTCCCGGTGTATGACAAGCCAATGATCTACTACCCGCTGACGACGCTCATGCTGGCGGGTATCCGCGACATCCTCATCATCTCAACGCCACAGGACACGTCGCGCTTTGCCGATCTGCTGGGCGACGGAACGCAGTGGGGCCTTCGGCTCTCTTATGCGGTGCAGCCCAGCCCCGACGGTCTCGCGCAGGCTTTCATCATCGGCAAAGACTTTATCGGGTCCGATCCATGCGCGCTGGTTCTGGGAGACAACATCTTTTATGGCCAGTCTCTTTCCACGCAGCTGACACGAGCCGCGAACAAATCGGAAGGCGCAACCGTCTTCGCTTACCCCGTCCACGATCCGGAACGGTATGGCGTTGTCGAGTTCGATAAGGATGGGCGTGCCATCAGCCTCGAGGAAAAGCCAAAGGCTCCCAAATCGCGCTATGCCGTTACCGGCCTTTACTTTTACGACAACGATGTCGTGAATCTTGCTGCTTCCCTCAAGCCCTCTCCGCGCGGCGAGCTTGAGATTACTGACCTCAATCGCCGCTATCTCGAACGCGGCACTCTGAATGTAGAGCTGATGAGCCGTGGCATGGCATGGCTGGATACAGGGACCCACGACTCGCTTTTCGAAGCCGGGCTCTTCATTCAGACCATTGAGCGCCGGCAGGGTTTGAAGATCGCATGCCCGGAAGAAATAGCCTTCCGCAACGGATACATCACAGCAGCGCAGGTTGAGGCGCTTGCGCAGCCGGTACAAAAGAGCGGGTATGGGCAATATCTCCTGTCTCTGCTCACTGAACCCAATTTCCCTTCCGATGGCATTTAGAAAATGAACATGATTGAAACTGCTTTGCCTGGGGTCCTGATTCTGGAGCCCAGGATATTCAAGGATGCGCGCGGCGCTTTCTGCGAAACATATAACGAGCGGTCTGCTGAGCAGGCTGGTCTGCCGACACGCTGGGTACAGGATAATTTTTCCTTGTCGAAGAAGAATGTCGTTCGCGGCATTCACTACCAGATCGGCAATGCGCAGGCCAAACTGGTGCACGTTACGCATGGTTTGGTGTGGGATATCGTGGTCGATCTCCGCCGCAGTTCTCCAGCGTTCGGCCAGCATACGGGGGTTGAGCTCTCCGGCGAAAACGGGCGCATGCTTTGGATTCCGGAAGGCTTTGGCCATGGTTTTGCCGTCTTGTCTGAGATTGCCGGCTTTGCCTACAAGGTCACGTCCTACTACTCGCCTGCGGACGAGCGAACCATCCTATGGAATGATCCAGCGCTCGCGATCCCGTGGCCGGTCTCTGAAGAAGCAGCCATCATCTCCGAGAAAGACCTGCAGGGCCGCACACTGCATCAGGCTGAGCTCTTCGCATGAGCCGGAAGCCGGTCATCCTGATTCTCGGCGCCGGTGGTCAGGTGGGCACCGAGTTGCAGCGCAGCTTCTCCGATGCGGGCGAGATTACGGCATGGGACCGCAAAGCCGCCGATCTTTCCCGGCCTGAAGATCTGCGGTCGATGATCGGTCAGCTTCGGCCCACAGTCATTTTGAATGCCGCTGCGTACACCGCAGTCGATCGCGCCGAATCCGAACCGGAGCTGGCCATGATCGTCAATGGCTATGCTCCGCGTGTGCTCGCTGAAGAGGCCGCGAAGCTTGATGCCCTGCTCGTGCATTATTCAACCGATTATGTTTTCGACGGATCGAAGCCATCCGCATGGGTAGAGACGGATAAGACAAATCCGCTGAATACCTATGGGCGAACCAAACTGGCCGGCGAGCTCGCGATCCAGAAAGTAGGCGGCAGATACCTCATCTTCCGTACCAGCTGGGTCTATGGCCCGCGCGGACATAATTTTCTTCGCACAATGCTGCGCCTGGGCCGCGAACGCGAACAGCTGAAAATTGTCGACGATCAATTTGGCGCGCCAACCTCATCGTCGGCCATCGCCGATGCCACTCGCTCCGCAGTGGACAAAGCAATCGCCGCGCAGCCGGAATACGGCGTGTATCACATGACGTGCGCAGGTAAGACAACCTGGCGCCGCTTTGCTGCTAAGATTTTCGCGCTCCATCAGCGCCGGACTGGTGAAAAGGCGCCGCAGGTGCTTCCTATTGGCTCAACAGAGTACCCCACCCAGGCAGCGCGTCCCGCCAACTCCGTCCTCTCCAATGAAAGGCTGCAATCAAGTTTTGGGATCGCATTGCCGGATTGGCAGTCTGCGCTCAACAAAACCATGACAGCACTTGCGACGGAACGTCCCCAGCAAACATAAATAGCGCCCATGCCCCATCATCGTTACGAAATATCTTGAAAGCGATCGTACAAAAGACGTCCAGATGGCGCGGGTATTGTGCCCTTATCCGCAGGCCGCGAAGTACTCGGGGAAGGGCGCAAAGAACCTTGCAGCGTCGTTGGTCTGTGCGCCTCAGAGCTACTGAGATTGCCGCATGTGATTTGTTGAGGAGATCGTAATATCAATTTCTGGTGCGTGAGATTATGGCTTAACTCAGAGAATCCAGACTATGACTGAATCCAGGCCGCGACAGGTGGCAGAGCTTTCTTACCGCACCTATGTCTTTGCGTTTGTCGCGGCTCTGCTCTTTCTCTATCTGAGGACCTTTCAGCTCCCCGCAACACCGCTTGCTTCGATCGGCGATCAGAACCTGTTCTTCCTTCGCGCTCTGCGAATCTTGCATGGGCAAACGCTTTACCGAGATTTTTTTGAACTCGTTCCTCCCGGCACTGACCTCCTCTATGCCGCAATCTTCCGTCTCTGCGGTTTTCATGCCTGGATCATGGCGGCTTGGGGCATTGTCGTCGGACTCGCGTTTTTCTGTGTCATCACACGCATTGCTGGCAGGATACTGCGCGGTCCAATGGTTCTGCTGCCCGCCACGCTTTTTCTCGCTCTGGTTTTCAATAACACGCTCGACCTGACTCATCACTGGTACAGCACGTTGGCAGCGCTCGCCGCAGTCAGCCTGCTTATGGATGAGGCAATCAGCATCCGGCGGATTTTAGCGGCCAGCTCGCTCTGCGGCATCGCAGCTCTCTTTACACAGACTCAGGGCTGTCTTACCTTTGCCGCTCTCATTTTCTACCTGCTGTGGCTCAAGCGATTCGAAGTGCGGAATTCTAATCTGCCGGCGCAGCTAGCCGCTTTGGTTCTGCCTTTTACACTCATCGTCTCCTGCGTCACAGGGTATTACATCTACAAAGGGGGCGCTCACACTGTCTTTTTCGACCTCATCGTCTTCCCGCCCAAATATCTCTCTTCCGGAAATGTCAACTCGCCGCGAACCTATCTTCGCCAGCTTCCTCCGGTGCACGCACTGGCTGACATCCTTCGCGTCATCCCCTTTCTGCTGGTCTATGTGCTTGTTCCCTACGTCTATCTGGTTGGTTTTTACCAGTTGCGGCGCAGGCGCAGGGAGATGCCCGCATCGCTTCGGCGGTACCTGGTTCTTCTTCATCTTGTAGGCTGTGCTCTCTTCCTGGCCGTCGCCAGCGGCCCGAGATACTTCCGCCTTTGCACCGTAGCTGTGCCTGCACTTCTCGTCTGCGCTTGGCTCATCCATGCGCCGACTGCGACGCAAAGAGTTCTGCGTAATTTCTTATGGTGTGCGTCCGCTGGTTTTGCCTTGCTGACGGTTTACCATCAGGCTCAGTGGCATGCCGCGCTGAATCTGCCCGTCGGACGCGTTGCCTTCCGCGACGTTCTGGAATTCGAGGAGTTTCAGTGGCTCGCTCAGCACACGCAACCCTCCGATCTTTTCTTCGGTCATCCCACTCTGGCCTTTTATCTGCTGCAGCAGAGCCCCTCTTCCTCGGAGTTCGTGACTCCCGATGACTTCTCCCGGCCCGAAGTGGTGGCCGGCATCGTTCAGTCGCTGCAAAACCAGCCTCCACGTTACATTGTGCTGTTCCCAGAGAATCCGAATCCCCTGGATACACACGATCACTCCAGACCCTACCGTCAGTACGTTCATGACAATTACCGTCTGGCCCGAATCTTCTATCTTGACCGTCATGCGCGGTACGAAGAACTTTGGGAGCACGCTCCGAAATCAAACGACTAAAAATAGACTCGATCGAAATAATGGAGGTGGGCGAGCCGATTTCCCGAATTTCCGGTAGGCTTAAGGAGAAGCCCTGAAAGAGGCTGATCTACCCAGAATGATGTATTCCGTAACACCGCAAGCCCAGGCGCTGCTCGACACGCCTTTTCCAGCAGAGTTCGCGCCGGGAGCACACGCCGCTGTTTCTGCCTGCCTTCGCATTGAACCCCGCGAGAAAGTCACGTTGATCACGGATCGCGAGACGACACCGATTGCTGCGGCCATCGCCAACGAGCTGTCCGCAAACGGCTGCGGATGGAACGCTTTCGTGCTTGAAGACGTCGCTCCGCGTCCACTCAAAAACATGCCCCCCGCCGTGCTCGAAGATATGGAGACGTCGGACATCAGCATCTTTGCCGTGCAGGTGCAGCAGAATGAACTGCGCTCCCGCATGCAGATGACGGAAATCGTCAACCGCCGCCACATGCGGCACGCGCACATGGTCAACATCACGCCGCAAATCATGTGCGAAGGCATGCGCGCCGATTTTCAACTCGTCGACCGGCTCAGCCAGAAGGTAATTGAGAAGGTGCGCAGCGCCCGCTACATTCGCGCTACAACCGCCGCCGGAACGGATATTCGTGCCGACCTTAACCCTGACTACAAATGGCTCAAGACCTCGGGCATTATCTCGCGCGAGAAGTGGGGCAATCTGCCGGGCGGCGAAATCTTCACGACTCCCGGTGAAGTCAACGGTACTTTTGTCGTCGACGGCGTTGTCGGCGACTATCTTTGTTTCCGCTACGGATTGCTGGATGCCGCGCCTCTGACAATCGAGATCAAAGGCAATCGCATCGTCGATTGTCATTCGGAAAACCGCCAGCTCCGCGAGGACTTCTGGAACTACACCCATACTGACGAGAACTCCGACCGCGTCGGCGAGTTCGCCATTGGCACCAATGTTGGCGTAAAGCACGTCATCGGCAACATTCTGCAGGACGAGAAGTTTCCCGGCATCCACATCGCCTTCGGGAATCCCTATGGCGAGCACACCGGAGCGGCCTGGACATCGACCACGCATATCGATGTCGTTGGCCTGCGTTTCAATATCTGGGTGGAAGAAGAGCAGATCATGCGCGACGGACGTTTTCTCGTCGAGCCGTAAAATCCTTTCGGGAATTTATGAAGCTATGCGTCAGGCCCGAGTATCTTAGACAATATGTCTACTCGAACCTCCTCCGCGACAAAATTTGAGACGCGTCAACTCGGCAATTCCGACCTGCACCTTACGCCCATCGGTTATGGAGCCTGGGCTATCGGCGGCGGCAACTGGGAGTTCGCATGGGGCGAACAAGACGATAATGTGTCCGTCAGCACCATTGAGCGCGCTCTCGACTCCGGCATCAACTGGATTGATACCGCTGCCATCTATGGTCTGGGCCACTCGGAAGAAGTGGTTGCCAGGGCGATCAAGAATTCGCCGCATAAGCCGTATGTCTTTACCAAATGCTCCATGCGATGGTTTCCCGACCGCAGGATCTATCGCAGCCTGAAGGCCGGCTCGCTGCAGGAAGAGATAGAAGAGTCGCTGCGCCGCCTGTGCGTAGATGTGATCGATCTCTACCAGATTCACTGGCCCAATCCCGAAGACGAAATTGAAGAGGGATGGGAGACCCTGGCGAGATTTCAGGAGCAGGGAAAAGTTCGCCACATCGGCGTTTCCAACTTTAATGTCGCGCAGATGAAGCGCGCACTGAAGATTGCGCCCATCGCCTCGCTGCAACCGCCCTACTCGCTTCTGCGGCGCGATATCGAGACCGAAATTCTCCCCTTCTGCCTGCAGAACAATATCGGCGTCATCAACTATTCACCGATGGTCTCCGGCCTGCTCACCGGGAAGATGACCGCCGAGCGCGTCAAGAGCCTGCCCGATGACGACTGGCGCAAGCGCAGCCCGAACTTCAACGAGCCGAAACTTACCCAGAATCTGAAGCTGGTGAAGCTCCTTCGCGAGATCGGCAACGCGCATAATGTGGATCCCGGCGTCGTCGCGATCGCCTGGACACTGCGTCATCCCGCAATTACCGTGGCAATCGTCGGCGCGCGCCGTCCCGACCAGATCGACGGCGTTCTTCCCGCTGCTACCTTCCGCCTAAGCGAGCAGGAGATTGCGCGGATCGAGGAATTCCAGAAGGCAAATCCGTAAAATCTTCATGTGCACCGTAAAGAAGCTCTTCCCGCAACCGCAGGAAGAGATTCTTTGCGAGCGCTCTATCCCTTCTTTGACATATTGCGAATGAAAATCACCAGGTTCCAGATGTCATCCGGCTTGGCGCGGCCCGTTTCACCCGGCATCTGGCCTTTGCCATTTTTGATAATGTCGAACATCTGGCCATCGGTCATATCTTTCAGCGAATCTGGTTTGGTGTAATCCTTCAGAGTGAGTTTCATCGAATCGGCAACGTCGCCCTTGCCGTCTCCTTTATCACCGTGACAAAGAGCGCAGTCATAACCCCAGATTTTCTTGGCATGAGCCTGGGATTCAGCCGTAGGCTTGACTGGGTTGCTCTCGGTTGTAGCGGGTCCGGATGGTTGGGGCGAAGCAGGCTGTTCCTGTGGCGCGGCAGACAAGAAAGAAACCAACAGCAGCGATGAAGGAAGCAGCAGGGTTCGTAGCATAGCGAGCCTCCTGGCTTGGGAACAAATTCAGCATTGGGGGAGATTGCGCCAAGCATGCTACTCCGTTGATGAGACAAGTGAAAGGGGTATTTCCGAGGGTGTGCGCTTGACAGCAATAGGCATGCACGTTCTACTGGTCGCACTGCAAGCTCTTACTGAATCGCTGCCTCAATGCCCTTGAAGATTGAAACAATATTCACTGCACTCGTGCTTGCAGCCTCCGTACTGATCGCAGGCGCACAAAGCAGCCCGCAATCCGAATGGCCGGTCTACGCCGGCCAACTCGCGCAGGACCACTACTCTTCGCTCGCACAAATTAACCGCACAAACGTAAAAGATCTCGCCATTGCCTGGACCTTTGACACGGGTGAAACCGGCGGCTTCCAGTCGAGCCCCATCATTGTCGATGGCACGCTTTACTCTTACACGCCATCCCAGAAGATCATCGCCCTCAACGCGGCCACCGGCAAGTTGCTCTGGAAGTTCGATTCCGGAGTTGCCGGAACCCAGCCTGCGCGTGGTCTGGCGTACTGGTCAGACGGCACAAGCACCCGCATCCTGGCTGGTGTGATGAACTTTCTCTACGCGCTCGATGCGAAGACAGGCAAACCCATTCCATCCTTCGGTGAAAACGGGAGGATCGATCTGCGCGAAGGACTGGGGCGCGATCCTGCCACGGTTTCCATCGCCCTCACCAGTCCCGGCATCGTCTACAAGGACCTGATCATCGTAGGGGGCCGCGAGCCGGAAACGCTGCCCGCACCGCCCGGAGATATCCGCGCCTACGACGTCCACAACGGAGAGCTCCGCTGGTCGTTCCATACGATCCCTCATCCCGGCGAATATGGTTACGACACGTGGCCCAAAGACGCCTGGCAGAACAGCGGCGCGGCCAATAACTGGGCAGGCATGGCCGTCGATGCGCAACGGGGTATCGTCTATGTGCCCACGGGCTCCGCGGCTTTCGATTTCTACGGCGGCGACCGCGTCGGCGACGATCTTTTCGCTAACACGCTGCTCGCTCTCGATGCCGATACCGGCAAACGGCTCTGGTATTTTCAGGCCGTACGGCATGATATCTGGGACCGCGATTTTCCTTCGCCGCCCGCGCTCGTGACCGTCGAGCATCAAGGGAAAAAGATTGACGCCGTTGCGCAAACCACAAAACAGGGCTGGGTCTATCTCTTCAATCGCGTCGACGGCCAGCCGCTCTTTCCCATCGAGTACAAAAAGTATCCCGCAAGCACCATACCCGGCGAGGTTACCGTACCGACGCAGCCGCTGCCGGTCATGCCTGCGCCCTATGCGCGCCAAATCTTAACTGAAAATATGTTGACGAACCGCACGCCCAAGGTCCATGCCTGGGCGGTGCAGGAGTTTCACACTCTTCGCAGCGCCGGGCAGTTCGTTCCCTCGAGCCTGGGCAAGCAGACGGTCGTTTTTCCCGGCTATGACGGAGGAGCCGAATGGGGCGGTCCGGCTATCGATCCCGAAACCGGCATTCTCTACGTCAATGCGAACGAGATGGCATGGACCGGCGGCCTGATTGAAAACAAGCCTTCGAACGAGAGCGGTGTCACCCTCTACCAGGATCAGTGCAGCCTCTGCCACGGCGATGACCGTCGCGGCTCGCCGCCGACCTATCCATCTCTGGTCGAGGTCGAAAAAACGCAGACCACCGACCAGATTCGCAATGCCATCCTGCACGGACAGGGCAGGATGCCCAGCTTCCCCGAGTTTTCCGATGAACAACTCGACGCCCTCATCCGCTACCTGCGCACCGGAGTCGACGACAAGTCTGAGTTAAAAAGTGAAAGCGGCTCAGCCACCCAGACCGAGAAGTATCGTTTCACCGGGTACCGCAAATTTCTCGATCCCGACGGTTATCCGGCCATTGCTCCGCCGTGGGGAACGCTCAATGCCATCGACCTCAACACCGGAAAATACGCCTGGAAAATTCCGCTGGGCGAATATCCGGCGCTCGCGGCGAAGGGCATGAAGAACACCGGCACGGAAAATTACGGCGGTCCCGTCGTAACAGCGGGCGGACTGATCTTCATCGCCGCCACCAACTACGACAAGCAGATGCGCGCCTTCGACAAAGCAACAGGCAAGCTTCTCTGGCAGACCACGCTGCCCTTCGCGGGCAACGCAACCCCGGCAACCTATGAGATGAATGGCAGGCAATATGTGGTCATTGCCGCGGGTGGAGGCAAAGACCCGAAATCTCCCTCAGGCGGTATGTACGTAGCTTTTGCATTGCCGAAGTAAAAAGCATCTGCATGTCCGGTTCCGGACGCGGTATTCCGCAAATGAACAAGGCCGCAATGTTCAGCTGACGCCCAAAGCAGCCAACTACACTGGAAGCCACAGGTTAGCGCCAAGAAGTGTTTGGCTGAACAAGTGCTTGTATGGGGATTGCCGTTTCCTCTTCCCGCGAGGTATCCCCTGGAAACCCTCTTGCAGGATCTCCGCTACGCACTGCGCCAGTTACGCCGCTCACCGGGGTTCGCTTTCACTGCCATTCTCACGCTCACCATGGCCATCGGCGCCAATGTCGCTGTCTTTGGCGTCATCAACGCGCTCGTGCTGCGCTCGCTGCCGGTGCCCCAGGCAAATCGCGTCTACTCCATCCAGTCCAAAGGAATTGCGATCTCGTATCCCAACGTCGAGGACATCCGTCACCGCAATAAGACATTTTCTGGAGTCTCCGTCGTTCGCATTGCCCGCATCGGCCTCGACACCAGCGGCAGCGCGCGTCCTGTCTGGGGTTACGAGGTTTCCGGAAATTACTTTGAAGTGCTCGGCGTCAAGCCGGTACTGGGGCGCTTCTTCACCCCCGCCGAAGACACGAAGATTAACGGCGATCCGTATGTCGTGCTTAGCTACAACTGCTGGCAGACGCAGCTTGGCGGCGATCCCAGCGTAGCGGGGCGCACCGTTCGACTCAACAAGCATCAGTACGTTGTGCTTGGCGTTGCGCCAAAAAACTTCAATGGTACCGAGCGATTCATATGGCCTGAAGTCTGGGTCCCGATTCATGACGAACCTGAGATAGAAGGTTATAACTGGATCGACTATCGCGGCGCCTATAACGCGTGGGTTATCGGACGCCTGAAGCCTGGTGTCACGCCCGCGCAGGCCAATACCGATCTGGCTAATATCGCGGCACAATTGTCCGCTCAATATCCCGACGTCGATAAGGGCTTTACACTGCATCTCGCTCAGCCGGGGTTCCTCGGAGATTACATGGGAGGCGCGATTCACGGCTTCCTGCTGGGCGTCATGCTGCTTGCCGGGCTGGTGCTTCTGGCCGCATGCGCCAATCTCGGCGGGTTGTTTGCCGCACGCATCTCCGACCGCGAAAAGGAGATCGGCATTCGCATCGCCATCGGCTCTGCCCGCAGGCGCATACTTCGGCAGTTAGTCACGGAATCGGCGTGCCTGTCTCTGATGAGTGGCGTGATTTCCGCGTGCCTGGCAGCCGGACTCCTGCACACTTTGACAATGTGGCGTCCGCAAACGGATTTCCCGATACAGTTATTAGCCGAGCCCGATGCGTTTGTCTATCTCTTCGCCGCGCTGCTTTCTCTTGCAACCGGCTTGATCTTCGGAATCATCCCTGCCCGGCAGATTTGGCAGACGGATCCAAACCATGTGCTGAAGACCTCTGGCACATCGGGACTCGCGTTTCACAGGCTTACGCTGCGCGACATTCTGCTCGTCGTGCAGATTGCGCTCTGCTGCCTGCTCGTGACCGCTTCATTTGTCGCCTTGCGCGGCCTGCAGCGCACCTTCAACATGCCCCTTGGTATTCGCCCGGATGGTGTCACGATAGCGGCCATGGACACGCACCTTGCCGGGTATGAACATTCCTCTGAAATTCAAAAGAAGTTGCTCCATGCGGTGCGCCAGATCCCCGGCATCACCGGCGCAACCCTGTCGAACACCATTCCTCTGTCCCTGAATCAGAGTGAAACCAGTGTCTATGCGCCGGTAACAACCACGTTCACCGCTGCCAATCAGGCATTCCCGGCAAACTATTATGAAGTCTCGCCCGGCTATTTCTCCGTCGCCGGAACGCGCCTGCTCAGCGGACGCGAGTTTACCACGATGATGGAAAGGCTCCCGATGTCGCTATTGTGAACGAAACCTTCGCGAAGCGTCTTTTTGGGACAACGAATGTAGTAGGCCGGCCCTATCAGGATGGTCCCGACCATCAATTCGTGATTGTTGGCGTGGTTGAATCGGGGAAATATGTGAGCCTCTCGGAGGACCCGACGCCGGTTGTCTATTGGCCCATCGCGCAACGCGGAAACAGCGACACAGTCCTGCTCGTGCGCTCCAGCCGCCGCGCTTCAGAAGTGATCCCGGCGGTCCGGAAAGCTATCGCGAGCGTCGATCCGGCTCTTCCGGTTTTCAGCCTTACTACATGGTCCGATGCGCTCAGCCTCGTTACCTTTCCCGCTCGCGCGGCCACCATTGCGCTTGGTGTACTGGGCGCTCTGGCGATGATGCTGGCCATTACAGGCATCTTCGGCATGGCCAGCTATACCGTTTCGAAGCGCATGCGCGAGCTGGGCATCCGCGTGGCGCTTGGCGCGCAGAACCGGCATGTGCTGCAAGCAGCCCTGGGACGCACCGTGCTGCTGCTGGGTATCGGTTCGGTCGCCGGACTTGTTATGGGCGTGGCTGCCAGCCGCGAACTGGCCGGCATTGTCTATCAGGCGTCAGCCGCCGATCCGTGGGTGATTCTCGGTGTCGTGCTGACCATGATCCTGATCGGGGTTCGTTTCCGCCGCTATTCCCGCAAGCCGGGCCCTGTCTGCTGAACCGGCCACCCTGCTGCACGATGAGTGAATTTCGAAAGTGGAAAAATTAAAAGTTGTTCAAACAACTATTGGCACAGAATTATGCCAAAAATAGATATACTGGTAATAGAGGTACTGTTTCCAGCGCTGCCGAGGATCGCTCCTCGTTTGCCCGAAACTCTTATGTTCCCGGTAAGTTGATGAAACAAAGTAATTTACGGGTAAACTACTTTGTTTCAACATTTTACGCACCTCGAAAATAGATAACCCCAATATCATCAGGAATTTGCACATTTCCTCCCCGGGGGGAGTAATGAGCCAGGGATCGCTGACGCAAAAGCGACGATCTCTTGAGATGAGCAGCGAAGCGAAACTTGCGGTACTCTGGTGGCCGTGATCGAGTCACTGCGTCGGGATTTTAATCAGCGCTATCGCCCGGAAGCATACCGCAAGATGCTGCACAGTCTCGACGCGTGCCTACGCACCCATGTCGAGTTCCGCGTCGCTGAAACACCATGCTTCTTCCCGAAAGCGATGCTGGACGAGATGGCGGCTATCGGGGCCGAACTGACGCACCGGCTCGTCGGCGACAAGCCGTATCTCAAGGCATCGCGCAGCATGATTCCCGCGCAGTATTGCGCAACGGATGAGACGCCTCACCCGCACTTCATGACTGCCGATTTCGGACTGGTACGGGATGCCGACGGGAAGCTTTCTCCCAGGCTGGTTGAGTTGCAGGCGTTTCCGTCCGTCTTCGCATACCAGTTCATCCTGAGCGAGGTCTACCGTTCGGCCTTCAAACTCGATGACGGATTAGGCTACCTGCTTGGCGGCCATACGGAGACCAGCTTCTGGAAGCTGATGGAGCGCGTGATTCTGCGCGGTCATCATCCGGAAAGCGTGGTGTTGACCGAGGTAGAACCGCAGAAGCAGAAGACTCTTCCGGATTTTCTTGCCACTACTGAACGGCTCGGCATCGAGATCGTCGATATCGCGGAAATCGTTCCCGATGCCCGTCCGGGAAAGCCGACGCGCCTCTGCTATCGCAAGGGAACGAAGCTCATACCTATCCGCCGCATTTACAACCGCGCGATTGTAGATGAGCTGATGCGCAGGCAGATTGAACTGCCCTTCGACTACCGGGAATCGTTCGACGTGGAATGGGCCGGCCATCCGAACTGGTACTTCCACATCAGCAAGTTCTCCATCCCGTATCTCGATCACCCGGCAGTTCCCCCGGCTGTATTTCTCGATGACTGGATGGCGGGCAAGGGCCGTCAACGCCTGTCAGAAGACCGGGAACAGTGGATACTCAAACCCCTGTTCTCCTTCGCTGGAAAGGGAATCGAGTTCGCACCATCTGAGGAACAGTTGGCTTCGATCCCAAAATCGCAGCGCCACGAATACCTCTTGCAGCAGCGGGTTCACTTCGAATCTGTGGTAGAAACGCCACATGGTCTCACCCAGCCGGAGATTCGCATCCTGTATCTCTGGCCGGATGGCGGCCATCTCGAGCCAGTACTCTCGCTCGTCAGGCTCGGCCGGGGTAAGATGATGGGAGTTGACCATAACCGCGACAAGGAATGGGTTGGCGGGTCGGCTGCGTTCTATCCTGCGTCAGGACATTGACTTGCGGAGACAGCAGGTCATGCGCAACGGTTAACACTCCCCCGAGCACAATCCAGCAAGCAAAAGTAATAAGAAAACATAATTGCCCCTTGGTCACATAGAGGTGTAAACTTTGGTAATTCGGAGTAAGGCTTTACGTTCCTGTAGGGTAAGAAAGTACTTCATGCGTCCGATATGGAGGGAATATGCCTGAATATTCCTCTCGTGGTGGGATCGATGCAGAAGGAACGCGTTCTTCCGTGCGTTTTCCTCTACATTTTCCGGTTTTGATTCTGTCGGAGAACCGTGAGTTGGCAGGGATGACGGAGAACATTTCGGGGAATGGAGTGCTCTTTCGTTTGAATGAACGGCTTCCGGTAAATGCTACGGTAGAGTTCCTGCTGGAAATCTCCGCAGGTGAGTTGTGTGGTGAAAACACTGCTGCTGTCCATTGTCTTGGACGAGTGATTCGCTCTTATGAGGAACGCTCAACCTGTTTCGCAGCAGCGGTAATAGAGGAGTATCGCTTCCAATAGAGCGACGAACTGGGAAGAAAACGATGACGTCGGAAGCAAAACCGAAAACCGCCGATAATGCTGCGCTGGCTCCAAACGGCTCAACAGCAACCCCTCACTCGAAGCCGATGATTCGCGTCATCATGGCCGATTCGCAGGCAATTTACCGCGTCGGCATGCGCAAGGTCTTTGCGGTGGAAGAGGACATCCAGATCATTGCGCAGGTTGATAGTCTGGCCACCCTGAATGCAACCCTGCCGCAACATCCGGCAGATGTGCTGGTGCTGGAAGGGAGCCTGCTCGCCGGTAAAGGCACCGCGATTGCCGAGATTCTGCACCAGTCGCCCGATCTGAAGATCATTGTCCAGGCCACCTCTACCGACGAAGCCCATACCGTCGAGCTTTATCGCCGCGGAGTCCGAGGAGTGATTCCTCGATCGATTTCACCCGATCTGCTGGTGAAGTGCGTACGCAAAATTGCCGCCGGCGAAACCTGGATTGACAACCAGTCGGTTACCTGGGTTATCGAAGCCTATCGTACACAAGCTTCCAATATGGCGAGTCCCAAAAACCAGCCTCGGCTTTCGCCCAAGGAACTGGCCATTATCAATTGCATCACGCAGGGCAAACGCAATAAGGAAATTGCCTACGAGCTGGGCACCAGCGAGCAGGTCATCAAGAATTATTTGCGCAAGATTTACGACAAACTGGGCGTCTCAGACCGGTTAGAGCTTGCCCTCTATTGCCTGCACCATCAAATCCACAATAAGGGAACCGAAGCCGACGCAAGAGCAAGCATCGAAGCGGCGCTCGGAGAAACCGCCAAGCTCTAACAACCAGACTCAGCCGGGCAATGCCTGACGAACTTCCTCAAGCAGCGCGATGAGCGCTGTCAATTTCTCCTTGTTTATATGCTTGAGGAGTTGCTTGATTTCACCATTGACTAAAGGGTCCGTTTCTTTGAGCAGCCGTTGACCTTCCGCAGTGATATTTGCATAAATCACACGACGATCCTTCGGGTCGCGTTTTCGCCGGATCAGCTTCTGCTTCTGCAACCGCCCCAGCAGGCGAGTGATATCGGGATCGCTGCTCACAAGACGTTCGCCTACCTCAGAACACCGCAGGCCGGCATCGCCTGCCCCTCGTAAAATGCGAAGCACGTTATACTGCGTCGGCGTAATGCCATACTGCTTGAAGAGCTGCTGGGTATGATGCTGCAGCCTGTCGGAGGTATGCCGGATATTGAGCAGCGCTTCTTCTTCAATATTTGCGAAGGGGCGAGTCTGTTTAATCTCTTCCTGTAACTTACGTGCCATAGGCGCCTTTGGGGAATATTCAGATGCGTTCCCGCATGGAAGCGCACCCTCATTCATATGGAATGGTTTTACTGCTAGATCCGTTCGATGTCCAATTCCACTTTTACATCATTTTCCAGAATCGTATCGCCCGATTTCAAGTTACCGTTCCATACGCTTCTCACTCTGTTAAGCTCCAATTTCCGGGCCTGCTGAATGCCTACTCGCTTCTTTTCACATTTCCGGGCACTGACGTCGCAACAGCGGCACGCATTTACCGCTTGTTTCCTGGGTTGGTCTCTCGACGCATTCGACTACTTTCTTCTGGTTTTCTGCATTTCTGCGATGGCCACCGATTTTCATGCGCAGACTTCAGCAGTAGCTGAGGCGCTGTTTCTCACCCTGGCCTTTCGCCCCGTGGGAGCGTTTCTCTTTGGCGCACTGGCAGACAAGTTTGGCCGCCGTCCCGCGCTCATGATCAACATCGCCTGCTATTCCGTCTTTGAGCTGGCCTGCGCGTTTGCGCCATCGCTGCATGCGCTGCTGATTTTGCGCGCTCTATTCGGCATTGCTATGGGTGGCGAATGGGGTGTAGGCGCAGCCCTTGCCTTTGAAACATTGCCGAAAGAGGGTCGCGGATTTTTTTCCGGACTGCTACAGGAAGGCTATGCCGTCGGCTATCTGGTGGCTGCCGCTGTCTATGCATTGCTCTACAAGCCTTTCACGCATATGGCTTGGCAGGGACATATGATTGGGTGGCGCGGTCTTTTCATCGTCGGGGCTGCTCCAGCATTCCTGGTTCTGTACATCGGGCTCAAGGTTGAAGAGTCGCCTGTTTGGCGCGCGGGCAAAAGAAAGGGTACGAAGCCTGCGATGTCTATGACGAGGGGCATTCGACAACATGCCCTGACCTTCCTTTTTCTCGTCCTCCTGATGACGGGATTTAATTCTTTCTCACACGGGACACAGGATCTTTATCCGACCTTCCTGCAAAAGGACCATGGCTATTCGGCTGCGCTGACCGGAGGCGTTGCCATTGTCTACACCATTGGGGCATTGCTCGGAGGTATTTTCTTCGGCAGCCTGTCGGA
The DNA here is from genome assembly GCA_963738095.1 of Terriglobales bacterium. GTDB lineage: Bacteria > Acidobacteriota > Terriglobia > Terriglobales > Acidobacteriaceae > Alloacidobacterium. Next base: position 101,554 of record CAVTVL010000020.1, read on the forward strand.
AAGATTTGGACGCAAGCGGGCAATCATCGCCGCAACTTTGCTGGCCTTGCCGGTCATTCCTATGTTTGCTTTTGGACAATCATTGTATGTGCTCGCTGCCGGTGCCTTCCTGATGCAGTTCATGGTGCAGGGAGCGTGGGGCGCTGTGCCGGCCTATTTGACGGAGCTTTCTCCCGGTCCGGTGCGCGCTACGTTTCCAGGGCTTGCTTACCAGCTTGGAAATCTGCTGTCATCGCGCAATGCGGTGGTGCAGGCGAAGGCCGCTGAGCACTATGGCAGCTACAGCGTGGTGTTGGCCTGGACGGTAGTGATTGGAGCCATCTATTTGGCGATAGTGACTGCCTTCGGCAGGGAAGCAAGAGGTGCAGAGATGACGGTCGAATGAGAATTTTTTTCCCGCGATGAGCGCAATTTTTCACGGTAGACCAACATACGCAGTACTCTAATCGTTTGAATATGCGATAAATGCTCGCTTGGCGAAGTGGAACTCGACTTGCATTGAGATGCGTCGAGTAGTCCGCGTGACAAGATCGGGTTGGCAAACAAGACAGAGACGACGCTGAGCATCTCGGCAAATCACTAGCTGTCGTGCTTGCCAAATCGAGCAGAAGCGGCCCTGAATGGGCCGCTTTTTACTTGTTACCTTATAAGCTCAAGCGGTAACGACATTTCTGTCGCTGGCCAAGTTTATAACCGGTATAGTCAGGCGGCAGATCGATGATTTCGATAAATTCCGCACCAGCAATTTCACAGCTCCGACGAGAGGCGGCATTATCCGGATCGCAGGTAATCCAAAGGGGAGCAATTCCCAGGTGGCGTACAAAAGGTAAGAGCAGCAGAACCGAACGTGCAGCGTAATGGTGACCGCGATACTGTTGATAGACGCGATATCCAATATGCCCGGCGTAGCGCTCGATGGTGGCGTTTGTCTGTGATCGAAGATTGATCAACCCCATCTCTTCTTCAGACCCGGCGTGAACCATTCGGAAATGGTACGTGGGCATCAGGTGGAATTGGTGCTGATAGAAGCCGGTAAAGACCAGCGTCAATTCGCCATCACACAACGGGGATGTTTCGATTCGGGTTTCAAGCGTCATTATGAATTGCTTACGAATTCTTTGCGTTCTGTTAGCGGGTAGGGGCGTTCAATCAAAGTGTGGATCCGAATACAATCGCGCTCTACATTTTGCTGGTTGTTGTCGTGATATGCGTCTGCCTGATGTGTTGGATTTTTTACAATCTTGAGCGCGAATCACGCAAGAGCCGTAGACACTGAGCTCATGGGAAGCAGAGGGAACGCATCCAATGTCTCCCTGCGCATTCTCTGATTTAGAGGTTGCCGCGCGCCGCCTGTTCGCGCTCGATCGCTTCAAAAAGCGCTTTGAAGTTGCCTTTGCCGAAGCTGCGACTGCCCTTGCGCTGAATGATCTCGTAAAAGAGCGTCGGACGGTCTTCTACCGGGCGAGTAAAGATCTGCAGCATATAGCCTTCATCATCACGATCGACAAGGATGCCTAGCTGTTCGAGCTCCTGGATAGGTTCATCGATCTTACCGACGCGATCTTCCAACTCTGTGTAGTAAGTGTGAGGTACTTTCAGGAACTCGATGCCCTGCGCCTGGAGTTTGGAAATGGTGTGAAGGATGTTGTCCGTGGCCAATGCAATATGCTGTATACCGGGCCCGTGATAGTACTCCAGATACTCTTCGATCTGGGATTTTCTGCGGCCTTCAGCCGGCTCGTTAATAGGGAATTTAACGCGGCCGTTGCCGTTTGCCATCACCTTCGACATGAGTGCGGAATACTCTGTCGAGATGTCTTTGTCATCAAAGTGCTGGTAAAGAGAAAAGCCCATGATATCGGCATAGAAGTCGACCCAGCGGTTCATCTCATTCCAGCCGACATTGCCCACCATGTGATCGATGTGGAGCAAACCAACCGGACGAGCGAGCGGGTCATTTGCACAGCGCGGTAGCCGGGCATAAAAACACCCTGGTAGTCGCCGCGTTCGACAAAGGTGTGAACTGTGTCGCCATATGTAGCGATCGTTGCGAGCTTTACCGTGCCGTGATCGTCACGCAGTTCGAAAGGCTCTCGCACGCTGCGAGCGCCGCGCTTCGTTGTTTCTTTCCAGGCAAGTTTTGCATCATCGACCCAAAGAGCTACGTCATGCACGCCGTCTCCGTGACGGTGCACATGCTCGGCGATTTCGCCGTCGGGGCGGAGCGGGGTAGTCAACACAAATCGCACCTTCCCTTGTTGCAGCACATAGGAGGCGCGATGCCGGACGCCGGTTTCCGGACCGGAATAGGCAACCAGCTTCATGCCGAAAGCCAAGCGGTAGTAATACGCGGCCTGCCGCGCGTTGCCGACGTAAAACTCTACATAGTCTGTTCCGTTAAGGGGAAGAAAGTCTTTTTGCGTTTGCACTTCCGGGTGCGCAAGAGTGGACATCGAAGAATACTCCCGTTTCACTAAGTTAGACGCGCCTGCGGCTCGTCCGGATGCCGATCCGAACGCGACAACGACCCACTAACATATACCTAGCGGACAAGAATTGGCCAGACCGGATGGACGCTGCCGAACACAAACTTGTTTCTGGGCGCAGGAGATGAAAAAGCCAGTGAAAATCACAGACCGTGACGTGTTGCTGATTGTTGATGTGCAGAACGATTTTTGCCCCGGAGGTGCTTTGCCTGTGGAGCGCGGAGATGAGATTGTTCCTGTCATCAATCGCCTCACGCTCATGTTCAGCCATGTAGTGATGACGCAGGACTGGCATCCACCTGACAGCCTGTCCTTTGCTTCAAGCCATAACGGTGCGAAACTTTTCAGCACGATAGGCAGGGCATATGGTGCACAGACGCTCTGGCCCGACCATTGTGTGCAGGGAACCCAGGGTGCGGCGTTTCACAAAGATCTTGATCCCACACGAGCTGAGCTTGTTCTGCGCAAAGGCTTTCGGCGGGAGATCGATTCGTATTCAGCATTTCAGGAAAACGACCGGATAACAAAAACCGGTCTTGCTGGCTACCTTACCGAACGAGGGCTGAAACGCGTCTTTCTGGTTGGCCTGGCTTATGACTACTGCGTCCGACACTCAGCAGTAGATGCGCGCAGGGCGGGATTTTCTTCGGTTGTGATTGAAGATGCCTGTCGCGCCATCGACCTAGGTGCCTCAATTGAGGCAACGCAGAGCGAGTTCTCCAACTACGCGGTTAAGCAGATCGGCTCGGAGGAGTTAGTTTGATCCAGCGACAAGCGTTCAGGTTGACACTCTGCGATTGGGAGTGAGATGCTCAAGAGTTTTGAATGAAGGGGTCTTGAATGAACCCGGCTACAACGCGTTTGAGCATCGCCGAACCGTTCCTCATCCAGCAGGATTGGAATGCTTATACATCTGAACAGCACGCGGTGTGGGCAGAGTTGGTAAGCAGGCGAATGCCGCAGCTGGAAGAAAATGCCTGCGAGGAGTATCTGGACGGTTTTCATCAGATTGGACTACGGGATGACTCGATTCCGAATCTGGCCGAGGTCAATAAGCGCCTCGGTCCCCGCACGGGCTGGAACGCAACTCCGGTAAGCGGCTTTCTTCCGCCCGATGCGTTTTTTGAGATGCTAGCGGCACGGCAGTTCCCAACAACGACCTGGCTGCGCAAGCGCGAGTCGCTCGAGTACACGCCGGAGCCGGACATTTTTCATGACGTTTTTGGCCATGTGCCGATGCATGCGCATCCAGTATTTGCGGACTTTCTGCAGCAGTATGGCCGCGTGTGCGCGGCGCTTGTGCATGACAAGGACAAGCTCGAACGCATGGGGCGACTCTTCTGGTTCACGGTCGAATTCGGCGTAATCCGGCAGAAGGGAACCATTCGCCTTTACGGCAGCGGACTGATTTCATCTCACGGCGAATCGACTCATGTCATCAATAGGACATCGGAGGGCGGTCCGGAGATCCGCGACTTCGATCTCGGTGCGGTGCTCAATCAGGAGTTTCTCGTCTCGGAGATGCAGAAGGTGCTATATGCGGTCGAGTCCTTCGATCAGATTTACGAAGCAGCCAAAGAAGCAGAGCAGCGTCTGGCATAGAGCTATCCAAAATGTCCTTCGACGAATCTGATGACTATGCAGAGTGAGTGGAAGAGTCGAGGCAAGATCATCCTGCGACAGTTTGCGGGATATGTATGCCTCTGCATCGGTGTTGCTGGCTGCGTGCTGCCGATTCTTCCCGGCATTCCATTTTTGTTTGTCGGTTTGGGATTACTCGCGGTCGATAGCCCCTGGGCAGCACGGCTTCGCGACAGACTCAAGGATTACACTGCCAAACGACTGTCCAGGAAGCGTTCCGTCAATGATCCGAAGCGACAAGCCACTAAAGTTCCATCGCCAGATTCTACAAACTGAGCGGGGATCCAACGCAGCGGTAGCTGCAAGTTTTCGCATGATTGTTACACAACTGTTGCATACTAGATGTCGGAGGATTCTTTGCCGCGCATTCATTTTCAGCAACAGCTGGCCGAGCTCAAGGACAAAATCCTGGCAATGGCTGCGCTTTCTCAACAAGCGCTGGATGCGTGCGTCGATGCCTTTCTTCAGAGGGATGCGGGACTGTGCCAGTTCGTACGCGAAAATGAAAAGGCGATCAACTCCGCCCAACGCGAGTTGGATGAGATGGCCTATGATCTGCTCGCCAAGGAACAGCCTATGGCCATCGATCTGCGTTTTATTCTCGCCGTCATCAAGATCAATGGCGATCTGGAGCGGATTGGCGATCAGGCGATGAGCATTGCCAACAGAACGATGGACCTGATCGAATGCGATCCCATCGACTTGCCGATTGATATTGACGAAATGCGCAGCGGAGCGGCGCGCATGATCCGCACAGCATTGCAATCCTTGCTGGACGCTGACGCGCAGGTAGCCGAATCGGTGCTTGCCATGGATGACGAGATTGACAGCATGAATCGGATTGCACACGAGGATCTGACAAAATTCATTCAAGCCAACTCCGAACTGAGCCAGCAGGCACTGCAGGCCATCATCATTTCGCGAAACCTTGAGCGCATCGCCGATCACGCGACTAATATCGCTATGGACGTGATTTTCTGGGTGCGCGGCGCGGACCTCAGGCATCAATTGAGCGCCGCCGTAGATTAGGCATCTCCTCGGGTCCCTTGTGCTGCCTGTTAGCAGGAGCCGTAAAAAAGATCCGACTGTTTTTACGCGCTCCGGATAATAGAACAGGATCAGAGGCTAACAAATCGTCTGGTGCAGAGTCATAATCACATCGAGAACAGGTTATCGGTTTCCATCTCCAGACCTCCCTTTTTAACAGGTGCGGGTGAAGCAAGGAAGACCGAAGCCAGGCGGACTTTGCGGTACTTGGGAAAGGGTTAGTTTTGGAAGCGCTCACACTCGCAGCCTACGGGGCGCACGTTAACCCGCAATGGGTCCGGTTGCTGAATCTGCTTGAGATGAATGTGGAGTATGACGTATGCCTTGGCGAGGAACTGCACACCCGGGACGGTCGTGTCATACTGGACTTTCTCTCTGGTTATTGTGTTTATAACGCCGGCCACAATCATCCACGCATCATAGAAGCAATTCGCAAAGAGCTGGAAAGCTGCGGACCTTCCATGCTACAGAGTCATGTAGCGACCAGTGCCGGGGATCTTGCGAAAAAGCTCTGTTCGCACGCAGGCGGGAGGCTCAATAAAGTTTATTTTTCGAGCTCCGGCAGCGAAGGGGTGGAAACGGCGATCAAGTTCTCTCGGACAGTGACCGGTCGCGGTGGCCTGCTTGCAGCGAAAAATGCCTTTCATGGGCTCACCTGCGGAGCATTGTCTTTGATGGACCACGGCTTCTGGTCGGAAGGGTTCGGCCCCCTTTTGCCGGGAGTAACTTTCGTCGATTTTGACAACACAGAAGCGTTGGAGCGCGAATTATCTACTCACAAATATGCCGCTCTCATCCTGGAACCTATTCAGGGAGAAGGTGGCATTGTGCTCCCGTCTGCAGGCTATCTGCAGAGCGCACAAGAGCTATGTAGACGGCATGGAACACTCTTTGTACTGGATGAAGTACAGACTGGCCTCTACCGGACCGGGAAATTCCTGGCCGCCCACCACTACGATCTCGATCCTGACATGGTAATTCTGGCGAAGGCACTGAGCGGCGGATTGATTCCTGTGGGCGCCGTCCTAATGACGGACGTGGTGTATGACAGTGTTTATAGCTCGCTGAAGCGCGCGATCATCCATACATCGACCTACAGTGAAAACTCTTTGGCGATCCGCGCCGGGTTGAGCACGATGGAGGTCCTTGAGGAAGAGCGGCTCGGAGAGCGTGCTCTGGAGCTGGGTGAAAGATTTCGGATGCGCCTTAAGAAAGCACTCGCGGGCTACGAGATGGTAGCTGAGGTGAGGGGCATAGGCTTTTTGAACGGGATTGTTTTTCAGCAGCCGCAAACTCTCGGCCTGCGGCTGTCTTACGAAGCATTCCGGCACATTCATTCTGCCATGTTCGGGCAAATGGTTGTGATGCGGTTGTATCGTGAGCATGGCGTTCTCACGCAGATATGCGGGAACAATTTTATGGTGCTGAAAGCTGCACCGCCATTAAATGCAAGCGAAACGAGCATGGATCACTTTGTTAGGTCACTGCAACAGGTGATGGAGGTCGTGCATTCGTCAAAACGTTTCTGGCAAGATGCATTGCAGCTTGCAGCACGTGCCATAAGAATTTGAAATACTCGAAAATTGATGCCGTATGGGGGTTTTACTTCCAAAAAAATTACAAAGCTTCTACATTTGGGTGAAAATCATTTTGTTCCTTCACCTATTCTGAAAGAAGACAATTACCCTATGCGAATTATCGGCACGGCAACGGCTTATCCTCCACACCGCTTCTCCCAGCAGGAAATTGTTGAGGCTCTTAAAGATTTTTGGGGTGAAAATTTCGACAAATCCAGTCTTCTGGAAAGGCTCCACAATCGGACCGGGGTTGATAACCGCTATTTTTCGCGTCCACTGGACGAGTACCGTGCCCTCGATACATGGGGCAAAGCAAACGATGTATGGATCGAAGTTGCCGAGGAACTGGGCGAACGCGCCATCGATTGCGCATTAAAATGCGCCGGTCTCACTCGCGAGCGCATTAACGCGATTTTCTTTGTTTCCGTGACTGGCGTCGGCAGCCCGTCCATCGACGCGCGCCTAGTCAACCGCATGGGGCTGTCAACCAACATCCAGCCGCACTCCAATATTCGGCCTCGGATGTGTCGCTGGTGCAGCTGGCTTGGCGCGTGCCGCCGATTATGTGCGTGCCTATCCGGATCAAGTCGCTGTGCTGCTTGCGGTAGAGTTATGTTCACTAACGCTGCCAGCGAGAAGATTTTTCGCTAGCGAGTCTGGTCTCGTCCGGGTTATTTGGCGACGGTGCTGCAGCGGTGCTGGTTGCAGGAGACGATGTTCCCGTGCAGACCGGTCCCGAAATCATGGCCAGCCGGACCAGGTGTTCTATCCAGACACGCACGAAGTAATGGGCTGGAACATTTCGGAGAAAGGATTCAGCATCGTCCTGTCGCCGGATGTGCCGACGTGTCGTGCGGGAAAACCTGGGCCGGGATGTCGATGCGATTTCTAGCCGCAACAGGGACTAATCGAGCGCGCCGATATCGGCTCCTGGGTAATGCACACCGGTGGACCCAAAGTATTGGAAGCAGCCGAGGATGCGCTCAGGGATGAAAGAAGGTGAATAGGTGTTCTGGGATTGCCTTGCGTCGCGTGGGCAACTTATCGTCGGCCTCCGTCCTTGTGCGTGCTTGACGAGGTGATGAAGCATCAGCGTCCTGAACCTGGCACGCGCAGCGTGATGGCCGCGCTAGGGCCCGGGCTTTTGCGCGGAAGTAGTTCTGCTGCTGGAGTGGTGATTTTTGCCGAATTCCTGACACGACGTTTTGATTGTCGGCGGCGGCCCAGCCGGGCTTGCCTCTGCCATTGCCGTGCGCTGCAAGGGTGTCGAGTGTGCAGTGGCGGATGCGCTGCGTCCGCTCCATCGACAAAGCCTGCGGCGAAGGCCTGATGCCGGATGCATGCCGCGATCTGGCCGCACTCGGAGTGAATTGCGAGCCCGACGAGGGTGTGCGATTTCGGGGAATTCGGTTCACAAACTGGACCGACAGTCAGCAAGTTTCTGTTACGGGGAATTTTGCAGCCGAAGAGGGGATCGGGATACGCAGAACGAGGTTACACGCTCTTCTAACTAACCGCGCCCTTGAGATTGGAGTCCGTCTGCGATGGAAGACCCATGTGGCGTTGGGGAGCAGTGTTTCGCTCGCTAACGAAGCTTGCCGATATCGCTACCTTGTAGGCGCAGACGGTCAGTCCTCGAGAGTGCGTAAATGGGCCGATCTAGGACGGGGCCGCCTTACTTCAAAGCGATTCGGTTTCCGCAGACATTATCGAATTGCTCCGACGAGCAACTATGTCGAAGTGCATTGGTGTGCGCTCGGACAGGTTTATATCACACCGGTTGCGCGGAATGAGATTTGCGTTGCCGCTGTGACGCGGCATAGCTCCCTGCATGTGCAGGAGATCATAGCAACCATCCCGCGTCTGCAAGAACTACTGCTATCGAAAGAACCATCTACTCTTGAACGCGGAGCCCTGACCACAACTTACCGGCTGCGGCAGGTTGTAAAGGACAACGTCGCTTTAGTCGGCGATGCTTCTGGATCGGTAGATGCGGTTACGGGTGAGGGTCTTGCCCTGGGTTTTCGACAGGCAAGTCTATTGAGCCGCTCGCTGCAGAGAGGCTCGCTCGAATATTATGCTGCGGAACATGAAAAGACGATGCAGATGCCAAGGAGAATGGCGCAGGCGTTGTTGCTGATGGACGCGCATCCCTTCTTGCGTAAGTCGGTCATGCGTGTGCTGGCCAGCTCACCGGATTTGTTTCGAGGACTGCTGCAGGTGCATATGGGGGGTGAAAGCCTCCCTCACTATCTGCTTCACAACGGCAGCGAAATCGTTCGACGAATTGCCTCCTCAAATATTTGCGCATCTGACACTGAAAGCATGTCCACATGAATCCAAGACGCCGCCAGGTCTACGCTTTTCTTATTGCCGTGATCCTGTGCCTCGCAGGCGTGGTTCGAGCACAATCACCGAGACGGAAAATCACTGTTCATCTCGATGCGCAGAAGACAGAGATTCATTGGAAGCTTGGAGACGTTCTGCATACGGTGCATGGCAGTTTTCGCTTAAAGGGCGGGATGATGGCATTTAATCCGGACACGGGCGCTGCGGAAGGCGAATTTCTCGTTGACGTGAGCACGGGAGAAAGCGGAAACAGCACGCGGGACGGAAAGATGCAAAACGAGGTGCTGGAAAGCAAAAAATATCCGCAAGCATTTTTTCATCCGGTAAGGGTGTCAGGAAACTTGAAGTCGGGAAGCACTCAGAACCTAACTGTGGATGGCATGTTTAACATTCACGGAGCAGATCATCCACTGACATTGCAGATTGCTGTCCAGTTGAATGGAACAGATGCGACAGCGACGACGCGCTTCATCATCCCTTATGTCGCGTGGGGTATGAAGGATGAAAGCACATTTGTTTTGAAGGTCAGCAAGGAAGTAGGGATAGATGTAATCGCCCGTGGCACAGTCGACGGGCTAACTCCGGGCAGGTAAGGAGCCGGAGTGCTGCCGAGGCGCACTCCGGCAAAATATGGTCTCCTTACTTAAACTGGCTGATTGCGTCCCAAACGTATATGCCAATAATCGTTGCGGACATAACACAGGTTGCGCCCGTCATAACACGGACGAGGGGTTGAACCCGATTGACTTTCTGCACAATCAAGGTTTGCTCCTGCTGTTGGTGGCCCGATGCCGGATCAAGGAAGAGCTGATCTTCCTCGTAACGGGTCAGGGTGCCACGGTAAGCAAGTAGCGCTAAGAGCAGGGTTGTGACAACGGCCCATACGATCCACAGAACAAGCATGATGCTCATGGAGCACCTCAGGGTTCGAGTTTGAGCCGGTCCCATGTACGAGCGGGTCCGAAAGTTCGCGGGCTCGGGGTAGGTGGGGCCGCTTCGATGTGAATGATAATCCTATTTCCGGAGCATTGCACAAGCCATTTTTCCGAACCATGAAGCTAACTTGGCAACCTCTTCGCTTTCAAATGATTCCATCAGTGTGTCCAGGAAGAGGGTGGGAGGCAAGAATGAAACTTTGCAAAGCGAACGATTCACGCCGGAACATAGTCCGATTGGCTTCGGCCCTCGGACTAGTGACAGTATCGTTGTGGCTTGCTGCCTGTAATACTCAGCAACCGTCCGATGAGCAGCTGAAGCAGCAAGCGGCGCAGACCACCCAGCAGGTGAAGGAAGGGGCCAAACAGGCGGCCGCAGACGCCAAAGTGGCTGCAGCCAATGCGGAACGCAAGGTGAATGACATTGCCGCTGGTGTTAAGCAGGGGCTGAAATCAGACGGCAAATCAGGGGCAAGCATTGTTGATATCAATGCCGCGACTGAAGAGCAACTGGTTGATTTGCCGGGGATTACAGGCTCACGGGCGCAGAGAATCATTCGCGGGCGGCCTTACAGCGATCCACATGACCTGGTAAGCAAAGGAATTCTGACCAAGGAACAGTATGACCGAATTGCGGGTGAGATCACTGCCCGTTAGAAAGTTGCTAACCCTTTGTTTATCAGCATTCACGGGTTGAATCGATTCACGTGAAGTGTCATCGAATATAGAGAAGAGTTGTATACGTCGATTCGCGGCGATACACTCTTAATAGAGTTCACTCTCAGGGAGACATAGATGGCAACCACAACCGTTACGCCTGTTGAAACAACCGAGGTCAGGAAAGCGCCACCGCTGTCGTTGACCGATACAGCGGTTGGCAAAGTTCGCGAGATTATGGCGACTCAGGATCCGCTTCCCGCGGGACTGCGTATCGGCGTGGTTGGCGGTGGTTGTTCGGGCTTCCAGTATTCAATGTCCTTTGAGAATCAATCGGGCATGATGGACAAGGTTTTTACGTTCGATGGGCTCAAGGTTTTTGTGGACGCCACGTCGTTGATGTATCTCAATGGCTGTGTTGTGGATTATGTGGAAACGCTGGAAGCAGCAGGCTTCAAGTTTGAGAACCCGAATACGAAGAGCACCTGCGGTTGCGGATCTTCATTCAGCGTGTAATTTCGCTGCAAGTTTGGGAACACGATGGCCTCGCAAAATGCGAGGCCATTTTTATTGCGGCGATGTTGGCGGATTGCCGGTCGTTCCAGAGCCGGGACCGGAACCAAATGGGCTTGTGGGCGAACTTGGATTCGTGCCCGGAAACCCGCTGTTTGGAGTTCCTGTTGTGCCTGTACTTCCCGGGCCGTTGATGGCACTCGATCCGCCTCCGAAAACACTCACAGAACTCAACAGGTCTTCTACCGGGTCGTAGACAAACTCCCACTCGTTGTAATGTTTCTGCTTTTTGTACTCCTTGATGGATGCCTTGGCGTTTTTGCTGACGACACCCACAATCGGACCACCGCCAAGAGTCTGGCCACTGCCGAAAGGGCTCGTTCCTGTGCTGCCGCCTATGCTGCTTGTACTGCCAGTGGTCGACGCGCCGGAAGATCCTAAGGCTCCTGATGAGTCAGAGTCCGTGGTGCTCGGTGGAGAAGAGGTTCCGCCAAGAGAAGGCATGGTGCCTGAAGGCGAGGTGAGCCCGGGGGTTCCGCCCAGCATGCTGCCTCCCGCAGCGGTCGACATTCCGCCATTCTGAATCGGCTGGCCAAAGAGTCCCATCGGTTTCACATGCGCTTCACCGAAATGGATAAGCTTCCAGTCATCCTTGCCCGTCATAGGATCGACGTAGCGCTTGCGCAGGAAACGCATGTTGTTGGTGTTTTCCAGTTGATCGATGGATGCAGGATAGCGTCCGAATTTCTTGTAATAGAGCTTGATGGCTCGGGTGTACTGTTGCCCGCGATGTATCAACTCATCTTCGCGGTCGCGTTGAATGTCCGACGCAATGCGCGGAGCGGCCACCGCAAGTGCGACCAGGATCAGCACCAGCATGAAGAGCACGGCGAGCAGGATGTAACCTGATTCGGATTGATGGCTGTGACGGTACATGAGACTTGATCAATTCTGCGCAAGCGATATTGGCTGCGCATTCTGATAGGGAATATCCTCGATCTGCACGGAAAAGGGCGCGATCTTCAATACCTTATAGCGATGATCGACCACATCTCCCTCCGATGCAATAAAGACATCTTCGCCATGCAACAGGAAGGCCTTACGCATGCCGTCCTTATGAGCCTCATATCCAAAGAATTTTAGATCGATCGGCGGCGGGGGCGGTGGTCCTTGCGCGAACCTCTGCTACCGGCGCACTCGGACGAACCGGAGCCTTTACTTGTTCGATTGCGGGCGGAGCGGAGAATTGAGAGAAGATATTGCGCCCGTTGCCCGAGTATTCGAGAGACTCTGCCTGTGCCATCCACTCCGGATGCAGCGTCGGATCGAGGCTCGCAGCAACGCCCAGGAATTCTGGGAGCAGCGTGTTCGGCTGCAGCAGGTAAGGCGCTGGTTGTGGGACGGTTTGACTGGACCGGTGCAGTTTGCGCTGCGGAGGTGGGGCGGGTGTGGAACTGCCGCCGAAATAGCTCATCAGCACATTCACCGGAAGCCCAGTCACAATTACGCAGAGCACGCTGGCAATGATGACTTTTTTCTTATCCTCGGAGCCGATCTTCAATGCCATCACTGCGCCTCCCGAGGAAATGCACCTTGCGGCTGCAGCGATGCCTGTGTACTTGCTGCCGCTCCCTCGCCACCCGTTGCAGGCGGTAAGATCGCTGCTCGACCGCAGGTATGTGGTCATACGCAGGCGCAGATTGACCAGCCCGCCCTGCTGTCCGCTGAGGGTAAGCGCATTGATGGTAAAAAAGACCTGATTTTTGTCGCGTTCGATGTCATTGATGAAGTGCATCAGCGCGGAATATTCGCCGCTCAGGCTGGCGTCGATGCGAACTTCAGTCAGTCCATTGATGGCCGGCGTAGGAGTGTATTGCGCGCGCGTCAGGCGCACATTGTCTTTCTCGTAGCGACCCAAGTTCTCCGCCATGGTTGAATAGTTTGCCGAAATCGCTTTTCGTAAAACTTCCGGCGTCGTTGCGCGCCTGGTTCACCTTGTCTGGCAGCCCTCCAGGTGCGACATCTGCGCTGCAGCTGCACATAGGTCATATGTTCGAATCGTATTCGGCCGCTTGGTCGGTGCTGGCCGCATGCCAGGCAAAAAGAGTCGGTCAGCAGAAACAGATTCAGACCTAGAAGCACGACACCCAGCGATGTGCAGATTCAGCATTGTAAGAAGTTTGCGAAGATGACTCATCTCACACCCCGCTTTGGGGCTGCTGCTGCACGGTTTCGGTACCGTCGGCTTTGCAGAGGAGGGCTGGCGAGCGGGTTTTTTTGCCGTCCTAGGTGTTATTCGAGGCGGATGGCGTAGCCTCTGTTATCGGTAGAGGTCGGTAGTCGGCAAGGATATCAAAGTTCACGTCGCTGGACAGCATTTACAGGCATGGCCTGCTGATTGCCGTTGTTGGCTGTGGCCAATGCCTCACCTGCCAGGCGTGGAGAGGCGAAGTGTTTGAAGCCCTCAAGGTTCTTAACCAGTTCGATGGCGCGTTCGCGCGACCGCTTACCCGCATTCGTATGTTACATGGCCGTCGGGCGTGACCTGGGGATCGATGCTGAGCACCTGCACGCCTGCGGGCAGAACGGTTTCCAGGTCAGTCATCGTAGCCGTCCACGAGAACGCCTTGTGACGAAAGAGATCATTCAGGAAATCGGACTGCATCAGTACGGCGGCATTCTGCGGCTGGCGCATCAGCGCCTGGTAGCTCTGCTGTTGGCGCTGCATCTGTTGCACACTGCCTTGCATGGTGCGTACACGCGCTGTGGCGATGTTGGCTTTCCCCTGTTCGATGCGCACCAGATACAAGAGCGGAATTGCCAATACTAAAAGTACAGCCATCCAGATGCGAAGCCGTTTGTAGACGGGTCGCAGCTCGACAAAGGGCCGTGTAGCGAGATTGACGGTGATGCGCATTAGCTTGCGAGCGCTCCTGAAACTCCAGCCAACAGTCCTTTAGGTACAGTGTTTCCATCTCCTTGAGCGGCTGCGCTTAGGCCAGATCGCGAATCCGAAACTGTTCGATCTCAAGCATCCGCGTCAACTCGGGCGCGCCTCCGGGCCCGGCGTAAAAGACGGCGTCCGGTATGGATGCGAGTAGTGTCTTCAAAATATGCGATAGACACGGAGACGGCGTGGCGAAGTTCTTCGTCGCGCAGAGTCTGTATCCAGCGGGCAGCTCGATGCTGCGATGCAGAAGAAGATCTGCGCCCCGTGTAATTGCTGTGGTGACGGAATTGCCATTGCGATTGACAACCAGCGCCGGTTCAGCCTGCGCCAGGCCTGCGAGCGATGCCAGCGTGCTGGGCAGAACAACTCCTGGCTCATACCCGGCCAAGCGCACGGCTTCTTCATATTCGACCAGAACGGCGTGCGGCATGGCTGTGACAAGCACGCGGGCTTCTTTCGGCGCTCTGCCGCATGATCTGGTAGCTGAGGCAGCATCGTCGACTTCAAAGGGAACGAGTTTGCGCAGGCGGAAGCGGACGACCGGCATGGCCTCGGCGAATTTTGTCGGCAGCGTGTCGAAATCGAGCAGCAACACACGCGCAGCCGCGTCCGGAACGACCAGGGTAAGGCGCTTGTCGCGTGCTTCACCGCATCGAGGGCGCGCTTCAACGCGGCCACGACTGCGGCTGTCTGATCGTGATGTTGGGCGCTTTCAGCCCGGGAATGAGCGCTCCGGCGAACAGCGGCGCGAAGGCATGTCGTGGCTTGCTGCCGGTCGTCTGGCGAGATGCGCTGCGACCACGCCGTCGGGCGTGAGCTCGCAGGCCAGCGCGGGCCGCTGGTTGTTGATCGGAAAGAGAAACGGGCAATGTCACTAGCGTGTTGCCTCGATGAAGGTGACCTTGTTGATTTCCTTCAGTGTAGTCAAACCGCGGCGGCACGCGGTCGATCGCCGATTCGCGCAGGAACTGCATGCCTTCCTGCTGGGCCAGCTTGCGGACTTCCGAAGCGGGCTTCTTCTCCAGAATGATTTCCCGGATCGGATCGGTCAGCTCCAGCAGTTCGTGGATCGCCGTTCGTCCGCGATAGCCGGTACCTCCGCATTCGATGCAGCCTGCCCCTTCGCGGAAGTCGAAGTCCCGCCACTCGGCGGGATCCAGTCCGCTGTTGCGCAGAAACTCGTCGTCGTGCCGAACGGAGTGGACGCAGTGTTCGCAGATGGTACGCACCAGCCGCTGCGCCAGGATGCAGTTGAGCGCGGAGATGAAGTTGTATGCCTCGACGCCCATGTTGAGAAAGCGTCCCAGCACGTCGAAGACGTTGTTGGCGTGGACCGTGGTGAACACCAGGTGTCCGGTGAGCGCGGAGTTGATGGCGATCTGCGCCGTCTCCTGGTCGCGGATTTCGCCGACCAGGATCTTGTCCGGATCGTGGCGCAGGATGGAGCGCAGATCCGCGGGCAAAGGTAAGGCCCTTCTTCTCGTTGACCGGAATCTGCGTGATGCCGCGGATCTGGTATTCGACCGGGTCTTCGATGGTGATGATCTTGTCTTCGTCGCTCTTGATCTCGTTGAGCGCGGCATAGAGCGTCGTGGTCTTGCCGGAGCCGGTGGGGCCGGTGACCAGCACCATGCCGTAGGGCTCGCGAATATAGCGGCGGAAGCGGCGCAGATCGTCTTCGCCAAATCCCACCACGTCGAGCGTGAGTTTGCGGAACTTCTCGCTCATCGACTCTTTGTCGAGCACGCGCAGCACGGCATTTTCGCCGTGAACTGTGGGCATGATGGAGACGCGGAAATCGATGAGGCGGCCCTTGTAGCGCACGCGAAAACGTCCGTCCTGCGGTACGCGGCGCTCGGCGATATCCAGCTCGCTCATGACCTTGATGCGTGAAAGGATGGTCGAGTGGTGCTCGCGCGCGATGGGCGCCATGGCTGCCTGCAGCACGCCGTCGATGCGGTACTTGACGACCAGCGAGTCGTCGTATGTTTCGATGTGAATATCCGAGGCGCGGCGTTCGAGCGCGGTGAAGATGGTCGTATCGACCAGGCGGATGATCGGGCTGATGTCTTCTTCCGAGGTCAGCTTCTCGATCGAGATGTTTTCATCCGGGTTGTCTTCGCCGGAGATGACGTCAAAGGTCAGCCCCTCGGACGCTTCATCGAGCACGCGCTGCGACTGCTCCGTTTTCTTGAGCAGGTCGGTGATCTGCGAGAGCGTGGCGACGCGTGCTGATGATGCGTTGGCCGAGCAGGCCGCTGATTTCATCCAGCACCATCAGGCGGCTGGGATCGCTGACCGCGATGACCAGGCGGTCTTCGTGCTGCTCCAGCGGCACGAAGTTGTAGCGGAACATCATGTCGACTGGCACGGTGCGGAAGAGATCGTGCTGGATGCGAAAGTTCTTCAGATCGACGAACTCGCAGCGATAGCGGATGGCGAGCGCCTGCGCGCGTGCTGTCTCGTCCTGTTCGATCGGGATGACATACTGGTGCCTGTGCCATGAGAAATCCTTAAAGCTGTCATCGCTGCAATGCCTCATGCCTCCGACTGCCTGCCCAGCGAGAAGATGGGCAGATAGAGCGCGATGAGAATGATGACGACAACGACGCCCATCACGATCAGAATGGCTGGCTCGATCAGCGCGAGCGATGCGGTCAGAGCGGTTTGCACGTCTTCTTCGAAGAATTCTGCCACGGAATTCAGCATCTGCGGCAACGCGCCGGTCGATTCGCCGACATCGATCATTTCTGTGGCCAGGTCGGGGAAGACTTTGGTTTTGTTCAGGCTATTTGCGAGGCTCTTGCCTTCACGCACGCTGCCTACCGAAGAAAATACCGCCTTGGCGATGCGTTTGCTGGAGATGGAACGGGCGGCGGTTTCAAGCGACGGCACCGGCGGCAGGCCGCCGGACAGCAGGGTGGAGAGTGTGCGCGAAAAGAGCGCTACCTGATACTTGCGCCAGATATTGCCGAAAAGCGGGAGCTTGATGCGCATGCGGTCGATGCGATCAGCGCCGGCCTCGGTCTGGCTCTAGCGGTAAAGGCAGATAGCCGATGATGCGCGATGGCCGGGCAGCATCCAAAGAATGTAATGCTGCGAGTTATTGCCGACGGCGAGCAGCAAGCGCGTGATCGACGGGAAGTTTGGTGCCAATCTGGTCGTAGAGCATGGCGAAGCGCGGCACGACGAAGGTGATCAGGAAAATGAAGAGGCCGAAGACCAGCGTGATCAGCAGGGCGGGGTAGACGAGCGAGGCCTGCAGCTTCTTGCGGAAGGTGAGCGAGATACGCTGGAAGGAAAGATAACGGCCCAGAACGTCTTCCAGATTGCCGCTTCGTTCGCCTGCCAGCAGCGTCGTCGTATAGATGAGTGGGAATCCGCCCTGCGCTTCGAAGGCGCGGAGATGGATTCGCCGGTTCGGACTCGCGCGGCTACATTCTCCAATTGCGCGGAGAATGCTGGATTTTTCTGGCCCTTTGCCAGCATTTCGAGTGAGCCGAGGATAGGCAGTCCGGCGCGGACCAGGGTCAGAAACTGCTGGTTAAAGATAATAAACGTTTCGAGTTTGGCCTTCTTCCGGCTGCACCGCTGACAGCCACGCGGCTTTACCGAGTAGACGTAGTATCCGGCCTGGGAGAAACGCTGGCGCAGCTCCTCGGCGGAGCCGGCGGACTGGATCTGCTCCTGCATGCGTCCTCGCTCATCGGCCAGCTTGATGACGAACTCTGCCATTCTTTTCCACAATACCAGCTTGCGGGCCGGGAAATCCCCAAAACCCAGCCGCGCGCCGGTCTCTCTTGTCGTGCTAATGAGTCAGACGCAGCGGCATTGTTGTTCGCTCATTGAGAAACTGCCCCACTCAAGCCAGAAGAGGGCTTGAATGGGGCACCCGCTATTTGTGGGGCGGCAGGGCTCCTAGTTTGGCGATGCGGCCTTTTGGGCCGACGATCCAGGGCAGGCTTAGGGCGTTCCAGTTGCCGTCGTCGAGGGGCTGCCAGTTTTTGCCGTCGTCATAGCTGATGTCGCTGCCGTTGGTGCCGGCGGCGATCCAGGCTTTGGTGTCAGCGTCCCAGGCAACGGCTGAGCGGAAGCCGTGCGGCGGCTTCTGGGCTGCTGTCCAGTGCTGACCTTCGTCGGTGGTCCAGGCGGCGGTTCCGGTGGATTCGTTGGGCCTGGTGTAGTCGCCGCCTACGGCCATGCCGTGCTGGTTGTCACGGAAGGCGAGGGAGAAGACTCCGGAGGCGTCGGTTCCACTGGCAAGCGGTACGGCCACGCGGCGAGTAAACCACACTTCATCTGGTGGAAGGGGAGAGCAATTACAAAAGGTTAGCGGAGGGGCATTTCGGTAAGAATCTCCGACGAACACGTTCGCACCCGGCTTTCCACCAGTTCCCAGCCATGCTTTTTTTCCGAGAATTGCGAGCGCAGAGTTGCTGGCAGCAAATGCACCCGTACCATTTTCAACAGAGATCTCTCCATTTCGATAAACCTGCGGAATCCAATGTGCTCCGCCGTCCACTGTCGTCAGGATTGTCAATGTTCTTTCCAGTTTTTCGGGTTTGGCTGGATCGGTAGCGGTCATGATTGGGTCGCCGAGCAACATTCCATAGTTTTGATCTGAAAATGTCACCGTATCCCAGAAGCCGTCTTTATCTGAGTTGGTATAGAGCAGGGTCCAGTGGGAGCAGCCGTCTGTGGTTTTGTAGAGGCGGGACTGGTCGCCGGGGCCGCTGGACATGATGACCGCGTTGTCGGCGTCCCAGGCCCAGATGCCGCGGAAGTCCAGCTTTTCGGCTCCGGGAGGCATCCCGCAGCTTTGCCACATGTAGCCGCTGTCCTCGGTGCGCAGTACGGTGCCATTGGTGCCGCTGGCCCAGGCTACTCCGCCGCCTACGGAGTGGATGCCGCGCAGACCGGCGGTGGTCCGGCTGTCCTGCATCTCCCATGGGCCGGATTTCTCAACCTGACTGTGGACGATTGCGGGGAGCAGACAGATAGCGGCCAGTATTGCGAGGATTTTCATCCTAAGCAGGATACGCGATTCCGTGTGAGCGGAACCCCTCTCTCTATTTTTCGTAAATTACTTATTTTCAGTAGTTTGGCAGATTCTATTTTTGTAAATTACTCATTTTAAATGAATTAAAGGTAAAATATTGAAAAGGCATGGCTTAGCGCCATGCCTTTGTCTGATTTCGCTACTTCTCTAAGTATAGCAAATTTCCAAATAATTCCCTGCACGCAGGGTTTCCAGCTATGTTGTTTGGAAACAATGGGTTACGTGAGTGCGTGTGCCTGACAGGGCTTGACAAGCAAAACCCCCTCAGAGACTTGGGGGAAGTAGCTTCCTTGGCTTTTTCAACGACGGCGGAACCCTCCTCATCGGTGAAAATTCTGGAAGCGCTGCATTTGCATCTGCTCTCTCTCTGTCGCGCCTGGGCTGAATGGTTCAGCCCATCCAAGGTTTGCGGCTGGACGTGCTGTGTCCCGCCAATAGCCGGTTCCGTAGGCAATAGCGGCGCCCGCGGCCATGCCGATCACAAACATTCCAAAATAGCCGGCTGTAGTGCTGCTCTCGACCGTCGTCGCAGTGGGATTCGTCTGGGTGACATAGGTGAAACGAAACTTTTCTGAAGATCACCTTCTATCAGCGGTGTGAAAACACTGATCCGCCACGAAGAGGAATTATGCCAATCAAAGCTCCAAGACCGAAACCGAAGCCACTGACGATGATTATGTGGTTGAATCATTTATCTTTGCTGGCAGGGGATGCGAGCGTTCTCACTTCCTACAACGCTGTCAGCTCGGGGGTGGGCGGCGGTTTGAGCGGGCTGGTCATCCAGTCGACGACTATGGGCGACACGGGCGCAGGCGGCGGCAACAAGGTGGTCGAGAAGTCACTGGATATTCCACCCGGCTTTCTGGTGAAGGGCGTGCGCATCGGCTACGAGAACTCCAATACGAGAAGCTTTATCAGCCAGGTGAGATTGGCGCAGGTGCAGAATCCACCGGCATCCGCTGTGGTGATGCTGGACGATGCGACGCAGCTGAATGCGGCTGGGCCTACTTTTGCCGACAGCGCTGCGACTTCCATCGATCCATCTGCCGGGCCGCTGCTTTTGAGTCTGCGGGTAAACTTTGGCGACACTTCAGACCGGATTGTCGTTCGTGGGCTGGGGCTGCATCTGGTGAAGTCGTAACGCAATTAAGTCAGCCGCTCCTATTTTCGAGATGGCCTGTTTTCCGCGATCTACGATGCGGTTGTCATCTGCGCAGAAGCTTCCTCGCGAAGGCACGCGCGATCGTCATTGGATGAGTTGCCAGAATGCAGATTCGTCCCAGCATGCTTTGCGGTTCATGGAATACGCCGAGCTGGCGCAATACTGTTCCACGGTCATAGTAGATCTTCTCCCCAGCGAGGCGGTGATCGGCGTCGAACGTGTACACGCCGCACAGCGGGAACTCAACTCGCCGCCCCGTTGCCGGCAGACCCCTCCATGCGCCGCGATGCGTTCCGCGAATGATAACTTCAACGAGAATGGCGTCGTCTGTGACATGCCGCCGCTGCACCTCGATCTCCAGGTCAGGCAACGCTTTCATCATCTGCTGGTAAAACATACGGACACCGTCGCGGCCTTCATAGTGTTCGTCCCAGGGTTCATCGTCATATCGCGCGGCATCGCCAAAGGTGCGGAGAACACCTTCAAGATCATGCTCGTTCTCGAATCGAATATGCTGCTCGACGATTGCGATACGAGCCGAGCCTCTGTCCTTTGGAGCAGATGCGCTTGCCACATTCACCCTCGGTCGCGTTTACGATATCTGACGCAAATTTTAGAGCCTGGCATATTCTCCGGTCAGCTTTTGAATGAAACGGCTCGCGCGGATGTCAGCGATCGGTGTCGTCGAAGGCAAACCGGCCCAGCACGAAGGGATGAGAGATCTGCGGTTTCGTATCGACAGGATTTGTCGGATAGGTGTCAGGAGTATAAGTCGGAAAGCCCCAGACTTTGCCTGTCCTCATATCGACAACCACTCTTCCGTAGAGCTGCTTGCTGCCGTCGGGTGCGCGAAGCATCTGCGTGCCCGGTTCGAAGTAAAACGGATAGGGCTGTGTCGATTGAGCCTGCGCCGTTACCGGAGCGAGATATGGCCGGGCTGCGATAACGACGAGCGCAATGGCGATGATGAGCAGTAGAAAGTTCGTG
Organism: Terriglobales bacterium; assembly: GCA_963738095.1. Lineage (GTDB taxonomy): Bacteria > Acidobacteriota > Terriglobia > Terriglobales > Acidobacteriaceae > Alloacidobacterium. The sequence goes on from CAVTVL010000020.1 coordinate 122,917, forward strand.
CATGCCTTTTTTTGCATTCTGTTGGGGGCCTCAGGGAAGATTGTAAACACACAAGCGCGGCGTTCCCGGAAATGCGCGAACCAATGTTGATGCGCGGCGGGGGCGTCCAATCTGAGGGAAGAAGTAAGGATGCGAGGCTAACATCATAAAACGTCTGCATGGGCGTTGCATAAGCAAATCTGCATTAGCGATACTCGTCTTTGTGCAGATTTACGATGTTGTTTTCTCTCGCTGCCGAAGTGGCGCAAGTGTGCGGCTCTTCTGTCTCGGAACTACTCCGCGCGTAAAGCTTTTGCCGGGTCAATGGCAGCAGCCCGGCGCGCCGGAAGCAGTGTTCCCGCGATGGCGAGCAGAGGCAGGATACAGATGGCCGCGATCAGCGTAAGGGGATCGTGCTGCGAGGTGTGGATCAGTTCACCTTTGGCGAAGCGTCCGGCAAAGAAGGCGAGCGGAAGGCCGATAGCACCCCCCAGCAGCGCGAGCAGGCAGGCCTGGCGCAGGACCATCCACATCACGTTGCCGCGATTGGCGCCGAGAGCCATGCGGATGCCGATTTCCTGCGTGCGCTGCGAGGTGACGAAGGAGAGCACTCCGTAGATGCCGACGAGAGAGAGCAGCAGGGCCGCGACGGCGAAGGTGCCGAAGAGCGCGAGGGCAAAGCGCGGTCCGGAATAGCCGTACATGTCGAGCATCTGGCGCAGGGTGAAGACATCGGTGACGGGCTGGTCTTTGTCCATGGAGTGAATGGCCTGGCGCACCGGGTTGATCAGGTCTTCAGCCGGCAAAGTCGTAGAGACAATCAGGCTGTCAGCAAACGGAAGAATGGTGTAGGGGATGAAGATCTGCGGGTAGTCTTCGCGGAAACCGGCGAACATCGGCAGGTCATTCATGACGCCCACAACGGTGAAGGCGTCGTCCTGCAACGGATGCCGGGTATCGACCTTCCACCCTGGCAGGTGGACGATGCGCCCGAGAGCATTTTCACCATTGAAATAACGCCTGGTGAAATTCGCGGTCACCACCATATCGTGTGACTGCCCGGAGATTTCGCGGTCGTCGAGGAAGTGGCCCATCAGCATTTTGCGCGTGGAGATGCCGAGATATTCGGGAGTAGTGGAGTGGACTGCGGTGACACGCTTGTCGACAGGTTGCCCGGCGATCTGCACATAGTCGCCATATAGATCCAGGAAGGGATACGAGGCATCGAGGGTAGCGTCTTTCACTCCAGGGAGGACACGGACGTTTTCGATGAGTTGCTGAAAAAAGCGATTGCGGCTGGCGGGGGTGGGATAGCGTTCGTCGGCGAGAGGAACGCGCATCATGAGCGTGTGATCGGGCGAGAAGGGAACAGGCGCGCCTTCCACGGCGAGCAGTGAACGAATCATCAAACCGGCAAGCATGAGCAGCGCCAGCGATAATGCAATTTCGGTAACAACGAATCCGCTGAGAAGGCGGCGCTGCGCACGGCTGCCGGAAGCGCGGACACTGCCGAGAGCTGCCGCGAGGCACGGATTGGCGCTGTGCCATGCGGGCGCGAGCCCGAAAAGAAAGACAGTAAAGAGGGCAAGGCCGATCGAGACGAGCAGGACAGGAATGTTCATGGTGACGACAGCTTCGTCGGGGATAGTCTCGGCAGGAATGATGCGGAGGGTAGCATGAAGGCCCGCATAGGCAAAGGCCAGGGCCACGGGCATGGCGACGAGCGCCACGAGAAGTGATTCAGTAAACGCGTAACGGACAAGCCGGAGACGCGAGGCTCCGATTGCAGCGCGGACGACGAACTCATGTTCGCGATTAACAGCGCGGGCCAGCAGCAGGCTGGAAACGTTGACACAGGCGATGAGCAGTAGAACGGCGACGGAGCCGAGCAGCAGATAGAGGGTGCTGGCGAGGCCGGATTGAAACATCTGGTCAAAGGGCATGATGCCGACGCGAAGATCGCTGGGATAGGCGCGGGGTATTTTGCGGCCAATGTCGTTAAAGATGGGTTGAAGCTCCGACGTCGCCTGGGCCTCGGTGACGCCGGGCTTCAGACGTCCGACAAAGGTGAAGGAGTGCTGCCCCTGAATGCTGTCCTGGTTGGTGATCTGAATGGGGAGATAGACATCGCCGCCGCGCCAGAGAAAACGCGGCGGCATGACGCCGATGATGGTGCGGGGACGTCCGTTGAAGGTGAGGACTCGGCCGAGAATCGAAGGATCGCCGCCATAATGGGCCTGCCAGTAGCGATAGCTGAGAAGCGCGACTTCGCCGTGACCGGGCTGCACATCGCTCTCAGCGGAGGTGCGTCCGACGATGGGTTGAACGCCGAGAACAGCGAACGTATTCGCGGTGATGTAGTTGCCGCGAAGGCGCTGCGGCTCGGCTCCTCCGGTCAGGATGACATTGCTGATCGTCGAGGCGGTGACTCCGTTGAAGATGTCCGTTTTCTGCGCGATTTCATTGAACTGCTCCGCCGAGTAGACGTTCCAATGGCACTCGGACCACTGAGACGAGCAGAGCTTTGGAGTGGCGAGGGTGTGAACATCTTTGTAGGGAAAAGGATCGATGAGGACGCCATAGGCTACGCTGAAGACGGCGGTGGTGGCTCCGATACCAATGGCAAGGGTGAGGATTGCGGTAATGGCGAAGCCCGGGTTTTTCCGCAACTGGCGAAGGGCGTAGCGGAGGTCCTGAAGAAGGATTTGCATGGGCGCTGCCTCGGGGATTCCAGCGAACTATTTTGCAATACGATGCTAACGCATGCTCTGTTCGCGAGGATTTTTGGGGAAAGATTGTTATTCCGAAGCCGGTTCCGGTGATGGTAAATTTCAAGACAATCGGTTGACTTCAATATCCAAGGAGGGGATAACCGCGAAAATTACTTAGTAAAACGTTTAAGTTTGACGATCGTTCGACCGTCATTTTAGTATGTCTGCGCGATCAGAAATCTGAAGGGGAAGCAATGCGGATTCGTGTGTTTCAAAAATGCCTGCCTCTGGCGGCGGGTTTGATAGGGATGCTGATGCCGGTGTCTCCGGCGTTGGCGCAGGGGGATGGCGCGCAGAGCGTTGCCGATCGTCCCTGGATGAATAAGAGTCTCTCACCGGATGAGCGCGCCGACCTGGTGCTGAAACAGATGACGCTGGACGAGAAGATTGGCCTGCTGCATGGCAACGGCATGGCGCACGCAGGGAACTGGCAGATGCCGCTGACCTATCTTTCGAACGGCGGTGCGGGGATGACGGTTGGTGTGCCGCGGCTGGGGATTCCGAACATCTATATGTCGGATGCGGCATACGGGGTGCGCAGCAGCGGAGAGAACGGGCGCTATTCGACGGCGCTGCCGTCGAATGTGGGAGCCGCGTCAAGCTGGAATCCCGAAGCGGCCTGCTCGTATGGCGCGCTGATTGGGAGCGAGTTGCGGGCACAAGGCTACAACATGACGCTGGGCGGAGGCGTGAATCTGACGCGTGAGCCGCGCAACGGGCGGACCTTCGAGTACATGGGCGAAGACCCGCTGCTGGCTGGAACGCTGGTCGGCAACCTGATGAAGTGCGAGCAGGCGGAACATGTGATCGGCGACATCAAGCACTATGCCATCAACGACCAGGAGACGGGCCGCAATATTGTGAACGCGACGATTTCAAAGCGGGCGATGCAGGAGAGTGATCTGCTGGCATTTCACATCGGGATTAAAATTGCCGATCCAGGCGCGGTGATGTGCTCATACAACCGCATCAATGGCGACTATGCCTGCGAAAACAAATACACACTGACCGATGTTCTGAAGGGCGAGTGGGGCTTTAAGGGATTTGTGCTTTCGGACTGGGGCGGTACGCACAGCACGGAAAAAGCTTCAGCTGCGGGGCTCGATAACGAAGAGCCGATGGATCACTTTTTCGGGCCGAAGCTGAAAGAGGCGGTGGAAGCGGGACGCGTGCCGATGGCGGAGATCGACGACCATGCGCGAAGGGTACTGCGGTCGGAGTTTCTGTCAGGGATCGTTGACTATCCAGTTGAGAAGGGCGTTGTCGATGTAGAGCACGGCTTTGATGTCGCGCAGCATGTTGAAGAGCAGAGCATTGTCCTGCTGAAGGATGACAAGGGCATACTGCCGCTCAATGCGGCGAAGGTGAAGTCGATCGCGATAATTGGCGGTCATGCGGATGTGGGGATGATTTCGGGCGGCGGCTCGGCGCAGGTAGACCCGCCGGGGGGCAATGCGATCATGCCTCCGGGGCAGGGCGCGACACACTGGCAGGATCACATCTGGTTTCCTACTTCACCGCTGAAGGCGCTGAAGGCGAAGCTGCCTGGGGCAAAGATCGAATACAACGCAGGTACAGACCCTGTTGCTGCGGCCGCGCTGGCAAAGAGTTCCGACGTGGCGATCGTGTTTGTTTACCAATGGATCTCGGAAGGTATGGATTTGCCCAGTCTCTCGCTGCCGGACAACCAGGATGCGCTGATCGATGCGGTAGTGAAGGCAAATCCGCGCACGATTGTTGTACTGGAGACGGGCACCGCGGTCACGATGCCGTGGCTGGACAAGGTTGGCGGCGTGGTAGAGGCGTGGTATGCGGGCAGCCAGGGACACATCGCGCTGGCAAATGTTCTTACAGGCGAGGTGAACGCCACGGGCAAGCTGGCGATGACTTTCCCGAAGAGCGAACAGGACCTGCCGCATCCGGTGATTCCTACTTTGACAAAAGAAGACGAGGGTCAGGGAACGGGCGCTGTGAATGGACGGACGCATGTCGAGTCAAAGTATTCCGTGGACTACGACGAGGGTGTGAAGGTCGGCTACAAGTGGTATGAGGCCGAACACAAGCAGCCGCTCTTTCCCTTTGGCTTTGGGTTGTCATACACCACGTATTCCTATTCCGGTCTGAAGACAGACAGCGGGCAAAAGACGGTGAGCTTCACGGTGAAGAACACAGGCAAGCGCGCCGGTGCTGAGGTTGCCGAGGTCTATGCCGAACTTCCGGAAGCAGCGGGTGAACCGTTCAAGCGGCTGGTGGGCTCGCAGCGCGTGGAACTGAATCCGGGCGAGTCGAAGACAGTTTCGGTGACGGTCGATCCACAGATGCTTTCGATTTTCGATGAAAAAGCGAACGACTGGCAGCTGCTAAAGGGCAACTACAGCATATTTGCCGGTCCTTCGTCGGCGGAGACGCCGCTAAAGGGAACACTCGAGGTTCAGTAGGGAATTCCAGCGCTCTCTTATCCCAGCCCGTTTGCCTTCGGCAGGCGGGCTTTTCTTTTGCCTCTTTTGATTAGCAGGGGTGGGAGAATCATTCTTCCGGGAACGTTGTTTGGCGTTCTGTGCTTTCCCACCCTTTCGCAAAATGCGCGAAAGGATGGGGCACCCGTTTCCGTGCCGCTCGATGCCAAAAGCAGATCCTTCCACTTCCTCTCCGCTGCACTCAGTGTCAGGATGACAACAGTATTTATACCGGGGGCATGCCATCGATGATGTGCGTTCCGGCAGGGGCATTGAAGACGAAGTTGGCGTCAGGGGCGGGTGCGTTGGGTTGTTCACTGCTGAACGTGAAGCTGTTGATGGCGCCGTCGGTCTCTTCAATGCGCATGGACTGGATGACTCCATCGGCGCTTGCGGTGATGCTGAAGGAAGAGATGCGCTTCTCCATGTTTCTGGGAATGCCGGAGAGCGTGAACGCGCCGTCTCCTTCCGGCGCGATCTGGAGGTTGGTCAGTTCCTTAGCTAATTGGGTGTGACCGAGCAGGAACCGCAGAGGCGAGCGCAGGTCATCGAGCTTTTTTGCCGAGACACGGGGGATTTCCGTGTCACCAGGTGAATAGAAATAGGCATTCTTGCCGTCGAGGATGAAGAGTTTTCCGGCTGGCTGCGAGTACGTCCAGCGCATTTTGCCCGGCTTCTTGAGAAGCAGGATGCCGCTCTCCTGCCGGTGCAGGCCCATGCCGTCGTATTTCTGGGTGAAGTGGACAGAGAGGGAATGGAGCGCGTTGTAGTGCTTGTCGATGCGCTCGGCCTGGGTTTGGGCCGTGGGGGGCTGGGCGTAGGCGGCTGCGCAAATCGTCAGGATGAAGGCGAGTAGATGAATGCTGACTCGATGGATTCTGGGATTCTTCACTCCGCTTGCGCTCCGTTCAGAATGACGGGATTTCCCTGGGTATGGAATTGTGGCACCCCATCCTTTCGCAAAATGCGCGAAAGGATGGGGCCCCCAATGTCGCTCGGTATGACAATGCTGGCGGTGTGGCCGCTTATTGCAACGGGACGGTGCAGTTGGTTCCACCCGCGGGATCGGCTTTGATTTCGCCGGTGATGTCGATGCAGAAGCCGCGGTGGCCCGTTTTGCCTACGGCCTGCGGGACAGCGGTCGCTTCGTAGCTGGTGTACATGTCCTGATTATTTACCGTCGTCTTGCTGCAGTTCACGATGTTGAAGAGGTATCCGGCTTTTGACCCGGTGGCCAGATCGTGCTGCAACAGCTGGGAGTTCTGTGCGTTTGGCGGTCCGGATGCGGAGTCGCCGCCAAGTGCCTGCAACGAGCAGGCAAATCCGTTGGCAGGGTAATTGGTCTGGAATTGAATCTGGGATTGATAAATTGCCCGCAGAGACTGAATGGCAGAGGTCTCATTCGCCTGGCTGCGCAGGTTGAGCATGTTGGGGATGGCGATGAGCATGAGGATAAGCATGATGGAGATGACGATGAGCAATTCCATCAAAGTGAAACCAGCTTGCCGCCTGCGGCGGTCAGAACGTATATGCATCAGGAGATCAATCATGGGTCTGTGCTTCTTCCCGTGGCTGCCGGGAAAGACAGCCCACCGAGAAAAATCCTAAATGACTAAGACGCAGGATGCCAGCGAAGCGCTCATTTGCAGGGCTCAGGTCTCGGGGCACAGGGCACAGATTTGTGAGCTATTTTCGTGCTGCGGCGCAGAAACTGCAGATTCCTCGGCTTCGCGAGGAATGACAAAATCAAAAGATAAGTGTTCTGCTCAGGTGGCTGAAAGCTGTCGATAGTTCTGAGCCCTGTGTTCTGTGCCCTGAGAGCTGATCTTCAGCACTCCAGTTGGTTGCGGGTCAGTTTCACGCCGTCGAGGCGACCCAGCAATGTGACCGCGACCCGTTCCGGCTGGAAGAGTTGGTTGGCCATGGCCAGGACCTGGTCTTCGGTGATTCCTTCGACCTTGTCGAGGATCTCCTGCATGCCGAAGAAGTAGTTGAAGTGCATCTGCTGGCGGGCCAGGTTCGACATGCGCGACATGGAGCTTTCGAGCGATAGCAGCAGATTGCCTCTTAACTGGTCCTTAGCGCGGCGGAGCTCGTCGGCTGGCAACGGTTCGTTCTTGAGACGGCGGAATTGCTCCATGACGAGTTGGACAACTTGAATTGCGCGGTCGGAGGATGTTCCGGCATAGACGCAGAGCGAGCCGGTGTCACTGTAGGGATTCAGATCGCTGTAGATAGAGTAGGCGAGGCCGCGCTCTTCCCGGACGGTCTGGAAGAGACGCGAACTCATGCCGCCGCCAAGAATCGTATTCAGAATCAGAGTGGCGTAACGTGACTCGTCGGCGATAGCGGGTGCGGGCACGCCGAGGCAGAGCTGGACCTGTTCGAGGGCTTTCTTGTTTTTGAGAATGATGCGGGCAGCGGTCTTCGGTGGAACCGTGACGGTGAGAGACGTGCCTGCGGGCAAAGACTCAAAGCGGCGCGTGACTTGCTCGACAAAGACGTCGTGCTCAATGTTGCCGGCGGCGGAGAAGATCATGTTGCTGCCGTGGAAGCGCTGGCCGTAGAAGCTACAGAGAGTGTCGCGTTCGAAGCGCCTGACGGTTTCTTTGGTACCGAGGATGGGCTTGCCGAGAGGATGGTCTTTCCAGAAGGCCTGGGTAAAGATTTCGTGCACGAGGTAGTCGGGATTGTCCTCGTCCATCTTGATCTCTTCGAGAATGACGCCGCGTTCGCGGGTAATCTCGTCGGTGGCGAAGATGGGGTTGAGGACGAGGTCAGAGAGTACATCAAGGGCGACGGGAACATGCTCGTCGAGCACCTTGATGTTGAAACAGACCGTCTCCTTGCCAGTGAAAGCGTCGAGGTTGCCGCCAATGGCGTCCACCTCACGGGCGATATGCTGTGCCGAGCGGGACTTGGTGCCCTTGAAGACCATGTGCTCCACAAAGTGGGAGATGCCGTTGATCTCGGGCATTTCGTGGCGCGAACCGGCGCGGATCCAGACCCCCATGGCGACGGAGCGGATGTGGTCCATCTTTTCGGTCAGAATCGTAAGCCCGTTAGGCAGGAGGGTGCGGCGTATATTGCGTTCGTTATCCATTGGTAAATCCTGGGTTGATTGCTACCCGTGCGTGATCGGGACCGCTCTCGGGGGTGAAGGAAGATGCGCTATGCTGTCTCAAACGGAGCTGCGGTTATGATGTCGCCGGGCAGGAAAGAACCTATGTCTATTTTAGACTCTTCAGAAGCCTCTGGGGCGCAGAGTCTTTTCGGCCTTAATTATCAGCAACTTGCGGGGCTCATGGCAGAATTTTCGGAACCTGCCTACCGGGCAAAGCAGCTTTCCGGGGCGCTTTACCGGCAGTGGGACGAGGACCTGAACGAGGTTTCTACACTGCCAAGAAATCTGCGCGCGGTCATGGTTGAGAAGGGTTATCGGATCGGTCTGCCTCAGATTGTCGAGTCTTTCGTTTCGATGGATGGCACCGAGCGATATCTGATTGCCGGTGATGACGGCCAGACGGTGGAGACGGTGTGGATGCCGGATGGTGATGGCGGCGAGGCAGGCGACGGATCTGAAGCGGGAACAGATTTACGTCGTGCGACGATCTGTGTTTCCAGCCAGATTGGCTGTGCGGTGAATTGCCAGTTCTGCCTGACGGCAAAGCTGGGGATTATTCGCAATCTGTCGGCGGGTGAAATTGCCGGGCAGGTGGTGGCGGTGCTGAAGCGCCATAAGGTGAAGATCGGGAAGGACCGCATCAATCTCGTCTTTATGGGAATGGGCGAACCGTTTCTGAATTATGACGAGTTCATGGCTGCGGTGCGTCTGCTGGTAGAGGATGTCGGTATTCCGGAGTCGCGAATGACAGTCTCGACTTCGGGGATCGTGCCGGGGATTCTGCGATTTGCGCAGGAACCAGTCCGACCCAAGCTGGCGATCTCACTCAATGCTCCAGATGACGCGTCGCGAACAGCGATCATGCCGATCACGAAGAAGTGGGATCTGGCGCACGTGATCGCAGCTGTGCGGCAGGTGCCGTTGCGCGCGAAAGAGAAAATCACCTTTGAGTACGTGCTGCTGGGCGGACTGAATGACAGGTTGAAGGATGCGGATGAAGTGGGGCGGTTGCTGCGGCGGGCGAACCTGCCGCTCAAGGTGAATCTGATTGTCTGGAATCCGGGGCCGGGGATGCCCTACTGCATGTCTGACCCGCATACCGTGCACATGTTTCAGTACAGGCTCAGGTTCAATCACCTTCCGGCGTATGTGCGGCGGCCCCGGGGCCGGGATATTTACGCGGCCTGCGGACAGTTGAAACGTACTACCGAGTCCCTGGTGCAGTTAGGTTCTAACTGAGTATTCGCGGTGTAATCAAGGGCGCTATTTTGGAGTTTTGTCGGTGAGGACTTCCTCGCCGGTGCGCTGGACATCCCAGTGAATCTTGTCAGTGGATTGCGACTGCTCAAAGTGGATGTGGCTGTCTCCGGAGAAGTCGTTTGTGGTGCGATACCAGGTGGTCTTGCCGCCTTCCTCCCTTTTGCCTAGATAGGTCCAGTGAGTGCCTTTGATCTCGAGTTCGCCTGGACCTATGGCGTTGCCTTCACTGGTGACAGGATTCGTCCGGTAGTGGCCTTCGGCGTCGATGGGGATAAAAACGACGAGGGCTCCGGGATTGCCGTTGACGTTTTGTTCGCAGGCAAAGAAAAGGCCGGTGCGGATACAGTGATTGACGAGCGTGTCGGTCGCTTTGCCGGGAATACTGACTTTCCATGTGCCGTTATAATTCCAGAGTGGCGCATAGACAGAGTCGGGAAAGGTTTGGACAGCAGCAGGGATTGAGGCGATGAAAGCGCAAAACACCACGCTGCCGAATCTCATCTGGAGATTTCCTTCCGTCCGCTTCTCGGGTCAAGAGCCAGATTCAGCACCTGTGCGGCAACGCGGTCGGCGGCGTGGCGAAGCACGTTGCCCTCGCCAGCGAAGTCGCCGGTAATGCAACGGATGCCCAAGGCAGCGATGCGATCGATGTCGGGTTGAATCGGCTCGGCACCTTCGGCAGCATATCGCGCTAGCACTTCTTCGGAGATAGGGCCGGTGTTGACGAGGGCGTAGTCGAAGATGGGACCGCCGGCGTGCTCGTAGATGCGCTCGATATGTTCGGAGGCGGTGAGGTGCAGGCTTTCGTTGGCCTGGGTCATCAGGTTGCAGACGTACACGCGCAGGCCGCGGGTACGAGTGAGGGCCTCAGGAATCTCCCTGACGAGAAGGTTCGTGATGATGCTGGTATAGAGCGAACCGGGGCCGATGGTGACGAGGTCGGCCTGCTCGATAGCTTCGAGGGTTTCGGGCATGGGGGCCGCGTCGGCTGGTTCCAGGCTCAGTTCCACAATGTGCTTCTTGCTGGCCGTAATGTTGGTTTCACCGTAGACTACTTCCCCGTCTTCCATTCGCGCCGCCAGATTGACATTGGCCGTGGTTGCCGGGTAGATGTGCCCACGCGTGGCGAGTATCTCAGCAGAGAGGCGGATGGCCTGGGCGAAGTCGCCGGTCATTTCAGAGAGAGCGGCAACGAAGAGATTGCCGAAGCTGTGGCCTTCAAGTCCGGCGCCGGAGCGGAAGCGGTGGCCGAAGAGACGGGCGATGAGATGCTCGTCTTCAGAGAGAGCGACCATGCAATTGCGCAGATCACCGGGCGGAAGCATGTTGAAATCTTTACGAAGGCGGCCGCTGGAGCCGCCGTCATCGGTGACGGTGACGATGGCGGAGAGGTGGCTGATGAGGCGAGGGTAGCCATCGAATTCCGGCTGTGTGACGCCTGGAGAGGCCACATAACGCTTAAATCCGCGGAGCAGTGTCGAGAGGCCGGTGCCTCCGCCCATGGCGACGACTCTCAGGTTGGCCTTTTCTGTGGCCGCCGGGGGAGATACGGAAGACGGTGCAAGGGTCGCGTGCTTCATATGCGATTCAACAAGAGTGTATCGGAAGTACGGTCATGGCTGCTTCTCAGCCGTATGAAAGTGAAGCTGCTGGTCGGCAGGAATCATTTCCGGCGTACCCAAAACCAGTTATGTTCCGGCAAGCAAGCTGACGGTTCGTTTCTCGGAACGTATCAATTCTGCAACTGGGGTCCTTCGGACTCAGCTACGGTGCTTCCGGGTAGAGCAGTTCGGTAAAGCGCGGATCGTCGGCCATGTCCTGGAAATCGGAGTCGCTGCGCGCCTGGATCCGGTTCTGAGGGTTAAGCTCGATGGCTGAGATCAGGTGTTCCAGGCACTCTTCTGCCTGGCCCGTCATGCTGTCAAGAATCGCCAGCCCGTAATGCGCGTAGTCAGCCCTGGCATTTTTCTTGAGAATGCCTTCGAGCTGGTCGCGTGCATCCTCGTAGTCTCCGGTGTTGAGCAAGGAGATGGCGTAGTCGTACTGCTCCTCAGGCGAGGCGAAGGTCAGATCAGACTGCTTCGCGTTGCGCTCACAGGCAGCGAGATAGACTTTCGACCGCTCCAGGAACTCGGGAGGAGCGGTGGCAATGAGCTTCTCAAATGTTGCGCGAGCCTTCTCGAACTTGCCTTCCTGCATAAACTGCACGGCGCTCTGGAATTGCTGAAGAGCATGCTCGTGGGCCTTGTCGGTGATGGGGCGCGTTTTTTCAGTGGCTGCGCGAACCGTACGGCGAGTACCAGCAGCCTGACGTGTATCTTGCATAAGTGCGATTTTCCCTTGATTTTCTCGAGACATACAGAGCGTCTGGCGCCTGCATGCGGAAATATCCCGCTGAATTCGTTTTTATACGCAGAAGTACGGTGCGAGTCAACCACGCCTCAGCGAACGGTGAATCCGGCACTGCCCGGAGGGCTCCATCTCATGGATGCAGACCTGCTGCATGTGAGATGGATCAGGGGTTCTTCTTTTGCTATTTGTCCGACCAGACAGCGAGTTCGTTGCCGCCAGGATCGACGAAATGAAAGCGGCGTCCTCCAGGAAACGAGAAGGTATCTTTCGTGATGGATCCGCCTGCTTTGCGCACTCTCTGCTGTGTTGCTTCAAGATCCGTGGTGTAGAGAATGACAAGCGGTCCTCGGCCAGGCTTTGCCTCGTCGCGCGCGAAACCTCCGTCGACACGGCCATCACTGAAGGCAGCATACTCATCCCCCCAGTCCTGGAACTTCCAGTCAAAGGCGTCGCCGTAAAACTTCTTGACGGCGGAGAGGTCAGGCGCGGTGAATTCGATGTAGTCGATTGCGTGGTCAATGTGTGCATGCTGCATAAGAAATCTCCTTGAAGCGGATGAGGGACAGTTAAGCACACCAAATCAGGTGTGCTCGCCAGCCTGCATCCACGCATCCGTGAGCTTTAAGGAGAGCGCAGGTAGAGTCCACCGATTTTGAGCAAAGCAGGGACTCGCCAGGTACGAACAACACTATACACCAGACTTGTATACAGAAGGATTGAGCGCCGGATCGTTATACATTTTGAACTGTCGATAAAGCTTGAAGCGGCGTTCGCCGTCGAGCGTCTGCCGCCAGAGCCGGTCGAGGCAGGCGGCTAGATCGTCGCGTTGGTCTTTGAGAATCTGGTGACGCTCGCGGTTGCGTTCGAAGTGACCCTCGGGTGCATCGGGACGTTTGATTTCTTCTGCTGTATGGAAGAGCTTGAGGGCAAGGATCGATAGGCGGTCGATGATCAGTCCCGGGCTTTCCGAGTGCAACTCGGCTTCAGGGTTGGGGAGGTTGAACGGACACAGGTGATCGAGCAGAAGCAGATCGCAGCGTTCAGCAAGATCGTTGCGATACTGGTTCGTGCGATCGATGGCGCGCTTCACTTCCGCGAGATCGTGATCTGTGGCGCGGGGGGCGCGGGCTCGATCCTCGGTGTGCCAGAGCTCAAAGTTGGTCAGATGCTGGGCGATGACGGTCGAGAGAAATTCGCTCTGCGCTCCATCGGTCAAAGAAGACGGCTCGACGTGCCAGAGCACCACGAGTGCGTCGTGTTGCCCTACGATTTCCTGGGCGGAGAGAATTGAAAAGTCCGGTAGACGCATAATTAGGAACAGAACGAGTTGCGCGGCATGCGATGCCCGCAATTATCTATGGTAGAGCTAACCAAGCGCATCATGCGAGGTGCAGGTGAAATTTGCCCGAATCGTATTCTGGTTTGCGGGCGTGTGGGGCTTTCTGGTACTCACACCGCTTTATTTTCTCTTTGACATGATCGGCAGGCAGACACCGCCTCCTTTGACGCATCCGGGTTTCTATTATGGCTTTGTCGGAGTCGGGCTGGTGTGGCAGCTGGCTTTCCTGATCATCGGGATCGATCCGGCGCGTTATCGGCCAATGATGATTCCGGCAATCGGCGAGAAGTTTTTTTATGGCGTGGCTCTAATCGTGCTTTACTTGCAGGGGCGCATCGGGCCGAAGGAGATGGCCGGGCTGCTGGATCTTATTTGGGGCGTGTTATTTATTGTTTCCTATTTAAAGACGCGCCCGCACGCAAAAACATCCCGGCACGTGTGGAAGGCCACCCGTGCTTCTTCCTGAGGCGGTATTGACGGGCCGACTATGAGCGAGCGGATCCTCTGTATTACGACCTATGAAAAAGGTCAGGCATTCATGCGTCAGTGTGCGGCGATGGGCTGCCGCGTCAGTCTTCTCACGGTCGAGAAGCTGAAAGATGCGGACTGGCCGCGCGACATTCTGGAAGATGTGTTGGCGATGCCCGCCAATCTTTCTCTGGAGCAGGTGATTCACACCGTCACCTACATGGCGCGGGGATGGAAGATTGACCGCATCGTAGCTCTCGACGAATTCGATATGGAAATGGTGGCTGCCCTGCGGGAGCACATGCGCGTACCCGGCATGGGACGGACGACCACGGCGCACTTTCGCGACAAGCTGGCCATGCGTTTTGAGGCGCAACGCGCGGGGGTGCTGGTGCCGGAATTTTCGCCGGTGCTCAACTACGACGACCTGCGCGCCTATATGGCAAATGTTCCGGGGCCGTGGGTACTGAAGCCGCGCGGGGAAGCTTCGGCGATCGGGATCAAGAAGATCCATGATCCGGAGCAGCTGTGGAGGACGCTCGATGAGCTGGGCGACCGGCAGAGTTATTACCTGCTGGAGCGGTTCGTTTCCGGCGATATCTATCACGTGGATTCGATCACCAGCGAGCGTCAAGTGGTATTTGCCGCTGTAAGCCGCTATGGCAAGCCCCCGATGCAGGTGATGCACGAGGGCGGCGTCTTCACCACGCGGATTGTCGACCGGAGGGGTGATGACGCACAGCAACTGACGGCTCTGAATGCGCATCTGATTCCGGCGATGGGTCTGTTACGCGGCGTGACGCACGCCGAGTACATTCATGGAAAAGGCGGCGGATTTTATTTCCTCGAAGTAGCGGCGCGAGTAGGCGGGGCGTTCATTGCCGACGTTGTAGAGTACGCAACAGGCATAAACCTGTGGGCGGAGTGGGCGCGGATTGAAGTGTGCGCACTGCGGGGAGTGCCATACACGCTTCCGCCGACAAAGCAGAACTACGCAGGCAGTGTGTTGTGCCTGGCCAAGACGGCGGAACCGGATACATCGATGTTCAATGCGCCGGAAATCGTCTATCGCATGAAGAAGCACCATCATGCGGGCATGATTGTGCAATCGCCTGATGTGGACCGGGTGCGTGTTTTGCTTGAGGATTACAGCCTTCGATTTGCGGAGACGTATCTGGCGGTGCAGCCGGTCCCGGACAAGCCGACCGCTTAAAATGGACCGACCAAGCTTGCACTGAAAGGATGTGTTCGTGAGCGAGTCTGCCTATCAGTTTCCTCATCGCCGCTACAATCCGCTGCGCCGTCAGTGGGTGCTTATTTCGCCGCACCGCACGCAGCGACCGTGGCAGGGGGAAGTGAACCAGTCTTCGGGTTTCTCCGGAGTGCATTACGATCCAACCTGTTACCTGTGCCCATGCAATGAGCGTGCAGGGGGGCTGCTTAACCCCAACTATGAAAACGTATTCATTTTTGATAATGACTATGCCGCATTGCTGCCTGATTCGCCGGAGCCACACACGGAAGGCATGCCCGATCTATTGCGTGCCGAGCAGGAGCGCGGCCGCTGCCGTGTGCTCTGTTTCCATCCCGATCACAGCCTGACGGTTGCGCTGATGGAAGAACCGGACCTTCTACGCGTTGTTAACACGTGGGTAGAACAATACAACGAGCTGACTGCGGAACCGGCGATTCACCACGTGCAGATTTTTGAAAATCGCGGCGCGATGATGGGCGCGAGCAATCCGCACCCGCATTGCCAGATATGGGCGACGGAGCATATCCCGGATGAGCCTGCGATTGAAACCGAATCGCTGAAGGCATACCAGGCAGAACATGGCTCCTGCCTATTGTGCGACTACCTTAAGACCGAAACAAACGAACGAAGCCGGATTGTTTGCGAGAATGACGAGTTTCTGGTGGTTGTGCCGTGGTGGGCCGTGTGGCCCTTTGAGACGCTGGTGCTGGCGAAAAGGCATTTCGGGTCGATGGCGGAGTTCTCAGATGCGCAGCGGGCGGCTCTCGCCAACATTCTGAAGCAGGTGACCACGCGCTACGACAATCTCTTCGAGACCAGCTTCCCATATACGATGGGTTTCCATCAGGCGCCATGCGACGGCGAGGAACACGGGGAATGGCACTTCCACGCGCACTACTATCCGCCGCTGCTGCGCTCGGCGACAGTGCGCAAGTACATGGTGGGCTTTGAAATGCTGGGGATGCCGCAACGCGATATCACCCCGGAAAGCGCGGCAGAAAGACTGCGGACTGTTTCAGGCGTTCATTTCACTCATAAATAAATAAGAACGCGGTGTGTTTCGTGAAATATGCAACCGCTGAGCGATCATTGACTTCTTACACCCCTGGCCACGGGAGTAACCCCGAGGGTGTTCATATTTTTTGGATCCTCAGGGTAACCGATTTTCCGGTTACAACAATTTATTGAATGAAAACCAAAGAGGGATAGGCAAGGCATAGTCGTCAGCTTAGACTTTAATCATTGAGTAGCACTTGGGGGAGGGCTGCTGAATTGTGACGCCAGTGGACAAACCGTTCACTGGCGTTTTGCATTTCATGCTCAATGCAGCCGGTCCGCCTCGAATCAAGTCTCAATTAAAAAAGATATAAGAGTCGCACAAGGATTGCCTGAGAGAGTAAGCTGCCTGAAATTCCGACGGGTGACTCATTCGCATGAGTGCAAGAAGTCTGGTGCTGTTCGCGCTAATAGTGACGCCTCTCATGCATCCCGCATTCGGCCAGGATTCGAAAAGCCAATCCTCGGATGCGATTGCACTGAGACCTGAATCGGCTGATTTCAACAGAGATATCTATTACAAAAACAAGCTCGAATTTTCTCTGGAAACGGGTTGGCTCCCAAACAATATTCCGTTCGTCTTCGACTTTCTCGTGGACAGCAAATATACATCGTGGCCGCTTCATTACACGCTTGTGCCGAATATCGCGTCGTTGCGATGGCATATCGACATCTGGGGCTGGAAGTTTTTACGCGGAAACACCGACTTTACCTTCAGCGATTCTTATACCGCGATTCCGAGAGGGGCTGAAACGCGGTATTTTGCCTTCGATTATGGCATCCGGCGCAACTTTATCCCGCGCAACTGGAGGGTTGTGCCTTATTTCGATGCTCGCGGCGGGTCGGGAATATTAACGCCAAGGGGCCTGACGGAGTGGCTTATGCGCAGGGACAGGATCTGACCTTCACCCCTCATGATGGGCAGCGGAGCGCGGTATAACTTCAATCCCCGGTATAGCGTTTCAGCCGGCATGACGTATATGCACGTATCGAATTTCTACTTGTCGGAACCGAGATATGAGGATTTTGGAATCAACTTGAACGGTCCGATTCTGGGAGTTTACATACGGCTGGGCAAACCGAAACGGTAACCTGAGGGAGAAGCCCGATGACGGATCATTAGTACAGTGAATGGGGTGGTTGTCAGCGGACGATTCTGCACGCAAGGTCGGAATTTAATGGTGAGCTCGCTGGGATTCGAACCCAGGACCCACGCCTTAAAAGGGCGTTGCTCTACCAACTGAGCTACGAGCTCACGGGATTTCCCGCTAGTTCAAAACTAACATAAAAATGACGGCTGGCGGACAAGCGAGGGGCGCATCTTACCGTTTGATACATAGAATGGGCAGCCGATTTCGTGTCGGCGCTATACTGCATTCGTCTCGCGAAAGCGCAGGCATTTTTTTCTTGAGGGATCAAATGTTGCGTACGTTGTTTGCAATGAGTAAGAGCGTTGGTTTCAGTTTTCTGTCCTGGATATTCGTGAAGATCGCAGAGCCGCCACATACCAGGAGCGGCTAATCATCCAGCGAAGTCTGCTCAGCCACGTCCCTCGATGGGCAAGGGAGTCCCCATATTTGTCGTTAACTGAGCTTAAGGCCGCATCCCAGTACATATTCAGTTTGACCCTATATCATCATGCGCCCGATCATCGAAGTCGTTTTATTGCTCTTACACGGACCAGGTAATGACGTGGATCTTCCATGGTAATGCGAAGCTCGAAGATGGGTCATGGCGCCGCTCGCCGCCGATTCTGGCTGGCGATGTCGGGCTTTGTCATGGCGCTTGCGCTGCTGCCCTTTTCCTACAAAGTCGAACGCCGCCTGGAGACAGCTGTCCATATCAAGGGCGGAGAATCCGAAAAAGTTGATATGGAACTGGCGCAACGCTTCCAGTCTCCTTATGCCCACCGCCTGGTTCTGGTTATCAGTGGTATTCCTGATCCGGATTCAGCAAAAGCCGCAGATGCATTGGGCTTCTTAACCAGTTCGTTGCGTAGTGTGCCCGGAGTGTCGGGTGCCGTCTCCAGTCTGGATTGGCCAGATCCTCTTTTCACTGGGAACAATGGCGGGGCCCTGATCATCTTCGGGTTGAACCCGCACGATGAAAGTGTCGAGGCGCTTGTCCCCAAACTGAGGGCAAAAGCAGACTGGATGGAGGGTCAGCTCAGGTCGCAATATCCGAATATCAAACTGGGGATTACGGGTGAAACGCCCCTGAACTTCGATCTTCGCAAGGTCAGTGCAGATGACGTCAACCATGCCGAAGAACGCGCGATGCCGGTCACTCTTCTGCTGCTGGTGCTGGCTTTCGGCAGTCTTGTGGCCGCGCTCTTGCCGCTGGGAGTTGGAATACTCTCTATCTCGATGGCGATGGGTGCGGCTGCGCTACTCGCGAATTATCTGCACTTGTCGATTCTGGTGCAGAATCTGGCGACGATGCTTGGCCTTGGCCTGGGCATTGACTATGCGCTGCTGATGGTGAGCCGGTTCCGCGAAGCATTAGCGGAGGGATGTGATCCCGGCTGCGCTGCCGATATTGCTGCCGGCCAAGCGGGGCGGACGCTGATCATCTCGGCCACGACGGTTGCCATCGGATTTTCAGCGCTGCTGATTGTGCCCATCAGCGAACTGCGCTCCATCGGGATAGCAGGCCTGCTGGTAACCGTTTTGAGTGTCATGTTGTGCACTTTCATTCTGCCCTGGGTGCTTGGTATGCTCGGGCATCGTATCAATGCAGCCAGAGTGTCTCTTCCAGCCAGACGATTCAAAACGGGGGACAGCCTGTGCGCGCCGAGCGAGCGCTGGGCGCGATGGGGTGGCATCGTAACCCGCCGTCCCTGGACAGCTCTTCTGGCCGCCGGGATTCCGCTACTGTTGCTTGCATTCCAGGCACGGAAAATTTCTCCCGGGCTGCCCGACCATGACTCGCTTCCAGCCGCAGCCGAGTCGGTAAAAGCGCTGCACACGCTTCGAGGCATGGGGCGGTCGGGTATCGTGGAGTCTCTCCGAGTGATCCTGCAGTTGCCGCCGCAGTCTCCGCCGCTCTCACCAGCCGGTTGGCTTGCCGTTAGCCGCTTGACGAAAAGCTTCCAGAGCGATTCCAGAGCGGAAGAGGTTTTGTCTCTTACGACCCTCACGGGAATGTCTGACACTGCGGATGCCCTTGACGATGTGCCCGAGCCGATCCGCAAGAGTTTCCTAAGCAGTGATGGCCACGCTACCTTGATTGAGTTGCTGCCAGTTGCCACACTTTCACCCAGCGAACAAATACGATGGGTGCGAGAGGTGCGGTCCTCGGATGTTGCGGCAATAACCGGCGTACCCGGCGCTTCGCTGCTGGTTGGCGGTATTCCCGGGCTCGATGCAGATTATGACTCGGTAGTGAAGGAACGTTTGCCGAAGGTCGTCGTTGGCGTCATATTGGGGAGCTTGATGGCGCTCCTGATCGGGTTGCGTTCTTTATTTGCGGCTGTCAAAGCAATTCTGCTCAATCTGCTCTCAGTGGGCGCCTCATTTGGCGCGTTAGTCCTCGTCTTTCAGCAAGGCCACGGCAGCAGCCTGTTTGGTCTCGACGGACCAACCGGCAGGATATTCCCGATCGTGCCGATTCTCTCGTTTGCCATCGTCTTCGGATTGAGCATGGACTATGAGGTCTTCCTTGTTGCCCGAGTCCTCGAAGAACGGCGGCGCGGTTTATCTGAGAGTTCAGCGGTGATCGAGGGTCTGGCCCGGACGGCAGGGCTCATCACGAGCGCCGCAGCAATCATGATTGCCGTCTTCACCGCGTTCACCCTGGGAAGCTTTCTGGTCGTGCAAATGCTGGGGTTCACACTCGCTGTTGCGGTCTTTATTGACGCTACAGTGGTGCGGATGATTGTCGGGCCGGCACTCCTGCAACTTGCCGGCGACTGGAATTGGTGGCCCTTCGGATTACATGGGGCCCCGGCGACGCCTGAAAAGGAACTTATCCCATGACGGCGAACACAGACACCACAAGGCCTCGCAGCCGCATATCAGCGTTTTGATTTATTTCACTTTCTTTTCCTGAGCGCTGGACTGGCCGAGATCAAAGTCCTTGCGTGTTAGATTTGCCTTGGCCGAGCCCCCTTCGATGACAAGTCTCGAAGAGCCGGGCTTACCCTGCATCTTAGCCTCTACCTGCGACGCGGACCAGGCGCCGCCGACCTGCCGCAGGCCATAGTAAATGAATTCCTTCTGCTGTCCTGTCCCGCGAAGCGTCTTCACCACATGCACTGGGTACAAAATGCTACGGTCAATCCACGAGGTTACCGAACCATAGTGAGTCTGTTCCTGAGGGCCGGACGTGCTCTTAAGGACAAAGCAATCGCGTGCGCCGTATTTCTCCGGCGGCAGGAGTTGCTGATTTTTCCAGAAGAACTGGCTCTCGACCATGTCTTCATAGGAGAAGTCTGTTCCTACCAGCGGGTCGTTCCAACGTTCGAAGGGCAGCATGCTGGCGGTTTTCTCTCCAGGAAGTACTGCCTCAATGGTGACGTGGCCGCTCGCTGTCATGTGCAGAAGAAGGCTCGTCTTCGCTGAGCCAGGCCCTGAGATCTCGCAAAGCAGGCGCAGACCATCGGGAAACCAGTGAGCCTTGGCGACAAACTTGTAGTTCGTGCGCTTGCCATTGTCTTCCACCCGTGTGAGTCGCCCGGTGGCGCGATAGTCCAATTTCTCGATACGCTGGCGCGAGCCAGTCAGCACAGTCTGCAGGTCAGGACTCGCCGCGAAGGCCCGCGATGGCTGTACCACCAACAACAGCACCAGCAAAATGATGGACCCTGTAGTGGTCCAGACGGCGCAATTAGCCCATCTGGCTGGATACCGGCCTAACTTGCGGATGCGAGAGAGCATTACGACGGGGCACAGGAAGGTCATAGCTAATGTATGTATACAGTCAAAGTCCGCATAGCGCCCATGCGAAGGCGATAGGTGAATCTGCGTCGTATGATGCGCGCTGCGACTTTGTCGATGCCGAGCCGATTCCGATCTTGTGAACTGCGCAATCTGGAAGCGACCGCAATTCACGGGAAACTGCTGGCGGTGGCTGCTCGGCGCGGCAAAGATATGGCAAAGGCATGCGGTTATCCGATGAGTTCTCGAGCGGGTTTTCGCAGAATGGCTTCTACCGAAACGGAACAGCAGCGTCGCTTCCATAGGAGAAATTACTTGTCGAGGGTCTTGTTTCTGAAGTAAAACTAGGCCATCCGGGAGCGATTCGTGGCTACTCGGAAGTTGATTGAATTTTTTGCGAGGCTTCCTTGAAAGCGTTCTGTAGTTGTCTTTTTCTGCTTTGGTCTCTGTTGTGCTCTTTTCCTGCCATTGCTGCGGATTTTCAGCAACCGACTCAGGAAGAACTGAAGATGACGTCCGATCCAGCAGCCCCGGATGCTGCGGCCGTGTATCTCTACCGCCAGGAGATCTCCGACGACAAGCTGCACATGCATTCACTGTATGCGCGGATCAAAATTCTTACGGAAAAGGGTAAAGAGTACGGCGACGTGGAGCTACCCCTCTATGAAGGGCACACGTTTAACATCCGCGACGTGAAGGGCCGAACCATTCACAGCGACGGTACGGTGATTCCGTTCACCGGCAAGCCGATTGAAAAGCTGGTGCTGAAGGAAGGCAACAAGAAGGTGATGACCAAGGTCTTCAGCCTGCCGGACGTTCAGGTGGGCAGCATCATCGAGTATGAATACGTACTTTCTTATGAAGACAATATCGCCTCATCCCCGCGCTGGTATATCCAGCAGCCGCTCTTTGTTCACAAAGCCCACTATCACTTTGTGCCCACTGAGCGTGAGCTGACCAGCAACAGCGAGCACGGACACATGGTAGTTGGTTTGATGTATACGCCAGTTCTGCCGCCGGGCGTACAGGTGCGAAGGGGGCTCGATGGCTACGATCTGGTGATTGAGAATGTGCCTCCCATGATCGATGAGGACTACATGCCGCCGATGGAGAGCATTTCTTATCGCGTGATCTTTTATTACTCGGGTTACCGCAGCAGTGACGAGTTCTGGAGAGAGGAGGGGAAATACTGGTCGAAAAATGTCGACCGTTTTGCCCAGCCCTCGGGCAAATTGAAGGCGGCAGTACAGCAACTCGTCGCTCCGGGTGACACCGAGGAACAGAAGCTCAGGAAGATTTATGCCGCCGTATTGCAGCTCGAGAATACGAGCTTTACTCGTGAACACACAGCTGCAGAGAACAAGGCGGAAGGGCTGAAGGTCAAGACGGCGGACGACATATGGGAACAGAAGCGTGGCAATAATGACGAGCTGACTTTGCTTTTCATTGCCATGGCGCGCGCGGCAGACCTGAAGGCCTATGCCCTGATCGTGACCAATCGCAACAGCGGCCTTCTCATCCGGAGCTACCTGGACCGGGACCAGTTGGATGACGAGATCGCGATTGTTAGTGTGAACGGCAAGGAGATGTTTTTCGATCCGGGCGAACGTTACTGTGAGTTCGGCAAGATGCATTGGAAACACACCTCTGTAGAAGGCGTGCGCCAGATGGAAGGCGGCCGGACAGCGTTTGCCGGATCCGACAACCTTGGCTTTAAGGATACGCACATATTACGGATTGCCGAGCTAAAGCTGGGCAGCGATGGAAAGCTGCAGGGAATCATCCGACTGACCTTTACTGGCAGCGAAGCATTGCGCTGGCGTCAGGATATTCTGCGCAGCGATGAAGAACAGGCCAAGAAAGACTTCGAAGAAGAGCTGCAGAAGGACATGCCTGTCGGGGTCGTGGTGAAGACGAATCACTTTGTGGGAGCGACCGACTACAATCACGCACTGATGGTCATGGTGGACGTAAGCGGCAGTATGGGCACGGCGACAGGTAAGCGAGTGTTCCTGCCGGGTACCTTTTTTGAGGCAAACGCCAAGCCATTATTTGTCCATGCGAAGCGCGAGAACCCGGTGGATCTGCATTTTCCCTACATGGTGAACGATACGGTAACGCTTACGTTGCCTGCCGGCATGAGCATCGAAAGTGTTCCGAAAGATACTGAGATTCCCCTACCGAAGTTTGCCGACTATGTCGCCAAATACAAGGGAACGGATACGACCTATGCGTATGGCCGCGTGATGGCTTTGGGGAACGTTCTCTATGAGAAGGGCGAGTATCCGCAGCTTAAAGATTTCTTCGCAAAAGCAAATGCGCAGGATCAGCAACAGGCTGTTCTACAGGTAACTGCTTCTACCGCAAAGGGCCAGTAAATGCGCGGGCGGGTAGCTTCAGGCATTCTCATTCTTGTTTTGACGGCGATATGCGGCGCTCGCGCATCCACTCAACCGCTTCCGGACTGGATGCAGCAGGTGGCATCCGAGAAGGTATCGAGTCCTGCAGATGCAAAAGCCGTGATCCTGCTCAGCGACGAACTGCTGACGGTTCAGCCGGATGGGCAGGCAAAGCTGCGCCGGCGGGAAGTGATCAAGCTGCTGCGGCCGCAAGGCCGCGATTATGCTGAGCTGGTTGCGTGGTCTGGCGGCGGCAAAAAGCTGCTGTCTTTCCATGCCTGGAGCATTGGACCGGATGGCCATCCGTACACCGTGAAGGACGATCAGATTCGTGAAGAAGGCGGCGAAGAGGGCGGCCTGCTCTACGTGGATGATCGAGCCAAAGTTGTGACTCCGCCGGGCGCCGATCCGGGCGGTGTGGTTGCATATGAGTCCGAAAGCCTGTTGCCCGGATATATGACGGAGAAGTCCTGGGACTTCCAGACTTCGATTCCAGTACATCGCGCAGTTTTTGAGATCGATCTGCCATCGGGATGGAAGCAGCGGGCGTGGTGGCATAACCATGAATCCACCCAGCCACAGGAAGTTGCTCCGTGCCACTGGCGCTGGGAACTGGCCGATATTCCAGCTGTGGACACGGATGATGCTCCGCTTGCGCCTGACGAGGTAGCGCTAGACGGACGCATGGTGGTGCACTATGCGGCGAACGATATTGCCCAAGGGGACCAGCTATGGGCGACCATTGGCAAATGGTATGACGGACTGGGTACTCCGCAAACAACAGCTACGAGCGAGATTGCCGCCAAGGCACAGGAACTGGTGAGCAAGGAGAGCGACTTCACAGGTCGCATCGAGAAGATCGCGGAGTTCCTGCAGCACGAAATCCGCTATGTGGGCATCGAGATCGGCATCGGCGGTTATCAGCCACATCCGGCGGCGGCGGTTTTTCACAACCGTTACGGAGATTGCAAGGACAAGGCAACACTACTGATAGCCATGCTGAATTCAATCGGCATACATGCCACGTATGTTCTCGTGGATACGCGGCGCGGCTTTGTTGATGCCGATGTTCCGTCGATTGACGGGAACCATGCGATCGCGGCGATCGAGCTTCCGGATGGGTACAACGATGTGCGTCTGAGAACGGTTGTGAAAACGCGCAATGGACAGCGCTACCTCATCTTCGACCCGACGAACCAGTATGTGCCGCTCGGGCTGTTGCCTACTTACCTGCAAGGGAGTTTCGGGACGCTGGTGAATGGCGCGAACAGCCAGGTGGTTCAGTTGCCGGTGGTTTCACCCGATGCGGATGTGACCGAACGCATGGCAAAACTTCACCTTGAAGCCGACGGCACGCTGGAGGGTTCGGTTACCGAGACACGAGTGGGAGCGTCATCGGGCCGGGAGCGGAACTACTTTGCAAAGAGTGCCGACAAAGAGAGGCGCGAATATGTGGAACGCCATCTGCGGCAAGATTTCTCCGAATTTCAGTTGAAAGCAGAGAGCGCGGAGAATGTGCAGAACCTGGAAGAGAAATTCGTCGTGAAGTATCAGATCTCTGCGCCTGAATATGCGAAGACCGCCGGGAACCTGCTACTGGTACGCCCGCGCGTCCTGGGCTCGGATGCGGAAGCACTCAAGGAAAGCCCGCGAAAATATCCCATCGATCTGGGGGTGGTGGGAACTGAACGTGACACGTTTGACGTATCGGTTCCTGCAGGATATGTCGTCGATGAGCTTCCTGATCCGACGAAGATCGATGTCGGATTCGCTACCTACACCAGCGAAGTAAAGGCGGACGAGAATGTGCTGCGATACTCGCGTGAACTGGTGGTGAAGGAACTGGTGCTGAAACCCGGCCAGTATGACGCGCTCAAAAAGCTCGAAGGGGCGATTACGACAGACGAGAACCGTAGTGCTGTGCTCAAAAAACAATAAAACTCAGCGTTTTTCCTTGTTCATTGGCACGACCTGAACCGTCATGTCACGGACTTCTGCCAGAAAGCGGTTCAAAACTGAGCCGCGCAACAGAATGTCCAAGCGCGAACGCGCGGATTGTCCGAAGACCACGTGCGAGATGTTTTCCTGTTGAGTGAAATGTATCAGGGCATCGGAGACATTGCTATCTTTGAGAATGACAACCTTTGCGCCGAGATCGCGGGCCATGCGCTCGTAATCTTCAAGTCGATGAAATGCCTCAGGATCGCCGTGACCCTTATCGTCGTTGGGTTTTGTCACGTAGACCGCGTACCAGTTGCTGTTCAATCGGCCGGCAATGCGGGAGCCGACGCGCAGCAAGCGTTCGGTGCCGGGCCGCGTACTCAGGCAGACCATGACTTTCTCCGGGATCGGCGCCTGTTCCAGTCCCTGGGTGCGGCGATACTCTGACGCGCGGCTGCTCACCTGCTCGGCGGTGGTGCGCAGAGCAAGTTCGCGCAGCATGTTCAGGTTGCCCTTGCGGAAGAAGTTGGCGAGAGACTGCTCAACCTTTTCCGGCGCGTAGATTTTGCCCTGGCGAAGTCTTGAACGCAGTTCGTCAACCGTCATGTCGACGTTGACAACTTCATCGGCGCGCTTGAAGAAGCTGTCAGGAACCGTTTCGCGAATTACGGTATTGGCAGACGCGAGACGGCATCATTCAGCGTTTCAAGATGCTGAATGTTGACGGCGGTCATCACGTTGATGCCGGCGTCAAGCAGCTCAATCACATCTTCGTACCGTTTGTGATTCTTGCTGCCGGGAACGTTGGTGTGAGCCAGCTCGTCGACGACAGCGGTGTTGGGATGGCGGGCGAGGATGGCGTCGAGGTCCATCTCTTGCAGATGTGACCGAACGGTAGGCGAATCGCTTTCTGAGGAATGATTTCGAGATCGCCGAATGACGGGCTTCGGTTTCCGCGCGTCCATGAGATCTCTACCAGCCCGATGACGACATCGACGCCCTGCTGGCTTAGCAGGTGAAGCGTGCTTCGAGCATGTCGATAGGTCTTGCCAACGCCGGGTGCGGCGCCGAGGTAGATGCGCAGTTTCGCGTCCTCCGGCGACAAGGTTTGAGAATCGGTGTCCAGGTTAATCTGCGCGCACATATCAGCCGATCTCCACTTGATGACGCGATGGCACGGCCATTGCAACGGGCAGAGTGAAGCTGAAGGTTGTTCCCTGGCCAAGGCGGCTTTCTACAGAGACCTGACCGCCCAGAGTCTCTACCAGACGGCGCACAAGCGCGAGACCCAGCCCCGTTCCTTTTCCGGAACTGTCGGTAAAGCGCCCGAAGATAGTTGGCAGGCGTTCGGCTTCGATGCCGCGTCCGCTGTCCTGCACGACGAACTGGATACCGTCTTTCAACTCCGTCGCTTCGAGGCGAATATGTCCGCCCGGAGGCACGTAACGCAACGCATTCGAAAGAAGGTTGTCCAGGATGCTGCGCAGTGCGCGGCGATCGGCGTGAACGTAAGAGAGATCGGCGAATGCGTTGACAGTAATTTCGACCTTCTTTGAGTGCGCCTGTTCGCGGGAGCGATAAAAGGCATCTTCAAGAACATCGATGGGACGCAACCGCTCCAGCTTCATCTCGCGGCGGCCGGTATCGAGTTCCGCGACTTCTATGAGGTCCGCCATCAGATCGTCGAGCTTCTCGGCCTCAGTACTGGCGCCTTCCAGGATCTCCGTCTGAAGAGGCCGCAGATCACCCGCGTGACCGCGCGTGAGCGCATAGATAGCAAGGCGCAGCCTCTGCAGAGGATCACGCAGTTTTTCCGAAGCTACAGTCAGGAAGCGCGTCTTGAAGCGGTCGATATCCTGCAATTCCGTCACGTCTTCCAGCACCGTAACCGCTCCCAGCAGCTTGCCATCGTTGTCACGCATGGGAGAAGTACGCAGACGGTAGCTGCGCTGCGCACTGCCAATGCGCATAGGCAGCAGTGTGGCATCGCCTTCGCCGGTCATGGCTCGCTGCATGGAAACGGCGTTGCGCACGGCGCTGAGAATTTTTTCTCCGCCGGGAGTATTGGTAAGAGCCATTCTGTCAGTGGCAGCTTTGCCCAGCAGTTCCGTAGATGCCTGGTTCAGTTTCAAGACGTGGCCTTTGGCGTCGGTTACGATGACAGGCTCGAAGATTGACTGCACGACAGCATCGCTGAGCTGCTGTTCCATCTGGCGACGGCCAGATTCGGTTTCGCGCAGATCCCGCAGACGGATGGCCATGCGGTTAACTTCCGTGGCGATATCGCCGAGGTCGTCGCGGGTGCGCCACTCAATGCGCTGGTGCAGGTCGCCCTGGCCAATAAGACGCGCGGTCCTGGCGGTTCGACGGATAGGCAGGATAACGAAAAATAATGACACGATCGAGACCGCAATCGCAGCAATGAGGCTCGTTCCCGAGGCTGCAATAAGACGGGCGCGAAGCAGAAAGCGCTGGTGATCGAGAGACGCCATTAGACTGGCGCGGCCGGCGAAGAGGGTCCTCAGATCATCTGAGATAGATTTGTCGATCTCATCCAGCTGCGGACGCAGTGTATCGGCTGCCAGGCGTTGCCACGTATCGGGAGCGGCGGATTTGAGCCGATCGATGAGCCGGGCATGCTTTCGCTGCATCTCCTGCAACGACGCTGCCTGCTGGCCTAAGGAGAGAGCCTCGGCGGCGGCCATGCGCTGACTAGTGACGCCTGCCTGCGCGAGAAGCTGGGTGTAGAGGCTGTGGTCGGAGGCAGACGCCAGGTGTCCGGCGAGAATCTGCTCCCGGGCGATGGATGCCTGAACCTGGGAGAGCGATCCCACGGCAGCGTCCGCCGTCTGCTGCTGCGCGTCGAGTGCAGAGAGATGCACAAACGAGTGGCGAACCAGCATACCCAGTCCACCGACCAGCGCAATCAGCAGTAAAAAGCCAAGGATGAGTCTCTGATACAGGCTCAGCATGAGATAAGAAGCTACTGATACCGAGAGTAGTGGGAGTGCCCCTGCGATGCAAGCTCGCGTTTCATGCCGGACTCAAGCTCAGGGAAGCCTGCAGACGGCGACAGCAGTGTTGCGATAGGGGCAGTACAGCTGGGTCTCCGCGTTGGCACTCAGCAGAATCCAGGTAACTCCTACGGGACGCAGGCGCGCGACCCGGTCCTGATCGCTGATCTGGTTGAGGCCCAGCTCAAGATCGCGCTGGGTTTTCCAGTGGGGCGCAAGCTCCGGGAAGATGGCCACCACGCCACCATCTTTCAACTCGTCCACCAGGGCACTGCGCACCGCGGTGGCGCGAAAGCCCTGCGTGTCTTCCGAGTTTATTTTCGTATAGTTCGAATCGAGCGCAAAAACGGCGTTTTGGGGTGTATTTCTCCGTATCCATAGGAATGCCTGCTGCCACGGGTTGTGTGGGGCTGTGAAGGGCCATTCCACATGCGCCGATGTGCTATAGACCTGCTTCTGGATCAGCAGCATGAGGCTTGACACGAACAGCAGCAAAGCGGCCCCCAATGCCTTACGCCTGCCACGAAGGTGTTGGGCAAGAAATCCGCCTAGCAGTAGCACCCCCACGATGTAGATCAGCAGGAAGGCACGCAGAGGCTGGATTCTCGCAAGAAAAAAACTGCCGCTGCTGTGAATAAAGCATGCTGCAATCGCAAACGCTGTACCGCCGCTGACGACGCAGGCCACGCACAGGTTCCTGAGCGTAATGTTGTGAGTGCGGAAAGCCGGGACCAGCATCAGCAGCAAAGGCAGTACAAGCCCCATCACCTCATACCAGTGCCAGAAGGAGAGGAAGAAATACGTGCGCGTCATAACGGCTTCTCGATATCCGGCGGGTAGAGAAGCGTGGCGCGTTGTGAAATAGATGGCTCCGCAGGCAACAAACGAGGCTACGCAGGCGGCTGACAGCCATCGCCAGCTGCTTCTGTCGACAAGGATATAGGCCACCAGTAAGGCTGCCAGATACATCGCCATAAGAGGATGCAGAAGAGCCACTGTTGCAAACCATAGAGCCGTACGCTTCCAGTCTCGGTCAATGCATGCAGTCAGCGCGAAAAGAGAAATCGGCGTTGAAAAAGAGCGCGCCGTTACATAGGGATCCATGATCCAGAGCGCAGTTGCGGCCACCGGGAGGGTGAAGAGTGCGCTGGCAAACAGAGTTGCACCCCATTCCAGTTGCACATTGCGGAAAATGCGTTGCGCGAGCTGAAAACATCCGAGCAGAAAAACAAAGATAGACAGGAGGTAGGCGGTGAGTAGTGCCATCTCCAACGGAATATGAAAGAGCTTAATGGCTCCGGCGAAGAGGTGGGAGAAAATCGAAAACCGCGTGTGCGCGACTACAAAGCTCGAATCGATACTAAAGAGTGCCGGGTCCAGCATCTTACGGATGCCGGCAACATAGATACCGGCATCATCTGCGAAAGGATGATAGCCGTGAATGAGCAAAACGAAGGGGGTAAGCAGCGCGAACCCGGTTGCATGACTGATGGTCAGCGTCAGAGGCCGATGCGCGATCCGTTCATCGAGAACGAGCGCGGGGGAATTTACTTCCAGAACAGGGGAACTCAAAATAGCAACCTCGCCAAATCGGCAGGAAATCGATGAAGTAGTCCAGAAGAATAGACGTAAGAAAGAGCTGACGTGTCTCGCCCGTAAATATTTATCTGAGTTAAACAGATGAAAAAATGCCGATTTAAGTTGGACGGTGGGACGGCATCCTGAGTCAGGGAGGGCTCCTGCTGAGCAGATTCAGAAGAAAAAGACGGTGGTGTTTCCGCAAGTCGAGATTCCGGAATTTCCTGAGTTTATTTCCTCACTTTCAGAATGACGGTCGTGTGACTAATGCTCCTGATAACAGCGAAGCACGTCATCCTGGGAGACGATGCCCTCCAGAGAGCCTCTACTGGCGCGGTTCATGATCGGCAACAACGGCCATCGCGGGAAATAGCGGAGAGAACTGTCGAGCGGCATATCCGGGAAAAGGATAGGAGTACGCTCGGGAGGCAATATGCGTTCCAAGACCGTTTCCGGGGTAGAGATGGCGCTGGCGGAGGTCAACTCGCCGGCGGTCATGGCATACCACGAACCATCCCAGGTAGAGACCAGGAATGCGGAAGCCTGAGAGGCCGAGACGATTTGCGCCGCATGCGCAATTGAATGTTGCCCCTGGATGACGGGCACATTGACAGGGAGCAGAGCATCTTCGAGATGTAACTCGGATTCTTCGCGCGCCTCTTCCATCGATGGCAGCTCGAGTCCATCCTGCTGCGTGAGTACCTCAAATACAGGAACGGGCTGCAAGCCGCGTGACATCAGATAGGCGATCATGTTCGCAAGAATGACCGGAAGGATGATTGAGTAGTTGCCGCTGACCTCGAGCACCATGAAGACGGAGGTGAGAGGGGCGCGCAGGAATCCGGCGAACAGAACTCCCATGCCGACTAGTGCATACGATCCTACGGTGCCAGTCAGATGCGGAAAGAAAGCTTCTCGAACGAACCGACAGAAGCACCAAGCATCGCGCCGATAAAGAGCGTCGGCGCGAACATGCCGCCGGGTGTACCGCTCGAAAAGGAGAGCGTTGTCGCCAGAATCTTGAGCAATGCGAGTGCGAGCAGGAGCTTCCAGGCGAACTGGCCGTGCATGGCCTGGTCGATGACTTCATAGCCGGGTCCCATGACCTGCGGAAAACCGACAAATCCAATCAGTCCGACGAGGAGTCCGGCAACTCCGGATTGGCAGTAGTGCGTCCAGCGGGGCAAGGCTCGGAGGCGGGGACGCAGCGCGCAAAGAGCTTGCGAAAAGGCGAGTGCGGCAAATCCTCCGGCTACGCCGAGCACGGCGTAGGCGATCAGTTCACGCGGGTCGCGCAGCGTAACTGCCGGGATGCGGAAGATCGGCTCCGATCCCCAGAACCAGCGGGCAACCACAACGCTTGAAATCGCAGAGAGGACAATGGAGCCCAGGACAGCCGCGCTCCACTGGCCGATGACTTCCTCAATGACGAAAAGGATGGCTGAGATGGGCGCGTTAAAGGCCGCCGCCAACCCGGCCGCCGCTCCGATAGGCGCGAATAAACGTAGCCGCTGCCTGGAAAGATTCAGTCGCCGCGCAACCATCGAGGCAACGCCGGCACCGATCTGCAGCGAAGGATCTTCCGGTCCAAGAGAATGTCCGCAGCCGATCGCGAGCGCCGAGGTAATGAACTTACCGATGACGGTCTTAAATGAAATGTAGCCGTTGTAGATGTACAGCGCAGCCTTGGTCTGATTTACGCCGCTACCGCGCGCGGCGGGAAAAAAAAGCTGCACCAGTGCCGCAACAAACAGTCCTGCCAGCGCGGGAACGGCCAACAGCCGGAATTGGCCGGCATGCGGAGCAGAGCCGAGGGTGAGGATCTTGATCCACTCAATGGCGATTCGGAAGGAGACGACGAGCAGTCCAGAGAGCACCCCGATAAAAATTGAAAGGACGAGAAAGAGTCGCTCATCGCGCGTCGGCGCGATCTTCTGGATCTGAAGTTGGGTAAATGTGTGCTGGATTTTGCCGGTAGATTGCTGCGCCGTTTGCGTACTCATTGCTGCTCGACGGCCTCCGGAGCCTGGGCAATCTTCAGCAAAAGCGCGTTGTTGCCGGTAGGTGCACCGCATTGCCGGTTGGTGACCTGTTCCGTTTGGTAGACCAGTTGCATGATCTGCTGTTCCAGCTCAGGGTTTTGCTCCAGTTGCAGGAGACGCAAGGTTGGCGGCAGTTGTTGCCATTGGTTGGCAAGAGCCTGCAGTTCAGGCGGAACGGCGGTCTTGCTGCTCAGGCAGACTGCGAGCCGCTCCTGGGCGATTTTCCTGTTGCCGAGAATGCGTCCGGCTCGGGACTGAACGCTCAACTCAGGTCCCGGATACAGCAGCAGGATGTGGTCGGAGTCGGAAAGCATGTCGCGAAACTGCGCCTGGACTTCCGATGGCTGCTTTTCAAAATCGGGATGATTCAATGTGTGTTCGAGATATTCTTTGGCCTGCAGATAGCGGTTGAGCGCGTAAGCTGCACGGCTCGCACCTTCGAGCGCGGCCAGGCGTGCCGGCCGGTGCTGCAGTGCTTTCTGATACAGATGCAACGCGTTGGCGGAGTCCTTTGCGCTTTCCAGCATTTCCGCCACCTTCAGTTCAATGTTTACATCGTCCGGCGCATTGCCTGCTGCAATCAGTAATTGATTGCGCGCGGAGAAATAGCGTTTCCGATCAATCAGATATTGCGCCAGCTCCAGCCGAACTTCCCGGCGACGGACGTAGCCATCACCTTCCCAGGTGCCGTCGAGAGCGACTTCGTAATGATCGAGCGCGGCCCCTTCATCCCCCTGCTTTACCGCCAGGCGCGCAAGCTGAAGGTTAATCATTCCATTTCCCGGTTGTGATTCGAGCAGAGTGTTGAAATACGCGACGGCTTCCTGCGTGCGACCTCCTGCCGCTAGCGCTTCGGCCAACTCAATCTGCAAGTTTTCATTGTCGGGAGCATAGGCCAATGCCGTACGCAATGCGTTAATGGCGGCAAGAGGCTGGTTTGTATGTAGCGCATTTTCTCCGCGCTTAAGCCACCGCTGCGCCAGTTCCTGGCGATGCACGGAAAACGAATGAAAGAGAAACAATGTGATGAAGAATAGAACAACAACGATGGCAAACAGGCTCAGAAGAGCCAGAGAATCCCGCAGGATCAGCTTCTGTCTCTGCTGACGTTCCTCGGGGGTAAGGACCGAACGTAATTGGAGAACTGCCATCCTTTTCAAGAGTATCGCGCTTGCAGTAGGCTCACCATTCTGACGGTAAGATGCATCGAATCGAATGAATCCTATTCGTCATCTTTTTTCCCAAGGAGTAGGATGACTCCGAGGAGCAATATCCATGGAACGGCGTGAATTTCTCAAGTCGGCTGCGATTACCGCCCTGGCCTCAACCCTGGTTCCATATGCCGATGCCGTCGATTCGACTACCGGCATGCCATACCGGACGCTGGGTCGAACGGGAGTCAGAGTCTCTATCGTCGGACTCGGCGGTCACCACGTCGGCAGGAGTTCTGTGTCGCAGGATGAAAGTACGCGCATCCTTCGTACAGGCCTCGATTCCGGGGTGAATTTTCTCGACAATTGCTGGGATTACAACGATGGCCTCAGCGAAATTCGCATGGGCATCGCGCTCAAAGACGGATATCGTGAGAAAGCCTTTCTGATGACGAAGCTCGACGGCCGTACTGCCAAGGCCGCACAGCAGCAGCTAGAGGAATCGCTGAAGCGACTGCTGACCGATCATATCGACCTGATTCAGATTCACGAAGTCATTCGTATGGATGACCCTGAGCGTGTCTTCGCTCAAGGCGGATCGCTTGAATATCTGGAAAAAGCGAAGAAGGAAGGCAAGGTTCGATTTATCGGATTCACGGGACACAAAAGCCCTGAGATGCATCTGCATATGATCGAAACTGCAACGAAGCACAACTACACCTTCGATACGGTGCAAATGCCGTTAAATGCTATGGACGCGCACTTCGACAGCTTCGGCAACAAAGTGATTCCTGTCGCAAAGAAGCTGAACATGGGCATCCTGGGCATGAAGCCGATGGGCGACGGTATCATCCTCAAGAGCAACACGGTCACACCAGTCGAGTGCCTGCGCTTCGCCATGCATCTGCCCGTCAGCGTCGTCATCACCGGATGCGATTCGATGCAGATTCTGCATCAGGCGCTGGATACGGCGAAGAATTTCCGCGGGCTAGACGCCGCGGAAGTCAGCTCGATCCTAAAGAAGACGGAGACAGTAGCACAGAAGGGCGAGTTTGAGCTATATAAGACGAGTCACAATTTTGACGGGACATACCACAATCCGCAATGGCTGGGCTGATGGTCGAGTTAGAGGAAAAGAAACGGCGTCTTGAAGCGAGGCTTCGCGAACTGGGCAGCGTCGTCGTTGCCTATTCAGGCGGCGTCGATTCGGCTTATCTTGCCTACGTTGCGCATCAAGTACTCGGTGATCGGATGCTCGCCGTTATCGCCGACTCTGCAAGCCTGCCGCGAAGCCACTATCGCGAGGCCGTTGAGTTTGCACAGCAGCAGTCGATCTCATTGCGCACGGTCGAGACGGATGAACTGGAACGCGAAGAGTACGCCGTCAATAAGGCCGATCGCTGTTTCCACTGCAAGGACGAGCTTTTCACAGTTCTCGAAAAAGAGCGCCTGAGCCTCGGCTTTGGAGCAGTTGCGTACGGTCTGAATGTGGACGACAAGAAGGATTTTCGTCCCGGCCAGCGAGCTGCGACGGAACATGCAGTGGCCGCTCCGCTTGCTGACGCTGGATTGACGAAGGCCGATGTACGCGAGCTTGCGCGAGCCGCGACTTTGCAAGTCTGGGATAAGCCTGCGTCTGCGTGTCTGTCTTCGCGCATTGAGTATGGCCGCCGCGTTACTCCGGAAGCGCTGCGCATGGTCGAAGATGCCGAAGAAGGTCTGCGCAGTTTAGGCCTGCGTACCTTTCGCGTGCGTTATCATGGCAACATTGCGCGCATCGAAATTGCAGAGAACGAGTTGGCCTCAGCGCTGTCGCCGGAGACATTCCGGCAGATGGGTAAAGTTGTACGTGCCGCCGGTTTTCACTATGTCGCGGTGGACTGCGAGGGCTATCGCTCCGGCTCGATGAACGAGATTCTGCCTGTTGAAATGTTGGCAAAGGCGGCTGAAAAATAAGATGCGTATCGGTTACCTCGAATGTTTCGCCGGTATCAGCGGAGACATGCTGCTCGGCGCGCTCGTCGATGCCGGCGTCTCGAGATCGTTGCTTGAAGAGACGGCAAGTGTGCTAAACATCGGCGCAAGCTTGAAGTTCTCATCCGTCGATCGCAGCGGAATCACGGCAGCCAAGGTGGATGTGCTCGATGCGGGCAGTGAAGAAGTTGCCGAGCATAAGCACAGCCATGATCACAACCACCACGATCATGATCACGACCACTCGCACGAACATGCCCACGATCATCATGAACACAAACACGTTCATGGCCGCAGCTGGAAGCAGATTCGCGAACTGATCGAGCACTCGCAGCTTGCGCCCGATGTGCGCACCTTAGGGCTACGTGCCTTTGAGCTGCTCGCCGACGCCGAAGCGAAGATTCATGGAGTGCCCGTCGACACCGTGCACTTCCACGAAGTCGGCGCCGTCGATACCATCGCTGACATCGTTTGCGGAGCGGCTGGCCTGTGTTCGCTCGGCGTCGACGCGTGGTATGCATCAGCGGTAAACGTGGGGAGCGGATTTGTTCAGTGCGCGCACGGCATGTTCCCCGTTCCCGCACCTGCAACGGCTGAGCTGCTGAAGGGCATCCCCACATATTCAGCCGGCATTCAAAAGGAACTCACTACACCGACTGGAGCTACGCTGCTCAAGGCTCTTGGCTGCAGGTTTACCGATATGCCGGTCATCGCGGCGGAAGTGATCGGATATGGAGCGGGCACGCGCAATCCGAAAGACTTCCCCAATGTTCTGCGGCTGAGCATCGGCGAATCTGTTGGCTCTCAGAAGCCCGCAGGTGAACGTGTTGCTGTCCTTGAATGTGCGGTGGACGACGCAACACCGCAGCTCGTGGCGCACACGATGGAGCGGGCGCTTGAAGAAGGCGCGCTCGATGTGATGTGCGCTCCCGTGGTTATGAAGAAAGGTCGAATGGGCAGTCTGTTGACAGTGCTTTGCCGGCCCGAGCGGCGAGAAGCATTTGAGTGTCTTCTGTTGCGCGAAACAACAACGCTCGGTGTCCGCGTGCGCGAAGAAGATCGAGTTGTCCTGCAGCGCCGTTTCATCGAAGTCGAGACGGAGTATGGCAGCATTCGCGTTAAGGTCGGCTCTCGCGACGGCGAGGACTTGAACTCTATGCCGGAGTATGAAGACTGCGCTCGCGCCGCGCGGGAGCATAGTGTTCCGTTGAAGCAGGTCATGCAGGCCGTGCTTGCGGTCCTAGCTGAGAAGAAGGTGGAAGCATGAACCGCGACGCGATTTTTGCGTTGTTGAAGCAGATCGAGAGCGGCAACATATCTTCTGCCGACGCGCTCGAACGCCTCTCGCATCTGCCATTTGAAGATGCTGGTTTCGCAAAGATCGATCATCACCGCTCACTGCGTCTGGGGCTGCCCGAAGTCATTTACGCGGCGGGAAAAACACCCGAGCAGGTCGCTGAAATCTTCGCGCGCATGGCGCTTGCCAGCGGGGACGTGATTGCTACGCGCGCAAGCGTTGCTGCATGGGATGCTGTCAAGCAGATGGTTCCTGAAGCCGAATATCATACTGAGGCTCGTATTATTGGGCTTCGACAAACTGGCTCTTCTTCCAATATTGGTCCCGTTGCGGTTCTGTGTGCTGGTACCAGCGATATTCCTGTTGCCGAAGAAGCTGCTGTTACCGCCGAATATCTCGGCGTGAAAGTCGAGCGCGTCTACGATGTTGGCGTCGCCGGGTTGCACCGCTTGCTCGCGCAAAGTGAAACGCTCAAAGCATCCCGTGCCGTCATCGTTTGTGCGGGCATGGAGGGCGCGCTGCCCAGCGTCGTTGGTGGTTTGGTTGCTGCTCCGGTCATCGCTGTGCCTACGAGTGTTGGTTATGGTGCAGCCTTCGGTGGTTTGACTGCGCTGCTCGGAATGCTCAACTCATGCGCGCCCAATGTGGCCGTCGTGAACATCGATAACGGCTTTGGTGCAGCCTACGTTGCGGCGATGATGCTGCGCTCGATGGCTAGTGAAGCAGCTGATTCGGTTAGCAACAATCGATCGCTGACTTAGAGTTATCGGTGAGCGGTTCAATGAATCAGAAGAAGATAGCGGTAATTATTGGCGCAATACTTACATCGCCCGGGGTGATAGTTGCAGGTGCTCTGGGCGCTGTTCCTTTTTATGAGCGATTCATCTTTAAAGGAGAAATGAGCGATTTTGCGCCAGGAGATGCATTTGGTGAACTCTTATACACCGTGGTCTTCGCTCTACCATTTTTAATCTTGTTCTTTTGGGGCTGGCGGCACCTCTATCGGAAAGTTTCAAAGCGGTCTTTTGAACTCCGTCAGGGTTGAAAGACGATTCGAGCATCGCGTTCAGGATTGTTCCAGACGGATTCGACATCGCGCAGCGGAACCGCCTTCAGGCTGGTCTGAAACGGAGCCTTCGCTGCGGCCTCGAAAAATTCGCGGACTGCCTGGAAAATCTCGTCCATGGATGCGCTGCCGAAGCCACTTCCCAGTAGTTCAAGTCCGGAACTGCGCAGCGTCGCCGCAGGCAGCGTGATCGTCGGCGCGGCGCTGTTGCCAACCTGAATGAAGCGGATGCGCGCTGAAGCGTGCTTCAATCCTTTTTGCGCGATGGCTGCGAGTACGGCCTCGGCGGGTGCACCCCAGAGGTAGTCGAGGACGACATCGACGCCTTCTCCAGCGATTTCGTTGCGGAAAGAGGATACAAGGGCATCGTGCTCCTGTGTGAGCGAGATGACTGCGTCTGCGCCCAGGACTTTGAGTTCTTCCAGCGCCAGCGGGTTGCGTCCGGCGGCGATGACACGGCGGGCACCCAGCCTTTTTGCGATCTGGACGGAGAGCTTTCCTGCAATGCCGGTCGCGCCGAGGATCAGGACGCTTTCTCCGGCGGCGAATTTTGCGCGCGCCTTGAGCGCCGCCCAGGAGGACATGCCGGGGTTTGCGATTCCGGCGGCGGTTGTTTCGTCGAGGCCGTCGGGGAGGGTAATGTACATTCCTTTTGTTGCGAGGGCTTTTTCGGCGAAGGTGCGGTAGGGGGGCCGGGCTGATCCGAAGTAGACGCGCGTGCCGTCTCCGAGCCGTCCCGTGCCATCGACTCCGGGGATGAAGGGAAGGACGCCGGTACTGCCGTAGTGCGTTCCGTTTGCCAGAGCTCGCACAATCGGATGCAGGCCGGTTGCGGTGACGTTTACGATCAGCTCGCCTTCGGCTGGCTGCGGGTCTGCGAAGGTGCCATAGCGGGGTGGAGTGGAAAAGGAACCGACGATGGCGGCGTTCATGAGAATCCTCCAGTCACCCATCCGTGTCTCTTCAGGGCGAAAGTCCCAGCCCCCTGTCACCTAAGTCACTGAAAATAGGCGGATTCTGTGGAGATAGCGCTAATTGTTTGAATCTACGCCAGTTACATATATCTATCAGATTATAGAGGGTTTAATTTCTGCTAAAAGGCTGCCCGATCCTGACTGCGGCGAAAAAAGTCCCTTCACAGCAAAACGGCTTATATCAGCACTTCTTCCTGAAAGGTGATTTCAAAAGCCTCTCTATTTATTATAGCTGGCGGGAAAGGAAAGTACGCCAAATTGAAGAAGGCTTTTTCTCTTTTGAATGAATGACTTGCAAGCTAATGAGCGTTTTTTGCTCTTGACAAGGTTTTTGGGAAAGCGGGTCAGGGTTGGCGCTGGACTTCGGCGGCTATTTTGCGCAGGTCCGGAAGCACGTCGCCGAGCGGCGCGGCTTCTGCGCCACGCTTTCCAAGTGCGAAATAGAGGCGTTTATAGTGCTCGAAAAGGCGGTTATAGGTCGCATTTGCTGCCAAATTTGGAGTGAATGTCTTATAGCTCAGGCACATCTTTGTCTGGGCTTCTTCGATGGTCGGGAAGGTTCCGGCCGCGAGGAAGGCGAAGATGCCGGAGCCGAGGCTGGTCGGGATTCCGGCGGGGACGAGGACCGGCTTCCCGAGGACGTCGGCGTAGACCTGATTGAGGACCTGGTTGTTCTGCGGGATGCCTCCGGCGTTGATGACGCGGTCGACGGGAACACCATATTCGGCCATACGTTCGAGAATGATGCGCGTGTGGAAGGCGGTACCTTCGATGGCGGCGTAGAGCTCATCCTGTGCGGTATGGATGAGGTTCCAGCCGAAGGTGACGCCGCCCAGCTCGGAGTTGACGAGGACGGTGCGGTCGCCGTTGTCCCAGCTGAGGCGGAGGAGGCCGGTTTGTCCGGCGCGGTAGGCTTCGAGGCCGCGCGACAGTTCGGAGACTTTGGTTCCGGCGCGGCGGGCGATGGCTTCGAAGATGTCGCCCGTTGCGGAGAGTCCGGCTTCGACTCCGGTGTAATGCGGGTGAACGCTGCCGGGAACGACTCCGCAAACACCGGGGACGAGGCTGGCCTTCTGCTGCATGGCGATGATGCAGGTGGAGGTGCCGACGACGTTGACGACGTCGCCTTCGCGGCAGCCCGCGCCGATCGCGTCCCAGTGTGCATCGAAGGCTCCGACCGGAATCGGGATTCCGAGGCGCAGGCCCATCGCTTCGGCCCATTTGGGCGAGAGATGTCCGGCGAGATTGTCTGAGGTTTCGTAGCTGCCTGCGAGTTTTTCGCGGATTCCGGCGAAGAGCGGGTCGAGCTTGGAGAGGAACGCCTGTGGTGGGAGGCCGTCCCACTTCGGGTTCCACATCCATTTGTGGCCCATGGCGCAGACGCTGCGTTTCGCCTGTTTAGCGTCGGTGATGCCGGAGAGGGTAGCGGCGACCATGTCGCAGTGTTCGAAAGCGGTGACGAAGCGGTCGCGCTTGTCGGGGTTATGGCGGAGCCAGTGGAGCAGCTTGGCGAATCCCCACTCGTGAGAGTAGACGCCGCCGCACCACTCGATGGCTTCGAGATGTTCGCGGTGGGCGAGTTCGGTGATCTGCTGCGCTTCTCCCTTGGCGCGGTGGTCGCACCAGAGGTAGTAGTCGTCGAGCGGCTGGAGATTTTCGCCGACGGGGATGACGCTGGAGCCGGTGGTGTCGAGCGCCATGGCTTCGATCTGGGTGCCGTCGATGCCGGCGTCTTTGATGGCCTGGCGCGTGGCTTTGACGAGGGCGTCCATCTGGTCCTGATGGGATTGCGTGGCGTAGTCGGGGTCTTCGCGTTTGCGGTGGAGTGGGTATTCGGCGACGGCGGTGGCGAGACGACCCTTCTCGCTATCGAGTAGGGTGACGCGAACGCTGAGTGTTCCGAAATCTACGCCTGCTACTGTGGACATCTGTTATTTCCTAGCGCTGTTTGAAAAGCCGGCTTATCGAGATCGACCTTAGAGAACCCCGGGCTAAAGCCCCGGGATTTTTTATGGCCTGTTTCACGGGCCTAAAGGCCGGTGCTTCTACCCAAAAACATTTGAAACCCTGCTCGTAGTTCCTGGTTTTGCATTTGTGGTCTCCGACCCTATCGCAAAGTGCGCGATAGGATGGGGCACCCGATGTTTTGTGGCTCGTGTACAAAAAACAGATCCTTCTCCTTCGTTCAGGGTCAGGATGACAACGAGCAGGTCATGCGTTTGGGTTTTCGTGGTAGTGCATGTCCCACCCCAAGTAGCGCGTCGATGCTTCGTAAACGGGACTTGCGACAGTCGAGAAGTTACCCGCTACGTGATGTTCGAATCCGCGTTCACAGATGAAGCGCAGGAGCTTCTGCATTTTCGGGATTCTTACGACGCCTGCGCCGCCGAAGGTTTCGAGCGGATCGTTAGTGAATTCGCCCTCGCCGACATAGCCGCGGATTTTGCCGTTGAAGTCGTCCGTCGAGAAACGCAGATAGCTCATTGCGCCTGCTTTGACGCGGCCAACGCAGGTGCCGAAGGTGTTCTCCTTGCCCACGGTTCCGGCGATGATCTCCTGGAAGTCCATTCTGACATCGGAGAAGAAGTGCTTGGGCAGGTTGGAGCAGTGGAAGCAGACGGCCTTGTCGGGATCGTCGCCGTAGTTGTTGTTCCAGTCGAGCAGCGCGCTGGGAGTTTGCGATGCGAGCGCGAGGCCATACATGCTGAGGACGCCGACAACGTCGGTTTCGCAGGCGCTGGAGAAGAGATTCTCGCTCATCATGCTCATGACGGTGCAGGGCACGACGCCGAAGTATTCTTCGAGCGAGGTCCAGCACTGGATGGCGCTGATGGTGCAGTAGGTCTCCTTCATCCAGCCATCGATGACTGCGCCGAGCTTGGCCATCTTCATCAATGCGGCCTCGGGAATGCCGCTGGTCGAGACGTAAGACTTGATCGCAGAAAGCTTGGCCTGCGCCGCTTCGTCCGAGTCCTTCATGTGGTTTATGCGGCCCATGATTTCGGAGAGGTCGAGCGTTTCAACGGATACACCGTTGAGTTCGAGCAGTTTCTCGCTGTAGCGAACGGTGTTGAATGCCGCCGGGCGAGCGCCGATCGCGCCGATGCGGAGATTGCTGAAGCCATCGACCACACGGCAGACAGAGGCAAACCATGCGAGGTCTTTGCTGAATGCTTCAGAGCTGGGTGAAACGGTGTGCAATGCTGTGAGCGAGTATGGAATGCCGTACTGCATTAGGTTGTTGCAGGCTGACATCTTGCCGCAGAAGCTGTCGCGGCGGTTAGCGATCTTCATAATATCGGCGCGGTCGGGCGTTGCCTGCACCAGCACGGGGACTTTGAGTGTCGAGAGACGAATGGCATCGACGATGGCGCGCTCTTCACCGAAGTTGGGCAGCGTGACGATGATGCCGTCGATTTCTTCGCGATGTTTCTTGAAGAGTTCCGCACAGTGGCGCGCATCGTCGGGAGTCTGTACAGCTCCATGCTGCGTTTGCTCGGGCGACAGCACGATGCTCTTGTAGCCAGCGGCGTCCAGCACCTTGATGATCTCCTCGCGGCCTTCCTTCGCGAGGTGGTGCGGGAAGAATCCGCGGCTGCCGACAATGACTCCGAATGTAAGTTGCTTTTTCATCTTTCCTTCCAGTGAACGGCAATATCGACTCCTGTCGATGGCCGTATATCGATGTCTTCCGCTATCGCCTTACTCGCGGCCAGAAGCGGATGGTATATACGAGGCCGGCAATGGCCATCAGTCCACCCCACCATATCGATGGGTGCAAGTTGAACAACACTGGAGGATTCGCAGGAGGATGGGCCAGTTCCCAGAAGCCCTCAGCTGTAATGATGACGCCGTAGATGAGGAAGAGGACTCCGCCGAAAAACCAGATTGACATTGATTCGCGCATGGTTGTGAGTTCTCCTTACCAAAAGATTATGTTGAGGATGACGAAAATGACGGCGATGGCTCCGGCCCAGACGATAGGCCTCTGATACCAGTGCTCATCGCGTTCTTCAGGAATGCGCGAGGCGCCGTAGACCAGACCTTCAAGTTCAGCTTCCGGTTTGGGCTGCGTCATATAACTGACGATGACGGTCACGATGACGCAGACAAGCCACGACCAAAGCGCGCGGTACATGTCTTCCGCCATGGCCTTAGCATCAGCGGAGAGGGCCACGTAGCGCAGGGCTGGGGGGTCATAGTGGACCCAGGCCCAAAGGCCGATTGCTGTTCCAGTTCCAGCGAGCAGGCCCCAGAATCCCCCAGCTTTGGTGGCGCGCTTCCACAGCATGCCCAAGATAACGGTGCCGAAGAGCGGCGCGATGAAGAAACTGAAGAGAGCCTGTACATAATCCATGATGCTGGCGGCATGCTGCACGAGATAGG
This sequence comes from Terriglobales bacterium, assembly GCA_963738095.1. Lineage (GTDB taxonomy): Bacteria > Acidobacteriota > Terriglobia > Terriglobales > Acidobacteriaceae > Alloacidobacterium. The sequence goes on from CAVTVL010000020.1 coordinate 165,676, forward strand.
CGGTGCCGACGGAGATGAGCACACCGATGAAGGTGCACCAGCGACCCATGGAGACGTAGTGCTTGTCAGTGGCTTTCTTGTTAAAGAACGCGCCGTAGATGTCGTACGTCCAGACAGTGGAGAAGGCGCTGACGTTGCCCGCCATACCGGACATGAAGCCGGCGATGAGAGCGGTGACGCCGAGACCCAGAAGGCCGGGGCTGCAGTAGCGCACCAGCATGAGCGGGAGTACTTCGTTGTAGCTATGCTGGCCGGTAGCAGCTGCTTCGGGTAAGCTCCGACAAGGTGGCAGGGCAGAACGGAGAGGCCAGCAGGCCGGGCAGGATCACGATGAAGGGTACGGCCATCTTGAATCCCGCGCCGATGATTGGAGCCATGCGGGCGGCGCGGAGGTTGTGTGCAGAGAGCACGCGCTGGACGACCAGGAAATCAGTGGTCCAGTAGCCGAAGCTGATGACAAGACCAAGGCCGAAGACAATGCCCGTCCAGTGGACGCCCATGGGGTTGTCGTGGAAGTGGCCGAGCGTGCTCCACAGGTGGACGTAGTCGGCTGCGGCCAAGACGGTGAAGATCTGGTCGCGAAGATTGTTCCAGCCGCCGACTTCGATCAGTCCGAGGATCGGGACGAGCAAGCGCACCGAGCCAGATGAGTAGGAATTGCAGGACTTCATTGAAGATGGCTGAACGCAGGCCACCGAGCGCGACATAGAGGGCGACAGTGATCGACGAGACCCAGATGCTGAAGTTGAGGTTCCAGCCGAGGACAACCTTCATCACGATGGCCATCGAATACATATTGATACCGCTCATGAGGACGGTCATGAAGGCGAAGCTGATCGCGGAGAGCGCACGGGCACCGTCGCCATAGCGGAGGTGCAGGTAGCCGGGAACGGAATGCGTCTTCGAGATGTAGTAGAAGGGCATCATGACGATGCCGAGGAAGAGCATGGCAGGGATAGCGCCGATCCAGTACCAGTGTGTGGCGAGAATGCCGTATTGGTAGGCTGAGCCAGCCCAGCCCATCAGCTCCAGCGATCCGAGATTGGCAGAGACGAAACTTAGACCCGCGATCCAGGCAGTCATTTCGCGGCCTGCCATGAAGAACTCTTCGCTGGTATTCGTCGAGCCCTTCAGATAGAAGCCGATGAAGATGACAATGGCGAAGTAAACGGCGATGACGAGTATGTCAACGCCATTCAGATGAGCGAGCGACTTGCCTGGAGTCTGCAGGAAAGCGAGAGCCGGGGGATGGCTGAAGAAGCGATGGACATATTCAAAGGGCATATTGTTTATTGCCTCGGCAATGATGACAAAAGTAGCTACTCATGCGAGCTATCGCAAATTTTGAATTGTGCCGCCTATAGTGCGAGAAAGTCTTCAACTTTTTTGTCCATACGTTGCATGAGCGCCGTGTTTGCGGAAATAGTGGCGGTCGAGCAGGGCCTGTGAGACACCCTTGCATTCCGGATTCAGAGTTGCGGTGTAAAAGCCCATGCGGGCGACTGCCTCAAGCACGACTGCATTGTGTGCTGCGTCCGACGGTGTCTTGCCCCAGCAGAAGGGGGCATGGCCGGCAACGAGCACAGCAGGCACGGCGTCAGGGTCGAGGTCGCGAAAGCGGCGGACGATGGCGAGGCCGGTGTTGTGCACGTAGTCGCCATTAATGTCGTCAGAAGACAGTTCTTCGGTGACAGGCACAGGGCCGTAAAAGTAATCGGCGTGCGTGGTGCCGTAAGCGGGAATGCTGCGGCCGGCCTGGGCCCAGGCGGTGGCGTATTCAGAGTGCGTGTGCACAACGGCACCGATTGTGGGGAATTCACGATAAAGAAGCAGATGTGTCGCCAGATCAGACGAGGGTCGCAGACTGCCTTCTACAATCGTGCCGTCGAGATCAGTAATGACCATGTGTTCCGCCTGCATCGACTCGTAGGCAACACCACTCGGCTTGATGGCGACGAGGCCGGTCTGGCGGTCAATACCGCTGACATTGCCGAAGGTATAGAGAACGAGGCCGCGGCGGACCAGCTCAAGATTAGCCTCGAGAACCTGGGCGCGGAGGTCGTCAAGCATGGTGTTTTGTCCTCATAAGCGGCGAGTCCGAAAGGAAATATTTGCCATTGTCATCTTACTAAAGCGATTTAGGGAGTAGCTCTTTAAGAATTTCCTTAGATTAGTGATGTTTCTGGCAAACGTTTACTAGCGCTTTGACCTTATGCAATTTACACTTGCCAAGTCAAGCGGAAGCAGCTTTTTATCGATGATTAAGAAAAGACCGAGACAGAAGAAAGATGACAAGAAGCGGCTGGATATTCGCGACGTGGCAAAGCATGCCCGCGTGTCCATCGCTACCGTTTCCCGCACGATTAACCGCGTTCCGACGGTAGACAAGGATCTTGCCCAGCGAGTATGGAAATCGATTGAAGAGCTCAATTACTTTCCAAACACGCAGGCGCGCGCCCTGGTTTCAGGCCGGAGCCGTCTGTTCGGGCTGCTGATCTCGGAGATCACAAATCCCTTCTTTCCCGAATTGATTCAGGGGTTTGAGGACATTGCTATCGAGAACAACTACGAAATCCTGATCGGTTCGACGAACTACGATCCGGAGCGGATGGAAATCTGTGTCCGGCGCATGATCGAGCGAAATGTAGAAGGTGTTGCGGTAATGACATTCGGGATCGAGGAACCGCTGTTGGATGAACTGGTCTCGCGCAATATTCCGATGGTTTTTGTAGATGCAGCGCCACCAAACAAAAACGTGAGCACATTAGCCGTCGACTATCATCACGGCATTCGGGAAGGCGTGCAGCACCTGGCTGCGCTTGGTCATCGCAAACTGGCTTTCATCAGTGGGCCGATGCACCAGAGAAGTTGCCAGCTTCGCAAGGAGGCGTTCCTCAGCGCGGCTTCAGAGATTGGCGTGCATCCTGCGCCTGAGTGGCTGGTAGAAGCGAACCATACGCTCGAAGGCGGCATGCTGGCGATGGAGAGGATTCTGAAAATCAAAGAGCTGCCGACGGCCGTGATGTGCTCAAACGACATGACGGCGATTGGCGCGCTACGCGTACTGGCGAGGGCAGGGTTGCGCGTTCCTGACGACATCTCTGTTATCGGCTTTGACGATATCCATCTTGCCGAATTCGTCTATCCTCCCCTGACAACTGTGCGCATGGCGCGAAATGACCTGGCACGAGCGGCATTCGGTGCATTGCGCCTGCATGTGGAGCCGACGCACGTGCATGCCAAAAAAACCTGGCCCATTCAGACTCGGCTTACTGTGCGGCAGTCTACGGGTTATCCTCCGGGAACAGCTTTGGGAAAGGCAAAAGCACCCCGCAAGGAGACGGAGACAAATTAGACAATTTGCCTCCAGGCCGGATGCGAAGGTAGCACCTAGTATGTTCCAAGAAAAGCTCGTACAACTTTGCCTTGCTGGCGATTGAAGTTCAATCCAAAGTCGGTTTGATCCCCGTTCCAGAGCCGCGACATCTTCCAGACATCGTTCTGATAAGCGCCTTCCTCGACACGCAGGAACTGCATGTGCTGCCTGCTGTCCTGATCGGTCAACTGAAACTGGATGCGTGCGTCGAAGCCGGTGACAAGGAACTCGTCTTCGGAAATCTGCACAATCAGGGTACGACCGTCGTGGTCTTTGCTTCCGGCTGAGCGTGCTTCGCCATATTGGGGAAGGCCAAAGGTGACGGTGGCTTTCCATTTTCCAAAATCGAGCGTCGTGCGCGGCTGACCCGGTTCTTCGACCGCTGTTTTTAGTTTGCCCTCAAAATTCCATTGAGCGATTTCGCGATCCATTGGCTCGAGCAGGGTGTAATTCTGGCTGTGCAACTTGGGGAATTCGCCTTCGGAATAGGTCCATCCGGTCTGGTCCATGCCGAAGGGAGAAAAGCCGATGGCCCCATGGGCCAGTGCATAGAAAAAGTACCGCCCATAGTCGTCACTACTTCCGGTTTCCGGAATCCACATCGCGTTATCCGGACGGTGATAGGCATCGAGAGTCTGGCGATACATTTCCGATTCATCGATATAGATGTCCGGGCCGATCATGTCGATTGAATGCGCTGTTGCCTTCCAGACATCGAGCATGTGAGAAACGGCGCCGCCGCTGGGATAGTTGACACCCGGAATTTGCGAGCGAGAACCGAGCCAGACGTTGCAGTACATCGGGAGCGGAAACTCAGCTTTGCCGGCCTGCACCAATTGATCGATGTAATGCGAGACGGACCATGTGGCGAAGGTTTCGTCAGCTTCCGGGCCGAAGACTTCCTTCCACGTTCCCGGGTGTTTGTGCAGAGCTTTCACCAAATCAGCGGGAACGGCGCTCGAGAATTGCTTTTCTGCCGTGGCTGAGAAGTCGCGCACAGTTCCGAGCGAACCGGACTCATTTTCGACTTGCACGAGAATGACGGTGTGCTGATCGCCGTCGATTTCGCGCAGGTGATGCATCAGGGCGACGAAGGCGTGCTTATCTGCTTCCAGATTTGCCGGTGCGTTTGGAGAGAGCACATCGATGGACTCTCCGCGCGCGTCGATCATAGGCGGATAGTGCGTAGTGTCGGTCTTCACCCACTCGGGTGCGTAGTGCATTTTGCCGTTCTTCCAGGTGCCAAACCAAAGTATGACGAGGTGCATGTTGTGCTGGCGCGACTGGTTGACGAGTGTGTCGACGACTGAGAAATCGAACGTACCTGGCTTAGGTTCGAATTGCTCCCAGTAGACGGGAGCCTCGACGGTGTTGGCATGCATCTTTTCAAGAAGCGGCCATACTTCAGGCAGTACAAGCGGCCATGCGCTGGAATTGTTAATTTGTCCGCCAAGGATGAGGTAGGGTTTGCCGTCAACCATGAGAGCATAGCGGCCGTCCTGTTGGACCAGTTTTGGCATCTCCGCCGCGTACGCGAAAGAGAAGCAACATGCAAACAGGCATAACAGCGTCAGGCGCTGGCTCAATTTCTCAAATGTTGAACGGACAGGTTCGCTTTTTTCTTTGGGGCCGTATCGCAAGCTGATGTGGACCATGCGCAACACTGTAACGTATTCCGGCGCTAAATGGCTGGCCACCAGGCGAGGCCAGTTTTTCTGTAGCGTCAGAGATGGTGAGAGAGATTTGGGTTTCTAAATAATTTCTTCGATAGAAGACGAGAATCAATGTATCAGCGCGTTTTTGTATTGGCGGGAGATTGCATGGGGCGGGCGCGGCCGGTGGCGATTTCCAGAAATGCATGGGCTGCGCGTGTAAGGGTCTTGTCTTTGCGGAAGACAAGGGCCAGTTCGCGGCTCAGGCGCACGCCGTCCACCTTGAGCGTTTTCAGCAGGCCGTTGCGTTCATCATCGCGGACATTTGCGCGAGGCAAGAAGCCCATTCCCAGCCCCGCTCCGATGAGGCGCTTGAGCAACTCGCTCGAATCAACTTCCATGGCGATGCGAGGCTGGACGTCGTTGCTGCGGAAGATGTCATTGATCTGCTCGCGCTGACGTCCATGCTTTGGCAGCAAGAGCGGGTATTGCAGGATCTCAGCAAACTTGATCTGATCGCGGGCGGTAAGAGGGTGCGACTTTGGGACAACGAGCGCCAAATCGTCCTTGTGAATGACATCGACCATCAGGCGGGGATCTTTCACAGGAAGCGAGACGATACCGAAATCAACTTCGCGGTTCAGGACGGCTTCGAGTGAGCGGGCGCGATCAGCGCGAACGATGTTCAGATTGACGCGCGTGTACTGTTTTTTGAACTGGGCAAAGACGGCGGGAAGCACATAGAGGCTAGTGGCCTCATTGGCGCTGATCGAGATTTCGCCGCGTGGTGAGCGGTGCAACTCACCGATGGCCACCATAATATGGTTGTGGACCTGCAGACAGTGTTCAGCGAAGGGTTCGAAGAGGCGTCCGGCAGCGGTGAATGTGACCTTTCCGCCGTCCCGATCGAAGAGACGCGCACCTGCTTCATTTTCCAGAGAACGTATCTGCGCAGAGATTGCCGGCTGGGTAACGCCCAGTTTCTCGGCGGCACGGGAAAAACTTTTCAACCGGCTTACTTCCAGGAAGGTTCTGAGCTGCTCGAAATCCATGTAAGAAGAGTCCCCACGTTGTGGTTGGGTTGGGGTTACGAAAGTAGTTATTTATAGAGCTTATAACTCAAGACGATAGAAACTCCAGAATAAAGAACGCTCGTGCGGAAGGCAAAGCACTTGCTGTTTTACGACGGCGGGTTCTTTAATGCTGCCTGAGCAGCGTGATAGCCGCACATGCCGTGAACGCCACCCACCCCCGGAGTGGATGCCGAACACAGGAAGATATTCGGGTCCGAAGTAGCATAATTTCTGCGCGTCGGGCGAAAGATGGTTTGATGCAACGTCATAGCGCCGCCGCTGATGTCGCCACCGAGAAGGTTCGCGTTCATGGATTCAAGGATCGCGGGCGATGAAAAGTGACGAGCGAGTATACAGTCGCGAAAACCGGGCGCAAAGCGCTCTATCTGCGCTTCGATGCGCTCCGTCATGTCGACAGCAGATCCATTGGGAACATGACAATAGGACCACGCGATATGTTTGCTTTCCGGTGCGCGAGTTTTGTCGAAGAGCGTGGGTTGGGAGAGAAGAACAAAAGGCCGCTCGGGATGATTTCCATCCGCGACGGTACGCTCCGCGGCAGCGATTTCTTCGACAGTGCCACCAAGATGGACGGTTCCCGCGCGGAGGCAATCGGCCGCTTTCCAGGGAATTGGCTGGGAGAGTGCATAGTCAACTTTGAAGGTTCCGGGCCCCGATTTGAATTTGCGCAGCTGTTGCTGAAAACCCTGATTCAGGCGATGGCCTGAGAGCGCGATTAACTGACGCGGGCTTACATCGCAGAGGAAAAGCACATCACGAGAGAAAGCATCGAGCGAAGCGACAGGCGAATTGGTATGGATGCAGCCTCCGAGCTCCTTCAGGATCGAGGCGAGCGCATCGGTGATTGCCTGTGCTCCTCCGCGAGGCATGGGCCAGCCGACTGCATGGGCCGCTGCCGCGAGTAACACTCCGGCAGAAGAGCTTAAAGGCGCATCGAGAGGAAGAAATGAATGCGCAGCGATTCCGGCGAACAAGGCACGCGTTCTTGCGTCTCTGAAAAATGTGCTGGCGAAGAGTCGTGCAGGCATAACGGCGGGGATTCCGAAGCGCATGAGCAGCAACGGATGACGTGGAAGATGAATGATTGGCTGAAGAACTTCTTCAGCCAGTTGCGGCCAGTTTTCAGCCAAAGGCGCAAAAAAACGGCGCCAGTGCAGACCGTCGGCGCCAAGTGCATGCGCGGCATCGCCCAGGTCGTGCTCCAGCATGACGGCGGTTCCATCATCGAGTGGATGCGCGAGCGGCGCGGATGGATGAACCCATGCGAGTCCGTGTTGGTGGAGAGGCAGAGAAGAAAAAAATGGCGATCCGACAGCCATCGGATGGATGGATGACCCGAAGTCGTGGAGAAACCCCGGGAGCGTGAGCGGCAAAGTGCGCGCGCCTCCGCCAATCGTTGGCTGGGCTTCGTGAACTTCCACGCCATAGCCAGCCTGGGCAAGAACGATGGCTGCGGCCATGCCATTCGGACCTGACCCTATAACGATGGCGTGGCGTCCATGCCGGTGGCGATGCCTGCTTCCGAGCAGAAGGCTGGTTGCATCACTCATGGGGCTGAAGGGTCTCCGGCCATTGCACGGCGTCAAAGCTGCCGTCGGGTTTGAGAGTGAGTTCGGGCGCGTAAAGACCGAGGAACTGGCGCTTCCACCACAGACCGGTCGCGCGTTTTTCCGCCATAGACGTAAACCAGTATTGCCAGAGTACCGCGCGGACGTATTTAGGCGGCGATTGCGGGAATGGGTTTCGGGCAAAGAGCGCAACCGTGCCTGGACTGGTGGAGAGGAGTCGTTCCTCGGTTAGCGGCACGATGGAGTTCTGTCGCCAATCGCCGAGCGAAGCAAACCAGAGGTTCCAGTCGAAGCGCGGCTGATAGGGCGCATAGACGCCTGGAGACTCATCGAGTGCCTGAGGCTTGTAGCGGAAGGGATAGGCGGTCCAGCTTTGACCGTCGTTTGAACCCTGGAATTCGATCTCATAACGGCCACGAGTCATGACTGCGAAGAGGCCATATTGATTGGCTATGCGAAATGGTTCCAACGCAACTACCGGCGCGGAAGGCAACGGAGCTTCACGCCAGAGCATGTGAATGAGCTCGGCTGTTGTGACGTAAAAGATCCAACTAAGGAAAACAACGCTAATCGCAAGACGAAGCGCCGATACGTGCCGCTTCCAGCCCTTTGTCTGCCTTATCTGCGCAAAATGCCGGTTATCCGTTTCCGGTATGTCGTCGGGAGGCTCAGGGCCGGCTTTCGAAGATGCTTCCAACTCACGAAGCTTTTGTTCGGGATGCCGAAGGTTCGGGGATAGTTCGCTCCGGAAACGTTGTGGGAGAAAACGTGAGAGAAATTGGTCGTCGAGCAACAGGAAGCCAAGCGCCAGGACCAGGTAGTTGAGGAATGTATAGTTGGCGGTCAAAATAACGACTGCCTGCCATGGTGTGACGATGAAGAAACAAATGATGCGAAAACGTCGTGGGAAGAAAAGCATGAAGACGATCACGAGTTCCAGCGCGAGCGTTGCTGCTACGGTGGAGGCGTGAAACCAGTGCGGGAGATGCTGCATGTACCAGCCGATCCAGGTGGGCAGGGGGCCGTTCTGGTAGTACTCATCCATAGCGGTAAAGTGGCGCCATTCCTGGTCTCCGCTCAAGAGCTTCACGGTGCCTGATTCAAAGTAGATGCGGAACCATTCCCAGAGCAACAAAAAGAGGCTGGCGAGAGAGGGAGCGTTAGCTGCTCCCAGACGTGGCCAGAGACCACGCGGCGCAAAGAAGAGGGAGATGAAGCCCGCTTCCAGCAGCATGCCATCTGACTGATAGTTGGAGAAATCGCCGGCAGCACTGACGAACGAAAGAAAACACAGGAAACAGATAAAAAGGGTAAAACGCGGCCAGACATTTGCGACGACAAGTAGTGAGCTAACGAGTCCGGCAACGGTGATGCCGATGAGCATGTGGTTGCCCGTCGAAAACCAGAACAAGGTAGGCGCAAACCAAAAGCGTGTCAGTCCGGGCAAGGAGCGACTGATTGCCGACAGGTATTGATGGGCAGGCAAAATGCCTTCCGGGCCGATGAGGCCGCGGATTTGAAAAAGCAGTGAGTAGAAGGCCGAAAAGTAGATGAGTCCCAGAGCGCGCAGAAAGATCCAGCGCGGAACGAGATGGGTGCTCCGAGGTGGAGCGCGGAACAAATCGGCGCCAGGCTCAATCTCTGGACCAAATAACTTTTGCAGAACGGAAAAGCCACTCGCCATAGGATGCTGGACATGATAGCCGTTTCTGCGTGTTGCCGCTGTCAAATAAACTGTTGATCGAGTGCTCTCATGGAGAAGAAACAAACACGGCCAAACCTTGAACGGGAACTAAGAGCAGCCGGCGATGCGACGCGGGCAAAGCACGTAGCTCTTTATTTCAAAACGGGCAAAGGCGAGTACGGGGAAGGGGATGTTTTCCTGGGAATTGCGGTTCCGGCTATGCGCAGGATCGCGCTTCAATACCGTGCACTCGCACTGTCCGATCTGAAGAAACTTCTCGATTCCAGAATCCACGAGTACCGGGCCGCAGCATTGGAGATTCTGGCTACACAGTACGCATATGGTGACGAGAAGCAGCGCGAGGCCATCGTTGATTTTTATCTGCAGAATACGAGCCGAATCAATAACTGGGATCTGGTAGATGCTTCGGCACGGCCCATCCTTGGCGAATATCTGAAGACGCGTCCGCGAAGAATCCTGCGAACACTGGCGAAATCGAAGAGTCTATGGGAGCGGCGTATTGCGATTGTCTCGACAATGACCCTGGTGTGGGCTGGGGAACTAGAGGATGCGATGGAAATAGCCGAGATGCTGCTTGATGATGAACACGATCTGATTCACAAAGCTGTGGGGTGGGTCTTGCGCGAAGCAGGAATCCAAGACCGGGCACGACTGATTGCGTTTCTTGAAAAGCACTATGAGCGAATGCCCCGAACAGCATTGCGCTATGCAATAGAGCACTTTCCTTCTGAACAGCGAAAGAAAATGTTGGCGGGATTATTCTACTAAGCTTGAACGCAAGATCATTACCTTGGTTTTGTAGTTAGTAAGTTCAACCTATCCATGGCATAAGTATCTTTGTATCCTTTGAGCAGCTAATTCTAAAACAGGAAGCCAATTTTGGACGGGTGCGCGTTAGTAAGTGTGGTAATTCCCACGCACAGACGACCGCAGTGGGTTGTGTGCGCGATAGAAAGTGCGCTTGGGCAGAGCTATGCGCAACTTGAGGTCATCGTGGTGATCGATGGTCCAGATACTGAAACTATGCCAGCACTGCAGCGGTTCAACGATGAGCGCCTGCGAGTGATTGAGTTGGAAGTAAACATTGGAGGTTCGGAAGCGCGCAATGCAGGCGTGCGGGCAGCTCGAGGCGAATGGGTGGGGCAAAGCTTTAAGTGTCAGCGCTTGCGGTTTCATTGCTTTGATTACAGTTGCGATGACGATCGGGCATTTCATTCTGAAGCCGGAACTGAGAATGCTGTTGCTGCTCATTAGAAATGACAGGGGAACTAACCCAATAGAAATGTCAGTATAACGTCGTAGCCGTCGTGCGGTGGGAATGTGTGAAATCACCGCACTTGGTGATTTCCAAGGTCTGTGGAAAGGGTGGGACGGTCTCATCGTTCCACCCTTTCCATCAGACCGTCATTTCCACCGCATCCGCCTTCGCGGATTTTGGCTCGAAGTCTGGTCCATAGACTCGTCGTGGGTTCTTCTTGTAGCCGGTCTTCTCGCTGTTGTTCATAATCTTGGTGGCGCGGCTAAGGTCCTGCTGCGCCTTGACGATCGCCAGTGCATGCCCCAGGCGCTTGTTCTCGACGATGGCGGTGTGGCTGACACGCTGATCTTTGCTAAAGACGCGGTAGGGAAGAGAGTGCCCTTTCCATCGCACCTCCAGCGGCCGGTCGGTAAAGTCGTAAACCTCGACATACTGGCCTGCCAGCCTGTCGGCCAACTCACTTCGCTCCAAGATGATCTGCTTGCGATCATAAGCAAGGGTGAGCTGTTGGCCGACGTACCGCTGTTCGCGATGACACAGGATGTCGGCCAAGCGAGAAGCCTGCACGTTCAGCTTGCGGTGAAGGTTGTCGGCCTTAGCTGGAGGCAGGGCGAACTTCTCGTTGAAGCGCTCAACGAACTCCGGCAGGAAGGCGTTGCCGGCACTCATGTCGGAGATACCGGCAAGGCGCAACTCCTTCACCAGACGATCCTGCAACGTGCGGTTCGCTCGCTCAACGCGGCCCTTGGCCTGACTAGAGTTGGCGCAGAGGATCTCGATGTTCAGCTCCGCCAGCGCACGTCCGAACTGCGTCATCCCTGATCCGCCCTTCGCGTCCGTCCGGTTCACACGGAAGACGGTGTGCTTGTCGGAGTAGAAAGCGGTAGGGCAGCCGTGCTTGGTCAGATACCCATCGAGCGCTTCAAAGTAGGAGTCCGTGCTCTCGCTGGCAACGAATCGCAGTTGCATCAGCTTGCTCGTGGCGTCATCGATGAAGACCAGCAGGGTGCAGGGCTCACCGCGCTTCTCAAACCATCGATGATCGCTGCCATCGATCTGGATCAGCTCGCCGTAGCTCTCGCGCCTTAGCCGCGGCTGGTGGAACGTTCGTCGCTGCGTTCGCGACAGCCACAAGCCCTCGGCCATCATCCATCGCCGCAAGGTCTCGCGGCCGACTCGCAGCTCATGCCTGTCCAGAAGTACTTCAGTCGCCAGCGTCGGCCCGAAGTCCGCATATCTAGTCTTGACCAGCTCGACCGCATACCTCCGGACCCCTTCGTTCCGGCTCCGGTTCGAGGTCCGGCCTCGTGCCTTATGGATCAGCCCTGACCCGCCATGTACTTCATACCTGGCCAGCAGCCGATAAGCCTGGCGCTCGCTGACCGCCAGCACCGCTGCTGCAGAAGCCACCGTGCGACGCCCGGTCCGCACCTCACTCAACACTTCGATCCGCTTCAGATCGCGTTCGCTCATAGAAATCCAGCCCATCCTTAGAACCTGACATTTCTAATGGGCGGGAACATGACATTTCTAAAGAGCGCCTACAAATGCTGATACCATACATTGCTTTATCGGACGCACTCTTTGGGAAGATCGTACAGCTCGCCAGCCGCGCCTTTCCGGGGGCTGGCCAACTGGACCAGACAGCGAGACTTACCGCTCTCACGAATATCACTCGCACTGCGTTTGCACTTGGACTGTTTCTCATGGCGATATTCGCACACGTTCACGCGAAGTGCATTGTTATGGACGAAAATATATTGGCTGTCCTCGCTTGTAACCGGGGTGGTAGCTTTTACGTCGGTCTCGAAGCGTTTGGGCTGGCCTCATTTCGGGCATATTCATCTGCGCGCCATTACTGATGGATTCAGCTTTTCGCTCTCCAGTTCCTCGATCTCTGTTTATAACGATATCGACAAGACGTTTCTCGCTGGCGCTGGACAACTGTATGCTGCGGGAATTTATTCGGCTGCGTACCGCATCATCGATGTCGCCACCGTTCCAATTTATGCAATCTATGCAGCGGCTACGCCTCAATTCTTTCGCGACGGCGAGCAAGGGGTCGCTTATGCATCTGCATTCGCGAATCGGCTTCTCCGGCGCACAGTTCCATATGGAATTGGGGTCGCGCTGGCACTATTTGCGGGATCGTCCCTGTTGCCATATCTTTTCGGAGTCTCGTTTCGCGGCTCGGTCGAAGCATTGCGCTGGTTGTGCTTATTGCCCCTCATAAGGGGATTGCATTACGCGTATGAGACGACGATTACTGGCTCATCTTCACAGTGGTACCGCACAGCCACGCAGCTTGGAGCGGCGGGAGTTAATCTGGTGCTGGACATTGTGTTGATTCCCCGCTGGTCCTGGCGGGGAGCCGCCGTGGCAAGCCTGTTAACAGATGCAGGACTGGCAGTGGCTTGCTGGATCGTTATGCAGCTTCTGTGCGCAAAGAAAGATACTCACGAAATCGCGATCACGCAGACTGCCTGATCGATCGGATTGTCTTGCATCTTAAAATTCTTCGGACTCCGCAGTAGCAATCTCCTTGTCTTTGATCTTGGGACTGCCAAAGATGCGGAAGTCGGACGTTTTGCGCAGCCGGAATGCAGGCTGATGGCTATCGCTGGGAAGTTTGATGCGGAAAAGATCCGCATCTGTAACTGTATCAAGCACAAAACCAGGCCGCGCATCCGGTGAAGCATAAGCAACTTCAACGTTTGTCAGCTCGATATTGTTCACATGGCGGATATAAAAGCCATGTGCAGGCATAGGGCCGAACATATGTGGGTCTGGGTAGCCGGCTTCGTTTTCTGGCGGTCGCAGGGCAGCCATTTCTGCTGTTCCGCCCCCCTGATGATGCAGATAGACATCGCTGATTTTCAGATCTGCGATGGGGTGATCGGGGACTCCACTGATGATCGCCGAATATTTTGACGCCGAGTTATAGCTGACGATATTGCTGATAATAATCCGCCGGCAATCACCGACCGGAACCCCTGCGGGACCGCGCATGCGGCTGCCAAGGCGGATGAAGATGGGCGCACCGGAAATATCGCGCATGGTGATATTGGTGAAGGCAACATCTTCCAGGAGGGCGCCATCTTCGCTTTCAAGGGCGATGCCATTGCAGCCTTCAAAAACACAGTTTGAAACGGTGATGTTCTTGAATCCGCCATTTGATTCGGTTCCGCATTTGATTCTGCCGGTTCGAGGCACGTGTAAATCGGCAGGTAAGCTTCTTGAATGTTCCATCGAGCAGCGTCCCGAGTTCATAACAGCCACTTACATAGCAATTCGTGATGGTTACATTTTCAGTTGCGCGCGCATAGCCCAGAGCATATGAGCTTTTCGGGCAGATCGCGTCGTCCCATGGTGAGTTGACACTGCAATTCGACACGCGAACATTTTTGCAGCAGTCAATGTCGATCCCGTCGCGGTCTGTGTCGATTTTCAGATTGTCGATCGTCAGGTTGTCGACGCCTGTGGCGAGAATTCCGAAGTGGCCGCCTTTCAGGATTGAGAGGCCGCTGAGTGTTACATTACGGCAATTCTTGAGTGCGATAGCTTTGTTGCCGACATCGCGGCTCCTCGGCCCGTGGTTTTCCTTAGCCCAACCACGGCTCAGACCTTTACCCCAGATCAGACCGGGTCCAAAAATGACACATCGTGCTGGTTTTCTCCCCAGATCAGACTGTTGTGCCAGTGGTTGTGTCCATAGTCCTGGTAGTGCTCCCAAGGATCGTTCGATTCAGCCGAATCGTATCCGTCACTGCGGTCGGCAGGTGTATCAGCCGCAAGGATTGTTGCTCCCTGCATAATCTGCAGAGCTATGTTGCTTTTCAGGTGAATGGAGAATGAATTGTACGTGCCTGCAGGGAAAAGCACCGTGCCTCCGCCCGCATTTGCCGCGGCTTCAATGGCTCGATTGATAGCCGGCGAATCGATCGTTTTGCCATCCCCTTTGGCCCCAAACGAGCGAACATCGTAGATGCTGTTATTTGCCGCCTGTGACGAAGAGCTCTGGGCACTCATGCTGACGGGAGCGAGCGCTCCGGCGGCCCCAATACCCGCATATTTTAAAAAATCACGGCGCTGCCTTTGCATGATGCATCTCCTACTGTGGTCTGACCTCTGAAGAGACAATATATCAGCGCTGGAAGATTTGTGAGGTATATGGACTTCTTCTCTGAAATGAAGGAGAGGTTTTCAGGCTGGATGTCCCGCATATCGGGACATCCAGAACAGCACAGCAGCCCTAAACCCTGATTGTCGTTTTCTGCAGTGCGGCGACGACTTCAGCAATGGCGACGTCTTCGCTGGAGGAGACAGCGCGTGTAACGATCTCCACTTTACCTTCCGCAGCTTTCTTGCCTACATTGATGCGATAGGGAATCCCGATCAAGTCTGCATCCTTGAACTTGACCCCGGCGCGCTCTTCGCGGTCATCGAACAAAACATCCACTCCAGCAGCTTCGAGATCTGCGGCGATTCGCTCGCCGACGGACAACAGAGTGGAGTCAGTAGCGTTGGTCACGGTAACTACAACCTCAAAAGGAGCAATCGAACGCGGCAGCCAGAAACCGTTGGCATCATGGCTTTGCTCAATTGCGGCAGTAAGAATGCGCTCGATGCCGATGCCGTAGCTTCCCATAATCGGCGTGACTTCTTTGCCATTCGGATCAAGCACGCGCGCGCCCATGCTCTCAGAATATTTGTAGCCGAGCTTGAAGATGTGGCCGACTTCGACGGCCTTTGCTACTTTCAGGGGGGAACCGCACTGGGGGCAGCCTTCGCCTTCAACCACACTGCGCAGATCCGCAGCGATGGTCCAGGTGAAATCCCGGCCTGGGGTTACGTTGCGATAGTGAAAATCAAGCTTGTTGGCGCCGCAGACCATGTTCTGCCGGTCTTCCAGGGCGTGGTCGACGATGACGGCCAGTCCTTCGTCAGCAAGTGTTTTTGTATGCGGCGGACCGATAGGACCGAGGAATCCGGCCGGACCATGGATATGAGTTTCCAGTTCTTCGGCCTGCATGGGACGCAGGTCAATCGCCTTGATGAGACCGAGTAGCTTGGTTTCATTGACCTGATGGTCGCCGCGCAGAAAGACAGCAATAGGACTCCAGACCGATTCGCCTTTTGCGCGCTTCGTCTCAGCCATATAGGCGACGCATTTGATGTCCTGCGCCTCAGAGATATTGAAGAATTTTGCCACGTCGGCGACTGCGGCAATACCCGGCGTTGATACCAATTCCGGTTTGCCGTCTCCAGTCGGAGCAAGTTCTGTTACAGGAGCAAGGCGTGAGGTCGCCTTTTCGAGATTGGCGGCATAGTCGCATTTCGGGCAACTGACGATGAGATCTTCGCCGGCATCGGTGTAGACCATGAACTCCTGCGATTGCGATCCGCCCATTGCGCCGGAGTCAGCTTCGACGGCGACGAAGTCGAGGCCGCAGCGGGTGAAGATGCTGCGGTAGACCTGATCGTGGAGGTCGAAGCTCTTGTCAAGACCAGCGGCATCGAGATCGAAGGAATAAGCATCCTTCATGATGAATTGACGGACGCGCAGCAGTCCGGCCTTCGGACGCGGCTCATCGCGAAATTTGGTTTGAATCTGATACCAGATCTGTGGAAGCTGCTTGTAACTGCGCAATTCTTTGCGGGCTATATCGGTCATCACCTCTTCGTGGGTCATGCCAAGACAGAGCCATGCGCCTTTGCGGTCCTGCAGGCGGAACATGTTCGGACCCATGGTTGTCCAGCGGCCGCTCTGCTCCCAAATCTCTGCGGGATGAATGGTGGGCAGCAGAAATTCCTGGCCGATCTTGTCCATTTCCTGGCGTACGATATCGATGATTTTGTTGATGGAGCGCTGTCCAAGAAACAGATAGGAATAAATTCCCGCACCCAGCTGGCGGACGTATCCCGAGCGAACGAGGAATTTATGGCTGGCGACTTCGGCATCTGCCGGAGCCTCACGAAGAGTAGGGATGAAGAGCTTTGACCAACGATGCATGCTTACTTTTGCGCTTTCTTAACGATGGAATCAGGCGTAAACTTCCATTCTAATCGGTTGGGGCTCTCCAAAGACGGATGCAGTCTGCTTTCGTGCCCGGCAGACTTCTACGCCGTCATCATGCAGCCGTTGCCATTGACATTCCCAAAGATTATGGAATATGAGCCTTTCACAATTGAGCTGGCCCCCGCGAAACGGACGGACACGCGAATCATCTGCCTGCAGGGACCGCTGACGATCACGAGCTTATTCGACTTTCAACAGGAGCTGCGTAACGGAGCGTGGGCTAATACCATCCTCGAAATGTTGGGTGTCCCTTATATGGACTCGGCAGGCATGGGAGCGATTATCAATTTCTATGTCTCTTGCCAAAGGAGTGGACATAAATTGATCGTGTGCGGCCTGAACTACCGGCTGGTTGAACTATTTAAACTTACGAGGGTCGATAAGCTGATTACGATTGCCGATGATCTGGATCATGCAGAAGCTATGCTGGTATAACAAAATCCGATCAAAGCATTCTCCATGAACGTTTCCTATCGAGTACGGTCTTTTGCTTACCCCAAGAATTGCCGATGGCTGTGGCGGGCTGTCGTTATTGCTTCGATCTTCACATTTGTCTCCCGCGCGACTGCGCAGTGCACTTCTTCGCAACAGGCAAGTGTGGCCGTTCATGGCACCGTGCGAGACTCAGCTGGCAAGCCCGTTGGTGACGCGTCGGTGCGGTTCAAGGAAAAGAACGGTCCGGATGCGGTGACTACGACGAGTCCGGAAGGTGCTTTCGTGTTTTCCGTCGTTTGCGACAGGACTTATTTCATCAGTGCGGAGAAATCCGGAGTGCAGAGCCGGGTCACTACTTTTCCTGCATCTCAAACAGGGCAGGAACACATCGTCCTGGTTCTTGAAGCTCCAGCGGCCCTTCAGCCGGGTCAGAGCCTCTCCTTACAGTCCTCCAGCGAGGACATGACGTTTGCCGATAAGCCGAATTTCACCGTAGCGGGAATCACTGATTGGACTGCGGTAGGTGGACACGGGTCGGACTCCATCCTGCGAACCAGTGAAGACCTCGCTCGTGAAACCACTACGCTCAAACCGGATAATCCAGGACGCAGCGTATCCGGCTCCGGGGACACCGCAATGTCCAGCGAGGTGGAAAGCAAGCTGCGAGCCGCTGTTGCTGATACGCCAAAGAGTTTTGAGGCGAACCATCAGCTCGGGGAGTTCTGTTTTCGCGCGGGAAGTTATCGTGAATCGATTTCGCCGCTGGAGGCCGCTTATCGCATCGATCCCACAAATCGGGAAAATGAATACTATCTGGCGCTCGCATACAAAGAAGTTGGCGATTTCACTCAGGCACACGAGCATGTGCAGAAACTACTGGCGCAGCAGAACGATGCCAA
The DNA here is from genome assembly GCA_963738095.1 of Terriglobales bacterium. GTDB lineage: Bacteria > Acidobacteriota > Terriglobia > Terriglobales > Acidobacteriaceae > Alloacidobacterium. The sequence continues at coordinate 183,742 of CAVTVL010000020.1, forward strand.
CCTGCATCGCCTGCTCGGCGAGCTTGATGAGAAGCTGGACGATCCACTTGCCGCTGTTCACGAAGATGAGGAGGCTGTTCGCCTAGATCCCAGCGAGCAGAATTATTTCGCATGGGGATCGGAGTTATTGCTTCATCGAGCCGTGTGGCAAGCGGTAGAGGTTTTCGGAAATGGAGCAAAGGCACATCCGAAATCGGCCAGAATGCTGGCCGCGCTAGGCGCCGCGCTTTTCGCAGGTGCCCGCTACGAGGAGGCTGCCCTCCGTCTGTGCGATGCTGCCGATCTGAACCCAGCAGATGCAGAGCCCTATATCTTCATAGGCAAGATCGAGATGGCAGCGCCTGCTCCACTGGCATGCGTTGAAGAGAAGCTGGGGCGGTTTGTACAGGAACAGCCCGGAAACGCTCTCGCTAACTATTACTATGCAATGGCTATCTGGAAGCGCCAGAAGGCGTCGGAGAATCCGCTTGAAGTGCAGCAGGTAGAGAGTTTGCTTACAAAAGCTGTTAGTATCGACCCGAAATACGGCGACGCTTATCTGCAACTTGGGATTCTCTATTTTTCTCAACATAATTCTGAGAAGGCTATGGGCTTTTATGCGAAGGCAATCGACGTGAATCCGCAGCTGAGTGAGGCTCATTATCGGCTCGGTGTGGCCTATGACAAGTTGGGCGATTCGGCAAAGGCTAAACAAGAATTTCAACTTCATGACGAGATCGAGAAACAACAGGCAGCTGCAATTGAGCGTCAGCGGCGGGAGGTTAAGCAATTCTTAGTCGTCCTGCAGGGAAAGCCGACTTATCCGCTGACCCATTGAAGATGTGCGTAGAGCCATCCGCCGGGCTGAAGATCGCGATGTTTTGATCTGGCCAACTCAAAGACGATTGATAGGAGACCTTTCGATGTTTAGACTATTGGCCGCGATACTTATTCCCGCTATGACAATGTATGCAAGCGATCTACCGAGCAAGAAATATCTGAATCTGGATGCCATCAAGACCATGGTTGCCGCTTCTGAAGCTAAGGCCAAAGAGTTGAACGTTTCGGTGACAATCTGCGTTGTGGACGAAAGCGGCAACCTGCTTTTTCTAGAGAAGGGCGAGAGCGCATCGCTCAACACAATTCAATTTGCGCAGAAGAAAGCGCGCCACGCTGCCTTTTACGGGAGCCCTTCAAAGGACGGAGCGGATGCGGTTAAAAAAGGCAATACCGAGGTTCTTGCCTTTCCGAATTTTTTCCCCAACCAGGGAGGGCTACCGATTCGAGTGGATGGCCAGATCCTCGGCGGAATTGCTGCCAGCGGCGCGAAGTCTGAAATTGACGAGCAAATTGCACAAGCAGGCATCGACGCGCTCATCAAGAAGTAGAGCAACCTCGAACATTTTTGTGAAAGCCGTTTTATGCAGATTGAGGTTTGACTGTGGCAACGATGCCATCACCCTCGCGAATGGTGAGGATCTGATTTGCTTTGACCTGTGTGAACCGCTCGATCTTCTGCGTGGTGGGCCATTTTACTTCGATCACATCAACGGTTTCAAACTTGCCCAGACCGAAGTGAAGGCGCAAGTCGCTTTGCGACATGACGCTGGTGCCGCTGTGAACTTCGTCCATCTGCGCGTGCTTGTCCGTGATTACTCGCACACGCGCGCCAATCGCGGTGCGATTGCACTTGGTGCCCACCAGCTTGATCTTGATCCAGTTCTGCTTGTTTCCGCCGTCATTGCGGAGCAGCGATGGCAGATCGTTCATGTTCAGGATCAGCACATCCATATCGCCGTCGTTGTCGTAGTCTCCAAATGCCGCGCCGCGGCTGGAAAAGTGCTCGCTGATGCCGGGCCCCATTTCCGAGGAAACATCCTTGAAGCGGCCATTGCCGAGATTCTTATAAACCAGCCGAGGATTCTTGAAGGTCTGGCCGAAGTTGTAGTTATCGATCTCAGGGTAGACGTGGCCGTTGATCTGAATGATGTCGGGCCAGCCATCATTGTCATAGTCGATAAAGCCACAGCCCCACGCTACATAGCTGTTGTTGACTCCAACGCCAGAAGCGAAGGTCACATCGCTGAAGGTTCCATCGCCGTTGTTGTGGTACAGGTTGCAGGTGTCATCCGCGAAATTGGTCTTGAAGATATCGAACCATCCATCGCAATCATAGTCAGCGACTGCGACGCCCATCCCGGCCTGCTCATGGCCGTTATCGTTATAGGCGCAGCCAGCCATGACGGCGATATCGGTGAATGTGCCGTCATGGTTGTTCTTGAACAGAATGCTGGGCTCCGAATCCACCGCAACATAAATATCCGGCCACCCATCGTTGTCGAAGTCGTAAGAGACAGCGGTGATGGAATATCGTGGGCCAGGCTTCAGAATGCCGGACTTCTCCGAAACATCGGTGAACGTGCCGTCTCCGTTGTTGTGATAGAGAATGTTGGTGTCGCCGGGAAGACCGCGCGGGCCACACATGGTGGGCACGCCCTTCCACTGGCAGAAATTTGTGTCGCTGGGGGAGGGAATGGTGGCGGGTCGAGCTTGATGTAGTTGCAGACGAAGAGATCGAGATGGCTGTCGCGATCGTAGTCGAGAAAAGTGCAGCCTGCGCCCCAGCGGACTTTTTCCTGAGTAGAGGCCAGCTTTGCGAGTGACATCGGTGAAGGTGCCATCGCCGTTGTTGTGGAAGAGAATGTTGTGGCCCCAGAAGCAGCAGAAGAGATCATCCCATCCATCATTGTTGTAGTCGCCCACGCAGACGCCTGTCTGCCAGCCGGTGCGTCCCAACCCTGATTTTTCTGTGACGTCGGTAAACGTACCGTCGCGATTGTTTTTGTAGAGGTGAGAGGTGGGCGCTTTTCCGGAGGCCAATTTGCGATCGAGCCGGTTGCCATTGGTCAGATAGATGTCCAGCCACCCGTCATTGTCGTAATCGAAAAAGGCCAGCCCGCTTCCCTTGGCCTCAATGATGGATCGCTTGTGGTCGACGCCGCCCCAGACATTGGGGATGGTCAGCCCGGCTTGTTGAGCGACGTCCACAAATTGGACCGGAGACGAGCGTGGGACTCGAGACTGCGGCTTGCACGAGAGCAGGGATCGCTCCATTTCCAAAGCGGGGTCGAAAGAGCTCCAGTCAGCGTACTGCCGAGAACGAAGAGAGATGAACCGAGGAAACGCCGTCGCGGAAAATTCATAGATATTGATTCGGATTATAGACAGTGAAGCTTGCCCCTGGTTGAAGTTTGGTAATGAGCCAATGCGAGCGCTAGCGTATCGTTCGACGATCTCATCGTGTTGGAATTACGGGGAACTTGCGGGGGACAATTCCGGTTTCTTCTTTCACTGCGATGATTTTGTCAATCGGCACGTTTGTTAGTTTGTCGACGTGGCCGCTGGGCCAGGTGATGACCAGCGAATCGATTTTGGTCCGCTTGCCCAGACCAAAGTGAATCCGCGGATCGCTGGCTGACATGTAGCTCATTCCGCCCTTCGCCTGTTCGACGTGCACCGATCCTTCGGAAGTTAATTTCAGCACGGAGCCAGTGCCGTCCCGGTTGGATTTCGTGCCGATGAGCAGGACCTCCAGCCAGTGATTTGTGTTGCCGCCATCATTGCGTAGAAGTTCAGGAGCCTCGCCGCGTGCGTTGACGGCGATGTCGATGTCTCCGTCGTTGTCGAAATCGGCGGTGGCGAGGCCGCGGCCGGCTATGGGGCGCATGAAGTCGGAGCCGAGCGCTTCGGACGTCTTTTCGAAATGGCCTTTGCTCGTATTGCGGAACATCAACAGCGGTTCTTTGTAGGAAACCTCGCTGTGATAAAGGCCTACATTGTCGAGCATCGCTCCGTTTAACTGCAAAATGTCGGGCCAGCCGTCGTTATCGTAGTCGATGAACTTGGCGGCGACTCCGCTTAAAAGAACGGCCTTCTGGCCTATCCCACTACTGTAGGTGTCATCTGTGAAAGTGCTGTCTCCGTTGTTGTGATAAAGGCGGTTGAGTTCGAGGTCAAGATGGGTGATGTAGACGTCGAGCCAGCCGTCGCCGTCGACGTCTGCTGCGTCGATGCCCATTCCGGCTTCGTATTTTCCATCCTCACTGGCAGCAATTCCCGAAAGGAGAGACACATCCTTAAAGGTGCCGTCGTGATTGTTCAGGAAGAGGAAATTCGGCCACGTGTCGTTGGCGATGGCGATATCGGGCCAGCCGTCGTTATTGAAGTCGGCCAGAACCACGCCCATGCCTTTCGACTCGGGCAGGCCCACGCCTGACTTGTCGCTCACATCGGTAAATGTGCCGTCATGGTTGTTGTGGTAGAGCTTGGTCTTCTGACCTTTATAGTTATTGGGATTGCAGTACGAGCGATATCCCGGAGTCGCGCTCGCCACACCAGAGATTGGTCTTTGGCGTCCACTCGATGTAATTCGTGACTACAAGGTCAAGCTATCCATCCTTATCGTAATCAAACCAGCCTGCACTGGTCGACCATTCACCCTCATCGGAGACGCCAGCTTTGGCGGTGACATCGGTGAATGTCCCGTTGTCGTTGTTGTGGTACAGAATGGCGCGACCATAGCCGGTTACGTAGAGATCAGGATAGCCATCGTTATCGAAGTCGCCTACGGCGACACCCTGCCCATAATGTCCTTCTCCTCCAACCCCGGCTTTTTCAGTCACGTCGGTAAATGTTCCATCGCCGTTGTTGCGATACAGCGCTGAGTGTAAAGGATGCGGAAGGTTTGTAAATGTCGGTGGCTGCGGACTGGACAAAGTACAGGTCCATCAGTCCGTCCTGGTCGTAGTCGATCCAACCAACACCGGTGCCCATTGTCTCCAAGTAATACTTTTGGTCAGTTTGAGTGGAATCCTGAACAAAGGTGATTCCGGCGGCTTTGCGAATGTCTGTGTAGTGGATGGGTATTGGGGCATCTTGTGCTTTCACGGGTTGCTGGGCAAAAGCCTGCCAATGAATAAGGATGAGACACACGGCAATCAACAAAAATGTGACGCTACGCCAGATTTCAGTGACGGGGTGCTGAGCTATTCTTTGCGGCCGTGTCAACAAGTATGAAACCCCAAAACCTTTCACCCGACGATCGTATTGCGGCATTCTTTTACAGAGTCCGATCTGCGAGAGCCAGCGCCATCTGAAGCAATTGCTGTCTGCTGGCCATCGGCATCGGTGAATTGCCGGCAGACGGAGTTCTCCGGAGCCTGCGCCAGCATCTGTTCAATCCGGTTCACATCCAGAGCGCCGTTTGCGTTGCTGTTCTTGAAACGGTTCAGGACTTCTCTGGCTTTGGCGATTTGTCCTGTTTGATAGTAGAAAACACCGAGAGTGGAATAGCTGCCGGGCCATTCGGGAAGCAAATCCACGGCATGTTCCAACTGCTCCGCGGCTTGCGGGGTGTTGCCTTCCAAGGCTGAGACGATTCCCAAGCCCCAGAGGATTTTTCCCGAGCCAGGGACGCGGGCCTGTCCCTTCAAGAGGGTCTGCTTTGCGTCTGCGATCGAATTCTCGCGAAGTTCAAGGAGTGAAAGTGAGAGATAGTCCTGATCATTGTCGGGATTCCGCGTGATTGCATCGCGGTACACTTCCGTGGCATGGGCAGTGTCGCCCAGATGCGCGTAGATGTCTCCGAGCAAAGCAAGGTAGGCATTGTCTTTGCGGCCTTGTTCTGAAACCTGTCCGGCGGCATCGAGCGCTTCCGCATACGGCCTTTTCGGAAATAAGCGTCAGCGATATTGAACTTCACTTCGTCCGAGCCTGGATTCGCCTGCAACGCATCTGGAAGTGCAGGATGGCATCGTCATACAAGTGATAACGGGCAAGAAGTACGCCGATTCCTGTCTGCGTGCGATAGTCGCCAGCACTTATCTTGTCGAGCTGCGCGATCGTGTCTTTGGCTTCCGCAGTTTTGTCTGATTTCAGATAAGCTTCAGCGAGCAGATACAGGTCTTCGGGCTGGTCCGGGATGTTTCCTGATCTGGTCGGTCAGTTCGTAATATCGAGTTGATTCCTGGCTTGAGGAGCAAGCTTCGAGCGGTTATCAAGGTAGTCGAACAGGTGCTCATACGGATATGGGCCGGTCGAAGAGTCTTTAGAAAGCGTTTGAAATACCTTCAGATCGCGATCGGCGGCATCGGTCTGATGCAGATTTCTCTCGACCATTGCGAGCTTGTAATATCCGGTCGCCGGGTTGCGGCTTACCTGAACATATTTCCTCAGCAGGTCGGCGGCTTCGGCATATCTCTTACTCGACTATGCGCAAGTTGGCCAATTCCAGTAGCGCGTCAGCCGAGTCTGGGTTATAGCGGAGCGCTTGTTGAAACAACGTCTCGGCACTGGCGTAATCTCCCTGCCGCTCTGCGATAAAACCCAGGTTGAACAGACAAGCGCTATTGTGTGGATCGAGCTTGAGACCTTCCTGAAAATATTGCTTTGCCTCATCGAACCGCCCCAGAAGACGATAGGAAACTCCAAGGTAGACGTAGGATCGAGCAGACGGGTCGATCTTGATCAGTTGCTGAAATGCTTCAATGGCCTTATCCACCTTTCCCGCCATGAAATAGCTTTCCCCGAGCGCTGCCTGCAAATCGGCCGTTGCGGAGCGATGGCGAGGCCAGATTCCAGAAGCGGTATCGCATCTTCGAAATAATTCTGCGACATACTGACCCGGGCCATCAGAAAGGATGACATCCGTATTCTCAGGCGCAATCTTATGCGCGCGAACCAACAAATCGAGAGCATCCAGAGGGCGCGACTCATTCGAGTAGACCTGCGCCAGCAGATATAGCGCATCGGGAGAGTCGGGTTTCAGCTTGAGCGCGCGGTTCAATACAAGTTCCGCTTTGGGATTTGCGCCGTCGCGAAGATAGGCTTGCCCGAGGTTATAAAGAATTTCGAATGTGCCCGGCTGCAGTGCGTCGGCCTTTTCCAGCTCGAGCTCGGCAGGCTTGTATTGCTTTTCGGAAGCCAGCAAGATACCAAGTGAAAAATGAAGCTGGACCTCGTCTTTGTTCTGAGCTGAAAGCTCAGTTGCCAACCGCAATGCCTTCCGCGTGTGCGGTTGCATTCGAGATATGCGCGAATCAGATTGAACTGCGTGGCGATACTCGCAGGGCGGACACGTTCAAAATGCGGAATGGCTTCAGCTGCGGACCCTTTACTCATCAGCAGGAGGCCGAGGTTGTAGTTTGCATCGCGATTCGCAGGATCAGCCGTAAAACAGTTCGAAATTCTTTCTCCGCCAAGTCCAGCTTCTGCTGAGAGACGTAGACGTTGCCCAGGTTATTGTGAGTCTTTGTAGAGCTGGGCGCGAATTTCAAGGCGTGCTGGAAGGCGTCGACGGCGTTGTCATAATCTTTTTCGCCGATATAGATAAAACCTAACAAGTTGTATGCTTCGATGCTGTCGGGGTTATGCTGAAGTTCATCCTGAACCTTGGCCTTAGCCTGATCGAGCAAGCCTTGCTGACGTAGTGCATCCGCCTGTTGAAGATTCGGGGAGATCTTTGCCGATTGCTGAACCTTGCTGGCCGTATCAGAATGATGAGACTGCTGAGCCGCCAGCATCTGGCAGCCAAAAAACAATAACCAAAAAGTCCGGCCCGCCATACGCTCGACGTGATGGACCATGCCATCGCGACTCTGATCGGATGCCGCGATAAGGCGCGACTCGCCATCCACACATACCGTTTTCGACTGCCCATCAAGGCAGCGATTTTAGCATTTCGAGGGCCTGTTGCGCTCCCCGGTGTTGAGGTTGCACACGCAGCAATTCCAGCAATACTTCTCTGGCCTTTCTCTTTGTCATTCTGCATCGCGTAGAGACGGGCAAGATTGAGATACGACTGATCGAAGTTCGGAGCGACCCGGATGCAGAGTCTTGAATTGTTTCTCGCACTTTGCATAATTTTTGGCTCGAACAAAGAGAACGCCGAGGTTGTTCAGGGCTTCGGGATAACTCTGGACGCAGGTCGATTGCTTTCTGCAAATAGTCGGCCGCCGATTGCATCTGGTCTTGCTGAGCGTAGAACATTCCCAGGCTGTAGTTGGCCTCAGGATCATCGGGTTGGATTTCGAGCGCGCGATTCAAAGGAGTTTCCGCCTTCTCGAACGATGCCCTGCCGGCGATAAAGATTTCCCAGGTTCAGCAAGGCAATCGCGTAGTCCGGCCTGTGACTGCAGAGACTGCTGAAAGTCCCGAATTGCTTCTTCCGGTTGCCCTTGCTGGGCAGCGATCATCCCAAGATTGTTCCATGCCTCCGGATAGTTCGGACGAAGCTTCAAGGTCTGTTCAAGATATTGACGTGCCTGCTGAAGATCATTTCTTCGTAGGTTGAGCGTGCCCAGGTTGTAATACGCTTCCGGATCGTCGGGCTTCTGGGCGATGACCTGCTCGAAAGAAGCTGCCGCCGCGTCCAGGTAGCCGTGCTGGAACAGCGCAACTCCGTAGGTAAAGTCATTGCGCTGGAACGCATCCTGGTAGAGCACTCCGCCCAGACGGAAGCGCCTTTCGCATACGATCGCTCGCGGTGGTTGGAACAGATTTAACATCCTCCAGCAAACGCTGGGGATCGACTGGCCCTTGATAGACCTTAATGATCATGCCCTCTGTATCGAGAGGAAAGAGGTTGGAATGGCGAGATCTCTGCGGCGGTCGAACAGGTAGCGATAGATGATGTTGTAGATGCCAGCCATCTCCTCCGTTGCAAAGAGGACGGGAAAAGAGAATGCCTGCTGCGTGGCGAACGATCTTCGCCGTTTGAATATCGCGCCGCGATCATCGACATTGACGGCTAAGATGCTCCAGATGATCTGCGGCAAGCGGCGGGCTGGTGCTGATGAAGACCAGCGTCAGTTCATCGCGGCAAAGAGGCGCTTTCGTCGCCCAGAAAGTTAAGAAGCACAAAGCTACCCCGCAGGAACTAATGAAATTGCCGCACCTTACCCGCGAGATCGGGCAAGGGAAAACTCGGGTGCTCTTAAGGGCTCGATCAGCCAAGTATCTACTGCGAAGGCAAAGGTATCAGCTCTGGAGCGGGGCCCGGCTTGCGCGATAGGCCAGAGGAGTGCGTGGCAAAAGGCTTTGGCAGCAAATGTCGACGAGCCTTCCTCAATTTCGATGCGATGGTTGACAGGCAGGCCGTCAAATTTCTGAGATGAGCCCACTTGGCCAACGAACCGTAGCTTGGGATGTATCTTCCGGCTTTCCAACCCCAAAAAAAATCTCTTTGGAATGCTGCGCCAGAAACCCGGATCCTGCTTGCAAATACTTCGTTTGACGAAGCGTTCCTGACTCGAGTGTGATCGCGGTTCCGATGCGCATCGCGATTGCTTTTTGCCCTCGCAGGCGGAACGCGATCGAATGGCCCAGGTCTTTCATCGCGTTGTGCAAGATCCGCAGTTGCGGCGCATTGCGATTTTTCAGGATGACCTCTAAGCGACCGTCATGATCGATATCGGCGAGCGCAAACGAACGGCTGTCCTCGACAAAATCCAACCCGACAACGCCTGAAACCTCGGAGAAAGTGCCGTCGCGGTTATTCGCGAACATGACATTTCTTTCATTACCGCTCCATGAATTGTCCGACCGGATCAGTTCATTCATTGCATTCCATCCATGTTCATAAGCTACTGAGGGGGTGGCAGTCCTCGGGCGATTTCCCAACCACTTGCCGCCAGAAAAAACTGGCGAGGTCGTTCCGCTCTGGTCCAGAGATATATCCGTTCGCGACGTAGAGGTCGGGATAGCCATCATGATCGAAATCCCAGAAATCAGAAGACCAGGACCAACGGCCCATCTCGACTCCGGCCTTGCTGCTGATGTTTTGAAATTTTCCATCGCCCTGGTTTCGATAGAGTGAGTTGCCTCGCGCATGCCGTCGATAGAGAGCACGGATTTCTTCCGGCGCATTTTCATGGAAGATTTTTTGCGTTGAAACCCTTTGCCCTGCGGACGACCACATGTTGGCTGCATAGATGTCCTGATTCCCATCATTGTCGAAATCAGACCAACATGCGCTCATGCCCGCGCCGACATCTTCGACGTGAGTGTCGGCTGAGACATCGGTGAAAGTTCCATCCCCATTGTTGCGATATAGATTGCTTCGTCCGAAATCGTTCGCGACATAAAGGTCGGGCAATCCGTTTGAGTTGTAATTACCCCAGGCACAGGCAAAGCTGTAGCGATCGTTGTCCGCATTCAGCCCGGCTGCTTCGGTCCTGTCTACAAATGTTGCGTTCCCTTCGTTGTGCAAGAGGAAATTCGGCGGGCCATTGCGTGCGTCGAAATAGGGGACGGGATAGTGATACTGGTCCAATCCCAAGTAGTAGTTGTACAGGCAGAAGTAAATATCGAGGCGCCCGTCGCGGTCATAGTCGGCTATGGCGGCGTGGGTAAAGGTTCCTTGAGGCGTACGCGCAAACTTGAAGGCATCACGCTTGAGGGAGAATGTCCCATTTCCCTGATTCAGAAAGAGCAGTGGGCCGCTTCCACAAACCACTAGAAGGTCCTGAAGCCCTTTGTTTTCAAAGTCGGCGAAGATAGCACACGAAGTGTTATCGAGGACACCGACGCCAGATTTCTCCGTCACATCATCGAATGTTCCGTCGCCGCGATTGCGATAGAGGCGATTTGGAAGTCCGGCTGGCTGGCAGATATAGAGATCATCGAAACCGTCACCGTCAAAATCGCCAATGGCTATGCCGTTGTTTCCGTAAACATCGATGCCGCAGGCGCCATCGAGGACAGTACGCCAGTAATCGGCACCACGAAGCAGTTGATTTTTGTAGGATTCGGCTTGAACCGAGGGCCTGATGGGTTACGTCAATAAATGCGGGGCCTTGCGTAAGGCTCCGTGTTTCTTCGCGGGCCTCCCATCTCCGTGCTTTCCATACATCCGATGCATCGCGCAACCACTCAGTGCGCCAATGTCCAACGCGCTCCTCTCGCTTATTACCGTTCTGCTGGACAACCAGGTCATAGCGGATGTCAAGGCGAAGCATCAGCGGGTTGCTCGCGATTTCTTCAATACCGACTATTTCGAATTCGGCGGTTTCTATGCGCGAGATCTGCCCCAGCAGTCACGTAACTCACTGAGAAAGTGTGCGCGACCGGGAGCAACATTTGTCGTCAAACCGTCTTCTGGTTGATTTCGATCCCATCTCCAACGCGCAGTGAAGTCTCTTTCCCCGAAGCAAAGCGAGGTGGCCTCAATCGAAGGATCAAGAAACTTTGCCAGGGCTGACAGGTCGCGGGCCGAATCCTTTAAGGTCTGGGTCCATTGTTTGAGGATCAGTTCGATTTCCAAGGCGTACTTTTCAGTAACAAATCATCTGAGCCCGGAGCAACACGACGGAGGACGTCTTCCAGCGGCGACTTCGTTGGGTAGTTGGGTGACAAGCGGAAATCGGCGAGAGAGAATTGCGATTGTTGATTTTGCGAAGGTGAAAATCCAAACAGGAACGGGGATGCGTGAAAAGGCGCCGGATGCAGAAGCACGGGCGCCAACCCCATCCTTTTAAGGAACGCGCGGCGGGAAAGGGATTGATTTAGTCCTTTGTGACGCGACATCCTTCAGAGGTTCCGACAGTAACCGCCAAGTGTTTGCATCCTGACATCAAGAATCCTAGCATCAAGACAAGTCCAGCCCAAATCGCATAGCCGAAATGAAGGCCATACAGTCGAGGCGCATTCTGTTGAATTCGGATCGGATCTGTCTCAACCCTTTGTCTGATACAGGTCTCAACTTTTTGTTTGACAAAGCACATTTGCCAGTATTAGATTGCCGGAAAAGCTGATGTAAGCGGTTACTTCAAAAATAAAAATATTAACGTTTTCTCCACTATGCGCTAACCGCGTGTAGGAAAGCGGAGGTTTTAGGGATGGCTTTTCATAGGAATTCTCTCGGTCGGGTTCGATTCTTCAGCTGTGTAACCCTTGCATGTTTGTGCTTTCTGCTGATCCAGAGTCAGCGCGGTTTCGGCCAAGTCGACGAGGGATCGATTTCAGGTACTATCCAAGACCCCTCAGGGGCGGTTGTTGCCAACGCAACTGTGACGCTCCTTAATACGGACGTCGGTTTGTCGCTGGAAACCACCACTAATGGCAGCGGTCAATACATCTTCTCGCCCGTCAGAATCGGGCACTACACCGTCACCGCGACTGCTTCCGGGTTCTCGACGACGACGCAGCAAAACCTGCAAGTGACAGTACAACAGCACTTACAGGTAAACATTCAGCTCAAGCCGGGCGCTACGACTGAAACCGTACAGGTGACTGGCGCACCACCGCAGCTGCAGACCGAAGAAGCTTCGGTCGGCCAGGTAGTGAATCAGCGAAGCGTCGACAGCCTGCCGTTGAACGGGCGCAACTTCACGTTCCTGGCCCAGCTCGGCGCGGGCGTGAACACGCCGCAAGCAGATACACGTGGCAATGCCGCATCGGGAGCCTTCTCCGCCAACGGTCTGCGTCCTGCGCAAAACAATTACCTGCTGGATGGCATCGACAACAACTCCAATGCCGTTGATTTCCTGAACGGCACAAACTTTATCGTTTTGCCTCCGGTGGACGCTGTCCAGGAGTTCAAGGTCCAGACAGCGGACTTCAGCGCCGAGCTTGGCCGCTCTGCAGGCGCCGTTCTGAACGCTACCATCAAGTCCGGGACAAACAGTTTTCATGGCGCAGTCTGGGAATTTTTCCGCAACGATAAGCTTGATGCGGCGGACTGGTTTGAGAACAACGCCGGAATTAAAAAAGGAGAGTTGCGCTGGAATCAGTTCGGAGGAACCATCGGTGGACCGATCATCAAGAACAAGGTCTTCTTTTTCGGCGATTATGAAGGTTTCCGGCGCGTGCAAGGAAATACTTCAGGCGCCGCAACTGTACCGACGGTGACAGAGCGCAACAGCGGTTTTACAAATCTTGCCGAAATCCTCACCGCGAACGCTTCGAGTGCGGCGCGAACGGATGCCCTTGGACGATCCATACCGGTCGGCACGGTGCTTGATCCGGCGACTACCCGTGCGGTTACGGCGGGCCAAATCGATCCAACGACTGGGCTGCCGGCGACCAGCACTGGTTATGTCCGCGACCCATTCGGCCTATCTACCTGTTCCGGATCCACTATTTCAGCCGCTGGCTGTCCCGGGTTGAATCAATTGCCTCCCGGACGCCTGGATGCAAATGCCATAAAGCTGTTGAATCTGTATCCGCTGCCGACCAATGGGTCGCAAAGTTCAAATTTTGTATCGAGCCCCAATCTGTTCGAGCATCGCAATGCCTTTGATACTCGCGTGGACTTCAACCCATCCGAAAAGGACCAGGTCTTCTTCCGTTTCAGCTGGGTGGACGATCCGCAATTTATTCCAGGTCCATTTGGAGGGGTTGCGGATGGCGGCTCCTTCCAGCAGGGTGTCCAGACGGCAAGATCTGACCAGGCTGCTCTGGCGTACACGCATGTGTTTTCGCCAAGCACGGTCAACGTGGCGCGCGCCGGCTTCAACCATCTGCATACCACGCGATTCGGTCCAGAAGGCGGCACGATGGGGATCCCCGATCAATACGGAATTCAGGGCATACCGCAGGTGTCTGAAAACGGCGGTCTTCCCACGATTACGCCAAGTGGACTGGCGACGTTAGGAAGCAATAACTTCCTTCCTTCGGATGAGGTCAGCCAGACTCTCCAGATTACTGACGACTTTACGAAGATTTACGGCAATCACAACTTCAAGATGGGGATTGAGTACCAGCACGTAAAGTTTTCCACATTGCAACCAGCATGGTCTCGCGGTCAATTCGACTTTAACGGCACCTTCACCGATATTCCGACTCAGAACGGCAGTACGACAGGGGTCGCGCAAATGCTGTTGACTCCTCAAGCTGCGACTGTGCCGAACGGCGTCGACTATTCGGGAGGTTCTAACGAGGTCCGCGCTTCTAATATCAACAAGACTTACGATGAAAAGAACTACTTTGCTGCGTACTTCCAGGATGACTGGAAGATAAGCCCCAAGCTGACCCTCAACCTAGGTCTGCGTTGGGATTACTTCGGGCCGATCAGCGAATCAAACGGTGGCCAGGCGAACTTTGTTCCGAGCGGTCCGCCCGATGGTAAACCCGAGTACATCATTCCGAAGACAGGGAAGGATGATCGGAGTTTGTCTTCAACCGCAGACAATCCGTCTCTGAACGGCAACGGATTTCTGGATTTGTTAGCCAAGGATGGAATTACTCTCCTCTCGACGGACAAATACGGGAAAGGGCTGGTGCAAACGCAGAAGAATAATTTTGTCCCACGCGTAGGCATCGCCTATCAAGTCGACCCAAAGCTGGTGTTACGCGGCGGATTCGGCATGTTCTACAACTCCTTCGAGAACCAGGGATATGGGCCTAATATCGGCGAGAATTATCCCTTTGTGTTCAACTTCGATTACGTACCTCAAGCCACCGGTTCTCTAAGTTCGGTTGCGCCAGTAAGTCAGAATACTCCATTCGCTGGTTGCGGAACGGCTGGACCGGGCGGGACCGCAACATTAAACTCTGGTTTCTCGTGCCTCGCGTTCAACCCCCTTGCGGTGAACGCCTCGGGACTGGGGTTGCAGGGACTTCAGTTCGATTACAAGACTCCACTCACGTACAGCGGGAACTTCACGATCCAATATGCACTGACGCGGTCCATGTCATGGCAGGTCTCGTATGTAATTACGCATGGCAACCATCTGCAAACGGGCGTTAGCACCAACAATGTCACTACGCTTCTGCCTGCGGGTGCGAGTACATCCGATACGTACCCGAACAACGAAGTACCGTTCCCGGATTTCGGGCATGGTTCGAGCTACCACACAACTGTCGGGGAGAGCAATTACAACGGGTTGCAGACCAAGATTGAACAGCAGTTTGAGAATGGGCTGAACTTTCTTGCTGCATATACCTGGTCGAAGACGCTTTCGAACGCCGGCGACTTGCTGAACGGCGGCAGCACGAGCGGATACCGAGCACCAGACGTGCCGGGCTTTGGTCCCAGCTTCGATCGTGGGCTGGCTGATTTTGATATCCGCAATGTATTTCATTTCAGCGGCGGATATGAGCTTCCAATCGGCAAGAACAAGCATTTCCTGCATGATTCAGGAAGGCTGGTCGATGCCGCATTTGGAGGTTGGAGCGCAAACTGGATCGTCACGCTTCAGGAAGGTCAGCCAATCACTCTCGGCTGTCCAACGGGAACGACCTCCGGAACAGGTTGCTACGATCTGAATGTTGCCGGACAGGATCAGAAGCTGGGAATTCATACAGACTCGAACGGACTGCCGAATTGGTTTGGGAACGCTAAAGCCTTCCAGCAGCCTTGCCAAATGGGGTCTGATGGTGCTCCGATTCCAGATTCACCCGGCGGATGCATTCCTCTAACCGGTGCCGGCTTCCTGGGCGGCTACAATACGACGACCAGGGGCCCGGGTTTCCGTCAATTCACTCTTTCAACATTCAAGGCCTTCCAACTCAGCGAACGCTTCTCGCTGCAGTTCCGGGCTGAATTCTTCAACATCCTGAACCATCCGAATTTCAATGCGCCTAACTTCGGCGGTAACGGCGTCGTGGCGATTTCAAATTCGGGTAACTTCAACAGTTCCACCTTTGGTGAAATTGGATCGACTCGCGATGCTCCTTATGATCCGAGACAGATTCAATTTGCTCTGAAGCTGTATTACTAAGCTAAGATGAAAACACCCCGGGTAAGTCACTGCTACCGGGTGACTTTTCCGGGGTGTTTTTCTGCGTAGCGCTTCGCTCACGCGGCAATAATAAGGGTGGGCTGTGAGCAAAAGGCCTTGGTCTCGATCAGTCGTTCTTAATTCACTTTTACTTTGCGCGGCGCTTGCCGCGGGCCAGGACAACCAGAACCAAGCTCTCGATCGCCAATTCCAGTCGGCGGTAGCTCAATACGATGCCGGACACTTCGCTGAGGCGGCAGCGCAACTCCAGGATCTTTTACCTCATGTGCCGAAGAGTTTTGAGGTTCACGAGCTCTTGGGATTGGTCTACGCAGCACAATCGCAGGACGCGAACGCGATCGAGCAGCTGGAACTTGCTGTTCGCCTGAAGCCTGATTCAGCAGCTGCCCGAACAAATCTCGCGGCCAGCCTTTTTCATTCGGGAAAGTCTGAGCTGGCAGAGGAACAATTCCG
Organism: Terriglobales bacterium; assembly: GCA_963738095.1. GTDB lineage: Bacteria > Acidobacteriota > Terriglobia > Terriglobales > Acidobacteriaceae > Alloacidobacterium. Next base: position 199,914 of record CAVTVL010000020.1, read on the forward strand.
GAAAGCGCTTCAGCTCGAACCTCAGGATTATGATGCTAACCACAACCTGGGTGAGTTCTACATCCAATCCAGAAAGATTGCTGCCGCAACTCCTCTTCTGGAAAAAGCGCAGGAAATTCGTCCATCTTCTTATGACAACGGCTACGATCTAGCGCTGGCTTATTTCCTCACGGGACAACTCGGTCAGGCGAGGAAGCTTGTCGAGAATCTTGTAAAGCTGAAGAACGCTGGAGAACTACACAATCTGTTAGGGCAGATCGAAGAGAAAGATGGAAAGTTTGTGGCAGCGGCTAACGAATTTGAGATCGCCGCTCACATGGATCCCAGCGAGGAAAACCTGTTTGACTGGGGTAGCGAGTTTCTTCTCCATAGGACATACGAGCCCGCCATCGACGTCTTCGAGCAAGCTACGAAACGTTATCCAAATTCGCCCAGACTGATGATCGGGCTGGGAATGGCATTATACTCACGCGGCAAGTATGACGAGGCAGTCAAGGCCCTGCTCACCGCAGCCGATTTAAATCCGTCCGATCCACGCTGTTATCTGTTTCTGTCAAAGGCTTACGATAGCTCGCCCAACCAAGCCGAAGAAGTGATTCAGCGATTCCGGCGTTTTTCAGAGCTTCAACCCAATAACGCGCTGGCTCTTTACTATTACGCGATGAGTTTGTGGAAAGGAAAGCGGGCAGAGGATCCGAATCTGAACCTACAAGAGATAGAGTCCTTGTTGCAAAAGTCTATTGCGCTTGATCCGAAACTCGCCGAGGCCCATGTGCAGCTAGGCAATCTTTATGCGGACCGGCGCGAGTATGCCAAGTCCATTCCGGAGTACGAGAGTGCCCTGAAGTTGAATCAAAACCTTCCTGATGCTCACTACCGTCTGGGCCAGGATTATGTTCACGTAGGGCAAAAGGACCGCGCACAGCAGGAATTCGATGTCTATCAACAGCTTCGGGCACAGCATATGGCGGAAATTGATAAAGAGAGGGCAGAAGTGCAACAATTCGTATATTCAGCAAAGGCCTCCCCTTCCACCAAGCCATGATTTCTGCTTCCGCTGCTAGTGAATTACAAGGGTTGCAGCGACAGTAAAAGCGCTAAACAAGAATGCGCGACGACCCTATTAAGGTGTACTTGAATTGACATCGGAATCATCATTCAACGGAGCATTGAAAGCAGGATTTTCCACTCCTCAGGAATTCGCCCGACACCTTAGTTGCAACAGACGCGATTTCCTGCGCAGTGCGGCGGGTGTGGCGTTAGGCTCTGCGCTGATGGGCGTCAGCCCCTTTGTCCATGGAGCGGTGGCAGCCAAAAAAAGGAAGGTAATTGTGGTTACCTTTGGCGGAGGCGCGCGCGATCAGGAAACATTTGCGCCTGAGGGGCAGGAGAACATTCCCCACTTGCTCCACGAACTGATTCCCCAATCCAGTTTCTTCACCCACGTTGTCAATGGAGGAATACTCGGTCACTATGTGGCGACGGCAAGTCTGGCAACTGGAGTCTACGAAACTCTCAATAATTTTTCCGCTGTGCCACCGGAACATCCCACTGTATTTGAATACTTTCGCAAGGATTTGAAGCGTCCGCCGTCGGACACATGGGTTGTGGCGCCCAGCAACGGGTTCAACAGAATTGGTGAGAGCGACTCCCGTTCCTATGGCCCGGGTTGGGGGGCGACAGTGGTTCTGCCGAAACATTTGCTGACAGCAGCCATGTCCGGGAGTTCTACGGATTACGAACATTTGCTTCGGGACAATTATGAAACTCCGCTGTACGCACCCCAGCTTGGAGGCAGCGAGTTCGAGCTGCAGCAGTTAGAAATGATCCTAAAGCTTTCAGTCGACGACTTTAAGGCGCATGCGAAGACGTTGTCGAGCCCCGACGAGCTTTCGATGTATATCGTGCGGCAGCTAATGCGGCAGCAGGCTCCGAGCCTGCTCTGGATCACCATGCATGACATCGATGTCGCGCACGCCGGAGCCTACTCACTTTACATTGAGGGAATTCGGCGCACGGATCGTCTTTGCGCAGAGCTCTGGAAAGTTGCCCAAAGCGAGCCCGAATATGCGGGCAATACGACGCTATTTATTCTCCCGGATTTTGGGCGGGATTCCGATCAGGATTCCGGCGGAAACGGATTTCAGCATCATCGCACGGGGGATCCAGCTTCACGAACCACCTGGATGATGGCGCTGGGTGCGGGTGTCCGCGAGGGCGTGATTTATGACCGCCCAATGCAATCAACCGACCTTGTGCCAACACTTGGAGCGATGATGGGTTTCTCGCCTTCGCTTTCACAAGGCCGGCCAATTCAAGAGTTGTTATAGAAGGTTATCGTTCATATGCTTCCACACGACCTCAAAGCCGAACAGTTCGGTGGGTATCCACCCGAGGCGAAAAGCCTGGTCGTGACCTACCTGGGAATGCTGCAACAGCTCCCTCTCAGCTTTCTGCCAAGCCTGCTTCGAGAGATCATCGATTACGATTTCAAATTCCCGGCAGAACGCCGCGTGATCAAAAAGGAGCTTGTTACTCTCAGCTCTCTTTCGCCGGATCATCTGAAGGAGTGGTTTCAGTCCTTCTCGCAAATCTCGATCTCTTCGAAGCTTGAACAATTCGACTGGGTCAGGCAGCCGGTTTTGTTTGTAGAACAGCTCTCGGCGTATCTCTGGTCCACACATCAGCTGGACGCATTCCGGAAGGCAGCGCTCGAATATGGCGACCGCCTGCGTTCGTCGGTGCAGCCTGAACCGCTTCCCGTGTCGAGGCTCGGAATTGCGATCATCGGTCAAGGAGTTGCGTCTTATGACGCCCCTCTTTTTCGCAATTTGCGCGAGCACGGCACTTACTTCGAACACGTCAAGCCGGATAACGGAGTCGAGCTTTTGCTGAAAGGAGTTGCCACACGGGCAAAGGAGCATCCTGTGCCTTATGGCCATTGGTATATCGAAGGAGGGCAGGAAGCGGAACACAGCCCGTTGCTGACGTGTGTGTCTTATCAGGCGCTGGCGCCAGTACGCGACGCCTTGCTACGCAATATGCAGGCGGAAATTAAACGTCCAGGTATGGGACCGGAAGAGTTGCGCACGCATCTGGCGCAACTATCCCCCGTTGACCTTGGAATGGGTAAGTCGGGAGATGCGGTGCTGGATCACTTTCAAATCAAGTTGTTTACGGAGGGTTCCGGAACTCAAGTGTTCAGTACTACGTTTGTGCAATGGGCAGCGCGTGAAGCTTTGCGACGAGCTCAGCCACTTACGATGCTGGTTCGCTTTGGACCGCGACAACGACAGCGGTCCATGAACGAGTTGTTGTCTAACAACAATAATCCCGAACTCGATTTTATGGGCTCGTTGATCGACGCAGATATGGGCGCTTACTACAACTGGATTAACCAGCAGCGGTTGCCGGGAGCAGAGCAATCTTCTTTCTTAGTGTGGTTCGAAGGTCATAGCGTGGCCATCGCAATTGGCCCATCTCTTGCTCGCGGAACCGGATCGAACTCGATAGCCGATCTCGGCGAACTGCTTTCGTGGGCTGTCGCTTGAGATCGTCCAACCGTCTAAGAATCTGAAGATGAACAAGCTTTGAGTTTCGCTCTAGAAATCGGGACTCGGGGTAATGCGTAAGAATTCATCGTGTTGCGGTGGGACTTTCCGCACCAGGTAGAATCGGCTTGATGTCGACGACAGGAGTTCCGTCGATCGCTTCCAAGGGGCCAACCCTTAGCCGGTTTTCGACAATTTCCAATACCTGTACTGGATGTAACCCAAGAGGATTCGGTCGATCAGGCGATCGCGTTCCAAAGACACCCGTAAGAGGCAAAGTTTTATCGCCACGGGGATGAAGCTCCAGGACGTCCCTTCGGGCCTGGTGGAACCAAGTAATCAAAATAATGTTCCGGCCGACAACGATCCCCTGTAAGCCGCGCACAGCGGCTGGGGCCATGTTTATCCATGCGTCAGGAGCGCCTTCATTCCCTTGCCTTGGTGCCTCATCACGATCTTTGAGAGAAGACTCAATGAAGCCGATGGGTGTTAGTGAATAAATAATCGTATTTGACATCGTTATTAGCTCCTGAATGCCGCCAGTTCACAACTTTTTGCAATTTGTTGCGTGGCTGTGACATATAGTCGAGTCCTGTGTCCTATTCTTCAGTTCGATTCATGGGATACTTTCCGGGAAGCGGGTATATGAAGCTTCGCCTTAGACACTGGTCAGAACGGCCACGCATCCTGGTGCTCATGCTCGCAGTCATGCTGCCAGCCGCAGCGCTGATTGTATTTGGGCTGTACCATCTCAGGCATTTACAGCGCGACAAGACAATCGAGGCTGCCATCCAGAGAGATTACCAGCAGGTTCTGGCGATCGCTGAGAAGCGGATTGATGAACGGGCTTACGAGGTAGCGGAAGAAGCCCGCGCGAAATTCCCATATACGAATAGTTCTGATGATCTTGACTCGTTCTTATCAGCACACCCCGATATCGCGCATGCATTTGTGTGGACGGGGAAAGGTCAGATTGAATTCCGGTCCCAGGCAGGGAGTATGCGCGATCGCCAGTTCTGTTCGGAGAGCCAGATGCTCGCCTCGGATTTCAAAGACTGGTGGGATATGGAGGGCAAGGACTACATTGCCAAAACAAAGAAGTTCGAGGCAGCAACCGGACATCATGTCCTCTTTTTCTCACACCCGATTACCAGGGGCGACAAAATGCAGTATCAATCTCTGGTATTGTTTGCGCCTCGCGAGTCCACTCCTGAACATCCTGTCCTGGCAGGATTCATTTATGACACGGACTATCTGAAGAATCATTTTTTCCCGCAGGCCTTAAATGAGATGTTGCCCGACCAGAATGAGAGCGATGCATCTCATCCTCAAAAAGGGCTCATGGTCCGTTACGAAAGAGACGACTATCCTCTCGCTACTTCTGTTTATTGGGATGGAGGGTCGCCTGAAGTGGAACGCCCCTTCAAGAGCGTTTTTCCCGGTCTGGTTCTGGGAATCAAGCTGCACGGGACCACGATAGCGAGCATCAGCGCTCATGTGCTGCGAACCTATTTCTTTATCCTGAGCGGACTTTCATTATTGATGGGTGCAGGCTTGATCCTTACCTATCGCAATGTGGCGCGTGAACTTGCGCTGGCGAAGTTGAAGTCGGATTTTGTCTCCAATGTTTCTCATGAGTTGAGAACACCTCTTGCGCTCATCCGGCTGTATGCAGAGACACTGGAACTCGGGCGCATCTCTACTTCGGGAAAACAGCAGGAATACTACGAGATCATCCGCAAAGAGAGTGAGCGGCTGACTTCGCTGATCAACAATATTCTGGACTTTTCACGTATTGAATCTGGGAAAAAAGAGTACAGTTTTCGCGAAACGAACGTGGCGGATCTGGTGCGGAGCACACTCGAGTCTTACCGATTTGAAATCGAACAAAACGGATTTCGGTTTGAACAAACGATTGACAGCGACGTTCCGCCATTATGGGTGGATCGTGAGGCGATTGCCCGTTCGCTTCTAAATCTGGTGAACAACGCAGTGAAGTACTCTTCCAATGAGAAATATCTGGGTGTTCATCTTTACCGGCACAGTAGCGGCGTCAACCTCGAAGTAGTTGATCATGGAATCGGAATTCCTGCAAAAGAGCATCTCAAAATCTTCGAGAAGTTTTACCGGGTAGGTGATCCTCTAGTGCACAACACGAAGGGGAGTGGATTAGGTCTGGCTTTGGTACGTCACATTGTACAGGCTCATGGAGGCGAAGTTGCAGTTGAAAGCGCGCCCGGAAAGGGCAGCAAATTCATCATCACTTTGCCTCTGCAAAAGCTAGTGGCCCAATAGGGAATGGGGTGTCAACATGAAGCAACAAGAGAAAGCAAAACCAACCGATGCATCGAGGCCCGCGAGGATTCTCGTCGTAGAGGACGAGCCTAACATGGTAGCTGGACTACGCGATAACTTCGAGTTTGAAGGGTACGAAGTCATTACTGCGCGCGATGGAATCGAGGGTCTTGAGCGGGCACTGCAAGAATCTCCGGACCTGGTTGTCCTGGATGTCATGATGCCTAGAATGAGCGGGCTGGAAGTATGCCGGCAATTGCGTGCCAAGCGCGCTTCCATTCCGATCATCATGTTGACCGCACGCGGTCAGGAAGTGGACAAAGTGGTGGGGCTTGAACTCGGGGCCGATGACTACGTGACCAAACCATTCTCAATTCGTGAGTTGCTGGCTCGTGTTAAAGCTATTTTGCGGCGCACGTCCGTCGTCCCCAAGCATCAGGATCAGCACTCCTTCGGTGACGTGGAAGTGGATCTTCACCGCTGCAGGGTGCTCAGATCAGGCAAAGCTCTCGATATTTCCTCTAAAGAATTCGAGCTGTTGAAATACTTTATCTGTCATTCCGGCGAAACCTTAAGCCGTGACCGTCTTCTGGAAGACGTTTGGGGGTACGACAACTATCCAACGACCCGAACCGTTGATACACATCTGGTGCGTTTGCGCCAAAAACTCGAGCCTGATCCCGAACAACCGCAATACTTCCTTACCGTGCACGGAACCGGTTACCGGTTTGTCGGTTAGAGAGCAACGATCAAAAATCGAAACGAGGTGGATCTTGAATGGCGGAGCAGTATTACCTGGAAACGGCAGAAATCTGCAGATCAATGGTGAGCGCCAAGACTACACAATGCTGCATTTCCCGACCCCCTCTTCGAAAGCGGTCCACCCTCCAGATGTGTCTTTGCAGGAGGAGGTGGATGCCCTCCGGCGGGAGAAACTTGATCTGCATTCGCAATTATTCGAGGCCGCGCAGATCCAGCGCAAACTAAGCGGCTCGCGTGAACTGCGTCACGGCTGCCTACAGTTCTCAAGCGAGGTCTTCGCAGCGCGCTTCCTCTCCGGAGACTTTGCGATGTTCTCGCAAAACGGGTCCAAAGTTTTTGCTGCGCACGGAGATATTGCAGGGAAAGGGGTTGCTGCCGGGATGTGGTTCACGAATCTGGCAGGGCTGTTGCAAAGCTATGCCAGTCCGGACTCCGACCCGGCAAAGATCGCCTCCGAAGTCAACCGCCACCTGTGCTATCTACGGCCAATTGCACCTTTTGTCACTGCATTTCTCGCGCAGATTGACTGCCAGACTGGCGCAGTGATCTATTGCAATGCCGGTCACTTTCCACCCATCTTGCTTCGTGCGAATGGGCGAACAGAATCGCTCGAAACAGGCGGCCCGTTGTTGGGCGCGATCGAACACGCGGATTTCATCTCCGGCGAAGTATCTCTCGATCCTGGCGATACACTGGTCACGTACTCCGATGGCGTACTCGAATGCTGCAATCCTTCGATGGAAGAGTTTGGATCAGAGCGGTTATCCGTAACGTTACGACAGGCCAAGCAGCAATCCGCTCATACGACGCTCATGATGCTTCTGGCTGCGTTACAGGACTTCGCAAACGGAAGCCCGGTTTGCGACGATGTCAGCTTGACAGTCATTCAGCGCGATGCAGATTGCATGCCGTGTGACCTGGCCAGCCCTATCGATTAAGCTGTCCTGGTTACAAGCGTTGGAGTGTTTTTTTTGAACAATCTTCTGCCAGAGACACCCTATGGAAGAAATTGAAAGGGTGGCTGGTTGTTTTGGCCTGGTACGTACTCCTTCATAATTATTTTGATTCGGTGGGGACCTGTGTGGTGATGGAGCGTGCGATCAGCACGCGGGATACCTCAGCTACCGGATCCCTGGCTGTGGTCAATCAGGACTTTGTGAAGAAGCTATTCGATCCGGGCGAGAACCCGATCGGCCACCGCTTATACAACGCGACATACCTCTCCGTAAACGGATACTACTCTGCACGTAAAGCATGAACCGGGTCGACCGTAGCAGCACGGCGAGAGGGCAGATAGCACGCGAGGTATGCGGTTGCAATCACACCGACTGTAATCGTGACGTAGGTGATTGGATCGACCGGGCTGACGTTAAACAGTAGCGATGACATCAATCGCATCGTAACGAACGCGACGATGAGGCCGCATGCTACGCCGATGGCTGTGAGCCACAATCCCTGGCGCACGAACAAAGCAGTCAGCATTCCACGCTGCGCACCAAGTGCCATGCGAATGCCAATCTCGCGTGTACGTTGCGAGACGGAATAAGAGATGACTCCGTAAATTCCCACGATTCCAAGCAGTAAAGCCATACCTCCCGCGACGCAGAGCATGATAAGAGTGAAGGAAGTCCGCGCCATCGATTTCGTGTAAAGTTTGCCGAGGGTTGCAGAGTTGGCCAGCGGTACATTTGGATTGATCGACCAGACTTGCTGCTGAACCTCTTTCATGAAAGTTTGCGAGCCTGCGCGCTGACTGCGGATAACGAAAGCGATATTGCGATGCAGTTCCTGCTTCTGGCCTTCGAAGTGGTCCAGCATGACAGGCCAGTAGACGGAGGGGGGAGAAGCTTTGTCCACGCCGTCGTCGTGTACGTCCTGGGCAACTCCTACGATCTCGCGCCAGTCGTCTGTGTTTGCCACGCGAATCCTTTTGCCCAGTGCTCCACTCGCATTGTGCCAATACTCACGAGCAAAGTTCTCAGAGATGATGGCTACCGGTCTCTTCTGATAGGTATCTTCCCAGGTGAGGTCGCGGCCGGCAACCAACTGCGTGCCCAGCGTCGTGAAGAATCCTGGCGAGATGAATTTAAAGCGGCGGATCGGCAGTTCACCCTCGCCATACACATGGTCCTGGGCAAATAGGACATCGTTTGAATCGTAGCCATCCATCGGAACTGCACTGGAGAAACTGACGGAAGAGACGCCCGGAATCGCGGCGAGTTTGTTTAAAATCTCTTCTTCCATCCGCACGACGCGTTCAGGCTGGGAATCCGGGATCTGCGTTTCCGGAATGTAGAAACGGAATGTCTGTACCCCGTCGGGTTCGACGAAGCCGGGCGACACATGCATCAACGCCTGGAATGTGCGGATCATCAGTCCCGAGCAGATCAACAGGACAAGGGCCAGCGCCACCTGCACAACGACCAGGGCTTTGCGTGCACGGTGCCGTTCGCGGCTCTGGCTCAACGCGCGACCCCCTTCGCGGAGACCGCTGCTCGCGCTTGCGCCTGCATACTTTATAACCGGAATCGCACCGATGAGCAGGCTGGTGAAAAGCGCGAGCGCAAGCGTGAAGAGCAGAACGGGAAGATCGATGCCGATTTCGTGAATACGGGGGAGGCCCGTCGGTGCTATCGCCACCAGAAGGCGCAATGCACCGTAGGCCAGCATCAGACCGATCAGGCTGCCCGCAATGCCAAGAACGATGCTCTCGAAGAGTAGTTCCCCCGCGATACGTTTCCAGCCCGCACCAAGGGCGGAGCGGATTGCCAGTTCCTGGCGACGTCCTTCGACACGCACTAGCAGGAGATTAGCGACATTCGCGCAGGCAACAAGCAGAACCAGAACAATTGAGCCCATCAGCACCCACAACACATTGCCTATATCGCCTACAACGTCCTGCTTCAGCGGCCGGAGGTTGGGCGCAATCTTCGCTTTTTCAAAGATGCTGATGCTGAACCCTTCAGGGGAGGGAAAACTTCGCAGGACCACCGGAAGGAGGCGCGCCATGTCCGCACTAGCCTGCGTCATCGTAACTCCCGGCTTCAACCGGGCAAGCGCGCGTTCGCTGAAGTTACCGAGCTTGGTTTTACTGCGATCCCATTGAAAGGGCAGGATCAGAGCTGCATCTTCTTCATCGAGAAAATGAAAACCTTTTGGCAGGACGCCGATAATTTCACGCGGTTTTCCATCTACGGTGATCGAACGCCCAATGACAGAGGATGCGCCCCCAAATTTCTGCTGCCAGTATCCATAGGAGAGCAGCACGGTTTGCGGCGCGTCTGGAGAATCATCCTTGCGAGTAAACAAGCGTCCCAGAGCTGGAGCCACGCCCAGGATTGGCAGCGTGCCGTCGGTGACGTCAAGACCGCGTACATGCTCTGGTTCACCCGCACCAGTCACATTCAACGAATCGCCATCGTAGACCCCGATATCCTGGAGCGTGGTGTTCTGTTCGCGATCGATGAAGTAGATCGACGGCGACATATTCAGTTCCTTGATATTGATTCCAGGGGCCGTGTGCCACACGCCGATCAACTGTTCTGGATGTGTGTAGGGCAAGGGCTTCAAGAGCACGCCTTCCACGACGCTGAAAATCACTGTGTTCGCGCCTACACCAATGGCGAGCGTGAGCAATGTGATCGCGGTAAACAGCGGCGCCCGGCTGAGCCTGCGCAGGACCTGCTTCAGTTGATCGTTGAATATTGCCATGTGTGTTGTGTCTGGCCTCCGAGCGGGTGCGGGTGCACGCGCGATCACTCCCGGACTAGCGACGGCTATCCAGTAGCGCCGAACTCTGTGATAGCTCGTACGTTGTGAAACCGCAGGTAGTTCCAGCCGTCTGGTGGAGGCAGATTATTTTCTACGCGCTGATGAGTTTGGAACGTTTCAGGCTGTTCACGTTACAATTATGTCGTCAAATGCTTCCACAAAATGGGGGAGGGTTGTAATCATCAATCGCAGAAGCTTTATCGCGTCGGCAGGCGCATTACTGGCAAGCAAATCGCTCTACGCCGCACTTCCTTTGCAGGCGAAACCAAGCAATACGCTTCCGGCGGGAAAGGCCGATCATACCATCCGCATCGAGCCCTGCACGCTGGAGATTGCGCCAGGCGTAACAATCAAAACACTTGCATATAACGGGCAGGTTCCCGGGCCGGTTCTGCAGTTGCGCGAAGGCGTTCCGGTGATCATTGACGTGACCAACGCCAGCAGTGGTCCAGATCTGGTGCATTGGCATGGCCTGGCCATCGACTCTCTGAACGATGGAGCGATGGAAGAGGGTTCGCCGATGATACCTGTCAACAAAACACAGCGATATTCGTTCACTCCAAAGCCTTCGGGCACGCGCTGGTATCACACGCACATGCCTGCCTATGAGAACCTCTCCGTGGGTACATATACGGGACAGTTTGGCTTCCTGCTGGTGGAAGGCCGGGAGCAGCCTGCGCATTACGACCAGGAAATCAACCTCGCTATTCATCATTGGGAGCTTTCTTTTGTGCCCATGGTCGAAACGATGCGTGAGCAGTCGTCCAACGAGCCGCTTACGACCGGCTCCGATGTGGGGTACAAGTACGCGACGATTCAGTCGCACATGCTGGGTGCCGGCGAACCGATCCGCGTAAAACAGGGCGAGCGGGTGCTGATGCGGCTACTGAACGCCAGTGCGACGGAGAACGTGGTTCTTGCGCTGCCCGGCCACAAATTCACAATCGTAGCCATGGATGGCAACCCGGTTCCGAACCCAAAACCTGTCGAGGTGCTCTCGCTCGCGGTGGCTGAGCGCGTGGATGCAGTCGTCGAAATGAACTCGCCGGGCGTCTGGGTGCTTGGTTCTACACTCTCGAAGGCACGCGAAATGGGGTTGGGCGTTGTCGTAGAGTATGCAGGGAAGAAAGGTGCGCCGGTGTGGAGAGATCCTTCTCCTGAAGAATGGGACTACGCGCAGTTCGCAAACTCGGCGCCGACAACGTCTCCAGTCCCGGATGAAACGTTCACTCTTACTTTTCGGGATAATGGCCCCAAACGTGGTGCCAAATTCGATACCTGGACTATCAACAATAAGTCCTGGCCGGATATAGAGCCTCTGATGGTGCAACAGGGCAAGCGATACAGGCTTGTCTTTCGCAATGGCAGTGGAGATCAGCATCCAATGCACCTGCACCGGCATACTTTCGAGGTGACTAAGATCGGCACGAAGCCGATCAGTGGGCTGATGAAGGATGTTATCAATGTCATGCCGCTCGATTCTGTTGAAGTCGACTTCATTGCCAACAATCCCGGGGATACGCTCATGCACTGTCATCAACAACTCCACATGGACTACGGTTTCATGCAGCTGATCAAGTACTCGGAATAGCTTTTTGAGTGCTGGCGTTTTTCCGGCACGATTCACCTTGGATGGATGAGAGTTTCACTACATATGAAGAGATTTCGGGATGCAGTACTCCTAGCAGCAGGAACAGGGTTCCTGGTATTTCAGGTCGTATCAAGGCCTGTCCATGCGGCTTCTAACGGTGGAGTGTCCGGCGCGCGATCTCAGACAGCCCAATTGCCAAGCGCCGCTGTCTCGGACAAGCAAGGCTCCGACTCCTATGCGAACCACTGCGCCATTTGCCACGGCGAGCAGCGGGAAGGCATCTTGCCAGCTTTTCCGCCTCTGCTCGGCATAAAACGCCAGATGACGGATCAGCAGATCACTGAGTTGATTCGCAAGGGCAAAGGCCGCATGCCCGGGTTCCCTAAGCTGCACGAGGATGAGATGACGGCTCTGTTGCATTACCTCGCCAGCCCTGGCTTATCGGCACCCGAAGTAGCTTCTGGTGGAAACGGCAATTCGCCGGGGGCCCGTTCTTCCAATCTAGCTGAGGCTGGCAACGCACTCTTTCACCAGAACTGCGCCTTCTGCCATGGCCGGGACACCATGGGAGGAGAGACCGGCCCTGATCTGACCCGGTCGAAGCTGGTATTGGCCGACGTAGCCGGCGACAAGATCTCAGAGGTGGTGCGCGACGGACGTCCGGCAAAAAAGATGCCGGCTTTCAATTTCTCCAGCCAGGAATTACTTAGTCTGGCGGCTTTTATCCATTCACAAGCGGCCAAGGCTGCGTCCATGAAGGGCGGGCGTCGCGGCGTCGATGTCTCCGATCTGCAAACCGGCAACGCAGAAATGGGTAAACAGTATTTCAACGGTGCCGGGACCTGTGCCAAATGCCACTCAGCCACCGGAGACCTGGCGGGCATCGCTATACGCTATGAGGGACTTCAGCTTGAGAGGCGCATGCTCTATCCAGAGGAAGCAACGAGCCACGTGATCGTAACACTTCCTTCTGGGCAAAAAATTGCAGGAACTCTGGCGTATCACGACGAGTTCGTCATCGGTTTACAACAGGAAAACGGTACTTACAAGTCCTGGCAAGTCAACCGCGTGAAGTATGTCATCGATGCGCCGGTAGAGGCGCATGTCGAGCTATTCAGCAAGTACACCGACGCTGACATCCATAACCTAATGGCGTATTTGCAAACGCTGCGCTGATTTCATCAGTGCTGCATGGTACAGAGGGATTTCCTGCCGATATGAAGTTGCTGAAATATGCATTGATCCTTGTCGCAAGCGTGCTCTTGTTGTCGGTGGTCTTGCCCCCTGCCCTGATCGCTCAGAATCTGGATCCGGCAGAACTGCTGAAACCATCACCGGATAGCTGGCCGTTGTATCACGGCGACTACTCGGGTCAGCGCCATAGTCAACTGGTTCAAATAACGCCGCGGAATGTCCGAAGCCTGACTCTGGCCTGGGCCTTTCAAACCGATCAGAGAGCTGAAATTAAATCGTCGCCGCTGCTCGTGGATGGAGTTCTGTACTTCACTGTCCCGGACAACATCTGGGCCGTCGATGCACGGTCGGGGCACATGCTCTGGCACTTCAATCAGCCGACCATGCAGGGCCTGCACATTGGCCAGCGCGGCGTTGCCATGTATAAAGGCTGGCTGTATTTCATGACGCCGGATGCCCGTCTGATCTCACTGAACGCAAAAGATGGAACGGTTCGATGGAGCGTAGTAATTGCAGACGTGAAACAGGGCTACTGGACGACGATGGCGCCTCTCATTGTGGGAAACCACGTGATCGTCGGCGTCTCCGGCGACTTCGATAATTTGTCCGGCTATCTGCGGGCCGTCGATCCTGAAACTGGCAAAGAACAATGGCAGTGGGACAGCACGCCAGCTGTTGGAACCCCGAATACCACCACCGGCGGCATGACTTGGATGACGGGTACGTACGATCCGGCACTTAACCTGGTGTATTGGGGAACGGGTAATCCCACGCCGGTTCTGAGCGGGTCAACCCGGCCGGGCGAAAATCCTTATACATGCAGCATCGTGGCCATCAATCCCGACACGGGAAAGCTGGTATGGAGCTTTGCAGTTTCGCCGCACGACACGCACGATTGGGATGCGGTAGAGACGCCTGTACTCGTGGATGCAGACTTTCACGGAGAGCCGCGAAAAATGTTGATGCAGAGCTCGCGGAATGGCTATTTCTTCGTTCTGGACCGCATCACTGGGAAAAGTCTTCTCACCGTTCCCTATGGGCCTGTGAACTGGACCCTCGGAATCGACGCGCAGGGGCGGCCGATTCCAAATCCGGCAAAGGAACCTGCGCCCGACGGACGATTGATCGCGCCCGATGAAGGCGGGATGACAAACTATCGCGCGCCAAGCTTCGATCCGAAGACGGGCTTGTTCATAGTCGATGCTCATCCCAGCTGGAGTATCTATTTCGCCAAACCAGCAGATGGCAACTATGGCTGGGCTGGGGCCGATTATGGGCTATGGGGCAAAGGAGTCATCGAGGCCATCGATTACCAGACCGGAAAGGTTCGCTGGAGCCATGAGGCAGGCGCGGGCGGTTCAGGCGCTGGCGTTTTGACAACAGATTCGGGTTTGACCTTTACCGGCGATGCCTACGGCAATGTTCTGGCGTTGGACACGGGTAATGGCAAGACTTTGTGGCACGCGGGAACGGGAGGGTCGATGCAAAGCTCTCCGATTACCTATGAATTGGACGGCCGCCAGTACATGATGACAAGCAGTGGAGGCGTGTTGTTTGCGTGGGCGCTGCCGTCCGATGCCGTCTCTACAAAGGGTCCGGGTACGCGCTTGCACTAGCTGGGTAGCAGAATCCGGCAAGTTGGATATATGCCTTTTTTATTGAAGGGTCGCAAATCGATATGAAGTTCCTCAAGAATGCTTTCGTCGTAGCTGTGGGGGTATTGGCATGGAGCGCTTCCCCAGGTTCGCTTTCGGCGCAGAATGTAGATGCGCCCATGCTGCTCAAGCCCCCCGCCGACAGCTGGCCGAGCTATCATGGCGACTATTCCGGCAAGCGCCACAGCAAATTGACGCAGATTACGCCACAGAATGTGAATCGCCTGACACTTGCGTGGGCATTTCAGACAGAGCATACCGCCACAATCAAATCGTCTCCGCTGCTGGTCGATGGGGTCTTATACTTCACCATCCCGGACAATGTCTGGGCAGTAGATGCCCGTTCGGGCCACCAGCTCTGGCACTATACCTATCCTCCGAACAAAGGCGATCATATCGGCCAGCGGGGTGTCGCGATTTATAAGGATCGGGTCTACTTTACTTCCCCGGATGCGCACCTTATCTGCCTGAATGCCACGGATGGAAAGGTGCGCTGGATCGTGGAGATCGCGGATGTCGAGAAGGGTTATTGGACCACGATGGCGCCGCTCATTGTGGGCAACCATGTGATCGTCGGGGTGGGAGGGGACCTGGACAATCTCCAAACCTTTATCAGATCAGTTGACCCGGAGACAGGCAAAACGCAATGGCAATGGGACGTAACTCCGCCCGCGGGTACTCCGTATACCGCTACCGGGGGCACCACCTGGATGGCTGGAACATACGATCCAGACCTTAACCTCATCTACTGGGGAACAGGCAATCCCACACCGGTTCTTACCGGCTCCACGCGTCCGGGCGACAATCTCTACACTGGCAGTATTGTTGCTTTGAACCCTGACACAGGCAAGCTTGTCTGGGCTTTTCAGCCCTCGCCGCATGATACACACGATTGGGATGCCGTCGAAGTTCCCGTGCTGGTGGATGGGCCCTTTCGCGGCCAGCAAAGGAAGATGTTGATGCAGGCTTCCCGCAACGGCTATTTCTTTGTGTTAGACCGTACCAACGGCAAGAACCTGCTGACTGTGCCCTTCGGGCCTGTCAACTGGACGTTAGGAGTCGATAAAGAAGGACGTCCCATTCCTAACCCAGCAAAAGAACCCGCACCTGATGGTCGCCTGATTGCACCTGACGAGGGCGGCCTGACAAACTTCCGGTCGCCCAGTTTCGATCCGAAGACGGGCTTATTCATCGTGGATGCTCATCCAAGCTGGAGCATCTATTTTGCTAAGCCAGCGGATGGCACCTATGGATGGGCAGGTGCGGACTACGGTTTGTGGGGTAAGGGAGTGATCGAGGCCATCGATTACCAGACAGGTAAAATTCGTTGGAGCCATGAACTCGGTCCAGAAGGATCAGGTGCAGGTGTATTAACGACAGATTCCGGACTTACCTTTACTGGCGATGCCCACGGGAACTTTCTTGCGCTTGATACAGCCGATGGAAAGACACTGTGGCATGCAGGTTCAGGAGCTGGCATAGCCAGCTCTCCGATTACCTACGAACTCGATGGCCAACAGTATGTTCTGACCAGCGGTGGCGGGGTACTGTTCGCATGGAAGCTTCCTAACGAAGATCATTGAGAGAAAATCGCTGGCTGTCCTGGTGATCAGCACGACAAGCCTGGTTCACAGCTTGCGTCGACGAGGACACCGGACGCATATCAGCGTTTTCGCAGGCGAAGCGATTCCCAGCTCCCATCGGCGGTCCAGCCCCCATCAACAGTTAGGGCATGGCCGTTGATGAAACCACTCTCATTGCTGTCAGCGAGAAAAGCAATGGCTCGTGCGACATCATCTCGAGTGGCGAAGCGGGCCATAGGCACGCGTCCGGTTACGTCGGCGTCGTTGTAGCTGCCTCCGGCCTGATCGGCCAGATCCATCTCGGTCTTCACCCAGCCCGGGCAAACGGCATTAACTCGCACTCCCCGGCCTCCCCATTCGGCGGCCAGAGTACGGGTCAGGCCAATCAATCCATGTTTCGACGCATTGTAGGCAGCCCGGTCTGCAATTCCAACAAGCCCTGCGATTGATGCAACGTTGACAATGGAACCACTGCTTGCCTCGAGCATTTTTTCTCCGAAAGTCTTTGCTAACAAGAACGGAGCTACGAGATTCACATCAAGCACGCGGCGATAGTCGTTCATAGAGGTGTGTTCCGCAGGCGAGATGAGGCTGATTCCGGCATTGTTCACAAGCACGTCAGCGCGTCCGAAGTGATCGAAGACTTGATTGGCGAAATGTCCTACGGCAACTTCGTCCACAATGTTGCAAGCATAGCCCGTCGCTTCGTCCCCTTTTGCTTCGATTGCCTTGATGGTCTCTGTCGGTTGGCGCAGATCGACGATGGCAAGCTTGTAATCTCGTTCAGCGAGCAATTCCGCTGTCCGGCGACCAATTCCCTGCGCCCCTCCAGTGACCACGGCCACACGTTTATTCCCGTTCATCTTCTTTACCTCTTCCGTATTCTCGTAAAACACATCGATGGAGAAGACTGGTTTTGCATTTCCTCAACAGTGGCTAAGTAGTCAGACGGCAAAATCCACTGCAACTACTTCGTGTACTCCAACCGATGAAACATCGATAGAAATAAACTGCCCTTCGTTGTGATACGGGATGGGTTTCCCGGCTACCAGGAGCTTTGCTTTTGAGACTTGCCTTCCTTCGAGAATCTGTATTCGGACGTGCTGATTTGCAATGGGAATCACCTCACGGAGGGGCCCCTTCATCATCATGGGATTTGTGAGATTCACGAGGTGCACGGTCATGGAGTTTTTCTGGGTCCATACGGAGATGTCGATCACTCCCTGTCCGTCTATTGTCACGGGAGCAGGTTCATTCGTCGCCCATAGCACCGCATTGCGCAGCAGCTTCGCATGGTCTATATCGAGTACCTCCCAGAAAGTGCGATCGATATCTCCTGGAAAGTACACTACCCGACCGTTGCCTGTTTCCTGCACGAATACCCCGGGTTTGTGGTCTTTGACCGGTCGAGGGAAAACATCTTCCATAGGAAGATCCGGGTAACTCGGAACGATTTGCAGTGGCGAGAAGCCAGGACTTAAGGGTCTTACATCCACTTGATTGGTGGCGTTGATGATCCTTGTCGCATCCTCGAAGCCATCCAGAAGTGGATGATATTTTCCCGTAAGAGGGTCTTTTCCCAGTGAGAGGTAGGAGTTAAGCATTAACTCCTTGGCGCTGCCCGCAAAGGAAGCTCCAAACAATGGAGCCAACCCGAAATCGGGACGACGAAGGCCCCATTCGTCGTAAAGAGACGTTTCATAGGTTGCGACAACGCTGCCGCCGCGATCCACGAACTCATGAATCTGCTGGCATTGCAGAGCAGAAAGGGCTGCTATATTGGGAAGAATCAACGTACGAAATTGAGCGGTGTGCTGACGATCAAGCAATCGATCGTGGACCATCTCAAAGGGGATACGGGCTTCGACCAAAGCCTGGTAAAAACCGAGCGCGGGATCCTCTACCAAAGCGCGAGCCTTCTCGCCTCCATAGAACGATGCCGTTTGTTGAGAATAGACCAGCCCAACTCTTGCAAGAGATCCCTCATTGCGAAGATATGCTTCGTTCGCGTGATGCCACTCGTAGATCTCCTCTACGACTGGCAGCCATCGGCGATCGATTACCTTGGCATTGAATTTGGTAAACCATGGACGAAGGCCGTGCGCCATGCCATCGGCTACCCAAAGTCGTATCTCATCACTTGATTGGACCGAATCTTTCCAGCGATATCTATCTTCAATACCCACACTGAAGATTCCCACAATGGCTTTTTGCCCCATCGTCGCACGGTATTCTTTGCCATTCTGGCCATTGGCCCACGGCGCCATCAGGCCGCTTCTTCCCTGGCGATCGGCAAAAAGTGTAGGAGCTAATTCTCCGATGGTCTTCATGTCCAGTGGACTGAGCGCGCCTCCACCGGCATTCGCGATGTAGCTCGCCTGTGGATTGATTTCCCGGACCTTTTCGTTCCATAGCCTCCACAGCTCAAACAGCCTCTGCTGATTCCATAGAATGTACTGGCGTCGCGCCGGTTGTTGAGGATCGTTGGTGTGAGGGAGGTCGAGACCGGAGAAGTCACGGAAGTTCTTCTGGCAATGCTCGCAATAACACATGCCAGAGCCGGACCAGCGGTTTGTAAAGATGCCATCGACCATGTACTTCCGCATGATTTCCTGATGGACCGTAGTCATGAACTCGAAGTTGTAAGGTCCCAGTGCGCAGGTAATCCAATATTGGGCATCGGATGGGTGGCGGCGTTTGTTGCCATGCTCATCGACTGCAATCCAATCCGGGTGCGCGTCATACACGTTCTGATGACAAGCATGAGCATCCGTCCGCGCAACCACGTTCATTCCAAGCTTCCGGCATCCGGCAACAATGTCACCAAAGGTGTCCATGGCGCCGAGCCACTTGCTGCGATAATGAAGCGGGATTTCGGTCGGATAGAAAGCAACGACACCTCCCGCGCTGAGACAGGCTGCATCGGCATGAATCTTTTTAAAATAGTCGAGCCAGAAAGAAAGGTCGTAGTTCCCGGGATCGTCTTCTACAAATGCCAGCTGGGCCCAGCGCATAGGACGGTCGTACCATCCCGACATATCACCGTCGACTCGCTCTTTGTCGAATAGAGAAGAATCTGCGCCAGTTGCGCTTTCTGCGTCGAGCCCGGCGAAACAGGCAGCAGTGAATCCCGCTGCCTGTTTGATAAATGTCCTTCTGCTGTTCCCCATTTTAAAGCTCCTCAAACTAGCTCACACAGTTCGGAAAACTTGCTGCAGTCTGTGGAAAGCGATTATTGCGTGGGATCGATCACTTTCATTCCCGATACATCATCCCGTTTCTTTTTTAAGGGAATTGTATTCACAGTCACAAAGACTTCCAGCGTTGGATTTGCGTTCAGTTCAAATACATGACCGCCAATCGTGCTGCCATTCGGTTTACCAAGTACCGCATGCATATGAACGGCGGCTTTCCGCCATATGTAGCTACGTCACCGATTAACTAGAGAACTTCAACTTGTTCTGTTACGGGGATGCGGTGGTAAACCTTTCTTGTGAGATCGAGCCAGGCTAACGTCGCGCCGCTTACAGCCCCGATCGCGGTGAAGTGTGCATCCTCGATCTTGTGCTGGATCGCAAAGTCCGTCAAGCCGCTCAGCACCTCGTCCCCTTTGGAAAAGATCACGACATAGACCTTTTCTTCAGGCGTGTCTTTCACCTCCTTCACCCGCATGCCCGGCGCTTTGCCTGTCGGAACTGGTCTAGATGGCGAGATAAATAGGTCATCCGGATACTGTGCCTCAGCAGAGCAGCAGGCTATTGAAAACGTTGCGCAGGCGATCAGAAAAAGTGCAAGCTTGTACCTCATATGTGCAATTTCTCCTCTTTAAATCAGCGAAAAGTAAGTGGCGAAGGGTCGAGGATATTTATCCTCGCCGCACGACGAAGTAAGGCTGGTTCGTGAGCGCTTCCGAAAATCCCGGATAGAGCGAGACATGCCCGAGAGCTGTCTGTATCTGGAAATAGTATTCGATTGGGTAATCAGTCATGGTGTAGGTGACAGGAATAACAACGCGATATCCGTGTTCATTTTTTTCCACCTGTAGCTTCTGATAGCGCTCGGCCTGGTTTACGTGGCGGTAGTAAATGTCGATTAAAGTGTTATCGGGTGCCGTCAGTTGAAGCTCAAGAGGTTGACCCGGTTGAAACCTTGCAGGCGCATAATGTGCAATAGCAGGTATTTCTCGATCGATGCGGCCCATTGCTTCGCGGATAGCGACTTCGACTTCTGGTTGAGGCGTCGTTACTTGAGCAGAGCTGAGCTTTAAAGTTATGCCCTCAATATCCCGATCGATGGCTGAAAGCCGATCCAGCCAGTGACCTCGCTGTTGGGGTTCCTCGCCGACAGTGATATCAGACAGGTAGATGCCCTTTGCCGTATTTGCGAGTCCAGCCCAACTATCGCGAGCCTTCCTGTACATCATGAGTGAAGCTTCGAGAGCTTTGCTGTCGCCGCTTTGCTCATAAATAGCAAAGAGGACACCGCTGCGAAACTTCGCGGCGAAGAAGTACCCCAGTCCCGCCTGAATAGCCACATCAATCGCAAAACGACGGTACTCTGGCGTGCCCTTGCGAGCTGCTTTTGCATCTGCCTGTTTCAGAGATCTGAAAGCGTTGTCTGCGAAGATTTCGATCCATTGCGCAACCTCAACCGGGGAGTACTTGCCGCTACGGCTGTTCTTCAGAAGCTCCGTAGCATACTCATCCATGCGGGAGAAGAGCTGCGGATCGAATGGGCTGGCGTTGTCGAAGACCTTTGGGGGGATGCTGTCACCGTATGGACCCGGGTAGGCGGCGTCTACAAACGATTGGTTCCAATACATTTCAGGCCAGTAAGTATTGTTGCCGGCTGAGGGGGCATAGGCAGTCGTAACGGCAGGGAGGATACGGCTTGCGTTTGCAAGTGCTGTTTCAGCATCTTGTGATGCTGCACCGAACTGACTCTGCAGCATGCGTTGCCATGTAGAGGATTCAGTTTCGGGATTGTAAAGAAGACGTCCCCAGATCCGGTAGGTGTAGAGATACTTCTGCCAATCCCAGCGTGGATTGAGAGTAACGTCCTCATACGCGCAACGGCTGCCGGCAATGCCTGAGCCGCGACGGCCCTTGAAGGACAGTGGCTCGCATATCTCGACTCCGTTACTACCGCAAAAGCTAAAACAACGGGAATATGCCGCTGCCGTAACCGGATCTCCCGACAACAGGATGCGCTGCGTGCCTGGCCAGATGCGATGCACGATCGTCCAGCGTCGATCCTCGCGCATCAGGTCGCCATAGCCATAGCGCAGGAAGCTGCGAGAGCCGGCGCTGAGCTTCATAAGTCCGGTTTTTATTTCATCGCTGGGCTTCGGGCGCTCGAACTCGCGAATATCCGTTTGGTGATAGGTCATGCCCAGATGCTCTCCCCAGAACTTGGGAGACATACTTACTGGTTGCCTGGTTGCCAACGCGATATCGGTCATTGTCTGGTCCATGCCCTTGGTATGCATGTCCAGCTTGACTTCGCGACCGCAGGTGGCAACACCGTCGAAAACCGTCTTCCAGAACTCGTAACTGCCTTCCTGCACGCCGCTCTCACCATGAATTCGAAAGGTAATGCCACTAATGGCCGGGCAGGTTTTCAACAGCAGGCGAACAGCGTCGCGGCAATAAGAAGCGTGGTTCTCCTTCGTGATGCCTTCGATCACATAGTTTGCATTTAGACTGTCGATCCATTCATAGCCGTGCATCCAGAGACCGATGTGGAACTCCATGCCGTGCAATACGGTCTGTTCGCTTATGAAGCGCAGCATCTCCAAATTTTTGTCTCGCTCTGCGTCAGGGAGCTGAGGCACGCGGACATTGTAGCCGGGAACAGAAAGTAGAAAGGGATA
The DNA here is from genome assembly GCA_963738095.1 of Terriglobales bacterium. Lineage (GTDB taxonomy): Bacteria > Acidobacteriota > Terriglobia > Terriglobales > Acidobacteriaceae > Alloacidobacterium. The sequence continues at coordinate 222,188 of CAVTVL010000020.1, forward strand.
AGTAAAAAGAAAGTAAGCATCAGTGACGTGGCGGAGAAAATCATAGCCGATGCCAAAAGCCAAGTTGAACCGATTAAAGCGCTGCGTAGCCAACATGGTGAGATAGTCAGGCCACATCTCAGTGTCGTTATACCAAGGGCTGTCTTCAACATTACTGGTGAAGAGCTTTGTAATGCTGCGTACTTCATTGGCTGGCTGTTCTACATGCGCTGTAACAGAGGCGATGGCGGCGATGGCATCGGTTGAGTACCGAACGCGATCGGCGAGTTCAAGAAGTGCATATACCAGTCCCCGAGGGTCGTAGCCGCAGGCAAGAATCATATTCCTGCCTCCAAGCTTGGCGGGTAAGAGACAGAGCGCTTCAGGGACCGGTTTGACCGTGACTCCGGCCCTCTTTAAGAGGGCAGCGGAGCGAGGAGCGGCGGCGTCTGCTGCAAGGATGCAGAGATTGGGTGAGTTAGTTTCTGAGAGCTTTTCACAGCGAAGGACTTTGACTCCCTGGCTTAACAGAACATGTTCAAGCTCGTCTGCAGCCCAGCGAGCCTCGGGAGCAGAGGCAATGTTGTCAGACGGATCGGCCACGATGGAGACATCGTAGTTTTCCGCTGCAAAGCCAGATGAGTGGATTCCAGCGAACGCGCTCAAAGTCCCGGCTGTTTGAAGAAAGCGGCGACGGGTCCATCTGCCAGTTTGATAAGGCATGAGAATCCTCAGAGTACACCTGACGCAGCGATGCAACTCCGGCTGGAGACGCAGCATGGGCTCTCACAGCCAGAGCTGCGTCTGCCTATTTTGTGGAGAGTTCGATCACCTGGATTGAGTACGGTGGCATCGTGTGGTTAAAGCTCGCACCCAAATTCTTCAATGTGCTTTTCACGGGAACGATGCGTTTTGGATCCGTGATCGTGTTCGTTTCAGCCGGATTCGTGCCAGCTAACGTCTCCAATACAGCTTCCGGCGCAATCTTTGCAGCACCGTTCAAATGCAACGATACCGGCTGGGGGTCCGATGTTCCATTTACCAGTTTGAGATACAGCTTGCCTTCTGCATCATCCGTAGTAGCCGAGTAGAAGAAGCGGTCGGGCACATTGGTGGCAGTTGAAACCGGGACTGTGTCTCCGAGATATTTCGAGAAAATCACTTGCGCGTAGTAAGAGGGGGAACCGTAACTTGACATGGCGTCATAACCGATCAGGTCGCTTTCCCACTGCATCCCGCCCGGATTGACGTTTACGAACAGCGGTGCATAAGACGCCATCACGATCAAGTCGCTATTGCGCTCGAAGCCAGTCATTAAAGCAGCGTCCCCAAGTGCAGAGTTCAGGTTTGGCGTAGGTGACCCTTCGCGCGTAGCCCACTCGCCGACGAAGATCTTCGGCCCGCTGCGATCTGTGTGATCGTATTGCGTGGCATGCTTATAGCTCTCAACAGCGCGCAAGTAGTAGTGGTCGTCCTGGACGTCGGGTTTCATATTTTTGAGAGGCATTGTGGCAATTGTCTTCAGGTTTGGATAGTGAGCTTTGATGGCCCGGTCAAATTGCTTAAACCGGCCTTCATAGCTGCCAGAGCGATCGAACCAATCCTCATTGCCAATTTCTACATAGTGAAGCGGAAAAGGCTTGGGATGGCCGAGTTGTGCGCGTTTAGCGCCCCATTTCGTGTTGGTATCTCCAGTTGCAAACTCGATTTCATCCAGAGCATCCTGCACAAACGGTTCCAGGAAAGGCCCAGCGTTGATATGCGCGCCCTTCAGTGAATATCCCGCATAAACGGCCAGTACCGGCTCGATGTTCAAGTCCTCCGTCCATTCCAGAAATTCGAGAAGGCCCATGCCGTCGCTCGACTGATAGCGCCAGGGGTTGGGGTGTGTTGGGCGATCCACAAGCGGTCCGATGGTGGTCTTCCAGTCATAGCGGTCCTGTATCTCGTCGCCCTCAAGATAGTTGCCTCCTGGTAGACGGAGGAATTTTGGCTTCATCGCCAGCATCTTCTCCATCAGATCCGGGCGATTGCCATTCTCACGATTCTTAAACGTAGGTGGAAATAGAGAAACAAGATTGAGCCACAATTTGCCGGGGTGAGCAACCGTGAGCACCAGGTGATTGTCCGCGGACAGTTCCAGCTTTCCTGTGGTCAAGGTAAATTCATGTTTTTCCCATTCCGTCGAAAGTGCGTCGGATGTTGTGGCCGCAAGGACTGCGGCACTTGTATCGTTTACAAGAGAGATGGTAACGGGGCCCATATCGCCCGCGTCGGCCTTCGCGTAGAACGAGCCCTTGTAAGTGGTGTCGGGACGAAGTGCCATGCCCCAATAACCTTCGTTATAGACACCCACCTGATTCTTAGAGTCTGCGTGCGCGATTTCGATCAGCAAGCTGCCAGGTAGTGCTTCGCTAGGGCCGTTAGCATCGTCGATGAGCATATTCCCACTGCCATTGCCGTTCTCCACCAGATACCAATGTGCCGGTTGCGCGTGCGATCTAGCGTTGAAGGTCCGGTTCCACACCATCTCGGCATACAGGCCACCGTCATAGGAGTAATTGATTTCCTCAGTCATAAGGCCGTAGAGCAGGGGACTAACTTTGTGCAGAGGTTTGTCCAGTTGAATCTCGATCGAGACTGGAGGAGTTGCTTGCGCGAAGCTCGCCGCAGTAAGGAGCAATATTGAAAGTGCAACCGTGCTGCACCCCAAAATGCGGCTGCGCATGTGAGAAAAAAACATTGTGATCTCCTGGTGATAGAGCTGTCCGGAAAACGTTTACAGGCGTTTCATTTTGCCTGATCGGAAGCACCGAATGCAAGGGCAAAAGGAGGGGTTTCAAGTATTGCAGATCACTTGACTACAACAGGTGTAAGTCTACGGTCCGGAATCACGCCTGGGTCCCATCTAGATGGTTTGTATGACTTACGGACAGAGAAGAAGAAAACTTGAAAGACCGAGAGGATCTTCAGGATGCTCTTGTAAACTGCAAGCAGGCTCAGTATGGACGCACCTATCATTCAGACCTGCATGTAACGGTTTTCCGGCGTGGAAAACGGCGGCCCGGGCTTATTTTTCAGATGCTATGGATGAGTTCTCGCTACTCGTTCTCGCTGTCGCTGACAAAGCCGGGGCCTTTGCCACCAGTGACGCCGCGGCTGGCGAATCCTGCCTTGGCTTCGAACTCATGCTCATTCTCCGGTTGGCCGAATGAAGACTCTGCCTGCTCTTCATTTAACTGATCGCCTGGGTTGCTCATTTTTCCCTCAATGATTGCTGTGTTTATCGCAGCAGCTGCTGTGTTTTTTTCTGGAGAGCAGCGACTGCATGTCTGGGTCAAGTTGCAAGTCTGCGAGTGAAACACCGTTCTGTCGTGATTGCCGGATGAGGTGTTCCGCGCTGGTCTCATCCGCGAGATGATTATAGGCCTCCACCACATTTACCAGCACCTGAGAATCGCTGGGAGCGAGCGTGAGCGCGGCTTCGATGTGCGGAATAGCGCGTTCGCGAAGACCTTTTTTAGCATAGACCAGGCCCAGCCATGACTGGCTAGAAGCCTTTCGCGGGTTCATGGCATTCTGCGCCTGCGCAAGGTTTTCCACGTGATCGAGTGCTGCGTCCGCCTTTTGCCGTTCTCCCAGCCAGCTATAGGCAAGCTCTGCAAATCGCCATGAGAGAATTTCCTGATTGTCCAGCGCAATAGCCTTCTCGCTAGCGATTGAGGCTTCTGCATAGCGCTTCTCATACAGATAGAGCAGGGCCAGATTGCTATATGCGCCATTGGTGGCATCCAGTGCAAGCGACTTACGCAGCGCGGTTTCTGCCTGTGGATACACTGATGGACTGCCAATTTCGAGGTAGAAATCTCCAAGGTTGGAGTAAAGCATTGGATTATCCGGGCTGGAGTCAATAGCCTGTTTTACTTGTTCGAGGGCGTCGGTGTATCGGCTATGGCGGTCGTAAAATAATGCGAGTTCATTGCGATTTGACCAGTCACTGGAATTGAGAGCCGCAGCGCGCTTGTATTCTGTCTCTGCCTGATCAAGCCGTCCTGCCTGTTCATACGACCAGGCCATGCCGATGATCGCGTCGGGATTACGATTGTCGAGCGCGACAGCTTTTTGAAATTCGGTGAGCGCCAGCTCGTTGTAACCTGTGAGCGTGTGCAGCGATCCCAGAGTTACATAGGCGCTGGGCAATTGAGGATTGAGTTTCAACGCGTGTTGGCAATTGGCCAGGGCCTCCTGCATCCACCTCGAGTTCTTCCCGGCTTTGTACTTAAGCCGGTATGCCTCGCCCAGCTTGGCATAAGCGAGCGCAAAATCGGGGTCTTGCGCGATTGCGTTTTGCAGCCGGTCGACCGCCAAGTCCAAATTCTGCGGCTTATCGAAACGCTGCAGATAACTGAGTGCTTCGAGATAAAGGTCGTAGGCCGCAGGCACGCCGCTGCTGCCTGAGCGGGCCACGGCGTCATACGCGCCGGAGACATTTAACAAGCGGCCCAGCTGCGTGACGGCGTCCTGCTGGGCGGTAGCCAGATCGCCGTTCTCGTTCGACGCCGTGACAGCGCCGATCTGTCGCAGCGTTTCTGCATTGATGAGGTTGATGTCGATGGCCACGTGCTGTCCCGCGCGCACCAGTGTTCCTTTCACTACAAGTGTTGCGCCGAGTTGCTTGTACGCTGAGACGGGATCAGTTACTTTGCCGCTGCGAACGACGCTGGCGGGTATGACCCACAAAGGTTGCCGGCTTGCGTCCAGATTGGAGAGCGCAGCGGTCATGCTGTCCATCAGACCTGCGGCCAGGGGACTGGCTGCAGGGTCAGTGCCGGCGTTGTCAAAGGGCAGCACAGCGATGTGCTTTTCCTTTGGACCGAATAGCAGGCCGCGCGCATGCTCGCGGGGCTCAGGGAAGATAACGATAGCGAGTAAGAGAAGAAAAACGGCAACAGCCGGGATAATCCATCGCCTGCGTGAAGACTCATGCGATGGTTGGCCTGAAGCGGCGGCGATGCTGTTGTTGAGGGATTTTTTCTGTGCGGAGATTGTTTTGCGCGACGTTTTCCGCGAGTCCGTAGATACTGTGCCAATTGTCGGAGTTACGCCACCTGCTGCCATTTCCGCCGAGCTTTCGGGATCGTGGCGCAGGTCCAATGCTGACAAGTCACGAAGGAGTTCATCGCAACTTGAATAGCGGAGTCCAGGAGTCTTCGAGAGGCACTTATAAACAATCCGCTGCAGACTGAGAGGCAAATCACCGGTGATTTCCGGCGCATCAGTACAGATACTGTGGGCAATGGAGAGAAGCGTGTCGCGCCGGAAGGGGTGATACCCACTTAGCATCTCCGCTGCGATTACGCCGATGGCCCAGATATCTACCCTTTGATCGATGACTTCGCCACGCAGCTGCTCGGGCGACATGTAGGCCGCTGTGCCGGAAATGGTCATGCTCTGCGTTTCGCCTTCGTTGCTGATCGCCCTGGACAGTCCAAAATCGACAATCTTGACGACGTTCTGCCGCGTAAGCAGGATATTTGACGGCTTGATATCGCGATGAACAATGTTCTGCGCGTGGGCCGCAGCCAAACCTGAAGCTATGCCGATGAGAAGTTCGACAGCTTCGCGAAGCGGAATGGGGCTGTTGGCAATCTTCCCGGCTAGCGTGCCGCCATCGTAATAGGCCATCACCATGAAGAGACGGCCATCTTCTCTCTCTTCAAGCCCGTAAATTGTGCAGATATTCGGATGGTCAAGAGCCGAAATGGCCCGCGCTTCTTTGAGCAGGCATTGCTTATCTGATTCGCCGCCGTAGAGGGTTTGCGGAAGGAACTTGAGGGCGACAATCCGGTTGAGCTTGAGATCGCGTGCCTGCAGGATTACGCCCATGCCGCCGGAGCCGATATGGCCCACGATTTCGTAGTCGCGCAGGAAGTCTCCGGGTGCAGGCAAATTGATTCCTGAGTGTGGCAAACCAGTCATCTTGAGACAGACTCAGTAGGCAACCGCATAATGGGCCGAAGATAAGGGGGAATTTCTAGTAAGCATACGCGAAAATGAAATCAATTCGCGCTTGGAATTGATGGGCTCATTGTTTCGGAAGATACTGTCTAACAAGTCCCGGTTGATTCAACAAATAATTGTCAGACAGATGGATGCGGGAATCAGCCAACAGCGGCAGAGGCAGGTGGTGTCCAGATTCGAGCTCAGGTCATCCTCCGAATTGTATTGAAGTGATTCTGCTGTTTGTCCTGGGCGGGGTTGTGGCCACAGGTTTCCGGCTTGGCTTAGCAGATTCTTCTCGCACTTTTACCAACCTTTATTTCTCCCATTCGTATTGATCTGTTCGAGAGTTCTTCTTCGATCAGTAGGCCGTACAGTGGATTTCCGAGCCTGCACGCATTGCAGAACTATGGAGACCTTGAGCCCTAATTTTTTACGAACGCTGACCGATCTGTCCCTTTCTGACAGCGGAACCGCTGCTGCGTGAGACACTCAATTTCTTTGGTGATAGCCGGGAAGCTTGGCACGGCTTTCAGATGAAGTGCACAGACTGGTTCAGCATAGATTCTGCGCCGCACGAACGGCCATGACCTGGGAGCACAATGTTGGCTAGGCTCTTACATGGGCCAGCATCGTAGAGCGCTCTTGACTTGATACGGTAGATGCGGCCGGATTCATGGGTTCAATGGTGGCTTAGAGCCCATACGTACGCAGCGACGGCTTCTGCTTGAGCGGATGTGAGTTGCGCGCCGCCCATGGCAGGCATGGGGCTGCGATATTGTTTCGGCGCCGCGACACCGTCGGTGATGGTTTTGGTGAGTCCTTTCCAGCTACCGTCGCTCCAGAGCCAGTTGTTCTTGGTCAGGTCCGATCCGAGAGTCGTTCCACTGCCGTTGTCGCCATGGCAAGCGGCGCAGGGCGCTCCGCCGACTTCGCCATGATAGATGCGATCGCCGAGCGCGATCATCTCATGCGTGGCTCCAGGTGGTACGGGGAGAGCCGCATCACCGGCGTCAGCGTTTGTACCCTCGGGCGGCTTGGCAGCAGCGCGTACAGGTTTGCCGGCCGGAGCGGTAAGGCTGGGGCACGGAGTGAAGCTGGGCTCAGCGGATGATGCAGCAGTCCCACCCACATAAGTGATCCGATAGATTCGACCTTTCATGTCATCGGAGACGTAGAGGGCGCCGTCGGGTCCGACTGCGACGCCAGATGGGCGGTGGGTGGCGCCTTCCGGAGAGATGACACCGCCGGCAAAGCCGTCGGCGAAGATCTCGCACCGGCCGGCGGTGCCGCTGCGGGTGAGAGCCTGGAAGACGATGTTGTAGCCGCCCTGGGCGTAGGGAGCGCGATCCCATGAGCCGTGGAAAGCGATGAAGAGGCCGTTGCGATAGGCGGCTGGAAATTGCTTCTGGTCATAGAAGACCATGGCGTTGGGTCCCCAGTGTGCAGGAAAGGCTGCGACCGGGCCGGTCTTGGCGGAGCAGACGCCGGACTTGTTGCCATCGCCACCGTATTCAGGGGCAAGGACGAGACGCTTGAGGCCAGGGTCGTAGTAGCACTCGGGCCAGCCATAGTCGCCGCCATTTTTAAGGAGCATCACTTCTTCCGAGGGAAGCGTGGCTTCCTGTTCGGGCTTGTACATCTCTGGCCAATTGGCGTGGAGCTGGTCACGCCCATGCTGCGCGATGTAGACGCGGTTGTCTGCCTTGTCGACGCTGAAGCCTTCAGCGTTGCGGATGCCGGTGGCGTAGCGATCGGAGGGCGAGAAGGTTTGATTTGTCTTCTTTGCGTCGTAGCGCCAGATGCCGCCACGGGTTTCGAGCTCTTTGCACGGATCGGCGCCGGGGGAATGCAGACTGCGGTTCTTCAACTGGCAAGCGTTAGTGGCCGTAGCAACGTCAACGTAGAGCATGCCGTCGTCGCTGATATAGAAAGGGTGCATGGGGTGGTCTCCGCCGAGTGGAAGGCCGGAGACAACGGTGACTGGTGGATCGCTGGGGACGAGCACATTGGCGGGTAACGTGTAGCGGACGATACGGTCATTCACCTCGGCGTAGATGGAGCCGTTGTAGAGAGCAATGCCGACGCCGCCATGTGCGCCGTCCTGCGCCGTTTCACCGAAGCGCTCGATGACGTCGGCTTTGCCAGTACCAGACTTGTCCTGAAGAGCGACGAGGAAGCCGCCTTCGTGGACGACTTCGCCGGCGGGATAGTAGTCGCCTGACCAGGTGTTGAGGTAGACGACGTTATTAGGGGCAATGACAAGATGGCGGGCGTGTCCGATGCCGTCGGCGAATATGGTGGCACAGAAGCCCGGCGGTAGCTTAAGACCGCTGTCGTCGTTTGGGCATGCGGTACTGGCGGCGCGGACAGTGGAATGGTCCAGATGAGCCGGCCCAGAGCTAACAGAGATGGAGAGAGCAGTTAGGATGCCAAGGGCAGCAGGAACGATGAATCTAGACGAAGCGAGCGACCGCATGAAACTCTCCTGAACAGCGATGCAAGGATATCAACGAAACGAAGTGAAATGCAGTGTTTCTCTGTCATTTCGGCATCGGGATCGACACTGCCTTGCCAGCGCCTCGTTCTGCGATCCAGATCGTGTCGCCCGCGGGCTCGACTGCGGTGGGCGTCTTGAGTCCTTCCTTGATTACCGTGACGCTGGCCTTATCGCCATTGACAGTAATCACGGAAATCTTGCCGCTGCCATTCTCCGCAAGTAGTAGCTTGCCATTGGCTGCGCGCATGCCATCCGGCCCTTTTATGGGCTGATCCATCCAGATATCGACAGGTTGCTCGGCCTTGCCGGCAGCATCCACCGGGATACGGTAGAGATTGTTCGAGAACACATTGTTCACATACAGGGTGCCGTCCAAAAAGGTGATCCCGTCAATGCCGTAGAGCGCGCGATCTTCCAGAAAGAGTTCGGCAGTAGTAGCACCGGCTGGTAGTTTGTAAATTTTGCTGTTAACGGTGTCGCTGATGTAAAGGGCCTTATCCGGTCCGATAGAGAAATCGTTGCAGGTACTATTGTCACCCGGCAGGTTCCAACGAAGCTTTTGGGCGCCACTGGTGAGGTCAAAGCCCCTTAAGGTGGTATGACGCTTCACAGGCGTCGTATCTGGCACGGGGGTTAGCTGACATGCCCACAAGGTGTTGGTAGCAGCATCGGCAAGCATGCCGAAGAAAAAGGTGCCGGCACCTTCAGCGCTGGCATCGACGAACTTCTCAGCAGTAGTCGAGCCCGGGCGCACCTTGTAGATGAACGGAGTGCTCGCGCTACCGACGATCAGTATCCCGCCTGGTGCAACAGTCAAACTCTCTGGTTGGGATTTCGCGTCAACGATAAGAATTTCAGCGGCAAAAGCAGCCTGTACAAGGCCAGTCAATAATGCGATGCAGGCGGCAAGTCGTCGTGCACTTAGGTTGGGCATAGTCAAATCTCCTCACTTTCGGCTCTCCACGCCGAACCGATCACGAGTCGATACATCCTTGCCAAAATAATAGCCTTTAAGCCAATTTTACGGCCCGAATTTTGTACATCTTTGGTCAGAGTAGCAGCCTTTACTCTTCATCAGAGAGGCACCTACGAGCCGGAGAGGCGATCATAAAGCAGACTGGGGAGCGCCAATTGTGAAGCATGCCACAAGAAAGGGCAGTGCACATTCTCAATTGAGACGAAATCGCAAATTCTCTCATCGAGGAACCGATCAGTAACGAAATATCGCTTTTCGTCAGTGGTAATTCACGCCCATTCGCTCGGTGATTTCTCTCATCTTAGCTAAGTCCCCCCTCAGTGCCGCCCCAGCCGCTCTCAGATTCTCGAGCTTCATCTCGGAGTATTTGCGCGACAGGATCACACCGTCCGCTCCACCATGAAAGGCAGCGAGCACGGCAGCTTTTGTGCCGGTCGGTGTGCACTTAGCGTTTCCGCTCGCGGTTGGAATATCGATATCGATGCCAGGCCACAATTTTGTCTTGAAGTCCTTCAGCGCCTCTTTAGCGCGCTTTGTCTCACGATAAACATAGTCTGCCGAAAAGCCAGCCATGGGAAGATCTTTCAGGTCGGCCTCTTTTCCGTAGTCCAAGACACGATAGTGGAATTCCAGGAGCTCCTGCTTTGGTATATCCGAGAAATAAGAGGTTCCGACGCTAGTAATGTAGTCCGCCATGCGTTCGCCAGCGCAGTTTTGATACATCACGATCTTCAAAAAGTCGGAATAAGGAGCCATTTCCGCGAGATTCTGCTCGGCACGGTAGATAGGATTAAAGGAATTGTTATGCCAGACATGCCAGCCGACACCCAACTTAGGGTTGATTCCCTTTACTCGATCGTAGATCGCCTTTTGCGCCTCGCGCAGACTGGATGTCCACAGGCTCTCCCATGCCAGCAGTTCCGGGTAACGCAACATCAGACGCCAGAATTCGACATAGCTGCCATCGACAGGACGGACACCCTTGCGGCTTGCCAACACAAACTTTTCGAGCTCAAGGAAGCCTTGCTTGGCTCGCTCCGGATTGACACCCTGGCGACGTGCTTTCGCATAGCAGAACTGGCAGAAACAAGTGGCGGTTGATGGTTGTGGAGGAGCGTGGCTTGCACCAAGAACATTGGACAGTGCTCCCTGCCGTTCAGAGCCCCACATGATGCCGTCGATGTCGTATGACCGAGACCAGTCTTCGGCGATGTCCTGAAGCCAGGACAGATAGTTGGGATTATTGAAGCAAAGAGTTGCAGCCTTCTTGTCCGAAAGCTCGACCTCCTGCAACTTCTCAATGTTGGGCAGACCGCGGCGGAAAACGTCCTCATACCAGCAGATCGTCTTCATACCGCGCTTCCTCGCTTCGGGAATCACTTGTTCAAGAACATCAAAACTTCCAAGGTCGGGGGCACGAAAGTCTTTGAAGGCCGTGTTGGTGTAGTACTTCGGATTGACCTGGGTATATGAGCCTCCGAAGAAGGTGTCGGTGTCATAGTTCTGGCTACCGTGGTCGGGTAGTGGCTGGCCCGGTACTTGGCGTCCGGCGATGCCGCGACCGTAGGTAAAGGTGGCAACGAATAGTGTGTTGACAGAGGCACTCTTCTGACACTCGTCGAGGACTTTCGGGACGCTCTCGTCAGAGAAGGAGACGGCTCCAATTTGAATGCCTATCATCTTCTCCCGCATTGCTGGGTCGGCCGCAAGACCCGCGCTTGGCAGCGATGCTGCAACCAATGTTCCAGCGACATTCTGCAGAAATAGCCTGCGATCCATCCTCACCCTCCCTTTAATGCGGCCAAGACTATGACAATTCGTCATCATAACCCAGCTTCCTGCGAGGAGTTACGCTGCCCACCAACGGTGCGTTTATGAGGACCAATCCTGTTAACAGTCGGTAGTGCTGGATCTCAATGAGTGCTAAAGCCAGTGACACCCCAAGGTAGTGCATTCATTGATCGGCCCCCGATTTTGCGGAAACATTTCGAGATTACTCAAGCTAAAACTCCTTTGCTCTTTACAACCATTCAGGCGAGAAGTTACCCTTGCTGTCAGCAAACGTTTACTTGATAAGGTTTTTGATTCTTGGGAATGAGTTTAAAGTTCACACAATAGGTGCAGATGATGAGTTGGAAGAAGCCTACAGGCGATATTTGGGAAAACGTGGCAACAGATACAGCAAAAGTGGGGCCCGCAATGGAGCCGAGCCGCCGGGAGTTTCTGGCGGGGGTTGGAGCCGCTGCAATGTGGACCGCGCTGGGGACCTCCAGAGCGTTTGCTCAGGCTCCGGATAGCGCTTTGAATGTCGCCCGGGTGGCTATCTCGACGAGCCGCTTCATGATGAGCGAAAACAAAATCTCCGCCTTGAATGATGGGTTCACTCCCGAAAATTCATTCGATCGTACGCACGCGCTCTTCGCGTTGTGGGCGGAGCGCTCATCGGACAAACGTTCAAGCTGGGTGCAGTACGAATGGAGCATGCCGGTCAATATCAATAAAGTCGAGACCTATTGGGCAGTTGATCATCCTCGTCCGGGCACACTACCCGGCAGCGGCGGCCCCCGCATTCAGGCGCCTGTGAGTTACACCGTTCTTCATTGGAATGGGAACGACTTCGTTCCGGTTTCTCAGCCACAGGGACTTGGCCTGGCTCTCGACACATTTAATACGACAACTTTCGAACCTGTGAAGACGACCAAATTACGGCTGGAGGTTGTTCCTCAGCCGGATCGGCTAGCCGGCATTCTTGAGTGGAGAGTCTTCAATTATGGTTCTGTCCCTGTGCTCCCGCCGGTTGTGAATGCTGGCGTGGACCGCTCTGTGGTGAGCAACGGACAAACCTATCTCTCAGGCAAAGCGACATGGCTTGAGGATTCGCAGCAGAACCAGACGCGGTGGGTGAAGTCGGCAGGTCCCGGCGCAATTACATTTGCCGCTGCTAATGCAGCGGTGACCACTGCGACATTCTCCGCACCGGGAGACTACGTCCTTGCTTTTGAGGCATCAGGGACTAAGGATAAGCCGCCTGTCATTAATGTCCATGTGGAACCGGCCCCGCCTACTGATCGCCTTGACGTGGTCTACACCCGCAAATACTCGATCGACAGCGAGTTGTGGAATCAGCGTGCGAAAATTCTGATTGTGGACTGGATTCCTCATTGCATTGCAATGTGTGAGCGCACAGATATCGCGCCAATGCGCGGCGACGGCGGAATCGACAACTTCATCGAGGCAGGCAACGCAAATCGCGGTGCGCCGCACGGAAAGCATAAAGGATACGTGTTTTCAAACGCGTGGGTACATCAGACTGTAGAGTCGATGTGCATTGCGCTCATGGTGGACCCGCAGGGTGATGCCGAGATCATTAAAGCGCAGGAATTGATGCGCGCAACGCTGGAGCGCTGGATTCCGATCATTCTTGCTGCGCAGATGTCCGATGGCTATTTGCAAACTGCGTATATTCTGGCTGACCGCAAGGAATGGCCGGAGCGCTGGTCGCCTGATCACAGAGGGAATCACGAAGGCTACGTCTCTGGCTATTTTATTGAATCAGCCATCAATCACTACACGCTCACCGACGGCAAGGATCTTCGCCTGTACAACGCAGCGAAGAAGCTGGCGGACTGTTGGGTCGCGAACATCGGGCCGGGCAAGAAGGAGTGGTTCGACGGACACCAGGAGATGGAGCAGGCGTTGGTGCGTTTCGGTCGCTTTGTGAATGACCAGGAAGGCAATCATCGCGGAGATTCGTATATCGTTCTGGCGAAATTCCTGCTTGATTCGCGCAGGGGCGGATCGGAATACGACCAAAGCCATTTGCCGCCGGGACAACAGTACGAAGCAGTGGGTCATGCCGTGCGCGCGATGTATTTTTATTCGGGCATGGCGGACGTCGCGGCCGAGACCGGAGATCACGACTACCAGAGCGCGGTGATTTCGCTATGGGACAACATGGTGAACAAGAAATATTACGTGACGGGTGGTATCGGAAGCGGCGAGACCTCCGAGGGCTTTGGGCCGAATTACTCGCTCCGCAACGAAGCCTACTGCGAGACTTGTTCGAGCTGCGGCGTTGTCTTCTTCCAGTACAAACTCAACCTTGCGTATCACGATGCGAAGTATGCCGATCTGTATGAGCAGACCATGTACAACGCCTTGCTCGGAGGGGTGGCTCTGGATGGGCATAGCTTTTGCTATACAAATCCGCTCGTGAATACTGAACGTGCGAAGTGGCATGTGTGTCCCTGCTGTGTCGGTAATGTTTCGCGCACTTTGCTGATGATCCCAACCTGGACCTATGTAAAGAGCAAAGAGGGGCTCTACGTGAATATGTTCGTGGGCAGCCGTATTCACGTCGGAAAGGTTGCAGGTACCAATGTTGCGGTTGTGCAAAAAACAGATTACCCATGGCACGGAGCAGTTTCCATCACCGTCAATCCTGAAGAAGCGAAGACGTTTTCGGTTTACGTTCGCATTCCAGACCGGACCACGAGCAAGCTCTATCAAGACTCACCGGCAGTCAGCGGGGTAAAACGGTTCGCCATCAATGGAAAAGAACACACCCCGGTGATTCGCAAGGGCTACGCAGTCGTTACGCGTGAATGGAAGCCGGGCGACCACATCGAGCTCGAATTGCCAATGGAACCACAGCGAGTGGTGGCGGACACTAGAATCAAGGCAGACGTCGACCTTGTGGCTTTGAAGTACGGTCCGCTCATCTACAACGTAGAGACGCCAGATAACGAAAACATCGACCGCAAACTCGGTGATGCGCCGCTTCGCACGGAGTGGCGTCCCGACCTGCTCGGCGGTGTTATGGTCATTACTGGCAAATGGCAGGACGGCTCTTCGATGATGGCGATTCCTAACTTTACGCGTATGAATCGAGTGGGACCTCCACCTGATTATCCTGACGAGCGCGACTATGACTCCAAGCGCTCCGTTGACTCGAAGGTGTGGATCTAAGAATGAGTAGACGCTACAGCACATGAGCGCGCCTTCCAGAAAAGTCGGGCGGTCTCAACCGGTGGACGCAACATCATCTGATTTAGATCATTTCTTAGAGGTGGTGTTGATGAGACAAGGGAGACGGTATGGGCTTTCTGCGGAGCAGAAGGCTGAGATTTGGCGACGCTGGAAGGCAGGTGAGTCATGGCACGAGATTGGCCGCGCCTTTGGCAAGGACCATGGCTCGATTCAGTTCTTGTTATCGCAGCACGGCGGGATTGTTCCAGCCGTTCGTCGGCGCTCTCTGCGATCGCTTACGTTGGCGGAACGGGAAGACATCTCACGAGGCATTGCTTCCGGTTCGTCGATACGGAAGATCGCCAGAGGACTTCAGCGGGCTGCGTCGACGGTGAGCCGGGAGGTGGCGCGTCACGGCGGGCGTCCACTGTATCGAGCCAGTGAAGCCGATCATCGGGCCTGGAAGTTAGCTCAACGGCCCAAGGCCTGCCTGCTTGCCAGGCACAGCAAGCTGCGGATGATCGTGGCCAGTAAACTGATCCTGGACGGGTCGCCGGAACAGATTTCAGGTTGGTGGAAGAGACGGTATCTCCGCAACGAGAGCATGCGCGTGTCCCCCGAGACTATCTACCGCAGCTTATTCATCCAGGCTCGAGGGGTGCTGAAAAAAGAACTGATTCAACAGCTGCGGTCCAAGCGATCTATCCGTCGCTCAGTGCACGCTCCAGCTGGCGGACAGTCCCGCGGTCAGATCGTCGATGCCATCTCCATCAGCGAGAGGCCTGCAGAAATTGAAGATCGTGCCATCCCTGGTCATTGGGAGGGAGATCTGCTCAGCGGCACCGGCAACAGTCACATCGCAACCCTGGTGGAACGACATTCGCGTTTCACTATCCTGGTCAAAGTGTCCAGCAAGGACACAGCGACCGTAGTGGATGCGCTCACCCGGCAGGTTCGTAAACTCCCCGCGTCTCTGAGGCGCTCGTTGACCTGGGACCGAGGGTTGGAGATGGCCAAACACAAGAGCTTCACCGTGGCCACGAAGGTGAACGTCTACTTCTGTGATCCGCAGAGCCCCTGGCAACGCGGCACCAACGAAAACACCAACGGGCTACTGCGACAGTACTTCCCCAGGAAAACCGACTTGTCCGGCTACTCCCAAGCCGACCTCGACAAGGTAGCCCTGCGCCTCAATCAACGCCCGCGCAAGACTTTGAACTTTGCAACTCCAGCGAGTAAACTCCAAGCCAGTGTTGCGTCCACCGGTTGAGACCGCCCTCAATTTCGGAAAGAGCGAACTTCGGCGGCTCTACGATTTGACTAGCCACTGCGCGAAGTGTGTCAGACAAGCGCATTTGTCATTTCTCGGTGTCTCATAGTGGTTCACCGAGTGACTTGGCCTGCTCACTCTAAGTTCCAAGCATTCTGCACGAAATGTATTTGCTCAATTCTCATGCTTCAACTCTGCTTGAAGCGGAGATAGAAAAGCGACAACGAAACCGATGGTCTTGTCCTCGATTCGAGCAACGTAGCTCGAGCCAGCTTTATCTCGGTCCTGTTTTTGGCAATAATTAAAGATGCTATGTCGAAACAACAATTCCAGACCGAAGTCAGCCAGCTCCTCCAGCTGATCGTCCACTCGCTCTACTCGCACCCGGAGATCTTCCTCCGCGAGCTCATCTCCAACTCCTCCGACGCGCTCGACAAGCTGCGCCACCTCACCCTCACCGACGACCGGTACAAGGCCCTCGTCGGCAATGGCATCGACTCGCCGCGCATCGACCTCGAACTCGACGAAGCCAACAAGACCCTCACCATCTCCGACACCGGCATCGGCATGAACGAGGAAGACCTCGTCTCGCACCTCGGCACCATCGCCCGCTCCGGCACCAAGAACTTCCTCTGCCCAGCTCTCCGGCGACGCCCGCAAGGACTCCAACCTCATCGGCCAGTTCGGCGTCGGCTTCTACTCCGTCTTCATGGTCGCCGACAAGGTTGAGGTCATCTCGCGCAAGGCCGGCGAAGACAAGACATATAAGTGGACCAGCGACGGCAAGACCGGCTTCGACATCGAAGAGGTCTCCGGCGCCGATGCGCGCAAGAGCGCCGGAACCACCGTCCTCATCCACTTCAACGACGAGGGCGCGCAGTACGCCAATAGCTGGCGCCTGCAGGAGATCGTCAAGAAGTACTCCAACCACATCGCCTTCCCCATCTTCCTCACCTACGACAAGAGCGAGTGGAACGCCGAGAAGAAGGAGTCCATCAAGACCCGCACCACCGAGCAGGTCAACGCCGCCAGCGCCATGTGGCGGCGCTCCCAAGTCCGAGCTCAAGGACGACGACTACAAGGAGTTCTACAAATCCATCACCGGCGACTGGGAAGACCCGCTCTTCTGGTTCCACACCCGCGCCGAAGGCACGCTCGAGTACACCACCCTCTTCTACATTCCCGCCAAGGCTCCGCTCGATCTCTACCAGGCCGACTACAAGGGCGGCGTCAAGCTCTACGTCAAGCGCGTCTTCATCATGGACGACTCCAAGGACCTGCTCCCGCAGTACCTCCGCTTCGTCCGCGGCATCATCGACTCCGAAGACCTGCCGCTCAACGTCTCGCGCGAGATCCTGCAGCAGAACAAGGTGCTCACCAGCATCAAGACCGCCAGCGTCAAAAAGATCCTCTCCGAGCTGAAGACCATCGCCACCAACGATCCCGAGAAGTACTCGCAGTTCATCGCCGAGTACAACCGTCCGCTCAAGGAAGGTCTCTACGGCGACTTCGCCAACCGCGAGACGCTGCTCGACCTCATCCGCTTCAAGTCCACCAAGGTCGAAGGGCTCACCTCGCTCGCCGAAGCCAAGGAGCGCATGCAGCCCGAGCAGAAGGCGCTCTACTACATCACCGGCGGCTCTGAGTCCATGCTTCGCAACTCGCCGCTGCTCGAGATCTACAAGAAGAAGGGCATCGAAGTCCTCATCCTCGACGACGACATCGACGAGATCGTCTTCTCCACCGTCGACCAAGTACGGCGACATCGACCTGAAGGCCGTCAACAAGTCCGCCACCTGCGAAGACCTCAAGGACGAGTCCACACCCGAGAAGGCCGAAGAGCTCAAGCCTCTGCTCGAGAAGATCAAGGCCACGCTCGGCGACGCCGTCAAAGAGGTGCGCGCCTCCTCGCGCCTCGCCGACAGCCCCTCCGTCATCGTCTCCGACGAGGACGAGCCCTCAGCCCGCATGCGCCAGATGATGCAGGCCATGGGCCAGAAGAACCTGCCCGAGCTGCAACCCACACTCGAGATCAACCCCGATCACGAGATCATCAAAAAGCTGCTCGCCGACCCCAGCAACAGCAAGGTAGAAGACGCCGCCTGGCTCCTCTTCGATCAGGCGCTGCTGCTCGAAGGCGTGCCGCTGAAAGATCCCGCCGCCTTCGTCCAGCGCCTGAACCGAGTGCTGAACCAATCCATCTAAGCCAACACAAGAAGCAAACCAAAACGCCTCCCGCAAGGGAGGCGCTTCTACGTCGTTTTCCTGTAGGAAAGGTGATGAAAAGCGCGGTTGGCATTACTAATTTGATCCATCTGGCATCAGACTTCTGCCGTGATATGTCACTGGAAAAGACGGCGCTGTGCCTCATTCACTCCCTCGTGAGGCTGACGAAACATTAGCGGTCGGCTTGCCGTGGTACAGCCGAAGCTGGGTCACTACACCAAACATCAAAACGGGACTCTTCAGGCAGTTCGACCGCTAGTAGCGGACAGCCACTAGCCGCGCGGTTCGCGCGAATGGCGATTTCACGTAAGTCGAAGAACGCTCCGGGTGGGATCACAGGTTCCTAGGGCGTTTATCAGGACTGATCCTTTTCGTTCCTCGTGGAAGTGTTTGCACTGTCAGGTCACACGCAATTCACACGCGAGTTTGACAAATTGTGATACGATTTGCG
Source organism: Terriglobales bacterium (assembly GCA_963738095.1). Taxonomy (GTDB): domain Bacteria; phylum Acidobacteriota; class Terriglobia; order Terriglobales; family Acidobacteriaceae; genus Alloacidobacterium. The sequence continues at coordinate 240,558 of CAVTVL010000020.1, forward strand.
CTATCCCCTCCGACAAGCTGTATGCATTGGCAGCCTGCGGTCTAACTGTGCGGAGAGCTGTCACATGATGAAGGGGAATGGAGTTGCGGGGAAGACCGCGAGATTGTTGCTTATAACCGCACTGGTGCTTGGCGCATGGACGATGGCGCGAGCTCAAAATGACTTGGGCGGCAGGCAAGACGACCGCGGTGGAGATCGGGACAAGGGCGGTCGAGACGCGAGCGATCATGGCGGAAAAGAAAAGGTTCTCTATATCTGGGCACAGGACGAGGCGCATGTTGCTCCGGATTTTCTTGCAGTGATCGATTTTGATGAACAGTCTTCCAAATATGGACAAGTCATCAACGTCGTACCGCTGCCACCTCCGGGCAATATCGGCAACGAACCGCACCACTGTCACCTGAATTCGAACAAGACCATCCTGGGATGCGGGGGACTGCTCAGCCTGCTGAAAAATCAGAATGGGATTTTTTTCTTCGACGTAAGTCGACGCGAAGAAACCGCGGTTTATGTTTTCTACCAAAGCCGTGGAATCGAGCATGACTGACGACTTTCTGCCGATTGAAAACGGCGGCTTTCTGATCACACAAATGGGCTCGTCTACTGGCATGGCGCCCGGTCGCGTCGCAGAATTCGACGGCCGCATGCATTTCGTCGCGAACCACTTTGGCACCATGTCGCTGTTTCAGGAGTGGCCCGCCACGCCGCCGCTGGACGGGTTCAATCCCCACGGCATCTCCGCGCGTCCGGATCTGAATTTGATGATGACCTCGGACTTCATCCTGCCCAGCAGCACGCTGATGGGTTCGATGGGGCCGGTCCTGCGGGGTTCCGTGCGCATCTGGAATTACCGCGAGCGCAAGATTACGAAAACCGTCGACCTGTTTGCACCAGACGGCACTCCTGCGCAGGGCACGATGGACGTAAAGATGCTTCCTCATGATCCGCATGGCTACGGGTATACATCCGGCATGTTCGATGGCCACATCTATCTGATCAATCCCGAACGCGACACAGGCACTCCCGTATTTGATCTCTCTACTGTGAAGCCCCATGTAGACACACCGGTACCCGGCGGAATGGGCCAGATCATGGCGACACCGCAATCCGGCGACCGGCTGATTGTGGGCACGTTCATGGCGGGGCAAGTAGTGATGTTGGACGTCACGAGACCGCTTCAATCCTGAGCAGATATCGGTTGTCAGCTTCGGCGCAAACGCTGGACCGCACAACATTGTGCTGAGCGACGATGATAGTCGCCTTGTGGTGACAGACTATTTCCTCAATGAAGATGCTGCGGGCATTATTCACTTTGAAGGCGACCATAAAGCCCACGTTCTCAAAGTCACGCACGATACCCTCACCGAGGACAAACGGTTCAAATTGGACTTCAACACGGCCTTCAAAACGGGCCCAGCGCGTCCCCACGGCATTGCAATGAAATAACTCCAGCGTGCTCCGCTGTGGAGATACTGGGGTGCCTGATACAACTTTTCCATCGGTAACGAGAAGTCTTAGTGCTGTATCTGGAGCGCCCGCCACGCAACGTGCGCAGTTGCGAGAGTCTTCGAGGGGGCGCTTCGGATACAGCGACTTGAAGGAAGCCGCCCTCATGGAAGCCTATGTACTTTGAATCGGTCTGAACGGGTGCAGAGGGATCAGGCACAGACAGAGTCTGGGCTGCATCCGATGACTGAAGGGAGGATGGGGCAGCATGTTGGCTTGCCGAGACCTGATGTAGAGGCTGGAGAGGCTGGCATCCGAAGGGGTTTCGGCCGGAAGAGACAAGGAATCCGCGAACGCGCCGAAGCACGGGCCAGGGCCGAGGATGTAGATAGAGCTTCATGCTGCATACCGGTTTGGTTGAGGTGGTGAACGAAGCAGCAGTTGCGCGGCGGAGAGCCGTTCGACAACACGCATGGTTCCACCGCAGACTGGGCAGTTCCAGAGTGAATGAGTCTGATCTGTGGACGTTGATGCCGGCGGAGCTGTGTTCTTGCTGTGATCCGCCGAGCAGTTGCAGGCACAGCGGCAACAGCGTAGCGCGGTTGCGGTTGGCGAGGAAGCCGAAGTTGCGGATGCGTACGAAGCCCGGCGGCAGCAGATGGAGCAGGAAGCGTCGCAGGAACTCATCGACAGCCAGAGTCATGAGCCGTTTCTTGTTGCCGTGCGCGGAGTCGCGCCAGCGGAAGGTGACGTTGCCATCGTCGAGAGCGACCAGCCTGGAGTTCGAGATGGCGACGCGATGGGTGTATGCGCCGAGATAGCGCAGCACATGTTCCGGTCCGCCAAAGGGCGGCTTGGAGTAGACGACCCAGTCGTGGCGGAACAGTACCCGCAGCCAGCGAGCGAAGGCGCGCGGATGAGCTAGCGGCAAAAGCTCGCCGTGAAACTGAAGTCTCACCTCGATGGAAGGCGTTGCGAAGCCCGGCGACGAACTTGCCGCGAAAGACGCGGCTGAGCACGCCGATGGGAAGAAAGAAGGAACGCCGGGCGGAGATCCAGCGTGAGTGGTCCGGAGCGAGGCCGCCGGCGGCAAAGACGCAGTGGATATGCGGATGAAACTGCAGTCGCTGATTCCAGCTGTGAAGCACGCTGAAGAAACCGATCTCGGCACCGAGATGCCGTGGATCACGAGCGACTTCAAGCAGGGTCTCAGCGCTGGCATGGAACAGCAGGTTGTAGATCAGCCGCTTGTTCTGCAATGCGAGCGGAGCCAGTTCGCGCGGCAGAGTGAAGACGGCGTGGACGTAGCGGGTGGGCAGCAGTTCCCGTTCGCGCGCCTGGAGCCAGCGTCGGCGCGCGTTGCCCTGGCATCGAGGGCAATGCCTGTTTCGGCACGAGTTGTAGGAGATGGTGGTCATATGTCCGCAGCCGGTACAGCGGTCGCGATGCCCACCCAGCGCGGCGGTGCGGCAGCGCACGATGGCCAGCAGCACCTTCTGGTGTTGCCAGTTGATCCACCTGCGGCTGTGTTCCACAAATGTCTGTCCAGCACAGCGAACAATGTCGGCCATCTCCAGGAGAGGCCGGTTGTTCAACTGTGTTGTTGTCCTCCCTGGGAAGAGAACGTGAGCGCATCGAGCGGGCTGGCGGTCGCGCTGAGATGCCGTTGGGACAGATGCAGGTAGACTGTGGTGACCTCGAGATCGCGATGACCGAGCAGGATCTGAATAGTGCGCAGGTCGGCACCGGCTTCAAGAAGGTGGGTCGCGAAGCAGTGGCGCAAAGTGTGGGGATGGATGCGCCTGTTGTCGAGGCCAGCGCGTTCGGCTGCGATCTGGCATGCAGACCATAGAACCTTGGTGGTCACTGGATGACTCGATGTGTGCCAGCGGTTGCCGGGAAATAGCCACTCCTTGGGCTTGCGCCGGAGGCCGCGCCAGTAGGCGCGCAGTTCTTCGAGCAGCTTCGGGCTGAGCATGACATCGCGGTCCTTGCCGCCCTTGCCCTCGTGGATATGAACCACCATCCGCTTGCTGTCGATGTCGCTCACCTTGAGACGGGCTGCTTCTGCGCGGCGTGCGCCGGTGGCATACATCGTCATCAGCAGGATGCGATGAAAGGGTGTGTCCGCGGCGTCGATCAGCCGCGTAACCTCTTCCTGACTGAGCACCCCGGGAAGGTGACGCAGCTTCTTCGGATAAGGGGTCTCCGCGATGCTCCAGTTGCGCTTCAACACGTGAATGTAGAAGAACCGCAGAGACGCCAGCCGCAGGATGACGGTGTTCGGACTGAACTTCAACTTGGTGAACAGCATCGCCTGGTACTTGCGAATGTCCTCAGGGCCAAGCTGATCGGGCGGACGGCGAAAGTACCTGCTGAAGTGCTCAACACCGTGCAGGTATGTGCGGATGGTGGTAGCGGCGAAGTTGCGGCGATGCAACTCCTCAAGCATGAGCTGACGTAGTTGGTTCACAGAGAATCCTCCTTCTCTGCGAACCAAACTATCCCGATAGCCTCAAAGGCTAGTCAGCTGCACGCGGAAGCGTCCGCCGCCGCAGCGGCTTCGTTCAAGTCGGCATGGCGACTGGAATCGGCTGCCGCGCAGCCAAAGCAATCAGCGTCGCCATGGGCGTTTTTCGTTACTACTCCATCAGAAAGCCTCAAAGGACATGGGACTCAAGCCAGTTTTGCCCTTGTAAGCACGGCAGCGCGCCGAATTACCGTGAGACGTATTGCTTGTCGTCCAAATTGCGATCTGTGTCGTGCTGGTCACTTCATTGATGGTTGCTGTGCGTGGACTCATCCGCTCCATGCACAGCAACTTCGGTTTTGAGCCGTGGAACGCGGTGTTGATAGATACCGATCTGACGACAGCAGGCTACAGCGGCGAAATAGTACCCTCCTGAGAATCATCCTCGCAAGCGTAACGCTGTCGCTCACGACGCTGGTTAGCCTTGGACTTGGCTTTGAGATGTCCTCGCGTGCAGACGAACGGCAGCAATGATTGCGGATGCGATGACCAGCGTGGATGCGTAATGGTCTGTCGTTCTCCGCTCCTGTTGTTCGTGAGCTATCGCTCTGCGCATCTCACCCACGACCTACCTCTGCATCCACTTTTCAAAGTCGCCAGACAATCGCCCCCTGAATATCTCCGCTGGCAGGTTGCGTCGCCTTTCATCGCACAGCGGACACGTATGAGTGATCCAATCAGCGGGCATCGTCTCGACACGTGCGGCAATATTTTGTCGGCAACGTTTGCATGATAAGGAAAGTGTGGAACGATGTGGCCGGGAAATGATCGGACAATATAGGAGAACATAAGGCGAAAATGCCACTGTGGATTTCTGTATATGGATTCCGCGAAATAAGCACAATTGGATGGCAAATCCTGAACATCTCGCGAAGCTCAAAGAAGGGGTGCAGGCTTGGAATCAGTGGCGTGAGACAAATCCTGATGTCGAGATCGACCTCGACCGCGCAAACCTATCCAGAGCGTACCTGCGTAGGGCCAACCTGAATAGGGCGGACCTGAGGAAGTCGAACTTGAGCGAGTCGGACTTAGCGAGGCCAATCTCGGTAAGGCAAATCTGAGTGAGGCGAACCTCTTTCTGGCGGACCTGAGTGAGGCGAACCTCCGTTATGCGAACCTCTATAGAGCGATCCTCGTTAAGACACACCTCTATGGGGCGGACCTCAGCGAGGCATACCTTGGCATGGCTGAACTTCGCATGGCTGACCTCGTCGGGGCGGACCTCGTTAGGGCAAAGATCATTCACGCGAACCTTACAGAGGCGGTTCTCCGTGATGCGAACCTCCGCTATGCGGACCTCAGTAAATCAGACCTGAGTGGGGCCGATCTTCGAGAGGCGGACCTCCGTGGGGCGAACCTCAATCGGGCGATATTAGTTCAGACTAACCTTGAACAAGCAAATCTAACCGGTTGTCATGTGTACGGTATTTCGGTTTGGGATGCTCGCCTTGAAGGAGCGATCCAATCGAACTTAGTGATTACACGGGCCGATGAATCTGCCATTCAAGTGGACAATCTTGAAGTGGCCCAGTTCATTTATCTTCTCTTGAACAACGAGCGAATCCGAAATGTGATCGATACGATCACCTCCAAGGTTGTACTCATCCTAGGTCGGTTCACACCAGAACGGAAAGCGGTCTTGGATGCGATTCGCGACGAGCTTCGCAAACGTGACTATCTGCCAATCCTTTTTGACTTCCAGAAACCTGAAAGCAAGGATTTGACCGGAACGGTGACCACACTAGCGAACATGGCCCGATTCATTATCGCCGACCTGACGGAGCCGAGCAGTGTGCCGCACGAATTGGCAACAGTCGTTCCAAGCACTAGTAGTCCCAGTCCAGACGATCCTCTTAATGGACAACGAGAGTATGCAATGTTTGCCGATTTGAAGCGCAGACATCACTGGGTGCTCGAACCGTATCAATACGAATCTGAGCACTCGTTATGGAACATTTAGTTGAGCGAGTGATAGCTCCTGCGGAAGCCAAGGTGAAAGGGCTTAGAGATGGACTGTAAGATGGGAACGGCAAATCAAGTGCGTCGAAGGGCCACTCGTTGTAATGTTGCCCGCAAATAACGCCGATTGTGCCGGTTTTGCCGACTCGTAAGTATTGTGCCGTCTATTATTTGCGGTCTGAACTATTCCATCGGATGGAAGAGGTCATCGGTTCGATCCCGACCAGTCCACCAATAAACCTCCTACAATGAGTCTGTTCCATATGCTGCTTCTAGGTCTCCTCTGTCTCCGAGGGTGCGGAAGGGTGCTGGATTTTTTTCTGGTCCACTGGAAGCATCAATTCCATGACTTTTAGGCTCGCTTCACGCTTTTGCTGATCGACCGCGTGGGTGTAGATATCAAGCGTCGTGCGACAACTGGAATGTCGCATCAACTCCTGAGCGACCTTAATGTCGACACCAAGCGATCTCAGATTCGTCGCGAGCGAATGACGGAAGGTGTGCCAGCCGATCTGTTTTCAGGTGAGTCCAACCCTCGCTAATGCGGGACGAATGCTCTTCTCCAAGATGCTGTCGGGGCTGAGGGGCTTGGTTCCTTTGAACCGAGTTGAGGGGAACAGAAAATCTACGTCGGTGGCATAGGGCGATTGCACACGCCACTCTAATAAAGCGCCGAGCACAAGAGGATGAAGCGGGACGGGGCGCCGGGACGACTCTGTCTTCGTCTTTCCGAAGCGGTTGCGCACGCAAGACCTCAGCACATTGACCTCCATCGTTCTGGTGTTAAGGTCTAACCAGGTGAGCGCGATCATTTCGGATCGACGAAGCGCAGTGCTTCCAATCAGTAAGACCATGGCCCGATCCCGTACCGAGAGTTGTTGTACTAACTTCTGGAATTCTTCTGGTGTCAAAATATCTTTATCGCGGAGACGTCTCTGTGATGTCCTCACTCGATTGATCGGATCGAATGTCAGCCATTGATAGCGGATCGCATGGTTATACAGCACCGACAGGACACACTTCAACTTCGCTTTCGAGGCCGGCGCCAATGGGGCGCCATAGGCGTATAACTCAAATCACGCTCTTGTCGGGCAACGATTCGCTGTCGCTCAATCACCGACCCCCTGCATTGTGTCAACATGAGTGTTGACAAACCTCTAGGCGTTCCAGTCAAATTGCACCCAACCCTAGCAGCCTACGCCCGCAATCACTGCTGCTCCTGGCAAGATTCCGTCGAACACAAATGTGCGTGTAGTTGTTGAATCGCATGGAAGACCACCGTTCGCATGAGGTAGATTGTGAAAATCTTTCTGGCGACTCTAACATTTGCGCTTCATCTCATACCTCACTGTCTCGCGGAGACGAGCCATGATGCCTACATCACGACGGACGGCGCGAAGTGGACTCTCGGTTCAGCGTCAGTAGAAATGAGCGTCGCTTTACAGGATGGCATGCTCGTCACTACCGGCTTCAAGAACAAGGTCAACGGCCATGATTTATTACCTTCCGATGCGACGGGATCCTGGATGTTCGTGAAAGCTAGGACATCGCGACTCAAACAAGGCGAACTGCAATTAGATCTCGTACTCCGGCGCGACTCCCTAGTCGCAACCAAGACGTATGTGGTCTATCCCGGCTCGAGCATTATCCGCGAATGGACCGAGTTCAAGAATATTGGATCCATACCTCTCCAGATCACCGATCCCGATTTTTTCACTACGAGCGCCCGGCTTGGTGATCCAGAGTCTCTTGATTTCGACTGGATGACTGGCGGCAATAATGCGCATGGCTCCTGGGTTCTTAAGACCGAAAAACTCAAGGTAGAGAAGCCGCGCCGCTTTGATTCCGACGATCCATTTCCCGACCGCGGCGTATGTGGAGACTTCGTGGATGGCAAACCCAACCTTGTGATCTTGCTGAATGACAAACCCATATGGCTGGCCCGAGGAGAAATGGTCGCGAAAAGTATAAGCCGAGTCGTCCCCATCGAAGTGGGCACCCAGGTACAGACGGGCGACCGCATTGTCTTTCTCGCCAAGCCAAATCGTGCCTTTGATACTCTCGAGTTCGATCCCACCGTTTCCTATAGCGACGGCGAAACTCACGTCGCATCGAAAGAGTTCTCCTCTGAGCAGGGCGGGAACAGCTGGCGCTATCAGTTTTCTGAACAAGGGAAATACGGCGATCTGGTGCTTGATGCAAGCAACAATGAATGGCACGTAAAGCAGGGCGATATGCTGGGGCCTTTTGTCGCTTCTGGATCTCAGCGGGGCGGCTTAACAGGAGACTCCGCCCGGGTTTGGACGGCGATGAAGCCCGGAACCGTGAAAATCAGCGGTAGTATTTGCTCCGTCTCGCTCTCTGCATCCGCCGATGCAAAGCCTGGTTTTCGTGCCGGTTCATCGAGCTACGCTCCATGGGCCGCCCTTTACAACCATGCGACCCGAGATGGCCTCTTTATCGGCTGGGATTATTTTGGCCATTGGGCGTCATCTTACACGCTTGATGGCCACGGCAGCGTTACAGCCCGTATGCATGTTCGGGGGTATAACAGGAGGCTCTTACCAGGTGAAATGATGACCACGCCGAGGGCCTTCGTGGGACTCTTCGAGGGCGACCTGGATGATGCCGGCAACGCCCTGCTCGACTGGCAATATCAATATCTATGGGACTACACCCGTGATGACTGGTTTCCAGGCATCCGCATGTTGGGCGATTGGTGGAAGGGAACAGCATGGGGTCTGCCGGGTGGAAGTTGGAGCGGCGGTGGCGGTGACTTCGAGAGTACGGCGCGCAAAGTTTTCCGCCTTTCGGACATGATGCGTGAAACGGGCGCTGACGTATATCACCGCGACTGGGGGTGGTGGGACCGGGCCGGAGATTGGAGCGGTCCCGATTTCCGCACTACGGGTGAGTATTTGCGCAAGTCCGGCATGGGTCAGCTCATCTATGCCTTCCTGTACACAGTCGATCCTGAATCCAAGGTCGCCCGCGAGCATCCGGACTGGATCATAAAGGACGGTTCCGGCTGGTCCACGACAAACACACTCGACATGTCACGGCCAGAGGTTGTGGCCTTTATGCAGGCTCAACTGGATGGGTTTGTAGCGCAATGGGGCGATTTTGAGTGGCGAAATGACAGTATGATCACTAGCCGAAAGAACGGCGACGACACCCCTCTGCTCGGCCAGGATGAGGGCATGCGTGCTGTGCTCCAGGGCTTTCTCGATAAACATCCGGGTGCGGCCTTCCAGGCGGTCAATGGCGGCGGACTTTATGCCGGGTACGACTATGTTCGGTACTCATCCAACATACAGTTCAGCGATGCCGCAGTGGGTCTAGTGCGGAACCAGTGGGCGGCGTTGTTGCTACCACCAGATAAGGTCGCGGACAATCCCGATGCCTGGCGGGATGTAAGTAACTACGACAAAGCTACGTGGCGCGGCTGGCTTTGCCTCAATCCGGACACGGTGGGTGACACGTGGGATCCAGTTAGGCTAGACGGCCTACGTGAACTTTTCGGCATTTATCACTACCTGCAAGCTCAGGGTGTAGTGGGCCGATGGGTACATGTCTTCCGTCCCCTGGTAACCGGCGACGATCCGACCATGTATTTCCAACGCATGAGCAGGGATGGACGGCGTGGCATCGTCATTCCTAAACGCGTCGCACCGGGCCCGGTCACGATCTATCCCAAGGGCCTCCTGCCGACAGAGACGTATGTGGTCAATTATCAGGAGTCGCATGAGGTCGAGAACCGGACTGGAGCGGACCTGATGACAAAGGGAATCACCCTCGCGAAAATGCCGCCGGGAGAATTGATTTATCTCAATCTGTCCATGCATCCGGGCAGCACCCTGGATAAGGAACCGCCGAAGCCTCCCTCGGCGGTAACAAAACATCGAGCTGACAATATGGGCTTTCCCGGCGTCGAGCTCAAATGGCAGCCAGGATCCGATAACAACTGGATTTCCTATTACGAGATTATTAGGGACGGAGTGCCTCTCGACAAGGTTGCGAAGGGCACTTTCTATTTTGACCACTCCGCCGGGGCGGACCTGGGCGCTACCTATGAAGTACGTACGGTCGACGGAGGAGGCAATGTCTCGGTGCGTGTTGCCGCGCAGGGACTCGCCGTCAGACGATCTCGGATTGTGGACGATGCTTCACACAGCGGAATTGAATTCAGTCCTCAATGGAAACACAGCACGGAGGAGTCTCTCGTGGCGTACAACGGAACAATCACTTCTTCAAAGGTGAAGGGCGCGACGGCGGAGCTGACGTTCGAAGGCAAGCGGGTGCTGTGGTTCACAAAGCTAGGAGCGGAAAATGGCGAAGCAGCCGTAAGCATCGATGGAGGGCCTGCCACTATTGTGGATACGTACTCGGCGGACGACATTTGGGGAGTCGGATATCGCAAAGAATTCCTCACCGCTGGACGACACAGGATCCGCATTGAAGTTCTGGGCAAGCGCGGCGTACATCCCGCTGAGCGATCAAAGGACACATTCATCTTCGTGGATGGAATTCGCGTGGAGATGGAATAGAACGCCGGCGATGCGGAGCCACGCTATTGGGGAGAAAGAAGATGCCAACGAACGCTGAAGCCCGCGCCACAATTTGCAAGAGTCAAACTCACCGGGTGGCGGGGACCAGCGACGTGGGTTGCCATTGCGATTCTCGTTCTGCTTGCCCATCACGCGAGGCCGGCCCAGGTTATCAACCCGGACGGTGCGCAACCAATCCATCATTGGCTACAAGAGCATCTTCTGAGTTCCGCCACGCAATTGCCGTTCTCATTCACCTACGGAAGACAACCATCCATGGGGGAACCTTTCTCACAAAAGTGCTCGGTTGTCCCTTAATCGCCGTACAATCGACCCACAACATGCAACTCGCTTCGAGGACTGCAATCCCGAACGGACTCCCAGCGGTAAACATACTGCTGAGCGAACACGCACGTGAAGAGATCACAACTAAGAATCCTGCGCCGAGTCATAGTATCGACAGAGCTAACAGCACGGTCGCAATAAATTTGCGAGCCAGCCAACTAATCTGCTTCTGGCCATGTTGCACTGACAAGGAAGGCAACGCAGAATCTCGAAATGGCTACTTCGTCGGCCAGACGCCAATCTCTGCAATGAGATGAGGAGACAGGGTAGATCTTGATGATTTACGACGTGTGTGTGATTGGATCCGGTCCCGCTGGCGGCACAATGGCAATGGAATTATGTGAAGGTGGCGCTAAGGTCATCATGCTGGAAGCTGGAAGCAAAGTTGAGACTAAAGATTTGCTCTCCCACTATTGGCCCTATGAATTGCCTTATCGAGGATTGCGTGGCGAAAAACAGGTACCCTTTTACCCCACTGACATTGCTCCCGCCCGTTATGAAGACAGCGACCACGTCGGTGTGGACCGCGTTCGGGTATTAGGAGGGCGCAGCATGCATTGGAATGCGGTGACCCTGCGTTACGCTCCGCAGGATTTTCAAGAGAGATCTTTGCAGGGGATTGAGGAAGACTGGCCGGTCAGCTATAAAGAGCTGGCTCCGTACTATGATCGCATCGAGCAGATCATTGGCGTTTGCGGGCAAAATGACCATCTGGAAATCTTGCCTGCAGGGAGTCATTACCTACCCCCAATTCCGATGCGATGCAGTGAACACATTTTGGCGCAGACGACGCGTTCCATGGGTATTCCGCTCATCCCCGTGCGTAAGGCGGTGTTGACCAAGCCTTACGATAACCGGCCGCCGTGCCACTATTGCGGCCACTGTATGGATGGTTGCGACGTCGGTTCAATCTTCACTACACCGGGATGCATGCTTCCGAAAGCACAGGCAACTGGCAACTTCACGCTCCGTGAAAACGCAATCGCTCGCGAGTTGCGCGTGGACAGTGAAGGGCAAGTGAGAACTGTTTCCTTCGTAGATCGCTTGACGAAGAAGGAAGAGGAAGTTCGCGCGCGCGTTTTCGCAGTGTGCTGTGCAACTGTTGAGAGCGCGCGATTGCTGCTCAACTCCAACTCTCCTCGCTATCCGCAAGGCTTGGGAAACTCGAACGGCGTTGTTGGCCACTACCTCAACGGCCACCACACTGCGACTGTGAACACATACCTGGCGGAACTGGAAGGTACTCCACCGATCAATCAGGATGGAGCAACAGACCATGTATACATCCCCCGCTATAATCAGCTTTCTGGAACGCGTCACTATGCGGGTGGATGGGGAATTCAAGTGAATTTCAATTCATATATGTTCCCCTACCATGCGACGCAGCTTAAGGGTTACGGCGCACAGTTTAAGCAACAAGTGCGAAAGATGCAGCCGGGCTTCCTGTTCCTTTCGGCTTTCGGAAAAACGGTTTCAACTTCGGGAAACTATGTCAGCGTCGATCCAAGTCGCCCAGACGAGTACGGGATTCCAGCACCGGTAGTGCGTTACCGTTTTGTGGACAATGACTACGCAATGTGGCGGGACATGAAGCAGAGCCTCCTCGAAATCTGCTCACAGATGAAGGGCACAACATTCACGGAATTCGGAGATAGTCCATCGGGCTTTGCCAGCCATGAAGTGGGAACGATTCGGATGGGAAAAGATCCGAGAACGTCCGCTCTTAACGGTTTCTGTCAGTCCCATGAAGTGAAGAATCTCTTTGTTACCGACGGAAGTTGCTTCACCACTTCCAGCGAAAAAAATCCAACGCTCACCATCATGGCGCTGTCTGCTCGAGCGGCAGACTATATCAGACGTCAAAGTAGAATAGGAGAGCTCTAACGGATCGCCACACAATTTCGACAGTGGGTTTATAGACAACAAAGATTGAATTGATGGGATCGCTTACTATCATTTGATTAAGTGTTTTGTTTGGAACCTGAGTTGCCGCTGATAGAGGTAAAGGAATGGATAGACGCACGGCGTTGAAACTCGTGGTGCTCGGGGGATTCGTTCCGGCGGCTATTAGTTTGGGCCAAAAAGAAGAATCAGCGGAGAAGAGCGGAGGCCCGGGAAAGTATCAGTTACAGTTCTTCACAGAACAGGAAACTGAGATGCTTGATCAACTGATGGAAATGATCATTCCCAGCGACGGGCACTCCCCGGGGGCGCATGCTGCCAAAGTAAACCTTTTTGCAGATTTGATGATAGCGACCAGCAGTGATGCAGTGAAGCAACAGTGGAGACGCGGTCTTCAACTCATTCGTGAAGAAGCTGCGCACAGCTCTCTTCAAGAAGCTCTGGCCAAATCAGCCGCCCATGAAGACTCTCCGAGCAACGAGTTTGAGCATTTTTTTGTCCAGCTCAAAGCCATGACCGTGCAAGGGTACTACACGTCATTGATTGGCATACACGATGACTTGCAGTATCAAGGAAACACGTACGTCGAGTCATTCCCAAGCTGTGTGCGGGGAATGCCATCGTAGGAAGCCCTCAGACGTTGCTCAATGAAGCCGGGCTCGTTGTTGGGTCCGAGGTGCAGAATTGAAATACGGTGTGAACACGATGGTGTGGACCACTCGGATAGGAGAGGAGCACCGTCCGCTGCTGTCGCGGATTCGCGAATGGGGTTTTGACGGTGTGGAGCTTTTTCTCTCCTTAGATGAGCCTGCGAATATTCGAGCCGTAAACAAAATGCTCGATGAGTTAGAACTAGAGCGGACTATGTGTAGTGTGATCCCACGTGAGGTAAATTTGATCAGCCGCGATCCGACAATTCGTGCGCGCGGAGTGGATTTCCTTACGAAATGTGTGGAACGGACGTCCGATCTCGGCGCCCGGCTGATTTGCGGTCCACTTTACGCCGGCCTGGGCGTGATGACGGGACGCCGACGGACTGAAGAAGAATGGCAATGGGCGATTGAAGGGCTTCGGATTGCTGCGCGCCGGGGAAGGGAGCTCGGAGTTACGCTCTGCGTCGAGCCACTTAACCGGTTCGAGACTTACTTTCTTAACACACTGGAGGACGCCGCGCGCCTGGTTCATGCTGTTGGAGAACCCAACGTCCAGATTCACTTCGATACCTTCCACGCCAACATCGAGGAACGACATCCGCGGGACGCACTTCGTGCTGTCGCAATGGATCTCGGACACGTTCACATCTCTGAAAATGATCGAGGAGTTCCCGGGACGGGACACATTGACTGGACCGGCCAATTCTCTGCTTTGATCGAAATCGGTTATGACGGATGGCTGACTATCGAATCCTTTGCGGAACCTGAGCCGGAGCTGGCTGCTGCTGCCGCGATCTGGCGAGACCTGGCTCCTTCCGGGGATGAACTTGCGCTTCGTGGGCTTCAATTTGTTAAAGATTTGCATCGGAGAGTGGCTTCTCCAGGAGGGCCTTGTCATACGAGTCTGCAAAAGTTGAGCTCTGGAGTGAAACGCTGATGAAAGGGTCTATGGATTGGGCGCGACGGAGGTTTCTGCAAACAATAAGCGCCAGCGTTCCTGCGGCCGTTCTGGGCCTGGGAACGGAAAAGTCCTCCGGATATGAAAGATACAGAGTACCGCTTCATGCGGAAGCTAGCGCTGACGCTCAGCCATATATTCACCTTGGGTATACAGAGGCCGGTGACGGTACCATCCATTTTCGGAAGCATACCCTCGATCTCGGCCCGGCTGAATCCGTAACTGTTGCTGACGTGAATTGTGACGGCAGGCTCGATATCGTTTGTGGTGAAAACTGGTATGAGCAATGTCCCTCAGAACCCGGTCATGGTCTGCGCTTCATCAAGCACAAGTTTCGCGATCTCGCTTATACGAACAATTACATCGAAGACTTAAGTGACCTGGCCATTGACATCACCGGCGACGGATATCCGGATATTGTGAGTTGCTCTTACTGGTCAAAGCCCCTTGGGTGGTGGGAGAATCCCGGTAAGCACGGAGGACCGTGGCGTGAGCACCTTATTGAGACTCGATCTCCCGTGGAATTTGTGTTTCTGGTCGATCTCCTCAATACCGGCAAACCTCTCCAACTCCTCCCTCAGTTTGGCGATCCCAACTTTCCGCTCACGTGGTATGAGTTGGCTGGCAAGGGATCACAAGATCCGTGGATAAGGCATGAGGTCAGTTCTAGGAGTTACGGACATGGAATCGGGGCGGGCGATGTTAACGGCGATGGAAGGATGGACATCATTACTCCCAAGGGTTGGTTCGAAGCCCCACCCGACCCTCGCAGTGGTAAGTGGACATTCCATGAGGAGTTTGATCTGGGAGCTACAGGATTCATCTACGTCGCGGATGTGAACAATGATGGAATCCCAGATCTCGTCACTAGTCTGGGACATGATTATGGAATCTTCTGGTTGGAGCAGAAAAGAGACGCAGCGGGAAAACGAACCTGGGAAAAACATCTCATCGACAATGCATGGTCCCAGTCACATGCCATGACACTCACTGACCTGAACGCCGACGGAAGGCTTGAGTTGGTTACGGGCAAGCGCTATTACGCGCACGAACACGATCCCGGTGCCAACGAAACTTTGGGAATTTACTGGTACGAGGCGCTCAATCGGGGAGGATCTCAGTGGAGAAGGCACATTCTTGACTACGGTACACGTACCGGAGGTGGTTTGCAGATCCCTGTGGTCGATATCGATGGTGACGGCCACCTTGATGTTGTCGTAGCAGGGAAATCCGGTCTCTATCTTTTCGAAAATATGACATGACCAAACTACGGTAAGCAAACTGCCTCAGCTAATCATCTGTGGATGTTGTACAAGGCGGACCCGATAAATCTTCCTATCATCGAACCGCCCCAGTAAATCGACACGTAAGCAGCGGCAGACCGTGGAGGCATAGCTCCTATCTCAGGGCGGCTTATGTAATTCACCAGGAAGCTACCGATCGTAATTTCAGCCCCGTAATGAGCAGCCGTGGTCCGATCGGACCGAAGGTATCCGCCCTCTTACCCTTAACTCACTGTCCTGTTCCCTCAAATTGAAAAGTACACCAGCGGATGTGTTTCAGAATATTAGTGGTCTCGGTCTATTCTGTCGGCTTTAGCCGACTTATAACGCACCAAAAGACTTCCCGGAGCATGATTTATCTCGACCCGGAGTTGCGCTAATTCGCGGCCCGTCATTGTTTGGCTGGTCGTCGTCTCGATCCCCTCTGTAATTGTCACCTGGTAAGACATGGTCGGATCGATGCTGTGTAAATTGGCGTCGTAGTGAGACTGGTTGCTTTTCGAACGCCGGAAGAACATCGCGAAACCGGCGCCAAGATCCTGCCGATTGAATTGCCATCCGCACCAGGCGTCCTCGTTAGTATTGATTGGAGTAAGAGGATAATAGTCCCCCAGCCAGTAGGGCCGGAGTGCCTTCAATTCGGCGATTTCCTTGGCGAGCGTATCTACTGGTATGTAGGGCGACTGCAGATCGAGGCCCATAGCCACCCCTGTAGTTGCAGTGCTGCGGAAGTTGTAGGCATCGGCTCCATTCAAGATATTTGCGTCGAATGGAATCCACATATTCAGCTCAGCCGTCTGGGCCTGGTCCACAACTGGATTGGGTACACCCCCATTCGTAATCTCACTGCGCGTCAAGGATCCAATCGTTCGCCGCATCGCCTCGATATCCGGTCCAGTTACGCGCCAGTTTGCGTTATCGATCATCAGACCTGGGAATCGATCTAACAGGCCGTCCCATAATGCATATAGTCCTTCAACCTGCCGTATTTCTGTTATGCCTTGGCGATCTTCCGGATCTGCGGCTCTCCAAAACGGAAGCGGGTTCGTGTTCCTATCCATTCGAAAAATATCCACTTGCCACTCGCGAATTCGGCTGGCCAGCAGATCGATCATCCATTGGAGAGCTGCAGGATCGCTAAACTTAAAGATCCCACCCCATTTTCCTTCCTGAGGCTGGTGCAGAACCCACTCAGGATGCTCTTTCGCGATCAGGCTGCCTGGACCAACCCCTTCTGGATCGAACCATAGCAGAAACTTCAGACCTTTCTTGTGTGCTGCTTCGCTAAGCGGTCGCAGTCCATCCGGAAACTCCTTATTCGTTACCCAGCTTCCCCGGCCGTCAGGCCAAAGCCCCTCCATCCAGCCTGCGTCCAACCAGTATGTTTCAATTCCGATCGGAGGCAGGTTGTTGATCAGCTGCAGCTGGTTTTGTTCTGTGACATAGTTCAACGCATCTCCCGGCCCGGGAAAGCCCTGGCCGCCAGTGCCCCCCAGATCGCGCTCAGTTACCGTAGGCAAAATATCAAGTGGATTTCGGCCCGTCTTCTTGGCGATGCCATCGAATATCAGAGCGTAAGCCCCGGTCGATGCAACGGGAGGCATGGGAGGTTTGCCATCGATACGGGGAGTGTAATAGCGGATCAGTGCCTGCCTGAGGGCATTCTGCCCGACGATCGGATCTTTCCCGTGCCAGGAAACGAGAAGGATTCTGGGAGTCCGAATGCTCTCGCCCGGATGCAACTTGAGGTGTGTGTGTTCTTGACCGCTCTTCAAAACTACCGAGCCGGCAAAACGTTGCGCGGTGACCATCCACTGCCCGGTCCAACCAATCGCTCCCACTAGACCGCCGTCAGGCCATTGCAGGTTAAAGAATGGCAAATAGGAGTCTTTTTGCACTCCATTCTCCATGATGTAGTGTGCAATTGTGGCGTTCTTGTCCGCGCTCAGATCCGTGTCTACAGCCGTGTAATCGAGGGCGCTGGCTGTACTTCCATGAGCATGATGAAATGTCACAGGAGAGCCCTGAGGGACAGGCAAATCTAAATCCAACGGCATAATCGTCTCGAGAAGTGGACTATCATGGCTCCCACGGTTATGCAGATTCATTACCCATTCGATAGCATTTGTTCCCTCAAACCGCGTCACCTCCCAACTGACTTCTAGGTGAGTTACAGGATCGATATATTGGACCGTGTGCACTGTACGGCCATCAGATGACGGACGAACATCTTCTGACTTCTGCCACGAACTGAGAAACTCCTTTGAGGATTTGCCGGCATAAGTAAAGGAGAAAGGTATTCGCTTCTCTAACTCGGAAGTAAATTGGTCTGGCTGGTTGTCGACGGCACGCCGATTTTGGCTCAATGCTGTGCATGATATGCACACAAGAAGTCCGACGTTCACGATCATAAATAGCTTACGTTGCATTGCGACTTCCTCTATAACGGACATGAGACTTGATGCTTGCTCATCCATGCATAGCTATGAGAGCTCACCTCTCCTGACCCATTTCTTATCAAGGTTCTCGAAAGGACGGTGGGCGTTCGGATACGAATCTTCCCCAATCCTTATTCGCTTCCACTGCAGCTCCGTAGTTCCGGCGTGGGCCACAGCATTGACAGGGAAGGCCACGCACGGAGCATCAACAAATCGGCAGCTACGTATTTTTGTATCTTCCAGCCTTCATCACAGTGAGGTGATGAGAATCTTTCGGCTGCAACTTAGGTTCGGATTTTTTCACCAGCACTCGTCTTATCTTCTGCTGGATCAATGAACGTCTGTGATGCGTCGCTCAACCGCACTCCCACGCGTAGTACTGCATCTTCATCAACCTTACGAAGCTTGTTATAGCTAGGATGGTGGGAGTCCTTGTAGGGGGAATTCGAGGCGGCGTTATAGCAGCAGATAAGAGCCCACCGTGGTGCTTCACTTACATTTTGCGCAGAGGCATGAAGCAAATTCGAATGAAAGAAAAGCGCCGTGCCCGGGGCCATTTCACAATAAACATGTTCGAGACGCTCTCGTGCAGCTCCTACATGTTCGGGATCTGCCCCTGTCTGACCGCCATATCGACCATGCTGAATTCTTCCCATGCGGTGTGAACCTTTCAATACCTCCAGACAACCATTCGCTCGACTGGCGGGATCAACAGCGATCAGGCAGCTTGCCATGTCCGGAAAGAGACACCCATTCTGATACCAGTAACCATAGTCTTGATGCCACTCCCACGCGCCACCGACGCGAGGTTCTTTGAGGATCATCTTGGAGTGGTAATGGTAGACTTCCCCGCCCAAGAAGGCTTCCATGCGATCCACGATACGCGGCAAACGTGCGATCAATCCGAAAGTGTCATCGCCCGCGTAATTCCATCCAGCAAGACGAATGCGGGCACCTCCTGTGTCTGCCACCTCGAATGCACTATTTAACATGGTGGAGTCTGCGTGCGCAGCATCCACGAGAATCTGGACCTCTTCAGCAGTGAGCAGGTCAGGGACAAGGACGTAACCGTCGGTGTCGAATTGCAGCGCTTCATCTTGATACGTCTGCGACATGGTTAGCACCTTTCTCCCAAGAAGATCAACGTGCGCAGTTAACGAACTCGTTGGACGGAGCGGCGGGCGTTTTCGGAACTCGATCGGTAATGATTCCTTTACGACGAAAACTTATAAGCGTTCCGAGTTTTAGTGTCAACAATTTTGTCATCTTTATTGTATTGACCTGAGGGGTATGCAACGCATCTGCCCGACAGTCCAGTCGAATTGGACGATTGCCTCTTCAGAATCCTCGAATGAACGAGAAGTTTGTTGGGTGGCAAGTGCAATTGCCCAAAAACTATTGCGAGGGCGTAGTCATTCAACACGCAAGGCTCGTACGGGGTCGATCGAGGCCGCGCGCCGCGCCGGAATGATGCCGGCAATGGCAGCCGCAAGCACCAGCACTCCAATGGCAATAGCCATAACCGGCACGTTCACCCTGGTGATCTCATACATCTGCGACTTGACGTACCGCACACAAAAGATTGCCACCGGGATGCCGATAGCGAGACCGGCGACGGCCTGCAACATGGCTCCGCGCATGACCGTTCCGATGACGCGGCTGCGGGCCGCGCCCAGTGCCATGCGGATGCCGATTTCCGGCGTGCGGCGGACTACAGTATAGGCCGTGACGCCATAAAGACCGATTGCGGCGAGCAGAAGGGCCAGCAGGCCGAAGAGCGAAGTGAGGCGCGCGATCAGCCGCTCCTCGATGAACCGGTCGTCAATCTGCTGCTGAAATGTCTGGAACTTAACGATGGTGAGGTTGGGGTTGATGCTCGCCAGTGTGTCGCCCACGATCGTTTCGAAGCCGGCGATGGGATGGGCAGTCTGGATGACAATGGCTCCAGCGTATATGGACTGATCCTTTTCGAGAGGATCGTCGCTATCGGGAATGCCCGCGGGCTGTGTGAGCGGCAAAAAGTACATGGCGTGGTCCTTCCAGTAGACGCTGGTAAGTAGTGTCTTCCACCACGCCAACGATTTCATGCGCCCCATCCTGAGGGGTCTTGGCCTGACCGGAAAAGCCAAAGCGATGGCCGATGGGATTGCGCTTACCGAAGAACTGCTTGACGAACTCCTGGTTGACGACGGCCACGGGTGGCGCATTCAGCTTGTCTTGTGACGTGAAGCCGCGACCCATCACGACATGCGTGCCGACGGAATCGAAATACTCAGAGGTGGCTTTCACCCAGGAAGCACCTTTATTCAGGTCCGACTCACCCTGAATTTTTACGCCAGATCCCCAGTTGTTCTGCTCCATTGGAGTGTAGGTGGCGAGGCCAACTTTGAGAACGCCGGGAATGGCGTGGAAGCGGTCTTCAACGGCCTGGTAGAGGGGTTCAACCTCCGTGTTCTTGTAGCCGGCCGCCTGTGGATTGATGTGGGCGATGTAGCGGTTCGTTGTATTCAGTTTCATGTCGACGTTCTCGGCTTTTTTGAGGCTCTGCACGAAAAGTCCTGCGGCAACTAGAAGCACCAGCGAAAGCGCAGCCTGCAGGACAACGAGTGCCCGCTGCAGGAAAGATGCTCCGTGGGCGGTGCGTGTGTTGGAACGCAGTGCTTCAGCGGGCTGCGTGCGCGCTGCCATAACCGCTGGAGCAAGACCAAAAAAGATACCGGTAACGAGTGAAAGTGCAAAGGAAAAGCCGATGACGAGAGGCGAAGGCGCTGCATTGATCGGCATGTTGTGCTGCTCAGGAAAGGCGAGTGCCAGCAGTGCGTGTGCTCCGAGATAGGAGACGACAAGGCCGAACAGGCCACCCAAGCCCGAGAGAAGCACGCTTTCCGTCAGCAACTGGCGCACAACGCGGCTGCGCTGCGCGCCGAGCGCCGAGCGAAGGGACAGTTCAGCCTTGCGACTCATGCCGCGCACCAGCAGAAGGTTGGCAATATTGGCGCAGGCGACGAGCAGGACGAGCGCGGCGATCCATTGCAGCAGCTTCAGGTGCTCCTTGTAGCCCTCCTGCATGTTCTGGATGCCCCCGCCTCCGGGTGTAAGCACCACGTGCGTGCGGGGAAGAACCTTCTGGCCGCGCGGATCGGTAAATGTCTTGAGCGACGCAAACTGCTGCTTAAGCAGCGCGCTGGCCTTGGCCTGAAGAGTCGCCACCGAGGTTCCTGGTTTTGCGCGACCGATGATATAGGCCCACTGAGTGTCGGGATCATTAAAGTACGGAGCGCCGATGACGGGGTCCATTGAATTCATGGGAAGGAAGTACTTAGGTGGATTGGTATCGATCCGGTCGCCATAAAAGTTCTTTGGAGCTACACCGATGAATGGTGGCCGGCTTGGTATTGATGTAAAATGCGCTCCCCACCACGCTAGGATCGCCAGCATAGTCTTGCTGCCACGCGTCGTAGCTCATCACGGCAGTAAGGGGCGCACCCTTCTGGTCATCGGCGTCTGAGAAGAGCCGACCAGCTGCCGGTGAAAGCCCGAAAACGTGAAAGTAGTTGCCGGAGACGAAAGTAGCCATGACGGATTTCGCAACTGTCTGCGGTCCGGCGCGACGGACCGTAATGGGCCGCCAGGCGTAGCCGGACTCCATTGCTGCTAGCTCTTCGAACTCCGGCAGGCTCTTTTTGAACATGTAGTAGGTGTCTGTAGAGAAGAGCGAGTAATCGCCATTTTCATTCCATCCGCCGTTGACGCAACAGTCATCCTTGTCGCCAATGCGCAAAAGGGTGTTGGGATCAACTACTGGCAGGTTATGCAGCAATATGGCATTGACCAAGGTAAAGATGGCCGAATTGGCTCCGATGCCCAGGGCCAGCGTCAGCAAAACAGTGATCGTGAAGCCCGGAGTCTTGCGCAATTGGCGGAATGCATAACTCAGATCCTGTAGCAGAACTGTCATCGCCTAACCCCCACACATGTCGGCTTGCACAGGCTGAAAAGGTCACGCATCAGAGGAATTCTGCACCAGCCACTTGAATCCAAAAAGTCCCGAAGCAGGTATATACGAATATGTTCGTAGTCGTCAACGAAACACTTCGTAGGTTTAGGTCCGCTCTTTGGAAAGCTGAGTGCTCCAATTCATCGCCCGACGCCTTTTATCTTCCCGAACGCCGATGGAGGAATCATGCGTGTCGACAACTACCGGGAGCGGGTGCTAAAACCCCTCGCTGGGGGTCTTGGAATACCGAGATTGAACTTTCAGATTATTCACCGAACGATGCCTACACAGGCGCAGAACATGGGATCGGTTAAGGATATTCAAGCGCACCTGCGGCACGCGAAGGCAGACACCACCGCCAACGAGTACATGCAGGAGCTACCCGAAAGCGTGCAGCAGATGGTCGGTTCCGTCTACCTTATGCTCGCGAGCAGGTCAGAGCAAAATCACGGTTGTGGCGATTTGCAACAAAACGCAACAAAGCCCGCTGGTCGAGGTTAACGTTAAGTTGTTGAAAAGATTGGTGGGCACAGCAGGATTCGAACCTACGACTTCCACCGTGTGAAGGTGGCACTCTACCGCTGAGTTATGCGCCCGCGAAAGGAAATTAGCTCTTAGAATACCATCAGGATTACTGGCTGCCAAACCCGGTTGGTTGAGCTAATGATCGATAGGCCGGATACTTTCAGTTAGCTCAGGACGGCACTTTTCGCATCTGTTTACAATCAGATGGACAGAAGTTGATGGTTTCCCGCGATCCAGCCCCGTTTCCGGAGCATCTTCCCAACCCAACCGCGGGTCATGAAGGGGAGGGGAGTGGTGAGCTTTCTAGCGGGCTGAGTGAAACCTCTGAAGGGACCGAGGAAAATGCATCTTTTCCGCAACCTGAAGACGGTTCCAGTGTTCGTAAGGATATGGCTACTATCGCCCTTGATCGAGTTTTAGACCGACCGCTCTTGAAGGGTACCCGCAGCGAAAGCGTGGCTAGCGCCCGAATTGCGGACTGGAGTTCCCTAACCGACGCAGAGATCATGCTGCGGGTAAGTGACGGGGATGATCAGGGCTTTAACTACCTGATTGAAAAATACCGCAAGCCCATCATCCACTTCATGTTCCGCATGGTGCACAATCAGGCTGTGGCTGAGGAACTGGCGCAGGAAGTCTTTCTCCGAGTGTACCGTTCGCGCCAGACCTATCGGGCGGAAGCTCGTTTTACGACGTGGCTTTACCGCATCGCCACAAACCTGGGCGTGAATCATGCCAGAGATACGAAGCACGAGCGTGCGGCGCAGAATGTGTATCTGGACCAGCCTGATCCGGAGACGGGAACGACACCGGATGTGGCTGATTCAACGCCATCGGCGGAACACGAGCTTGTCAGGGATGAACGCATGCGCGCCATTCGTCAGCATGTGATGGCGTTGCCCGAGCGACAGCGGATGGCGGTGCTGATGCACAAATATCAGGGGATGGACTACAAGGAAATCGGGGAAGTTTTGAAACTGAGCGAGTCCGCCACGAAGTCACTTCTCTTTCGCGCATATCAGACGTTGCGTGAGAGGCTGAAGGAATTTATTTAAGCAGTAATGAGGGAAATTTATGATCTGCCGGAAAGTAAAAGCGAATTTAGCGAACCTGCTCTTTGAGCCAGAGTCGGTCCCGGCTGATGTACGCAATCATCTGGAGGACTGCGCCGGCTGCAGCGAGGAACTGGCCACGCTTGAAGCGACGATGAACCTGATGGACGACTGGCAGGCGCCGGAGCCATCAGCGTATTTCGATTCGAAGCTGGCGGTGCGCCTGCGCGAGGAGCAGCGAGTTGAACCAGCCGGATTGCTGGAGCGCACGCAGGCGCGGCTGCTATTTGGAAACAATATGCATCTGCGGCCAATCGCGGTGGGCGCGCTGGCGCTTTTGATTATTATTGGTGGGGGCACGTATGCCGGTTTGATGACGTCTCACCCCACGAACCCGGTAAAGACATCGGCTACGGTCGAGGACCTAAAGTCTCTGGATGATAATGCGCAGGTATTTCAGCAGCTGAACTCTCTGGATCAGAACGATCAACAGGACGACAGCGGCAGCTCGTCGGACAATCTCTAAGACGGGTGAGAGTATGAAGAATTGCGGAGATGCTACAGGATTTTTAACAGATGGCACTGCCGCGCACCGAATGAAGAACAGGCCTTGGAAACAATTACGATGCGAGCACATGAACAGCACAGGAAGATGGACCGCAAGCGGCCAAATGCCCGCGCCCTTCTGTTTGTAGCTTGCACACTGGCACTCGGTATATTCCCCTTTCCAGCATTTGCCGGGCAGCACGAGGCTCATCCTCAGCCGCAGGCTCCGCATATGCAGGCCCCGCGATCCGCGCCTCAGCCCAGGCAACAGCCCCGACCGCAATCGATTCCGCAGGGAGAGATGCATGCTCCGACGGGGGCAGCATCGCAGCCACACTATACAGCGCCGCAATTCAACCACCCTGGCCAGCCGGGACACTTGCCGGAGTGGCTGAATAAGCACCAGAACCTGACTCCCCAGCAGCGGGAAAACGCGCTGCGTCAGGAGCCGGGATTCAACCGCCTGCCTCAGGACCAGCAACAGAGACTTGTGAACCGGATGCACGCGCTTGACAGCGCCAATCCACAGCAGCGGCAGAGAATGCTGCAACGGAACGAAATATTCGAGCGCCTGAACCCGGAACAAAAGGCCGGGGTGCGTGGAGCGTCACAGGCATTTCACCAGATGCCCGCAGACCGGCAGGGCGAGATGCGTCGCGCCTTTCACGATCTCCGCGGCATCCCTCCGGAGCAGCGGCAGTCGATCCTGAACTCCGCCCGCTTCCAGCAGCAATTTTCGCCGCAAGAGCGGACGGTTCTGGGAAACCTGCTTTCGGTGGAGCCATATCAGCCACGCGCGGCTGGGCCTCCATAGGCCAGCCCAAGGGTACCCCCCTATATTTTTCGGAAATTCCTTGTTATCAATGGGTTAGGAATTGGCTTATTGGTAAGTGTTTTATTATCTATAATTTGGATTGCAAATTATTAATTATAAAAAACTTATCAGCCATTGCTTCAGAGCCAACTTGCCGCAGGGATCTCAGGAAACAAGGCGCCTTTTATAGCGGCTTTCTGAATATCTCTCTATTTCCAGTTTAACAAATTAAGGCATAATTCTGTGCCAATCGTTGTTGTAACGAATTATTTTTTTGGTCCTTGCCTCTGTATCTATACAGAGCATCCATTGAGACCATCTGGGCCACAACCACCCGCTACGTATTGACGACCGCGCTACAGCTGTCAGATTTCGAATGGCGAAGTCTTCGCCGAGCGCTTAGACCTGATATCGCAGACTGGGAACACGGCAATTTCAAATGGAACCGCGGCTCTGAAACCAGCGTACACATGAGTCAAGCCTGCACACGAGGAAAAAGCTCACTCTACATAGCAAAGGGGAAGCATGAACGCGGATTTACGGCTTGCCTTACGACAGTTGCGAAAAGCGCCAGGATTCGCCTTGACCGCGGTGTTCACACTGGCGCTGGCCATTGGCGCCAATGCCATCGTTTTCAGCGTTCTCAATGCTCTTGTGTTGCGGCCGCTCAACGTCCCGCACCCCGAGAATCTCTTCATGCTGGAGCGCGCCTACGGGGCAGAAACGACTCCGTCAGAGTCGTATCCGGATTACCGGGACCTGCGCGACAGGAACCGCAGCTTCGATTCGCTGGTGATCTACGACATCATGGGCGGCGTTGGCCTCGATACGGGCCACGGAAATCCCTCTGTCGTCTGGCCCTATATGGTGAGCGGCAATTACTTCGATGCTCTCGGCATTCAGCCCTACCTGGGCCGATTCATCCATGCTTCCGAAGAACATGGACCGGACAGCGTGCCCGAGATTGTTCTGAGTTACGCACTCTGGCACAGCCACTTTAACGGCGACCCCGCAGCAGTGGGCCGCACCATAGAGATCAATAAGCACCCCTTTACGATCGTAGGCGTTGCGCCGTCGGACTTCCGCGGCACCGAACTATTCTTCGCGCCCGATTTTTGGGTTCCCATCGTCAATGCACATCAAATTGCCGATTGGGATTCGCTGGAGGAGCGCGGCAATCATAACGCCTGGGTCATCGGCCATCTCAAGGCCGGAGTAACGCCAGCCGCAGCTGCCTCGGATCTGAACACCATTGCGACTTCGCTGGCGAAGACATATCCCAAATCGGATGACGGCCTGAAATTTTCCTTATCCCGTCCCGGACTTGCCGGAAATACCCTCGGCCGGCCCACGCGCGCCTTTATGTTCGGGCTGATGCTCCTCGCAGGTCTTATCCTGCTAGCCGCATGCGCCAATCTAGGTAGCCTGTTCGCCGCGCGCGCAGCGGACCGCTCGCGCGAAATCGCAGTCCGCATGGCTCTCGGATCACGCCGCCAGCTCATCCTCCGCCAGCTTCTCACGGAAGCCGTTCTGGTTTCTCTCGCTGGAGGTGTTTGCGGCATGGTGGGAGCGGTCGCCATTCTGCGCGCCCTCAGCACATGGCGGCCGATTCCAAATATCCCCATCAATGTGCCGGTAAATCCGGACATGAACACCTACGCTTTGGCCTTCCTGCTCGCTGTCTTCAGCGGCCTGTTTTTCAGCCTGGTTCCAGTCCGCCAGATTCTGCGCTCCGATCCCTGGCAGATCATCCGCTCGGGAGCCACTAGCGTCGGCAGTACACGCCGTTTTACTCTGCGGGACATACTGCTATGTCTCCAAATCTCTATTTGCGCAGTTTTAGTCACCGCTTCGCTCGTCGCCGTGCGCGGCCTGGCTCGTTCGCTCGAGAGCCACTACGGTATTCAGCCCAGGGGAGTGATGCTCGTACATACCGATCTGCAGATGGCTGGATATCATCCCGACCAGCGCGTGCTGATGCAGAAGCGTATGCTCGATGCCGCCGCCGCGATCCCGGGCGTCAGCGCTGTGGGATATGCCGACCGGCTTCCGCTCAGTATTGGCGGGGGGGATTCCGACGTATACACCGACACCACTACCGATTACCGCCCGACGAGCGCCGTAGCCGACGCCCAGAACTTCAATGTCTCGCCCGACTATTTCCGCGCTGCCGGAACTGCGCTCCTCGCCGGCAGAACCTTCACTATGCACGATGAAGACAAGGCTCCTATCGTGGCCGTCGTGAATCGCGAATTCGCGCGCAAGGTCTTTGGTTCTGTCGACAAGGCAGTAGGTAGCCATTTCAAGTTCTGGGGCGGCAACCGCGCGGAAGTTGTGGGAGTGGTGGAAGACGGTAAATATGAAACCTTGACCGAAGATATCAAGCCGGCCATGTTCTTTTCCTTCCTCCAGCACCCTTCCAGCGATACCTGGCTCGTTGTTCGATCGCAGCCCGATCCGCAGGAGATCGCCTCAGCACTGCAACGCTCGATGCGCAGCCTCGATCCAGCGCTGCCGCTTGAAATCAAGACATGGAATAGAGAAATGGGTTCCGCTCTCTTCGCCGCGCGAGTGGCCACCGTTTCTCTCGGTGTGCTTGGACTGTTGGGCGCGATGCTTGCCATTACCGGCATCTTCGGCATGGCCGCCTATACCGTCAGCAAACGTCTCCGCGAGCTCGGGATTCGCATCGCGCTTGGCGCCGGTCAACGCAAGGTGCTTGGCGCCGCGCTCGGGCGTACCTTCCGGCTCCTCGCGATTGGCTCCATTGCAGGCATGATCCTTGGCATATTTGCCACTCGTCTTCTTTCATTTATCGTGTATCAGGCCACGCCGAAAGACCCGATCATCCTCGGCGGCGTCATTCTCACAATGCTTGGCGTCGGAATAATCGCCGCCTTGATCCCGGCCCGGCGCGCTCTAGCGGTTGATCCGATGATCCTGCTACGTGACGAATAAAAATTGGAGTATACGAATCTGATTGAATCTCACTGTCGATAGTGCCAAATCGCCAAGGCACTCAACGGAGCGTGAATTTGTGAGGGCTCGGCAACTCAAAGCAATTGAGGAGGCTGTCGCCAAAGACGCTGCGCTCCCGCTAAACTCCTAATTGTTTTGAATCGACTCAATCGGAAGGCTCCAACCTCGATGCCAACGTCGCATAACCCATACGCGCGCTTTGCTTGTCATCTACTTTTGCCGACTGCTGCTTTGGGCATGATTTCCCTGGCTCTTCCGACAGTACTCACCGCTCAGTCCGTGCCTCCTGCGCTGGAAGTCTCCCGCCGCACAGCCGCCCCAGACGGGGCCACATGGCGAGAAACTTCCCGGCATGCCGAAGTTTCATGATCCCGCCGCCGTATGACATTGACGAGCACACGGGCTACAAGCAGATCTTCGACGGTAAGAGCTTTGCGCGGATGGGACGCAGATCCCAGCATCTGGCGCGTCGAAGACGGCATGATGATAGGCGAAACGCTCGAGGGCAAGCCGAAGGGCAACAATTACATCGTCTATCGCGGCGACAAAACACGGGACTTCGACCTGAAGCTGCAGATGAAGATCGAAAAGGGCGGCGGTGGCGGCATTCAGTACCGAAGCGTTACCGGCATACCGTGGACACGGCCGCAGCCCGCGGGCCAGCCGCCGTATGACTTGAAGTTCATGATGACCGGTCCACAGGCTGATTTCTGGTTTCCGGTTAGCGCAGCGACCTGCTTCGTACACAGGCCAGTGGTACTCCGAAAATACCATGCAGGGCATCCTCGCTTATCGAGGCCAGGTGACGCAGGCGCTGCCCGGACAAGGCCAATCGCCTCGTCGCCAATATCGGCGACAAGCAGGCGCTGGGCGGCTATGTAAAGGTGAACGAGTGGAATGACTACGAGATCATTGCGCGCGGCGGCGTGATGATGCACATCATGAATGGCCAGCTGATGGCGGTCTTCATCGACGACAATAAAGACTCAGTGAATAACCAACCAGGACTCATCGGCTTCGAGATAGAAAGCCAGCCGTGCAAGATTTCTGTGCGTGATATCTGGCTCAGGAAGTTCGACTAGTTATCGTCGTGTCTCACCGCGACGTGACACAACGCTTGTTACGCAGTAGCTGATCAGAAAGCCACACATCTACTTATGAGGTTCTATGGCCGGCACGCCTTCAAAAATTTAAGGCGATTTGCGTCCCCTTCGATTTCCTGGGAGACTCTTCGGCAAAGATCTTCTGCCGATGAGCACCGTTTCGCAGCCTGTTTCACAATTACTTCGGCGATCGGTCCGATGTACGGCGCCAGCTCTTTGCTGATTCGGGCGATCGTCTCGGCTCCGATGATCTGTGTCTCACTTGCCGTGTTGACAGTGACGGGGCCAGTCGATGATGGACTGCGTTTGGCGGTTTCAGCACCGGGCATTGGCGCGACGGCTTCACTCGGCGCAGGAGCATCCGCAGCGGGTGGGTCCAAATATGGCCGTAGTGCGTGGATCAGCAACTGCACATCTGATTTCCAGCGCGCGTGTGTCAATTCCACTGCGTTTCTGTAGTGCAGTTCTTTCAAGTCATCGGGGAGCTGGTCGGCGCTCGGCATCTTCGCGCCGCGGACGAGAACGGGAATCACCGGAATGTCGCGGCGAAGTGCGGAAGCCAATTCCATTCGAACGAAGTCGTTGGCATTCTCCAGGCGCCGGTTTCCGAGGGCATCTTTCGAGTCCAGCCAATCCCGCCCGATAAGCGCCAGCAAAACGCTGCAGTTCGATACGCTTTGGTCGATTGCCTTGCGGAAGTCCCGCCCCGGCTCGATGGCAGCAACGTCCATAAATATGGAGCCATCTTCGAAGTGAGATGTCAGATCATCAAATAAACGTCCGGCCTCGCCTTCCGAATCGTTCCTACGATAGTTAACGAAGATGGAGCGCAGAGCAACCCTCCCCAAGGGAGCAGCAGATCACATAGAAAATACAAATGCCGGAAAGTTCGGACTATTGTCCGATTCCCCTGAAAACTTTAGGCTTGAGTCTACTCCGGTGGTTTACCAAGGTTCAATCGGGAGTCGAGGGCGATGTACCATTCCGTGCACCGCAGCGATCAAACAGAGAGTCCAGCGGTTTGGACTTCCCACCCTTTCCCAACATGCGTGAAAGGGTGGGAAGCTCGTTCTCTTTCTTGTCCCGGGGAAAGCCGGAAGGGCGTCGCTATTCAGCTCTGAGTGCCTCGACTGGGTTGACCGATGCTGCGCGACGAGCCGGGATGTAGCTGGCCAAAAGCGCCGCAAGTCCGAGCAGGAGAGCGACGGCGGCCAGTGTCGGTATGTCCCAGGAACGGACGCCGAAGAGCAGCTTGCCCATTAGGGTTGCTGCTGCAACGGAACCGGCGAGTCCAACGGCGATGCCGAAGGCGATCAACCAGCTTGCCTCTTTTAAGATGAGCTGATAGACCGAGCTCCGCTGCGCGCCGAGTGCGATGCGCACGCCGATTTCACGGGTTCGCTGACTGACCGAGTAGGCGATGACTCCATACAATCCGATCACGCTGAGCAGCAAGGCCAATGCCGCGAAACCGCCGACCAGCCACGCAGACGATCGATGCAGATAGGCAGTCTCTGAATCATTGATCTGCTGCGCCATGGTTACTTCATTGCGCACGCCGATGTTGGGGTCGATCTGACGAATCGCAGCGACCAGCGATGGCAGAACGGATTTGGGGTCCTGCGCCGTGCGAACAACAATGGTGAAATCGCTCATCGGTTGATTGATCGAAGGGGATAGTACAGGCGGCCGGATGTCCTCGTCGAGTCCCCCTTCACGGATGTCGTCGACAACGCCGACGATCTGGCGCATGGAATCCGGCGAGAGGGCAATGTCGCCAATTATTTTGCCGATGGGGTCTTCGTCGGGAAGAATTGTTTTGCGAGTGTCTGATTGATGACCATGACACGGTTTTGCTGATCGTCGTCGGAATCGTGAAAAAGCGCCCACGCATCAGTCTGGCCTGAAGAGTCTTGAAGTAGTCCGTGCTAATTGAACGTCGGGAGCGTCATTATGCTCACCGTGATAGGGATGGCCAGCACTCTGAACCAGTTGTATTGCAGTTGCATTCACAGGGGTCATGCTGGCAGTGGCTACGGAGATGACTCCCGGCAATGCCGGCAATGCGGGCGATCAGCTGCCGTCAAGGGCAATGGATTCCGGGTCTTTTCCATAGCCCGCATCGGGTGCCGACCAGCCCAAGCATGGCAAGGTGGTCAGGATTGAAATTCAAATCCAATGCAGCAAACGGTAGAAACTCTTGCCCAGCAACCCGCGCCCACCAGCAACACCATCGCGATGGCCAGTTCGAGCGCAACCAAGGTTGGAGCCCAGCCGCCGCCAGGCTGTGCCGGAGACACTGCGGCCACTATCGGCGAGGCTTCATGCAGGTTCGTACGGTTCATGCGCGCAATCGCCGCGAGCGAGAACAAAGACTGCGGCGGCAGAATCCCGCAAGGCAGCATGCAAAGCCCAGCACTCGAGAGTTCAGCGAAGGCCCTTGCAGGAAGGGCAGGCGGAGCATGACATCGTTGGAGACAATTGACCAAGCAGAATGTGAACCAATTCCATAAGTCAGCGAACAGCGCGAGCAGAACTACTAGCCGCAACCAGGACTAAACTTTCGGTGACGAACTGGCGGGCGAGTCGACGGGAGACGCGCCCAACGCGCCGCGCACGGCAATTTCGCGCATACGACCTTCGGCCCGGACCAGAAGCAGGCTGGATACGTTCACGCAGGC
This sequence comes from Terriglobales bacterium, assembly GCA_963738095.1. Classification (GTDB taxonomy): domain Bacteria; phylum Acidobacteriota; class Terriglobia; order Terriglobales; family Acidobacteriaceae; genus Alloacidobacterium. The sequence continues at coordinate 272,316 of CAVTVL010000020.1, forward strand.
GATCAGAAGAACAAGCCCTGCTCCGCCCAGCAGGACGAGCAGAATCGGACGAATGTCATCGACGACGGCATCGATTAAGGCATACCATAGCACCCTGGTCGAGATTGGAACTCGGGATACTGTTGTTCCAATTGGGTGGCGATCGATTTCATATTGGCCAGAGCGGCCTGCATCGGAAACGCCGTCTTTAAGCCGGGCTAGCCGATAGAAATTATGGCAGCTGCGTCTTTTTTCGCAGGTGGATGGGTCTTCAGTGTTGTCCAAAACTCGGCATTGCCGCGGGGTGCAAACTGGAATTCGCGCGGGAGGACTCCAATCACGGTGTATGCAGCGTCGTCGAGAGTCAATTGACTGTCCTACAATATCGTTCGGCCGCCAAAACGGTTTTGCCAGGTGCTGTAGCTGAGCAAGACAGTGCGGGGCGCTCCAGGAGAATCATCCCCATCGGTGAAATTGCGTCCGAGTACCGGAGATACACCCAACGTGCGAAAGAAGCTGCCACCGACACGCACGGCGGGAACCGGTTGCACCCCGGCAGAGCTTTTCCAAAGGTAATTGGCATAACCCCAGGCATGGAATGAACTGAAGACCTTATTGTCCTTTTTCCAGTCGAGATAGTCCTGGTAGGAAAGATTGCAGCGTGGGCAGAATGTGGAGCTCTCATATACACCAACCAGCCGGGAAGGATTCTGGTATGGCAGAGGCTTAATCAGAGCTGCATCCACAAACGAAAAGATGGCGACGCTGGCGGCAATGCCGAGGGTTAACACCAGAATGGCGACGGAGGCGAAGGTCGGATTCTTGTGCAGCTGCCGGATGGCGAAACGGAAATCCTGCCAGATGCTCTCTATGCGGAAGCCGACAACTTCATGGCTTTGCTCCCGGAGCCGCGTGTCATTGCCGAACTGCCGCCTTGAGGCGTGCTGCGCGGTTTCCGCGGGCAGGCCGTCTGATTGCATCTCCTGCCGGGTCTGTTCTCGATGGAAGGCCATTTCCTCGTCCAGCTCTCGAGTGAATTTGTCGCGAGCAAAAAAAATTCGCAGTTTTCGAAGGAAGAGCGTGATGGCGTGCATGATGTCCTGCCTGTTCATGAGATACGACCCGAGGCGGCCTTCAGGTTCCCGCTATCTACGGCCTTGTTCGTAGATATAGATTATCTATGGTATAGGGGCGTCAATGCTGAACAAGCAATCTGCATGATCAGCGGAAGAGGTGCGGGACGAAACGGCTGGTGTTGGTTGTGACATAGCCATCCGATTCACGGATACCAATGCCTGCCGGCTCCCCGTCGATGAGCCAGCTTCCTACTACTGCGCGCCTGTTGCCGGACGCGGCGAGATCGGCGTATTGCTGGTAGACAAAGGCGTCTCCGGAATGGCTGCCCGCGGTCGACTCCATGGTGATGCCACTTAGCGAGACGGTGACGTTCGCGCCTTCTCGTCCGAAGAATGGCTTGCGTACCCTGGACTGCAGATCGCGGGAGCCGTCGAGGTATGCGGGGAGAAGCAGTTCGTGGTTCGGGAAGAGTTCCCAGAGGATGGCGAGCAGAGCCTTGTTTGACCAGAGCATCTTCCAGATGGGCTCGATCCATTGCGTCTGCCCCAGGTTGCTGAGAGCGTGTGGGCCGAAGGAGTCTTTGAGCAACGTTTCCCAGGGATAGAGCTTGAAGATGGTGCGCATGGGCTGTGTGCCCTGATCGACAAAGGTGCTGGTAGCGGCTTGCCAGCCGATGTCGTGCATGGTGATGGCGGCGGTGCGCAGGCCTGCCTGATGCGCGGTGTCACGCAGGTATTCGATGGTGATGCGGTCTTCTTCTACAGGTTCGTAGCCGAAGTAGACGGGCTGCGAGACAAACGGGACCAGATCGCGCCATTTCGCGATGAGCTTTTCGTGGATGGAGTTGAACTGGTCGGCATTGGGGAAGCAGTCTTCAAGCCAGTACCATTGGGTGATAGCTGCTTCTACGAGCGACGTGGGCGTGTCGGCGTTGTATTCAAGCAGCTTGAGGTGGGCGCCGTCGTAGGCGAGGTCGATGCGACCATAAAGAACGGGCGGCTCCTGCTGCCAGGTTTCAATGATATGCGGGACTGCTTCAGCAGGGATACCCATCTCGAAGAAGCGGTTTTCCTCGATGATGTGGTCGCCGGCAGCGAGACTGAGGCGCTGAATTTCGCTTGTTGCGGCTTCGATGCGGTCTACTTCGGTGGAAGAGAGCTCCCAGTATGCGGTCTCGTCCCAGTACGGGCTTCCATCGAGGGAGTGGTACGTGAGTCCGGTCTGCTCGACGCGCTTCTGCCAGTCGCGGCGTGGCTGGATGGAGTGGCGACGCACCTACTCGCCTCCACCTTCTCCTCCACCGCCATGGCCAAAGCCGCCACGGGCTACACCTTCTTCGCCAGAGACCACATGTGCTCCGGCTTCCGGTTCGGCGTTGCCTCCGATGACTGTATCGCCGACTCTGCCACCGCTGCGACCACCGTAGATGAAGTGCACTACTCCGCCGGTGCCGCCGGAGTGGTGCTGGCAGTTGGAGTCGGGAATAATATGGCCCTGCGCATCTACGCAGTTGCGGACTTCGAGTGGGCGGTTGTCACATGCCGTAGTGGAAAGTGCCAAGGCAGCCAACAGGGTCAGAGAAACATCTTTCGATCGGCGCATTTTTCGTTTTGCAGGAGGCTCTGTATGCATGGTGCCGAAATGTTCCGTCCCCTTGCAAGGCAAAAGTATTTACTGCTTGAGCAGATTTTTGGCGATGAAGAGGGCGTTGGCGGGACGTTCGGCGAGGCGGCGCATGAAATACGGGTACCACTCGGCACCGAAGGGAACGTAGACGCGGGTGTTGAAGCCTTCGCGGACGAGGGACTTCTGCAGGTCGCGGCGGACACCGTAGAGCATCTGGAACTCGAAGGTTTTCGGGTCGATGCGGCGCTCCTGAACGAACTTCTTTGTGGCGGCGATCATTTCTTCGTCGTGAGTGGCGATGCCATGGTATATGCCGCTGGTGAGCAGCTGATGGGTTAGCTTTACGAAGTTTGCGTCCACATCTTTCTTGTCTGGGAAGGTGATATCTGGGGGCTCCTTGTAGGCGCCCTTGCAGAGGCGGATGCGGATACCGTCGGCGGTCAGGGTCCGGATATCTTCTTCGCTACGATAGAGATAAGCCTGGATGACAATGCCTACGTGGCTGTGGTTCCGGGGGATGGCGTGGAGACGGCGAACCATATCTATTGTGGCTTGTGTGTACTCACTACCTTCCATATCAACGCGGACGAAGGTATTGGCGGCGACGGCGTGTTCGACCAGCCCGGCGACAATTTCCTCAGCCAGGCCGAGGCCGAGATCCATCCCCATTTGGGTGAGCTTTACGCTGACGTTAGCGTTGAGGTTACGGGCCTGGATGGCGTCGAGGAGCCGGTGGTAGATGTCGGCAGAATGGCGGGCTTCCTGCGGGGTGGTGACATTTTCGCCCAGACTGTCGAGAGTGGAGGCGATGCCCAAGTGTCCCAGGGCCTCGGCCGAGTGAATTACCTCATCAAGGGTCATCCCAGCCACGAAACGGGAGGACATGCGGCGGCCCACAGACGACCGCTCGGAGAAGTTTCTAAGGGTGGCGTTGCGAGAGAGGGCAATGAAAGCGGAGCGCAGAATAGGCATATCGTTCTTGAAAATGAGCGAACCTTCCATTTTCGCACACCCATCCGGGGAGCCTGGACCTAAGAACGCTGGCAAGCAGTCACTTGTGAGGAGCGGTAATTTTTTGCACCAGAGATGAAAATTTCGTGTAACTGTTACCGATTTTGATAACGAATGTATACTCATTTGCATCAGAATTACGTAGGGGAATTTTAAATGGCGGAACTGGAGCTCTCTCAAGAGCTTTGCGGGAAATCTCAGCATGATGTTGTCAGCACCTGAACGGGCGAACCGTTACAGGCGCAGTGGAGAATTCAAATGGTCAACAACTGCGCAAATCCTCAGTGTGCCAAACCTCTGCATTATCTCCGTGAGGGTCGAATTTTCGTCTTCGACATGCAGAATCGCTCCGTGAACCCAGCGGATGAAAAACAGGGTCATCAGCTTGAACACTTCTGGCTCTGTGGTCCTTGTTCCCAGAAATTTCAAGTTACATTCGAGGCTGGAAAGGGCATAGTCCTGGTGCCGCGACGTCTGGGACGTATGCCGGTTGCCGGGACTTCTGTCACAGCCCTGGCTTCTTAACCCGATTTGTAACCTAATTACAAAAAGCGCCCGAAGCGGGTGCTTTTTGTTTTGCGGTAAGTTGGCTTCTTCAGGTTCGCGGAACTGGTACTTGAGGGTCCAGCTCTTTGACTGGCTTGTTGTAAACCCCGGCCATCGCATTCCAACGGATAAAGACAAGTTCTTGCAGCATTTTGAGGCCGTCTCTCAGGTAGCTGATACGAGAGCGCTCGTCATGTCCCCAGGTGACGGGTACTTCACGGACGGAATAGCCACGTTTGAGGGCGACGAAGAGAATTTCCGGGTCAAAGCCCCAGCGCTCAATACGTTGCAGCCGAAAGACGGTCTGGGCTGCCTGGCGAGTGAATGCCTTGAAGCCGCACTGGGTGTCAGCGAAGGGTAGAGACATCAACAGGCGGGTAACAGCGTTGAAACAGCGGCCGAAAGAGCGCCGGTAGAGAGGCTGCCTGACAGTTTGACGCTTCGTTTCAAGCCAGCGGGAGCCGATGGCGATGTCGGCACCCTGACGGATGGCGGTGAAGAGCAGTTCAGCCTCTTCCATCGGCGAGGAGAGGTCGGCGTCGGTGAACATGACGATCTCCCCGGAAGCCTCCAGCATGCCGTGACGCACGCTGTATCCCTTGCCGCGATTTCCGGGATTGCTTAGGAGCCGAACAATCGGATCTTTGGCCGCAAACTCTTCAATAATGATCGCTGTGGTATCGGTGGAACCATCGTTGACGACCAGCACTTCGGCATTCCAGTTATGGCTATGGACGCAGTCCAGCACGCGCTCCAAGGTTTGCCGAATGCGCGCGCTCTCGTTGTAAGCGGGAATGACAACACTGTAGCTGGGATTTACCTTCAGCAACCGTCGCGTCCTTGTCGGGTTTTTTCGTATCATACGCTGTCCGACACGGAGTTCGCCCGGTACCAATGGACTACAAAAGCCGACGTTTCAGCCGCCGCCAATGGCTCCGATGATGAGGAAAGGCTCGGTTCCAGTTCCGATCGAATCGGGCAGAGGAGCGTCTGGCGGTTCATACGACACTCCCATTTGTTGCAGGCTCAATCTTCGACAGCAAGGGCTGCTGATGTCCAGAAGTCAAGAAAGACATTCGGCGGATCGGCTGAAGCCCAGGCACGCTGTGTGAGCAGGATGTTTGTCACGCCTTCTTTCGGGTCCGCGTACCATGCGGTGCCGAGGCCTCCATTCCAGCCAAAGCTGCCGGCACTTTGTGCAATGTCCGTGCGTTTGGTGATGATGGATATGCAGAATCCCCAGCCATGGTTGTCGAAGAAGCCAGGGCTCAGCCCGGAGATGGCTTTCTGCTCCGGTGTCAGTTGGTCGGTTCGCATCAGTTCGATTGATCGCTGGGAGAGAATGCGCTCAGTACCGCGCTTACCCCCATTCAGCATCATGTCACTGAAAGCGAAATAGTCATCAATGGTGGAAACGAGTCCGCCGGAGCCGGATGGAAAGGCAGGCGGACGGCTCCATTGGCCGCCGTCGGCATCGTCGAAGACTTCGAGTTTTCCGGTTTGGGGACTGGGAAAGTAACTAGTCGCGAAGCGGTTGATCTTGGCGGCGGGCACGCTGAAGTCTGTGTCTTTCATGCCCAATGGTCCAAAGATGCGTTCACGCAGGAAAGTCTCGAAAGGCTGACCCGACGCGCGTGCGACGAGCACTCCGAGAACGTCAGCGGGGGTGTTGTACATCCACATTTCGCCGGGTTGGTGCATGAGGGGCAGCGTTCCCAGACGGCGAATCCACTCATCGGGAGCAGGCATGGATGCGGGGATTGGCGGCCCCATACCGATCTGGAGTTCGTTCGCGGCTTTCAGGATCGGGGCGTCGGGGGGTGTGAACATGAGGCCAAAGCCCATGCGAAATGTCAGCAGATCGCGCACGGTGATGGAGCGTCTGGCGGGGACCGTGTCGTCGAGCTTTGCATCGGGACGCTTCAGGACGCGCCGGTTGGCTAGTTCGGGCAGCAGGCGATTGACGGGCTCGTCGAGCCGCAGCGCGCACTCTTCGACGAGGATCATAGTGGCTGCTGCTGTGATCGGCTTCGTCATGGAGGCAATACGAAAGATCGTGTCGCGCTGGACGGGGTTGTTCTCGCCAATTTTCTTGACGCCGATTGCGTTGACGTCTACCTGCCCACGGCGGCTTACGAGCGCGACGAGGCCCGGGATTTCTCCGCTGTCCACGTAACCCGTCAGGACGCCGTTCATGCGGTTGATGCCCTTTTGCGAAAGTCCTGTAGAGGGTGCTGCTTTTTTAGTCGGTTGCGGGGCCTCCGCGCCGGAAGCAAGCGCTGCGGCAGGCACACTGGACGGAGCGGCAACAGCGGCCGAGGCGGCTGCGCCTTTTAGAAATGTCCGACGGTCTACTCCTGTAGTCATGGGGATCAACCTGTCTAAAATCTATCGCCATCTGGGCTCAGTGCGTTCAGACAACCGGGTAGAAATGAGTGCTTTTCTACCACGAGGAAACCCTAGTGATCCGGGCCGCAAAATGCAACTGGTTTAAGGTGGCCCGGTTCAGGAATCGATCCGGTTGGTTGCGGCTACGCGACCGTACCACAGGCCAGAGTCTTTTACCGTGCGCTTCTGATCGCGGAAATCCACGTACGTCAGACCATAGCGCTGGCTGTAGCCATCGGCCCACTCAAAGTTATCGAGAAGGCTCCAGGCGTGGAAGGCGCGGACTCTGGCTCCGTCATGGATGGCTTGCGCCAGCTCAGCCAGTTCGGCGCGAAAGAAGTCGATACGGCGCGTGTCAGGGACGCGGCCTTTTTCCTTGTCGTAGGGCGTGTCGAGATAACTGCAGCCGCTCTCGGTGATTTCAATGATGGGATGGTTGTATTCGCGGGTGATCTGCATGACGAGGTCGTAGATGCCGCGGGGATAGATTTCAAGACCCGCGTCGGTCAATGGGCCCTCGGTCGGCATTACGGCGTGGAACTGGGTATAGGGATCACGGCCTGCTGAGGTGTCCTCTTCAATCTCGGTGCCGAAGCTGGCTCCGCTCCCGGAATGGGATGCGGCGCTGGCATCGGAGACGACGCGGCGCGTGTAGTAGTGGAAACCAATCCAGTCGAGCGGGACTTGCATGATTTTTTCATCGCCGGGCGTGAAGCCCATGGCCTCGTGGGGGATTTCGCCGACAAAGGCTTTGGGATAAGTGCCGTGGATGGCTGTTTCCAGGAAATACACATTGTTCATGGCGTGATAACGCGCGGCGGCTGCCCGATCGGCTTCGCTGTCTGTTTTCGGATAGACCGGGGCCATGCCGTAGGCGCTTCCTACGGGTGCTTTCGCAGATGCTGCCTTGATCGAGCGGAAGCACTCGCCTTGTGCCAGGTTGACTGTGTGCGCTGCTTTGAGAAACAGCTTGTAGTCCGACTTGCCGGGAGGGAAGACGCCTGCACCGTACCCGAGATAGGTAAAGGACCATGGCATGTTGAATGGCGCCCAGACAGTAATGCGGTCGCCGAGATGCTTTGCGAGAATTGCGGCGTAGTCGGCGAAGAAGGCGGCGAGGTCGCGATTAGGCCAGCCGCCGCGGTCTTAAAGAGCCTGCGGCAGATCCCAATGATAGAGCGTGCAGAAGGGGCGGATACCGGCTTCGAGCAAAGCATCAACGAGCCTGCTGTAGTGATCGAGGCCTTTCTGGTCGGGCGCGCCTGTGCCCGTGGGCTGAATGCGCGGCCACGAGATGGAGAAACGATAGCTCTTCTGATTCAGCCGCTTGAGGATGGCAATGTCCTCCGGATAAAGGTGGTACTGGTCGCAGGCGATGTCGCCGGTGGCTCCGCCCTTGACTTTGCCTTGCGTGTGCGAGAAGCGATCCCAGAGGGATTCGCTTTTGCCGTCCTCATTCCATGCGCCTTCTACCTGATAAGAAGCCGTGGCCATGCCCCAGAGAAATCCATCAGGGAAATGTGCCCTGGCTGAAGAGGTTGTGGGGACCGGCTCTGCCAGCGAAGGGGCTTCAGAAAGCAACGCGCTGCCGGCGGCGGCCAATGAGCTTTTCAGAAACAGACGACGGTCCATCTTTGAAACCTTCCGCGGAGGGGAAGCTACCACCCCTCATCTTTCATAGTCAAACGTTTGACTAAAGAAGTTGACAAGGAAGAGTAAAAAACATTCCAGACGATAATTTCTTTTCTTATATTTCACCTCTCCCATTCCTTCATAGGTTGAGATCCCCGGATCTTTCGTTTTACTTTTAAGACAACAAATCTTCTTTCCCAATCCGTCGCACCCCACCGCATGGGAAGTGCTACACTCGCCGCTATGACAGATGAAAAACGCCGTTCGGCCTGGTTCTGGGTATTTATAGGCGGCGGACTTTTTGTTGCCTTTGTTGCCGTGGTCAGCGTGCTGGGATACTTTGCCGTGCAGTCTTTCGGCGGAAACACCACCTTCGGGGACAGCATCGGCGTGATCGACGTCGATGGCGTGATTCTGGCCGCGGACAAAACCGTCGATCAACTGCGGAAGTTCGATCAGGACGACTCGATCAAAGCAATTATTCTGCACATCGACTCGCCCGGCGGAGGAGCTGCCGCTTCACAGGAAATTTACGAAGAAGTCCGGCATATTCGCGAAGAGAAGAAGAAACCGATCATTGCTTCGATTGAGAGCGTAGGCGCGAGCGGCGCTTACTATATTGCTTCGGGCGCCAATAAGATTTATGCGAACGATGCCAGTATCGTCGGATCGATCGGCGTCATTATGGAATGGACGAATTATGGTGACCTACTGAAGTGGGCGAAATTGAAACCCGAGGTTCTGAAGGCCGGTTCGCTGAAGGATGCTGGATCGCCTACGCGGGAGATGACGCCTGAAGAGAAGGCCTATTTCCAGGGGCTGGTAGACAATATGCACACCCAGTTCATCCGGGACGTGGCTGCCGGGCGGGGAATCGGGGCGGACAAACTAACCCCTTTAGCTACCGGACAGGTCTGGACGGGGCAACAGGCGCTGCCGCTGCATCTAATTGATAAACAAGGCGGATTTCGCGATGCACTGCTGGATACAGCAAAGCAGGTAGGCATCTCAGGGGAGCCAAATGTGGTGAAACCGGCCAGAAAAGGCCGATCCATACTGGATCTGGTGACTACGGATGCCGATGATTTGCTGCCAAATCCACAACGGTTACTCGAAAAACATGCCGGGTTCTACTTTCTTTGGCGTTAATGGTTAAATTTGTTGCATCTATTATGGTTAACAGGCGTACCCTAGTCTCGGAGCAAAACTTGCCATGACCAAAGCAGACTTGGTGGAGGAAGTGACCCAACTTGGCGACCTGACGCGGCGCGATGGTGAGGTGATCGTGGACACGATCTTCGATTCCGTCATTCATGCGCTCAAGACAGGCGACAAGATTGAGATACGCGGCTTTGGCAGCTTTCGTATCCGGCAGCGCAAGCCCCGGATCGGCCGCAATCCAAAAACAGGCGCTAAGGTCGAAGTTCCGGCCAAGCGCGTTCCTTACTTCAAGCCCAGCAAAGAATTACGCGATCTCGTCAATCCCAAAGCTGAGCCTCCGGCTGCCAATCCTGAGCCGCACTCTGCCTGAAGGTTCGCGAAGTCCAATGGGAGGCATGGATTTCATCCATGCCTTTTCTATTTTTGATTTCTACGTTTTTCTTTCAGTATTCCTATCACTGACAAGCTGCGGCCTGTGAATCCATGATCGGCGCGATGCGAAAAATAGCGGTCGGTGCGGCAGCTGGTGCAGTCGCCCTGCACGAAGATGTTCTCAGCACTCAAACCAGCATCGAGCAGCTGCCGACGATTCGCTTCCATCAAATCGAGATGAAGACTGGGGCCGATATTGCTGTGACCCGGCGCGCGGGCCGTGAGAAAGAGCATCGGATATTTTTCTTTGACCGGGTCAGAGTCAAACACTTCGAAGAATAATTCAGGCGCATAGCTGAATTGCGATTCGAATTCCATACGGACTTCCTCGCCGACGGCATAACAGCACGCACCGATGCCCGGGCCGATGGCTGCGACTAAATCTTCCGGATGGCTGCCGAACTCAAAGCGCATACGGCCCACTCCGCGCTCGACGATACGTTTCAGCGTCCCTCGCCATCCGGCGTGAAAGGCTGCGACAGCACGCTTTTTCCTGTCCGCAATGAGGACCGGAATGCAATCGGCGGTCTGGATGCCGAGCAGGATGCCGGGCTCGTCCGTCATCATGCCGTCGCCCTTATTACTTGCTTCGTCTCCTACATCAGCTTTACCCACGTTCAGCACGATCGATGAATGGATCTGTCGGAGCGTTACCAGCGCAGGGACGCTTGTATCTTTTGTTACGGCGGTGACAAACAGGCTGCGGTTGGTGAGCACCATTTCGCGGGGATCGGTCGCGGTGAATCCAAGATTCAGTTCACCTGCGCGCTGATCAGGGCGATACACGGTGGTTTTTCCGCCGGTGCGCGTGCTGAAACCGTGCATAAGCCAGGACAGCTCTGACCATGCGGGAACCCGAACAACCTCAAGCCGCGTTTTGACGATGCGGCTTTGACTCTGTTGCTTCAAAGCTGCTCTAGTGTGCGAGGGCATGTTCAGGGTAATCGCCGGAATGTTTTTCCGCTTTCCCTGCGCTAGGCCCAGGTCAGCAAATTTCTTATCAAGATTGAGATCGTGGACACGGCTTTCTGAAGAAAACTTCATGCGCCTTCATTGTAACGGGATGACAGATTATGAAATTGCAACCAGAAAGCATAAGGGCCCGCTTTCCAGCGGGCCCGCTTCAGAGGCAGTTAGGATGGGTGGCCAAAGGGTAGTGTGACTGAGGGTCCGCACAGAGCGGACAATTCATAGAGTGATTCTCAAAATGAGGTAAAGATTTGAAGTTGCCTCTAAACGTGCTAAATAAGATTGCAAACGAAGCGCCAAAGTTGCCCGGTTGAGTCTTCGATTTTTTTATTCCGGTGGTCGGCACTAAGTGCTTGATGAGCCGTGAGAAAAACAAGGTAACCGCACTGTTGAAACTTTGGTCCATGAACCTTTGAAACAGGGAAAATTTTGCGCACATTGCTGAAAAATTATGCAAAACTGTCAGATTTCACGCCCAAGCCGTGTAGCAATGACGAGTTCTGGTTCGGCTTATTGTTACAGACAAAAGAAAACGCCACGATGAAAGATCGCGGCGTCTTTCTTTGTTGATCTTTTTTGTTTAGACCAGCGCTTCGGCTTTGAGGCCAACCTTGTCATACCAGGAATGGGCTGCCTTGAGAGCGTTGTTTACGTTCTCGATGTTTTTGACGCCCTCGGTGTTGAGCCAATCTTCAAATGCCTTTGCACCCTGCTTGGCGTAGACGGCGATGCCATCCTTCCAGGTAGCGCGCCCGCACAGCACGCCGTTGAAAGTGGTCCCGCTTTCCGCGGCGAGCTCAAGCGTTTCGATAAAGACCGGGTTCGAGACTCCAGCCGAAAGATAGATGAAGGGTTTGTGCGTCGAAGAAGCCGCAATGCGGAAGTGCTCCAGTGCTTCGGCGCGAGTATAAGCCTGCTCGCCTTTGAATGCATGGGTTCCTGCGACGAACTCCATCTGAATGGGAACTTCGACTTTCAGCACGTCGACGCCGTAACGCTCCTTGCCGAACTCTTCCATCGAGCCGGTTACGATATCGGGCTTGCGCTTCGCGTAACCAATACCCTTTTCGTCTTCACCGTGCACATCATAGCCAACGGTTTCAAGGAAGAAGGGGATGTCGTGCGCGAGACACTCGTCGCCGATGCGCTCTACCCAAGCATGCTTGTGATCGTTGATTGCCGACTTTTCGAATGGCGTGTAGTAAAGCAGAATCTTGATGCAGTCGGCACCCGCTTCTTTCAGGCGGCGCACAGACCACACATCGAGCAGGTCGGGCAGGCGGCCGGGCATGGCAGCGTCGTATCCGGTCTTCTCATACGCGAGCAGAAGGCCCTTGCCGTTGCGCTTCTTCGAAGCGGGCAGGCCGTACTCGGGGTCGAGCAGGATAGCCGAGGCATGTCTGGTCAGAACTTCAGTGACAAGTGTCTTGAACTCTTCAAGGGCTGAATCGGGCAGCTCAGCTATGCCCTTTTCCTTCGCCAGTGATTTCTTCAGCGATCCGCGCTGGTCCATAGCGGCAGCGGCAATCACACCGCGCGCATCTGAGACTGCTTTCAGTCCGGCCAGTTTTCCGGGGGTCAGTTTCGTTGACATCGTAAATTCTCCTGCTCTTCGAATCTTTTTGGGGTTTCGGAATTTCTAAAGGAGTTTCACAGATGATTTTAACTCAGGTCGCAGGCACCAGGAATGCGCATTAGCTTGAGCTGGCTTTGCAGCCGCTGAATTTTGTGCTCCTTGCAACTATATTTTGCCCGGGTCAGGCCATGCGGATGTATGTTTCGTCGTTGTATGACGACGCATACTCATTGACTGCAGTGCGGCCGTCATGGCTTTTCTGAATATGTCTAAAACGATCTGCGTCTTATCTCCAGCGCTTGAGTTCCGGCCAGAAGGTTTGCAGGTTCCATTTGAAATCTCGGCAGTAGTAGATGGGCAGCCATTCATCCGGGCGAGAGAGCGGGTCCTTCGTATCGCCGATGATCGAGTAGCTGGCGCAGTCCTTCTGCATGTTGCTCTCGTCGCCCTCGCCCAAAACAATCAGGCTCTCACCGGTGTATTCACGCGGTCCCCAGATCCAATAATTCTGATGTCCACCGATGGATTTTGGCAGGCCGTACTTCGGCCCGAAGAAGTCGATGGCTCCGCCTTCGCCATAGTTGTTCGCAAAAATGGCGGTCTTCTTCTGTTCTTCCGGAGAAAGCGTGTGATAGTAGGTCGCCACGCGCTCGGCCATACCTTCCCAGCCGAACATGTCGGCGTAGAGCTGGGGAAGCACGCCTTGCTGTGAATGTTCAAACTTCTGCTGCTCGATGCCCATCTTGTGTTCGTATGCAAGAAAAGCGGGGACACTGAGAATGGACAGGATTGTGGGAACGTATATTCCGCAGATGGCAGTCATTGCCAGAGCGAGAAGAGGTTTGAACCATACCCAGAGTCCGCGTTCCGTTGCACCTTCGATCCAGACTGCTCCGGCTGCAAACATGATCGGATAGACGGGCGCGACATAGTACATCTTGCCGTGAAGGAGCATCATCTCCGCTAGAAAGATGATGTAGGCCCATCCGAGAGCACGCACTGGCCGCCCTTGTTTTGAGAAGAAATAAAGAAGCCCAAAGGGTACCAGCAGAGCGGCGACAAAGCCAAGCATCTGTGCCTGGGCCTGAAGATATTGCAGTGGCGGAAGTGAAATATCGCGGCCGCTCTCCCGAACGTTGTGCATGAGCTGGAGAAATGGAAATTGATGCCGCCATTGCCAGACAAAGTTGGGGAGCGCGATCACCGTCGTCAGCGTACAGCCGAGCCAGAACCAGCGATAGTGCAGGCTTTGGCGAAATGGCGTCAGGCACAGGCCGATGACCAGGCCTGTGAACCAGAAGATGACGCCGTATTTATTGAGAATGGTTATTCCCGCCAGCGCACCGACTGCAAGCCAAAGATGCTCATTCCCGCGGGCGATGCACACGACAAGGTAGGCGATCGCCGTCCAGAGGAGCGGGTCAAAGGCGTTCATAGTGAACAGGTGCGACAGGGCAAGCGAGACGGGCGCCATCAAAGCTGCGAGCGAGGCAAGAAACATGGCCCAGCGACGGCCTCCCAACTCACGCGCCAGAAGGCCGGCAAGAGCGATGGTGGCAGCACCGGCAAGTGCGGGCAGTAGCCGCAATGCCCAGAGCGACGTACCGATCGTGTGCTGCAGAAACCATGCTGCCCACGCAATCAGGGGCGGCTGGTCTACATATCCCCAAGCAGGATGTTCGCCGCATGCCAGATAATAAAGCTCGTCACGAAAGTATCCGTAGTGCGGTCCGGCAAAACAAAAAAGAACGATCCGCACCAGGGCGACATACACGACGATGGCTGTGCCGGAGGTGAAGGGAGAAGGCTTTATTTCTTTTTCTGTAATAACAGCCTGTGGCGTGTTTGGAATCATGCGAGTCAATGTAAATACGAGGGTTGCGGAGAAAAGTTCCGGCAACAGACACTATCATTTTGCTTCGTTGAGCAGAGCCCTTTGCGCCCCTAACAGTTGCTCAATTCCGAGCGCAGCATAGTCCATCATCTCGAGCATGCGGCTGCGGGCGAAGGGAGTGCGCTCGGCGGTGGCCTGTACTTCGACCAGACCGCTGTCTTCCGTCATAACGACATTCATATCGACTTCGGCTTGCGAATCCTCTTCATACGCGAGGTCGAGCAGGACCGTTTCTTCCACTATCCCGACACTGGTGGCTGCAACCAACTGTTGCAGCGGCGACTTTGGCAGGGCTCCTGTTGCCACCATGCGGTTGAGGGCAATGCCGAGTGCGGCACAGGCTCCGGTGATAGCCGCGGTGCGCGTGCCGCCGTCGGCCTGCAGAACGTCGCAGTCGAGAATTACGGTCCGCTCGCCAAGGGCTTTCATATCGACGACGGCGCGCAGCGAACGCCCGATGAGGCGCTGAATTTCATGTGTGCGTCCTCCCACCTTTCCGCGTTCCGATTCGCGCGCGGTGCGGGTGAGTGTGGCGCGGGGAAGCATGCCGTATTCGGCTGTTACCCATCCGCGTCCGCTGTTACGAAGCCACGACGGTACGCCCTGTTCGATGGTGGCGTTGCAGAGCACGCGCGTGTTTCCCAACTCGATGAGGACGGAGCCCTCAGCTACGGCGACATAGTGAGGGGTCAGGCGCACGGGACGCAGGGCATCGGGTGCGCGTCCGGCGGAACGGAAGAAGGTTTTCGACTGATCGGGCATCGCTTCATTGTAAGCAAGTCGAAATGAGGATGTTGCATTCAGTGAGAGGCGCGGGTTCTATGCGCATCAGGTTTCATTTCGGGAACGGAACAAAGCAGGCCCGAATCGGAACGGATTCATAATCGACGCGAAATGAGACACTTCGCGGATTCGAGGCAGTTAATCGTTCCACTTTGGGAAAACAAAAATACTCCGAGAGGAAGGGTCGAAGTCGGCTTTTTTTAGCAATCCTTGCAGAATCAATTGTTTCTATGGATTCTTCCCATTTGGCACGCAACGTGTATCTAAGGTTGCCGTCTACAACATTTTGTTGCAAAAGGTGCCCCCACACTATGCTTGTACCTGCCAGAATTCAGAAGCGCCGCACTTCTCGTCCTATTGACTTCACCGAAAAAATAACAAGGCTCGAGAAACAGCCGGGCAGGAAGCCGGATGGGGAGCCGTTTGCCGAAATCGCCCACGATGCCTTGAATGTCGTATCGGCTTTGCAGCTCTATTGTGATCTGCTGGCCGAGCCGGGAGTTCTGTCTGACGGGCATCAGCATTTTGCCGGCGAATTGCGGGCGGTTGTTGCCACCAGCTCAGGACTTGTGGAGCAGCTAGCTGCGCTTAGCAAGGCACGACATGCGGGGGTGAGGGCGGCGCGCAAGGCTCATGCTTTTTCGTCGCGTGTCAATGATCTTGCCGCTGCAGCGGAACGGCTGAAGGGACCGCTGGCCACGCTTGCAGGAACAAATATTGTTTTCGAGGTGGAGTGTCTGCCGTGTCCTGGACGCACCCGACTCTCGCAGGAGGGGCTGACTCGCATCCTCTTCAACCTGACGCGCAATGCCGCCGAAGCCATGCCGAACGGAGGGTGCATTCGCATCACCGTGCAACTGGGCGGTGGCAGCAGCTTCCTTGATTTTCTCGATGAAAACACGGTGGAGATGCCGCGCACCGCGCTTCTCTGCGTACAGGATTCAGGCCCGGGAATTCGAGAAGGTCAGATTGGACAGCTCTTCAATGCCGGGTTCACCACGAAAAAACAAGCAGGCGCGCATCGCGGCCTGGGACTCAGTATTGTGCGCAGGCTGGCAGAGGCGGCGGGAGGCCGAGTGCAGGCGTTCTCGACTGTGGGAAGGGGAGCGCGCTTCGAAGTGGAGTTACCTCTGATTGGCTGCGTCGAGGCAAATCAGAGTTTTGTGGCTGATTTTCCGGAAAGGTCAAACTTAGAATGCTAACCACTGACTCAGTTATGAATGCATCTGCCTACCCGCAAACAACGGAACACTCTGCCTTGGAGTATGGCGTGCGCATCAGTGTTCTTGTCGTGGATGAAGACACCGTCGTACGAGACGCCTGCTGCGAAATCGCCCGGAAACAGCGCTTTCTTGCGCACGGAGTCAACAACATTGCAGCAGCTCGCGAACTGTTGCGCGGCAACAGCATCGACATCGTACTGCTCGACCTGAAAGGGCCGGGCACGCCGGGCCTGGAACTGTTGGACGAGATCAAGACTTTACATCCGGAGACGGCGATTGTCGTGATGACGGCTTTCGCTACAGTCACCTCGGCGGTCGAAGCGATGCGCACAGGCGCGACGGACTATCTTACCAAGCCATTCGCGCTCGACGAGTTGACGTCTGTGCTCGAACGCGCATCGGAGCGGCGCACACTCGATCTTGCCAGCCGCCGCCTGCGCGAAAAGCTGCGCACGCAGCAGGGACTGGGCAACATCATCGGGCGCAGCGCGGAGATGGACAAAATCTATCGCATTCTTTCCAAGGTTGCTTTCACGGGACATCCGGTGCTCATCCTGGGCGAGAGCGGCACAGGCAAGGAAATGATTGCGCGCTCGATTCATTCGAACGGCCCACACGCCTCCAAGCCGTTTATTCCTGTCGATTGCTCCTCGCTGGTGCCGACGCTGGTAGAAAGCGAACTCTTCGGTTACGTCAAGGGCGCGTTCATGGGTGCGAACCGGTCAAAAGATGGATTACTTGTATCGGCAGAGGGCGGTACAGTCTTTCTTGACGAGATCGGTGAATTGCCGCTCGATCTGCAGGCCAAGCTCCTGCGCGCCCTACAGGAAAAAGAGGTGCGGCCGGTGGGCGCAACCCATCGCGTACAAATCAATGTACGCATTCTCGCTGCAACAAATCGCAATCTCTCCGAAATGGTGGAGCAGGGCCGTTTTCGCAAAGACCTGTACTACCGCCTGAATGTAGTCAATCTCCGTCTACCCACATTGCGGCAGCGGCGTGAAGACATTCCGTTGCTGATTGCACATTTTCTCGATCGCAAGAACCGAGAATATGGCAAGAACTTTCGGGTGAGTGACGAGATGCTGCGAGTGCTGATGGATTACGAGTGGCCGGGCAATGTGCGCGAACTTGAGCACACCATTGACCGCGCATGCGCCTACTGCTCAGGCACAGTATTACAGCTGGGCGATTCTTCTTCGCCGATTCTCGAGTTCTACTCAAACACACGACCAAGACTCGCGCAGCCTCCGCTGCTGAATGACACCTCGCTTGCAGCTCCTTCGATCACGTCGCTGGCGGAACTCGAAAAACAGGCTATTCTTGCGGCGCTGAGGGAACTACAGTCAGTATGGAGTGACCGGCGCCGATGCGCCGACCGTGGGTTAAGCTGTGAGCGTCCGAAGGACGCACAGTTCAGAGCCACAAGCGGAAGGGAGCCGGTCATGAAGGAGAAGTTACGATTTTTGGGTTTGGATGTCCATGCTGAGACGATCGCCGTAGCGGTCGCGGAGCCAGAAGGTGAAGTGCGGAGCCTGGGAACGATTCCGAACCGCGCTGAGTCTATCCGCAAGTTGATCAAGAAGCTCGGGCCTGCAGGCAAGTTGAGAGCATGTTACGAAGCCGGACCGACGGGCTATATTGTGTACTGGCAGCTGGCCGAGTTGGGCGTCGAGTGCGAGGTTGTAGCACCCACGCTGGTGCCGGTGAAGGCAGGTGATCGAGTCAAGACGGATCGGCGCGATGCAGAGAAGCTGGCACGTTGCTTTCGATCCGGGGATCTGACGGCGGTGTGGGTTCCCGATGAAGGTTCCGAGGCATTGCGCGATCTTGTGCGTGCCCGCGAAGCAGCCAAGCAGGATCAGACACGAGCGCGGCATCGGTTGAGCAAGTTCCTTCTACGCTCCGGTCAGCGTGCACCGACCGGAGTTAGGCCGTGGACACGCCCTTATCTGATATGGGTCGCGCAGCTTCGT
This sequence comes from Terriglobales bacterium, assembly GCA_963738095.1. Classification (GTDB taxonomy): domain Bacteria; phylum Acidobacteriota; class Terriglobia; order Terriglobales; family Acidobacteriaceae; genus Alloacidobacterium. The sequence goes on from CAVTVL010000020.1 coordinate 290,589, forward strand.
ATCACACAGATAGCTCAAGAGTCCACACGCCAGGATTATCTGCACGAGGTCGAGCACATGCGGGAGCGGGTTGCGCGGCTGGAGCAAGCCATCATGGAAGCGGTGAAGCTGGCCTCGCCGGCGCTGCAACAAGTCATTAACGATCTACAAGCACTGCGCGGCATCGCGGATATCTCGGCTGTAACCATTGCGAGCGAGTTGGGCCAGGTATCTCGCTTTGGGAGTGCTCGCCAGCTTATGGGTTACTGCGGCGTAGTACCAAGCGAGGATTCCAGTGGCAAGCGAACCAGACGCGGAAGCATCACCAAGACCGGCAACGCGCACCTGCGACGCATCGTTGTCGAAGCCGCATGGAGCTATCGTCGTCCGCCAGGGATCTGGTACGGTCTGCGAAGACGACAAGAGAGCATTTCAGAAGAGGCGAAAGAGATTGCGTGGAAGGCGCAACACCGACTGCATAAGCGGTATTTGAAGCTGGGCGCAGCCGGCAAGGACCAGAGGAAGATTGTTACAGCAGTAGCTCGAGAGCTGCTGGGCTTTATCTGGGCTATTGGAACCAGAGCCGAGACTATTTCCAGGCAGCAAGTTGCGGCCTGACAACAACCAAAACAACGACTTCCTAAAAAGGAAAAGCTAAGAACCCCGAATCGATGAACGCTGACATCCATCTCGAACACGGAGCCGGCAGCAGCCAGGGCAAGCACGAAGGAGAACCCTCGCTCGCCCTATGCGACAGGCTCAACCGGACTCGCGATAACAGTCAGAGGCAGCTCCCGACGGATCATGATTATGCGGTTTCGACCCGCGAATATCAGACTGATCAATCGTCGCTCAAAAACTGCTCCGACTGCTGCTCGCTCTGTCTTCGGGAAAGGAAAGCAACGACAACGACAACCCCACTGTTGCGCGGAGTTGACACGGTCACTCCATATCAGGGCGACAAGCTCGCCGCCGCCAAGGTGCTCGGCATCGGCAAGACGACGATGTACCGCAAGCTGAAGGAATACGGGCTGGGCGAAGCCTAGTCGCAACGAAACGCATAAACATGAAGGACCGCACCCCCATGCAAAGTCTGTTGATGATTACTTCGATCCTTGGCGCTGAGAATTGCGCCGCCGCTCTGGCTAACCAACTCGGCTTTTCTATTGAGATTGTTTCAAGCCGCAGAGAGGGGCTCGCACGCCTTCGCCGTCATGAGTACACGGTCATTGTCGTCGATGACGCGATCGCCGAGTCCGATCCGGAGGGGGCTGCACTCCTCTGGAAGCACGCCGGACTCGCGGTTCCTTTGCAGATCAACTTTGCCATCTCCGGAACCGCGCGCCTGGTGCGCGAGGTGCGCGCCGTGCTTGCCCGCCGCGAGCAGGAGCAGGCACTGGCGATGCGCGCGGCTGCGGTTGCCGTAGAAAGTGAGCTGCGCGATACTGTCACCGGACTCATTCTGAACTCGCAGCTTGCTTTGTCTGAACCGGCACTCTCACCGGAGTTGTCGGCTAAGTTGAAGACAGTTGCGGAACTGGCCGGAAGTCTGCAGCAGCGACTAGGCTACGCAATGAGCCAGCCGGTTCTGAACTCTTAGTGAATCGTCTTCATTTTGCGCTGCATGTAGTCCATCAGCAGATATTCGCCGAGGTTATGCGGCGTAGTGAAATACGCTTTGCCACGGCACATCTGCGTGATGCGCTGCACGAATTGCACCAAGCCGAAGTCTGAAGCCAGCATGAAGGTATTGATCATAATGCCCTTGCGTTTGCAGTGCGAAACCTCTTCGAGGGTTTCGCTCACCACCAGAGGATCGAGTCCGAAGGCATTCTTGTAAATGCGGCCGTCGGGCAAGGTCAGCGCCGAAGGCTTGCCATCGGTGATCATCACAATCTGCTTCATGTCTTTCTTCTGGCGGTCAAGAACGCGCTGGGCAACGCGCAAACCCTCGCGGGTATTCGTGTAATATGGCCCGACCTTCACTCGCGCCAACTGCGAGATGGGCATCTCCTCCGCCGAGTCGTGAAAGAGCACGAGTGATAGCGAATCGCCCGGATATTGTGTGCGGATGAGATGCGAGAGCGCCATGGCAACGCGCTTGGCCGGGGTGAAACGGTCTTCGCCGTAGAGAATCATCGAGTGCGAGCAATCGAGCATTACCACTGTTGCGCATGAACTTTGATATTCGCACTGATGCACATGCAGGTCGCTGTACTCCAGGTTGAGGGGCAAGGTGATGCCTTCGCGCGCAATCGCTGAAGTCAGCGTGGCGACGCTGTCGAGATTGAGCGTGTCGCCGAACTCATACTGCCGTGAAGCACCGCTGGCTTCAATGCCGGTGGCCCAGTGACGCGTGTCGTGGCGTCCGTAGTTGGACTTGCCCAGCGAGCCGAGAAGGTCGCGGAGCGTCTTATAACCGAGAAAATCGAGACTTTTGTCCGTAACCTCGAAACGAACCTGGCCTTCGTTTTCGCCAACATGTCCATTGGGCGAAGAAGTCTGCGAGGGATCGCGAGGCTGTTCACCCGAGATGTAGTTTTCCTGTTCCATCCGCTGGATGAGCTGCTCTATCAGTTCGTCCAGCTTGCCATCGGCAGACATCTCGTCGATTTGATCCTGCATTTGCTGATCGAATAATTCACCCGATTCGAGTGCGCGCTTCAGCGCATCGCGTAACGCATCCATCGTGTGGTCGAGGTCGCTGAACTCCATCCATGGATTCTGAAAGCCCGAATCGAGCAGGTAATCGGAGAGTGCATTGAGCAGGTCTTCCATGCTCATCTCCCCGGCCAGGCCCCCTTCATATTTGGTGTAGCGGACGCGCTTCATGGGGTTAGTTTGCGCCTTGTTGGAGATGGAAGCAAATCGAGAGAACAGCAGATGTTCTTAATGTGTGTGAGACATGGTCTCACGCACTGAGCCGTCATCGTTTACAAATTCCGTGTACGTTTGCAGGAGTTATTGATCTGCCGCGGCGATCTTCTCCACACGTTCTTTCAGTTCGACCAGATCCTGTCGCAGTCTGGCGACGTCTGCCTCTAACTGAAGCAGACGTTCCCTGTCAGATGAAATCTCTGTTGCGCCTTGGCTATATGGCTGCGTCGTTTCCGCCGATCCATCAATTTCGCCCGAGAACAGATGGGCATAACGAATCTCTTTCGTGCCCGGCTGCCTGGAAGAGCCGTTACCAGAGACGGCTCGCGCTGCATGAGCCGTTGCAAGGCAGAGAGAACATCGTCGAGCTCTTCAAAACGATGCATGCGTTCGGTGCGTCCACGCAGTTCACCAGGGGTCTGCGGGCCACGTAGCAGAAGCACACACAGCACGGCCACTTCGCCACGGGTGAAGTTGAAGACCTCCTGCAAATGGTGCTCGTATTTCGTGACCCGACTGTCCGAGCCGCGCCTGGGACCGGCGAGCTGATCATCTTCCAGTCCATGCAAACCCTGCCGAATCTCATCTTCATCGAGATGCATTACCGGCTCTCGATTGTTCTTCTGGTTGCAGGCATTTATCAATGCATTGAGCGAGAGTGGATAGTATTCCGGAGTGGTGATTTCCTTTTCCACCAGCGCGCCCAGTACGCGAGCTTCAACGGCATTCAACAGAATCGTCATGAAAACAACCCTTCAACGGAAGCGCGACCTAGTGAGTTGAATGGCCCGAGTTTGGAGAGTCCGGCAACACCTGAATTGTGTGCAGCCATACTTGAAGACCTTCGGGCCACGTTGTGACCGGGAGTGTGGTGCGCCGCAGTCCGTATCCATGACCGCCCTGAGCGTAAATGTGTAACTCTCCGGAACCCTGGCATTCTTCAGCGCAAGGAAGTAAACCACAGCGTTCTCGACATGCACCGGATCATCTTCAGCCTGCACGATAAACGATGACGGCGTCTTATCGGTTGGCTGAATATCTGGATTCGGCGCGAAGTCTTTCTCCGCGAGCGCCAGATAGCCGGGGTAGATGATGACTGCGAAGTCCGGGCGGCAGCTCAGCTTGTCAGCCGCGTCGAGCGGGTCGTACAGGCGCTGATCGAAATGAGTGCTGAGGGCGGCAGCAAGATGCGCTCCCGCAGAAAAGCCAAGCACGCCAATTCTGTGTGGATCGATATGCCACTCAGTGGCGTGCAGGCGGACGATTCCGAGAGCGCGCTGCGCATCCTGGAGTGCTGCGGAGGATTTTGGATAGGGTCCGGAGTCGGGCACGCGGTACTTGAGCAGAATACAGTTGACCCCGATGGAGTTGAGCCAGTCACACACCTCTGTTCCTTCAAGATCTATCGCGAGGATGTGGTAACCACCTCCGGGAAAGACGACAACGGCCGCGCCAGTGTTCTTGTCCTTAGGAGCATAGAGCGTGATGGTGGGAACGGAGACATTGCCGAGACGGATTAGAGGTTTGCCGGCAATGAGATCGTCTTTCGCTGTCGTGGTATCGATCTCCGGAGCAGGATTCGGTGCAGCGCCCGGCGCACCGTTCGGCCAGAGCGACAAGGTGGGATGGCCCGGGCCTGGCTGCCATGCGGGTTTTTGTGCGAACAATCCGGTAGAAACTCCGGCAACGGCGGCAGAATCAGCAAGTGCTTGAGCATGATGAGTATCTTGGATTTTGAAGTTGACATCGATGATCGCAGCCGAAGCATTCTCTGCGCAAGCGAAAGATAGTCGCGCTTAGTTCGGTGGATCGTTGGAGTTCGATCCATTATGAAAATCCGAATCTTCTGTCAGTGGGATCTTGTGCTCTTTCGTCAGGCGTCCAAACGGCATGCGAATCCGCAGTACTCTCTCCCGTGCGCGTTCATCTTCAATGTTTCTTGTTCTGGCGTGCAGAAGATCGTTGAGTGCGACCATGCCGACGATTTTGCCCGTCATCCCGGGGATCGAGAACCGGGAAGCGCGTGAAGCCTGAATCGGCCATACGATTGACGACCCTGCGCAGAGGTTCGTCCGCGAAAGCCACCTGAGGTTTCTGCGTCGCGATTTCGGAAAGCCTGATCCCAGCAGCCTGGTCCGGCGTGCGTTGATAGAGTTGAACGAACTGGTTTCGCGTGACCACCCCGGCCAATTCGTTGCCGGAGTCGAGTACCGGGAAGAGATGCTGTCTTTTCGGGTTTTTTGTGGAGTGAATGAGACGATACGCTTCTTCCAGTGTTCCATCGCATGGCAGAACCACGACATTCGTCCTCATCACTTCTCGTACAAAGAGAATTTCGAGCGGATCCAGCGCGTATTCACGGCTCAGGTGGTATCCGCGGCGCGAGATTTTCTCCGTGAGGATGGAGCGCTTGAGCGTCAGCACCGTAAATAAATGCGCGAGGAAGCAGGCCACCAGAAGCGGCAGCAGCATGTTGAAGTCATGCGTCAATTCCAGGGCGAAGACAATGCCGGTAAAAGGAGAACGCATCGTGCCGCCAAGAATCGCGCCCATGCTGACAAGAGGCCAGAAGCCGAGACCGAAGTGCGGAAGAAAAATGCTTTCAACGCCGCCGAGGGCCGCCCCCATCATTAACAACGGCGCTAGCACGCCGCCCGATGTGCCCGAGCCGAGCGAGATCATCCAGATTGCGGACTTCACCAGAAGAACTCCGGCAAAGATCGTGAACGGAGCGTTCCCTGCAGAAGTTCCCTGATGGTGTCGTATCCAACGCCGAGCGCCTGTGGAAAAATGAGGCCTCCCAGACCAACGAACACGCCGCCAATGGCAGGCCACCACATCCAGTGAATCGGAAGCTTCTGAAACAGATCTTCGGCGGCATAAACTCCGAGGGTCAGCAGAGCGGAAAGAGCTCCCGGCGGCGAGGCCAGCGAGGATGCAGCCGCCAAGTCCATAAAGACCGATGAATGCGGGATGCGAGGGGACGGGAAAAGCGGCCCCAGCCCCAGCAGGAAGCGCCTGGCTGCGCAGGCAGTGGCGCTTGCCAGAGCAACAGGAATAGCGCTGCGGGGCTTCCATTCGAATAAGAGCAGCTCGACGCCGATCAGCACCGAGGAAAGAGGAGCCGCGAATGTGGCCGACATACCGGCACATGCGCCGGCCACCAGCAGCGTACGGCGTTCCACACTCGTGAGGTGAAAAAACTGGCCAATCATCGAGCCGAAGGCCCCGCCCGTCATGATGATGGGACCTTCGGCTCCGAACGGTCCGCCGGTGCCGATGGAAATCGCCGCCGACAGCGGTTTCAGTACGGCCAGCCGTGGGCGGACGCGGCTGCCATTCATCAAAATGGCTTCGATCGCTTCCGGGATGCCATGCCCGCGGATGCGTTCGGATCCATAGCGCGCCATGAACCCGACAATGAGCGATCCGACAACAGGCACTGCGATCGCATAAACGCCAAGATGGTTTCCGGCAGGCGAAGCGAATGAGGTGTCGAATCGATGGTAATAGGCAAGATTTGTAAAAAGGCCGATCAGTTTCAGAAGAAACCACGCGACGAACGTGCTCAGGAGGCCGATCAGAATCGCGAGCAGCGAAATGGGAATGACTTGCGCAGTGGTCGTGAAATCGCCGAGTTGTTCCAGGCTGGGCTTGCGATGGATGAACGGCGGAACGAGCACTCATGCGAGTTTCCCGTTGTTGCGACGAGGGCGGTGCACCACGGCCTGAAGGGAATCGGAAAGAGCGGGACCAGAAATGCGTAATTCTTCCCAGTGGAGGACTGAAAGCCGATGCAGCAAGGCTTCGCCACGCGGCGTAAGCTCCACGAGCACTTCGCGATGATCGTCATCCCCGTGCCGGCGACTTCAGAGCGCCCTGGTCAACGAGACGGTTTACAAGCTCCACGGTGCTATGATGGCGAAGGCAGAGTTGCTGGGAAAGTGCGGTAACAGTTGGACGAGTGCCCTTGGGCAGGCCCTTAGCAGCCAGGAGAAGTTGATGCTGTTGGGGTTCGATACCTTTGGAGCGGGCTGCTTCTTCGCTAAAGTGCAGGAATTGCCGGATGCGGTGCCGGAACTTAGCAAGCCGGCGAAAACCTGCTTCTGAAAGATCCGGTCCAAGTGTTTGAGCGCTACGGTCGTCCTCACTAGAAACCATTGGAGAAGACCCGCTATCTAAGACGTACCACTATAGCTCAGTTCGCTATTGTCAGTTTGAGATCCTGAAACCCGATCGCACCATTTCCCCGGGTCGAACTTGACTACCGAGTAGCTTTTCTTGAGTAACCACGTCAATCAATCAGAGGCGTATCCATTGCCTGAAAAAAGAAAGCTCAAAATTTTCCTTGTCTCCCGAGTTTCTTGATGTTACCGTTTGTAGCGTTATGAAGAGTAACACTGGAAACGATCACGATCCGGCGGAACTTGGCGAACTGGAATTAAGCATGATGCAACTGATCTGGCAATATGCTACAAAGCACGGAGCTGTCAGCGCGGAACAAGTGCGCGAGGAACTGGGGCGTCCACTTAAGGACTCGACCATCCGCACCGTACTGCGGCGTCTGGAAGAAAAAGGCTATCTTACGCACACGGTCGAAGGCCGCACCTATCTTTATCGCCCCTCTGAGGCGCGCCAACAGGTTGCGGGCCGCGCCGTCAAGCGCATCATTGACTGGTTTTGCGACGGCTCAGTTGAAGCGCTGCTGGTGGGCATGGTGGATTCCGAAGTTCTGGACCAGAAGGAATTGCAGCGCCTGGCGGAAAGAATTGCGGCGGCAAAGAAAGGAAAGAAATGATGACGGCATGGATGTTGGAATCGGCTCTTCGTTCCTTGATGATGGCGGCAGTCGTATGGGCAGGCCTCAAGGCGCTGCGCGTGCGCAATGTGGTGGTGCAGAAGACGGCATGGATTCTGGTGCTGATTGCCGGACTCGCCATGCCGATGCTGGTGCGGTGGAACCTGCCGCATGCAAAAGCAGCGGTGATCGTGCCCGTCCACGCTATCTTCGCGCAGCAGCAGACGCAGAGGGCAGCTGCAGTTTCCGATCTGAACGTGAGTGCACGAGAAACAACGATCGCTATTTTTCCTTCGTCCACTGAGATGCCGGCACCAGTGAAAAGCTGGAGCCTGAGCCAGTGGAAGAGTCTGGTCGTCCCCTGCTACCTCATCATTTGTGCGGCTCTGCTATTGCGGCTCCTTTTCGGATGGGTGCTGGCGTTGCGCATCGTGCACCGGGCAGAGCCGGCCTCAGTCCTGCTCGAACCACGCGCTTCGGTGCGGATCAGTTCTGACATTCAAACGCCAGTCACGATCGGCTCTACCGTCGTGCTGCCCGAATCGCATGAGGACTGGGACATGCGCAAACTGCGCGTTATCCTCGCGCATGAATGCTCACACGTGCGACAGGGCGATTTCTACCTGCAATTTGTTGCGAATCTATACGCTGCGTTTTTCTGGTTCAATCCGTTGAGCTGGTGGTTGAGGAAAGAAATCTCCGATATGGGAGAAGCCATCAGCGACCGCGCCGCTCTGAGAGAGGCGCAAAGCCGAGCCACGTATGCCGAAGTACTGGTCGAGTTCGCGGCGATACGCCGCAGGCCGCTGGCTGGAGTAGCGATGGCGCGTTCCAGCAATATCAGGCGACGTGTGGACCGGCTCCTAGTGGACCAGAAATTTCGCAATGCCTTCACAACGTGCAAGTGGCATCTGGCTGCGGCTGCGGCACTGGTCCCGGCGGCTCTGGTTCTAGCGGTTGCGCTGGTGCGGGTGCAGCCTGCAGAAGCGATGCAGGCTCCGGAAGCCATCACTCCCACTGTTCATTCCATCGCGCCGGTTCCAGCGTTATCGGAAGTTGCGGCTATTCATGCCCTTCCGGCTGCGACAGAGCATATCGCCGCTCCGGCAACCGCACAGACGAAAGAGTCGCAGGATTCTGTGCATATTCATGAATTCACAGATGACAACGCAAATTCCTACGCCATTGTGACCGGGGACTCGACCAGCATGGTGGGCTCATGGCATTCGGGCAATTCCTTCGACAAGGTGAAGGGGAAGATGCACGGGAATTACATCTGGTTTGAGCGCGATGGCAAATCATATGTGATTGAAGATCCGGCGCTGGTGGCGCAGGCGCGGGAATATTTCAAGCCCATGGAAGACCTTGGCCGCCGTCAAGGAGAGTTGGGAGAACAGCAGGGCCGACTTGGCGCGGAACAAGGGAGGCTCGGTGAGATGCAGGCAAAGGCAACCGCCCCGTCTCCGGATTTCTCCAAGGAAATGGCAGATGTGCAGGCAGCTTTGAAAAACCTGCAGGCGCAGAAACTCCAGGGCGATGTGAAGCAAGAAGACCTGAGCGATATGCAGGGCAAACTCGCTGATCTTCAAGGCAAGATTGGGGAGATGCAGGGCAAGTTTGGCGATGCGCAGGCGAAGATCGGGGAGAAGCAGGCCGAGTTTGGCGATCAGCAGGCGATGCTTGGAGAACAACAAGCCAAGCTCGGAGAACAGCAGGCAGCGCTGGGGGCGCAACAGGAACAGCTTTCTAAAGTTGCAGGACAGAAAATGAAGTCGCTGATCGATGGTGCTTTGCGGCAGGGAAAAGCGCGGCCTGCGGAGTAGCGTTAATTTTGAAAACAGGAAAGCCCCGAATCTTTGGTCGAAGACTCGGGATTTTGTCGAAGCTATGTTTACGCGTAAAGACGGGCTTTGGCGATTGAAAGCTGATTGAGTGCTGCTCTGCGCTCCTGGCCATATTTCCTCAAGGCCTTATTTTTCGGCTTCTCGGCAATAGCGTTGGTGGTCTGCATTTTTCCATCGATCCACTCGCGCAGGCTCTGGTCCTTCGATGCCTTACCCAGGTTTACGATTTTCGGCGTGGCATCCAGATATACGAGCTGCTGCCATTCATCTGCTTCGTGGTTCACCCAGGAGATATACCCTCCGGGCAGAATTTGTCGCGGGTATTTCAGAGCACCGGTGAAGCTGTAACGTGTTCCGGGTGTCGTGAGCAGGTCATAAAAGTGAGGCGTGATGAAGTCGGAGACGAGCACGCCGTCGATCGTGTAAGCGTATTTGTCATCCTCACAGGGGTCGCAGGCTTCTACCAGGTAGCCGAATTGCCCGGTTCCATCTACGATTTTCTTCCCCTTGATTTCAATGGCGACGGAAGACTGTACGCGGTTGCCCCACGGATCGACGAGCATTTCCAGCACTTCATGGCTGGCTGCGATTGTCCAGTCGGTGCCTTTAGGGCTGGCGATGACCTTAGAATATGGCTGCTTGTGCTTGTCGAGGTGGAATCCACCTTCGCCCGGTGGCAGCGTTTTCACAAGCTGCACCGGCCACACGCCCACGGGAATTTTTTTGTGGTTCGGCAGATAAATTACCGTGGCGGAAACAGGCCAGAACTGCGGCAGGTCGCGCGTGACTTGAAGATTAAGGGCAGCGGCCACTGACTGCACCAGCTCAGGGTCGAGACTCCCGGTTGTATCAACCAGGCCTACTTGGATCACAGACATAACAATCCTCCTCGATGGATAGAGTGAAAAACGTGATGTTCACCGGCCTTGCGTCCACAGGGACTGTGAAAAGAGAGAGGAAAAACCACGCAGGCGATGGATTGCACGGAACACTACTACACGCAGAAAAACAGCACAACTACTTTCTCTGCCTGATTGGGTAGTGGCAGTCCGGCGTTGAGCGTTTCAACAAAGTGTGCCAGTAAAGCTGGCCGGGACCTCCGGCTTACAATCAACCCATGCAACCGCTCCCTCCAATTCAGCAACTGAACCGTAGTTTTGCCATTGAAGGCGCAGCGCAGATCATCGCCGGTGAAGGCGACCTGCCCAAGGTGCATGTCAGTGTTCCGGCAGCAGAGGCGGATATCTATCTGCACGGTGCTCATATCACATCGTGGCGTCCGGCTGGCGGGGAAGACGTGATCTTCTTGAGCAAGCGTTCCCACTGGGAAGATGGGCGCGCCATCCGCGGCGGTATCCCTATCTGTTTTCCATGGTTCCGAGGTAAGATCGGCGACTCGCAGGCTCCGGCTCACGGGTTTGTGAGGACAAAGGCATGGCAACTCGATTCCATTACGCAGGATGGAGATGCCGTCATCGTTGCGCTTTCAACAGAGAGCGATGAGGCGACGCAGCGCTGGTGGCCGCATGAATTTCGTCTGGAGCATCGCGTTACCGTCGAAGCAGAGTTGAAACTGGAATTCATCGTCACCAACACAGGTACCGACTCCTTCCGCTTTGAAGAAGCGCTACATACCTATCACAGGGTCGGTGATGCGAAAGAAATTCGTGTATCGGGACTGGATAGAGTCGCCTTCCTCGACAACACCGATACGAACCGCGAGAAGATCCAGCAGGGCGACGTGGTTATCACAAAGCCGACGGACAATGCCTATCTCAAAACGTCGAGCGCGCTAATCTTGATCGATCCGGTTCTGCAGCGTCGCCTTCAAATCGCAAAGGAACACTCGCTTACGACGGTTGTATGGAATCCCTGGGAAACCGGAGCCAAAACAATGGCGGACTTAGGTGACGATGAATGGCATCAATTCGCCTGTGTGGAGGCCAGCAATATTCTAAGCGGCGCTGTGTCTCTTGCACCGGGCGAACAGCACACGATGACGGCGAAGATCAAGCTGATACCGGATTCTCAGTTGCTCCCTAGTTAAACCCTCGACGTGTCCGGCGTTGCGCCCAGTCCTCGGCTTCATGCTCCGGTTCGCGTTCGCTGCGCAAAGGATTGCGTGCCTTGTCCTGGGCAGCGAATCCACGTTCTTCAGTCCGGCTTAAGCGATGGTGCGCGTACATGCCCTCAAGGAGAAACTCAGCTGCCGCGACCTGGTGCTCTGGATCTGAACTGGCCTTGATCTTGAGCGATGAAAGTTTTTCGGTTAATCCCTGAATCTGTTTCAATTCCGTCGCGATGGCGTTTGCCGATTGTTCGTCATCGAACTTGATCGTTCCACCCAGGTTGAACCACTGTTCAATCTGCTGTGTATTCGTTTCGCCAAAATATTTGTCGTAGATTTTGCCAATGGCGACGCGCAGAATCTCGCGGACAACGGTGTCGGCGCCGCGCATTTCACCTTCGTACTCAAGCTCCAGCTTGCCGGTGATGCCGGGAAGCGCGGCGTAAAGGTCGCTTATGCGTGGAAGCACCAGGGATTCACCGTGCATCAACGCGCGCCGTTCAGCGCTTGAAATGACGAGATCGAGAGTTGCAATCGGCAGTCGCTGGCTGACTCCACTGCGTTTGTCGACCTTCTTGTCTTCACGTGCAGAGAAGGCGATCTGTTCCACAATTTCGCGCATGTATTGCGGAATTTCTAAAGTGCCGAGCCCACGATTGCTCCATGTTTCCTGCGCGGTGATGGCGATGCCTTCCTCAAGCGTCTCAGGATAGTGCGTGCGAACTTCTGAGCCGATACGGTCTTTAAGCGGCGTGACGATCTTGCCGCGAGCTGTGTAGTCTTCCGGATTCGCGCTGAAGACAAGCGCGACGTCCAGGGCGAGACGCACAGGATAACCCTTAATCTGAACGTCGCCTTCCTGCATGATGTTGAAAAGAGCAACCTGAATTTTTCCGGCAAGGTCGGGCAACTCATTGATGGCGAAGATACCACGATTGGCGCGGGGAAGCAGACCGTAATGCATCGTCAGCTCGCTCGATAAATCCTGCCCACCGCGCGCGGCTTTGATCGGGTCAAGATCGCCGATCAGGTCGGCAACTGTCACATCCGGCGTTGCCAGCTTTTCGACATAGCGCTCGTCTCGCGGCATGTATGCGATCGGCGTCGCATCGCCCTTTTCGGCAATTAGATCGCGGCAGCGCCGACAGAGCGGGTGGTAAGGGTTGTCGCGAATTTCGCAGCCGGCGATGTACGGAGTGTGATCATCCAGAAGATATGTGAGCGCGCGCAAGATGCGGCTCTTAGCCTGTCCTCGCAACCCGAGCAGAATAAAGTTCTGCCTGGACAGCACGGCATTCACAATTTGAGGGATGACTGTATCTTCATAGCCGACGATGCCGGGAAAAATTGTCTCTCGCGCCTTCAGTCGCACGATGAGGTTTTCACGCAATTCATCTTTCACGCTGCGCATTTTGAGACGTGCTTCGGAGAATACCGTGCTCTTGCGAAGCTCTCCGAGTGTTTGCGGCAACTGACGATTAGTCGGCATCGTGACTCCTGATGTCTAGTATGACTGCTTTTTCGATGAGACGGGCTGACATCTGGGTTTGGATTCTGCTACATTACGTGTCCATTGCCATGAGCGATCTGTCCAGCGCGTGCGCCGGTGCGCAGCTTCGGCAGCATCGTTTTGTAGAAATCGCACAACCGTCGGGTGCGCTCGGCATCCGAGCGGATACTGAGAAGCTGTTGCTTGAATCCCAGATCGGAAGGCAGAGCCCAGGCAAGTTGGAATGCAACAGGCGTATCGAGATTGAGAGGTGCCGGTTGATGCTCGGCGCCCGCAAGCTCCAGAACCTCGAAGTGCAGCGCTACGCATTGTTCACGCATCTGCCTCGTCGACGCAGCCCCGTCGTCGCTGAAGAAGTCGACTTCCGCCTGAAGGAAATCACGCGAATTGTCGAGCATCTCAATCTCAAAGCGCTCGTGTCCGTCGCACAGGATGTCGAGACGACCATCCTCGTATTCGTGCATGACGCGAACGATCTTCGCGATACAGCCGATCACGGCAAGGCCTTCCCGCTGTGCTCGCACGACACCAAAGCCGCTGTGATCGGCGAGGCATTCTCCGATCATCTCTTTGTAGCGTTCCTCAAAAATATGCAGGGGCAGCGGAGTTCCCGGAAAGAGAACGACATCCAGCGGAAATAAGGGAACTTTCATGATCATGTCATTATGCGCGTTTTATGTATAAGGGAAAGCCGCGGGCAGCTCTTCGTTTTGATAAGCCGCCAGCATCTTGCACTCTTGGATGCGGAGAAAGCTAAACCCCTGCGTCCAGCTCGTCGAGCATTGCCTGCATCTCACTCAACGCATGCTGGTTACCGGTGCGCTTCGCGCTGCCAATGCCTTCCGTCAGCTGAGACTTCGCATCATCCGTGCGCCCGGCTTTAGCGAGCGTCTGCGCTGCCATGAAATACCCAGCTGTGTAATCGGGGTGATCGGTAATGAGCTGCTGAAATTCACGCAGCGCATTTTCTACATCGCCCTGACTGGCGCGCTCCATGGCGAGTCCGTAGCGGGCAAAAGCGTTTGTCGGGTCTTGGGTCAGAATTTCAGTGAGTGCGGAAATTTTATCCATATGTCTTTCGAATTTTGAAAGGGTTTTGCGCCGATGGCGCATGTGCCGGAATGGCCAGTCCTTGCTTAAATTGCTGCGATTGCCGAAACTTGTAATAAGCCCTTCGTCCGCAGCCAAAGGAAATTGTAGCGCTCTCCACGTGTCTCTGATGCTGGAGGAAGGGTTGGAAAGGCAATGTTGATGAATTTTTCCGGGCACCCGCTTCCCGTGCGCACGATGGCCGAGTCGCAGTCGGAGATGACCGAGCTGATTTTGCCGAACGATACGAATACACTGGGCAACCTGCTCGGCGGGCGGTTGATGCACTTTATCGATCTAGTGGGGGCGATGGCCGCCTACCGCCATTCGCGGACGCATGTCGTGACCGCATCGATCGATCACATCGACTTTATCGCGCCGGTGCATGTCGGCGATCTGCTGATTCTGAAGTCATCGTTGAACCGGGCCTTTAACACTTCAATGGAAGTGGGCGTGAAGGTGTGGGTCGAGAACACGATTGCCGGGACGCATCGGCATGTGGCTTCGGCGTATCTAACATTTGTAGCTGTCGATTCGCAGGGGCGCCGGGTTCCCGTGCCAGGCCTTGCGCCTGAGACAGAGGAAGAGAAGCACCGCTACGAAGATGCGGGCCGCCGCCGCGAACTGCGCCAGAAGGAACTGGAACATAAGCGCGCTAAGAAATCTCACGAAGCGGTCACACAATCCGGCCGCGTATAGTAAGAATCCGAAGAAAGCAGGAACTTTATGGCACATGGACATGCACCTCAGCCACCAGCACCCACGTCGCTGCCGGGGGTTGCGAATATTGTTGCGGTCGGCTCGGGCAAGGGCGGGGTAGGGAAAACGACGCTGGCGGTCAACATCTCTATTGCGCTCGCCAAGCTGGGCTTTAAGGTCGGCCTCATCGATGCGGATATCTATGGGCCGAATGTTCCGCTTATGCTTGGCACCAGCCAGCAGCCACGGGTGCTCCTGAACAACCAGATCGAGCCTAATGTCGCGCATGGCATCAAGGTCATCTCCGTCGGCTTCATCTCGCCCGGCGACAAGCCGCTGGTGATGCGCGGGCCGATGCTGCACCAGATCATCCGGCAGTTTCTGCAGCAGGTGGAGTGGGGGGAGCTGGATTTTCTTATCGTCGATCTGCCGCCGGGCACCGGGGATGTGGTCATTTCACTTGTACAGACGGTTCCGCTCACCGGGGCGGTTGTGGTTTCCACGCCGTCCGACGTTTCGTTGCAGGATGCACGCAAGGCGCTGGAGATGTTTCACCAGGTCAACGTCGAAGTGCTGGGCATCGTTGAGAACATGAGCCACTTCACCTGTCCGCACTGCCACCAGGAGATCGATATCTTCTCGAAGGGGGGCGTCGAGCGGACGGCGAAGCAGTTCAACCTGCCGTTTCTGGGCTCGGTGGAACTCGACCCGGAAATCCGCATGGGCGGCGACAAGGGGCTGCCGATTGCACTGCTGGGAGAGACGTCGGCCAAGGCCCGGAATTTTTACAGCGTGGCTCGGAAGGTGGCAGAATTAGCTCAGGCTCGTTCGGCGAAGGAAGAGAATATCTTCGAGATCAGCTAGGGGACCCCAGTGGGTTTTTCTAAATTCCTTGTTTTCAAGGATTTACCTGTAAAATATAGAAAAGGCATGGGTTATGGCCCATGCCTTTATTGTTTATCTTCTTCTACTTCTATTATAGCGGATTTCGGAATAATTCCCTGCAGGGCCGCTTTCGAGCTTTGTCATTCATATTCATTGGCTTATGGGTAGCGTGCAGCTCAGGGCCTCTTGACAAGATTATGGAGCGGGCTTTTTTGTCAAAGAAAGTCCTGGACTCTGCTGAAGTTGGATTGGTTTGGCGGGGGAGTTTTTTTGGGAGAACCTGGGAAAGGCCGGAAGGACTCCCGGCCTTTCTGTGTTTCGGGGAAGGGGAACTTACGCCGTCTTCTTGACGGACACAGCCTTGACGCGAACGGCGAGGCGGCTCTTGTAGCGCGAGGCGGTGTTGCCGTGAAGGACGCCCTTCTGCACGCTCTTGTCGAGCGCGGAGACGGTCTGCTTGAACTGTTCATTGACCTGGGCTACGTCGCCCTTGGCCAGGGCCTCACGCAGGAGGCGAAGGCTGCCGCGGACGCGGCTCTTGTTGGCGCGGTTCACCGCCGTCTTTCTCTCGGTCTGACGGGCGCGCTTCAACGATGAAACATGGTTTGCCATGATAAATCCTTAACTTTCCTATTAGGGGATGGGATACAGGCAGGAGAGACGCATTGCCACATCCCGCGCAAAATATAAGTTTATGGGATTTTGGGGGTTTAGGCAAGGGATTTGGGGGGCTTGGTAGAAAGGAGCCCGGGCTGAAGCCCCTTTATTGTGAGGTCTTATTCACTGGCCTGAAGGCCAGTGCTTCTACCCGGGCCTTGCTGCGCAAGGCTTGATGTTGTGTTTGATCCTGTTCGTCGCGGCTTAATTCCGTGAGCGTGATGCGATGGCTCGTGATTCTTGCGGCTGCTTCGCACGAATGTTATTCGCGCGGGTTCCTTTGGCTTCGCTCAGGATGACGGCGATCGATTAGGGATCATGATTCGCTCACGATGACAGTTATGTAGAAAGGACCCCGGGGCTGAAGCCCCTTTAGTGTGAGGTCTTATTCACTGGCCTGAAGGCCAGTGCTTCTACCCGGGCCTTGCTGCGCAAGGCTCGATGCTGTGTTTGGGTGTGGCTCGTCGCGGCTTAATTTCGTGAGCGCGATGCGATGGCTCGTGATTCTTGCGACTGCTTCGGAAGGCGGGTCCTGGCTGTGCCAGGACTTCGCGCGAATCTCATTCGTGCGGGTTCCTTCGGCAAGCTCAGGACAGCTCTTCGACTTCCCCTTCGCCAGGCTCAGGGTTCGCTCAGGATGACAGCAGTGGAGCGAAGGCCCCGGGGCCGAAGCCTCTTTTCATAATGCATCCTAATTTTAGGTCTACACCTGAGCTAGCGACCCCACGCTGTTGAATAGTCGCAGTCGTGAGAGGGCGACTTCCTTCACAGCTTCGATGACCGGGGGGAGAAGCTTGTAGGGGACGACTTCATTTGAGTTTTTTGGCCCGACTCGCTTCAAGACCCTGTCTCCATGCGACTCGGAGCTCTGTATTGATGTGGACAATATTGATTCCGGCGGCGATGGCTCGCCCTCCATTCTCATCGAAGGTGAGATCGGCACCGGCTCCGAAGTCCGCGAAACCTACAGGTGCCGGCATAGGTGTTTCTCGTCAGTCGGCTTCGGCCGGGCGTGGATGGAGGAAGAGCTGACGCAATCTATCCTCGCCGAGGACACTTCGCATTTCACCCCATGCGAAGAAAGGGATGAGCACAACGAACATGATCATGGTGACGCAGACGATTCCTTTCAAGGTGCCGCCGGCGATCTCGGTAATGCTTTGCGCGAAGGTCTGATTGTGAAAGAGCCCCACGATGCCGACTTCCAGAATTTTGAAAAAAGCGAGGAGGATAGAAAACAAGGCGGACTTGAGAACGGTTGGGTAGATGAGCGGCACATGGTCGGACATCTCGCCAAGGTGGAAGGCCTGGGCCAGGACGATGATCTTCCCGAGCGCCAGCGCGTTGATGAGAGCGAGACCGCGCGTTTCAATACTTATGTTGGCCTCGGCTAGAATTACGGACTTGTACTCCACCAGGAGTTCAAATATCACCCAGAGATAAAGGGCGACGACGAGGAATTTCTTCGTCTCCTCGATGATGACCTTCTTTACAGTTCGACGTGGTATCGCCATGTCATCTCCCTCCCGTAAGGTCTCTTTGGGAAGTAAGGATATTCCCGTTGGGGTGACGATGGAAGCGAGCCGGCGATTTACTCCTTAATATGCGGGGAATGTTGGGAGCAGAGCGCCAAACGGTAGAGTACTTTTTTCTGTACTGCGGGTCTTCTTCCAGCTTCATCAGTTCTTCTGCTGTTGACCGCACTTGCTCGTCGCCGGGTGAGGCCGTAGATTCGCTTGAGGACGCACTGGATGTTGTAGCGGATCAGCGTGCAGTTTTCTCAGGTGCACATTCCTTGAAGCGGTGCGCCAGGTCATCGGTGATGGTCTTGCGCTGGCGGTCTCCGACGACGGCGATTTTCCAGAGAGACAGAAGGCAATGACGTGCGGTGACGAAGCGCTCGTCTTTGGTAAGGGCCAACAGTGCGGCTGTGTTCTTAAGAATTCTTTCCTCGGGATCGCTCTTGGCGAGGTTGGAGAGAATCTGTCCGGCGATGGAGCGCTGGCGGTTGTCTCCTTTGGCGATGAGGCGAAGAAGTTCGTCCCGCACATCGTAGGCACAGTCGACAGGTTCGCTTGTCATCTCAGAAAGTGACTGGAAGGCGTGGTTCTGGCGGTTCTTGTCCGCGGACCGCAGATCTTCCATGACGGCGCTGATGCCGGCGAGTGCGGATTGGGGCATGCGATGCCTCTAGTTCGTTTGGGCGATCTGGATGAGATTACCGCAGGTGTCGTCGAGGACGGCGGCGGTTACGGGTCCCATGGCGACGGGGGGTTGCGTGAACTCGACGCCGGCGGAGAGAAGGCGCGCGTATTCCGACTGAATATCTTTCACGGCGAAAGAGGTGAAGGGGATGCCGTCCTCGACGAGCGCGCGCTTGAAAGGGCCAGCGGCAGGGTGCGAATCGGGCTCAAGCAGCAGCTCGGGACCGTCAGGGCCGTCTGGCGAGACGACGGTGAGCCACCGGTGTTCGCCGAGTGGGATGTCGATCTTCTTGATGAAGCCTAGTTTTTGCGTGTAGAACTGCAGGGCTTTTTCCTGGTCGTCTACTAAGACGCTGGTCATGACAATCTTCATGCGTGTTCTCCTTTGCTTTGGGCTTTCGCAGCCATCGGTTGACGATCTGCTGCAGCGGCTCCGCGCGCAGGTAGTGAAACTTGTACCTGCCCTGCCGCGAGGTGGCGATTAGACCGGAGGACTCGAGCACGTCGAGGTGCTGCGAGATGCCTTGCCGCGTAACGCCGATGTTGTGCTTCATGGCGAGGCGCGTGCACAACTCGAAGAGCGTCTGGCCATCACGCTCAACGAGCACGTCGAGAATAGCGCGCCGGACCGGCGCGACGATCGCTTCGAAGATATCGTTCACGGCCCGACAATAGGCAAGTGGCGGCTTGCCTGTCAAGCGTAAATTCGCAAACGATATTGGAGCGGTCCGGGTGGTTCCATGTTCTCGAGGGCGGCTATCGGTGCGGAGAGCAGGTCCTTCCTCTTCACGCCTGTCCAGTTCTCTGATGTTGTGGTGTGGTGGCAGGCGAATATCTGAGAGCGTTGTTAGGGATCGATAGCGCAGAAAAGCGAAGGGGCGATTTCCCTTTCGAGAACTCGCCCCTTCTATCCGATTTTTTGAAGGCCTGGTTCGGCTTCCAAGCCACAACTACTTTGCCGCTTCAGCTTTGCTCGAGACCTGCGAACCTTGCGGCCCACGCTTCCCAAACTCTTCCGTCGCTACTTTCGTTGTAAGAGCTTTCTCGGTTCCATCCAAAGCTTCCGGTTTCCCGATCGCTTCGCGAGAGCCGTTGCCGGTTCTCCTGATAGCGCCTTGTCTACTCTCTCCTTCTGGAAGATCTCTCTTCCGTTGATTTGAAGCTTACTCCCGATCCGGCGGAATGCAAGTGGGTCAAGCGAATTTTGTCTTGTGGAAATGGCGGATGTTTTGTGGAAATTTTATTGCTGCACTGACGGCGACAATTTGTTGCAGCGCACCTGTGTTTTCGCAGTCTTCGCTGCAGATCATCAGGCTAGGGATTCGGCTCTGCGACCCAAGGTATGTCTTCTTGCCAACCACGAGACATTGAGGACGATCCTGGCCAGTAAACTGATGCTGGACTGGTCGCCGGAACAGATTTCGGCATGGTTGAAGGTACGCTATCCCAATAACGAGAGCATGCGCGTGTCCCACGAAACCATCTACCGCAGCTTATTCATCTAGGCCCGTGGATTTCTGAAAAAGGAGCTGATTCAGCACCTCAGGGCCAAGCGGCTTATACGTCGCTCACGACATTCTCGGGCTGGCGGAAAGTCACACGGTCAGATCGTCGATGCCATCTCTATCAGGGAAAGGCCTGCCGAGGTTGAAGACCGCGCTATTCCCGGTCATTGGGAGGGAGACCTGCTCGCTGGCAGCAAGAACAGTCACATCGCAACCCTGGTGGAACGACATTCACGTTTCACTAGACTTTCACCTTCGTGTCTACCGTGAAGCTCTTGTGTCTGGCCATCTCATGCCCCCGGTCCCACGTCAACGAGCGCCGCAGGGTCGCGGGGAGTTTAAGCACGTGCTTGCTCAGTGCGGCGACGACCGTCGCGGTTTCTTTGCTGGGCACTTTGATCAGCATAAGTGTTGCATCGACCGGTTGAGACCGCCCGGGTTTTCAGGGAAGTCTATTTCCACCAGGAATATCCGACTCTGAATTGGGGTTGAGATATTTACGCCGGGGTTCAAATCGCTGAGGCTCGCGTTGGATATGTGTATGGTATTCACAGCGAAAAACAAACTCTGATGCGGTCGGATAATTAACTTCACACCCCAATTCGGCATCGGAGCCAATCTCTCTGCGCTCGACACCCTTCCTCCGCCAAACGAAGACGGGCTTTATAATCGCCTGTGCCCGTAGTGTTTTAAAGGAACTGAAATTCGGCTGGCTGGAAATGAAAAGGGCTAAAAACAGAGCTTTGACGATGGGCCGGCATCTGGGAAAGCGACTGAAGGCCCAACGGTGCACAACCTATCCGCAAGATTTTTCGCACGACTCTTATTCTTAGCCTCGAGTTCCGAAGAGACCCGCATCGGAAACGTATCACACTGTCAGGTTGATCTATATCTCTCCTTTTCCAAAAGACTCCATAGCCACTCAGATAGGACATTCTTTGATCACCACGATCCGCTCTCTTCGGCATCAGTCCACTCGGCCGTCTGCAGTTTTTTGGTAACGTACCAGAAGGCTACCGGGAGCATGGCTAATGTCAACACGCAGGTGGGCCAACTGCTTCCCGGTCATTACACGCTTGGAATCGACGTCATATCTTTCTGCGAAACTGACTTCATACGACGACTCGAGATCGATGCCGTGCAAGTTGGCTTCATAACTGGCCTGAGCGTTTTTTGGGCGACGGAAGAACATGGCGAAGCCGGCGGCGAGATCTGAGCGATTGAACTGCCACCCGCACCACGTGTCCTGGTCAATATTGATAGGGGTCAACGGGTAGTAGTCACCCAGCCAGTAAGGCCGAAGCATTTTCATTTCGGTGATGGCTTTGCGAAGCTCATCGATTGGCACGTAAGGCGACTGTAGGTCGAGTCCGATCGCCACACCTGTAGTGGCTGTGCTGCGAAAGTTGTAAGGGTCCACTCCGTTCAGAATTTGCGCATGGAACGGAACCCACATACTCAGCTCTGCGGTCTGGGCCTGATCTGCTATTGGATTCGGTACCCCTGATGACGTGACCTCGCTGCGTGTCAACGAACCGACCGTGCGCTGCATCGCCTCAATATCCGGTCCAGTCTCACGCCAGTTCGCGTTATCGATCACCAAGTGGGGAGAGCGCTGTAGTAGTGCATCCCACATAGCATATAGGCCCTCGATCTGACGAATCTCCGTGATGCCCTGACGGTCAGGTGTGTCCGCTAACCGCCAAAACGGGAGCGGATTTGTGTTGCGATCCATACGAAATATGTCTACTTGCCAATCGTGGATCTGACGGACAAGAAGATCAGTCATCCATTTCTGTGCCGCAGGGTCACTAAATCGAAAGATACCGCCCCACTTGCCTTCCTTCGGTTGATGAAGGACCCACGCCGGATGTTCCTTTGCGATAAGGCTGTCCGGGCTGACGCCTTCTGGGTCGTACCACAGCAGGAACTTTAAGCCCTTTTGGTGCGCGGCTTCGCCAAGCGGCCGCAGGCCATCAGGGAAATCTTTGCTGGGCACCCAACTCCCCCGCCCGCCGGGCCACACCCCTTCCATCCAGCCCGCGTCCAGCCAATAGGCTTCGATCCCTACGGGAGGCATGTTGTGAATCACCTCGAGTTGGTTCTTCTCTGTGACAAAATTCAATGCGTCGTCTGGACCAGGGAATCCGTGTCCGCCGCTGGCACCTAGATCGCGAGCCGTGATCGTGGGCAGGATGTCGAGTGGATTCTGCCCGGTTTTCTTCGCGATGCCATCGAAGATCAAGGCATATGCCCCAGTATGTGCAACGGGTGGCATAACCAACTTACCGTCAACCCGGGCCGCATAGTAGGAAAGCAACAATTGGCGTAATGCATTCTGGCCTACGAGGAAATCGGTCCCACTCCACTGAATCAGCAGGATACGGGGAGTGCGAATGCTCTCACCGGCATGCAACCTGAGATGAGTGAGTTGTTGACCACTCTTTAGTGTGGCGCTGTCGACGGAGCGCGCTGCGCTCACCATCCACTGCCCAGTCCAACCAATCGCGCCGACCAGTCCTCCGTCAGGCCATTGGAGGTTGAAAAATGGGATGTAACCGTTTTTGTGTAAGTCATTCTCCAGGATGTAGTGCGCGAGCTGGACGGTCGTGCCTTGGCTAAGAACCTTGTCAACCGGGGTGTAATCCGGCGGTCCTTCAACGCTTCCGTGGGCGTGATGGAAAGTAACTGCGCCGCCCTCAGGGACGGGTATATCGAGATCCAATGGCAGAATGTTTTCCAACATCACGCTGTCGTTAATTCCGCCATTGTGGAGCCTCAGGACCCACTCGACTGCATGCCCTTCGGGAAAGACTGTGATTTCGCGACTTACATCGAGCTGCGTAGTCGGATCGTGATAGTTGATAGTTCGTAGAGTGCGGCCACCCGAAAGCGGATGAACCGTTTCGGACTTCTGCCACGATGCGAGGAACTCTTTTGACCGTTTACCGTCACAGACGAACGAAAACGGCTCACCGTTCTCAAGTGTCGCCATGAGCTGGCCAGATCGCTCGGGAGGCACAATCCTCTGGGCCTGGTCCGACCCAGCGCTTAGTATGTAGAAAGACACAACCACATTCGCGAGCCATAACATTCGAGTTCGCATAGACCTTCCGTTCTTAAGATCTGGCCATTCGACCAAGGCGGATACCATTCCCCGGGCATCGAAGAATCTTCAGAACTTCCACATTGCCAGTGAGTGTGAGTTCGCCTTCGTAGCAGAAGAGCCGCGTGTTCTGCAGGGGTGAACAAGCCAGCGCAAGTGCCGTTGCGGTTCGAAGTATTTGCAGTCAGAGTTGCCATAAGGCCAAAGACATCTCAACCCCTCATCGGAAGAAGAATCCGACACGCCGTGGGTTAAACCCATCAGGCCCTGACACGCTCGCCCACTGCCGTCTTGTCGTCTTCTGGTTGAACGAATACCTTATCGGGGTTACTGATTTTCAGACCCATGCGCAAAATTGCACCATCGTCCACCTTCTTCAACGGCGTATAACGGGGGTTATGAGAATCTTTGTATGGGTTGTTCCGAGCAGCGTTGTAAGAGCAGATGAACGACCAGCGGGACTGTTCGCTTCGGTTCTGTGCCGACATATGCAGAAGATTCGCGTGGAAGAACAAACCCGTCCCAGGTTCCATCTCGCAGTACACTAACTCAAGCCGCTCCAGCGCAGCGGCCACTCTCTCTGGATCGGCGCCTGTCTGCCCACCGAATCGTCCATGTTCGATTCGCCCCATGTGGTGTGAACCTTTTAGAATTTGCAGGCAGCCGTTCTCCGTCGTTGCACGATCGAGAGCGATCATGCAGCTCGCCATATACGGGTACAGACACCCAGTTTGATACCAGTAGCCGTAATCCTGATGCCACTCCCATGCGCCGCCGACGCGAGGCTCCTTCAGCATCATCTTCGAGTTGTAATGGTAGATTTCGCCGCCTAGAAAACCCTCGATACGATCCACCACACGCGGCGCAGCTGCAACCATTCCATAAACATCATCACCTACGTGGCTCCAGCCCGATAGACGGCTCTTACCGCCTTGAGCGTCAGCTACGTCGAATGCGTTATCCATTAATTTGGTGTCGCTCTTCGCCGCCGTAAACAGTAACTGTGTCTCCTCGTTATTCAAGAGGCCCGGCACGAAGATGTAACCGTTTTGCTCAAATTCGTGCAACTCCGCTTCATAAGGTGTTGGCATCCTCGATCTCCCCTTTGAATATTTTTGTCCCAGTTCATCGCTGCGGCACAAAAATTACAACAAGGTAGACAAGATTGTCAACAAAGACGATCTGGAGCGATGTAGAAGATGCTTACCACAAATGCTTTGGGCGTAAGCCGTAGAGGCAGGTGGATCGACTGGCACCACACCGACTGACCGAAGCGATTCGCTTGAGCCTTGCGTCGGACAGTTGATCAGGAAAACATTCGCTTTCCGCCGATCACTCGTGAAGGATCTCAGTTCGCCCGCGATTCATAGAGACGCGAAATGATCGTCCACCAGCGGGAATATTTCGCAATTGAATATCTTCTGGAAATCCGGCCATCGTTCCTGCGAACGGTTGTCCATCTGGTCCGATATCGATGAAAGCCTCCACACCAATCATGCAGAGAAGAGCTCCCCAACTGTAGTGCGGAAAACCATTGCACGTCCCATCCACGCTTTTGAAATTTTCGCCACAAATGCCCTTTTCGGTCCAGTTCTTCATAAACATTTCCACACTGCGCTGAGCCAATCGGCCTTTTTCTTCAGGTGTTCCATAGCGCTTTAGCCCCAGCCACACAAGATAATTCACGGGGGCCCATGCGTTTCCTTTCCAGTAGCCCTGGGAATGCCACTCAGGATCTTCGTAGGAGAGGGTTGGTAGGATCCATCGACCCCAGAATCGTTTTGGATCGGTCAGGACGTCGAGCATACGTCTGGCACGCCGCTCGTCTGGCGCCCCGCAAATGAGCGGGTAAAAGTTCATCGGAGTCAGTCTGGTCAGAAATGCTCCGAGGCTTCCATCTTTGTTCCACCGGCGGTGACAGTACACGCCGAGTTCCTCGTTCCACAGAATTTGGTTCATCAGGTGATTGATCTGAGCCTGCTCTGAGCGCAACTGCCGAGCGTCATCGGTCAGACCCAGAGCATCCGCCATATTTGCAAGGTATTCCGCATCCATTGACCAGAGGGAGTTCAGGTCCACGGCGTCCACGTTCATCTGGGTGCCGATCATTTCGCTTCCTTCGAATGCCGGCGTGTCATCCCACCCGCATGCAACCCAGGCATCGAAAAGTGTTCGGTTTGACGCCCCCCATTCCAGAAGACCATCTTTATTGCCGTCACTGTTTTTCGCCCACCACTCATGCCACCTGCGAAGCGCGGGATAAACGTCTCTAAGGAACTGAAGATCAGGCCATCGCTGATGGATTTTCCACGCGCACATAGCGCTGACAGGAGGATTGGAACACACAGTGAAGGCATAGGGAATGTCAAGATACTTCCAGCCCGAGACCTGGGGCATCTTTCCATCCGGCATTTGAAATGCGAGCAAAGCACGCAGCGTATCTTTTGCCTGAGCCCCGTCCTCCACTGAGCCCAGCAGCGCGCTGAAAGAAGTGTCCCATGCGAAGTAAGGAAGATAATCGGGATCCGCAGTCCAGGGATTGGGCGGGTAAGATCGGGCAAAGATGTGCGCGACACGTTTGTTCAAGCTGCTGTAAAACCGGCTGTTGTTCAGGTTTTGTGCGATTGCGCCCGCAAAGTCACCCCAAGCTCCGCTCGCCTTGGCGCGATGAGCCTCATATTCCTCGGACGCTTTGTTGAGGGTGGCATCGACCGTCCCCAGGCCGGTGATCTGGCCGAAGCCCGCTGCGATGTGTACAGGGCGTTCGGGCAAGACTTCGACGCTCAATGCGAGGTTAGCGGCACCTTGATCGATAGGCCGTCCCTTGGCATATTTCTCCAGCGGATATATACCCTCCTGGCTGGTTGCCACTGCGTCAAGACGCATATGCCAGTCGAGGTAATGGCCCTCGTTCGTAATGCATAAGGCATCAACGCCGGTGTCGACGCGGGTAAGACAGTTATGAAAATTGAGCCACGGATTTCCTGGCAGTCGAAGCATGAGATGCACGGGCCTGTCGCATCGGATCCGTGCCACAGCCGCGCCTTCGCCTACACGCCCCCAATCAAACTCCACGTGCGCGCCATCTTGTTCGAACTCACTATGGCTGATGCTGAAGTCCGGTGCACACACGCCCTGATGCCAGCCGCTACCGCCTCCCACATCCAGTACGATGCCAGCCGCATGGTTCCAGATAAACGCAATGCCAATCGGCATCAGGGCATGATAGCTTCCGATCATGATGATCGGCTTTCGCTGTTCCTGCCCTGAATCGGATTCAGCGCCGGGCGTGTTAGCAATCTTTATGTTTGTCGCTGAAGATACTGCGGCGAGAAGTTTTTGGTCTGCAGCATGCGATGTTAGGGCCGCAGTGTATCCCATAAAAGCAAAAAACTTTCGGCGATCCATCAATCACCCTCGGTCTTATTCGGTTCGTCTGATCTCAGCGTTGGAAGAGCTTTGCGGCGAGCATGGTAAATCTCCACTCTGGAACGCCGTCGGATGAATGCTCGGAACCTTGCCGCGACCAGCAACGATTTAACCGCGTGCGCGGTTGAATCTGCTAAAGTTCTATGGATTGTAGACAATGACGTCAACAAATAAGTTTTCTGCGAGGCTTTATTGTCACAATCACTTGCCGAGGGCTATCTACCTTCCGTGAGGACCGATGTGCCCAACGGAATAAATGCAACAAACCAATCAAGACGACTCAAGACACCTGGAATAAATGGAGGATATAAATGACCATGCGACGCAGAGATTTTCTCGCGGGAGCAGCTATGGTCCTTGCTTCTTCCGCACAGTCCGCTGACTCGAGTCCAGCATTCGACGGTCACCCGGATGGGCCCGCCCCGAATCACGCATCCACCGACGTGATGTCAAGCCCCCGCATTTTTCGCAATGCCCAGCTCGAAAATATCAAATTTCCTCTTGGAGGCATCGGTGCGGGCATGATATGCCTCGAAGGTGCGGGCGGTATCTCATCGGTGTCGATTCGGAACCGCCCTGAGCTGCTGAACGACCCCTGTCTGTTCGCGGCAGTGAGTCTCGCCCACCCTACGCCGATGACCAGGGTCTTGGAAGGCCCTGTTGCAGGCTACAAGGTATTACATCAGCCGCGCAGCAGTGAGGGCGGCGGCGGTACTACCTACGGCTTGCCGCGATTTTCCGAAGCCGCTTTCTCAGCCAAATTTCCGTTCGCTGAAGTGGAGTTGCGTGATCCCGTGCTGCCCGTGGTGGCAAAGATCGTAGGTTGGAGCCCCTTTGAGCCATTAGAAACCGACGCTTCGAGCTTGCCGCTCGTGGCTATCGAATACGAGCTGACAAACGTCGGACGTGTGCCGCTTGAAGCGCTCTTTTCCTTTCACGCGGAAAATTTTCTCGCAAGCGATGCGTTGTCCCGGGATAAGGATGCGAAGCACGGCATCCGCAGGATTGATAATGGCTTCATCCTTTGGGCCGAAGAGTCACCGGACCAGCGCCAGCCCCGCTCCGCGTTGTCGATCGTCGGCGATGCAGACGTCGAGATAGGTGGGTGGTTTCGCGGAGGGGGCTTTGACACGCTGACGATGGTGTGGCGAAGTGCATGCAACGACCGCGCCGCTCGGTTTTCCTTGGACAGCGTAACACCGAACCCTGGCGCGTCTTTATTTGTTCCAATTAGATTGGCACCGGGTCAGAACCGGATCATCCGTATCCGGTTTGCCTGGCATGTCGTCGAATCCGGCCTGCGTGCCGGGGATGACCCGGCCAACGCTGGAGAGACCCGGGATTACCACGGGCTCGAAACCTATCAGCCCTGGTATCACAGCCAGTTTCACGACATTGACGAAAGCACTGCCTGGTGGCGTGATCACTTTGATGATCTGCGCCGGCGTAGTGCGCGTTTCCGGGATTGCTTTTTCTCGAGCACGTTGCCGCACGATGTGATCGAAGCTGTCTCGGCAAACCTCAGTCTATTCAAATCACCGACGATGCTCAGACAGTCTGATGGTCGTTTCTGGGGCTGGGAGGGCGTCGACAATGAGGCCGGCAATGGCTTTGGATCCTGTACGCACGTCTGGAACTACGCGCAGAGCATGGCGCATCTGTTTCCCGCTCTGGAACGAACGATGCGCGAAACGGAGTTCAATGAATTGCTCTGTCCGGACGGGCATCAGAACTGTCGCGTCCCCCTGCCCATTCGTAAGCCTGTGCGCTCCTCCGGGCGCTTAGGAGAGATGTCATTTTCGAGCCCTGCGCCTGATGGCCAGTTGGGAAGCATCATCAGAACCTTTCGTGATTGGCGGATATCCGGGGATACAGACTGGCTGCGGCGGCTATGGCCGCAGATCCGGCTGAGTTTGGACCATTGCATCCACTCCTGGGACCCGCAACGCTCTGGCTGGCTCGATCGGCCAAGACTGAATACCTTCGATATCGTTTTCTGGCGTCCAGATATTCGCGACAGTGGGCTGTACCTCGGCGCCCTGAAAGCCGCCGCGCTCATGGCCGAAGCCTTCGGGGAATCCAGCGCAGGCTATACCGCCTTATTCGATGCTGGTTCGCGTCTCCTGAACACGCGGCTGTTCAATGGCGAATATTTTCAGCAGCTCGCGTGGTCGCCCAAGGAGGCGAGCGCACAGGATTTGGCCGATATTAGGATCGGAGTGAGTTCGGCGGAGGATCAGGCGATCCTCGCTCGGGAGGGCCCGAAATATCAATATGGCAGTGGCTGCCTGACCGACGGGTTGGTCGGAGAGTGGATGGCCCAGCTCAGCGGTTGCGGCGCGTTGCTGGACACAGAAAAAGTCAGAAAGCATCTGAGCGCGTTATTCCGGAATAACTTCAAAAAGGACCTGTCCTCACACGCCAACCCGCAGCGGCCGAAATATGCCCTGGGCAAGGAAGGTGGCACCCTTCTATGCACATGGCCGCGTGGCGGAGAGCCTTCTTTTCCGTTCATCTACTCGAATGAAGTCTGGACCGGCCTCGAATATGAGGCCGCATCGCACCTGATGATGACCGGCATGGTCGAGGAGGGGCTTGCAATCGTCCGAGCCTGTCGACAGCGATATGACGGCACGGTCCGAAATCCTTTCGACGAGTTTGAAGCGGGCCGTTGGTACGCGCGATCGATGTCCTGTTACGCGCTACTGCAAGCCTTGAGCGGCGCCCGTTTCGACGCCGTTCATCAAGTGCTGTACTTGAAACCGTCTGTCCCCGGAGATTTTCGATGCTTTCTATCGACGGCCTCGGGCTACGGAGTTGTGGGTGTCAAAGACGGAAGGCCGTTCGTCGAGATTGTCGGCGGCACTATTCCCTACGTCCGGATTGAATACGTTCCGTGCGCCTAAACGTTGAGATGCGAGGGTGTTTATTTCAGCACAGTGGCCAATTTTCTGCTCATTGAGTGCCGATACCATGGGTCAGGTAGCGGGTTCGTTCTCCAGGACCTCGCGCAGCTCTTCGACAATTTGCGGAGCGAACATCTTTATATCCTGGGTGGCGAATTAGTCTATCTCCTGATGTATTCGAACGCCGTTTAAGGCGGACGGTAAGGGCGGGCGAGTAATGACTGTTGACCTGCAACTCGCCAAGGAATCTCCGGAGTTGCTTGCAGGCGCAGGTCCGGTGGAAGTCAATTACTTTCCTGTCACCGGGGCATGGCCGATGTGAATTAGTTCAACCTAGGTTCTTATTTTGAAAGCTAAGTGCTCTTCGGAGCCTGGAGCATCGCCCGAAACAATTTACTGATCTGGGCTTTCAGTGAAACTGCTTTGATCGTACCATCTCGGCGCAAATAATATGAGCCCTACGAATCGCGTCAGTCAGAATCGACAGAAGGAGAATGAGCTTTCGGTTGAAGATACTGAATGTGGTCCGATCAAGCCCTTCAATAGCTGCAGAATCCTAACTTATCACTGGCACAAACATCGTGCATTCCAGTTAGCTAACATATAACTCCACTTGCCGAAAAATTGTTCGCAGCGCTTCTCATCAAGCTTATTTACTATGGTATTCCGCAAGGACTGGTTGTTTTACCAGTTGCCCTCCTGGGAAATGATATCCACAATTGCACTGAAGAATTGTTTCTCAGCGCACGGGTTTCTTAGGCTACACAGTACCGAATAACCACTTGCGAATAACGTGATGGTAGGTTTTCAGCACCGAATGGATGCCGAGCGGTTTCTGAAAGAGTTCCGGGAACGGTAGGCGAAGTTCGGCTTGGAATTACATCCGGACTAGACATGACTGATCGAGTTCGGGAATTCACCGCTCCCAACCTGAAACAACGCGGCGGGGGAAATCAGAAACCTTTACGTTCCGGGATTTACTCACTTCTGTGGGCACCCCATCAGTGATGGCACATTCATAGTCTGGCGGAGCACAGCGAAGAAGCGGATAGTCGCGAAGCTGAACGCCATTAAGGCTGAGCTTCAACCCCGGAAGCATGATGGCACTTCCACGATCGGTGCATGGCTTCAGGCTGTCGTGCTGGGGATTGCCAATACCATGCTGTGCCAGGCAATACGACTCAGCTGCGTATCAGCTTACGGAACAATCAGAAAAGGAGTACAAATTCATGAAACGCATTGGATATGCAATCTTATTGTTCACGCTCGCAACGGGCCTTTCTGCCCCGTTGCCGGCGCAGCAATCCAGTTCCGAGACATCAGACCTGATCGACTCCTCGGCAATGGATGCCTTGAACCAGATGGGCACCTACCTTCGCTCCTTAAAAGATTTCCAGATTAAATCTAACGAAACATCGGAGGATGTTCTGGAGGACGGAGAGAAGTTGATGTTCGCTCGCACCACTGACATGCTTGCCGTTCGGCCCAATAAGCTTCGTTACGATATCCAGGGAGATCAGATGTCGGGTCTGGCCCTGTATGACGGGAAGACATTCACGCTCTTCGCCCGTGGCGCGGGTTACTACGCAACTGCAGACGCACCCCCAACCATCGGTGAATTGATCGACATTGTGCGCGAAAAGTTCGACATGGAGCTTCCTCTCGTGGATCTCTTCCTGTGGGGCGGGCCGCAGGCCTCCACTAACCAAATCACCGAAGCCACCGATTTCGGTCCTGGCGACGTTGAAGGAACTACCTGCGAGCGTTATGCGTTCCGGCAGCCCGGCCTCGACTGGCAGGTCTGGATCCAGTCAGGGGATCATCCTCTGCCCAGAAAACTGGTTTTGACCACCACCACTGACGAGGCTCGTCCGCAGCACGTTTCGGTACTGACCTGGAACCTCGCGCCGTCCTACAACGATGCGGCCTTCATCTTCGATCCTCCGGCGGGTGTCCACAAGATCGTTTTCGCCGGACAAAATGCGTCCGCAACAGGAAGCAACTAGGAGCTACATATGAAACTCGATACTAGACTCGTTCTATCGTTCTCGATCGCGCTCCTTTTGGCAATTCCATCCGTTGCCCAACGCACTAGCGGCGGTGGTGGCAATAGAGGTGGTGGCAACAGAAACAATGGAGCTGTCCGTTCTACTTCCAGCAGCAGCGTCAATCAGCCGAGTTCCTCAAGAAATGCTGCCTCGAATCGCAACGCCACCAACAACGCCAATGCTAACCGCAATGGCAACGCCAACCAGAATGCGAACGTAAACCGTAACGCCAACGTCAACCAGAACGCGAACGTAAACCGCAACGTCAACGTCAACCAGAACGTCAACGTCAACCAGAACGTCAACGTAAACCGCAATGTTAATGTCAACGGTGGATACAACGGCGGATACTACGGCGGCGGCGGTTGCTGCTATCACCCCGTTGCGGCTGCGGCTGCAGTTACAGCGGCAGTTGCGGTCACCGCCGCTGCGATCGGATCGATGGTAAATACGCTTCCGCCCAACTGCCAGGCGATCGTCGCCAACGGTGTCACATACCAGCAGTGCGGCGGGACCTACTATCAGCCACAGTTTTCAGGCGGAAACACGACCTATGTAGTCGTCAACCAGCCGTAGTTTGCGGCGGATAACGACGAACGTGCGGGACCCGACCGCGCCGCCAGCTGGATCGGCCTACACGCGGCGGCCACAGGTTCTCATCTCGAACGGAGATGAGAGGTGAAGAGACGCGAAGTTTATTGCTAGCGGTGTCGCGGCGCTGTCACTGGTCGGCGCGCGGTTACCACGGCCGGCATGGCGGAGGGGCGGGAAAGCGGCGCGGCTTCGTCGCTCTTCAACATGATGCGCAATATAGGTGGATCCATCGGTATCGCCGGACTGTCCACACTGCTCTCTGTGAGAGAGCGATTCCATTCCGAACTCACCGGCGAATCGGTGACCGTTTACTCAGGTGCTGTGCAGGAACGCCTGCAGCAGTCGGCAACGTACTTCCTCTCTCAGGGGAGTGATGCGTATTCAGCCAATGTGCGCGCAACCGGCGCCATCGGCTGTGCGGTCCGCCACCAGGCATATCTGCTCGCCTATTGCGATTGCTTCCTGACTGTACGTATCGTGAGCGAGGCGGATTTCATCTTCGAGTGATGCCGGCAAGCAATCAGGGCGGAGCGCGAGGGCTTGCGAGTTCCGTAGGGTTGGGCGGCACATGAATCGACCGTAATCAACCGTCGAAAGTATCCCCAGACGGATCGTCGAGTGAGCGAAAGGCGGAAAATAGTAGGCATCTCGGACGATAAAGCCGCATACCTTGTGTCACTAGGAAGTCGCCGTTGGACGAGTTCGCTGCCTTTCCCTACTTTTGGTGATACTTTGCTCCGGAATTGATGCTGTTCGCGGTCGGGCCATGAGGGTTCTGCTCCCGTAAACGCTGGACATGATGCTGAAGGATTGCGCCTAAGACCATGATTGTGGTCCCTGCAAACACGATGAGCAATCGAATCCGCCTATGATTGCATACGCGGCAACTGTTTACCGCGTATGCTTAAGATATAGTTCCGATATTCTTCCTCGCCTCAAGCCTATCCATGCTTCGCTCCAGACGAGCACCTTTCAAGTAAGTAACAGGACCACTGGAGCCATCATGAGTCTCATCAAAAAAGCAGACGTAAATAATTATCTTGCTGCCCGTCGCAAAAAAATAATCTTTCCGTTTGGGCCAGTGAGCCAGCCAGATGCCGCGGGCTATTCCGGAAACGGACGTCGCGCTACAGACCCGAGCGTGACAACTTCCCGCACATCGGCAGTCAAGAAGCCGCAAGTATGAACCTCCATGCGATGTTCCTGCGTACGGAGTGCGTGCTGCCTGATGGGCTTGATCTGATACAAGAGCGGTTTTGCGGTACATGGATGTCTGTCAAAGATACGATGGCTACTGCTTTGGACGTTAAGGTTCGAAATGCGGGTTGGCACTTCATGTGGTTAGAGGATGCCTATGCCCGTTTCGGCATCGGCCGTACTGCGACATCGGCTATCGATAAAGCGATAGGTCGTGCACTGGAGGGAATCAAGGACAGGTTCAACGCCGCTGAACTGAACTCGATAAGTGTCTCGAAATACCTGGGCTTCCGGGTTGCCAAGATCACGCTTTACGCACGCCAGATACAGCAACAGGCCTCACTCAGCCTAGTTGACGAGATGACAATCCGACAGCTTGTGACGCTCTAAACCTATCATCCCGCGGATGCACGAGACTGATTGGCCTGTCTAGCTCGTGTCTTGCATGAACAGTTCAATAGCGTGCCGCGTCACGATACACGTGAAAGCAGGAAACCGTGTCCCTCTCGGAAATGCTTCGCAACAAAGAAGTAGCTGGATTCTCATCTCCAGTTACCACGAAATCTGCACCACTGCCTCTGCCGACGCGCATTGCCTTCATTGGCAACTATCTACCGCGACAATGCGGTATTGCTACTTTCACGACCGATCTGTGCACTGCGATAGCGGCCGAATATGGCAGCGGCCGCCTCTTCGCAATTCCCGTCAATGATCCGGAATCAAGCTATCAATATCCCGAACAAGTACGGCTGGAGCTTGCTCAGGAAGATTGTGCCTCCTACGAGCGAGCTGCTGAATTTCTCAACTTCAATGGGAATGACCTCGTCTGCATGCAGCACGAATATGGCATCTTCGGAGGTGTCGCTGGTAGTCACATACTATTACTGTTGCGCAAATTGAGAATGCCACTGGTGACAACCCTTCACACCGTACTACGCGAGCCGAATTCCAGCCAGCGTGCTGTGCTCGAAGAGATTGCCAACCTTTCGGATCGTTTGATCGTGATGAGCGAATACGCCGCGAGTCTGATGCGAGACGTGTACGACGTGCCACACGAAAAAATAGATGTCATCCCGCATGGCGTGCCAGACCTGCCATTCATGGATCCCAATTATTTCAAAGATCTGTTTGGTACTCAGGGAAAGTCCGTATTGCTCACGTTTGGTCTGCTGTCACCAAATAAAGGAATCGAAAACGTGATTCGCGCGCTGCCGGCGATCCTGGCAAAGCACGAAAATCTCGTGTACATCGTTTCCGGAGCAACCCATCCGCATATACGGCGGCGCGAGGGTGAGCGATACAGGGAAGAGCTAAAGGCGTTAGCTGAAGAATGCGGTGTTTCCTCGCACGTTATTTTCAACAATCGTTTCGTGAGCACCGAGGAATTGATCGAACACGTCGGCGCTGCGGATATCTACATCACTCCCTATCGTCAGGAAGCCCAGGTAGTTTCAGGTACGCTTGCGATTGCACTCGGCGCGGGAAAAGCAATTATCTCCACTCCATACTGGCACGCGCGAGAACTCCTTGCCGATGGGCGTGGCGTTATCGTTCCATTCGATGATCCTGGCTCCATCGCAGAAGCAGCCTCCAAATTACTGGAGGACGATGCTGAGCGGCATGCGATGCGAAAACATGCTTATCTTCATTCACGCGGCACGACATGGCAAAAGACAGCGCAGGCTTATATGGCGAGCTTCCAACGCGCCCGCGTCGAAAGGATGTTGCGGCCACGCGCCGCCTTGCAGGACATTTTCGCAGCAAAGGCGACAGATAGATTGCCGATGTTGGATACGTCGCATTTATTACGCATGACCGACGACACGGGCATGTTGCAGCATGCAATTTTTTCTCTGCCAAATTGTCTTGAGGGCTATACGACTGACGATAATGCCCGTGCGCTCATCGTGGCAACGCTGCTAAACGAGTCGCTACTGTCTGACCGCAATGCGCACGCTCCACTTTCCGGCCGGTATCTGGCTTTTCTATGGCTTGCCTTTCATGAAAAAACAGGCAGGTTCAGGAATTTCCTAAGCTATGACCGCAAATGGCAAGAGGAAATAGGTTCGGAGGACAGTCACGGTCGCGCCATGTGGGCCGTGGGAACAGTGCTTGGCCGTTCGGGAGATGCCGGTTTGAGAGGTGCGGCAGGCAGGCTCTTCGAGGCTGCGCTTCCAGCTACTCTGACGTTCACCAGTCCGCGCGCCTGGGCATTCTCTGTACTGGGCATGCAGGCATATCTGGATTGGTTTCCCGGGGACAGGGTGATTCAGGCCACACGCAATCTACTCGCAAACCAGTTGCTGGATATCTATGAACGCAGTCGTTCAGAAACATGGCTGTGGTTTGAGAAGAGTCTCTCTTATTCGAATGCAAGATTATCGCAGGCGCTCTTAACTGCGGGATGGCATAGCGAGAATAAAAGAATGATCGAAGCAGGATGCGAGTCGCTCCGCTGGCTTGTCGAGGCGCAGCACCGAGGGGAAGGAAATATCTTCGTCCCGATCGGATCGAGGGGATTTTTCACTGAGAACGGGGAGAAGGCGCGGTTCGATCAGCAACCAGTCGAGGCCTGCGCAACTATCTCCGCATGTTTGCAGGCATATCGACTGACTGAAGAGAAGTTGTGGCTTGATGAAGCATGGTGCGCCTTCCGCTGGTTTCTTGGTGAAAACGATCTGCAGGTGCCGCTTTATGATGCGATAACTGGCGGCTGTAAAGACGGACTTCATCCAGACCGTGTAAATGAAAACCAGGGAGCCGAATCAACCGTGTCGTTCCTGATGTCACTGCTTGAAATGCAAAACATCGGAGCGCCAATTACAGTGAACCAGAATCAGGAAATGAGTGCCTGTCTTTGAATTCAATTAGGCTTCCATCTACATCACCGGAATACCCCACTGTCGACCAACAGAATGCTCAAGTACGCGCGGCTGATTCTCTATTTGTGCGTCATCACGGCAATCCCATCCTCAGTCGCGAAAGTTGGCCTTATCCGGTCAACAGCGTCTTCAATGCGGGCGTAACACGGCTGGCCGATGGAGATACCTTGTTGCTTTGTCGAGTAGAAGACCGGAGAGGGCTATCGCATCTCTGCGCTGCGCGTTCAGCGAATGGCATCGATGGATGGCGTATCGATGCTCAACCAACTTTGATGGCGAATCCGCGAGAATATCCGGAAGAGATCTGGGGTATCGAAGATCCGCGTATCACGTATGTTCCGGAGTTGGAGCAGTATGCAGTGGCGTACACCTCCTACGCTCGCGGTGGACCGGGCGTTTCGCTTGCACTGACCAAGGACTTCAAGAGCTTTGAGCGATATGGCGTGATCATGTCGCCCGAAGACAAGGACGCTGCCCTGCTGCCGCGAAGAATCGGAGGCTTCTGGGCTCTCATTCATCGGCCGGTGACGACGCTTGGCGCTCACATGTGGATTTCATATTCGCCAGACCTACAACATTGGGGCAGCCACAAAGTGATGCTCGAAGCGCGACGCGGAGGATGGTGGGATGCAAACAAGATCGGGCTTTGTTCCCCGCCAATCGAAACTGAGAAGGGTTGGCTGACGATCTATCACGGTGTGCGCCATACAGCATCCGGCAGCATCTACCGGCTAGGTCTTGCTCTGTTCGACATCAACAAACCAGACATCTGTTTACTGAGAGGAGATTCCTGGATATTTGGTCCAGAAGCTCCCTACGAGCGCGGAGGGGATGTCAACGATGTTGTGTTTCCCTGCGGACAAACCATCGGAGCGGATGGAGACACCATTCATCTTTACTACGGAGCTGGCGACTCATGTATAGCGATGGCGACGGGTAGTGTCCGTGCTCTTCTGTCCTGGCTTGATTTTAATTCCAGCGCGCGAGATGGAAATGACTCTTAACGTGTCAGTGATCAAATTGGAAAGGGCTACCCGAAATGAATTCTATAGAACTCAACTGGCCCAGCAGTGTTCCACGGATACTTTGGATGCGTCGGAACTGTCCTCGTTGTAGCTCGATCGAATTCCAGACGGCTGATTCGAACTCTCTGGATCGGCTTTTAAGGTTACTCGCGTTGTCTCCGATTCGCTGCGCGAATTGTTGGCGGCGATACTACTGGTTTGGGAAGAGAAGGGCTGATAAGTGATCGCTATGAACCAAGCTACCGATACTGTGGAGCGATGCTCCGCCGCATCAGGACTAAAAAAGAGAATATGATGGGCAGCCCACAATATTCATCCAGTTACACGTCGAACGATTTATTGTTTAGCTTGGACGGAGGGCGTTCTCGGCGATCACTGAATTATGAGATTGTTGCTCAAAACGCGGAAGAAGTGCAGGACACTCGGAACGCTCCTGCCGTTAGCATGGGACCATATCTGATCGACTCTGGACAAACGCAGCTTCTAACCACAATTAGCATCTATAGCGAGCGCGGAGAAAGCCGAGAGCAGGTGCGGCTTCTCTATATGAATGCGGTCGCACTTCGAGTCTGGAAAGCCATGGGCAAGAAACCAAGTGTGATCGGCGCACAGTATCGTCCTCCACGAACCTCCCTATTGGCGTTTGGCGTTCCGTTCAGTGAATAGGCAATTGCTCGATCCCCCAGCAAAAGCTGTTCTCGATACCCTTTGGCATATCCCGCCCATACGGCTGAATGAGTGGGGCACGCGTAACGATGATAAGGTACTAGAGCTTTCCGGCAGTGTGGAGTTTCTGGATCTGTGAGCGAATGCCATCGACGCCGGAAGCGGTATAGATGGCGGCGTTCTTCGAGGGATCGTAGCCGAACGCCGGGCGGGCTGTGCAAGTAGGAGTTCATCGACGGCAATAGCTGGCTCGGAGAGGTTGAAGTCGGCGTCGAAGAGAGTATGCAGTTCGTTCGTTTTGATTAGGGGTGTGTCCGTGAACGGCGCCATGTCGTCACTGCCACGAGTCGCGAACCGCTCCCGGACGTCGAGGCTGTACCAGAAGCATTTCCTGCACGCGACAATCCGCTGGTTTCCAGTTCCTTCGCCGTCACACCCCTTGGCGAAGACTTCGCAACATTCCCGCAAATGTAACGACCCACGCGACCCATGCCAGGCAGATCGTTATGTGCGGAATAGAGTGCAACATGCTAAGTCCGGTCGCGTTCTCAAACAAGATCGTCGCAACCGTGAACATTCCTAAGGGAAACACCAACGACCAATATTGCGGGTCATAACGAATCGGCACCCTTTGAACGCCATGGCGCCAGATGCCGGCAATGATCAGGAGAGGAATCCACCAGGCAGCCATCGCCCAACAACAAAACGTCATGCCCTTCACAAAGACAACGATCTCGCGCAGAAACGGCCATCGATCCGCGCTGAGAATCAGCCGCGAACCCGCCAGCGTGGTGATCGCCAAGGCTCCCATATTAATCCAGTAGGAAGGCGTGAGACTGCGGGCATCCTGCGGGAAGACCATCCAACGTAACAGAATCAGGGTGATAAACATGAGATATAAGATCGCTCCCACCGCATAAGCGGCCAGGCTAACAAAAAGAATCCATTCGCTAAAGCCGGTTGCCGGCGCGAGCAGGGTTCCGAGAACACAAATGCCTTCTGTTGCCACCACCAGAATTAGCGTGGCCCCAGTGATGCCCTCGACAATCGTCGGCTTATTTTCACGAGCGATTACCAGAGTGAAGAATGTAGAAACAAACGCAATCCATAAAACGATCCCGACGATCCATAACACGTGGCCGACACCGCTCATCTGCAAGAGGATTACAAATTGACTGCCCAGTATGAATGTGCCCGCCGAGGCGGTGAGGAACGTCACGCCTTTTGACTCGCTCAAGAGGTCCGCTACGAACTCCGGCCGATAACGAATAAACCGCAGAATCGTAAAACCAATCAACACCAGATATTGCACGACATTAAGCCACAGAAGCGCTAAACCTATTTCGTAAAGGCCAATAAAGTATGTAGCAATAGAGACAATGCCCGTCGCCATCACCAGCGCAAAATAGCCAGGAGACATGGTAGCCAGGCGTGACATGGCTTAACGGACCCGTTTCCTGCGATAGAAAAAGAGCAGCCCCAAAATGAGCCCGAAGCAACATATGCTGGCGAGTGCGGCTGGAACGATGATGGCGCGATCGCCCGCCAGATATTGTTCCATCGTCGCAGTGAACAACCACAACTGCAACACGACGATGATGATTACTATGCTGAGAACGGCGTCGGCAATGACCATGCGCTGCTCGTGTCTCATACTTCCCCCTGCTTAACGCCAGTAGCGTAGACCTGGCCGGTTTGTATGGTCACAGTTACCCGTACCAAAGGACGGCGCGGCGGCCCCGAAATGGGCTCGCCAGTCGCGATGTCGAACACTCCTTCATGGCATGGGCAGAAGAAGCGGCCCTGTTGCGGCTGTGGAATCACGGGACAAGAAAGATGCGTGCACTTCTGTTCAAAGGCAACCCAATCGTTCTGCGTCAACCGTACCAGGACACACGGATCATTTTGACCGGGATAGTGAAACAATTTGATGCCACCCACCGGCACATCATCTGCGCGCGCAATCGCCAAGAAGGGTAGTTTCTTTTTCGCCCTGTGGGTGAAGTTGCGCGCGATGATCCATAGGTGTCCGGCCACGAAAGCGAGACTGGTCAGCCCCAGTAGACGGGTGAAGTCGCGACGCGAACGGTATTCATCATCCGTCCAATTCACCGGAAACTGTTCGCGCCATTCTGCTTTTTCGTTGGTTAAATTCAGTTTCATGACGATACCCAGAGGTTGCTTATGATGTCGACACCGATTGTTCCTTCGTTAATGGCCGCGGCTACATCGAGATGAATAATGCCGGAATCATGCGGGACCAGCATATTCACCTTCGTAGTGATCAGCTGTTCGCCGAACTGAAAAGAACTGATGAACCGCGAATTAGGGCGCAACTTCTCGATCTCGCGACGACTGCCAAAAAACAATGCCTGGCTAGGGCAAACCGACGCGCACATGGGCTTCTTGTCCACCGATGTTCGGTCGTAACACATATCACACTTCATCATCAGGTGCATTTCGGTATTCATTTTCGGCACTCCAAACGGGCAGGCCAGCACGCAGTTGTTGCAGGCAATACAACGCGGTTTTTTCGCCGTCTGCACCGTGCCGTCCTCAGTACGTTTGATGGCGTCCGCCGGACAGACCTCGGCACATGTAGGCGAATCGCAATGCATGCAAACCATCGGCGCGGTTTGCGGCGACACACCATGATCGATGAAATCGAGTTGGATCATCGAGTACCCCTTGTGGGTATCGCACTCGGAACAGGCTTGTACACAGGCGTTGCAGCCGATGCATCGGCTGGGGTCGACGAAGAATTCCTGGTGCTCAGCTATGGGCATGGTTACTCTCGGCTTTGCGCAGACGTGCTGCACACACTTTGTATTCGGGAATTTTCGAAATCGGGTCTTGAGCCGCAATGGTCAACTGATTTGCGCTCTTGCGCCCGCCCCAGTGATAAGGAATGAAGATGGTGTCCGGGCGAATCGTGCGGACCACTTTGACGCGAAGCGTGGTCGAACCCCGCCGTGATTCTGCGGTCGCCCAGTCGCCATCGGCCAGTCCCAATCTGGCGGCAAGTTCCGGATGCAGTTCGATGTAGGGGTCCGGGCATTGGTCCAGAAGTGGACCGATGCGGCGCGTCTGTTCGCCCGACAGAAAATGGCTGACGACGCGTCCAGTGGTAAGAATGAGCGGGTATTCGGCGTCGGTCACTTCCGTGGGAGGCGAATAGGGTGCCACCACGAAGTGCGCGCGGCCATCGGGAAAATAGAACGGTCCGTTTCCCTTGGCGATCGGGTTCCAGGAGCCTTTCTCAAATAGGCGTGGCGTTCCTGAGTGGTCGTCAGAAGGGCAAGGCCAGAACACACCCATCTGTTTCTCGATCTTTTCGTATGTAATGCCGGAGTAATCAGCGATGCCGCCTTTTGAAGCCGCTCGCAACTCATCCAGGATTTCCCGGGGCGATTCGAATGTGAATCCGTGGGGACGTTCAAGTGCATGAGCGATATCCTGGATAATTCGCCAATCCTGCTTTGCTTCACCGGGGGACTTGACGGCGGGATTGATTTTGATCACGCGGCCCTCCGTGGAAGTTACGATCCCCTCGTCTTCTTCCTGCAAAGAGCCGGGTAGAACTACGTTGGCATAGCGCGCGGTTTCTGAAAGGAAGAAGTCGATAGCGACATAGAAATCGAGCTTCTCCAACATGCGCCGGATGAAGTTGTTATCGGGGAGCGAGATTACTGGATTGAAGCAGATGGAGAGCAAGCCTTTGATTTCACCCTTGTCGATCTTGCGGAAGATCTCGTAGGCGTCAACGCCCGGCGCGGGCAACGACTCCGGCGACACACCCCATACAGTCGCCACATGAGCGCGATGTTCGGGATTCGAAAGGTCTCGAGCACCGGGCAATTGATCGCACTTCTGGCCGTGCTCACGGCCACCCTGGCCATTGGCCTGCCCGGTGATAGTCGCGTACCCGCAGCCTTCGCGCCCGATGCGTCCCGATGCCAGCACGATATTGATGGCGCCGAGACAGTTCTGGACGCCGTGACTATGATGCTCGATGCCGCGCGCGTGCATGAGGAAGCTGGTTTTTGCAGTACCCCACCATTCGGCGGCCTGTCGAATCGCCTTTTGAGTAATACCGGTTACTTCCGCGGTGTGGGCTGGAGTCCACTCCTGCACGCTTGCGGCGAGTTGTTCGAAACCGGTGGTGTGATCGCGAATGAACTCATGAT
Organism: Terriglobales bacterium; assembly: GCA_963738095.1. Classification (GTDB taxonomy): domain Bacteria; phylum Acidobacteriota; class Terriglobia; order Terriglobales; family Acidobacteriaceae; genus Alloacidobacterium. Next base: position 332,744 of record CAVTVL010000020.1, read on the forward strand.
CAAGCCAGTCATTCTCAATCATCAAATGCAGAATGCCATTGAAGAGAGCGATGTCGCGACCCGGCTTCATTGGAAGAAAGAGGTCGCATGTGCGTGCGATGGGCGTGATACGTGGGTCGACAACGATCACGCGGGCGCCGCCCTCCCGCGCCTGCCAGACATAGTCGGTGGTGATGGGAGCGCACTCGGCAATATTCGCTCCGCTGATCCAGACCACCTCGGCGGACAAAATATCACTCATAGGATTGGCCGCGCGATCGATGCCGAGAGCTTTCTTATTCGCCGCGGCCGCGCTCACCATGCACAGGCGGCCGTTGTAATCGATGTAGGGAGTCTTCAGGCACACGCGGGCGAACTTGCCCATGAGATAGGCTTTTTCCGTGGTGAGGCTGGCGCCGGTGAGGACAGCGAAAGCCTGCGGGCCGTGTTCGGATTGAATTCGGTTGATGGCCCCAGCCACATGTTGAATGGCTGCATCATACGATGTTGCGCGAAATCCATCGGGTGACTCTAAATGCCGCTCGTAGGCGTGGAGCAAACGGTCGGGATGTGCGCCCTGCAGATAGCGCTTTATCCCCTTGGGACACAATTTGCCCTGGTTAAACGGGAAATCGTAACGCGGCTCAAATCCAATAACTGTTTCATCTTTGACCAGCAGCGTGATGCCGCACTGCTGGCCGCAAAAACAACAGTGAGTGTTGACGGCCCGGTCCGGGACAGACCCGGGATCGAGGCGAGCCCCAGTTGCCTTCGACGCATGCGGCCCGAAGGTCTGAAAGAAATGTTCTGAAGTACTTTCCGTTGCCGGCATGGAATCCTCCTTTCCTTAAGGACGAAAATTGTTGGCATCCTCCGAACCAAGAGGGCCTTCGTGCAAGCCAGGATTTACGTAAAGCGGCATCGCAACCGGCGCGTTGGGAATGTGTAGGCGGGCACCTGCCCGCAATTTCCCTTGAGCCAGCGAAAACATGGCGCGGCGGCAGCGCGGGCAAACATCCTGATAGTGGGTGAAGCCATCGATTCCCTCCACGTTGTAACGAAACCCGAGCTGATGTTCCACCGATTTCAAATCGTCGATATGCATGCGCGAAGCGAAGCCATGTCCGCAACGCGCACAATGCGCAAGCTCACTTCTTGCAGCCACATCTTTATAGAATTCGATGCCTAATTGCGCAGGCCTTTGAAAGATATGAAAAAACTTCCCGAAGGGTAGCCAAAGCAGAGTAAAGATCACTGTAACGGCGTGCAAGATGCTTAAGAATTCGTAGCCCGAACCTTTGAGCCAGGTGTAACTAACAGTAAGCAGCAGGCCGGTGAGACTCACGGAAAAGAGCAGAATCAGGGGAAGAAAGTCTTCTGAAAAGATCTCGGCGGCAGCGGCGCCCTTGTCACGCATGCGACGACGCATGGCCAGGATCACACCGCCCATGGTGAGAAAAGCAGCCCATACCAGTCCATGAAACATCATGAACGCGGGGAAGGAATCGTATGGCATGGTCACGGTGGGAAATCCGAAAAGAATTACCCGATAGATCCCAATACTGCCTGGAACGGATTCGAATGACATCCAACCGAATACAAGCGGAAACGTGATAGCGGCAGCAATCACACAACCCCACATGATCCCCATGTGAGCCAGCCATCGAAGTTTGCTGCGCTTGAAAATGAAACTATTCGCCGCGAACTCTGAAGTGAGACGCCGCACCCATAGACTTGCGTTCCGTCGGCGATGTCCGCGCCGGAAAAAGACCTGCCAGCCGCGCGTCCAATAGAGTGCGGTGGGTGGACGCTGGAGCCACATCGCATAGCGGTAGGTCAAACCGAAGACGGCGAAGAGGGAAGCGAATGTATAGGCAACAAGAGCGGCGTCGAAATGAGAGAGCTGGCGGGAACCGATGATGATCAAAGCAACTAAAACTACCGTGAACAGAAACGCGTAGCCGAATGCTTTGCTATTCTCCGACTTCAACATTTGGATCCTTTAATGCTGCTGCATTGAAAGCCCTTCGATGTGAAACGGAAATCCGCTTTGGGTCTGCCGACGAGGTGAATTCTACACCCCATCAACTGGGAACGCCGATTGCGAAATCGCTGTCTACGGTATCAGCGTAACGGCGGACGAACACCGCACGGTGCTCAACTCCCGGCATGTCGACAAGCCGGAAGTTGGCCTATGGATGACTAGGCCACTTATCGGAGACGTCTACAATTGGGCTAAACCATTGACAATGAGTCGTTGGGCCACTACGAACTTACGCTCGATTGCGCTTATTTATCATAGACATACGGTACTCTCGGGAAACTCAAATCCGCCGAGGGCAACCTCGCGGGGGTTCAACTCCCCCTCCCGGCACCACATTAAGCTAATTAGTTTCAATGCTTTACGGCGACATGTGGCTCGTCTCTGACGTTCAAATCATTCCAGTCCGATACAAAGACGGTACAGCGAGCATCTCGTTTATTTTTATACACTTATGGCATTTATACGTCTTCGGGGGTTCCGCTCGGCTGTCCCTCGCTAACCTTATATATGCCTAACTACAAGACGCGGATTTTGATCGCTACGACTTTGCTCAATGAGCGCGGTGATCGGCGAAGATCAGCTGAGCGGCCATCTGTTCATATTCCGATCGTGTGGTGGCGATCGTTTGAAGATCCAGACGTGGGACCGCGATGGTTATGTGCTGCGGGGCGTGTTCAAACTTCCGTGCATCGCGCTGGTGTGGGTTAAATTGAACTACGAGCGAGTGAGTTGGCATGCTGCTCATTGGTCACATCTGTCTTATCGATCCAGAAGCCGTCAACACGATGGATCGGTCTTGCATCTGCTATCGCTACATGTCCGCCTTCAAGAGCCATGCGTGTGTCCTGCGCACCCAGGGAGAACTCTCCTCCGGGAATCCAGGCCATCCCGGATGGGGCATTGTGCGGAGCCGAAGCTGTATTGGGAATAGTGGTCTCAAATGTGCCACCATAAATAGGATGAAGTGAAGAAAATGAGCTTACCGAAGCTGACTTCTTCCATGTGTGCCACAAACCGCCCATGCCTGCCAGAAGAACGGCAGTAGCGACGGACAGCAGGAGTGTGAAATACCTCTTCGTCAAAATATCTTTCATTGAAACATGCTGCGAGGCCGCTGGTGAGCGGCTCCGCAGCAGTAATAATTTACTGAAGTTGAATCGTGACCTGATCGATCTTTCCCGAAAATCGATTTGGGCTCTGGTAGTCCGTGCTTACAGGTGAACCGAGGTCGCTGCCGGCATCGAGAGTCTCGTTCGGGCCTCCGTTGGTATTAACAAAATGCTCGCTTCCTTCCTGTTTGTCGTTTACCAGCAACGTTGCGGTTGCGGGCCTTCCACGACGGACGGCAAAGGAAGCATTGTTAGGAAGTTTCTCCGCAGCATCCGGAACCAGCTTCACGACAATATGGTTTTTTCCCGACAATAGTGGATCGGAAGAAACTATCTGCCCGGCCCGATGTCCAAAAGCGTTGATCTCAAAGACTGCGTGGCCTTTTTCGACAAAGAGCGTTACTCCACCATAGCGGCTGCCTTGCGCAAGTATGACTCCATTTGCGTTGCCTTCGGGAATTTCGACATCTGCCGAGATGGTATAGGGACGGCCAGCCAGAACAGGCGCAACCCGGGTTGTGAGACGCTCGACGCCCTCACGATACACAAAAGTCTTTTGGCCTCTGTTCTGAGGTGATGGCACATTCCCATAGACAGGAAAAAGCGGATAAGCTTGATTCCGCTTCGCCTCCTCATCGTAAAGCTTCTGCAACTCCTTAAGCTTCTCAGGATATTTGTCCGCAAGATTGTGCGCCTGGCTGAAGTCTTCATTGAGGTTGTAGAGTTCCCAGGGATGGATGTTATAGTCCACCGGCAGATCCTCTTCGCCGCCAGCGATTCCATTCGGCTCCCAGGTGTACCGCACAAGGTCTCCGGCCCACCATCCATCTTTATAGATTGCGCGGTTGCCGCTGGTGGTGAAGTACTGGATATGATGGCGGCTGGCCGCATTCGCATCGTCGAAGGTATAGACGAGGCTCACACCTTCAAGTGGAGTCTGCGGAACACCGTTGACCGTCTTCGGCGGTGTGATGCCTGCCACATCGTATAAGGTCGGGGCGATATCGACGAGATGAGCAAACTGGCTTCTGAGACCGCCAACCTGTTTGACACGCGCAGGCCAGGAGATGATGAGAGGATCGCGACTGCCGCCAAGATGGGAGGCATCTTCCTTTGTGCCCTGGAAGGGCGCGCTGAGAGCCCATGCCCAGGCGGCAGCGAAGTGGTTCATGTAGACTTCGCTACCCAGTTCATCGTCCGTGCTCAGCCTATCTTCGAGACTGGCTGGTTTTCCATTGACCTGACGGGCATCCTGGCCTAACGGACCACCCTGGGCGCTTCCGCCGTTATCGCCAAAGATCCAAAGGACGATTGTGTTGTCGCTCTTGCCTTCTTCTTTGACCGCATCGAGCAAGCGACCAATCTCGTAATCCGTTTGAGCGGCGTATGCAGCGTATACCTCTGCTTCACGCGAAACTAACTTCTTCTCATCCGGACTCAGAGAGTCCCATGCGGACAATCCTGGAGGGCGTGGAGTATCGACCGCATTGGTCGGAATGACTCCGAGTTTCTTTTCTCTCTGAAAGTTCTCGTCGCGCAGGACATCCCATCCCTGATCGAACTGGCCTTTGTATTTTTCAATCCATTCCTTGGGAACCTGGTGTGGGGAATGTGTCGCGCCGGTTGCGAAATATAGGAAGAAAGGCTTGTCCCCTGCGACTGCATCGTGTTGATGGAGCCAGCGGATTGCATCGTCGGTAAGGTTATCTGTGAAGTGATAGCCCTGTTCAGGGGTCTTTGGTGGCTCAACCGGAGTGGTATTGCGATAAATGCGCGGATAGTACTGGTTATCGGCTCCGGCCATAAAGCCGTAGAAATATTCAAAACCGAGACCGGTGGGCCAGCGATCAAATGGCCCGGAGGGGCTGATCTGCCATGTCGGCGTGTTGTGCCATTTGCCAAAGGCGGCGGTGCGGTAGCCGTTATCCTTCAGAACTTCTGCGATGGAGGCGGAACTCTTTGGCCAGAGCGAGTTATAACCGGGATAGCCGGCAGCCAGTTCGGCTACGGTGCCGAACCCTACCTGATGCGCATTGCGTCCGGAGAGCAGGGCGGCGCGACTCGGAGAGCAGAGCGCATTTACATGAAATGCGTTGTATCTCAAACCATTGGCTGCCAGCTTGTCGAAGTTTGGTGTGTTTACCGGACCGCCGAAGGTTGAGGTCGTGCTGAACCCAACGTCATCGATCAGGATCAGCACGATGTTGGGTGCCCCGGCGGTTGCCTTTACAGGCTCAGGCCACGCAGGCGTCGATTTCCGTACATCAATGTCCGTCTTCCCCGTGAAGGGAGGTATAGGCTTTGGCAAAATATCCTGCGCGAATAACGGAGTGCAGACTGCACTCAGCCCGATTCCAGTGGCGGCGATGAACGTTGCGAGTTGTTTCATGCTGGCTTCCTTCCAGTTGCTGATGGCCTCGGCAGCAGGGGCTGCACCTTTTGCAAGTAGCCCTGCCTTTGGCGCATTTACTTTTTGAGTTGAATTGTGACGACATCGATCTTCCCGGTAAAGTAATCGGGGCTTTGATACTCAGGGCTCACCGGAGAGCCAAGGTCGCTTCCAATATCCAATGTTTCGTTGGTATGCACATTCACATTGAGGAAATGCCCTGTGCCTTCGGCATGATTGTTGATAGCGAGAGTTGCTGTAGCTGGCAGAGACTTGGGATGATCATCTCCGGGGGTTTGCTGCGCTGTATCTGTATCTGGCGTCAGTTCTACGACGATATGAGACTTGCCGGATGGGAGCGGGTCTGAACCCACAAGCTGTCCGGAGCGATGTCCATAGGCATTAATCTCATAGATCACATGATTGTCTTTGACGTAAAGAGTCGTTCCGCCATAGCGGCTTCCCTGTGAGAAGATGACGCCGTTTGCGCCGGATGCGGGAACATCAATGTCTGCGGTGAGCGTATAGGCCCTGTTCGCAAAGTTCACCGCAACGACGGAAGGAATCCGCTCAGTGCCTTCGTAATAGGTGAATGTGGTTTTTCTAAAATGCTGAGGAGTGGGGAACTGCGCGGTTTTGGGAAGCAACGGATATACCTGATTGCGCTTCGCCTCTTCATCGAAGAGTTGCTGGAGTTCCTTGAGTTTCTCCGGATACTTGTCGGCTAAGTTATTTGCCTGGCTGTAGTCGTCATTCAGGTTATAGAGCTCCCAGGGATGAACGTTGTAGTTCGGATTCCGGGTCTCTGCTCCGACGCCACCGTTAGCCTCCCAGGTAAAGTTCACGCGGTCGCCTGCCCACCAGCCATCCTTATAGATGGCCCGGTTTCCTCGGGAAGCAAAGTACTGAATGTGATGATGGCTGGGCTCACCCGGATGATCGAAGGTATAGATCAGGCTGGTGCCTTCCAGCGGGGTCTGCGTGAATCCATCGACAGTCTTGGGCGGATTGATGCCCGCTGCTTCATAAAGTGTGGGGGCGATGTCGGTAACATGCGAGAACTGGCTTCTTAGATCGCCTGTATTGTTGATGCGAGCAGGCCAGGAGATGATGAGCGGGTCGCGTGTGCCGCCCAGATGAGAGGCATCAACCTTCGACCCCTGGAAAGGGCTGTCCTGCGCCCATGCCCATGCGGCCGCATAGTGATTCATAAACCTATCGCTGCCAAGATCATTGTTTGTCTCCAGCCGCTCTTTCACGCTTTTTGCTACACCGTTGACATCGTATGAGTCCTGTCCCAGAGGGCCGCCTTGGGCGCTGCCGCCGTTATCGCCGAAGATCCAGAGAACGAGCGTGTTGTCGCTTTTACCTTCTTCTTTGATTGCATCGAGCAGACGCCCCACTTCATGGTCAGTTTGCGATGTGTATGCGGCGAAGACCTCAGCCTGATGAGCTACAAGCTTCTTCTCATCCGCACTGAGCGTGTCCCAGGCGGGAAGCCCTTCGGGGCGCGGCGTCAGCTTCGTGCCTGGAGGAATGATTCCGAGCTTCAACTGTCGCTGGTATGTCTCTTCGCGCAGTTTGTCCCAGCCTTCATCGAACTTCCCTTGATATTTGTCGATCCATTCTTTCGGTACATGGTGCGGCGTGTGAGTGGCTCCTGTAGCGAAGTAGAGGAAGAACGGCTTGTCACCTGCGACGGCGTCATGCTGATGGAGCCAATGGACCGCGTCATTTGTAATGTCCGTAGTGAAGTGGTAATTCTCGGCTACCGTCTGCCCCGGCTCGATGGGAGTGGTATTGCGATAGATGCGCGGATAATACTGGTTGTCATTACCGGCCATGAAGCCATAAAAGTATTCAAAACCGAGGCCCGTAGGCCAGCGGTCAAATGGGCCAGCCGGACTGATCTGCCATGTTGGCGTGTTATGCCATTTGCCAAAAGCGGCAGTACTGTAGCCGTTATCCTTCAGAACTTCTGCGATGGAGGCGGAACTCTTTGGCCAGAGCGAGTTATAGCCTGGGTACCCCGCTGCCTGATCGGCTGTATTACCAAATCCCATCTGATGCGAGTTTCTTCCTGAGAGCAATGCAGCGCGTGTGGGTGAGCAAATGGCATTGACGTGAAACTCGTTGTAACGTAGTCCCATCTTTGCGAGTCGATCATAGTTCGGAGTGGTGGCAAACCCGCCAAAGGTTGACGTTGCACCGAAACCGATATCGTCGATGAGTATCAGGACGATGTTCGGCGCTCCCTTGCGAGCCGTCGGTCCCGTTGGCCATGCAGGAGAAGATTTGCGGACGTCGATGTCGGTCGCACCGGGAAAATGGGGATCTGTTTGTGGCAGGGTATCCTGCGCTCTCGTCGTCACAGGAAGTGAAGTCAGTAGAAGGACGACTGCTGCCAATAATCCGCGAAACGATTTCATCATCTGGTCTCTTTGCACTGAATATGTCTGTTGCGCTGGATGAAACTGCTGAAACCTTTTACGCGACAGCATATTTCGCCGCTGTCTTTTCATTCAGAGTGATCCCCAGGCCGGGTTGGCCTGTGAGCACAAGGTCGCTCTCCCGAACCTCTTCGGGAGGGTTGAGCAATTCGGCTCTCCACGGAACCTCGCCATAGGAGAATTCGAGGATGTTGAAATTGGGCACGGTGGCGATGACATGAGCCGCAGCGGCATTTCCTACCGGACTTGCTGGTCCATGCGGAGAGGTGAACAGTCCCGCTCCCTCAGCGAGTCCAGCAATTTTCTTGAGTTCCAGCATGCCGCCGCAGACCTTGACATCGGGCATGACGATGTCCACAGCCTCCGCTTTGATGTAGGGATAAAAGCCCTTCACCCCATGAATGGACTCCCCACCCGCGGTGGGCATTGGAGCGGCTTTGTTGATCGCAGAGAGGTCGTCAAGCGGTTTAGCCGGAGTAACTTCTTCCAGCCAGAAAAGGTTCAGCGGCTCGAATTTGTGGACCAGCTCAAGCCCGTCGGTTATGTTGAAGCGGCTGTGAACGTCAATCAGAAGATCGCGCTTTGGGCCGATCGTCGTTCGTACAGCCTCTGCACAGGAGACACCGAACTGTGCGTAATGCTCGATCTGCGCATGGTCCGTCAGGTCATGAGGCATGTCATCAAAGGGAGCGAGTTTAAAAGCATCGAACCCTGCGGCGACGGCCTTCTCCGCCATGGCGGCAAATCCATGGGGCGTGCGATCTGCAGTGGAACGGTTGATATTTGCGTAAAGACGAATTTTCGGCTGGATCCTGCCACCGAAGAGTTCATACGTAGGGACAGAGAAGGCTTTGCCTTGAATGTCCCACAGACATTGTTCGAGCGCGCTCTGCGCGACCGCGGCAGGTGCACCGTTCTGTGCGATAACTGGAGCCGTTATCTGGCGTAACCATTCGATATCGAAGATGCTGCGGCCTCGCAAAAGGCCGGAGAACTGTTTAAGGTAGGCCAGGGCCGGATCACCGCTCCCGCTCTGTGAGGCATCGCCCAGACCCGTGATGCCGCCGTTAGTTTGCAGGCGCACGATGGTCCAGTTTCCCCGGCGGTTTACCTTGACCCGAAAGACCTCCAGGTCAGCCACTGTGAGTCTGGGTAGCTTCCTTTCAGAATAGGCAAAACTGTTGGCCATTGAGACCAATGGTGCGAGAGCGAGTCCTCGCAAGATGGATCTTCGTTTCATGATTTTCCTTTTGGCGCGGGCACTCCCCTATGGAAGGAGAAACCCGCGGCTGTATGCGTCAGAATGCCAGGTGAAGACCGAACTGCAATATGCGCGATTGCGTCCCTGAGACAAGGCTGGTGATCTGCCCAAACGTGCCGCTTCCGTTCTGAGTATTGGGGTTGGCGAAATTCGCGTGATTCAGTACATTGAGCGCTTCAGTGCGGAACTGTACGTTCAACCTGTCACCGGCCTTGAAACTCTTCAGCAGCGAAGCATCCAGGCTTACGAGTCCTGGTCCCTCGCCAAAGGTCCGGGATGCGTTGCCAAAGGTGTACTTTGCCGGAGATTGGAAGGCTGTCGTATTGAACCAATTCTGAAGCTTGTCGCTTCTCGATCGGGAACCGTGAAGAATGGGGTCCCCTACAATGTTGGGGCGCACACCATCGGAATATGAGCCTGTGTTGTTGGTCAACTCGATGGGGCTCAATGGTGTTCCGGTACGGAATTCGCCGATGACACCAGTGGACCAGCCATCGATGATCTCATTGATCCAATGTGAGCCTGAGGACCACGTCTTTCCTTCTCCAAAGGGAAGATCATAGACGACACCTCCAACCAGCCGGTGGCGAACGTCATTTCCGGAAAGGCCCCATCTGGATTTCTGGTTGTAATAGTCGGTGAAGGTGTTGTTTCCAGGATAACCGGCGAGTTCGTTGCGCGAGTCGAGATTGTCGAAGAACTTAGCGAACGTATAATTCGCGCGAAACTGCAAACCGGCAGAATAGCGTTTTTCAATCCCAATATTGCCGCCGTTGTAAATAGAATCGCCGACGTCGGCCGAATCCACCGCAACGTTACTGAACTGGGGGAATGGGCGCTTTACCTGCAGGTTACCGGGGCCAAGCAGATTGGTGGGAACCTGATTGATGTTCTCATGCGTCGGAGAAGTCAGGTGATGGCCAAGCGTAAGAAGCGTGCCGACATCGATGACAAAATTCTTGCCGATCTCACGTTGAATATCGAGACTCGCTTGATATAAGTAGCCGGTTGCACGGTTGTATTTGAAATAATCCACGCTGGTGGTGACCTTCTGTCCTATGGCAACCGCGCCAAATCCTGGAGTCAGGTCGGAAGGCGACGGAAAGTTTACTAGCGGCATGCCATCTTGTAGATAGAAGGGTGGCGTTACACCATTGTCCGGTGATGAGAAGCTACCCTGAATGCTGAATCCGGACGCTGCGTCGAGAGGAGTAGCTTCATCATATTCGCCGGTGTAGAGAACTGCCGTACCGCCACGCACCACGGTTTTGTCATCGGCGCGAAATGCAAATCCGAAACGTGGGCCGAAGTTATTCCAGTCCCAGGTATTCGCGTATTTGCTGACGCCGTTAATTCCGGCAAAAGTGATGATGCCCGGAGTGCCCGATACCGGATTGATGGCTGCTGAATTGAACGCGTTCTGCCGGTTGTGTATCTCCCAGCGAGGTGAATCCAGGTCATATCGCATGCCGATATTCAGAGTGAGGCGAGGTGTAACTCGCCAGTCGTCCTGAATGAAAAAACCCCAGGAGTTAGCACGACTGTGCAAGGGCTCGTTGTCCCGGCGAGTCGCGGAAAAGACTCGGCCAAGCAGCAGGTTTGCCAAACTACTGCCGGTGACACTGTTCTGGAAGACAAATGCGCCGCCAGGGCTCGTCGAGGTATGGTCGACATTGAGGTTATAGCGGAACAAGCCGCCGAATTTGACCTGGTGGCTACCATGATTCCAAGTCACATTATCCTCGACGCTGCTATCGATGAAGGGTTTCTGCAGCCGCTGCTGTTGGGTATTTCCCAGAGGTGCCAGACCATTGACTGTCACCAGAGGAAAGAAGGATGCATCTGTCCCGGTAAGGTCAACTTGGGAAGCAAGCGTCGTATGGGCGCCCGCAGAGATGTTGACATTTTCTCTTTGTGAATATGTCAGCCGCGTTTCACCGATCAGTGTAGGGGAAAATGTGTGATACCAGGTTGCGGAGGCATTGTAATAGTAGGTCGGGTTGGAATTTCCGTAAGCGTCGGTTCCCGGTGTGGGAAAGACAGATGCGGTAGTGACATGGGATGGATCGCCCAGGAACCTCCCAAAGACTCGATCTCTGGCCCCGAAGATATGATCGACACGTGCAACGTATGTGTCAGTCACAGTTTGCGCTGAATCGTTGGCTATGAAGTTAGCCTTGCCCGAAGGAGCACCAGGAACATTTGGAACGGGATAGAAAGCAGCTAGCTTAGCGCCGACCGAATCGATATCTCCACTCGGAATAATGTTTCCGGGAAATTGCTGGCCGGTGGCAGGGTTGATTACTTTGTAGGAATCTGCCGAGAAATCTCCCTGCACTTCGGCTGGCGAGGGAACATTCATGACGACAGTCGTAGCTGCTGTCTGCCTGAATCCTTCATAGTTAAAGAAAAAATAGGTTTTGTCGCGATAGAGAGGGCCGCCGATGCTTGCCCCGAAGAGGTTATATCGCAGAGGGGATTTCTGCGTGGCGAAGAATGGCGTTCCTTGCAGTACATCATTGCGCAAGTACTCGTAAGCTGAGCCGTGAAACTGGTTTGTGCCGGACTTTGTCGTCATCTGCACGACCGCACCGCCTGTTCTTCCTAATTCGGCAGCATAGGTACTGATGGCGACGTTGAACTCCTGCAGCGATTCCACCGGCGGATCGAAATAAAGTGTGGCTGTCCCCAGCAATGCATTTTGAACGTTGCCGCCATCAATGGTGTAATTGCCGTTATTGCCGCGGCCTCCCGCAGTGGCGAAGGTTGCGTTGGAGCCCGAGCCATTGCCGACGACGAAGCCGTTCAGTCTCTGTAACTGAGCGGCACGGCGGTCGAGTAGTGGCATATTGACGATTGTCTGATTCTCCACGACCTTGGCTATGGCTGACGATTCGGTCTGTAGCAGCGGGATCGATGCAGCGACAGACACAGTCTGAGCGACCTCCCCGACCTGCAGAGTGACATCGACTGTCGTGATTGATCCAGTTTCTGCAACAATCCCAGTGTGATGCTGGGTTTCGAAACCGTCCTTTTCTGCGGTGAGCTCATAGTGTCCAGTAGGAAGCAGGGGAAAAGAGAAATACCCTTCACCTGAAGAAAGAGTATGTCGCTGCTCGCCCGTTTCTACATGAGTCAGAGTCAGTGATACTTCGGGCACAGCAGCTTTTGCCGGATCGACGACTTGCCCGGAAACCTGTGAGCTTTGCGCACTAGCTCCGAGACTCACTGCAAAGATCGTAAGCATTGGAAGATATTTGCGCAAAAACGACGATGAAAAGTGTTCAAGTACAAAAGAAACGAGCACATGCGCCTCACAAAACTCGGAAGAATAAAGGAAAGAAGATCGCTACGCGGAGACACGTGGGCCTAAATAGAAAATGCCCACAACTCAACCGTCGTTGGCATTACAAAGCTAGTGATGGAAACCCTTCGGAAGAATCCGGTGGGAGATCTATCTACATGCCGGTGTATTGCGCGCGACAGCCGCAGCACAGAAGTACGTGCTACAGGAGGGGCAACAACCAAACTTGCATGCGAAGTACATGAGTGAAGACAGTATACACAGCACTGTTCAAAGTACAAATGCCATTTGTCATTTTTGACTTACTGCTGATTGCGCAGTCCACTCTCAGAATCTTCGGCATAGTTTCTCAATGGTTGATACATTCCGGAGCAAAGCGCGCCGGTGAATGGTAATGGGCTTGTACTGCCGGAAATTGACCCCCTGGATTTTCGTAGCTGGTCCAGGATCATAATGAAATCTTCTTCGCGGGCCGGCGGAGCCATGGAGTCTGCCAGCTCTTTGCGTTGTTCCTCTGAGCCTCGCTCATTCTGGCGTATATAGGGATGGCGCTGGATTCGAACGAAGTCTCGCGAGACCTTTTTCTCAAGGGCGTTCAGTGTGCATTAAGGATGATGGCTCATGATTATTCGCAACGAGGAGGATGCATGAGGTTAGGTCTCTTTATTGTGACGGGAAGTATCGTGACGCTGTTTGCGTCGCCCAAAATAGCTCTCGCAAGCGAAAAGCGGATCAACTACGGTGATCTGCCTCCGACTGTGCAGAAAACGGCGCAGGCCGAAACTAAAGGAGCGACGGTCAAGGCTTACTTGAAGGAAGTGGCGAAGGGCAGGGTCATATATGAAGTCGAGACTGTGACCGACGGTAAATCAAGAGACATCTCGATTGATTCGTCAGGAATGGTTATTGAGACCGAGCAACAAGTATCACTAGATGCAGTGCCGGCAGACGCTAGGGCAGCTATCCGCAAAGAAGCCGAGAGCAATTCCATTCTCAAAGTAGAAGAAGTGAAATCGGACTCCGAAACCGCTTATGAAGCGCAGATTCTTAGCAATGGAAAACATCGGGAAGTGCGTGTCCATGCCGATGGATCTCCAGCACCCGAACAGGACTAAACGATGAAGATATTTAAGAAGACAATCCAGATTGCTCTTATTGCCTTTTCATTGTTCGCTACCGTGTCACCAGGCACTGCTCAATCCGACTGGAGAGTAATAAATACATTTCATGTCGGTGGAGAAGGTGGATGGGACTATCTTACGGTCGACAGCGAAACGCACAGGCTGTTTGTTCCGCGCTCTACACACACTATGGTTATCGATGCCGATTCGGGTAAAGTTCTGGGAGATATACCCGGGCAGACGACAGCTCAAGGTGTAGCCATTGTTCCCAATGTTGGACGCGGTTTCATCACAGACGGCGGGGGCGGCGGCGGTATCGTGATCTTCGACCTGAAGACCTACGCCGTATTGGGCAGAATCCCGAGCATGCCGGACTCCGACGGCATCATCTATGATGCGACATTGAAGCGCGTCTTGGCTGTCTCCGGTGATGGAAATGCGCTGATGACATTCAAGCCCGACATCGATCCCAGGGGCGGTAAAATTGACCCTCCCATTGAACTGGGCGGAGCTCCAGAATTTCTCGCATCTGATGGAACGGGCAAAGTCTACATAAACCTGGAAGACAAAGATGTCGTAGCCGTCGTCGACCTGCACTCTCGAAAAGTTATTGCTCGGTGGCCGGTTGCGCCGGGTGGTATGACAATGGATGGAAAATCTCACCGCCTTTTCATCGGCTGCCGAAAGCCACAGAAAATGATCGTGATGAACGCGGACACTGGCAAGGTAGAAGCGTCGCTGCCAATCGGTGCAGGCGTGGACGCAACTAAGGCCATGGCGGGAAAAGCTTTTGCAAGCTGCCGTGATGGTTCGCTCACCGCGGCCGCAGAGAAAACTGGTAAGTTCGAAGTAGAACAAGTAGTCAAGACGCCGGAAGGCGCGCGGACTATGGGTGTCGATGAGACTTCGCAGCAGATCTACTTACCTGCCGCAGAGCTTGAGCCTGCAACAACGGGCCGGCCGAAAGCAAAACCGGGCACCTTCATGATCGTCGTAGTTGGACGTCACTGATTAGCATTCCGAAACGATTGCTGGCGTAAACAGGTTGGTCGAACCGTTATTCCCTTGTTCTCTGAGATTGAGAAGAAAGCCCGCGACGCAACCAGCGACATTGTCCGCGGATTGGATAGCGGAGTCGACGACTATCTTACAAACCCTTCGCATTCGAAGAACTGTTTGCTCGCCTGCGGGCACTTGGACGGAGAACGACTACATCGGCGTCCTTACTCTACAGTATTGATGACCTGGAACTCGACCCTCTTACTCATGCTGCCTCCCGCTCTGGAAAACCGATCAATCTCACGCGCACCGAATTTCTGTTGCGAATTCCGGTGCGGAGTCCGCATATCGTTCTCCGATTCTTCAGGATCCGCTGTCAACATTGCGGGTCAGGGTACTATTTCAGCGAACGATGTGCATATTCGTGACCAGCTGCAATTACATAAGCACGCTGCAATTTTGATTTCTGCCTGTAACTCCATAGTTTCGATCAGTTTGCCGGAACAACCTCCTGGCTTCGTTATTAACCGATGGGTCTTGCAATTGCCAATAGCAAGTCGGCGTGGCCAAGCCTTTTCTTATGAAAATGTTACCGGCCGCAAAGTGGGCTTAAAGAGACTGTAAGTTATGACAGTTACGCTCTGATCTCATTGCACTTTACTCTTGACAACATAAGTCCTTTAGCCCATTTTCGTCGGTACTGCAAAAACGAAGCGGGAGGTACGTACTTCCGTTCGGTGACCAGCGAGGGTAAGCCACGATGGCATGGATGAAGAAGTTGGAGCGCCTGCTGCTTGTAGTTGGGTTCTTAATGCTTGCCATCTATGTAGGAACTCGCATTCACGGAATCATTCTTTCGCGGGCCGAAATCGTGAGATTCAAAAACCAGCAATTGCTGGCACAGGAATTGAATGGCGGAACGGAAGCTGCAGGTAAGCCACCAGATTTCAGTCTTTGGTCTGCGAAGCGCATTCAGGGCTATCAGGATAGTCTGGCTTCTCACTTCGAGCCGGCGATGGCACTACTCCGCATTTCGAAGCTCCATCTGGAGGTGCCGGTTCTCGAGGGTACCGATGACCTCGTCCTGAATCGTGCGGTAGGGCACATTCTGGGTACAGCGAAACCAGGAGAAAGCGGCAACGTCAATGTCGGAATCGCAGGCCATCGGGATGGATTTTTCAGAGGACTTAAGGATGTCGTTGTAGGAGACACGATTGAGATCATGACGCAGAAGGAGACCGAGACCTACGTGATCGATCAAATCGTAATTGTCAACCCGAGCGACGTCTCGGTGCTTGCCCCGCGGTCGCGTTCCTCCGTAACACTTGTAACTTGCTATCCCTTCTATTACATCGGCAGTGCTCCCGAACGATACATCGTTCAGGCTTCACTGAATCACTCAGACGTGACGAGTACGAGTGTTGCCAGGAATACAAAATTTTGAAAGTAAAACGAATACCAAACCCGATAGAAACAGCTTTTCCCACAACCGGCACTACGGGCTTTAGCTCTATAGTTCCGAATGCCAACAAAGGAGAATAGGTGATGAAACCAAGAAACATATCAACACAACGTTGGCTTATGCTCGCGGCGGGGGCTCTTTGCCTGGCCTTTACCTTGGGTGGAAGCGCACAAGTACAAACAGAGACAACGACTACAACTGGACAAGCCACCAAGCAAGTGAAAGTAGAAAACGCTCAAGTGGTCTATGTAAATGGGAATGAACTGATAGTGAAGATGGAAGATGGTACGATCCGGCATTTTGCAAACGTGTCGGAAAGCGCCCATGTCACCGTAGACGGTAAACAACTGGGGATTCATGACTTGAAAGTAGGCATGACACTCCAGAGAACGATAACCACGACTACAGTGCCTAAGGTCATTACTACTACGCAGACCGTTACGGGCACCGTATGGCATGTGCAGCCTCCTAGCTCAGTAATACTGACCATGGCGGACGGAAATAATCAGTCGTTCAAGATCCCCAAAGGCCAGAAATTCAATATAGACGGGCAAATGGTGGATGCATGGGGATTGAAGAAAGGCATGAAGGTCTCTGCGACCAAGGTTGTCGAGGAACCGATGACGCACGTTGCCGAGACGAGGAAGCTGACTGGTGAGATGCCAACACCACCACCGGCGCCGGCGGCTGACGCTCCTATCCTTGTTGCGACGGAAGCGCCTCCCGCTCCGGCTCCTACAGCAGCTGCTGAGGCAACTCCGCAGGCATTGCCAAAGACCGCAAGTGAATTGCCGCTGTTAGGTTTGTTGGGTATGCTAAGCCTCTTATCAGCGCTCGGGCTCCGGGTGATCCGTAAAGTCGCATAAACTCACCATGAATTGCCCGGACTTGCTTTTACGGAAGCAGGTCCGGTGTGTGTTTTGGCGGGCGTTGCGTGTTCCCATTTCGCCACGATTGGGTGCCCCTTTGCCTTCAGGCGCGGATCATCAGTACCGGACAGGAGCCTGACTGGATTACCATGCCAGAGTTCCCTCTTGAAAGGTTCAACTAACAACTTAATAACCTCTCCAGCATTGCTTTCCATCGATTGGAACGGTGCTGGTTCAAGTTCGGAGAATCCATTTGAGTTGGATATCTATGCGAGACATTCGACTTACGTTGTGTTCATTTGCTGCATCATTGTCTTTGCACTCATAACCGCCTCCGGCTCAATCCCAGGAGCCCAACGGATAGTCGTACCGCTTCTGCGGGGCTGTGACCGCTACAATTAGCCATCTTTACGTAACACCGTTCGCGAATGAGGTGAAACTCGAGATGAGTCTTTTAGCGAATTTCAAAATTCGTACCAAGATATTCGTAGCCTTGCTCCCGCTGGCTATTATGGTGATCGTTGCAGCGTTGTACGCGTCGATTGAAATGAACACGATCGATACTCGGTACAGCGATGTGATCGACAATGACGTCAAGACACTCCACAACTTGACAATCGCACGGGTGCTCAGCAACCGATTCGCCCAGCTCCTCTATCAGGAGATTGCTGAAACCGACGCTGACAGAAGGCGAGTTGTCGACGCGGATCTTGACAGAACAGCTGCGGAATTCCACTCATCCGTCGCCTTGGCCGGTGCAGAAGATCCCAACGTAGCTCAAAAGATCAATACGGCAAATGCCCTCTTCGATCAAGGAGTTTCCGACTCGGGCCCGATTCGAGCTTCGGCCTTAAGCGGCAGCAATGACAAGGCCATCAAGCTGACTCGCGAAACATTTGATCCTGAGTTTCGTAAAGGGCGCCAATCGCTGGCTGACTTGGCAGATGAAGTACACGCGACGGTCGACCGACGGTCGGACGATCTCACCAGAAAAACTCGTCGCACAATTTTGATCACCTGGATTGTGATTATTCTCGGACTGGCGGCATCGTTCACGATCGCCCTCTCGATTGTTCAAATTGAAGTCGTCAGGGTAGTGCTGTCGTTGCGGACCCGAATTCTGGACGTGGCAGAAGGACGACTGGACCTTCCCATAACAAACCTCAACCGTCCTAATGAAATTGGGGAGATGAGCCGGGCGTTGCAGATTCTGCAGATCGCTGCGCGAGAGCGGGAGATATTGGGCTGGGTGAAAGCAGAGATCGCTACTACGACTGAGCAGCTACAGTCGTCAGAAGATTTCCCAATGTTCGCCACCGTCCTGTTATCGCGAATCTCAGAGACGTTAGATCTGCTGTACGGGGCATTCTACCTGGCCGACGACAGTCACTCGCACTTCGCTCGGGTCGGGGCATTCGCAATGGATGTCTCGGCGGAACCACGAGAGTTCGCACTGGGAGAAAGCCTGGTGGGGCAAGCGGCCACAGAGCGCCGCACTCTCCGGATAACCTCCGAAGCGAACAAACTTCTCAGCGTAAGTACCGGCGCTGGTAAGGTGACTCCGGCTTGCGTACTTTTTGTCCCGGTAATGAACCAGGATGATGTGCTTGCGGTCATTGAACTGGCACCTTCGGCCGATGTCTCGGAGCCGCAGCAGGCGCTGTTGGACGCGCTGTTACCAACCGTTGCCCTCAATACAAAAATTCTCGCCAGCAAACTTGTCACTAAGACATTGCTGGAGTACACGCAGGTACAGGCCGCGGACCTTGAGGTGGCCAAAGAAGCGGCTGAAGCCGCTACCAAAGCCAAGTCTGATTTTCTGGCCAATATGAGTCACGAGATCCGCACACCGATGAACGCCATCATCGGGATGACGCACCTGGCTTTGAAGACCGATCTCTCTGCAAAACAATCGGACTACCTTACTAAGGTGAAGTTCGCCGCGCACTCCTTGCTTGGGATCATTAACGACATCCTGGACTTCTCCAAGATCGAAGCTGGCAAACTAGATATTGAAAAGATAGACTTCCGGCTGGAAGACGTACTCGACAATCTATCGACGATCGTTAGTCAAAAGGCGCAGGACAAGAACCTCGAGTTCCTGATTGCGACACAGCGCGACATCCCTCCCAACCTGATCGGGGACCCACTGCGTCTCGGACAGATCCTGATAAATCTCGTGAACAACGCGGTCAAGTTTACGGAGCGCGGTGAGGTGCTGGTAACAGTCGCGCTAGAGGAGCAGCCGGCGGAGCGAGTAAGGTTGAAGTTCTCAGTTCGCGACAGCGGTATTGGGATGACACCCGAACAGAGTTCCAGGCTGTTCCAGGCTTTCGCGCAAGCGGACACTTCGACGACGCGAAAGTATGGTGGCACCGGGCTTGGGCTCTCGATCTCTAAGCGGCTGGTTGAGATGATGGAGGGCTCCATCTGGGTCGAGAGCGAGCCTGGTACGGGGAGTACATTTAATTTCACTACCTGGTTCGGAATCGGATCGCAAGACAAACGCCAACATCTGATTGCTGATCTGGCGGGTATCCGGGTCTTGGTCGTGGACGACAACGCTCAAGCGCGCGAGATCCTTACAGAGGCCCTCCGGGAATTTGCGCTCCGCGCTGACTCGGTTTCGTCAGGTGAGGATGCGGTGCGCGAAATTGCTGCTGCAGATTCCACGGACCCTTATCGCCTGGTCCTGATGGATTGGCACATGCCAGGTCTGGACGGACTGCAGGCCAGCCGCATCATCAAGCGCAATGAGCGTCTGCAGAATATTCCTAAAATCGTGATGGTCACCGCCTTCGGGCGGGAAGAGATCAGGACACAGGCCGAGGAGATTGGCGTCGAAAGCTATCTGTTGAAGCCGGTGAACCAGTCGTTGCTCTATGACACTCTGGTAGATGTGTTCGGCATCGCGGGCGCAGACGACAATCGCTCCCGTAAAAGGAAGGAAGACGCCACCGTGCATGATGCCACGGGAATCCGTGTCCTGCTGGTGGAAGACAACGAGATGAACCAGCAGGTTGCGACAGAACTTCTGGAAAGCGCCGGAGCGATTGTGACCGTGGCCAACCATGGCGGGGAAGCTGTGAAGATCCTGACCGCTGGAGACCAGTCGCCCGAGTTCGATGTTGTGTTCATGGACTTGCAGATGCCCGAAATGGATGGGTTCACAGCAACCAGGCTGCTCCGAAGGGATCCGCGCCTGCGGAAGTTTCCGATCATTGCGATGACGGCACATGCTCTCGTTGAGGAGCGCCAACGATGCCTTGATGCCGGCATGAACGATCACGTATCAAAACCGATTGATCCCGATAATCTGTTTGCGACGTTGCTGCGATGGGCGAAGCCGAGGCCCAAACACGTAGCCCACTCCTCTGCCACCAACATTAAGGAGTCAGAAGAAATTGCGCTGCCAGAGATTCCCGGGATCAAAGTGTCGGATGGCCTGAATCGGGTAGCCGGGAACAGGAGGCTCTACCGGGATCTGTTGGGACAGTTTGCCGCCAAACAAGGCAACGCAGCCGCAGAAATTTCCATTGCGCTCGAAAGTGGAGACCTCAAATTGGCGGAACGTGTTGCCCATACTGTGAAAGGCGTCGCCGGTAATCTAGGCATCACGAAGGTTCAAGCCGCGGCTCAGAAATTGGAAAAAGCACTCCGCGATGGTGAGGGAACTGTTTCGGCGGTGCTTTTTGAATTCGCGAGTGTGATGGGCAATCAGGTTCAAGCTATCGAAAAAGCGCTCCGCGATTCAGTATCTGCGCGGCCGGAGGAGACACAGACTTCGCCCTTCAATAGAAACACGGCCGCCGCGATTGCTCGGCTTAAAGCATTGCTCGAAGCGAGTGACGGCGGCGCGGAAGAGTCATTTCGCAGTGTGCAGGAGGCGGTGACAGGTATTGTCGAGAAACCGTATCTGGATGGTTTGAGCGCCTCGATCAACGACTTCGATTTTGACGCAGCGTTAGTGAAACTGAATGAGATCGCCGAACGTTGCGCACGGAAGGAAGACGGCGAATGACAGAGTTGGATCAGAAGAAGACAGTTCTGCTGGTGGATGATGCTCCCGCCAACATCCAAATTGTGAATTCGATCCTGAAGGATATCTACAGGATTCGCATTGCGACCAGCGGCGCAAAAGCATTGGAGTTAGTGAAAGTTACACCTCCGCCCGACCTTATTTTGCTGGACGTCATGATGCCGGAGATGGACGGGTACGAAATATGCGCACGTTTAAAATTGGACACGGACACAAAGGATATCCCAGTAATATTTCTTACCGGACAGACGGAGGTCGAAGACGAGACCAGGGGTTTCGATGTTGGTGCGGTGGACTACATCCATAAGCCTTTTTCTCCAGCGGTTGTAAAGGCTCGTGTGCAAACTCATCTCGCGCTGCGGGGAATACGCGAACAGCTCGCACAGCAGTTGCTCACGATCCAAAAAGAATTGGAGACTGCCCGGCAGATCCAATTGTCGATTCTTCCATCTTCGGTCCCGAAAATCGAAGGTCTGGACATTGCTGCGCGCTACATTCCTATGACCTCGGTTGCGGGCGACTTCTACGACTTCATCGTAGTAGACGAAAAGCACATCGGAATTCTTGTAGCCGATGTGTCGGGACATGGAATGCCTGCGGCACTTATCGCTTCAATGTTGAAGATTGCGCTATCTTCGCAGGTGGGTCATGCGGCCAGCCCGGCAAAGGTGCTGCTGGGCCTGAATGAAGTACTGTGCGGAAAATTCCAGCACCACTTCGTCACGGCGGCCTACGCGTTCATCAACCTGGAGAATCGAACGCTGACTTACGCTGGCGCGGGTCACCCGCCACTGATTTTGTGGGGTGGACCCGAAGGCATACGTAGTATTGAGGAGAATGGCCTGTTTCTGGGAAAATTCTCGTTTGCGACCTATACTTCGGTGGAATTGCCGCTTAAGACTGGTGATCAAATTTTGCTCTATACCGATGGAATTCCGGAAACGACGAATCCCGCGGGAGTTGAGTTTGGCACGAACGCCTTCAAGGCGTTTTTGGATACCGAGCAGAGCACCTCGGCAGATCGTTTCGTCGATCGACTTCTTGGGGAGTTGTCTCGCTGGTCCGCCCGAAGGGCGACCGAAGAGCTCGATGACGATATAACGATTGTGGCAATTCATGTGACAAGCGATTGAAACAAGTATTGTAAGTTCCATCGCCAAAATGAGGGCTGGGCTTCTCAAGCATTTCAGGAATATTTTTGGTTTAGGCGCATTTACGTTCAATTACGCCAAACCACTTACAACAAGCTACTTTGATCACCCCGACATTACAGGATGCTTATACCCGGAAGTCGGCCAGTGTTTTGGCGCTAATTGTCTCACTGCGGAGGCAGGCTCACGGATTTGACCGAGCCTTAATCATGCATGCGAGTGAGTGAGGGTTCGGTCGGTAGCAAGCAACAAGTCAATCGGCTTCAGGGTGGGAATGAGCTTGAGTGGCCGTGGCGAATCTCGATAGGCAAGTGCTCCTGCGTATCCAGGCGCTAGTGCCAGATCTTGTAGTGTCCACAGCTTGGCGGCGCGTGAATCGTGCGCGACGTGCACAAGTCTGGCCGGAACATCCGGGTTTACTGTTACACGAAAGCTGTCGAGCGGTTCCGAAAGGCCGTTCCCTAGCGCCTTGACGTATGCCTCTTTGCGCGTCCAGCAAAGGAAGAACGCACGCTCTCGTTCGCTCGCAACTAACGACATCAAGTCCGCCGCCTCCTCCAGGCAAAAGAACCGTTTTGCGATTGCGGTCATGTCCGGCAGGGAGCGAATGTGTTCCACATCCACGCCGATCTCGCGGTCCAAAGTAAATGCGAATACGGCCAACCCCCCGGAATGGGAAACGTTGAATTTCACGCGGTGCTCGGGAGCAAGCGCCGGCTTCTGGTTTTCACCATAACGAAACTCAACCGCATCCGGACAAATGTCCAGATAGCGGCCAAGCAGAAGCCGGAGGGCGCCGCGGGCTAGAATGAATGCATTCCGGAGATCCCCGAAGCGGAATTTCGCGGCGCGTTCTCGTTCTGGTGGCGACAGAACGAGCCGAAAGTTGGCGACCTCGGCGTCACCGGCATCGATGCGGACCGACCACACATGAACGTCTCTGCCTCTTAATATGAAGTCGCTAGCAACGTCCACAGATATCCACCCCGAAAATAGCGAGCCGCTAATACTGCATCAGTGTTCCTTCTCTTCGGCCTTTTCGGACTGCCGCGGAAAACAATCCGAGACTGATCGGCAGAAAAATCGCCACAATCCCCAGCAGCGTAGCGAGAGGCTTTGCGATCGTGACAATAGAATATCCCTGGAGCATGGTCATGCGGAGGGCGTCGAGACAATAGGTAATGGGATTGACCATAGCGATCTTCTGCATCCAGGGGGGCATCATGCCGATCGGGAAATAAGCTCCCCCAACGATCGTACCGAAACCGCCGAGGATCCACGTAATTGGATCCCCCTTCCTGAGCCAGACCACAGCCGCCGCCGAAAGAACACCGAAGGCGACAAAGACCGTGAGAGACAGGACGAGAACCAGCGCGGTTGATAGAAAATTCAAGTGGGTCAAATCCATCCTGAACACCACGACTCCCGCCGCGAGAATCAGCAGCAGCTGCACTCCCCCCGAAATGAGGCCGTAAAGTGAGGACATGAGGGCGACGGTGACGCATCCGGTCTGACTGCTCATCATCGCCTCGAAGCATCCGGTCACCTGGGACAGGCGGATGGATTCGGAAAACATGCGCAGCGTCAGGTCGAAGTAGCGAGCGAATGCCAGCCCGATTAGGGCGAAGGAGAAATAGCCGTACCCATGCCCCTTTAACATGGGCGAGCTGCTCGGCGTGATGAGCTGGCTCAAGAAGTAGAACAGAACCAGGAGCATCATCGAATCGACAATGCGGATCAGGAATGCGGTTTTGTAGCCGGATTCTATGCGGAAGTCGCGCAGGACGAATGCACCGGCTTTGCGTAGTAATGGCATCATACGCCCACCGCCAAGGCCCGACGGTAATACTGTGGGAGCGTGATTCGGTCTCGCTTCAGATCCGATATCGAGTCGAAGGCCTGGATACGTCCCTTATCGATGACGAGTACCTTATTGCAGAGTTTGAGCGCTTCGTCGATCCGGTGCGTGGCGATCAGAAGCGTTTTGCGAGAATCGCTATATATACGGCTAAGAATAAGATCGATCATCTCATCGGAAGCTATTGGATCGAGGGCACGCGTTGGTTCGTCAAGAATCAACACGCGAGGCTCAGCAATGAGTCCGCGCGCAAGTGCAAGCCGCTGTTTCATCCCCGAACTGTAGCCCTCCACAACTCGCTCCGCCGCTTCATCCAGCCCAACCAAACTGATTAGCTCCTGAATGCGATTACGAAGATCCGCCCCACCGAGATTATCCAGGGCGCCGAAAAATTCAAGATTCTGAGTACCGGTCAAACGCCAGAAAAAGCTCCGCTCCTCATTGAGGACGAAGCCGACAGATTTTCGCGCGGCCGCACTGTGGTTGGTCGTGCTGAACCCATTCACGACAATGTCTCCCTTAGTAGCGAGTATCAAGCCGCCTATGAGCTTCAACAACGTCGTTTTGCCCGCGCCGTTTGGTCCCATTACCGCGACACGGTCGCCCTCTTGGATTTCGATGGTAACGTTGGACAATGCCGTGTGCACACGCCGCGGCTGGAGAGGGTGCAGAAGCAATTCACGATATCGCTTCACAATGGGAAAACACATCGTGACGTCGACTACCGAGATAATCGGCGCTGCCGGGACCGACGGCTCGACGAAAGCGAGGCAGCTAGAGTTAGACGACTGTTTCATAATATTTGAGATCCACCTGCTTCTGCGACGACCCCGGCAATGCGGCGTCGATGCTGTCCGCCAGCGATCGTGCAAGCTCATCGGAATGCACTGTTAGCAAAGCCTGATGATCGCCGGACACTTTGTAAACACTCAGGCCGCCCCTCGCGATACCTTGCCAACCAAGATACCGCTCGAAGAGGCGACGCCACTTACTGGCAACGATCGCGTTGTACCACTTCTCGCACACGTAGAGACTCATCAGTCCCATGAATGGCTCTGGTTGATATCGAAGGAGGAGCTGCCGATGCTCCTCGAAAAGAGCGCGGGCACTCGGGAGCAAGGAGTCCGAACCGGACTCTGGCCGAAGGTTTTGGAGCTTGCGTGCCATGAGCTCGGAAAGGCGAACGCTCCTGGAACCATCTCTGGCAGTTAGCAGGCCCCAGATAACCTCGCCGATGTGTCGTCCTCTTTTCCTGAGATAGTCGCTGTAATTGATGAGGTTGACCAGGAGTGTGTGGACAGCGTTGGGCCGCAGGCTATCGATGAGAGCGAGCAACCGCACATCTTCACCTTCATGGAGCAGTTGCTGGGCAATTTCGATTGCCACGGCTCCAGCGAAACAATATCCTCCCACGAGATAAGGACCAGAAGGTTGAACACTTCGCATTTCTGAAATGCATTCACGCGCCATTTCCGCGATGCTCAGGTAACCGCTGCCGCCGCCGCGGACCCATCTGGGGCGCAGACCATACACAGGTTGATCACCGTCGAAATGTGCTGCCATTCTCGCCAGGATCATCGTGGTCTCGTTCACGTCGCCGCTATAGCCGCAGGCGAGAAAAAGAGGTGGCCGCGTCCCATGCCGTTGAACCGGGACTAGACATTCCCCTGGAGCATCTTCCGGCGCTGTTCCATCCCTCGTGCCGAGGAGATCGGCTATTGCAGCAACAGTTGGGCGTTCGAGCAATTGCATCAGCGCGAGTTCCTTGCCGAAACGCTCGCGTAAACGTCGTTGCAGCCGCGCGACGAGCAGTGAATGTCCACCCAGCTCGAAGAAATTCGAGGCGACATTGACCCGTTCGATGCCGAGCAGATCCTCAAAAATTTCGGCCACGCCGCGCTCCATCTCAGTTGCGGGCGGCACGTAGTCTTCATGGGCATTGAATTGATGGTCGGGAGCCGGCAACGCCCGGCGGTCAACTTTGCGATTACTAGTCAGGGGGAACGCGTTCAGGACCATGAAAACGGACGGCACCATATAGCCGGGAACCTTTGTGGCGAGTGCATGCCGTAACTCCGCAGTATTCACTTCCTGACCTTCGCGTGCTGTAACGTATGCAGCCAGCCGCGGATCGCCGGCCATGTCCTCGCGTATGACTACGACGGCCTGACGAACTCCGGGTTGCTCCTCCAGAGCGGCTTCGATTTCACCTAATTCGATGCGAAACCCGCGAAGCTTCACCTGATTGTCGATTCGCCGGATAAATTCGATGTTGCCGTCCGGCAGGCAGACTGCCATATCACCCGTGCGGTAGAGGCGGCGGTCTGGGTCAAATGGGCTCGGGACAAACTTTTCTGCAGTCAGTTCGGGCCGATTCAGGTACCCCCGCGCAACGCCATCCCCGCCGATAAACAGTTCCCCCGGCGTTCCTACTGGAACCGGCTGCCCAACCGCGTCGAGCAGATAACAGGTGGTGTTCGCGATAGGCCGGCCGATAGGAACGGCGCTTTCCCGGCAGTCAACTTTGTGTATGGCCGACCATATAGTCGTTTCGGTCGGACCGTACAGGTTCCAGACCTCATCGCCGATGGTCAGCAGTCGATTGGCCAGCTCGCGGGATAGCGCTTCGCCGCCACACAATATCTTCAAACCGGCGCGCCCCGTCCATCCCGATTCCAACAGCATGCGCCACGTCGCCGGTGTCGCCTGCATCAGCGTCGGACGGGATTTCCTGATCAACGCGGCCAATGCTATTCCATCTCCGACGGTGTCCGGGGTTGCAAGGATGACACTCGCACCCGAGGTAAGCGGCAGGTAGATCTCCAGTACGGCGATGTCGAAGGAGATCGTGGTAACGGCAAGCAAACGGTCACTCTCGCATATCCCAGGCTCACTCCGCATGGAGGCAAGGAAGTTCACGACGGACTTATGCGTGATCTGAACACCCTTGGGTTTCCCGGTTGAACCCGAGGTATAGATCACATACATCAAATTATTTTGTGTCAGGCTGCTTGACGGCACAGCGGAACTCTGGCGTTCAATTCTGCTGCGATCCCGATCAACGCAAACCACGGTGGCCATTGTCGTCGGCAGTTTGGAGAGAATCTGCTCCTCCGTTACCAACACCGCCGCGCCGGAGTCTTCTAGCATGAAGGCGATGCGGTCTGCGGGATATTGCGGATCAAGTGGTATGTATGCCCCTCCCGCCTTTAGGATTCCCAGTAGTGCGACAACCAAATCAATCGATCGTTCAAGGCAAAGTCCGACCAGAACTTCCGGCCCGACACCCAGCGATCTAAGATAATTCGCGAGCTGGTTCGCTCGACGGTCGAGATCCTCATAAGTGATTTGATCGCGGCGGCAGATCACAGCACTCGCGCGGGGTGTTGCGGAAGCTTGCCGTTCGAACAGGTTGTGGACGCAAAGATCGGGGCTATAGTCAACGTGCGGGCCCTCGGCGTTCGCGAGAAGGCGTCCACGTTCGAGTTCGCTGAACATGGGCAGTTCGGCAATCGGCTGGTCCGGATCCACGATTGCAGCCGATAACAGGTTGATGAAGTGCCCGGTCATGCGCTCAATGGTCGCGGCCTCGTACAGATCGGTGCTGTACTTCAGCGATGCTGGCATCGCAGAACCCGTATCCAGCAGGGTCAAGTCGAGATCGAATTGTCCTTCCTGCTGGTTCAGCGGATAAGCTTCGAGGGCGAGGGAACCTAATGGGAGACGAGTGCTGGTTTGTGGCTGCAACACCTCTCCTGCTACGCCGACCTGCGTGGTTTTGATCAGGTTCAGCATCACCTGGAACAAAGGCATCCGGCTTGAATCGCGCTCGGGCTGTAAGCGTTTCACGAGTTCAGGAAACGGGAAGTCTCCGTAGCGTTGAGCGTCAATGATGACCCCACGCATGGCCGCCAAATGCTGGCGGAATGTGGTGCCCGTTTCAATAGGCGCACATATCACAACGGGATTAACGAAGTAGCCGACAATGTTTTCGAACTCTGGGCGACTCCGTCCGATCAGTGGCGTTCCGATGGGCACCTCAGCTGCGCCCGTGTACCGGTGCAGGAAGGCATGAAACGCGGTCACGAGTACCGCGTATGTGGTGGCATTCTCTGCCTGGGCCAAGGCCCTAATCTGCATGGCTACACTGGCCGGCAGCGTAAAGTCGAACGCGGCGCCACGAAAGTTTTGAACGCTGGGACGGCGGTGATCAGTGGGCAGGTCAACGGATGACAGGTTGCGCAGCCGGGAGTGCCAGTAACGCCAGGCTTCCAATCCTTTTTCCGACTCGATCATCGTTCGCTGCCACCTGACGTAGTCGGCATAGGATCCGGGCAGGAGCAGAGAGTTGGGATCGGCACCCTCATAGAGCGACGTCAGATCGGAAAGGACAATTCCAAGCGACCATGCGTCAAAGACAATGTGATGTGCGGAGATGAGCAGGACGTGGCCGTGGTGTGTGTCAGAGCGGAGGAATAAGGTACAACGGAATAGGGGCCCGCTGATGAGATCGAAAGGGCGCCGATAAAACGCGTCTATCTCGAGCGCCAGCTCTTCCTCGTTCCAGTTGAAGCCTCCCACCACTTCGAGAGGGTGTTCCGGCACTGGGCCGACGCATTGCTGTAGCCCATTTGTGCCGAGCCCGAGTGTCGATCGCAACATCGGGTGGCGTTCCAGCAGCGTTCGAACAGATTGTTCGAGCCGCTCGTAATTAACATCGGAACGCAAGCGAACGCAGTAGGCAACGCTATAGGCAGCGCTTTCGGGTGCAAGCTCATGTAAGAACCAAAGCGCCTCTTGCCCAAGCGAGAGCTTAAACGGCTCGTTTGCGTCGCCTGCCGCCTCTCGAAGCAAGCGGGCAAGCAATTCCCGCTTCGCTTTGGCGTCCATTCCGGCGAGTTGACCTAGATCGACGTGTTCCCCACTCATGTTATCCGCCCGTGCGAGCTATTTAAGACTTCTCTGAAGTCTGTTGTTCGAAAAATTACTAAGATATGGGGGATAGTCAGCTAGGATCGTTACGTCAGCAAAAAAGTCAATTAGAGTGCAAGGCCGGCCTGGGGCTTAAGCTCGTAATCCTCAATGGACTGACAGACCAACCTGCGGGGAGATCATGAGTAGGAATGTGTCCTGGCGTCTGGCAAGCAAGGCAAACAAGGAATGAGCGCATGAATTGTTTTCTCCTCGGTAGGCAAAGTCCTGCATTGGGCTCGTTGCTCGAGCAGTATGACCAGTCGCAATTCGATCTCCAACTTCCAGTTGTATCTTGAAATTTCATTGGTACAGCGCGCCCGATTCGGTTACACCACAGTAGAATCAGCAGATTATGCGGGAGTGATTGTTGCTTGATCCTCTATGCGGGAACGGTGGGTCTCGCCGGATAGGGTAATAGGGACTCAACAAGTTTTTGCCCTAAAATCCCAGATTTTAGAATTTAGTGATAATGTTTTGCCGAAACTTCCGAGTGAGAACTTCAGGTCGATGGTTCAGGCCGACTGATGTGGGAAGCGTATCTCCCGGATGCAACGATCGAGCACCTTGTCTATTGATCATCTGATGTAGTAAAGTCTCTATAAATTCCCCCCCAATTCCCCCCAAATTTAGGAGATTCACAGCGGCTCCACGATGCTTACCAGGGCTTCGCACGAGACCCGTGTCATACGGTCAATTGGTACGGTACCCTCCTCGCCGTGATGATTGCTTGCCGATCACCCCCATGATCATTGAAATGCGAGCGCAGATTCCAGGCACGACGGCAGGACCTACACGAGACGCAGGGCGCTGAAACCCCTGGGGTGAGTGATGGAAGTTGCACCGGATCGACTCAAGTCGGAAGTAACGGAGAAATCGCAGAGATGAGCAGGAAAGATACTGAGGCGATGTCATTCGACGCAAGAGATTTCTGCTGCAATGCGAAAGGTGACTCCTGTTCACCGATCGCGATTGTGGGGATTGGGTGCCGTTTCCCAGGCGGGGTAACCGATCCGAAATCCTTCTGGCGCCTTCTGCGAGATGGGGTGGACGCGATCGCGGAAATCCCCTCGGATCGCATCGATATCGGCACTTACTATGATCCTCGTCCCGCCCTGCCGGGAAAAATGAGCACCAAATGGGGTGGCTTTCTAGACCAGATCGAGATGTTCGATGCCGCTTTTTTCGGCATCAGTCCGCGTGAAGCCGACCGGCTGGATCCGCAGCAACGGCTGCTGTTGGAGGTGGCGTGGGAAGCGCTGGAGGATGCCGGCCAGCCCTCCGAACGTCTCGCGGGCAGTCTGACAGGCGTCTTCCTGGGCTTGTGGCTGAACGATTATGAGGCCCGGCTTTTCGCCAACCCTGCCGCCGTGGACTTCTATATGACGACAGGAACGGGCCGCTATTCAGCCTCCGGTCGCCTGTCTTACGTCCTGGGGTTGGAAGGTCCTAGTTTAACCATCGACACGGCCTGCTCCTCGTCTCTGGTGGCTGTCCATTTAGCTTGCCAGAGTCTGCGCAGAAATGAATGTTCTGTGGCTCTGGCGGGTGGAGCGAACATCATACTTCAGCCCCACATATCCATTGCCTACTCCCAATCAGGAATGATGGCGCCGGATGGCCGGTGCAAGTTCGGAGACGCCCGGGCGAATGGGTATGTTCGAAGCGAGGGAGCCGGAATCGTCGTTCTCAAGCCGCTCTCTAAAGCATTGAGCGACGGCGACCCTGTCTACGCAGTCATTCGGGGGAGTGCCGTTAACAACGACGGCCGCACCAGCGGTTACATGACAACTCCGTCCCAGACAGGTCAGGAAAGAATGCTGCGCCTGGCTTACCAGGACGCTGGGCTGTCTCCCAGCCAGGTGCGGTACGTCGAAGCTCACGGCACCGGGACGATTGCGGGTGACCCCGTTGAACTTACCGCGCTGGGCAACGTGCTCTCGCCAGACAGGCCGCCAGGAAAAGACTGCTACATCGGCTCAGTGAAAACCAACTTCGGACACACTGAAGGGGCCGCGGGAATCGCGGGACTAATCAAGACGGCGCTTGTCCTCAAGCATCGCATGGTTCCCGCAAATCTCCACCTGCAGGAACTCAATCCGGCCATTGCCTGGAACGATTATCCGCTTGTAATCCCCCGTGAGTTGATGAACCTTGTGCAGGATTCAGAACCGGCAGTGGCGGGCGTGAGCGCTTTTGGTATTTCCGGCACGAATGCTCACGCCGTCCTCACCGAGGCGCCGCGTGGGGAGCACGCGAATGAAGACGCGCAACTGCAGACCGACCTGGCATGCGTCTTGACTCTATCGGCACGTTCACCCGGGGCGTTGACCTCCCTCGCTCACGCATACGTTTCCGCCCTTGAAGAAGAAGGCGGCCCTTCGCTCTACGACGTTTGTTACACCGGCGCCTTGCGGCGCACCCATCACGACCATCGTCTCGCAGTCACTGCCGACAACCGAGAGAGGGTGAAGGAGCATTTGCGCGCCTTCCTGCACGGGGAGAGCGTTTCATGGGTGTCGACGGGAAAGACGGAGCCGGAATCAAAGCCAAAAGTCGTATTCGTCTGTCCGGGACAAGGCTCGCAGTGGCTCGGGATGGGCCGCCAACTTCTGCGTGAAGAGGCCGTTTTCAGCGAATGGATACAGCGTTGCGAACACGCCCTGCAGCCTTATGTGGATTGGTCCCTCCAGGAACAATTGCATCTCAATCCCGGCGCACACGGATACCGGCTGAACGAAATCGATGTTATCCAGCCGGTGCTGTTCTCAATTCAGGTCGCGTTGGCCGCTTTGTGGCGTTCGTGGGGCGTGGAACCGGACGCTGTCGTGGGACACAGTATGGGCGAGACGGCCGCGGCTTTCATCGCTCAGTCGCTCAGCCTTGAGGATGCGGCGCGTGTGATCTGTACGCGTGCGATGCTCCTGCGGCGAATCAGTGGTAAAGGGGCGATGGCCATGGTTGCGCTCACCGTGGATCAAGCCAGCGAATGCCTGGCAGGATTCGAGGACCGCGTATCGGTCGCGGTGAGCAACAGTCCGCGCTCCACCGTATTGTCGGGCGACCCCTCCGCGGTGCAACAGATTATCGAAAAGCTCCAGGCGCGCGACGTTTTCTGCCGCTCTGTGAAGGTGGATGTCGCATCCCACAGTCCTCAAGTGGATGTTCTGACCGACGATCTGCTTCGCGAGCTGGGCACCATTCAGCCGCGCGAGACAAACGTTCCGATGTATTCGACGGTAGCTGCGGAGAGAATCGACGGACACCTGCTCGACGCGCGCTACTGGGTACGCAATCTGCGTTGTCCCGTGCTCTTTTCGAGAACCGTCCAAAAGCTGGGGGACGACGGGCACACAGTGTTCATCGAACTCAGCCCGCATCCCGTGCTGACGGCGGCAATCGAAGAGACCGGTATCGGCGCGAATAGAAAAGTCAGCGCCATTCCTTCCATGGAGAGGGAAAAGGATGAGCAGTTGACTTTACGGAACTCGGTCGGGCGGCTCTACACGATTGGATGTCCGGTAGATTGGGCGCGGCTGTTCCCGTTTCCAGGCAGGGTCGTTCCGCTTCCGCTGTATCCGTGGCAGCGCCAGCGCTTCTGGCTGCAGTCGGAACCTCAACAATCGAAAAACAACAGTGCATCTTTCCTGCCGACAGCCGGCCAGAACCACCCTCTGCTCGGAATCCGGTTGCCGGAGGTGGCATCGCTGGCAGGCAGCATCGTTTGGCAGAATGAAGCCGGCGAAGGATCCTCGACGCTCTCCGGGACAGCATGTATTGACATGGCTGCGGCAGCCGCGGCCGAAGTATTTGGACCGAACCTGCATCGCATATCGGATCTCACGACAGATATGACCTCCGGTGCGGTCGCGAATTCGGTAGCGCGGACGCAATTCATTCTGAATACCGGCCGCCCAGCATACTTTCAGCTGTTTTGCCAAGCCTCCGAGCCAGGCGCTGAATGGACGCAGTACGCCTCAGGAAAAATTGAGCCGCGTGAAGCGAAAGCGGACTGGATATACGAACTCGTCTGGAAGGAAAAAGCCCTGGACCAAAGTACGTCCGAGGTCCCGGCGGGACTTTGGCTGATCTTTGCCGATCGCGGCGGAATCGGTGAAGCGGCAGCGGCAGCGATGAAATCACGCGGTCAGGACTGTATGCTCGTCTTCGCTGGCGAGTTGTTTGAAGTTCAAGCGCCGGATCGCTTCTGTGCTGCCCCTCAGGAACCGGATCATATTCGGCAATTGCTCAACCTGCTGGCGGAAGATGGACGCCAGTCTTGCCGGGGCATCCTCTATCTCTGGGGTTTGGATTCGCTGGCTGTCGGCTGCGACGGCGCATTACGTCTGATCCAGTCACTCGCCCGAACGGAATGGGATTACGCGCCTCACCTCTGGGTGGTAACTGCGGGAGCGCAAGCTGTCGAGCCGACGGACGGCGAATTCCTTTCACTCCAGCAAGCTCCTTTATGGGGTATGGGAAGGGTGATTGCTCTCGAGCAACCGAACCTGTGGGGAGGGTTGATCGATCTGCCTCATATCGGAAACCCCACGGCGACGAACGCTGGGATAGCTTCACTCTGTGAAGAGATACTGGCTTCCGACGGCGAAGACCAGGTGGCGCTTCGCGAGAACCGGCGCTATGTGTTGCGATTGGAGCGATCTCGTCCTGCCGCCGTCAGGAAGCCGTTCACCATGTCACCTGATGCGACGTATCTGATCACAGGAGGACTGGGCAGCCTGGGACTTCAGCTCGCTCGCTGGCTGGTTACGCAGGGAGCACGGCATTTGGTGCTAACGGGCCGGACCGGACTGCCAGAGCGATCTACCTGGCCGGCGATTCCTGCTGAGACAGAAATCGGCAAACGGGTAGCGACCGTTCGAGCGCTGGAAGAAAACGGCGCAACAATTCATATCGCCAAAGCCGACGTCGCCGACCGGCAAGAGATGTCGGAGCTTTGGAACAAGCTGGATACGCACCATCCGCCCGTTCGAGGAATTGTGCACGCCGCCGGCATACTCCAACCGTACGAGCTGGTTCATCTGGAGCCGGATGAATTTCATGCCGTTCTCCGATCGAAGATGGACGGGGCCTTCTTGCTCCACGAGCATGTCCAGGCAACCGCCAGCCGAGCGAGCGCGCTGGACTTCTTTGTCATGTTTTCCTCCGGCGCGTCAGTTTGGGGCTCGCAGAGCATGGCGCACTACGCGGCAGCCAATCACTTCCTCGATGCGCTGGCCCACCATCGTGCGGCACTGGGACTGCCTGCGCTGAGCGTGAATTGGGGATGGTGGGAAGGTTCGGAGATGGTATCAGAGGCGTTGGCCACTCGTTTCCAAAGCATCGGGATGAAAAGTCTTCCGGCGGACGGAGCCCTCGCAGCGCTTACTTATCTGCTGGAGACCGGCACCGCCCAGAATACTGTCGCCGACATGGATTGGAGCATATTCCGACCCATTTTCGAGGCCAGGAGAAAACGGCCGCTGTTAGAGAGCCTGGCAGCGCCGCCAAAAGAGCCCGAGCAAGTGAAGGCCAGCGAGGAAAAGCGGCATGGGCTGCTTTACGAAATCGAGCAGGCCCCGGCGATCGAACAGAAGCCGCTCTTGCACGATTTCATCCGCACTCAGGTGGCGGAGACCCTGGGGTTTCGCTCGCTGGACAGCGTCGATCCATTGCAAGGCTTTTTCAGGATGGGGATGGACTCCATCATGACGATGCAGTTGCGGAATCGCCTTGAAACCGCCCTGGGCCATTCACTGCCACCGACGATTGCTTTTGAGTATCCGACGGTCGATTCACTCGTAGATTTCATCGCCGGGATGATTCTGAAACCCGAGGCGTCCGCGATTCAGCCAGCGCGTACGCCAGAGAAACAGGAATTGAGTAACGTGAACGCCGAGTGCGGAGAGCTTTCCGAAGAGGAACTCGTTGCATTGCTCGAGCGGAGATTGGAAGAGGTCAGATGAACGGCGGCGAAGAGAACGCATCGATGAACCACGCACCGGATTCCATCGATCATTCCAATGACCGGAGGGCCGTGCTGGAGCGGGCCGTCCGGACGATAGGAGAAATGCAGGCCAGGCTGGATGCATTCGAGCGTGAGAAGCGGGAGCCTATCGCGATCATCGGAATGAGCTGCCGGTTTCCGGGCCAGGCTACCAGTCTTGAGGCTTACTGGAATCTCTTGCAGGACGGAGTGGATGCCATTCGCGAAGTGCCTCCGGATCGCTGGGACATCGATGCTTTCTACGATCCCGATCCCGATTGCCCGGGGAAGATGTACACGCGCATGGGCGGCTTTCTGGAGGAAGTGGACAAGTTCGACGCGTATTTCTTTGGGATGTCTGCGCGCGAGACCCTGAAGACGGATCCGCAGCAGCGGTTGGCAGCGGAAGTGAGCTGGGAGGCGGTGGAAAATGCCGGCATCAATCCCAGAGACTTGGCCGGAACTCAAGTCGGCGTGTTTCTCGGTATCACGAATAGCGACTATGCCCGCATTGTGGAACGCGCGGGACTTGAAGCTATCGATGCGTACCACCTTACTGGCAACTGCCTCAACTTCGCCGCTGGCCGAATTGCATACCTGTTCGGATTCCATGGACCGGCACTGGCCCTTGACACGGCCTGCTCGAGTTCCGGGGTCAGCGTCCATCTAGCCTGTCAAAGTCTTCGCAACCGTGAATGCAATCTTGCACTGGCAGGCGGGGTAAACCTGATCCTGTCGCCCGAGATCAGCATCACGTCCACCAAAGCGAGAACTCTTTCCCCCGATGGACGCTGCAAGACCTTCGATGCGAGCGCCAAGGGTTATGTTCGCGGCGAGGGCTGCGGAATTGTCGTCCTGAAACGCCTCTCCGACGCACTGGCCGACGGAGACCGTATTCATGCGGTGATCCGCGGTTCCGCGGTGAATCAGGACGGCGCAACCAGCGGGATTACGGTTCCCAACAAAGCGGCGCAGGCCGAGGTCATACGCCAGGCGCTGGAGCGGGCAGGCATCGAACCGAACCAGGTGGACTATGTCGAGGCCCACGGGACCGGAACGCCTTTGGGAGATCCCATCGAAGTGCGGGCTCTGGCTTCAATCTATAGCAAGGGACGATCTGCAGACCGGCCGTTGATCCTCGGAACCGCGAAGACCAATGTAGGCCATCTTGAATCCGCTGCCGGGATTGCAGGGCTAATCAAAGCCGTGCTGTCGCTCGAACACCGGAGCATCCCTCCCCATTTGCATTTCAAGAAGCTGAACCCCGCGATTTCGCTTGACGACATACCTGCCGTGATACCCGTCCAGCCGATGCCGTGGCCCGAGACCAATAAGGCCGGGGTGGCCGCGGTCAGTTCTTTTGGCGGGAGCGGGACGATTGTTCACACGATAGTGGAGGAAGCACCGGAAGCAGCACCCGCAGATGAGCGCAACTTTCGAACCTCGCAGCTGTTCTGTCTGTCGGCAAAAGATCCGGCAGCGTTGCATACGCTGGCAGATCGGTATGAACGTTGTCTCGCAGATCTTCCAACGGATTCACTCGCGGACGTTTGTTATACCGCCGACACTGGGCGGGCCCACTTCAATCATCGGTTGGCAATCATAAGCTCGAATCCCGCGGAATTGCGGGAGCGGCTGGCTGCGTACCGCGCCGGTGAAGATTGTGCGGGGCTGTCGCACAATGAGTGTTCGGGAAACAAGAAGCCCAAAGTAGCGTTTCTCTTCACCGGACAGGGCGGCCAATACGTCGACATGGCTCGCAAGCTATACGACGGCGAGCCGGTCTTCAGAGGCATCCTCGATCGGTGCGATGAACTGCTGCGGCCGTACCTGCCGAGGTCGTTGCGATCAGTTCTATACCCGGAGCAGGGTGAGTCTACGCCGCTGCACGAAACCCAGTACACGCACGTGGCAATGTTTGCCGTGCAGTACGGGCTGGCAGCATTGTGGCGTTCGTGGGGCGTCGAGCCTTCGCTGGTAATGGGTCACAGCGTGGGCGAGATTGTAGCCGCCACGGTGGCCGGGCAGATGAGTTTCGAAGACGGCCTCAAGTTGATGCGCGAGCGCGGCCGCCTGATGCAGGGTCTTCCCGCGACGGGGATGATGGCATCGCTCCTGGCCGATGAAGAACGTGTCGCAGCCGCCATCGCGCCCTTCCGCGATCGCGTATCGATTGCCGCCGTCAACGGCCCTGAAAGCACTGTGATTTCGGGCGAGCGTCTGGCAGTGGAGGCGATCCTACGGCAACTGGAGAGCGCGGGCATCAAGGTCAAAGTCCTGAAGGTGTCCAATGCCTTTCATTCGCCGTTGGTAGAGCCCGTGCTGGCGGAGTTCGAAGCAGCGGCAAAAGAAGTGCAGTACTCAACCCCGAAGCTTCCGCTGTTTTCCAGCATGCGGCTGGAGATGGTGGACCGGGACAATCTGCTGGATGCCGCCTATTGGCGGCACAATCTCCGGAACACGGTGCGCTTTTCCGGCGCGATCGGGAAGCTTTACGAACAAGGCTATCGCGTGTTTGTGGAGATGGGACCCTCACCGATTCTGGTCAGCATGGGAAGCCAGTGCGTGCCCGTCGCAGAAGGCACCTGGCTGCCTTCTCTTCGGGCGGACCGGGACGACTGGCAACAGCTGCAGGAAACCTTGGGCCAGCTCTATGTCAACGGCGTCGCTGTGAACTGGCATGGTTTCTACCAGGATCGCCGGGCGCGGAAGGTAACGCTTCCAACATACCCTTTCCAGCGCGAGCGGTACTGGGTTGATTCTCCGCCGTGTTCTCAATCGCATGCGGGCGGTGCAGCAGTGCAGGCCTCGGCGACAGGACATCCGCTGCTTGGCTTCCGGTTGCGTTCCGCGGTACCCGTCTTCGAACAGGAACTCAGCGCCTCAAGTGTTCCGTTTGTCGAGGAGCATCGCGTTTTCGGCAAGCCGGTACTTCCCGCTACGGCGTATCTGGAGCTGGCGCTGGCCGCGGCAGCAGAGACATTCGACGGCCGCCAGTGTGAGGTCAAAAACCTGGTTCTTATTCGGCCGCTGGTGTTGCCGGACGGCGAGCGAAGGACGGTTCAGATAGCCATGAACGAAGCAGAGCCGGGTGCCGCGACCTTCCAGATCTTCTGCCTCGGGGGGAAAGACAAAAAGAACAGCGGGGAGTGGGTGCTTCACGCCACCGGAGAGATCTCTCCTGTCGGGCCCGCCGACAGGATACCGGAGCCGGTCAACATTGCCGAAGTTCAACGTCGGTGCAATCAGAAGGTAGAGACGCAGTCCTTCTACGAGTCGCTGCGCATGCGAGGGCTGGAATTTGGGGCAGATTTCAAGGGAATTGCAGAGCTGTGGAAACGAGACGCAGAGGCAATCGGTTCTATTCAGACTGTGGGTTCGTTACTGGCCGGAACAGAGCCTTACCGTATTCACCCTGCGTTTCTGGATGCATGCCTCCAGCCGGTTGCGTCGGTGCTGCCGGATGCTGCAGCTTTGCATTCCAGCGCTCAGATGTATCTGCCTCATCGGCTGGAAAGCTTCAGGCTATTTATCCCTCCGCCGGATCGGGT
Source organism: Terriglobales bacterium (assembly GCA_963738095.1). Lineage (GTDB taxonomy): Bacteria > Acidobacteriota > Terriglobia > Terriglobales > Acidobacteriaceae > Alloacidobacterium. The sequence continues at coordinate 371,287 of CAVTVL010000020.1, forward strand.
GTGGAGTCATGTCACTCTTCGCCTCAATGTGGGAGGCGATAGCGAGGCGGTTGTCGCAGACATAGATGTTCTCGACAGCGAAGGACAGAAAGTTTGCGAAGTTCGCGGTCTGGTTCTGAGACGGGCGCGAAGGGACTACATCGTCCCCTCGGAACAGGAAGACCTGCAGAACTGGTTTTACGAGCTTGCCTGGGAAGAGGCGCCACGCAGGATCGCAGCGGTTGCGCAATCTGCCGGCTTCCTTCCCAGTCCCGAGCGCATTGCGGACGAACTGCAGGCAAATTCGCATCAATATCGCTACGACCAGGGACTGGAACAGTTTGCTTCATTGCTGCCGCGGCTGGAAGGGCTGAGCACACAATACTTCCGGCAGGCCCTGGCGGAACTGGGCTGGAACGCTCAGGAACAACAGCGCTTCACGACGGAGTCGATAGCGCGCGATCTGCGCGTTCCGCTGCGGTACTACCGTCTCCTGGCCAGAATGTTCGAGATGTTAGCCGAGGACGGCTACGTGGCGCAGGAGGGCAGCGCATGGAAGGTCTTACGAACTCCGCCCGGCGCAGACCCGGAGGGAGAGCTTTCGGTTCTGTTGAAGGAGTATCCCGCCTGTTCCACAGAGTTGACGCTGACCGGACGATGCGGACGGCAATTCGCCAAGGCCATGAGAGGCGAAATTGAACCGCTGGAGCTGCTGTTTCCTGACGGGTCTTTGAGCGACATCGCAAAACTTTATAAAGACTCGCCGTATTTCTCCTTCTATAACAAACTGATTCAGCAGGCTGTGTCGGAAGCCGCGAGTAGACTCCCTGTGGGGCGGCGACTGCGAATTCTGGAGATCGGCGCGGGCACGGGAAGCGCGACTTCCTATGTGCTTTCGAAATTGCCGCCGGAGCGGACGGAATACGTCTTCACGGACGTTTCGACTTTGTTCTTATCCAGGGCACGGGAAACATTTGCAGCCTATCCGTTTGTGAATTACCGGGTGCTGGACATCGAAAAGGATCCGTTGGAGCAGGGCTTCGGTCCACATAGCTTCGACGTGGTGATTGCGGCGAACGTGTTGCACGCGACGGCCGATTTGCGCCAGACGCTCGAAAACGTCCAAACGCTTTTGTGCCCCGAGGGATTGCTGCTGCTGCTCGAAGCCACGCGGCAACTGCGATTCGCAGACATTATCGTCGGCCTTACTGAGGGCTGGTGGCGGTTCACGGATAAGGAAATCAGGTCCTCTCATGCGCTGCTCCCCGAAGAGAAGTGGCGCCAGCTTCTTAGCGCACGCGGCTTCAGCGAGGTGGCGGTTTCCCCGGAACGGGATGGGGACGATGTGCTCTCAAACCAGAAGCTGATCCTGGCGCGCGGGCCACGCGCTGTGCGGAGCAGTGAAGAACGGAAGCCGGGCGACGCCCTCCCACCGAGGAGGAAGTGGCTGCTGGTGGGCGAAGGGAACGGCGTTGGAAGCAGCCTCGAGAGGGTGCTGAAATCCCGGGGGGAGGAATGTACTCTCGTTCCCGCAGGAGCTGATTTCGAGATGCTTCGGGAACTGGCCGGGGGCAGGGATACATTGCCTCTGGACGAAGTTGTCTGCTTGTTGTCGGTCAGTGATGCCTCGATTTTCTCCGATGAGTGGCAGTCCGTGAAACACAGTATTCGAACGGGGTGTGAGACGCTGCTTCACCTCGTGAAAGCCCTCGTGTCCGGAGGAAAGTCCCGTACAAAGAATCTTCGGATCATAACGCGCGGAGCCCAACCCGTGGATTCCGAAACCGGCTTAGCGCCGCTGCACCAGTCTCCTGTCGCGGCCTTGGGCAAAACGATCGCGCTCGAGTATCCGGAGCTTCACTGTACCCACATCGATCTGGACCCGGCAGGTGCCGATGACGAAATCGAGGAGCTTCTCGCAGAGTTCAGTGATCGTGATGACAACAAGGATCGCCTGGTAGCGTTCCGCGGACAACGGCGGTTCGTGACGAGGCTGGTGCAAAGCGATGCCGCTTCGCGCCAGGCACTCGAAGCTCCGGGTGGGCATTTCAAGCAGCCGTACCAGCTGACAATCTCTTCTCCCGGTGTTCTGGAAAACCTCCGCTTGAGCATTTCAGAACGGCGAGCGCCGGGGAAGGGGGAAGTAGAGATCGAAGTCCACGCTACAGGCCTGGGTTTCAGGGATGTGTTGATAGCCCTGGGCCAATATCCCGGAGCGTCGCAGACGTTCGGATACGAATGTGCGGGAAAGATCGTGAAGGTGGGACCGGACACCGCGCCATTCCATGTCGGGCAAAGGGTCATGGCGGTGGGATCCGGGAGCTTCGATTCCTTCCTGACGATTTCAACGGATCGGATCGCCCCTGTCCCAGAGCACCTCTGTGATGAGGAGGCAGCTACGATTCCGAGCGCCTTCCTGACGGCGCACTACGCCCTCCGCCAGCTTGCCGGGATTTCGGCCAGCGACAAGGTATTGATACACGCCGCCGCAGGCGGGGTTGGTTTGGCGGCCGTGCAGCTGGCGCAACGCGCTGGCGCGGAGATTTTTGCGACCGCAGGCACGCCGGAAAAACGGGCTTACCTGAAGTCACTGGGAGTGTCGCACGTGATGGATTCGCGATCACTCGACTTTGCGGGCGAAATCATGGACACCACGGATGGGCGCGGCGTGGACTTGGTACTTAATTGCCTGGCCGGGGATTTCATCGAGAAGAGCTTCTCTGTGCTGGCTGCCAACGGGCGGTTCCTGGAAATCGGGAAGACAGGCATCTGGGACGAGGCTCAGGTTGCGCAGTTGAACAGGAATCTTTCCTATTTCCCGATCGACCTCGCATCGGAATTCGAGAAGAGTCCTGGGCTGGTGCGGAGCCTCTTCGATGAACTGCTGCCTGATTTCTCAATCGGTCTTCTGAAGCCGCTGCCCTGGAAGATGTTCCCTGTTAGCGAAGCGGCTGCCGCGTTCCGTTTCATGGCCCAGGCCAGGCACATGGGAAAGATTGTGTTATCTCACCCGAGTGGTGGAGAGCGGGTGAGAGGCGTCCCATCCGACGCAGATGGAAAGATCATTCTAAGTCCGGATGGGACGTACCTTGTTACCGGCGGCCTGAGCGGGCTTGGTCTGCTGACTGCGCAGTGGATGTACGAACGCGGTGCGAGGCACCTGGTCCTCATGGGCCGGCGGGCGCCTTCGGAAGCAGCCGTTACCGCGATCCGCGACATGGAGGAGCAAGGCGTCCGGATCACCATTGCAAGGGGTGACGTTGCAGACCGCGAGCATCTGGCCGGACTCTTCGCGAGCTTCGGCCGTTCGCTGCCGCCTTTGCGAGGGATCGTGCACTCAGCGGGAACACTCGATGATGGAGTGCTCGCCCAGCAGACTTGGGAGCGATTTGAGAAGGTAATGGCGCCGAAGGTGGATGGCGCGTGGCATCTTCACACTCTCTCGCAGGATCAGCCACTGGATTTCTTCGTCTTCTTTTCCTCGGCGGTCTCGATGCTCGGGTCGGCTGGCCAGGGGAGCCATGTTGCCGCATGCACATTCGAGGACGCGCTCGCGCATTACCGGCGGAATATCGGACTGCCGGCGCTGAGCATCAACTGGGGACCGTGGGCCGAGACTGGCGCGGCGACCCAGGGCACGGTGAGCGAACGACTCCGAATGAAGGGATTCCGCGCGATCGATTCGCAGCAGGGTCTCCGCATCCTGGAGCACTTGATGTTGCGGGACCGTGTACAGGTGGGAGTGATGTCGGTGAATTGGCAGCAGTACAGCGAGTTGCTTACACCAGCGCATCGTTCCAGTCTGCTGTCGAAGGTCTACACGGCTGAGGCGCGATTGGCGAGCGAACCGCAGAAAGCCGCGCAACCTCCGTTGCTCGAACGGCTCCGGCAAGCGCCCGCGAAGAAGCGCCGCCAAACCCTCGAGACGCACATTCGCGACCAGGCCATCAAGGTGCTCGGGCTGAGCCCCTCGTTCAAGCTCGATCCAGACCAGGGGCTGGCAACATTCGGAATGGACTCCCTGATGACGATCGAATTAAAGAACCGGCTCCAGGCCAGTGTCGGAAAAACGCTATCGTCCACCATCGTCTTCGACCACCCCACCGTTGCCGCGCTGGCGGAGTACCTCGAGCAGAATGTCCTGCGGGAGGTAGAGGATTCGAAAGAGCCGGCGGACGAAGTGAAACTGCACGACCAAAATGTCGAGTTGATCGAAGTTACGGAATTGTCGGAAGAGGAGGCAGAGGCCATTCTGGCGAAAGAACTGTCCAGCCAGGCCTGAGAGACCATGGACGCATATTCGCAAACCCCAGAGCAGCTTTCGCCGGTAAAAAGAGCCATCGTAGAGCTCCGGCAGTTGCGAGCCAGGCTCAAAGAGGCCGAGAGCGTTCGCAATGAACCTATCGCGATCATCGGAATGGGATGCCGCTTTCCGGGCGGAGCCAACAATCCGGAATCGCTGTGGCGGATGTTGCGCAACGCAACCGATTGCATCCGTGAAGTGCCCCGGGACCGCTGGGATATCAATGAATTCTTCGATCCGAACCCCGATGCCCCCGGGAAAATGTCCACGCGATGGGCAGGCTTTCTGGACGAGGTTGGTCAGTTCGATGCGGATTTCTTTGGAGTCTCTCCGCGCGAAGCAGCGAGTCTCGATCCGCAGCAGCGGCTGTTCCTGGAGACGTGCTGGGAGGCCCTGGAAAATGGCGGGCAGTCGCCCGAAAAGCTACGCGGCAGTTCGACCGGAGTATTCCTCGGCATCGCCAGCAACGACTATGCCCAGCTCCAGATGCAGTTCGGAGACCCCGCCGAGATCGACGCTTATTTCGCTACCGGCACGTGTCACAGCGTGGCCGCCGGACGTGTGTCGTACACGCTCGGACTTCAGGGCCCGTCTATCGCGATCGACACGGCGTGCTCGTCCTCGCTCGTGGCTGTCCACCTGGCGTGCCAGAGTCTCCGCCTTGGGGAATGCCGGATGGCGCTGACGGGCGGTGTGAACGTGATTCTCGCGCCTGAGCTTCTGATCAATTTTTCCAGGTCGCACATGATGGCAGCGGACGGCCGCTGCAAGACCTTCGATGCATCGGCGGACGGATTCGTGCGCGCCGAAGGCTGCGGTGTGCTGTTGCTGAAGCGCCTGGTGGACGCATCGACGGATGGGGACAATATCCTGGCTGTGATTCGTGGCACTGCCGTGAATCAGGATGGCCGGAGCAGTGGCCTTACAGTTCCCAACGGCTCTGCACAGCAGGAGGTGATTCGCAGCGCATTGCGGAATGCCAGCGTGGACCCGCGCGAAGTGGGGTATGTGGAGACGCACGGGACGGGAACTTCGCTGGGCGATCCGATCGAGGTGCATGCGCTGAATGCGGTATACGGCGAAGGGCGATTGAGGGAGAATCCGCTTGCTCTGGGATCGATCAAGACGAATGTCGGCCACCTGGAGACCGCCGCCGGCGTCGCCGGGCTCATGAAGACCGTGCTGATCCTGATGCACGGCGAAATTCCACCCCATCTGCACTTGAAGAACCTGAATCCGCATATCGCCTGGAACGATATGGCGGTTTCCATCCCTACTGTGTGTACGCCATGGCAGGCGAATTCCGGCCGGCGCATAGCGGCCGTGAGCTCTTTCGGCTTCAGCGGCACCAACAGTCACATCGTAGTGGAGAGCGCCGAGACAGTGCCGACGCTACTTCCAGCGAATGACACGGACGATGCCCGCGCGAAGGACGACGGCCTGCCGTTGAAGGCTCGAACGCATCATCTTCTGACAATCTCTGGGAAGAGCGGAGCGGGGTTGGAGGAGAGCGTAGGGCGATACGCGGAACACCTGGGAGAGCATGGGGAGCTTGCACTCGCCGATGTGTGCCACACGGCGAATACGGGGCGATCGCATTTCGAGCACCGGCTGGCGGTGGTGGCAGCATCTACGGAGCAGTTGCGGGAAAAGCTGGTCGCGTGTGGCGCAGGGCAGGATCCCGTGGGGGTATTCCAGGGGCATGCGGATCTGACGCGGCGGCCGGAGGTGGTGTTTCTTTTCACCGGGCAGGGCGGGCAGTATTTGAACATGGGGCGCGCATTCTATGAGAGCGAGCCCGTCTTTCGCGAAGTAGTGGACCGTTGCGACGAGCTGCTGCGGCCGCATCTGGCGCGCTCGCTGCGGTCGGTGATGTATCCGGCAGCGGGAGAGACGACGCCTCTGGACGAGACGGAGTACACGCATGTAGCGATGTTCGCCATCCAGTACGGGCTGGCGCAGTTGTGGCGGTCCTGGGGAGTGGAGCCGGGGATGGTGCTGGGCCACAGTGTAGGCGAGATCGTGGCGGCGACGGTGGCCGGGATGATGAGCATGGAAGACGGGCTGATGATCATGCGGGAGCGTGGGCGGCTGATGAGCAGCCTTCCGCGGATCGGTGTGATGGCGTCCCTGATGGCCGGGGAAGCGGAAGTGGCGAAGGCGCTGGAGCCGTACCGCGACCGGGTCAGCATCGCGGCGCTGAACGGTCCGGAGAGCACGGTGATCTCGGGCGAGCGTGAGACGGTCGAGGAGGTGTTGCGGAAGGTCGAGGCGCAGGGCGTCAAGACCAGGCTGCTGAAGGTCTCGAACTCGTTTCACTCGCCGCTGGTAGAGCCGGTGCTGGAGGAATTCGAACGAGCAGCGGCGGGAGCGGCATATCGGGAGCCGGAGATTCCGCAGTTCTCGAGCATGCGGTTGCAATGGGTGAATGGGGAAGAGTTGCTGGATGCCGCCTACTGGCGTTACAACCTGAGGAACACGGTGCGCTTCCATGAAGCCATCGCAGCGGTGTACGAGCAGGGCTACCGGGTGTTTCTGGAAATCGGCCCTTCGCCCATCCTGGTCACGATGGGGTCGCAGTGCGTACCGCAGGGCGACAGCGTCTGGCTGCCGTCGCTGCGTCCCGACCGCGACTGGGAACAGATCCTGGAAGATGCCGCCACCTTCTACGTCCACGGCGTCAATTTCGACTGGAATGCTTTCTACCGCTCTCACCCCGCCAGAAAGGTCATGCTTCCGACCAATCCATGGCAGCACAAGCAGTTCCTGCTGGAGTCAACCAGAACACGGCAACGAGGATCCGGATGGGGAGAGAAATCGCGCTGGCAGAATCTCTCTCTGCCGCCGCAACGCAAGCCCGACAGGTCCCGATCGACCTGCGGCTGGAGAGTTACGCAGCAAAGTGGAAAGCGCTCGACCGGCTGACCACAGCCTGTATCGTGCACACGCTCTCCGCATTGGGCGCGTTTCAGACGCCCGACGAAACACACACGCTCGATTCATTACTCGTTGAGTTCAGCATTCTCTCTACATATCGGACCCTCGTTGAGGGATGGCTGAAGACCCTGGCCGCCGAGGGAATGTTGTTCGAGACCGATGGTACGTGGTGCGCTCCAATGGGGCTTGCAAGCGACCTTGAATCGGCTTGTCGTCTGGCGGCCGCACAGCTCGAGGACGTTCCCTTTCTCCTCGACTACATGCGCCGTTGCGGCGAGATGGCGCCCGCCATTCTAAGGGGTGATGCATCGGCCCTTGATACGCTTTTCCGGGGCGGTTCGCTCGAACTGGCGGAAAGCATTTACGAACACTGGGCCCTTTCGCGTTACTTCAATGGGATTGTCCGGTCAGTCGTCGAAGCGCTCGTCAGGACGCTGCCGCAAGGCCGCCAGTTGCGGATTGCAGAGATCGGCGCGGGTATCGGGAGCGCGACTTCGGCGGTGCTGCCGGTGTTGCCCGCCAACCGGACTCTTTACTCCTTTACTGATGTCTCGAAGTTCTTTTTTGACCACGCCCGCGAAAAATACAAGGAGTATCCGTTCCTTCGCTTCGGGTTGCTGGACATCGAGAAGAACCCGGTAGAACAGGGCTTCGGAGAACACGCATTCGATGTTGTAGTGGCCTGCAACGTATTGCATGCCACGCAAAAACTGGACGAGACGATTCGCAACGTTACAAAGCTCCTCAGTCCCGGCGGCGTGTTAGTGCTATGCGAAGTAACCAGCCCGAAATCATGGATCGAATTCTCGTACGGCCTGATGGGGGACTGGCACCGGTTCAACGACGAATTGCGCCAGGACAGCCCACTGCTGGCGCGAGAGGAGTGGGAAAAGCTGCTTCGCTCGCATGGGTTCGAGGACATTGCGTCGTTCCCCGAGGCCGGGTCCCCGGCCGAAATCCTGGGAGAGCACTGCATAGTTGGGCAGGCGCCGTCCGCCTGCGCGCGGGGTAACGACGGGCGTGCTTCGTGGATGATAGAAGACCCGCAGGAAGGGTACTCGACGGCTGCTGCCGGGAGTTCGAGCCAAACTTCGAAGAGCCACGCAGAGGAGTTCCGGCAGGCGCTTCGCCAGTCCGCTCCCAGCGAACAGCGCGAGCTGTTGGTGGAATTCGTTCGGAGCCACGCAATGAAGGTCCTGCGGCGCGATGGTTCGGACCTGATCGAACGGCGCCAGCGCCTCATGGATCTCGGCTTCGACTCCCTGATGGCGGTGGAGCTGAGAAATGCCTTAAGCCGGGAATTGGAATTACCTCAGACGCTTCCCGCGACGCTTATCTTCGACTATCCGAACGTGGAGGCAATCGCCGAGTATCTCGCCTCCTGTGTTTTGACTCTGGATAGCGTCTCATCGCAAAGCCAGCCCGCGGACCCGCAGCAGAGGACGTTCGGCCAGAGCACTGAGATGCAGTCGGAGCCGCTGAGTATCGAAGATTTGTCGGATGAAGAAGTGGAAAGGCTGCTGCTTGAAAAGTTGGGAACGATCTAAGGGTGGACAGGAGAGTATTGTGAACGGGGATCTCAAACAGAGTCCGCTTTCGCCGATCAAGCAGGCTTATCTCAAGCTGCAGGAGATGCAGGCGCAACTCGACGCGACCGAGGAAGCGGGAGGGGAACCCGTCGCCATCGTCGGGATGGCCTGCCGCTTTCCGGGCGGCAACAACGATCCGGAATCGTTCTGGCAGTTTTTGCGTTCCGGTGGGAACGCGGTCCGCGAGGTCCCTAGGGACCGGTGGGATATCGACGCATTCTATGATCCCAATCCCGGAACGCCCGGGAAGATGTACACGCGAAACGGAGCCTTTTTGGACCGGGTGGACCTGTTCGACCCGCAGTTCTTCGGCATAGCGCCGCGCGAAGCCATTCGGCTGGACCCGCAGCAGCGGCTGCTCCTCGAGGTCGCCTGGGAGGCGCTGGAGCGCTCGGGGATCGCGCCGGACAGCTTATCGGGCAGCCGGACCGGTGTTTTCGCCGGTGTGTGTACGAGCGATTACTCGGATTTACAGGTTCGCCAGCTCGATGTTACGAAACTGGATGCTTACCACGCTTCCGGCATTGCACACAGCATGGCGTCGGGCAGGCTCTCCTATGTGCTGGGGTTGCAGGGACCATCGATCACGATCGATACCGCCTGTTCGTCTTCGCTGGTGGCAGTGCACCTGGCCTGTCAGAGCCTGAAGCGGAGCGAATGTCGGCTGGCCCTTGCAGGAGGAGTCAACGTCATGCTCAGCCCCGACATGTTCATTGCATTGTCGAGGGCTTCGATGCTGGCTCGCGACGGACAGTGCAAGACCTTCGATGCTTCGGCCGACGGTTACGCACGCGGAGAGGGTTGCGCGATTGTAGTTCTGAAACGCCTGTCGGACGCCCGTGCCGACGGCGATCCTATCCTGGCCCTGATTCGCGGGAGCGCCATTAACCAGGATGGCCCGAGCAGTGGACTCACCGCGCCCAATGGTCCCGCGCAAACGTCGGTGATTCGCGACGCGTTGTCCGCCGGAGGCGTGGACCCGGAACAGGTCAGCTACGTCGAGACACACGGGACAGGCACCTCCCTTGGAGATCCCATAGAGGTGCAGGCGCTCGGAGCCGCTTATTGCCAGGGCCGGACGCACAGCAATCCTCTGCTTATCGGCGCGCTGAAGAGCAACATCGGTCACCTGGAGGGAGCAGCAGGAGTCGCAGGCCTGGTCAAGCTGGTGCTGGCGATTCAAAACCGTGAGATTCCGCCGAGTCTGCACGTCAAGAATCCCAATCCGTTCATCCTGTGGGAGGGATTGGCCGTGAAGGTGACCACTCAAGCGACTCTATGGGACGTTGCCGGCGGTACGCGCATAGCAGGATTAAGCTCGTTCGGATTCAGTGGGACGAATGCTCACCTTGTGGTCGAGGAAGCTCCCGTGCCGCAAGCGGTGCGAGCCGGAGTAGAGCGCCCGAAACACCTGCTGGCGCTTTCCGCGATGACAGAGGATGCGTTGCGCTCGCTTGCCGGGAAGTGTCGTGAGCATTTGGAGTCACACTCGAGTGATGCCATCGGCGACATATGCTACACCGCGAATTCAGGCCGCGCACATTTGTCGCACCGTTTAGCTGTCTTGGGTGAGTCTGCCGCAGAGATGAGCCCAAAGCTCGATAAATTCGCTTGCGGCGACGCCATGCCGGCGGGAGTGTTCAGAGGGCAGAAGACTTCGGAGCCGTTGAAACTGGCATTTCTGTTCACCGGCCAGGGTTCGCAGTTTGCCGGAATGGGACGAGGGCTGTACGACACACAGCCGGTATTTCGAGAAACGATCGACCGCTGCGACGAGATGCTCCGGGATGAGCTTCAACCATCGTTGCTTGAGGTTTTGTATCCGACGGCTGGCCAGATCTCGCTGCTGGATGAGACGGCCTACACGCAGCCTTCGTTGTTTAGCCTCGAATACGCGCTTGCGCAATTGTGGCTCTCCTGGGGGATTCGCCCGGCTGTGGTGATGGGGCACAGTGTTGGAGAATACGTCGCCGCCTGCGTGGCGGGTGTCTTCAGTCTCGAAGAAAGCCTGAAGCTGATTGCAGCCCGTGGCCGGTTGATGCAGCAGAAATGCGAAAAAGGCGCGATGGCTGCGGTGGCTGCGGAAGAAGGACACGTGGCCGCCGCGGTGGAAGGCTATCGTAAGGACGTCTCGATCGCGGCTTTCAACGGTCCCGGGAGCACGGTCATTTCGGGACGGACCGCGGTGGTAGATGAACTGCTCGCGAAATTCGCCCAGGACGGCATTAAAACCAAACGGCTCACGGTCTCGCACGCGTTCCATTCTCCCCTCATGGAGCCGATGCTCGAGGACTTCAGGAGATGTGCGGAAACGGTGAAATACAATGCGCCCCGCATCCCGTTGATCTCGAATATCTCCGGGCAGATGGTCGCCCCACAGGAAATTCCGGACGCCGGCTACTGGATGCGCCACGTCCGCCATCCAGTGAACTTCTCCGCCTCGATGAAGACGTTGCAGGACAAAAAGTGCCAGGTGTTCCTGGAACTGGGACCGACTCCGACATTGTTGGGGATGGGCGCAAAGTGCTTGCCCGAGAGCTACGGGACGTGGCTTCCATCGCTGCGCAAAGGGCGCGATGACTGGCAGCAGTTGCTGGAGAGCCTGTCCTCGTTGTACGTCCACGGAGCGGAAGTGGACTGGAAGGGTTTCGACCGCGATTACCAGCGGCATCCTGTTGTATTCCCCACGTATCCGTTTCAGCGAACGCGGTACTGGATCGATCTTCCTGAAGGCAACGCTGCAAAGAACGTCACGGCCGATGCACAACACAAGACTCTCAGACATCCATTACTGAACCACCGCGTCGATTCGCCGTTCGTTAAGGACATCCTGATCGAGTCATTCATTTCTACGGCCGAGTTGCCTTGGCTAAAGGATCACCAGCCGTTCGGCGCCGCCGTCTTCCCCGGCTCCGCATTCCTGGAGATGGTCCTGGCGGCAGCAAGGGAAGCCCTCGGATCTCACACGTTCACTATCCGGGATATGGATATTCGTGAGGCAATGGTCGTCGAGGACGACATGGCCCGGAAGGTTCAGATCTCCATCAAGCCCGAAGATGGGGAGAAAGCGTCCTTCCAACTTGCCAGCATCGCGACCGGCGAACCGGATGGGAATTCGAAGTGGAAGGTTCATGCCGCAGGCAGAATTCACATCGAGGCGCACGCCAGGCAGGAACGAGGGGAAATCGAATCGCTGGAAGAAGTGAGGTCCCGATGCTCGAAAGAGATTTCCATCGAGACTTACCACGGTCAGTTCCAGGCTTTGGGAATGTACCTGGGACCCAGCTTCAAAGGTCTGCATAGATTGTGGACGGGCAAGAACGAAGTCCTGGGCGAAGTGCGGCTCGTGCCGGAGATCGCGGCTGAAGCGCAGTTTTACCAGATACACCCCGGACTGTTGGATCCTTGTCTCCAGCCGTTTGCCGCTGCGGCGTTGAGTCTCGAGGAACTCGCATCCGGCAATGCCATCTATATGCCGGTAGGAGTGGCCAGTTACACGGTCCATAGGGATCCCGGCGAGAAGTTGTGGAGTCACGTGGCGGTTACGCGGGGTAACGGGACGGCGAAGTCGACCAACTCTCTAGAGGTCGATACGTTGGTTTTCGATTCCGCGGGCGCGCTCGTCGCCGAGATGAGAGGACTGTCGCTGCGGCGAGTGGATCGACAGGCGCTCACAAAGCACCAGGAGGAGCCTCTTCGAGACTGGCTCTATGAACTGAATTGGAAAGCGGCGCCGTTGCAGCAGGAAGCGGGACCGGCCAGTCCTGCTTCTCTCGCCAGTCCTCTCGAAACTGCCGAGGCGCTGCGCATTTATGTCGCACAGCACAGCGGAGATGCTGCGATGGCCGAATTTGCATCTCTCTTTCCGCAGCTCGAAACACTGAGTACGCAATATGTCTGTCGAGCTCTTGGCCACTTGGGCTGGAGCCTCCGACTGCACGAACGTTTTACGACGGAAGCGAAAGCTGCCGACCTGAGAATTCCTGAAAAGTACCGGCGGCTTTTCGGGAGAATGTTGGAAATGCTGGAGACCGACGGCGTTCTCAAGAGAGGCGATGGGGATTGGTGGGTAGTCTGCCAGCTGCCTCCCGCACAGGCAGACGGAATCTCCGGGAATGACCTTCTGCAGCGATATCCGGATTGCTCCGCTGAACTGAAGATGACGATCCGCTGCGGAGAGCATCTGGCCGAGGCCATCAGGGGAGAGTGTGAGCCGCTGGACCTGCTGTTTCCCGATGGTTCCACGAAGGATATTGAAAAGCTCTACAGCGATTCACCGTTCGCGCGTTTCTACAATGGGCTCGTCAAGACGGCAGTTCAGGGGCTTCTCGCCCGGTTTCCAGCGGACCGGCCCCTGCGCATCCTCGAGATCGGCGGTGGGACGGGGAGCACTACGGCCTCCGTGCTGCCGGAGCTTCCTTCCGGACGTACCGAATATGTGTTCACGGACGCCAGCCCGCTTTTCTTTTCAAAGGCGAAAGAGAAGTTTGGCGAGTATCCGTTTCTCAAGTACCGGCTTCTCGATATCGAGAAGGACCCGTCAACGCAGGGCTTCGACGCTCATTCGTATGACATCGTAGTCGCCGCGAATGTATTGCATGCAACGCAGGACCTCCGTCAGACGCTCGCGAATGTGCAGACGCTCCTCGCCTCAGAAGGTGTGCTTCTACTCCTCGAAGGCACGCAGCCGCTTCGTTTCGGCGACTTGATTGTCGGGCTCACCGACGGGTGGTGGAGGTTCACGGACACAGAGCTGCGTCCTTCGCACGCACTGATATCAGCGCGAAAATGGCAGGCGCTGCTGGCGGACGGTGGATTCAGCGACGTGATCATCAGTCCCGAAGGCGACGGCGTCCTCGCCAATCAGGCGCTCATCCTTTCGCGTGGACCTCGTCTCGCAGTTGCGGAGAATCAGCCGCATGTCCTCGCCGGACAAACGAGCTGCCCGTGGATGATTTTTGCGGGCCGCGGCGGCCTCGGAGAGAGCGTGGCTGCCTTGTTAAGAACACAGGGCCGGAACTGCTCGATCGTAAGGCTGGGAGAGAAATTCGAAAAGCTGGGCGACGCGAACTATCAAATCAACGTCAGCAACCCGGAGCACTTTCAGCGGGTGCTGCGAGAGGCGTCGCTGGCGTATGGGTCCTCTATCGGAAAAATCGTCTATCTCTGGCCGCTCGATATTCCAGAAGGCGGAATTGGCAGTTGCGACGATCTGAACGCACGCGTCCAAAACGGATGCGAGACCTTGCTCCACCTGGTGAAAGCTCTGGAACTGGAAGGGGTCAAGGCTGACGGATTATGGCTTGTCACCCGCGGTACCCAGTCGGTCGACTCATTCGCCGGTCTGGTGTCACTCTCGCAGACTCCCGTGTCCGCCATGGGAAGCACGATTGCCCTGGAGCATACTGAACTGCACTGTTGCAGAATCGACCTGGATCCAGACGGCTGGCCAGGGGAAGCGAGCGATCTCGTCGCGGAACTTCAAGTTAGAAACGAAGATCAGGTTGCGTTTCGCCGTGGACTTCGACATATAGCGCGGCTGAACCGCGTGCCCTTCGTCGCGGCACCGGTAAATCAGGGCGGCGCTGCGAGTGCGCGAGCGTACCATCTGCAGACATCGTCGCCGGGACTGCTGGACCGTCTCACACTCGAACCCTTGGAACGGCGGAATCCTGCACCGGGCGAAGTAGAGGTCTCAGTCGTGGCGACGGGCCTGAATTTCCGCGATGTCCTGATTGCGATGGGACGATATCTCGGCGACTCGCAGGTCTTCGGCTACGAGTGCACCGGCAAGATAGCGGCTCTCGGCGAAGGTGTTCATCATCTTCACCTCGGGCAGCGCGTAATGGTGCTCGGGCCGGGGAGTTTTGCTTCTCATATGACGGTCCCGGCCGGTCATGTCATGCCCACCCCGAGGTTTCTGAGTGATAGCCAGGCCGCAAGCATTCCCAGTGCATTCCTCACTGCGCACTATGCGCTCAACCATTTGGGCCACATCGCCGCTGGCGACCGGATACTCATTCACGCCGCTGCCGGAGGTGTGGGATTGGCGGCGGTGCAACTGGCGCAAAGAGCGGGAGCGGAGATATTTGCGACCGCAGGCAGCCCGCAAAAGCGGGAATACCTGAGATCGTTGGGTGTCGCTCATGTGATGGACTCGCGGTCTCTGGATTTCGCCTCCGAAATCGAGCAGGCAACTGCCGGCAAAGGCGTCGACCTCGTGCTGAATTCCCTTGCCGGGGAGTTCATCGAGAAGAGCTTCTCCGCGCTGGCTGCGAATGGCCGCTTCCTCGAAATCGGGATGACTGGAATCTGGGAACAGGATCGAGTCTCGCTACTGAACCGGAATATCTCCTACTACCCGATCAACCTCGCGGCGACTTTCCGCGAGAATCCGCAGCTCGTCGCAAGTCTCATGGCGGGGTTGACGAAGGACTTCGAAAACGGTCTCTTGAAACCTCTGCCCTTGACTGTCTTTCCCGTTGAGCAGGTCACGGACGCCTTCCGGTACATGGCCCAGGCGAAGCACATCGGAAAAATTGTCGTCACACATCAAGCTGCCGCGCACGCACGGCGGAAAGCGGATACAGAAGTACGGAAGAATCAAACCTTCGACCCGGACGCCAGCTACATGATCACCGGCGGACTGGCAGGGCTGGGTCTGCTGACGGCGGATTGGCTGGTACGGGAGGGCGCTCGGCACTTGGTCCTCACAGGACGGAGCGAACCTTCTGAGCAGGCGCTGGATATGATCCGCGCAATGGAGCGCGAGGGTGCCCGGGTGTTGATCGCCCGAGGCGATGTTTCCGATCGCAGCCATCTCGAAGAAGTCTTTGCGAAGTTCGGAAGCGAGTTGCCGCCGCTTGCCGGGATCATCCATTCCGCGGGAGTTCTCGACGATGGCGTTCTTCTGCATCAGAACAGCGAACGCTTCCGGAGAGTACTTTCCCCAAAGGTCGCGGGATCGTGGCATCTTCATGAATTGACACAGGATCTGCCACTGGACTTCTTTGTCATGTTCTCTTCAGCGGTATCGTTGTTAGGCTCGGCGGGTCAAGCTAACCATTCGGCTGCCTGCGCCTTTGAAGACGGCCTGGCCCACTACCGCCGTGCGCTGGGATTGCCGGCCTTGAGCATCGACTGGGGACCGTGGGGCGAAGCGGGCGCTGCAACACGGGGCAAGGTAACCCAACGTTCGCAGTTGAAAGGCTTTCAACTCATTCAGCCGGAGCAGGGATTCCGAATACTGGCGCGTTTGCTCGAACAGGCTCCGGCGCGAATCGGGGTCATGTCGGTGGATTGGCGTCAATACTCCGATTCCTTTTCCCGCGGATCCACGCCACTCCTTTCCGAACTCAGCGTTCAGCGGGAAGCCGCTGCTTCGAAGCCGCAAGACAGAAAAGAACCGTCTCAGGCGGTGATCCAACGACTGAATGGAGCCCCGCCAGCCAAACGGCAGGCACTCTTGACCGATTATGTGCGGACGCAGGCGATGAAGGTGCTTGGTCTCGATTCCGCGCCGCCGATCGATGCTAACCAGCCGCTGAATGATCTTGGGCTCGATTCACTCATGGCGGTGGAGATGAGAAGCCTGTTAAGCAGCGAACTCGGGCTTGCGCGAAGTTTGCCCGCCACTCTGGTATTTGATTACCCGACCATAGCTGCACTTACAACCTATCTTGCCGAAGAGGTCTTCATGTGGGGCAGGGCGCCGGCACCCAAAGATGAGCCCTTGCCAGAAGGCGGCCTGGCCGGGATTTTGGATCGGATCGAAAGTCTCTCGCTAGAAGAAGTCGATCGCATTTACAACGAGGAATAAGTGATTCCCACAACAGCAGAAAGCGGTTTACTACAATGATCGATTTCCTCGACAGGATTTCCAAGCTCCCTCCCCGGAAACTGGCTCTACTGGTCAAGGAGCTCCAGGACCGGCTGGAGTCACTCGAGAAAGACAAGCGGGAACCCATCGCCATCGTCGGAATGGGCTGCCGCTTTCCCGGCGGTGCTGACAGCCCGGAAGAGTTCTGGCGTGTTCTCCGCGATGGCGTGGATACCATTTCGGAGGTTCCTCCGGACCGGTGGGATCTGGAATCGATTTACGATTCGGAACCCGGGAAGCCTGGAAAGATATGCACTCGCTACGGGGGATTCCTGGAGTCAGCCGATCGATTTGACCCCCTCTTTTTCGGCATCTCGCCACGGGAAGCAGCCAGTATGGATCCGCAGCAGAGATTGTTACTGGAAGTCGCCTGGGAGACGTTGGAGAACGCAGGTCAGTCGCCAGAGAAATTAGCGGGCACAAAGACCGGCGTTTTTGTCGGAGTCTGTAGCAACGACCATATGCGGCGGATGTCGGAGTTGGATCCCGGACAGCTGGATATGTACCTCGCTACCGGGGCATCGCATTCGATCATCCCCGGCCGCGTCTCCTATTTCCTGGGCCTGCACGGCCCCAGCATCTGTTTGGATACAGCGTGTTCTTCTTCGCTGGTCGCCGTTCATATCGCATGTCTCAGCCTGCGCACGAGGGAGTGCAGGGCGGCGCTGGCCGGTGGCGTAAGCCTCATGCTCGCGCCCGATACCACGATCATGTTCTCGCGGTCAGGCTTGCTGGCGAAGGACGGCCGCTGCAAAACCTTCGATGCCGGAGCCGACGGCTACGCACGCGGCGAAGGCTGCGGCATGGTGCTGCTGAAGCGACTTTCCGACGCGCTCGCAGATGGCGACCGGGTTCTGGCGGTGATCCGGGGATCGGCAGTCAATCAGGATGGCCGAAGCGGCGGGATCACGGCGCCGAACGGTCTGGCGCAGCAGGCCGTCATTCGCGAAGCACTGGCTGCTGCGCAAATAGAACCGCGCGAAGTAGACTACGTCGAAACGCACGGTACCGGCACGTCTCTGGGAGATCCAATCGAAGTTGGCGCTCTGAGCGCAGTTTACGGAGATAGCCGTCCGAAGAGCGATCCACTGTATATCGGCTCAGTCAAAACCAATATCGGCCACGCCGAAGGTGCAGCAGGAATTGCCGGTTTGATGAAGCTGGTTTTGTCCCTGCAATCCCGGCAGATACCGCCGCATCTCAACCTCAAAACGCTCAACCCTTACATTCATTGGGATAGATCCCTCTCGAAGTCCCAACGCGGTTACGACCATGGTCTGCGAGAACCACGCCGCGCACCGCTGGCGTGAGCTCTTTCGGCTTCAGCGGAACGAACGCGCACATCGTACTTGCCGAATACCCGGAGTCAGGCGAGGCCGATACAACAGTGGCCCGTAGTCACGAACTTCTGACGCTATCTGGGAAGAGCGGAGCGGGGTTGGAGGAGAGCGTAGGGCGATACGCGGAACACCTGGGAGAGCATGGGGAGCTTGCACTCGCCGATGTGTGCCACACGGCGAATACGGGGCGATCGCATTTCGAGCACCGGCTGGCGGTGGTGGCAGCATCTACGGAGCAGTTGCGGGAAAAGCTGGTCGCGTGTGGCGCAGGGCAGGATCCCGTGGGGGTATTCCAGGGGCATGCGGATCTGACGCGGCGGCCGGAGGTGGTGTTTCTTTTCACCGGGCAGGGCGGGCAGTATTTGAACATGGGGCGCGCATTCTATGAGAGCGAGCCCGTCTTTCGCGAAGTAGTGGACCGTTGCGACGAGCTGCTGCGGCCGCATCTGGCGCGCTCGCTGCGGTCGGTGATGTATCCGGCAGCGGGAGAGACGACGCCTCTGGACGAGACGGAGTACACGCATGTAGCGATGTTCGCCATCCAGTACGGGCTGGCGCAGTTGTGGCGGTCCTGGGGAGTGGAGCCGGGGATGGTGCTGGGCCACAGTGTAGGCGAGATCGTGGCGGCGACGGTGGCCGGGATGATGAGCATGGAAGACGGGCTGATGATCATGCGGGAGCGTGGGCGGCTGATGAGCAGCCTTCCGCGGATCGGTGTGATGGCGTCCCTGATGGCCGGGAAGCGGAAGTGGCGAAGGCGCTGGAGCCGTACCGCGACCGGGTCAGCATCGCGGCGCTGAACGGTCCGGAGAGCACGGTGATCTCGGGCGAGCGTGAGACGGTCGAGGAGGTGTTGCGGAAGGTCGAGGCGCAGGGCGTCAAGACCAGGCTGCTGAAGGTCTCGAACTCGTTTCACTCGCCGCTGGTAGAGCCGGTGCTGGAGGAATTCGAACGAGCAGCGGCGGGAGCGGCATATCGGGAGCCGGAGATTCCGCAGTTCTCGAGCATGCGGTTGCAATGGGTGAATGGGGAAGAGTTGCTGGATGCCGCCTACTGGCGTTACAACCTGAGGAACACGGTGCGCTTCCATGAAGCCATCGCAGCGGTGTACGAGCAGGGCTACCGGGTGTTTCTGGAAATCGGCCCTTCGCCCATCCTGGTCACGATGGGGTCGCAGTGCGTACCGCAGGGCGACAGCGTCTGGCTGCCGTCGCTGCGTCCCGACCGCGACTGGGAACAGATCCTGGAAGATGCCGCCACCTTCTACGTCCACGGCGTCAATTTCGACTGGAATGCTTTTGATAAGAATCATTCGCACCGGCGCGTAAGTTTGCCGACGTATCCATTCCAGCGAGACCGGTATTCTCTTGACTCGTCTTCACCTCGATCTGGAAGAACCGCACGTTGGACATCAGCCTGCCCGTTGGCGAGGAGAGGCTGCAAACGGTGGCGCAGAAAGGTGCGTCGTTGCGAGCCGAATGGTCCGCCCCGACGGAGCAGGGCGGATTCGGCGTGGTGCGCCTTCTCGACGAACACAATAACGTCATTGTAGAAATCGCCGGGCCACAAAACCTCACTCCGTCGCGGAAAGAAGAAAAAGAAACGGGATTCGAAGACTGGCTCTATGAGGTTCAATGGGAGCCTCAGCAGCCTGGAGAGACCAGAGCTTCTGCACACAGTCCCGCAAAGAAGTGGCTGATCTTTGCCGATTCTCAAGGGTTTGGTGCATCACTGGCCTCATTGCTCAAGTCGAACGGTCACGATTGTGTTCTGGCGATGGCGCGGAGCTCGGAGGCAGATTCCGATGCTTCGATGTTCACCGCAGATCCCTCACGACCCGAAGAGGTACAGCTCCTGTATCGCAGGATCTGCGAGGCCCACGGTTCCTCCTGGGATGGAATCATCCATCTCTGGAGCCTGGATTCTCCAGTGAACGATCACCTGACAATGGATGCGCTCCGGGAGGCACAGGCCCGCAATTGTGGCAGCGTTCTGCAACTGATCCAGTTGCTGAAAGACGCCACAAGCGTCAAACCCCCACGCATGTGGGTGGTCACCCAGGGTGTTCAGCCAGTTGGATCACAGCCCGAGCCGGTCGCAGTGGCGCAGGCGCCGCTTCGTGGACTGTGTCGAGTCGTCGCTATGGAGCATCCCGAACTGCGCTGCGTAAACGTCGATCTGGATCCGCTCGACTGCGAGCAGAACGTTGCCTCTGTTTATCGCGAACTGTTCGTTACGGGGAATGAGGACCAGGTCGCATTTAGACAGGGTGTTCGCCATGTCGCAAGGCTAAGGCATGCCAGTCTGGAGACCGCCCCTGCGCCAGCCGCAACTGTATTCAATCCCGACGGGACATATTTGATAACCGGAGGATTCGGGGACCTCGGTATGTACGTGGCGGAGTCGATGGCGCGCGCGGGTGCACGGCGCCTTATCCTGATGGGCCGCCGTGGCCCTTCCGCCAGCGCGGACGAGAAGATCAAAAAAATGCGGGAAGCCGGTGTTGAGGTTATCCCGTATCAGGGCGACGTTGCCCGGAGAGAGGACGTTGCCGCGCTTCTCGCTCAGATGGATGGTTCGACCCCGTTGCGGGGAATCATTCATGCGGCGGGTGTCTGGGAAGGCGGCGTGATCCTTCAGCAGGACTGGGAACGGTTTGCCGGCGTCCTGGCTCCGAAGGTCCAGGGTGCGTGGAACCTCCATGACCTCACCCGTTCGATGGCGCTGGACTTCTTCATATGCTTCTCATCCGGAGCGTCCATACTCGGAGCCGCAGGCCTCAGCGACTATGCGGCGGCGAATGCTTTCCTCGATGCCCTCGCGCACTATAGGCAAGCCATCGGGTTGAAAGCTGCGAGCATCAACTGGGGACCGTGGGCCGACTTGGGAATGGTGCGCAGCGTGACCGACCTCGATGCGCGCCGCTGGAGCGAACACGGCATGAGCACAATTCCTCCGGATCTGGCGATGAAGGCGCTGGAAGAGGTGATACGGCATGGGACCGTGCAGGTTTCCGTGTTGCCCATGAACTGGGTTCAGCTCCGGTCGGCGATTCCGTCGTTGGGGCGTTCCCCGTTCCTGAAAGAGCTGGTCGCAAATGAGCCGGAAAAAGGCGAGCGAGCGGCTGCTGGAAAAGACTCGTTGAGTCCGGAACTGCTCCGGGCTATGGATCCGGTGCAGCGGCGCCAGACGCTTACTGACAAACTTCAGGGGGAGGCGGCGCGAGTGTTGAGGCTTCCACCCGCTGAGCTCGATGTGACACGCCCGTTGAACCAGTTTGGACTGGATTCGCTGATGGCGCTCGAACTGAAGAACCGCATGCAGGCCCAGTGGGGAATCACCGTGCCGCTGGTGAGTATTCTGAGCGGCCCACCCGTAACCGGCCTGGCGTCGTCGATCCTTGAGATGCTGGTCGATGCCGCTGAAGAACCTTCTGATTGCGTATCGGCGAATGCGTTGGAAGACGGCTTCACGCGAAACGTGATCGACAGTGAGTCGGCAAACCAGTTCTTGCGCCAGCTGCCGCAACTCTCCGACGACGAGGTCGATTCGCTTCTAAAACAGATGGCAGATTTGAGTTAGGTTAATGAGAGTGTCCACTCCCGATCCATGGATAATTCGCTCGCGGTCTGCCCCGGCTCCGCGTCTACGCCTTTTCTGTGTGCCCTGCGCCGGGCGGGGGGCTGCACTGTATCGTGGCTGGCCGGAGTTCAGCGCTCGCGAAATGGAATTGTGCGCCATGCAACTGCCCGGTCGCGAGAGCCGGCTCAGAGAGGCGCCATTCACCCGAATGTCAGATGCGGTCGAACAAATGGCCGAAGCTCTCGAATGTTATCTGGACCTGCCGTTTGCGCTTTTCGGTCACAGCATGGGAGCCATACTTTGTTTTGAGCTGGCGCGGCTGTTGCGCCGTCGTTACGGGGTCGGACCGATACATCTATTTGTTTCGGCGCGGCGGGCGCCACAGTGCCCCGACCCGCGGCCTCCGCTTCACCGTTTGCCGGACGCCCGGTTTATCGCAGAAATAGAACGCCGATACAACGGACTTCCGCGCGAAGTGCTGGCCAACACGGAATTGATGGAATTATTGCTGCCGATGCTTCGCGCGGATGTGCAAATGATTGAAACCTACGCCTATGAACCGGGTCATCCTCTCGATTGCCCCATCACCGCCTTTGGAGGATTGGACGATAGTGACCTGCGGACAGAGGACATGGATGGCTGGCGTGCACACACCAATTCTCACTTTGAGATCAAGTTGTTCCCCGGAGATCATTTTTTTGTTCAGTCCGTACCGAAGGAAGTCCTGGGAACGATTTCTCGCAGTTTGAACTTGGCAAACGGCCTCGGGTCACACCGAGGCTTTTGCGGATAGTCCAGGTTCGGATTCCAGCGCCGGGTAGAGCTCTGAAGGCCGGGAAGGAAATCTGCATAAGCAATGCCCGAGTATCGGCCCGTGAATGTGAAGCCGCCGTGTGATGTCGAGCTGTCCTGCCAGGAGTACACATCTATTTTCTCTGGAAACATCAGTGACACACTCGAGGTCGAGCAGTCTGTTGTTTCTCGAAATGCAACAGAGCCTGAAGAATTTGTGCCGGCTGTGGCGGAGACGCCATCATCTTTTGTCCCACGGGCATGAAACCAACGTCCCCCGGCCGATTAGCAAATATCACGGCAGGTTCGAACCTGACTGTTAAGAAATTGTGAACCTAGTTGTGTTCAATGGGTTCAGAAGAAACCTCTAGCTGCCGGTAATGACTTGCAAGCGAACCGGCATGATCCGCCTTAACAGCATAGTATTCGTAAAGATTTTTTGCAGAGTCAACGGGGCGTGGGGGCTTTGCTGCCGGTCCGGTGACATTCAGGCTCCGGCGTTCCCATTCCTGCTTCTCTACGTCTGCTTGATGCTGATACGAGGCCTTTTGTTGTGCATAATAGTCTGCCAGTGCATGGTACTGCGCCGGAGTGTGTGCCTCGCGCTCACGTTGGTGCAGTTCGGAGTTGCTGTGGTGTGCATTGTTTGCTGAGGTTGGTACCGTGCCAGCTTGGGCGAAAGTTACTGTTGCCATTCCAATTGTGATGAATGCTGCTGCAAAATCTGTCCGTTTCATATATCGACCTGATTAACTACACTTCTAGTTTCTGAGCTGGCCGATAAAGATCGTGTAAGGGATTTGTTAAGGAACCAGGTGGCTCCGATAGGCTGGTAATAGAAGGACTATGCCGAACAACCTACGTTCATAAATTGATACTTCTGCTTCGATGGATGTCCGCGATACACAGAAGGATGACACCGTACTCATCCACAACATAACGTTCGGCGTCGAGTCACACTCTGTAAATATTTTCCGTGAAATTGCCGGTAACTGCATTCCCCATCGTCCGCAACAAGTCATCCGCTAAATTTTCCCGAGGAGGAGCCGTCGGTAAGAAGGCGGATACTGCGGTCCAGCTTCGACCGGGGGTTGTATGACTGCGAACCCGAATGTTTCCGGCGTGCCTGTCGACAATGCTCTTGCATATCCAAAGTCCGAGGCCCGTTCCCACTTCTGTTTTTGTTGTGAAGAAGGGCTCGAATATCTTTGCAAGATTGGACTGCGAAATACCAGGGCCGGAGTCAATGAACGTAATTCGAACTCCGGATGTTTGAACCGCCCACTGGCAGGCAGCGGAAACCCGTATCCGAATCACGCCCCCGTGGTTCACCGCATCAATACCGTTGTTCAGAATATTTGCCAGAAGCTGGCGAATTTCGCCAGGTATGGCGTGGATTTCAGGATCATGCCTGATCTCAAGCTGGATGTCGACTCCCTTGTTAGCCACCTTAGAAGAGGAGATCGAGAGGAGCTGCTGCAAAAGGATTCCGACATGGGTCCCTGCGGCGCCTTTCTGCTCGCGGTAAAAACCTAATGTCTGCTTGGTCAAATGAGCCACGCGCCTCAACTCTTCTTCTGCATCCAAAAGGTATTCCCGTACAGGAACTGATATCGTCTCGTGATGCCTTGCCAGATAGATAAGGTTAAAAACGGCCTCCAGCGGATTATTGACCTCGTGGGCAACTGTCGCCGCAAGCCGTCCGACTGCGGCAAGTTTCTCATTCGTTCGAAGAGCCGCTTCCATTTTCTTCCGCTGACTTATATCGCGGGCTATCTTCGCCGCCCCGATGATCGTACCGGCGGCATTCTTGAGGGGTGACACCGTGATTGAAACATCAAGCCGCTCGCCTGATTTCGTGATTCGCACAGTTTCGAAATGGTCAATCCGTTCACCTCGCCGTAGGGTCGCGAGTATCCGGCGCTCATCGTCCAGCAGTTCAGGCGGGATGATCAATGTGATGGGCTGACCAATCATTTCTTTGGAGGTATAACCAAACATCGTTTCGGCACTGGAATTCCAGCTGGTCACGACACCATTCAGATCTTTGCTGACTATGGCATCATCGGAAGATTCCACAATTGCTGCCAGGCTGAGGCGAGTCCCAGCCGCGTTTTTCTGCTCGGTTATATCGACTGTGAAGCAGCGCGTGTGAACGAATTCGCCGTTTTGCAGCAACACGTTGGAATGAATTCGAACATCGCGGACAGATCCATCCTTGCACTTCAATTGCGCCTCATAGCCGTGCAGCTCTTCCTGCTGCGCTAAACGCCGTAAGATGTCGTCGATTACCTGCTGATTCACGTGAAATTCGCTGATGTGATGGCCAACATATTCGTCCTGTTCGTAACCCAGGAGCTTTAGCTCCGCTTTGTTTGCCCACAAGATCGTTCCGTCTGCCGCTGCCCAGTGCATCGCGATAACCGCGCTCTCCAGGAAGTCCCACAACTCCGCTTCGCGGAGCTGCTGCAGCCGTTCGGCTTTCCTGCGCTCCGTAATTTCGTTTTCCAGCGCCTGGGCCTTCTGCAGCAAGACCGGGATGGCGAGATCCGGTTCCTGATTTGTAGAGATGACCGGATAGCTTTCATCCGGAATGACCGTTTGGTGTTCGCTGCAAATTCTCACAAACGGTTCATGGTGTTCCTGAGGACTAAAGCCATTCATTGGATAGGCGCACCGCAGAGAGAAGGAGCAGGACCTGGCAAGATGATTCCAGAGTTGTTCCAGGTGAATGGCTGCGTCACATTTACCTTTAGCCAATAGCAGGGAAACCATTTCTTGAAAAATGGCAACCTCTCGTCGATCTCCGCCGGCCATAAGCCCGGCGCCTTCGATAAGGTCTCCCATAAGCTCAGCAAAACGGATCTCATCGGGCCAGCCATCCACCAGAATTTTGCCCAGCGTATTGTCAATATCAAGAGAGATATACCGGCCCTGCTTCGAGGCTTCGGCTAAATCCAGTCCGCGTTCCATAAGCCGTTGCGCAAGTAAGTCGCGGTGACGCTCCGTAGCCACTACAATGCCCGCACCACCTGCCAGAAGAGATGCGCCTATGAATTCATTGATCGCGTCAACAAGGAAAGTCTCATTGGAATAAAACTGCACTGTATGCGAGCCAGGCTTAGCAGAATCTTCTGAACCGTAAGGCGTTTGACTGTGATCGGCACTGCTCCGCATCGTATTCTCCTTCTATTTCGGGCGGGTCGGCGCGGTCTTGTCAAACGTGGATCGAAAAGTCAATGCTAATGCAGATCCACACTCCGGCGTTGGCTCATGAATACGCAAGTTCTCACCCGCTGCTATTTCTCATCAAGACTTGAGCCCTTTGTTAGATGCTGGATTGAAATCGCGTGTCCAGTCCAGAAATATGTGCCAGCAAGTCGGCTGGATGGATCGGCTTGGCCAGGACTGTGAAGTCGTGTCCCGCGCTGCGGGCCGCGTTGAGCAAATCCACAGTGGCAGCCTGTCCTGAGAACAGGAGTATTCTGCACTCCGGCACAATGCTCTTGATCGCAATCGCTAACTGAATACCACTCATCCCTGGCAACACAACATCGCTGATAAGCAACTCAGGAGGGATGACTGAAATGAGATCAAGCGCGCTTTCTGCGTCATAGGCCGCGATGGCGGCATAACCTCGTCCCGTGAGAATAGAGACGAGAGTATCAGCGATAACACACTCGTCGTCTACAACAAGAACTAATGGACGGCTGTGATTAGTTTCGGCTCTCAACCCTCTTTTTATGAGGTCACCTAGGGGAACGATTTCGAAATTAAATCCTGACATGGAGATATACTCCTGCGGCTAAGGGTAGCAGTCTTGTATCTGTCTGGGTTAAATCGTTTGGCATGTTTTACATGGAGTTTAATGAGAAATTGGCGTCAGGTATAGTTATCTCTCTCATCGGCGATGTGCTACGTTATTGTATCGTTAGTTTAGCGATACGATACGAATTCCTTAGCGGGCGGGCGATATGGCAGAGAGCGACGAACAAAACAAAACTCCAATGAAATTTCAATCCATGTCCCAGGCTGATATTCCGAAAGGTCGGAAGGGAAAGCATAAGGAGATCGTCTCGCAGATACTGAGCGACATCAGCCAGTTGGAGTCAGGGAATGCGCTGAAGATTCCTCTGTCCGAACTGCCGGATACCAAAGAAAACATTCGCTCTGCTCTCAATCGTGCTACCCGGGAAAAAAGCATGACTGTCGCCACATCGAGCGATACAGATTTCCTATATGTGTGGGTAGGGTGAATCGATAAAGATCAGCATCTGTTTAGGGAATCAAATCCGGACCGGATTTTTGGTTAGCTTGCCGGCTCACGGAGCTAGCCCTCGTGCTGTGCGGCTATCTCTTCTCCGGCATGCTCACTTTCTTCCGTCGCCTTTTTCAACGACACATGCTCGAATCTTGCCCACACCAGCCCCAGAGGAATCACGTTGAGGAAGGTTACAAGCAGCAGTACGGCGCCGCAGCCGAGTGCGGGTTCCCATGGAACTTTGAAGAAAGCCTGCATTGCTGCAGTCGTCAGCCCAATCTGAGTAAACCATCCCAGCACTGGCAAGGTAAAAATCGAGCTGCCCATGCTGGCCGCCATCAAAAGCATACATTGCGAAAGATGTAGATGGGCGAGTATCGGTTCGGCAACAAATGCGCGTGCCGTTTCCAGATAAGCAAAGGCAATCATGCTCCAGTGGATCAGTGAGATCACAACCACCAGCAGCAGATCGCCCATTGAATCGATAGCATTCAGGCCATCGCGGAATCCCAGAATCTTTTCCTCAATCTGCTCTCCCAGTCGCGTCGAAAGCGCGGCAAATGCGCGTCCCAGAATCCGCGCGGCCGCTTTGCCCGACACACGCACAAACACCGTGAACAGCGCCAGGAAGACCGCCACCAGCAATCCACCAAGAGCTGCTTTGTTGATCAGATCCGGCCGCGGTAGGGAATGTCGGTCCGGAGAAAACAGTAGTACGGTCGAAAAAATCAGTGCCATTGTGCCCATGTCGAACATGCGCTCGACCGTATACACAGCAATTTGTGCGCTCAGGGGAATCTGCGTGCGCCGCGAAACCAGGTAGGGCCGCAGCAGATCGGCCAGACGCCCGAAGATCGCGACCCCGGTAAATCCGATCACCATCGAACCGATGAGCTTGAAGGGCGAAATGCGTTTCGTAGGCCTCAAAAAAATGGACCAGCGCACCGCGCGCAGCACGTACGCACCCCAAATCAAAGCGATGCCAACCCCGATGCGCCTCCAATCGGCCAGCTTCAGTTGCTCCAGAAAAACGTCCCAGCGAAAGTCGATGTGGTGCCGCACCACGAGCACCACGGCGATCAGAGCCGCCAGAACCACTACCCACAGAATCCAGTTCTTCTTCTTCAAACAGTTTGTCTTTCTAATACAAGAGAATTGTCATCCTGAGCGGAACGAAGTGGAGTCGAAGGATGGGTGCCCCATCCTTTACAGAGCAAAGGGTAGGAAAGCAATATGCCATCCAGAACTATTGCCCCGCGCCTTTCACGCTGGCTACCGCTATCCGAGCCGCATAGCGCCGGTTGAATTCGTGAATGACCCTTGCTACATATGCCCGCGTTTCCCGGTAAGGAGGAATTCCGTGCCAGCGATCCACCGCCGCCGGACCTGCGTTATAAGCCGCCAGCGCCAGTGCGAGGTTGTCGTGGTACTTCTTCAACAAAGCATCCAGATACGCTGTTCCGCCATTGATATTCTCATCCGGAGCAAAGGTATTTCCGACGCCCAGATCTGCCGCAGTTTTCGGCATCAGTTGCATCAACCCCTGCGCCCCCGCCCGGCTTACAGCATGCGAATTGCCTCCGCTCTCCGCCCGCACCACGCTGGCCAGTAAATCTACATCCAGATCGTGCGCATCACCTGCATGCTCTAGCAATTCATGCATCGCTTGAGGTGTGAGCTTTTCGTCATCAGCATGTGCAGAATGCTTTGGTACTGGCACATTCGTCGCCTGGGGAAGGTCTACATGCTCAACACCAACAATCTCACTCGCTCCCACGTCCACAAAATTCGTGCTGCCTGAATCGAGGTACAGCCGCACCCGGTCGCCATCGGCCTGTCGGTGATCGCAGACCAGGTCAAATCCATTTTTTAGAGTGATGTGTTCGGAAGCAGTCGCGGAAAGAGGAAAGAACAGCGCCGCGGCAGCCATTAGAGTGGTTGCTATGGCGTCCTTTGCGGCAAAGAAACACGGCCCGCTCATCCGCATGTGCCGAATCCGCCGCATGACGCTCACTCTACCACGCTCGCATTGCAATCTGCGGTCAATTGAAAGCAAAGAGTATCCTCGATAATCTGCCCCACGCCGTCTTCATCATTGCCCGGGGCGATGCGCCAGCCCAACGCTCGTCCTTCAGCCAGTAATGCCGGCGAGGCATTCCCCATCAGTACCGGATGCCCGGAAAACCTCAGCATCTCGGCATCGTTATTGTTATCTCCGATGGCCATGATCTCGTCCCGCCGCAGACCCCGCCGCGCCGCCAGCATCTCAAGCGCAACACCCTTCGAGCAGCCCGGCGGCAGAATATCCAGAATGCTCAGATTTCGTAGCGGATATTGCGTCTGGTGCATCTCGATTTTTTCCGCATAGGGACTTGCAGCCAGCCATGCCTCCGCGCGATTCATCTCATCCAGCGTGCCGCAAATCATGCCCTGCACCGGAGCCTCGCCATCATCGAAAGCCCGCTCCAGCGGGCGAATCTCTTCCAGCCACGGTCGATTTGCATCGACCCACAACGCAATCCGCGCATGCAGCTGCTCCAGCGATTCGATTGCAAGTTCGCCTTTGCCGTCGCGGTCAAAGGTGAAAACGGTCGTCCCGCCAAACCGTCGCAGCGCGCCGCAAAGCTCTCGCGCCGTCTCCACCGGAAGCAGCGCGCGCTCCATCCTCTCCCCCGCCAGCGTACGGGTGACGGTGCCATTTGAGGTAATCAATACCGTCTCCGGCTTCAATCCGATCGGCTGAATCAGGGGAGCCGCGTAAGCCTGTCGCCGCCCTGTTGCAATCACAATCTCGATACCAGCACTCTCTGCCTGACGCAGCGCCCGCCGGTTCCGCTCACTCACAACGGTTCCAGCCGAAGGCAGCAGCGTCCCGTCAATATCAATCGCGATCAGCTTTATTGGGGTGACACTGCGGGTAAGGAATTGAGACATTCTATCTAGTTTACAGGGCACAGGGCACAGGTCTCAGGGTACAGGACTCAGGTAAAATGCAGTTAACCACAAACAGAGAGTCTGCTTGTCGAAAAACTCCGATAAAGATTTGGTGTATGGCAACGGGCGGTGGAACTCAGCGTTGCCATTTACAAGCTGACTGCGGTGTTCCCACGCGAAGAAATATATGGGCTTACAAATCAGCTTCGCCGTGCCGGTGTTTCTGTCGCAGGTAACATTGCAGAAGGTTATGGGCGGTTTTCTCCCAAAGAATATTAGTACTTCCTGGTATGGCTCGGGGTTCAGTCCTCGAAATCCAGACCCAACTGTTGATAGCTGAAAAACTGGCATTCGCTCCAACGAGCAATATAGAAGCTAAGAAAAATCTTTCAGAAGAGGTAGGAAAAATGCTTTGGGCCATCTGTCAGAAGCTCTGATTCCAGAATCCTGAGACCTGAGACCTGTGACCTGTGACCTGAGCCCTGAAATCTATGCCCGCGATCGCCTTCCTGGAATGCTCCCGTTGCCAAAACCAAATCTCCGCTGACCAATACGAAACCGTCTGCCCGAAGTGTGCCGGGTCCCTTTACGTCCGCTATGACATGGACGCGCTCGAGAAGACCGCTGTTCGCCCTGAACCGGGCGGCCTGCAAAGCATGTGGCGCTATGCCGGTGTCCTGCCGCAAGTCAATCCGGTAACACTCGGCGAAGGCTGGACACCCATGCTCCCCGGCCGCCGCAACTCCAATGTTTTCCTGAAAGAAGAAGCCACCAATCCGACGGGAAGCTTTAAGGCGCGCGGCATGTCCATGGCGGTCTCCATGGCCCGGCACTATGGTCTCAAAAAGCTCGTCACGCCATCTGCCGGAAACGCTGCCGGAGCGTTAGCCGCCTATGCCGCTGCAGCCGGTATCGAAGCCAATATCTTCATGCCAAAGGACGTGCCCTTCGCCAACTACCTTGAAGGTGTCGCTTACGGAGCCAACGTCACTCTGGTCGACGGCCTCATCTCCGACTGCGGCCGCATCGTCAACGAGCGCAAGGGAAAGGAAGGCTGGTTCGATGTCACCACCCTCAAAGAGCCCTTCCGCGTCGAAGGCAAAAAGACCATGGGCTACGAGCTGGTTGAGCAGCTGGGCTGGACCTATCCCGACGCCGTCTTTTATCCCACCGGCGGAGGCGTCGGACTCATCGGCATGTGGAAGGCCTTCGAAGAGATGGAACGGCTCGGCTGGGTCAGCGGCAAACGCCCCAAAATGATCGCCATCCAGGCCAGCGGCTGCGCCCCCGTCTCCCGGGCCTACAAGGAAGGCGCCAATACCTCGCAGATGTTTGAGAACGCCGCCACCTTCGCCGCCGGCCTGCGTGTCCCCAAGCCCTACGGCGACTACATCATTCTCGACATCGTCCGCGAGTCCGGCGGCACTGTCGTCGATATCCCCGATGAAACCATCCTCGCCTCGCTGCTGGATTGGTCGAGGAACGAGGGCCTTCTGCTCTCGCCCGAAGGAGCCACGGCCACCGCCGCCTATGACCATCTCATCGAAACCGGCTTCCTCAAGCCGAGTGACCGCGTCGTCATCTTCAACACCGGAGCCGGCCTCAAATACACCGACATGATCGCCGAAGCCATGGGAGTGTCCCGTCCCAACGCCAGTAAACTGCCCGAGCGCGTTCCCGTCGGAGGCATCATTACCCCGCAATAACTTTGTTCCAAAAAGATCGTCATCCTGAGCAAGAGCGAAGAATCTGCTTTTCGCCTGATAGCCACACTCCCCGTCATCCTGAGCGAAGTGACCGTAGGGAACGCAGTCGAAGGACCCGCGCGAACAACGTTCGTGCGAAGTCTTGCGCAGCAAGGCCCGCCTTTTACCCCCGACGGATGAGCAGACAATATGGTAATCAAGAGCCATGACCATCTGGTGGCTAGTTTGGGGAATGCCTCTTTTTGTAACTGCAATTGCGGCAGTACTTTTCTTTAAAAAAACCATCATCCCTTCATAGTGCTTACTGCCGTTCTAACCCTTCTGCTTAATATCACGTCTTCGGCATGGGCAGTCTATGGGCTCGTTAACCTAGACAAAATGCGGCAACGAAGCTACTTCGATTACACATTTGAACGACATGGCGGGTCGATTGCTGTCTTAGCTTTCTTGGTCAGTGTTGTCTGGTTAATTCTCAGTCACAAGTGGCGAAACCCGCCGGCGTGGATTTCTCTAGCCAACTCATTCTGGATGGCCATTGTCTGGAGTGCTATCTGCATGACCCTGTAATTGAGCTTCAGCCGAACAAAAGAAACGCATTGCGTCCAAACATCCGGCAAGTTATCCTCCCGCGTCAGGAGAACACCCCATGAAACTCAGCTACGCTATCAAGTTCGTCGGCGATATGGATCGCGCTGTGAAGTTCCACCGCGACACCCTCGGCCTGCCCCTGAAGTTCCAATCTCCCGAATGGAGCGAATTCGTAACCGGAGAAACCACGCTGGCACTGCATCTTGCTTCTGAGAAAAATCCCGCCGGAACCGTAGAACTTGGATTCTCAACGCCGGATCTTCAGAAATTCTACGAAGAGATGACAGCCCAGGGCGTGCAATTCACTATGCCGCCAACCAAACAGGATTTCGGTGGCGCGCTTGCACAATTCCAGGATTCGGAAGGTGGACGCTGTACCGTTTCCGGGGAATAGCCGGGCTCCATTTTCGGGATAAGCCTAATTAGAGAATTGACGCCCCTACCTCACCGGACTATCATCCTCATCCCGAGGTGCTGTATGGCAGAACTCAGTAGCACAATCAGTGCAATCCTCAAGAATAAATCCCGCGAAATCTGGTCCACGACACCCGCTGCCTCCGTCTTTGAAGCCATCGAGATGATGGCCGAGAAACAGGTGGGTGCCCTTCCGGTCATGGAGCAGGGACGTCTGCTCGGCATCCTCTCCGAGCGTGACTACGCCCGCAAAGTCATTCTCATGGGCCGCTCTTCGAAAGACACTCCGGTATCCGACATCATGACCAGCAACCTCATTACCGTCACACCGCAGCACACCGTAGGGGACTGCATGCGTCTCGTCACTGACAAGCGTATCCGTCACTTGCCTGTGGTCGAAAATGACAAGCTCATCGGCGTCATCTCCATCGGCGATCTCGTCAACTGGGTTATTACGGAGCAGCAGCAGACCATCCGCCACCTCGAAGCCTACATCAGCGGAATGGCCTCATAAACCGAACGCTGACAAAGAGCGTCACCGAAGAAGGCCGTCATCCAGCGCGAAGCGACAGAGGGTGTGGGTCCAGGACCCAGGCCCGCGTCGCGGCTTGGCGGGAATTTCTTGTCAAGAGCAGAAATCCTCTCCAATCCGGCAAGTTATTTATTCCAAAGGGAATAAATGTCGTCTTGTTTGGCGTATTTTCTCTGCGTGCCAGCTATAATAGATATAGAGCTAGAAAAACCCGCCAGTAGCAGGCTGGTTTTCTGCTTTGCAGAGATAACCCATTGAGAATCAAATAGGTGCAAATAAACAAAGTCGATTCAATTAGTTAGCGCCTTCTCAAGATAAACTGTTTATTTCCATATATTTACTGGGAGGGGGAGAAAAGGGAGTCCTTAGCCAGGCGCCAGTCCTTTGCGCGGCAACGGGCGGGCTAACACGATGTATCATGTCCCCCATGCGCAAGTCCCTGATCCTGTTATCCTCCTGTCTGCTCGCACTCACTGCCCAGGCCCAGCAGCCCCATAAATGGGCCATCGTCCTCCACGGCGGAGCGGGCGTGATCGAACGCAGTCATATGGATGCGAAGACTGAAGCCGCGTACCGCGCAGACCTTCAGACCGCACTCCAGAAAGCCGCCGACACATTAGACAAGGGCGGTTCGGCGCTCGACGCCATCGAAGCGGCCATCCGCTTCATGGAAGACGATCCGCTCTTCAATGCGGGCCGCGGAGCAGTCTTTACCGCCGCGGGAAAGAATGAACTCGATTCCGCCATTATGGATGGCTCGAACATGAAGGCTGGAGCGGTTGCCGGAGTTACCCGCACCCGCCACCCCATCTCGCTCGCCCGCGCCGTCATGGAAAAGTCGCCGCATGTCATGCTCATCGGCTCCGGAGCCGACGAGTTCGCGTCGGAACACGGGTTAGAAATTGTTGACCCAAGCTTCTTCTTCACGGAACGCCGCTGGCATGGTCTGGTCGAAGAGTTGAAGCAGGAGGGCAAGCCCATCCCGCCGCGCCCGGCAGGAGCGCCCCCTGCTCCCAAAAAGCTCACCTCAGAACTCATGTTCCCCATCGAATCTCCTGAAGCTCACAAATTCGGCACCGTGGGCGTTGTCGCGCTCGATAAGCAGGGCAACATAGCAGCCGGGACCTCCACCGGAGGCGTTACCGCCAAGATGTGGGGCCGCGTCGGCGACTCGCCCATCATTGGCGCAGGCACCTATGCTGATAACCGCTCCTGCGCCGTATCCGGAACCGGAACCGGCGAGTACTTCATCCGTCTCACCGTTGCGCGTACGATCTGCGCTCTGGTCCAATACAAGGGAATGAGCCTGCAGGAAGCAGCCGACGACGTCATCCAGCACCAACTCACCGATATGAAGGGCGACGGCGGCATCATCGCCATCGATACAAAAGGTGACATGGTCTGGAGCTTCAACACCGAAGGCATGTATCGTGCCCGCGTCTCCGAAGGTGGCAAGCCTGAAATCGGTATGTACAAAGACGACAAGTAGCGCGCCGAAGAAGCCATCAGTGTCTGTCCTCAGAAAGCAAAGCAGTGGAAACAATAACATCCACCATCGACGATGTGCCAAAGCTGATTCAGACGCTCTGCAGATAAGGCACAGCACCCCGCGCATCGCGCAACGCAACCGCCCACCAGTGCAGGCGCGTCAGCATCGTTGCCATCGACCGCTCCGCTCGGCCCGGTTCCCGCAGCGTACCTGCGCCATCGAACTGCTCCCAGGCGCTCGCAAAACTCACTGCGTCCCGCATCGTGACGGCATGCAGCTCCGCGAAGACCTGCCGTAACTGTTCAACAGCTCGCAAACCACCTGAAGCACCTCCATAGGACACGAAGGCTACAGGCTTTGCGTACCACTCTGCGCCCACCGAATCGATCAACGACTTCAGTGACGCCGGATAGCCGTGGTTGTACTCCGGCGTCACCACTACGAAAGCATCGGCCTCTGCAATACGTTGCTGCACACCCGCCATGCTGCTATCGCTTGCCGGGTCAATGATTGTGAGAGAGAAGTTGCCCGTCTTGGCGACCTGCGCAGCAGACCACGCAGCCACCTTGTCGCAGAAGCGTCCTGAGCGGGTGCTCCCGTAAATGAGTGCGACATTCAGTTTGCTTTCCATTGTTTCTCTCCTTTGAAGGTGGATCTGCTGCAGATCTATTTGCGAATCCGCTAAGAGAAGCGTAGAACCTGAAGTTAACTTGAGGTCAAGAAGGAAAATGCGATGATATCGCCCAATCCAGGCCGTTCTCCGAAAGAACTCACCGTAGGCGAGGTTGCCAATCGCAGCGGAGTTGCCGTCTCAACACTCCACTTTTACGAATCCAAAGGCCTTATCAAAAGCTGGCGCAACCAGGGCAATCAACGCCGCTATCCGCGTGAGGTCCTGCGTCGCGTGGCGGTGATTAAAGTCGCGCAGCGCACCGGAATTCCACTCGAATCCATTCGTAAAGCGCTGCTTGAGCTGCCTGAAGGACGAGTTCCATTGGCGGATGACTGGAAAAGACTCTCCGTCAAGTGGAGAGCGGACCTCGACGACCGTATTCAGAGGCTGGTTGGTCTTCGCGATCAGCTCGATGGCTGCATTGGCTGCGGCTGCCTCTCATTAGGCGTCTGCCCTCTCCGCAATCCATGGGACAAACTCGGCGAACAGGGTCCGGGACCCCGGCTGCTCGACCCGGACCTGTGCAGCGATAAATAATCGGATCATTTCCAGAATACTTAAGTATTCACTTGACAAATTTGAATCGTCAGCTAAAACTTAAGTATCTACTAAACAATTGAAGTGAATTTTGACCTTCAAGTACGTTAGGGAATTTTGAAAACAGGAGAAAACATGCAGAAACTGATTATCTTCAATCACACCTCGTTAGACGGCTATTTTGTCGATGCCGATGGAAGCATGAGCTGGGCGCACTCGAACCGAGGCGACGCGGAATGGGACGCATTTGTCGCGGGAAATGCCAGCAGCGGAGAAGGCACAATCCTGCTCGGCAGAGTGACCTATGAATTGATGACTCGCTACTGGCCGACGTCGATGGCTGCGCAGCACGACCCCGTTGTGGCCGAAAAAATGAACAGCCTGCGAAAGATCGTCTTTTCAAAGACCCTGAGCGAGGTCTCATGGAACAACGCAAAGCTGGTGAAGAGTGGCCTTGCCGAGGAAGTGCGAGAGTTGAAACAGCAGCCGGGAGACGGTCTGACGGTCCTAGGCAGCGGCACAATCGTTTCACAGTTGGCGCAGGAAAATCTGATCGATGAATATCAGGTCATCATCAATCCCATCGTTCTGGGTAAAGGCAGGACCTTGTTCGAGGGCATCAAAGAGAAGCTCGGCCTGAAGCTGACGAAGTCGCGGACGTTTAACAATGGATATATTTATCTCTGTTACGAGCCGGCCGCGTGAGCTTTGCGGAAAAGGTTTCAGGAGAAAGGAACTATGGCAGAACAATCCGTGATTCACAGCACTTTCGTGATCGAACGCAGCTACCCTGCTTCTGCGCAGCGCGTCTTTGCGGCCTTTTCCGATCCGGCGAAGAAGCGCCGCTGGTTTGCCGAGGGTGAAAGCTCTACGCTTGAAGAATTTGCGATGGACTTTCGCGTCGGAGGGCACGAGCACGTCTGCTTCCGCCTGCCGAACGGGATGTTGTGCAGAAATGACACGATTTACCAGGACATCCTGCCCGAGCGTCGCATCGTGATTGCTTACACCATGAGCGTAAACGACGCACGCATCTCCTCGTCGCAGACTACGACGGAGCTGCTGCCGAAAGAAAAGGGAACCGATCTCATCTTTACCGAACAGGCTGCCTTCTTCGAAGGCGCAGATGGGCCAAAGTTGCGTGAAGAAGGATGGCGCCTGCTCTTCGAACAGCTGGCAAAGGAGCTTGCCAGTGTCCATGTCTAGCCCGACCGCCAATGTGGATCGAGTCTTCCATGCCCTGGGAGATTCGACCCGTCGGGCGATTCTGGAAAAACTGAGTGAGGGACCCATTTCGGTTTCAGGGCTGGCCGGGCCTCTCACGATTACACTGGCGGCCGTCGTTCAGCACCTGCAGGTGCTGGAGAAAAGCGGACTCGTGCACACCACAAAGGTAGGTAGAGTGCGTACGTGTCGGATGGAAACGAAAGGGCTTTTCGTAGTCGAGCAATGGATTGAAGATCGGCGATCGCTTTGGGAAAGGCGGCTGGATCGTCTGGGGAATATCCTTGCCGAATCCGACGAGAAGTAAACGCCGAGAAGTAAACGACGAGATCGCGCTACCAGGCTTTATTGAGCAGCCGCAATAGCTTCAACACGCACAACCTTGCATTCCACCTGTTTTCCTTCAGGTGTCTTGATCTTGACCTTTTTGCCGTCAATTTCGTATCTGACGTCAGTCCCAACCACGAAATCCGTCGCGTCCATGGACTTATTCGGGTCCGTCCGGCACGTGTATGCCTTATCGCCCGTGTTAAAGAAGAGATCATACGCCTGATGCTTGTGGTGCTTGTCCGGAGTCCCTACAGGCTGCGAGTCTTTCAGTGCCGCTGTGCCCTGAATCTTTTTGTCAGCCAGGGCCGGTATGGTCATCAACGTGACCAGAAGCGCGATCACAGGCAATTTACGCATGATCCCCTCCGGGAAAATTTTGAGTGGGGGCCCTTTTTTTCTTACTTCTCTACCTCAACGCCGCGCCAGAAAGCGATGTGATTCTTGATGTTGCGAGCAGCTGGCTTGGGATCAGGATAGTACCAGGCAGCATCCTGGTTTTCCTGCCCATCCACCAAAAGGCTGTAGTACCGGGCCAAACCCTTCCAGGGACACGTCGAGGTTGTCGAACTGGGGCGGAGGTATTCCCGCTTCACCGCCGTGTCGGGGAAATAGACATTTCCTTCTACCGTCTCGTAAGTATCACTTTCTGCAATTA
Organism: Terriglobales bacterium; assembly: GCA_963738095.1. GTDB lineage: Bacteria > Acidobacteriota > Terriglobia > Terriglobales > Acidobacteriaceae > Alloacidobacterium. The sequence continues at coordinate 409,031 of CAVTVL010000020.1, forward strand.
CTTTTCCATTCCAGACTGCCTTAGCCATCGATCTTCATTACCCTTCCGTGGATCTAACCCCGTATACATTAGCAGATGCCCGGCCCGAGATAAAAGACGCAGCATGGGGAATTTGCAGTCATTCTGATTCGCACAGGCGACGAAATTCCAATTTTTGCCAAATGCAAAACTGCCTACTCATAGTTGTTATGGGACATTGCCAGAGCCCATAAGTCACCTGTTATCTGAATCCTTGAACAAAATTACGCAGAGAGGTTACTTTAGTTTGGTCACGCGATCACACCGGCCCTCGCCACTTCCTCTGGGCCAATGGGAAAATATTATGATAGCTGGACCAAAGTTCCAGCCGCCCGGTTGGGGACGTTGGAACGTAGATGGTTTTGGGAGGCGACTTGAAGGCACGCATGCGACTGGGCGACCTTCTGATCGAGGCGAAGCTCATTACCCCCGAGCAGTTGGCGAAGGCGCTCAATTTTCAGGGCCAATACGGCGGCCGCCTGGGTGACCTGCTGGTGACAACCGGCTCTCTGACGCAGAAAGCCCTCGACGCTTTTCTTTACCGGATGCCGGCTGAGCCCCAGAGCCTTGCGGCTACGAAAATCCACGAGTCGGACCTGCTGACTCTGCTGATGAAGCTGATCTATACAGGCCGCCTGGAAACCGTCCGCCAGTTTGTCGACGCAATTAAGCTGCCCTATCACATCGTTCTTGAAATGATCCCCATGGCCATCGAGCGCCAGCTTCTTCGTGCCCTCGGCATGCGCGATCCAGCCAACTTGATTGATGTGAGTTACGCGCTCACTGACGAGGGTCGCCGCTGGGCGCAGGATGCATTGCAGCAGTCAAGATATGTGGGCCCGGCACCAGTCACGCTCGACGAATTCACTGACATGATCCACCGCCAGAAGCTGACGAACGAAACCGTCACTTACGAGCGGATACGCGAGGCTCTCGGCGATCTGGTTTTCGATACCAGCATGATCGAAAAGAGTGGACCGGCCCTCAACGCTGGTCGGTCGATACTGCTCTATGGCCCGCCGGTGAATGGCAAGACATCCGTCGCCCTTAGTTTTGCCAGCGTCTTCGATGACGTGATCTATGTTCCTTACGCGGTGATGATTGAAGGCCAGTTCATGCGGATCTTCGATGCGAGCGTCCACACCGTGCTCGAACAACCAACTGTCAAAGAAGACGATCTTTCTTCGTTTCTCCGGCATGAGGAATATGACGCGCGCTGGATCCCCTGCAGGCGGCCGTTTGTTATTGCCGGCGGGGAACTGACCCTGGAAATGCTGGATCTCCGATACGACTCGGTGGCGAACTACTATGAAGCGCCGCTCCACGTGAAGGCGCTTGGTGGATGTTTCATCATCGATGATTTCGGGCGCCAGCTTGTGACTCCGGCGAACCTGCTGAACCGCTGGATTGTGCCTCTGGAAAGCCGCGTCGACTATCTGAAGCTCCACACCGGCAAGAGCTTCACGATCCCGTTCGAAGAACTGGTCATCTTCTCAACCAATATTGATCCCGAAGATCTTATGGATCCGGCTTTCCTGCGCCGGCTTCCCTACAAGATCGAGGTAGGTGCGCCCAGTCCGGAACTCTTCAGGCGTATCTTCGACAAAGAGTGCGAGCGGGAAGGCTTGGTTCTTTCCGACGATACATTCAATTTCATCGTGCACAAAATTATTGAAGAGAAAGGCCTGGAACTTGCTGCCTTTCACCCGAAGTTCATCACGGCTGAGGTGCTGGCAACCTGTCGCTTTATGGATCTGCCACCCCACTTCGAACCGCGATTTATTGACCATGCTATAGACAATCTGAGAGTGCGGCACGGCTCTTCTGACAGCAAGTCCTCCGCTGCTGAAGCGAAAGCCTATGACGAGTCTATGAGCTATATGGGTTCATAATTACGACACCGTCTGCTCCACCAGTGGTCCATGCGTTTCCGCCGTAGGCCTCTCTGCTTCCGGAGCATCGCCAATGCGCTTCGAATAGGTGCAGGTGACAGTCGACTCTTCCTCGCCCTTTTTCTTGCGTTTCTTCGGACTCTCTTCCTCATCTGCAGCAGGTTTTTTGTTGTTCGGGCACACAAGGTAGATACCGGACTTGAGTGTCTTTTCCATCAGGTACGGTGAGTCGCAGGTCGGGCACTTCTGGTCGACCGGCTTGGCATTCGCCGTGAAGTCGCATTTCGGATAATTGGTCGCAGCCATAGAAGAGATTGCCGCGCCGCGCCTTGCGTTCTCAACGATCTCCCCATCGCCACATTTAGGGCAGTTCATCCTTCGATGATGTTCTGCTTGATGTATTTGCACTTTGGGTACGCCGCTGCAGGAGACGAACTCGCCGTATTGGCCATTGCGCAGACCAGTGGCTGCCGCATTTCGGACAATTCTCGTCGAGCGGTTGCGGCGGCTTCTGTTGCTGTTTCTGGGTCAGCTGCGCGTCGTCTTGCAGGGGGGGTCTTCGTTGTAGCCGGGACAGGCCATGAACGGCACCGAAGCGGCCATCGCTTGCAGCACCATCACGCGTCCGCAAGCTCTCGCAATACTCCTCCGCCTGTTCCGCCTTCTTGCCCTTCCGTGGTAATCATTGGGTTTGGCGGCGAAGTTTTCCTTGCGTGAAGGTGCAGCTGTTCTTGTCTTTCTTGTTATAGGAGCTGCAGGCGAAGAAGCTGCCGAATTTGCCCCACTTCAGCACCAGCGGTGAGCCGCATACGTCGCACTTCTCGTCCGTTGGCTTCTCCATCCGCTTGATGTTTTCCATGTGCTTGCCGGCATGTTCGAGCTCTTTCTGCGAAATGCCCGTAGAAAGCCCGCAGCAAGGTCGGTCCACTCTTCCTTGCCGTCTTCGATGTCGTCCAGTTCTTCTTCGAGTTTCGCTGTGTATTGCGGGTCGAAGATGTAAGGGAAGTTGGCTACCAGCAGATCGGTGACGACAAAGCCGATTTCGGTAGGGACAAATTTCGCGCCCTGGCCGCCGCCCACTTTCTGCACGTATTCGCGTTCCTGAATCGTATTGATGATCGGTGGCATAAGTCGAAGGGCGGCCGATGCCGCGTTCTTCCAGCTCCTTGACCAGCGAGGCTTCATTAAAGCGCGGGCGGGGTTCGGTGGAGTGCTGCTTCCGGCAGCAAGTCGTTCAGGGACAGCGCCTGCCCATTCTCGAGCGCGGGAAGAGATTCTTCGAGCTCTTCGTCTTCTTCGTCCTTCTTGTCTTTGGCTTCCTCGTAGACCTTAAGAAAACCATCGAACTTCATCACCGATCCGGTGACGCGGAAATTATAGCTCCGGTCTGCCTTGGCGACGATATCGACCGTCGTCTGATCGAAGACCGCAGGCACCATCTGCGAGGCGACAAAGCGCTGCCAGATGAGCCGGTAAAGGCGGTACTGTTCGTCACTGAGATAGCGCTTGATCTCATCGGGATGCAAGATCGACGCTGGTGGGGCGAATAGCTTCGTGCGCATCCTGCGCATCCTTCTTGCTCTTGAAGGCATTCGGCGCGGCGGGCAGATAGTGCTTGCCGTGGTTCTGTTCGATCCACTTGCGCGCTTCGGCGATGGCATCGGGAGAGACACGCGTGGAGTCGGTACGCATGTAGGTGATCAGGCCGACCGATCCCTCGCTGCCCAATCTCGATGCCTTCATACAAACGCTGCGCAACACCCATGGTGCGCTTGACACTGAAGCCTAAGCTGACGCGAAGCATCCTGTTGCAATTTGCTGGTGGTGAAGGGCGCAGTCGCATTGCGCCGGCGTTCCTTTTTCTCCACATTCTGCACCGACCACGCTGGCCTTCGTCGAGCGCCGCCACGACCGCGTCCATCTCTGCTTGTTGGGCAGCGATGGAGCATCGACTGTATTCGACACGTCGCTTTTACGCCGTCGATGCCGATGAAGCGCGCAGTGAACTCCGTCTTTTCGTTTGCCGGGGTCGAGTTGGGCATCGAGCGTCCAATATTCGACCGGAACAAATGCCTTGATCTCGCGTTCCCGTTCGACGATGAGGCGCAGGGCGACTGTCTGCACCCGGCCTGCAGAAAGGCCGCGGCGTACTTTGTCCCACAGCAGAGGCGAAATCTGGTAGCCCACAATACGATCCAGCACGCGGCGCGTCTGTCTGCGCATCGACCAGGTTCGATCGACATCGCGCGCATGTTCAAAGGCATCGCGCACAGCTTTCGGCGTGATCTCGTTGAAGGTCACGCGATGGATCGAGTTCTCCTTGACAATCCTTGCTCAGCTCGTCTTCAAGATGCGCGGCGATCGCTTCGCCTTCGCGGTCAGGGTCAGGCGCCAGATAGACATGGTCGCTGCTTTGGCGCAGCTTCTTCAGCCGCTCGACAACTTTTTCTTTGCCGGGGATGACAATTAACTCTGGCTCAAAGCTGCCGTCGTCAGGTCGACGCCGATCTTATTTTTCGGCAGATCCTTGATGTGTCCGACAGAAGCTTCGACGGTGAAGTCTTTTCCGAGATATTTGTTGATCGTCTTTGCTTTGGCGGGCGATTCGACGATCACAAGTGATTTACTCATTGCTTTCCTTAAACCCGATGACAACCAGGGACAACAAAACTCTTCCAATGGGACTGACTGTACCACCTGGAAGGTTCACAGTTATTTACTTATCGTGATCCGCGCAAGGGCGGCAGCTTCCACAGCGAGGCAGAATGTGCTTTCTCCTGCCCAGTCTGCAACTTCGCGTCAGCACTTATCGTGGAAAGTCGAAAACTTACATTCGTCTGACGTAGTTTTTGCCCGGAAGTTGTTTAACCGGTCGGCAAGCTCGAGTTCGAAAAGTGCGGTAAAGATTTCAGAAGAGTCAGCTTAGACTCCAGCATTTCCATCAGCTCATCCAAGCTGCACCGCTTCATCGTGGCGCAAGCGCGCTCATGATCCGACTTCTCCGGCTGCTGCAGCGGAAGTTCCTCAACAATCGATGCAGCAGGCTCCGGTTCGATGCAAAACCTAGTCCACCTTCCAAGCTGCGACCGTACCTGAGTGGGCAGGTCTTCCCATACATCCTCCCACGTCGCCACCAGCTTAGCGCCCTGTTTTATCAACGTGTTGGGGCCCCAGGCGTTCTTGGTCGTCACATTTCCGGGCACCGCGATAGACGTCGCGGTTCTGCTCCAGCGCGCAGCGTGCGGTCACCCGGGTGCCGCTGTGCTCGCCTGCTTCCACGACCAGCACGCCAATGCTCATGCCGCTCAGGATCCGGTTGCGCTTGGGAAAGTTTTGCGGGGCGGGGAAGGTTCCCATTGAATTCGGAGACAATGGCTCCTCCGCGACAAGGATCTTTTCGGCGAGAGATTTGTTTTCTTTTGGGTAAATCACATCGATTCCGGTGCCCCAGACGGCGACGGTGCTGCCCCTGCAGCCAGCGCGCCACGTGCGCCGCGGTGTCGACGCCCCGCGCCATGCCGCTCAGGATTACCATGCCGCGGGCTGCAAGATCGCGTGCCAGCACTTCCGCCATACCTGTTCCATACGGAGTAGGGTGTCGCGTGCCCACAATGGCGATCGAGGATTTCGCTAGTAGTGTCACATCGCCGCGAACCCAGAGCAGCGCAGGGGAGTCGAAGATCTCGCGCAGGCGCTCAGGATAGTCAGGGTCGCTAAAAGTAAGAAACGCAGCGCCGGACTTCCGCATAGCCTCCAGTTCCTCGTTGGCTGCAAGTAGCGCCTGGCCGTCCGCGATGAACTGCACAGCTTGCGCGGGGAATTGCAGCGCCTCGAGTCCAGTCAGAGGAAGACGCATGATTTCTTCCGCCGAGCCGGCTTCCCGCACGGCGCGAAGAATGCGGCGTGGGCCGAGGCCGGGCGTCAGAGCAAGCGCGAGCCATGCCAGCCGCTCCTGTTCAATCGGTTCCGAGATTGTGAATAGAGTGGAGCTGGCAGGAGTGGTCAATGCGCGCACCTTCGGCAACCTTCTGCCGAAAATATTTTCCTTTTTGTGAATTTGCACGGAGAGTAGCGGTGGCATCGTGCAAAGTCAAGTTACCGACGCGTTGTTACACTGGCAGGTGAGTCTACTTCGTATTGCTGCTATCAACTTTCTCAATCCCGCTCCGTTGATGTGGGATTTCGAGCATGAGCCGGGCAAGAGCCCTCTGGCTGAGCGTTATTCAATTCATCAAACCACTCCGGCTGGTTGTGCAGATGAACTGATGGGTGGAACGTCCGATATTGGCCTGGTTCCAGTGGCGACTTATGCTCTTGCACCGTCAATGGCGATCATTCCGGGATGTGCGATTGCATCGCTTGGGGATATTCGATCGATCATTCTCGTAGTGCGTCATCCGGATGGTTTAGCGGGAGTGCGCACCGTAACGCTCGATACCTCATCGCGTACATCGGCGACTTACACGCGCATTCTCTTTCATAAATATTGGAATGCTCAGGTCACATTTACACCGCATGCGCCCGATCTCGAAGCGATGCTTGAGATCGCTGACGCTGCGCTGCTGATCGGCGATCCTGCGTTGCTCGCGCTTGAAGATCGCGTGGCGCGTGAACAGCGTACATGCGAGAGATTGGAGTATCTCGATCTGGGGCATGAGTGGCGCTCTCTTACGGGAGCGGCGTGGGTCTCGGCTTTCTGGGCAGTGCGTCCGGAAGGGCTGCGCGATGCCGGCGTTCCCGATGAGGCTGTCGTACGAGACTTTCAGCAGTCTCGCGACAACGGACTGGCCCACGTGGACGATCTGGTCACGGAGTGGTCTGGACGCCTTTCTGTGCCGGCAGCTACCATCCGCACTTACCTGACGCAGAACATTCACTATCATCTCGATGAAGCGTGTCTTGAGGGATTGCAGCTCTTTTATCGCTACGGAACAGAATGTGGTGCGCTGCCGTCTATTCCGGCGCTGCATTTTTTGTAAATTTGCAACTCAATACGCGACTCGCCACCGCAACACAACGTCCAAGAGTGCGTGATCTATCTGCAAAAGGTAGCGCAGCATCATCCGCACAGGCATGCTTTGCCGATACCTCGCTGGCTTGTCCATTTCGGCGTGCTCGGCGTCTTTGTAGTGTCGGCGATCGATGCGTCGGTCATTCCGTTACCGCTGCCTGGAAGTACCGACCTGCTGCTTCTGCTGTTGTCTGCGCGGCATAATGCACCATGGCTGTTAGTACTGGCAGCCGTTTCCGGGAGCGTTCTTGGAGGCTATTTAACCTGGAGTGCCGGTAAAAAAGGTGGCGAGGCCATGTTGGAACGCCACGTGCCAAAGCGCTTTCATGCTCATTTGAGCGCTTGGGTGAAGCACCACGGCGTGGCAAGTGTTTGCGTTGCCGCGATTCTGCCGCCACCGATTCCGCTCATGCCATTTCTGCTGGCAGCAGGAGCGTTGAGCGTGCCCCGAAATCAGTTCCTCTGGTCGTTTGCGATTACCCGCACCGTACGCTACAGTCTGATTGCCTGGCTGGGTGCAACCTACGGACGCCACGTACTGCAGCTCTGGTCGCGCTATCTGGCCGGATGGTCAGGAGTGATTTTGTGGGTGTTCATCGGTGTGCTGATAGCAGCGATCTTATTCGGAATATGGAAGTATCGCCATGATCGAAGCGGCTCGCGTGCACCCGTGCGGGCATCATGATTTTAGAAATGTTCCCATCCCTCGCCATGCGAAGAATGGAAACCAGGTTTCTACAGGTCTAGATTTCCCAGCGAAGCAGAGATGCTCCAACGGTAAAACCAGCGCCTACGCTGGCAACCAGGACTAGATCGTTTTTCTTCAGGCGGCCTTCTTCGCGCGCTGTCTGCATGGCGAGGGGGATCGTGCCGGCGGTGGTATTTCCGTACCGGTCGATGTTGATGATGATGCGATCGAGAGGGAAGTCCGAGGCGTTCTGCGGTGGCGGCGATGATGCGTCTGTTGGCCTGATGCGGGATAAAGGAGCCGAGATCGTCGTCACGGTGATGCCATTGCGCTCAGTACTTCCTGACGCCTCAGACATTTTGCGCACGGCGTAGCTAAAGACCGGCCTGGCCATCCTGATGAACATAATGCATGCTTGTTTGCGACGGTTTCCGCAGTGGCGGGATGCGGCTGCCGCCGGCAGGCATATTCAGGAAGTCGCCGCCGGCGCCGTCAATCTCATGCAGAAAGTCGATGAAGCCGAGTCGTCGTCCTTACTTCTCCAGGTTCAATCAGCATGGCGCCAGCGCCGTCGCCGAAGAGGATGCAGGTGGTGCGGTCAGTGTAGTCGATGATGCGAGGTCATGGTGTCGGCGCCGATAACCAGAACCTTCGCTTGCGTGTCCGACTCGACCAGGTTCATGCCCATCTGTAATCCGTAAAGGAAGCCGGAGCAGGCCGCGAAGAGATCGAATCCCCATGCACCTTTGGCCCCGAGTTCGTGCTGGACCAGGCAAGCAGTCGCGGGGAAAAGCATGTCTGGCGTGACGGTGGCGACGATGATGGCTTCCACTTCCGCCGCCTCGATGCCGCGCTCCGCAAGGCATCGCTTTGCCGCTTCTACTGCCATGTCGCTGGTAGCGAGGCCTTTTTCCAGAATGTGACGTTCGCGGATGCCGGTGCGCTCAACGATCCATTGATCGTTGGTGTCGACCATTTTTTCCAGATCGGCATTGGTCAATATGCGGGGAGGAACGTAAGTTCCCAGGGCACTGATTTTGGCGCGTCGAGAGCTGTGCGGACGCACGATAAGGTTCAAGGTTTTTCTCCATCTGCTGCAGAGTTAAGATTCATTTTCTCCGAGCGCACGCTGCGATGTCTATCAACGGAATGGTTCAGCCTGTGCAGGAAGTGTAAAAGTTCTGTGTCTGAGAACTGGAGCGCTGACGTGAGGAAATGTGCACCGGGGGACCTACTGCGCACGCACTAGCCCGTTACCGTTGCTCCCTTCCGGGCCTGGCGGGGTTGGCGGGATTGCGTCGCGTAGGACCCGGCACACAAGTGATGATATCACCCCGGGGCAGCAATGGCGGTTCTATAAGCCCGGGAATCACACCGATTTCCAATCGATCGACAGCGTTCAGATTTGGGTGATTCCGGTAAAATAAAGACGTGACCCAATCTCTCCTCGATGACGCCGGCATCGGTGTCCTCGATTCTCCAAAAAACGCAACACAGACGACTCGCCTCAAGATTGGCTTCGTGAGTCTTGGCTGTCCCAAGAACCTGGTAGACAGCGAAGTGATGATGGGCTTGCTAGACCAGGCTGGCGCGCAAATGACGTCGTCGCCGGAAACCGCCGACATTCTGGTTGTGAATACCTGCTCGTTTATCGATACCGCCAAGCAGGAATCCGTCGACACGATTCTCGAAATGGCGCAACACAAGCGACAGGCAAAGCGCGGAAGCTGATCGTTGCCGGGTGCCTGGTGGAACGCTATCGAGACGAGATTCGTAAGAATATCCCTGAAGTGGATGCCGTAGTCGGCACAGGTGAACTGGAAAAGATTCTGGAAGCTGCGGGCCTGGATGCGCCAATTGCGCCTGCACTGCAACCTGCGTCGCCTTTCAACATTCTCAGCGGAACGACAACCCGCGCGGAAGGCGATTTGCGCGAGTCCCAAGGGCGTTTTGCACGCGAGCAATGGGAAGGCGCGGAGGCCACGCTGCCGCAATATCTGTACGATCACACGACGCCGCGGCTGCTGGCCACCCGTGCCCTTCCGCTTATATCAAGATTGCTGAAGGCTGCGACCATCCGTGCAGCTTTTGCGTGATTCCCAATCTCCGCGGCAAATTTCGCTCGCGTCATTTCGAATCGGTGGTTGCCGAAGCCGAACGGCTGGTCTCTCAGGGCGTGCGGAAATCACGCTGATCGGGCAGGATACGACCTGTTACGGCGAGGACCTGGGCATGAAAGACGGGCTCGCGCTACTGCTGGACAAGCTGGCCGGCTTCGGGATTCGCTGGCTGCGCTTCCTGTACGCCTATCCCAACAAAATCACTGGCCGGCTGCTGGAGACCATTGCCCGCCACGACAACATCTGCAAGTACCTCGATATGCCATCTGCAGCATGCCTCCGCGGCGGTGTTAAAAGCATGCGCCGGGGCGCGAATGCAGATATTTTTCTCAAGACGATTGAGGGGTACGCGCTGCCGTGCCGGGAATTGCGATTCGGACCACATTCATCGTCGGCTTTCCGGGCGAAAATGAAGCGGATTTTGAGACCCTCTCAGATTTTGTCCGCGCCGCCCGATTCGACTGGCTTGGCGTCTTCAGTTATTCCGATGAAGAAGGCTCCGGGGCATTTCACTGGAGAATAAGGTGCCGGCGAAGGACGATCGAGCCGCGCAACCGCTCCCTGATGCGCCTGCAAAAATCGATCAGCCGAAATCCAGGCTGCAATGGTGGGCCGCAGATTCGACTACTGGTCGAAGGCCGTCCGCGGAAACTCCCCTGCTGTGGGAGGGCCGCACCCAGTTCCAGGCTCCGAAATCGATGGCAAGGTCTATATCAACGACTTTGGGCCGTTCGAAGCTAAAGCCGGGGCAGTTTTACCAATGCGAGATCACCGAGTCACAGGATTATGACCTGGTGGGCAGGATTATTCAGTAAGGAATGATGTAAGCAAAGGCCCGAAACAAGATAGTAGTCCTGCGCTGCCCAACCTGCGGGAACATCGTCACCGCCAAAGATGAGGATTTCCCTTCTGCAGCGATCATTGCAAGAAAGTCGACCTGGGAAAGTGGGCCAGCGGAGTCTACCGCATCTCCTCGCCCGTGCTCGACCCGGAGTTCTGGAAGGCCTGAACCTGGATCAGCATCCGGCGAAGCAGGACGATGAAGAATAAAACGCCCTGGGCCTGGACATCGGCCACGTTCTTCGGTGCAGGTTTCGGCAGGCCCGGGCCGGGAACCTGGGGTTCGGTGGCGGCGACTCTGCTCTGGTTTCTGGTGGCCCATCTGCCCGCCTGTCCGGAACGCAGATAGCAGTTGTATCCGGCGCCGGAGCATTGCTGGCATTGGCGCTTGGCATTCCGGCAGGGACAATCGTGGCCCGCGAAAGCGGACGCGAAGATCCCGGCCATGTGGTGTTGGATGAAGTATGCGGCCAGTGGATTGCTCTTATGGCAGCGCCCGCGGACTGGCAGCATGCGCTGCTGGCATTGCTCCTTTTCCGCGCCTTCGACATCCTGAAACCATGGCCTGCGCGTCAGTTAGAGCGGCTGCACGGCGGGGCCGGTATCATGTTCGACGACGTTGCGGCTGGCATATATGCGCTGCTGGTGTTTATTGTGATACATCGCTGGTGGTAAGGTTCTGCTTCGAAGAGAATAGGAAATGAGTCGTTGGTTTCGAGATATGGCCCGAGTGACAAAACCGGATACATCGGATGTTCCCAAAATCGATGCCGTGGTGCCTTCTGCGGCTCTTCCGGGTGGTGAAGTGGAACTCGCCGGCGTGAACCTTGGCCCTTTGGCGCTGCGGCAGCCGGTGGCTATGCTCGGTCAGTTGGCCGCGTCGGTCTTGTTGAGCCGCAGCCGACGCCTGAAACTGCGCGTTCCTGAAGAGGCGGAAACGGGTAAGCTGCAGATACTGCAAAATGGGGCCCAGAGCAATACCGTCGAGCTGCTGGTAGCAGGCATGATTGCCACAGACGTTCATATGGTGGCAAATCCGGCTGTGGACAGCGAGGGCAATATTTATGCCACCCTTTCAGGTTCTGCGTGGCCAGTCCACGCCTGTTTCTGTCTTCCGCATAGGCTCGGACGGAGAACTGCGGCCTTTCGTCACCGGTATCACCAACGCGACCGGACTGGCGCTCGATCCGGAAGGCTTTCTCTATGTCTCATCACGCAATGACGGCACCGTCTACCGCGTCTCTCCGAATGGCATTTACTCGCAGTTTGCCGAGGGCATGGGCATCGCCACCGGAATTGCTTTCGATGCCGACCAGAACCTGTATGTGGGTGACCGCAGCGGGACGATTTTTAAGATCGCTCCCGACCGCCAGATTTTTGTTTTTGCCACCCTCGAGCCAAGTGTGGCAGCCTACCATCTTGCATTTGACCGTGACGGCACACTTTACGTTACCGGACCGACAACGTCGAGCTATGACAGCCTCTACGCCATCGACCGCGATGGCAATGCGCGGGTGTTCTATCGGGGACTTGGCCGGCCGCAGGGTTTGGCCGTGGATATCGCTGGCAATCTCTACGTTGCGGCGTCCTGGCATGGCAAGCGCGGCGTTGTCCGTATTACGCCGTCGGGAGAAGCATCCCTGGCCCTTGCCGGCTCGGGAATCGTAGGCCTCGCCTTCGCCCCCGGCGGTAACGTAATTCTGGCTACAAATACCGCCATGTATCATTTAGCTTTGGATCGAAGGACTGCGTCTTTCTTAGATGTTCGCCGGACCGCATGAAATGCGAAATTATCGCCATCGGCTCCGAACTGCTGACGCCTTTCCGTCAGGACACAAACTCGCTCTATCTCACGGAGCGACTGAACCAGTTGGGCGTGACCGTCACATTTAAGACGATCGTCGGCGATCGAAGGAAAGATCTGGCAAGCGCGATCCGACAGCGCTGGCGCGAACCGACATTATGATCACGATGGGCGGCCTGGGCCCAACGGAAGACGACCTGACGCGCGAAGCCTGGAGTGATGCGCTGGAATAGCGTTAAGCGTGACGCCGACATTGTCGGGCAGCTGTATGTGCGCGTGGCGCAGCGGCGCTGGCAGCTTACGGAAAACAATCTGAAGCAGGCGGACGTGCTCGACGGGGCGACAGTGCTGGAAAATCCGCGCGGCTCGGCGCCGGGACAATGGCTGGATACGGTCTTCGGCAAACACCGCAAACTCGGGATGCTGCTGCCCGGGCCTCCCAGCGAGATCAAGCCCATGTTCGATGAGCAGTGCGTTCCACGGTTGCGCGATATTTTACCGAAACGATTCATAGCGTCGCGCACGCTTAAGGCCGCCATGATTGGCGAATCGAACGCGGACGCGCGCATCGCGCCTATTTACACGCGCTATACAGATGTGGAGACAACGATCCTCGCGCACATCGGCGATATTCAGCTGACACTCATTTCCACCAAGCCGACAATGGCAGAGGCGGAGAAGCGGGTCAACGAGTTGGCAAGCCTGATTGAAGAGGAATTGGATGACCTCATTTATTCCTCATCCACACGCGCTGAATCGTTGGAACAAATCGTTCTCTACTATCTGGAAATGCGCGGTGCGACCCTTTCCGTAGCGGAGAGCTGCACCGGAGGATTGATTGCAGAGAGACTCACCAGCATCAGTGGAAGCTCGCGATCTTTTCTCGGTGGAGCGGTCGTCTACAGCAATGAACTGAAGACGGAGTTCGCAGGCGTTCCCGAAGAGCTGATTGAAGAGAAGGGTGCGGTGAGCCGCGAAGTAGCCGCGGCCCTGGCTGAAGGTATCCGCCGCCGCTGTCGCAGCACCTACGGGATCGGCGTGACAGGCGTTGCCGGACCCGGCGGGGGTACGGAAGAAAAGCCGGTAGGGCTGGTCTTTATCGCCATCAGCGACGGAGTGCAAACGGAAGTTGTCGAAAAGAATTTTTCCGGCGACCGCGAACGGATCCGTTTTTATGCGAGCCAGCAGGCACTCGACATAGTGCGCCGCAAGCTCATGTAAACTCTCTCCGGCTGCTACACTCATAGTCGCAATGTCTGTGGTTACGTATCTTGTGATTGCGTTGGTCGCCTATCTTTTGGGGTCGATCCCGTTTGGATATGTGTTGATGCGCCTCTTCCGCAAGGAGGACATTCGCTCAAAAGGCAGCGGAAATATCGGCGCAACCAATGTCGTTCGTTCGGGCGCAAAAGGCCTGGGCGCTCTCACTTTTTTGCTCGATGCTTTGAAGGGCTATATCGCAGTGATGGCCGGCGTTTGGATGCTGCATATACCAGCTCTCCAGCAGGTACCGGTGCAGAATGCGACTGCGATCGCAGCCTTGTTTACGATTGCCGGTCACATCTTTCCGGTCTGGCTGGGCTTTAAAGGTGGCAAAGGAGTGGCCACGGCGCTTGGAGTTTTTATCGCGCTGGCCTGGCTTCCCGCCATCGCTGCTTTAGGCGTGTTTATTGTTGTTTTTGCTCTGTCGCGCTATGTTTCCCTGGCTTCCCTCCTGGCTGCCGTCGCGCTTCCTATCTTTGCATTTCTCTTTCCTCATCCCGTGTATACGGCGTCGTTTGTTGTCGTGATCCTGATCGTGCCCGCGGTTGTCATTGCCAAGCATCATCAGAACATCTACCGCCTGTTGCATGGTACGGAATATCGCTTCGGCAAAACAAAGGCGAGTCCTGCATGAGTCGTATTGCCGTGATGGGCAGTGGTGCATGGGGAACTGCGATTGCGCTCAATCTTGCGCACCGCGGCGGCCATGAACTGGTGCTGTGGTCGCACTCGCCAGAGGTAAGCGAAACGATCGCCGACCGGCGTGAGAACCTTGCCTTCCTGCCTGGGTTTTCCATCCCGCCGGGTGTCAGTGCGACTTCCAATCTTGAGCAGGCGCTGCGCGACGCAGAGATTGTTGTCAGCGTGATGCCGTCGCATCATGTGCGCGAGAGCTATGAGCAGTTTGCGCCATTTCTGCATTCCGGCCAGCTGCTGGTCAGCGCGACCAAAGGCATTGAAGACGAAAAGCTGCTGCGCATGAGCGAGGTGATCGCCGATGTGCTTGGCAAGTCCGGTCTCCGCTTACCCGTAGGAGTGCTCAGCGGGCCGTCCTTTGCGCAGGAGGTTGCTGCCGGTTCACCCACTGCGATTACGATCGCATCGCGGCATATTGATCTGGCCACACACGTACAGCGCGAGTTCGGCAGCCAGTCCCTTCGCCTCTATACCAATGATGATGTTGTTGGCGTGGAACTGGGCGGTGCGCTTAAGAATGTAATTGCCATTGCTGCAGGCATGGTTTCCGGACTCGGCCTCGGGCACAACAGCGCCGCCGCGCTCATTACTCGTGGTATCGCCGAGACGACCCGTCTAGCCGTCGCGTGTGGCGGCCACAGCGAAACGCTGTCTGGTCTTTCCGGTATTGGCGATTTGGTGTTGACTTGCACTGGCTCGCTGTCGCGCAACCGTACTGTAGGCATAGAGCTCGGCAAAGGCAACAAGCTCCCGCAGATTCTTGCCGGACTGCATGGAAAAGTTGCGGAGGGCGTGCGGACAACTGCCGCTGCTCTCGGTCTTGCCCGGCTTCACAATGTCGAGATGCCGATTACAGAGCAGGTAGCCGCGATTCTCTATGAAGGCAGGTCGCCGTTAGGAGCTATGCGCGAGTTGATGTCCCGCCCGGGACGCGACGAGTAGCTTGTTACACTCAGAACAGCGGCATGCGAGGTTGTCGCGCACATGATTCAAACGCTGTTTGGCAGCCTGAACGAACCTGAAAAGAAAAGCATCTTTGACCGCATGAAGGACGCCGTCTCGCGCACGCGGGACAGCCTGGGCGAGCGGATTGAGAGCGTCATTGCGCTCACGCGGGAAGTGGACGAATCGGCTCTGGAAGATTTGGAGATGAGCCTCATCGCTTCCGATCTGGGCGTGACCACGACTACGGAAATCATCGATGCACTGCGCGAGCACGCGAAACGCCAGCAGATTCGTGATGGAGCAGAACTCAAAGAGCTGTTGAAAGAGCAGATCAGGAATATCCTCGACGAGCAGCAGCGTCCGCCGCGAGCTGTCGCCATACCGGAAGTCATTATGATGGTGGGTGTAAACGGTACCGGCAAGACCACCACCAGCGGCAAGCTGGCCGCCTACTACCGCGCGCAGGGCAAGAGCGTGCTCATGTGCGCAGCAGATACCTTTCGCGCTGCCGCCATCGAGCAGCTTGAAGTGTGGGGACAGCGAAGCGGCGTCGAGATCATCAAGACGCGGCAGGGCGGCGACCCCTCGGCGGCGCTTTTCGACGCGCTGCAGGCGGCCAGGGCGCGCAGCAATGATGTCTTGATTGTCGATACTGCTGGACGTCTCCATACCAAGAACAGTTTGATGGCGGAGCTCGACAAGATGCGTCGCACGACACAGCGGATCATTGCTGACGCGCCGCATGAAGTGCTTCTGGTGATGGACGCGACGACGGGACAAAACGGATTGCAGCAGGCTCGGCTCTTTACCGAGTCGGCTGGAGTAACCGGCATCGTGCTCACCAAACTCGACGGTACCGCGAAGGGTGGCATTGCTGTTGCAATTGCTCGCGAATTGAATTTGCCAGTTCGCTTCGTTGGCGTGGGTGAAAAGATCGAAGACCTGTTGCCGTTCGACAGCGCCGCATTCGTCGACTCGTTACTCGGAGCCTGATCTTGCCCGAAGAGACCGCCTCATCTGCCGATCTCAAATGGATGGCTCGCGCGCTCGAACTTGCGCAGCGTTCGGTTGGCTTGTCGTCGCCGAATCCTGCTGTCGGCTGTGTCCTCGTCCGGCAGGACGGAAGCCTTGTTGGTGAGGGTTTTCACGAGTACGACAAATTCGATCACGCCGAGATCGTGGCCCTCAGGCAGGCTGGCGAAAAGGCGCGTGGAGCGACTGCTTATGTCACGCTCGAGCCCTGTTCGCATCAGGGCCGAACTGGCCCCTGTGCGGACGCTCTGGTCGCTGCTCAAGTGAGCCGTGTTGTTGTTGCGACGGGAGACCCGAACCCGGCGGTGAACGGCCGAGGCGTCGCGAAGCTGCAGGCTGCGGGCATCTCTGTCACAACCAATGTGATGCGGGACGAAGCACGTGCTCTGAACATTGGATTCGCAAAGTACATTCAGCATCGTTTGCCCTTCGTAACACTCAAGGCTGGTGTCTCGCTGGATGGCCGCATTGCGCCTGCTTCAGCGGTTGCCGGTCATACGCATTACATTACGAGCGACGCTTCGCGTGCGCTGGTACAGCAGATGCGTCATGCCTCCGATGCAATCCTCACCGGTGTTGATACCGTGATCGCCGATGATCCGCTGTTGACGGATCGCAGCGGATTGCCTCGCCGCAGGCCTCTTTTGCGGGTCGTGCTGGATTCGTCATTGCGGCTTCCTGTCGACTCCAGGTTGGTGCGTTCTGCGCACGACGATCTGCTGATCTTTCATGCAACGAATGATTCGGATCGTGCGCGTGCGCTTGCATCTGTCGGCGTTCGGCTGGAACTGCTGGACGCTGTCGACGGTCATCTCTCGCTCCCGCGTGTCATGGAACGGCTTGGCGAGATGCAAGTGCTCAGCGCCATGCTTGAGGCTGGTTCCAGGCTGAACAGCGCAGCGCTGGCTTCGCAAATTGTGGATAAACTGTGCCTGTTTTATGCGCCTGTATTTCTCGGCTCAGATGCGGTTCCACTGCTTGCTGAGAGCGGGCGAATCGATGCTGCGGCTGAGCGCATCTCATGGAAGACGATTGGAAACGATGTCTGCTTTGAGGGCTATCTTCGCTATCCCTGGAATTGAAGGATTATGTTTACCGGACTCATTGAAACGACTGGAAAAATTCTAAGCGTCGAAGAGCGAACCGGAGCGCGACGGATTGCCGTCTCCGCCGGCAGTATCGTCGAACGGCTGCAGACGGGAGATTCCGTCGCAGTCAGCGGCACCTGTCTCACCGCGCTCGATATCTCGGTCAATCCTCCAATCTTCCACGCCGATCTCGCGGCGGAGACGGTGGCGCGAACTTCGCTGGCCAGCCTTCGTGCGGGAACCGTGGTCAACCTGGAACTGCCGACACCGGCGGGTACTCCGCTCGGTGGGCACATCGTCCAGGGACATGTAGATGCCACCGGCAGGCTGATAGCGCTCGAACCCGTTTCTCCTGATGCTGATCGCTCAGAGACCGACTGGTGGCTGCGTGTTGCCGTTCCAGAGAGTGTGGGCCGCTATGTCGTCGAGAAGGGATCGATTGCCATCGAAGGCATCAGCCTTACGGTCGCGCGCTTTGACGACAGCGTGGTTACGGTTGCCATCATTCCGCATACCTACGCGCACACCAATCTGCATGCTCTCAAACCCGGCGACCCGGTGAACCTGGAAGCGGATGTCATGATGAAGTTCTTTGAGCAGCGTCAGGCAAAGACAGCGCCGGAGTTTGAGCTGACCGTCGATTATCTGATCGCAAGGGGTTACTGAGCCCGGTTCGTCTCCGACTGCCTCTCACCTTAATATTTTTTATTTTCAATAAGATAATGCGGGCAACCGCTCGCTCTGGTACTCTTGAGCCGCATTTGATCGCTAGAGTCCCTGAAAAACTGAATGCTTTTATCAAAAATTGGTGATTTCATAGCGCTATTCAACTCACGCTGCTGGGAAACAAACGTGACCGTTCCGGCAGCAGTCTTGAAAGGAAGACTGTGAAAAAACTGTTTGTACTTTCAATTCTGACGCTTTGGGCTCTGGGTGGCTGTGCGAAGACTCATACGGTGACTCTCACCTGGCAAACGGATAGTACTGATGCCGGTGGGACGGTTACTGTCTACAGGTCGAATGGCGCTTGCGGCGGATCGGAGCAGAACTTCAAGCTGTTGAAATCCGGCGTACCCCTCGCCGGCCCGTATATTGACTCCGGACTAACGTCGGGAAGCTACTGCTATTACGTCGAAGTGGTGCTTGGCACGGCATCGGCAGCCTCTAAGAAGCCAATCACAGTAATAGTTCCATGAAGCCTTTTGCCTGGCGTCATCTCCAGCTATTTCATGTTGCTGATCGTAGGGCCGTCATAATCTATCAATGAAATTAGGGGTAGACGATCTACTGCGTAGGGGGGTAGTGTATCTACATCCTTACTCCATTACTGCTGCAGGAAAGAAGCAGCTTGCCGAAAATCGCAGCCGCTGGGCGCAAATGGTAGCGGCTATCGGCGGAGTCTTGGACGCCGCCCAATCCTGGAGTTTGCTTCAAGAGTGTTTTCAAAATACAAACACCGCACTTCAGCCCGGTGAAAAGATGCTGAAAAAAGGCCTCAGAGGCTGCTGAAAAAAGTCATTGTTTTGAAGGGGCACGGCTTCAGCCATGCCATAAGAGTAATGAAATGAGGTGCGGCTTCAGCCGCCGAAGGACGGTTTTCAATCAGATTGGACTTTTTCAGCATCATCTTCAGCCGCCGAGGGATGGTTTTTCCTCGTACATCCTAATTCTCGGATTCCGAGAATGCCCGTTTTTAAGGGTAGAAGCACCGGGCTTCAGCCCGGTGAAAAAGAACGCTGAAAAAGGGGCTTCAGCCCCGGCAACTTCCGCCTAAGGAGACGCAACATGCGATGGTGGCGCAGGCAACGTGAACTGGACACAGAAATCGAGTCTCACATCCGCATGGCGGTGGAAGAGCGCGTAGCGCGCGGAGAAGACCCATCGACGGCGCGGAAAGAAGTTGAACGCGAGTTGGGGAATGTGCCGCTGGCGAAAGATATAGCCCGGGAAGCCTGGGGATGGGTATGGCTGGAACGATTGCTGCAGGATTTGAAATACGCGCTGCGGCAGCTGCGGAAGTCTCCTGCCTTTGCGGTGACCGTGATTGCGACGCTTGCGCTGGGCATTGCCGCTCCGGCGGCGATGTTTACCGTTGTTGACCGGGTGATGCTGCGTCCCTTGCCTTACAGGAACGAGGGCAGCTTGATGCAGATCGACCTGAAGCGACAGGATGGACGGGGTTCCGACCCTCTTTACCTCGATCTGCAGGAGTGGCGCCGTTGGAGCCATAGTTTTGCTGGAATTGGTTTTTACGACTGGGCGACAGGCCGTAATTTTCTCGAAGGAAAGATGGGTACAGACCAGGTTGGTTCCTACCGCGTGAGCTCGGACCTGTTTGATGTGCTCGGGGTTTCTCCGGAACTTGGGCGTGATTTTCGCGGGGGCAGCGATTCATTTGCAAAGAGCGCGGACGCGAATAGCGTGGTGTTGAGCGACAGCGCGTGGCGGGGGATGTTCGGCGCGGATGCTTCGATTCTTGGCAGGACGGTGAAGGTTAGCGGCTTGCCGTATAAGGTCATTGGCGTGATGCCGCGCGGGTTTTTCTTCCCTTACAACCCTGCGATGCCGCAGGTCTGGACACTTGCGCAGCTCGGCGATACGGACAAAGGGCGTACGGATAGTGCACCGCGTTATGGCGCGATCGGGAGACTGCGGCGAGGAGCGAGTCGAGAGCGTGCCGAGGCGGAACTCTCGACAGTGCAGAAGCAGATTGCGCAGGGATATGTGGACGCCGAGGCCCGCCGCGATTCTTCAGCAGTTACGTTGAAGGGTTACGCGTCGTCTCTGGTCGAGAATGATACGAAAAAAGCGCTGCTGATGCTTCTGGCTGCCGCAGGTGTTTTATGGCTGATCGCCTGTGTCAACACGACGAATCTTTTGCTGGCGCGGGCAATGGCACGGCAGCGCGAGATTGCCATGCGCGGAGCGCTGGGCGCAGGGCGGCTCCGCATTGTGCAGCAGTTTCTGGTGGAAGGACTTCTACTGAGCGGATGCGGCGCGCTGACCGGCCTAGGCCTTGCGCTGCTTGCCGTTAAGATATTTGCCGGCGCAATAGCGCATCATCTGCCCTTTCCGGTAGCGATTGCTCCGGATTGGTGGATCATTGCGGCGTTGTTATCGTTGACGGTTGTTTCGGCATTGATTTCGTCGATCTGGCCCGGTTGGATGTCGGCGCATGCTTCCATCGAGCCGGCCCTCAAGCAGGGCGGACTGCAAACGGGAAGCGCGCGCGGGCAGAACCGCTTGCGCACCGTGTTGGTAGTGGTTGAGATTGCGCTTTCGCTCACGTTGCTGGTCGGCTGCGGTCTGCTGCTGCGGACAATTTATGCACTGCGGCATGTGTCGCTAGGGTTTCGCACCGACCATATCATCGTGGCCAATTTACAGATTCCCGGTTACAAATTTTCCGGGCGGAACATTATTAGCAATCTCTATCTGCCGTTGCTCGATCGCACGAAGTATATGCCTGGGGTGCAGTCGGCCGGATTGATGACGGAGGTCCCCCTGGGCAAGACGTTCTTCGTGACGCTCTCTCTGTATGGCAAGCAGGGCGAGGTCCCTGGCAAAACGTCTGGGAGCGTGAGTGCGAAGCTCAACGCCGTCACCCCGCAAATGCAGAAGGTTTTCGGCTTTAAAATGCTGGCGGGGCGCTACTTCAACGAAAGCGATACGCCCGCGTCAACGCCTGCGTTAGTGGTGAATCGCGCATTTGTGCAGGCATATGCGCCTCAGATCGAGGACATGCGCAAAGCGATTGGAATGCAGGTGTGGCATCTGACTCCGAAAGGGAAACAGGCGGAAATTGTCGGCGTGGTCGATGACTTCCGGCAGTTCAGCGTGGCCACGGCGCCGCAGCCGGAATTGAACGTCGTGCTCTCGCAGATCACCCCGGATAGCGGCATTTATAACGTGACTGGCGGCATTGCGATCGATCTCGCAGTACGCACGGACCGCGATCTGAAGGCGATGATTCCAGAACTGCGTGAGGTGCTGCGGCAGGCCGATCCGGCTCTGGCCGGGAGCAACTTTACGACGATGGATCAGGTGGTCGAGGACTCGTTTGGCAGCCAGCAACTGGCAGCGCACCTGCTGGAGATTTTTGGCGCATCGGCACTTCTATTGTGCGTTGCTGGATTGTATGGGCTGCTGGCGTATGTCGTTTCCCAGCGAACAAGAGAATTAGGCGTAAGGCTGGCATTAGGCGCGCAGCGCGGCGATCTGCTGTGGCTGGTGATGCGGCAGGCTTCCGTCATGCTTGTGGCCGGAGTAGTCATTGGACTGGCGCTGGCTCTCGCGTCTGGTCGAGTGGTGCGCAGCTATCTCTATGGCGTGAGCGCACGCGACGGCTGGACCCTTGGCTTTGTTGCTGTGATTCTGCTGCTCATTGGGCTGTTAGCCGCCTATCTGCCTGCCCGCAGGGCCGCTCAGGTGGATCCTATGGAGGCGTTAAGGGCGGAATAGGCTCAAATCTATCTGTCAAGAGGTAAATCGTACTCGATCCTTGTAAGTAGCACATTTTAAAGCCGATAAAGTCGGCCGCAATCGGCGTGTTTTTCTTTCCGGCCAGCTATAATAGAAATAGGAACAAAAACCCGCTGAAAAGCGGGTTTTTTATTTCCTGGACCAGGGTGGGAGCGAAAGGAAGTCATCCACGGATTTACTTTGGTGTAAGTGATTTAGAATCAAATAATTGGCTATAACTCCTTTGAATCCAAATACTTGACGCTCTCTAAATTTAAATTCCATCTTTTGAGTAATTTACAGCGGGGGGAGTAGGACAGGAATGTCCCCATTCCCAGTTCGCGGAAAGTGGGGGAGCCTCGAGTTCTGGCTCAATACGCCTGTAGCTGTTCGAGCGGCAGGCGTATCTGGAAGCAGGTGGCTCCGGGTTCGGATTGCACGCGCACGTACCCGCGATGCTTGCGCACGGTGCGCTGCACGGTATCGAGCCCGAGGCCTAGTCCGCTGCCTGGGGCCTTGGTGGTATAGAACGGCTCGAAGACACGGTCCTTCATTTCGGGTGGAATGCCGGGGCCGTTGTCCCAGACCTCGATCAGAATCATATCGGCGGAGAGCTGCACAGCGAGCGTGATTTTGCCGTGGTCCTGAATTGCATCGAGCGCATTTTCGAGCAGTGCCATCCAGACCTGGTTCAATTCACTCGCGTAAGCGCTGATGTGGGGAAGATCGGGTGCATAACGCCGCTCGACTTCCACATTCTGCATACGCGATTGCAGCATAGCCAGCGTATTTTCGAGGCCTTGCGGAATGTCGATCTCCTGGATTGGCGCCTGGTCCATGTAGGAGTAGTCCTTGATGGCGCGGATGAGATCGAAGATGCGATTCGTGGAATCGAGCATGGCCTCGGCCATGTTCCGCGCGCGCAGCGAAGAAGCAAGTTGCGTGAGAACCACCGCGATAGCGTCGGAGTCGAGAAAGCCGGTGAGAGGATCGAGCGCATCCACCGTTATGCCTGCCTCAGACAGTTCCGGTGTGATTCTCCACGAATCCTGTACATTGTGCTCACGCATCCATGTTGTCAGCTCATCTTCGCGCACGGCCAGGTCAGGGATCTTACCGCGATATTCCTTGGCGTGTTCCACCACCGCGTCCTGCCATTTGCGCACGACGGTGAGGTGCGCTTCGGAAAGACAAAGGCTACCGAGACGGAACTTTTCGTGGCCATAGACGTGTAATTCGTCGAGCAATCCGGACGCTGCGCGTTGCGCTGCGGATGCGGGGTTGTTCAGCTCATGGGCCAGGTTCCCGGCAAGCTTGCCCAGAGCGATCAGCTTTTCTGTCTGCTGTTCCATGCGGGTGATCTCGCGCACGCGGTCAAGCAGAACATTTACACAACGCTGCGAGATGGAAGGAACAGCCTTAAGCATCTCAGGGAAAATCGATTTATCGTACTGGAGTGCCCATGTCGGGGCTGCGGTATAGCCGTGGCCTCCGAACGTCTTCATGCGTGAAAAAGGAAGAAGACCGGTAATCTGGCCGGAGCGTCCGATCCAGAGCGCGGTAGGCCCGCCATGTTCGCGGCGCACGTGTATCTCGCCTTTCAGCAAGATGGTCATCTTGTTGGCAGGATCGCCTTCTCGAAAGATGGTGGTGCCGGTCTCGGAGAATTCTTCAACGCCGTTTTTCGCCAGCCACTCGTACTCGAACTCTTCCATTCCATGAAGAGGGGCAACGCGCTTCAATGCGGCGACGAGTTCCGGCAGCGGAGTAGGACTGTGCTTGATGGGAAGCTCGGCCGGGGGTGCGATGCTGGCGGAATTCATAAGGTGTCTACCTTTTGTAAGTCGATGGTACATACTAGCCGAAGAGCCGTTGGATACGCGTTAAGAATTCGTTGAATGGCTCTAATTGGCGTGCGGACGTTGCATTTCCACCTTTCTGTCAGGCATGGCATCAATCAACGAATTGAGCCTGTGGATGGAGACGGGAGCCGGGCTGCGTAATTTTATTGTGCCATCTTCGCCCAGCAGCAGAATAATAAATTGATTTTCCGACACATGAAAACGATTACGAGTGGCAGCAAGTTCTTTTGTGTCAAGCAAGGCATATGGCGTGTCGAGCGGCGGTTCATAAGCCGGAGATTTCGGCACGATAGGAACGAAGAGCACGAAGCGGTCCATCATATCGTCGGCCGCGTCGTCGAGCGTGGATTGCTGTTTCATCAGGCGCGGATCACTCGCGCTCGGGCTGAAGACAAGCAGCGGACGATAGCAGTGGCGCATCTGCGCGAGCGATGTTGGACGCGATGCGCAATCCAGACGAGCCTGTGCATGCAACAGCACGGGCACGAAAAAGAGTATGGCGAGGGGAAGTATTCGATTCGTCATACATGGAATCTCGAGTGTTGTTCTTTTAGATGCAGTTCCTGCCGGCGTGGCACTCACCTTTCGTATGTGCAAGTCAGAAGGAAATACCCCATCCTGACTAATGTCAGGATGGGGTATTTCTTTTGTCGAACCTTTAAGCCTGCACGGTTTCTGGTTGCGCCGCTTGCGGCGTACCATCCTTGACGACCACGGGATCGAGGAAAGGCATGGCGGCGCGAAGCTCCGCACCAACGGTCTCGATCGGGTGCTTGGCTTCTTCCTTGCGGATCGCGTCGAACTTCTTGCGGCCAGTTTTGTTCTCTTCAATAAAGTTCTTCGCGAAAGTTCCATCCTGGATTTCGGCGAGCAGCTTCTTCATGGCAGCACGGGTCTCGTCGGTGACGATGCGCGGGCCCGCGACGTAGTCGCCCCACTCGGCGGTGTTGGAGATGGAGTAGCGCATGTAAGCGAGGCCGCCGCGATACATGAGGTCGACGATGAGCTTGAGCTCGTGCAGGCACTCGAAGTAGGCGAGCTCGGGCTGATAGCCCGCTTCGACGAGCGTTTCGAATCCGGCCTTGACGAGCGCTGCAGTGCCTCCACAGAGAACGGCCTGCTCGCCGAAGAGATCAGTTTCAGTCTCTTCCTTGAATGTAGTCTCGAGCACCCCGGCGCGGGTGCAGCCAATACCCTTGGCGTAGGAGAGAGCCAGTGCAAGTGCATTGCCGCTGGCATTCTGCTCCACTGCGACAAGGCCCGGTGTGCCGCCGCCTTCTGTGAAGACTTCGCGGACGCGATGGCCGGGAGCCTTGGGGGCCACGAGGAAGACATCGACTCTGGCTGGGGGCTTGATGGTGCCGAAGCGGATGTTGAACCCATGAGCGAAGACGAGCGCTTTGCCGGGCGTGAGGTGGGAGGCGATCTCGTCCTGGTAGACCTTAGCCTGCGTTTCGTCGGGGGTGAGGATCATGATGACGTCGCCCCACTTAGCCGCGTCAGCAATGGAGGTGACTTCAAGGCCGGCCTTCTTTGCCTTGTCGATAGACTTGCTGCCAGTGGCGCAGACCGACGCGCACCTGAGCGCCTGAGTCCTTGAGGTTGAGTGCGTGCGCGTGGCCCTGCGAGCCATAGCCGATGATGGCAACTTTCTTTTGCTGGATCAGCGAGAGATCCGCGTCGTGATCGTGATAGGTCTTTGCCATTCCTTTTTCCCTTCTATGTGAAAACCGGAGCTGAAGCTCCCGCTTTTATTTGATCTTGATTCGTCAGCCTTTGGTCATTCCGGAACGCGAATATCGCGCACGGTCCGGGTTGATGAAGATTGGCGTTCTGCCGTGGAACCTGGTTGGTTCTCTGAATCGAAGCAAAGCCGAGTTATGTTGATTCCTTTTTGCGCAGGAGAAGCCCACGTTCGTTAGATCGTTACTTCTGAAAATTTGATTCTTCCTCAACGAGGTCGAAGACCGCCGCATTTTTTGTCTCATCTTCGGCGGCAGTCGCGACGCGCATGGCTTCGAGGACCCGGCTGGTGTGGTGGCCGCGGCGCATGACCATGCGTCCGGTTCGCGAAACTTCAAGGATGGGATCGCCGCTTTCGATAAGAACCTGAATGAGCCCCTCGATTTTGCTTTCGATGCCGGTAATCTCGATCATCAGCGATTCGGGAGCGAGATCGACCATACGCGCGCGGAAGACTTCGACCAGTTCGAAGATGTGCGAACGCGTCTGCGGCGTCGCTCCAACTTTGATGAGCGCGAGTTCGCGGCTGACGTTGGCGACCAGGTCCATGTCATCGACTTCAAGCACGTTTTCCAGCTTGTAGAGACTGGCCATGATGCGATGGCCTGCCGACGTAGATGCAGCCGCGACAATGGTCATGCGCGAGACGTTGGGGCGCTCCGACCGGCCCACAGTGAGCGAGACAATATTGATGTTTAGACGGCGGAAGAGTGAGGCGACGCGGGTGAGCACGCCGGGCTTGTCTTCAACGAGTGCGACAAATGTATGCAGCATGGTTACGGTCTATTCCTTATGCGTCTTCCGCTGTTTCGATCATGGGATTGCCGAGGCCGACGGATCATCTCGTGCAATGCCGCAGCCAGCGGCAGATCATCGGATAAACAGAGTCTTCTTTCTCCACCATGAAATTGATGAGGAGGGCCCACTGGAGTGCACGCGCCGCGTTCACGGTGTCAGCCACCTCTGGCGCGCGTGCTCACGGTCGCACCCGCAATGCCATGGCCTCAGCAAGCTTTACAAAATCCGGGCTGAGAATCGGCGAGGAGGCATAGTTCTTTTCGTAAAAGAACTCCTGCCACTGGCGCACCATGCCCAGGTAATCCATTGTTGATGATGGCGATGTTGATGTCGAGATTTTCCTGCGCGATGGTCGCGAGTTCAGGCGATCGTCATCTGGAAGCCGCCGTCGCCGGCGATGGCCCAGACTTCTTTTTCCGGGCAGGCGATCTTGGCGCCGATAGCCGCAGGCAGAGCGAAGCCCATCGTGCCGAGTCCGCCGGAGGTGATCAGCGTGCGCGGCTGGTCGTGCTTGTAGTATTGCGCTTCCCACATCTGGTGCTGGCCCACATCGGTGACGACGATGGCGTTGCCCTCGGTGGCATGCCAGAGATCGTTGATGACGTGCGCGGCGTACAGATGGCCGTTGTCGGGAAGGTTCTTGATATCGCGGACTGCGCAGTCGCCTTTCTTGCATCGATCGTCGTGCAGCCATGCGTGCCGATCGCGCGTCGCGAATATGCGGCAGAAGAATCTCAAGGACCTGCTTGCAGATCGCCAATGAGAGCGACATCGACCTTGACATTTTTGTTGATCTCCGCCGGGTCGATTTCGATGTGAATCTTCTTTGCATTGGGCGCATAGGTTGCAAGCGTGCCGGTGACGCGGTCGTCGAAGCGCATGCCGCAGGCGATCAGCAGGTCGGCTTCCTGAATCGCGTGGTTGACCCAGGCTTCGCCATGCATGCCCATCATGCCGAGGATGAGCTCGTGCGACGCTGGGAAGCAGCCGAGGCCAAGCAGCGTCAGGCAACAGGGATCTGCGTGCGCTCTGCGAGCGTGCGGAGCTGCTCCATCGCGCCCGATTGAATGATGCCGTGTCCGGCAAGAATGACGGGGCGCTTGGCCTCACGGATCAGGTCGGGCGGCATCGGTCGATGGAATCGGCATTGTGTCGTGCGCATAGGATGGGGCCGGTATGCTCCAGGCGCAGCTGCATCGAAATCAAATTCCGCGGACGCCTGCTGCGCGTCCTTGGTGATATCGACCAGCACGGGGCCGGGACGGCCGGATCGGGCGATGAGAAAGGCTTCGCGCAGCGCCGGCGCGATGTCTTCTGCGCGGGTAACGAGATAGTTGTGCTTAGTGATGGGCAGCGTGATGCCGGTGATATCGACTTCCTGGAAAGCGTCGGTGCCGAGAACTTTGCTCGAAACCTGTCCGGTGATGCAGACGATGGGGATGGAGTCCATCATGGCGGTGGCGATGCCGGTGACCATGTTGGTGGCGCCGGGGCCGGAGGTGGCGATGGCCACGCCGACGCGGCCAGAGGCGCGCGCGTAGCCGTCGGCCATGTGAGTCGCGCCTTGCTCGTGCCGCACGAGGATGTGGCGGATGGGGAATTTGCGCATCGCATCGTACACCGGCAGAATCGCGCCGCCGGGATAGCCGAAAACATCGCTGACACCTTCGCCTTCGAGCGTGGCCCAGACGATTTCTGCGCCGGTGAGGCGAGTGGTGTTGGGCGATGCTGAGCGTTTTGTGGCTCTTGCTCATTTTGCGAAACTCCTTTTGATCCTTCCTGGTAATTGTGCCGAGAACAGTTAAAAGCAGGTCCTCAGGACGACTATTTGAATTAATTCGTAACTGCGCCTAGAGATGCCGACGATACTGTGTCGGCATACTTTGCGGAAAACGCCTCCGCTTGAACTGCGGCTCGGGGGCTTTCCAGTTTTGTAGCCGTGACTGTGACTCTTTCGCCGATATCTCGACATCGAGCGTGCGGTTTGGAATATCGAAGTGGATGATGTCGCCTTCCCGGACGGCCGCGATGGGGCCGCCGACTGCAGCTTCCGGCGCAACGTGACCGACCATGAGACCGCGGGTAGCTCCGGAGAAGCGGCCATCGGTGAGCAGGGCGACGGTTTCCGAAAATTCGGGAATGGCAACCAGCGCGGCGGTGATCTGTAACATTTCGCGCATGCCGGGGCCGCCCTTCGGACCTTCATAGCGGATGACCACGACTTCGTTCGCCTTGATGCTTCCTCTATCGACGGCCGCGAAAAGCATCTTCTTCGCAGTCGAAGACACGCGCCGGTCCGCTGTGCTCGAGCCGATTGTGACCGGCGACCTTGATGACGGAGCCTTCGGGCGCGAGATTGCCTTTGAGGATGACGAGTCCGCCGCTGGTCTTGATGGGTGACGAGACGGGATGGATCACATCCTGATCGGGCGCTTCGACTGCGTCGGCTGCTTCTTCGGCGATAGTGCGTCCGGTGACTTGAATGCAGTCTTTGTGAAGCAGGCCGGCTTCGATGAGGCGCGCCGCGAGGAGGCGGCTGCCACCTGCGTTGTGATAATCGGCTGCGACGTATTTACCGCCGGGCTTGAGATCGCCGAGCAGTGGCGTATTGCGGCTGATGCGGTCGAAGTCATCGACGGAGAGCTCGATACCGACTTCGTTGGCGATAGCGATCAGGTGCAGTACAGCGTTCGTGGATCCACCAGAGGCGGCTACACTGGTGATGGCGTTTTCGAGTGATTCACGTGTGATGATCTGGCTCGGGCGCAGGTCGCGGCGGGCGAGTTCCATGACCATCGCCCCGGCCTTGCGCGAAGCTGAATGTTTTTCCGGAGAGAAGGCGGGCACGCCTGACAATCCAATGGGTGAGATGCCGAGGAACTCGCATGCCATGGCCATGGTGTTGGCGGTGAACTGGCCACCGCAGGCTCCCGCGCCGGGACAGGCGTTGGCTTCGATGGCTTCGAGCCCGGCGTCGCTGAGCTTGCCGGCGGAGTGTGCGCCGATGGCCTCGAAGACATCCTGAATCGTGATGTCTTTGCCGTTTAGGTGTGCCGGGAGCAATCGATCCGCCGTAGATCATGAGCCCCGGGAATGTTGAGACGCGCGAGCGCCATGACGGTGCCGGGCATGTTCTTGTCGCAGCCGGCAATGCAGACCAGGCCGTCAAAGAGATTGCCGCGCGAGACGAGTTCGATGGAGTCGGCGATGACTTCGCGGCTGATGAGCGAGGCCTTCATGCCCTCGGTGCCCATGGTGATGCCGTCGGAGATGGTGACAGTGTTGAATTCCATTGGCGTGCCGCCTGCATCGCGCACGCCCTGCTTCACGGCTTCTGCAATGGTCGCGCAGATGAAAGTTGCAGGGGCCGATTTCCGTCCAGGTATTGGCAATGCCAATGATGGGTTTGTGCAGGTCTTCCGGAGTGAAGCCGATGCCGCGCAGCATGGAACGCGCTCCGGCGCGATTGGGGCCTTCGGTGAGTGCTCTGCTCTTCCATTTAGGGTCGTGAGTTTTGCCGTTCTGGCTCAAAATCTTTTCTCCGTACAGTTATGCGACGTTGTCAATGGCTCGCCGTTGTTTACGGTCTTGGTGCGAGCCAGAATTCAGAGTTGTGCTTCTGTTCAAAATTGTCCAGCGCCTCGGCGTGCCGCAGCGTGAGGCCAATGTCGTCGAGCCCTTCAAGCAGGCAGTAGCGACGGAAGGAGTCGATGGAAAACTTTGCCTCGAAACCATGGTCACCGTGAATGGTCTCGTCTTCGAGCGAGACAGTTAGCCGGTAGCCCTCGCCAGTTGCAGCGTGATTGAGCAGTGCCTGCACTTGCTCTTCGGGCAGCGTGATCAGGAGGATGCCGTTCTTTCCCGCATTCGAATAAAAGATGTCGGCAAATGACGGAGCGATGACACAGCGAAAGCCGAAATCAGAAAGCGCCCAGGCTGCGTGTTCGCGCGATGAGCCGCAGCCGAAGTTCTTGGCAGCTACCAGAATCTGAGAGCTTTGGTAGCGCGGCTGGTTGATCTCGAAATTCGGATCTTTGCGCCAGTCGAAGAAGAGAAACTCGCCATAGCCAGTCCGCTCGATGCGTTTCAGAAACTGCTTCGGGATGATCTGGTCGGTGTCCACATTGGCGCGGTCAAGCGGCGTGACAACTGATGTGAGGGTGTGAAATGGCTGCATGATTAGGCCAGGACCTCCTCGCCCTTGAATTCCCATTGACGGATGTCAGTGAAGTGGCCGGTGACAGCTGCAGCGGCGGCCATCTCTGGGCTGACGAGATGCGTGCGCCCACCGCGTCCCTGGCGTCCTTCGAAGTTGCGGTTACTGGTGGAAGCGCAGCGCTCGCCCGGCTGCAGGATGTCTGGGTTCATGCCGAGACACATGGAGCATCCGGGCTCACGCCACTCGAAACCTGCTTCGCGGAATACTTTGTCAAGGCCTTCTTCTTCAGCCTGCGCCTTGACCTGATGCGAGCCGGGAACCACCATCGCGCGCACATGCGGATGAACGTGATATCCGGTAACAACTTTGGCGGCGGCGCGAAGATCTTCAATGCGCGAGTTGGTGCAGGAGCCGATGAAAACGCGGTCGATAGTCATTTCTTCGATCGCCACGCCCGGTTTCAGCGCCATGTATTCGAGCGCGCGCTCCAAGGCGCGGCGGTCGGACTCTGGTGCTCCCGGCGGCGGGATCGGGCACGCGATCCGTAACCGGAACGACCATCCCGGGCTTGTACCCCAGGTGACAAAGGGCGCGAGATCTTCGGCGTGCATGACCAGTTCGCGATCGAAGTTTGCGCCGGGATCGGTCTGGAGATAGCTCCACGCCGCCACAGCGTCGTCCCATGCTGTGCCTTGGGATGAAAAGGGCCGTCCTTCGAGATAGGCGAAAGGTGGTCTCATCGGGAGCGATCATGCCGGCACGTGCGCCTGCTTCGATGCTCATGTTGCAAAGGGTCATGCGGCCTTCCATCGAGAGCGCGCGAATCGCTGAGCCGGCATATTCGATGACGTGGCCAGTGGCGCCGTCGGTGCCGATGTGTCCGATGATGCCGAGGGCGATATCTTTTGCGGTGACACCCTGCGGCAGTTCGCCTTCGACGGAGATGCGGAAGGTCTTGGGCCTGCGATTGCTGCAGGCACTGCGTCGCCATTACGTGTTCAACTTCAGAAGTGCCGATGCCGAAGGCAAGCGCGCCAAACGCGCCATGGTGCTGGTGTGGCTGTCGCCGCAGACGATGGTCATGCCGGGTTTCGTCAGTCCGAGTTCCGGTCCAATGACGTGCACGATGCCCTGGTCGGGCGACTGAATGTCGTAGAGCTCGATGCCGAACTCGGCGCAGTTGCTGCGCAGCGCGTCGATCTGCTTTGCGGCGATAGCGTCTTCAATGATGAGCCGGTTTGGTGTCGTCGGAACATTATGGTCCACCGTGGCCACGGTGCGATCGGGACGCCGGACGTTTGCGCCCTGCCAGCCGCAGCCCTTCGAAGGCCTGCGGCGAGGTGACCTCGTGCACGAGATGCAGATCAATGTAGAGCAGCGCAGGCTCGTTCGCGGGCTCCGCGACCAGATGCGATTCCCAGACTTTTTCAAATAAGGTTTTGGCGTCGGCATCTTTCAATCAACCTCTGAGGCTAAAGCCCCTATCTCTGTCTAATCATTTGTGTGCAGGCCGAAGCCCTCGCACATTTCCTCGCGCTGGATGCGTCTAAACCGCGTGCATCGCCTGCCGCTTGTCGATCATTTCGTTCAGCGTCTGGTGCACCTGTCTGCCCATCTCCTGCGTGGAGAGTCATCTTCTTATCCTGCTCAGTGCGGGCGAGATCTGCGGTGCGGTAGCCCTGCTCCAGAACCTTGCGAACGGCAGTTTCCACGGCCTGCGCATCCTGTTCCAGATTCGCGGAGTGGCGCAGCAGCATGGCGGCGGTAAGAATCGCGCCCAGCGGATTGGCGATGCCTTTGCCTGCAATATCCGGCGCAGAGCCATGCACCGGCTCATACAGATTGACCTGATCCTCCAATGGTGGCCGAGGGCAGCATGCCCAGCGATCCGGTGATGACGGCGGACTTCGTCGCGAGAGGATGTCTCCGAAAAGATTTTCCGTCAGCACCACGTCGAAGTTGCGCGGCGTATTCATCAGGTGCATGGCGCAGGCGTCGACGTACTGGTGCTCCAGCGTGACGTCGGGATACTGCTGGGCGATCTCGGTCACAGTGGCCCGCCAGAGCTGCGAAACTTCGAGCACATTTGCCTTGTCCACCGAAGTAACTTTCTTGCGCCGCTTTCCGTGCCAGTTCAAAGGCGACACGGGCTACGCGAACCACCTCATCGCGGGTGTAGCGCATGGTGTTCCATGCCGCGTCCGCTTCGCGGTCCCACTGGCGAGGCTCGCCAAAATAGAGGCCGCCCAGAAGTTCGCGGACAAACAGAATATCCGCGCCGTCGATTACCTCAGGGCGCAGCGGCGAGTTGGCGGCGAGCGCCGGATACGCAAACGAGGGGCGCAGATTGGCAAAACCGCCCAGCGCCTGGCGAATCTGCAGCAGGCCTGCTTCGGGCCGGCGATCCGGGGGCAGGGAATTGAATTCGTTGCCGCCGACAGCGCCCAGCAGTACCGCATCGCTTTCGAGCGCTGCATCGAGCGTGGCAGGCGGCAGAGGCGTGCCCTTCTGCCTTGATGGCAACGCCGCCGATAATGCATCTCGTTGAAACTGGAAATCATACCCACCAAACTCGGCCACAGAGCGCAGAATGCGCGCGGCTTCGCAGTAACTTCCGGGCCGATGCCGTCTCCGGCGACAACTAGAACTTTCAACTTCATCTTGCGTGTCTCCAGATTTACCTGCGGCTGATGTTCTAGATGATATGTCTGTCCTTCGATCAGCTTGCTGCGCTGCAGGCCTGCCGATCAGATCTTCGTGGCGCTTGCGATGGCAGCAGGGATCGATCAGATCCTGGTCATAAATGGCTTTCTTCGATCGGCCAATTCAGTGAAGCGGTGGTAGGCGGCGTCGAGGTCGGCATGCGTCGAGCTGATATCCCAGATCGTTAAGCCGGTGCGCCAGCGCGTGGCGGCCCGAATGTTTGCCCAGCACCATGCGGTTGTGCCGGGACGCCCACAGAAGCCGGCGTCATGATTTCGTAGGTCAGCGGGTTGGAGAGCACTGCCGTGCTGATGAATGCCAGCCTCATGCGCGAAGGCATTGCTGCCCACAATGGCCTTGTTCGGAGCGGGCGCAAAGCTGATGACTCGGCCAGCAGCTGGCTGGTGGGGTAAAGCTGGTCGAGCTGCAGGTCGTGCTCGAGCGGATACTTGTCGCGGCGCACCAGCATGGCTGCGGCGATCTCTTCCAGCGCCGCATTGCCGGCGCGTTCGCCGATGCCGTTGATAGTGCACTCGATCTGCCGTGCGCCTGCCTTCAACCGCCGCCAGCTGTTGGCGACGGCCATGCCCAGATCGTCGTGGCAATGCGAGGAAAGCATGATCTCTGTCGACGTCCGGAACCCGTTCGCGCACAGCCTGCGGAACATGGCGCCATATTCGTCGGGAACGCAATAGCCCACAGTGTCCGGCAAATTGATCACCGTCGCGCCCGCCTCAATCGCGGCGGCAACAATCTTGCAGAGAAAATCGGGGTCGGTGCGGGTCGCATCTTCCGGCGAAAACTCAACATCGTCCACATAGGTGCGTGCCAGGCGAACGCGATTCGCCGCCTGTTCCAGTGCCTCTTCGCGCGTGATCTTCAGCTTGTATTGCAGATGGATGTCTGAGCTGGCGAGAAAGACGTGGATGCGCGAGCGGTCAGCTGCTTCGAGCGATCGCGCGGCATGCTTCGATATCCTCGCGTCCGGGCCCGGGCCAGGGAAGCGATGCGGGGCTCGCGCATCTCTTTGCGATGCTGCTGAATTGCGGCAAAGTCGCCATCAGATGCGATAGCGAAGCCCGCTTCGATGATGTCGACGCCAAGAGCTTCGAGAGCATGGGCCATCGCAGCTTTTCATGATGCGTCATGCTGCAGCCAGGGGATTGTTCGCCGTCGCGCAGCGTCGTGTCGAAAAAGAGACGAGCTGGTCTCGAGCCATAGCCGGGGGATCTCTACTGCCGTAAGTTTCGCAAAAGTTGAAGCATAATTCAAATTTATTAATTTCTTGAATTACTATAAATTATAGTTATGATGCCTGTGGCGGCCTATCGTAGCTCGTGAAAGCCTTATGGAATTATCTCAACTGGAAACTTTTCTGACTGTTGTTGCCGAACGCAGCTTTTCCCGTGCTGCCGTGCGTCTGCACCGCACCCAGCCCGCGGTAAGCCAGGTGATTCGCAAGCTGGAGGAAGAGTTGGGCGAGGTGCTTTTTGAGCGCGCCTCACGCGATGGCACGCTGACGGCAGCAGGTGAAGTGCTGCGCGATTATGCCGCGCGTCTGTTGAGCCTGCGCAATGAAGCGGCCAGCGCGCTCGAAGAGGTGCGATCACTGGAGCGCGGCCGCTTGACTTGGCGGCGAATGAATATACCTGCCTTTATCTTCTGCCAGTACTTGATGAGTTCCGCCGCCAGTGTCCGCAGATATCGATTCTGGTGCAGCGCTCGCTGGCCAGCCGTATTCCGGATGAAGTTCTGCGGCGCACGGCGGAGATCGGTATCGTCTCGTTTCAGCCGGATGATGAACAGCTTGGGGCGATTGCGGTGTATGCCGATGATCTCCTTTTTGTAGTGCATCCGAAGCATGTGCTGGCGCGCGAAAAAAAAGTCAGGATCCGCGATCTGGGTGCGGAAAACTTTATTGCGCATAATGTAGCTTCGCCCCGGCGGAAACTGGTTGAAGAGTCGTTTGCGAAACACAAAACGCCTTTGAATATTGGTGTAGAGTTGCCGAGCCTGGAAGCGATCAAGCGCTTCGTTGCAAGCGGCAACGGCGTCGCGCTGGTGCCTGCCTTGTCGGTGCAGACGGAGATTGCGCGCGGCGAGTTAGTTGCGGTCGCTATTCCGGAACTGGATTGTTCGCGGCAGTTGTGGCTTGTCTATCGCAGGCAGGGAAGTCTTTCCTATGCGGCAATGGCCTTCATGCGGGTGGTGCGGATACTGGCAGAGGATCGCGGATCACCTTTTCTCTATGACGAGAAAAAAGCCGGTGCGTCTAAACTACTTGACCGGTAGCTGTGCAAACGGCGTCTGGCAGGTACAATGACGAGGTGGGCTTTGTCGCCCACCATACTTTAAAATCGACGAGCCCGAGAGGCGTTTGCCTGCGGTGCTTTTAGCAGGCGAGAGGTTCACGAAACGGATGAAGAAGATTTTGTTGTCTTTGGCGTTGCTGTCATTTTCGGCAGCGGCTGGATTTGCGCAGGAAAGCAGACAGGATGCGAGCTTAAGTTGGGCGGCTCTGATTCCACCGCACGTGGTGGGCAACACGGTACAGCAGGATGGGACGATCGGCATTTACGGCGCCTTGGCGAGCTATCGTTACATGCTCACTCCGCGCAGCGCGCTTGAATTGAACTACCAGTACAACCAGAATGTTCAGAAGTTCGTCACGAGCTTCAATTCGATCCGCGTGCACACCCGCATGCAGGAGATTTCTGGCGCGTACATCTACAACTTCACCTTCAAGAACTTCAACCCGTTTGTGGAAGCCGGCATCGGCGGCTACATCTTCGGACCGATCAAGGATCAGAAAACAACGGATCTTGATGCGAAGCAGACCACAAGTGTCGGCGCGCTTTATGGCGGCGGCATCGCCTATGAGCTGAGCCCAAGCTGGGATATCCGTGCAGAGTATCGCGGCATCGTTGTCAAGGCGCCGAACTTTGGATTGGAGCAGTATCGCACCAATCGCTATTACAACATCAGCAATCCAACGATTGGCGTGGCATATCACTTCTAGTTTTGTCACGAAACGCGAAAAAGCCCCGGATATCCGGGGCTTTTGTTTTGTTGTGGTTCTGCTTTAAAAGATCTTGTAGGCGACACCTACGCTGAAGCCATTCGGCTTCAGCCCGTTGCTGGGATTTGGGAAGGTGAAAGCAAGGCCGGGAGCTGCCGGCCAGAACTGATACTCGTAGTCGCCGCGGGCAATCCATCGGTGTGCAAGTCGGTATTCTACAGTTGCACCGGGAGTGTAGGCGAAATAGCTGCCGCTGCCAATATCATTGGGGTAGGTGATGAAGCCGCCACCCATCAGGAATTTGGCATAAAAAGAGAAGCCGTGATAGCGGAAAAACTTGTAACGCGGCCCGAGCAAATAATTAGCCTCGGTTTCACCATTGTATTGATTGAAGTGAAGCCAGCGCGCTTCTCCTTCGGCGCCCAGCTTGCGTAGAAAAATGTTGTCGGCGTCAGCGAATACTGCGATGCCTCCCATCCGGTTTGGTCCCCAATCCGGATGGAAGTTGGAATATTCCGCGCCCGCGGATAATGACAAACCACCGCCTCGAGTGGCGGGTGCAACCTGTGCCAATACAGACAAGGGGGAAAGAAGGAGCGCTATACCTATTAATTTTCCAAGCACGTTGCGAGATCTCCAAAAAATAATGATTGCCAAGGAAATGGCTATTCCCAAATACAGCAAATATTTGGATGCGTTCCTGGCCAGGCGCAGTAAGCCCGCGGAGCGGGCCTACTGGGGGTTCTGCGGAGGCTGAGAGGTACCGGTAGTATCTGCTGCTGGAGCCTGAGGCTGCGCCTGTGGGGGTTGCGCCGTGCCAGTATCTGCTGGCGTCTGAGGCTGTTGTGATGCAGGTGCATTTACAGCGGCCGGAGCCGCGGTTGGCGGCTGGTAACGCTGCAGGCGAAAGAAAACCGGTGTCAATTCAAGCGGCATCTTGTCGGCCGGATTCAGTATTTGATCTCCTTTGAGGTTCAGAGCAAAAACCTTGTCATCCCAGGCATCTGTTTTAAGATGACTGCCCAGCGGCAATGCCGCCACTTGAGTCAGATCATCCATATTCAGCTTCGGTCCCTGGTTGAGGAAGCCTGCCATCCAGGGGGTACCGTCTGCTTTCACCAACGAGTCGCCGAGACGAGGTGTAACCAACGCCGGAAGCACCTTGGCACGTGCTTCGAGTTGCTGGTAGAAGAGACTCACGCTGGCAGCCTTGTCGTGATAGATAGAGCCATTAAACAAATCCATCGCCTTTTTGGCAGCGGCATCGTTGTCTGCGGCAGTGTGGTTCATACTGATGCGCTCGAGCGTGGCTTCGTCCGGAAAGAGCAGGCGATCGTTAAAAGCGTATCGGGTGTCAATATGGTGGCCAAGCACGATATGCGCAAGTTGGAAGCTCAGCACTGCTGCTAGATCTTCTTCCGTCGGCAGCACGTCAATGAGGCCCTTGCTGAGCAGAATGGTGTTGCCGATGGCCAGTGATTCAAGCGGAGAGGTGAGCATCACACGGCAGTGAATATCGGACGGAAGAGCGAGTTTATTGCCGATGACGATGTTATTTGTGACGGTCTCAAGAACTTTGTCGAAATCGCTCGGAGGAGCTAATAGGCCAGCTTGCACGAGGCGGTCCAGTACGTTTTGTTCTGCCTGCGAAACCCATTGCCGTCTCGCCGACAACGGGCTCATGTCCTGCGAGTTCTCGCTTTGATCCTGTGCATTATCGACCGTGATGGATTCGGCATCGGATTCACGGGTGGGAAGCTTGAGCGAATAGCCCCAGAAGTGGGACTGGGCACGGAACCCAGTGCCTTTCTTGCCGGTGCCGCCCTTAGACTCTTCTGCATAGATTGCCACCGGCAGCCAGATATTCGGCTGAAGGTTCTCACGCCAGCTGTCGAAGTGGTAATAGCGGGTCACTTCATCGTTGGGATTGCTGGTGTAGGTACCGTTGAAACGAACGATATTGCCATCCTGGTCTTCAATCCAGATGCGGCCGAAGAAACGACCCGCTCCGGTTTTCGGCTTAGGACGCACATCAAAAACCACCGTGCGAATGCTGCCGAGGAACTCGCGGCGTACGTATGCAAAATCATAGTGTTGCAGATCGAAGCTGACCGGGTCCAGGAACATCATGTCCATGAATCCGGTTGCTGAATAGCTGACCCCAAAGGCTTTCGTCAGACCGCTGACGTATTTGAGGGAGCCCTTGAAGAAACCATGCGAAGTGGATTTGGTTTCGTAGCCTTTATTGCTGAAAGATTTGCCGAAATCAACGCGTCCGAGCATGTATTGATCCGATTCCGGCACCGAATAGAGCTTAGGATCAGGACGGATGTTTTGAATGTAAGTCTGTACGACTGGCGTGTGTTCTTCAATAGCCTTTACAGTCGCCTTCTCCTGCGCAATTGCTTTCTGGACGAGAGCAGTCTGTGCTGGAGTGAGGGGAACCGGCGGAGCGAATTTGTGTGTCTTTGCCTGAACTGTAACCACTGCCAAAAAGACCGTAAGACCGGTCATCCACAACTTGCGAAAGGGCATTTCCTGACTCCTGATTTTCTTTTTCTCAACTATTTAGAAACACTCATGATTGCAGTGGCCTTAACATACGGGTTGGCCCATCCTCAGGCCAGCTGAAAGCTGATATGTATTACGCTCACCTGGTCGACCGGCGCGCCATTTTTCGTGGCCGGTTTGAAGCGGATACGTTCGGCAGCCAGTTTGGCTTGCTCGTCAAGGCCATGGCCCAGCCCATTCACAACACGTAAAACCTGAACCTGCCCCGAGGCAGTGAACCGTACCTCAAGCGTAACGTCACCCTCAATCTTC
The DNA here is from genome assembly GCA_963738095.1 of Terriglobales bacterium. Taxonomy (GTDB): domain Bacteria; phylum Acidobacteriota; class Terriglobia; order Terriglobales; family Acidobacteriaceae; genus Alloacidobacterium. Next base: position 447,996 of record CAVTVL010000020.1, read on the forward strand.
ATTTGTTTCGCTTCCGGGGTATATTGCGGGAGCGGTTTAGCCACTACAACAATCGGAGTAGACGCAGCTTCCTGCACCTTGGTGATGTGTGGCTCCCCGGCGCTGTTGTTGACTGGGGTGTTGAAGCTGCCTGTTGCTACCGTCCCATGACTTCCGGGAGTTCCAGTGCCGCCGATTACACCGCTGCTGAAGCCCGCTGAGGCTACAGTGCCGCGATCTTTTCCGCCGGGAACGCCGTTTGCGACGCCGGAGCCAAAGGATGTGCCGTGAACGCTTCCGGCACGCGCCGCGCCCGCGCCACTTGCTGGGCCTGGAGCGGCGCCAAACGCGCCCACCGCTGCGATCGTCGCCGGCCGCGTCGCATTAGGATTTGGGGTCACCCCCACCGGATCTCCGAAGCCGCCCGTTTTCACGCTCGGAGCAGACATGTTATTGGCAACATGAGTCGGCGACGCGCTCTTGAAAAGGCCAACCTTGGGCTGCGGAGGCGGTGTTACTGCTTTAGGAGGCGCGGCTACCAGGTGTGGAGTCTCCGGAGTAGGAATTTTCACTACTTCCGGTTTGGGTATCTCGGGCTGTGGCTTGGGTATAGCAATCTTTGGAGGGTGCTCTACTTTTGGTGGTGGAGGAATGACCGTTACCTTGGGGACGGGCGGAATATAAGGTTTCGGTTGCACCACGGGAAAAACCAGCTCAGTTGTCTCATAGTGATGCATCTTTTGCTGATGAACCTGAGCCATGGTAATCAGAACCAGAACGGCTCCCGCCAGAATGTTTACGACAGTGCTGATCCCAAAAGACCCAAAACGGCCTTGCGGTTCGGGGAGAAGCCCAAGATTCGCACGATTTAGTAGATCGTTGTTATTGTTCGCCATAATGCTCATTTACTTCAAAGGTTCAAACGAATTTGTATCTTTTAATCAAATAATCAAACAGACATGAAAAGACTGTTTGTGCAGTACGTTGCATTCAAAGGTGTCAATCCAGCGTTGGTCCTTCCTTGACAGACACCACTCCCCTTAACCTGATGAATCAGTAGCAAGATGGCTTCCAAATACTCGGATGTGATAGGTGCTCGTACGATATCGCACCTCTGGGCTGTCCGAAGCTATGAAGACGCTACATCTGCGCTCTTCTATCTTACAAAAGTAACGGCTTTGGTAACCACTTTGCATGGCGTTGCCAATGGTGAAATACCGCGTAACTATTACCGCCGATGACAATTGCGCCCATGTAAATTTTCTAGCCGAGGGGCCTGTATACCCTTGTGATTTGACGGGAATTTTGTCTGGAGGGTTGCCTTTGACCTGCAATGGATAAGGCAGGGGAAACGGCTATAATTCATAGCGATACGAGGAGGCGGCTTGAGATTTTTAGTAACGGGCGGAGCAGGTTACATCGGCGGAACGGTGGCGGAACTCCTTCTGGGCAAAGGCCATGAGGTTGTTGTCTATGACAATCTCTGCCACAGTCATCGCTCAATGGTCCCGGAACGTGCCTTGCTTATCGAAGGTGATCTCGCCGACCGTTCCCAATTGGAACAACTCTTCTCTTCTAAAACGTTTGACGGCGTGATGCACTTTGCCGCCCTGATTGAAGCAGGCGAAAGCATGCAACGTCCGGAGTTATACTTCCGCAATAATTCCGCCTCGACACTTACCCTGCTTGAAGCCATGCTGGCGACGGGTGTCAATCGGCTGGTTTTTTCGTCTACAGCTGCCGTCTATGGGGAGCCAGAGTCGACACCCATCCGGGAAGACGCGCCCTTGCGTCCCACGAATGCCTATGGCGAGTCCAAGCTGCTGGTCGAACAAATGTTGGGATGGTTGCACCGCGTTCACGGCTTCCGCTATGCCAGCCTGCGCTACTTCAACGTTGCCGGCGCCATGGACTGCCGGGGCGAAGCACACGAGCCGGAGTCTCATCTGATTCCGCTGATTCTCGATGTGGCTCTGGGAAAACGCAAAAGCATCCAAATTTTCGGCCAGGATTACCCTACCCCTGATGGCACCTGTGTGCGCGACTATGTGCATGTCGTGGATCTGGCGCAGGCGCACCTTCTTGCCTTCGACGCGCTCGGCAGGCATGGCCGGCTGATTTACAACATCGGCAATGGGCACGGCTTCACCATTCGCGAGGTGATCGAATCAGCGCGGCGCGTGACCGGACATCCGATTCCGGTCGACGAAGAGGAGCGGCGTCCAGGAGATCCGGCTGTGCTGATTGCGAGTTCGGAAAAAATCGAGCACGAACTGGGCTGGACGCGCGAGTTCGAAAAACTGGACGATATCATTGCCAGCGCGTGGAAGTGGCATCAGCAACGCTACTCGGTAACCGATTGACTGATGACTGCCGCTTTGACGTCGCGCCGCTGTCCTGGCGATAAATCGACGCCCAGGCCGTCGGGATTCCATAAGGACGCCCAGCGATTGCAGGCGCATCCTGTCTGCCTGTATATACAGGATTTTCCTTGCCTACTGTCTATCCCAACCGTTAACGTAATTGCTGGCGAAGAATCGAATTTTTTCATCGTCTAATCTCTCCATCCATGCAAAAGAGGTATAGCTAGAGGCATGCCGTCGACGACCACAAGCTCTGATCCGAATCTCGATTCCACTCTTGCGCGAAAACCGCGTTTTCCCCCGCCCTCTGCATTTGCAGCTAAAGCATATATCAAGAGTCTCGCGGAATATGAGCAGATGTATCGCCGCTCTGTTGATGATCCGGAAGGCTTCTGGGCTGAAGCGGCGCGTGAACTGCATTGGTTCAAGCCATGGGACAAAGTGCTCGACTGGAACCTGCCCTGGGCGAAGTGGTTCGTGGGAGGAAAAACAAACCTCTGCTACAACTGCGTGGACCGGCATGCGCTCGGAGACAAACGCGATAAAATCGCCATCCTGTGGGAGGGTGAACCGGGCGAAGTTCGCAAGCTGACATTTGGCGATCTGTACGCAGAAGTGCAGCGCGTTGCCAATGCTCTGAAAAATCTCGGGATCAAGAAAGGCGACCGCGTCGCCGTCTACATGGGTATGACGCCCGAGCTGGCGATTGCCATTCTTGCCTGCGCACGCATTGGTGCAGTGCACTCGGTTATTTTCGGCGGATTCGCGGCGCATGCGATTGTCGATCGGGTCAACGATGCGGAGTGCGTGGCCATTCTGACGCAGGACACATCCTACCGCCGCGGCAACGAAGTGAAGCTCAAGGCAACTGTCGATGAAGCCGTAGCCCAATGCCCGACGGTGAAGAACGTCGTAGTCTACCGGCGGTCAGGCTCTCCGGTAAAGATGGAGGACGGGCGCGACCACTGGTGGCACGAGCTTGTGGCGAAGGCTGCGCCTGATTGTCCGGCAGAGGAACAGGATTCCGAAGATCCTCTGTACATTCTTTATACCTCGGGAACGACAGGAAAGCCGAAGGGGCTGGTGCACACGACCGGCGGCTACTCAGTCCAGACTTACCTGACCAGCCAGTACATTTTCGATCTGCGCGATGATGATGTGTACTGGTGCTCGGCAGACATTGGCTGGGTCACTGGTCACTCCTATGTCGTCTACGGCATTTTGCAGAATGGCGTGACTACGCTGATGTATGAAGGCGCTCCGAATTTTCCGGAGATGGATCGGTTCTGGAAGATCATCGACGATCACAAGGTCACGATCTTCTACACCGCACCCACTGCGATCCGCGCTTTCATCAAGTGGGGCGAGCAGTATCTGGAAAAATACAAGCTGGATTCGCTGCGCCTTCTGGGAACGGTGGGTGAGCCGATCAATCCCGAGGCGTGGATGTGGTATCGCGAAAAGATCGGCAAAGGGCGTTGTCCCATTGTCGATACTTGGTGGCAAACAGAGACAGGAGCCATCATGATCGCGCCACTTCCCGGCGCGGTGCCGACGAAGCCAGGCTCGGCGACGCGGCCTTTCTTTGGAATCATGCCTGAAGTGGTGACGAGAGAGGGCAAGCCTGTTCCGGCGGGTCACGGCGGACTGCTGGCGATTCGTAAGCCCTGGCCTTCCATGGCGCGGACGATCTACAAAGATCCTGACCGCTATGTGAAGGCCTACTGGTCCGACATTCCGGGATTGTATTTTACCGGCGACGGAGCTCGCATTGATGAAGATGGTTGCTTCTGGCTGATGGGGCGCGTCGATGATGTTCTGAACGTCAGCGGCCATCGTCTCGGAACGATGGAAGTAGAGTCGGCGCTGGTGGCGCATTCCAAGGTTGCGGAAGCCGCAGTTGTAGGTCGTCCCGACGAACTGAAAGGGCAAGCTATCGCCGCCTTCGTCACCCTTGAGAGCGGCCATATCCCCTGCAAAGAACTTAAGGACGAGTTGCGCGCCTGGGTGGCAAAGGAAATTGGAGCGCTCGCTCGTCCGGATGACATCCGCTTTACCGAACAGCTTCCCAAGACGCGCTCCGGCAAGATCATGCGACGTTTGCTGCGCGAACTAGCCACCAATGGAGACATCAAGGGCGATACCACAACACTTGAGGACTTCAGCGTCATCTCCAAGTTGCGGGAGCAGGATGAGTAGAAGCCTTCGGCGGGAATAAGAAGCCCGGTCCGACGACCGGGCTTTATTTCTGCCTATGATTGAACATGTTCAAAATTATCTTGCGTCGCAGTCGAAACAGGTGCATTCTAATATTGAACATGTTCAAAAATGGAAACGCGGAGGTTTGCTATGTATATCGTCGGAAGCTATGCCGTATATCTTGCCATCAGCCTATTGGTTACAGTCTGGGTGGCCCGTACGTTGCACGAGAATGCCCGGGTATTCCTGGTGGACGCATTTCATGGCAATACTGAATTGGCTGATTCTGTGAATCACCTGCTTGTCGTGGGGTTTTATCTTGTGAACATCGGCTATGTGACCCTTGCTCTGAGAACAGGGGAAGTTTTACTCACTGCGCGGGCCGCCATTGAGCTGCTCAGCCAGAAAATCGGGTGGGTCCTCCTGATTCTTGGAGCGATGCACTTCTTCAATATCTTTGTCTTTCACCGCATGCGCCGGCGGGGGCAGGCTCCGCGTATGGGACGCGCTACCGAGCTGGTATGAAAACAAAAACGAAATCGGAAGAGACCCGGGCGCTGATTCTTGAAACAGCCCTGGGTCTGTTCCGTAAAAAAGGTTTCGAGGAAACAACGATGCGCGAGATTGCATCGTCTGCGGGCGTCGCCCTGGGGGCAGCGTACTACTATTACGACTCCAAGCACTCTCTGGTCATGGCTTTTTACGAGCGGGCTCAAAGCGAGATGGAGCCGGAGACTCGCGAGCGGTTGCACCGTTCCACATCTCTTGAAAAGCGTCTGCGTGCTCTCATCGAAATCAAGTTCGAATATTTTCTGCCGAATCGCGCTCTGCTTGGAGCCTTGGCAGCTCATGCCGATCCAAAGCATCCGCTTTCGCCGTTCAGTTCTGAGACGAAGAACATCCGGGAACAGGAAATTCGCTATTTCTCGGATGCCATTGAAGGTTCTCAGCAAAGGATAACGTCTGACGTCAAGCTCTTCATGCCGCGAATCCTATGGTTATATGAAATGGGGCTGATCCTCTTCTGGGTCTACGACGGCTCCAAGGGGCAGAAACGCACACAACTGCTTTTTGAGAAGAGCCTTTCTATTGTTGTGGGACTCATTCGCCTGTCTTCTTTTCCTCTGGTAAAGCCTATCCGGAAATTGATCGTGGATCTTCTGGAAACCGTGTATGGGGATGACCAGGAATAAGAAGGGTTGTGATTTCCGGAGGGGTCCGTAGGAAGTCTTCTGTAACTACTATTTATTGCTTCGGGCACTAGGATGCGCCGCTGGAGAACTGCCTAGGGCACCTTGCAGCAATCGCCTGCCGAGGGCGGTTCTTCGCTGCTGGAGTCGAGCACGACTTTCCACTGTCCATCCGTCTGCTTCTTCCAGATCGTCAGGTAACGTCCGTTCGTGGTAACCGAGTTGCCATTCTTGTCTTTGGAGTGGCCTTCGTAATGCCCCCAGGTATAGCCCATGTCACCAGCGGGAGACATCTGTCCGCCTTGTGGTGTCCATGTCAACTGATACTGCTCCGGAGTCCAGGTTGTCCCTGTCGCGATAGCTGCATGACCGAGCACGGGCGCTTGTTTGTTGCCCAGTGTCACAGCGTCATCGGCAAACCAGGAGGCGAAGGCCTTGCCGCCTCCTTTTGCCGTATCGCTGGCAAACTTTGCTTCGAGCTGGAAGAGAAAAGCCACGCCGGGCGAGAGCGTCGGATCGCTCAAAGCGCTCGACATATTCGCCGCGGGCGCAGGCTTCGCCAGCGGGTCGAGTTGAAGCTGCTGGGCAGATGCAGATGCAGATGCGCAGAGAAGCAGGCTGGCAAGTAAAGCAGGCAGGACAGTGTGTCGCATTTTCTGAATCCTCGAAGTTTCGAAAGAAGCTGGCAGGCTTTATGCTAGCAGCGGTGCGTTATAGTTGGCAGATTGCACCCCCTGGGCACTGTGACGGTTGAGACGGCGGATGAAGACGGCAGGCTTGGCAGCAAATAATGATCCTCTCGACCGGTACTGGCTGGGAATGGCCAGCGCTGCCGTATATGTCGCGGGACTTGTCGCGCAGGCATCGCGACCGGAGCTTGTCTTGGCTGCGCTGCCGTTGCGTCTGCTAGCGCTGACTGCCTTCACGCTCTTCGCCTTCAGGCGGAGATCCCTTACCGTCTGGATCATCTGGGGGATGCTGGCAGGTGTTGAGCTTGGGCTCGACCTGCCGCACGTGGCGCTGCAGGCTCGCGTCTTCAGCGATATCTTTCTCCGGCTCATAAAGGTCATTGTTGCGCCACTGATTCTGGGCACGCTCATTACCGGCATCGCCGGGCATGGCGAGATGAAAAGCGTCGGACGTCTCGGGCTGAAGTCGCTGATCTACTTTGAAGTGCTGACGACGATTGCGCTGGTGATTGGGCTTATCGCCATCAACGTTTCACGCGCAGGAACCGGGATTCAGGCTTCGGTCCAGCACCCGGCGATTCAGACGCGCGAAGAAATCCGCATTGAGAACGGACCGCCGCCTGCCCCTGCGCTTTCATGGCAGCAATTTCTGCTGAACGTCTTTCCGGAAAATCTTGCCAAGTCGATTGCTGACGACCATATTCTGCAGGTGGCTGTCTTCGGGCTAATTTTCGGACTGGCGCTGGTACGCGTAAAGGAAGAGCAACGCGCGCCCATGCTGCGTTTCTTTGAATCGCTGACGCAGACCATGTTCGCGTTCACCAACATCGTGATGTACTATGCGCCGATTGGCGTAGGCGCTGCGCTTGCATACACCGTGGCGCATGGCGGATTGGGTGTGATGGCCAGCCTCGCCAAACTGTTGGTCACGTTATATGTCGCGCTGATTACGTTTGCGTTGTTGGCCATGCTTCCGGCGGCACTGATTGCTCGTGTGCCGCTGCGCGGCTTTCTTGCCGCTATTGCCGAGCCGGCGACGATTGCGTTTGCCACCAGCACTTCGGAGGCGGCACTCCCGCGCGCGATGGAAGCGATGGAGGCCTTTGGGGTCCCGCGTAGAATCGTCGCCTTTGTCATCCCGACCGGATACAGCTTCAACCTTGCCGGATCGGCACTCTACCTTGCGATTGCTTCGGTCTTCGTTGCACAGGCGGGTGGCATGCACCTGGGCTTGAAGCAGCAGGTCTTTATGCTGGCCGTTCTGATGCTCACCAGCAAAGGGGTCGCCGGAGTGCCTCGCGCCGTGCTGGTCGTGCTGTTGGCAACGTCATCGGTCTTTCATCTGCCCGAGGAGCCGATCTTCCTCATTCTCGGCATTGATGCGCTGATGGACATGGGGCGCACAACAGTAAACGTTGTAGGGAACTGCCTCGCGTCCGCCGTGGTGGCGCAATGGGAAGGCGAGTTTCGCAAAGAAGTGCCCGCAGAAGAGGCTCTGACTGCGCTTACGGATTAAGTCGGAAGATGCACTGCACAGAGAATATGAAAGATAGGCAGGGATCGCTGAGAAATATATCATTCGCTCCCCGAAGGGCGTAACAAATCCTAAATTGGTATACTTACATTTCAAAGGAATGACCTTCCACTCCGTATGAGGCCCTTCATGGGGTCTTTTTTTGATGGCTGCAATGGAGCAACGGGTCACGCTCATTTGAGTCTAAGTACATGAGCGTTCTATTACTCAATGGGACAATTACTCGATACCATCCAATCGCCGGCTGACATCAAGAAGCTTTCTGTCACAGAACTGGAATCGCTGGCGCAGGAGATTCGCGAGAGGTTGATTCAAGCGCTCTCGAAGACGGGTGGCCATCTCGGGCCGAACCTCGGCGTGGTGGAACTGACCCTGGCCATGCATTACGTCTTCGATACGCCGATGGACAAATTTGTCTTCGATGTCAGCCATCAGGCTTATATTCACAAGTTGCTTACCGGCCGGCGCGAGCGTTTCGAGACGATTCGTCAGCCCGGCGGCTTGAACGGTTTCATGCTGCGCACCGAGAGCGAGCACGATATCTACGGCGCCGGACACGCCGGTACTGCCCTCTCCGCAGCGCTGGGCATGGCAGTAGCTCGTGACCTGGCTGGCGGAAAAGAGCACGTTATTGCGCTCGCTGGCGATGCTGCTTTCACGAACGGGATTTCATTCGAAGCGCTGAATAACATTGCCGACCAGACAAAACGTCTGATCGTGGTCCTGAACGACAATGAATGGTCCATTGACCGCAACGTGGGAGCGATCGCACGCTACCTGCACAAGATCGTCACCAACGAGCATGTGAACCACCTGCACGATAGCGCAGCTCGATTACTGAAGCGTCTGGGTGGCAATACTGCCGTGAATGTCGTTCGCCGCGCGGAAGAAGCCGCGAAAGGCATGCTTTGGCCTTCTGTTTTCTTCGAGGAGTTTGGCCTCACCTACTATGGACCGCTTGACGGCCACAACATCGGGTTGCTGATCGAGACATTCCAATTCCTCAAGAGCCAGGACCGGCCTGTATTGCTGCACGCAATCACGCAAAAGGGACGCGGCTTCCAGCCTGCACTCGACAAGCAAAAGAAATTCCACGGCCTCGGGCCATACGATCCGGAGACAGGCGAGACGAAGCCAGTCGGACAGCAGACTTACTCAGAGGTGTTTGCCAATACACTAGTCAAGCTGGCCAATGAGAATGAGAAAGTTGTCGCAATCACAGCGGCCATGCCGAATGGCACGGCGCTTGATCTCTTCCGCCCCCATCACCCCAAAAGGTATTTCGACGTCGGCATTGCCGAAGAGCATGCCGTAATCTTTGCAGCGGGCATGGCCACCCGGGGCTACAGGCCATTTTGCGCGATTTACTCTACGTTTCTGCAGCGGGCTTTCGATCCCATCGTGCATGACGTGTGCCTGCAGAATTTACCCGTTGTTTTCTGCATGGACCGCGGCGGCCTCAGTGGCGACGATGGCGCGACGCATCATGGACTGTTCGATATCAGCTATCTGCGCGGCATTCCCAACATTGTGCACATGGTGCCGACGGACGAGGATGAGCTTTCCGACATGCTCTACACCGCCATGCTGCACAACGGTCCGAGCGCAGTGCGTTATCCGCGTGGCACAGGCCCAGGCACTCCAGTCAAAGAACATCCCGTCGCTGTGCCGATTGGCAGAGCTGAAATCATCGCCGATGGCGATGACGTTGCAATCTTCGGCCTGGGTGCGTTGCTGCCAATGGCGAATGAACTGGGGGCGAAGCTGGAAGAGCAGGGGTATTCAGCTGCAGTCATCAATCCACGCTTCGTTAAGCCGCTTGACCGGGATGTGCTTGCCAGCTATGCAAAACGTGTAAGTGCCATTGTCACATTTGAAGATCATGTGCTGATGGGCGGCTTCGGCAGCGCCGTAGTCGAAGCTATCAGCGAAATGCAGTTGCATGTTCCAGTAGTGCGCATCGGCTGGCCGGACCGCTTCATCGAGCACGGAAAAGTCGAACAGTTGCGCGCCCGCTATGGTGTGAGCGTTGAAGCCGCTATGGAGAAGCTGGTCCCGTACCTGAAGCGCATTTCGCGCACTGGCATGTTGGCGCGACGCTAATTGTGACAGCCTAATTTACAGTTAGCGCCGCGTCTGGTCTGACTTTTCACGTCTCAGGACTGAAAAGTATTTTTGATCCACGTTTCGATGGTGGTCCATTCGGCGGAGGCAATATAGTTATCGGCTACATCCTGCATCATCTTCATGGCTGACGGAGAATAGTCGTCGAGAGCGATGGTTTCCGGTAGTGTCGGATTCACGCGCATGTAGCGAGTGCCTAGCAACTTGCTGCAGACCCAGTCATTGCTGGCGGAAACTCCATCCATCATGCCGTTCAGCAGCGGGAAGGGCGGAGTCGGCCCCGAGGTTTCGAACCAGACCCAGTACTTGAGCCCAAAGCATAGCCGCTGGTCCTCCTTTACCGGGAGCGCCGCGTCGTTAATGCCGGTACCGATAGAAAGCATGACAATGTTCGAGAGAGACTGGCCTGCATTGATTGCGCGGGCTATCGCAAGCGGGGCAGGGTTGTTCGCGAAGAGTCCGCCATCGCTGCACCAGCCGAACTTCGGGTGATTATAGGGCGGGAAATACACCGGCGCCGCAGAGGTGCTGAGCGCTGCATCATACAGATACGTGTTGGCACCGGGCGATCCATCAAAGTTATCGATGACCAAGGGATTCCAGGACTGTGTAGACGACTGCGGATCGTCAAGCTGAAACGTAACCACCATGACGTTATTCGAGAGTGAGCTGAGCAAAGGGTTGCCGGGGATGAAATTTTCGATCACCGTGCGCACCGACGGGTCTCCAATATCGTCGTAGAGAACCTGCCAGAATTCTTTGACATCGGAAAACCCTCCTATCTCTGTGGCGGAAGGCAGCATGCAATGCCCCTGCCAGCCGAGAGGGTTAAATATCTCAGCTCCGGCCGTGGCATACAGGTTTACAACATCGCCGATCGACTTTCCCTGGGCCAGTCCCAATGCAATGAGTCCGCCCGTCGAGGTCCCGGCGTACAGGTTGATGTTCTGGTTGTTCGTGCCGAAGATACCGAGGCTATTGTTCAGGCGCTGCAGAAGCATCGACGAAAGATAGCCGCGTATCCCACCGCCATCGCAGGAGAGAATTAAATAGTTGGACAAGAAGGCTCCATTCTGCTCGGGATCATTGTAGGAAACTTCTTCCGGACCGCTTCATTAAATGATGGACACAACCCAATGCGCGACACTTACGTCCCAAAACGGGAATGGACCAGACCGAAATGCATGACGTACGCAGACGATTCCCCGCAATTCAAAATCAGCGTGGTCAGCACGTATGATGGAAACAGAGCCCGTGAGCGAAGTGGAGAACGTCGAAGCAGCATCGAAAATCAAGACCCGTCGTGGTCATGACCGCTGGATTCTGATCATAGGCGGATTCAAGCTACTCAAGGGTTTGCTGTTTATTCTGCTTGGAATCGGCGCGCTGAAACTGGTGCATCGCGACATCGTCGATATGCTTACGCGCTGGCTGATCGACTGGCATTTCGACCCCGAAAGCCGGTTCGTCAATCTGGTGTTAGACAAAGCTTCGTTGATCGACGCGCACCGGATGAAGCAGATCAGCATTGCCATCTTCTGCTACGCGGGGTTGGATTTTATTGAGGGAACCGGGCTAGTGCTGGAAAAGACCTGGGCTGAGTACCTCACGTTAATTCTGACTGCATCCTTCCTGCCGTGGGAATTCTTTGAGATTCTCCGTCACCCGACCTGGGTCAAGGCCGTGCTTACTCTGGTGAATTTGCTGGTTGTGGTGTACCTTGTCTTCTACGTTCAGCGGAACTTGCGCGAACTGCGCAACAGACCGGTGCCGTCCCCAGGCGAATAATAGGCGAAATTGCCTAGCCTGAGTCTGGAATTCTGGCAAGTACGGAAGTATAACCGGGAATCAAATCTATAAACACTTGATCTAGTGGTTTCATCGTAAGCTTCCTACTATTGGTTGAGCTTTACCGAAGCCTAAATCGGCCTACCTTTCATCCGCTCTGACCTTACGTAGTCTCCACCAGGAAAACACACTTTGACCAAGGCATCTACTGAGTTACGATGTCGGTGGGCATTAGTGGGCAAAATTAGTTTTTTTAGGGAATTTTTGGCCAAGATTGAAAGATTTTGCATCACATTTGCAGTTTATGGGCCGATAGAGCCAGAAGAGGCCAAAGAGCAGGCCGGGAAATCAAGCGATGTTTCGTGGAAATCATCCAGCACGCGTTGACGAAAAAGGGAGGCTTAAGCTTCCCGCGGAATTCAAGCGCCCGCTGACGGAAAACTACGGCTCACTTTTTTACATAACAAGTAAGGATGGGAAGGTTGCCGAAATTTACCCGCTGCAAGAGTGGGAAAAGATCGAGGAAAAACTGGCGGCGATCCCCAGCTTTAATCCGGCGAAGAAGAAGTTTATGGACCGGATCAACTATTACGGTCAGGCCACGGAGATGGATGCGCAGGGGCGGGTGTTGTTGCCGCAGATTCTGCGGGAGTCAGCGAACTTGATGACAGATGTCGTGGTCTTCGGCATGCAGAAGTATCTGATGTGGCGAACCACGAAGAGTTCAAGCGGAATATGGATGAGAATCCTCTGACGCCGGAAGATGAGCAGGCTTTAGCAGGTTTTGGGCTGTAACGAGGCCCCCAAGGGGGAGCACATGACGGAACGTGAGCGACATGTGCCGGTTCTTTTACAAGATGCGATCCGATATCTGAATGTGCGGCCCGGGGGAACCTATTGTGATGCCACGCTCGGGTTAGCAGGGCATTCGACGGCAATAGCGCGGCAGCTTGGCCCGAGAGGAAAGTTGATTGCGTTTGACCGTGATCCGGAGGCCATGTTGCTGGCCCGCAAGAAGCTCGACGACTTGCGCGAGGTTTTGGGACCTGCGATGCCCGAGGTGGTCTTGCACGATGTGGAGTTTTCGCAGGCGGAGAAACTGCTGGAGGCGGAAAGCCTAGATGGTTTACTGGCTGATTTTGGCGTCAGCTCTCTGCAGTTCGACGAAGCACACAGAGGATTTAGTTTTCAGGCGGACGGGCCTTTGGAAATGCGGATGAATCCGCGCCAGGGCATCGACGCCGAACAGGTGGTAAACCAGGCCGACGAAAAAGAGCTTGCCGACCTGATTTACGAATTCGGAGAGGAAAGGAGGTCGCGGAGAATTGCCAGAGCCATTGTCAGGGCCCGGCCGATCACGACAACGGCGCAACTTGCCAAAATCGTATCGGCTGCGGCCCCGGCGATGAAATCTGACAGAGGTCGGCATCAATCCATCCGGCGACCAGAATTTTTCAGGCGCTCCGAATTTACGTAAATGCCGAGTTGGAAGAGATACACGCGCTGTTGCAATCGGCGCCCCGGCTGTTGAAGCCGGGCGGAAGGCTGGTGGTCATCAGCTTCCACTCGCTCGAAGACCGGCTGGCAAAAGATGCGTTGCGCGAAGGCGCGCGGCAGGGAATTTACGAAGTACTCACGCGAAAGCCAGTGACGGCGGAAGCGAAGAGGAGACGGATCGCAATCCGCGGGCACGCAGCGCGAAGTTGCGGGCAGCGGAGAAGAAGAGAATCGGAAGTTTTTAGTTGAAGGGATCGGGCCGGGGTCGTCCCACCGTTGTACAAGGCGAAAGTTAGTAAGACGACATTTATACAATCCCTCCTCAAAATAACGGCCGGCCAGGTCGATTGAGGAGATGAAGCAAAGATTTCAGGCAGAAAGCAGTTCAGGCAGTGGAGAAGAGAGATGGCGACACAGGCAATCGCAAGCAATGGAATGATGACGGCCCCCGCCAGAGTGTGGAAGCAATGGCCGCCGAGCGGAACCTGTCCCTGTTTGCGCAGCAGCAGCGCGCGCGCCGGGGGCCGACGCCGGAAGTATTCTTCATAAAGCGCCTCGACAATTCCCGCCTGGTCAAGGCCGCCGATCCCGTGCGCGTACGCGAGATGCGTATCTTCACCTGCGCCATGGCGTGCTGTTTATGTTGGTGATGTTTTATGGCTGGCAGCACTTCAGCTGCGATCGAATACGGCTACCGGGTGGAATCGGAGAAGCAGCAGGTGACCCAGATGGAAGAGCAGAATCGCGAACTGCGGCTGACCGAAGCGCAACTTTGCGATCCGCATCGCATCGACCGCATGGCACGTCAGCTGGGTCTCGATGCCCGCGTCCAGGACAGGTGGTTCGTCCGGATGCAAGTCGCTGCGACCCGAACGGTCCCGTGCTGGCAGCAGATGACTCCTGCGCATCCCCACTTCGCAGACCTTCAACTCTTACTGCCGGAAAGGTAGCGCACGGTGAAGCAGGTCTTTCAATCCCTTCTCGCAACAGCACCCGCATCCCAAAACACACAGGCGGCGCGCACGGGCGTAGTCAACCCGCGCACCGTTTGCGCGTCTGTTTTCTGCTCGTCTGTTTTTTGTCTGCTGGGCGTTGTCTATCTGGGCTCGCCTGGTCTGGCTGCAGGTCATCCATCACAAGGAATTCGTTGACCGCGCCGCCCGGCAGCAGCAGCGCACCTTTGAGGTCGCTCCGCGCCGCGGCATCCTCTACGACCGCAATCTGCACGAACTGGCCATGACCGTGCTGGCCGACTCGATCTACGCTGTGCCTCAGAAATTGCCGACGCAGGATCCGTGGCAACAAGCGGCAGGCGTCTGGCCAAAGTGGTCCACACCGACCCGACCGATCATTTCACCTCAGCGCATCAGATTCGGCGCGCCTCAACGCATCGAGAAACTTCGCCTGGATTGCCCGCAAGCTGGACCCGGCAGAGATCGCGCGGTCAAAGCCTCAACCTGAAGGGCGTCTACTTCCAGAAAGAGTTCAAGCGCTTCTATCCCAACAGTCAACTCGCTGCCCAGGTGCTTGGCTACGTCGGTCACTGATGACAACGGCCTTGGGGGCATGGAGCGCAAGTTCGACGACGAGTCTGCATGGCACTCCCGGCCGCATGCTCACCGCGCTCGATGCGCGCACGGCACGTGCTCGACAGCCAGGAGCACGAACCCTGTCCGGGAGAAACCTCGTCCTGACGCATCGACGAAAACATTCAGTTCATGGCCGAGCGGCGCTGGAGCGTGACATGGAGCGCACCAAGCGCTCAACGGCACCATCGTTGTCCAGGACCCATATACCGGCCAGATTCTTGCACTTGCGATTCGCCCAACCTTCAATCCCAATGATTTTCGCCACGCAACCACCGAACCTGCTGAAGGACCACGCGGTGAGTGACGTCTACGAGCCGGGATCGACTTTCAAGCTGGTTGCCTATTCGGCGGCGCTGGAGGAAAAGGTCACCACGCCGGATTCAAAGATCGATTGCCAGGGCGGCAAGATCCAATTGCCGGGCGTACAACGCATGATGACAACGAAGCCATCCGTTTTGAACGCCGTACACAATGTGATTTCGACAAGTCAGGCTTTGTGGGAGTCGAGCGACGTCGCCGCGATAAAGCTCGCGCTGCGCATGGGGCAGGATACGTTCTACCAATACATTCGCGCATTACGGTTTCGGGCAGCGTACGGATCGAGCTTCCCGCGGAAACGCGCGGCCTGCTTGAACCATTAAGCGCTGGCTGCCACGACGATCGGCTCGATTGCCATGGGACAGGAGGTCGGTGTCACCCCGATTCAACTGGTCACTATGGTTTCGACCATCGCCAATGGCGGCATGTATCTGCCGCCCCACATCCTGCTGCAAGAGTACCGATCTGCGAAAGGGGGATCCAAGTTGCAGCCTGCGGCATTCCATCCGCAATGGCGATCTGCCGGACCCGCTGCCGTATGGCGCGCACCGTGTCATCTCCACCATGACCTCCGCGCAGATGCGCAAGATGATGGAAGGCGTCGTATTGTATCGGCACCGGCCAAAATGTGCGCAGCTCAATGGCTACACTGCCGGCGGCAAGACAGGGACTGCGCAAAAAATCGATGTCCTGACGCACCGCTATTCCAAGACAAAATACATCGCCTCGTTTGTCGGCATCGCGCCGGTGAACAATCCGGCCATCAGCGTCGCCATCGTGATGGATTCGCCTGAAGCGGAGTCATCATCGGTGCACAGGCCACGCTCCTGCATTTCACGAATTGGCGCAGCAGATTCTCGAATATCTCGGCGTCCCGCACGATCAGGAGCTGAAACCTCAGCCGCTCTAAGCCTGGCGAACGCAGCAACCCGTCAGAAGAAGAAGAGAGGCCGGCCGAGAGTGACTGAAGACCTTAACTCCCTCTTCGCCGAAGTAAACGATCTTCCCGCAGATGATCCGCTGCGCGCACCGCAGCAGACGCCAGGCCAGGCAGCTCCTGTGGCCAAGAATGCCGCATCCGGAGCAGGTTGCCTAATGCAGATCCACCGCCGCCCGCGCATGTAGCCGTCTACCAACTGCAGCAATCACCGAGACACCGCCTCTTAAAGCATGATGAGCCTGCGCCAGCGCCGGCAACGCCGATTCAGTGTTCCGCCGACCGCCCGTACGTTAAGGGCTCCGTTGTGGTGAATGCGGGAAAACGCGTCGTCGTGCCGTCGCTGATGGGTCAGTCAGTGCGCACGTGTCATTGACAGACCGGCGCTGCCGGGCTGGGCGTGCAGGTGTTGGGTACGGCATCGCGCGCGAACAGGCTCCCGCCGCTGGAAGCATGGTGCCTGCAGGCACAGAAATCGTAGTGCGCTTCACCCGCTGGGAGTCGCTAAAATCGATTCTGATCTCCTATGCACATCGAAGACGTCATGCGAGGAGTCGATCTGGTGCGGCGCGCTGGTCCATCGGTCGATGTAACCAGCATTGAATACGACTCGCGCAGAGTGGCATCCGGTTCCCTGTTTGTTGCCATGCAGGGTGGCACGACAGACGGAAATCGCTACATTTCGTCAGCCATCGAGCGCGGCGCCCTCGCCATCGTCACCGATTCTGCGATGGGGTTTCACGACACGGTGACCAGACATCCGCATATGGCCGTGGTTGAAGTCGCACACGGCAGGCGCGCGCTTGCTGCGATCGCCGCCAACTTCTTCGGACATCCGGAAAAGAAACTGAAACTGAGCGGCGTTACCGGCACAAATGGCAAGACGACAACGGCATTTCTGCTGGATGCGATGCTGAACAGCATTGGGCGCAAGACAGTGCTGGTCGGCACCATCGAATACCACGTTGCGGGCGGGGTCGTAGCCTCGCCGCACACCACGCCCGAATCGCGCGACTTACTGGAGCTCTTTGCCCGCGGCGTCAGCGAAGGCGCAACCGAAGCCATAATGGAAGTCTCCTCGCATGCGCTGGAGCAGGGGCGCGTGTGGGCACTGCCTTTCGACGTTGCCATCTTCACCAATCTCACGCGCGATCATCTCGACTACCACGGCACCATGGAGGCTACTTTGCCGCCAAGCAGAAGCTCTTCGACGGCGCGAATGGTGCGCGCCGCGCGCCGCCGTCATCAATCTGGATGATCCTTATGGCGCAGAGCTTGGCGATCAGAGCGCGTGCCGCAGGCTCTGAGGTATTCTCTTACGGACTGGAGCAGGGAGAGTTCCGCGCCGAGGATGTGCAGATGCTGCCGCCGGAATGGCTTCATGCTGGTCACGCCAACGGGAAGCTGCCGCTCGAACGCGCCTGACAGGCAAGGTGAATGTTTACAACCTGCTGGCTGCGTCAGCGGCTGCCTATGCCCGCGGACTCACATTGGACGAAATCGCCGCGGGAGCAGCTTCCTGACATGTGTGCCGGGACGATTCCAGACAGTCGATGCCGGCCAGGCCTTCACCGTGGTGGTGGATTACGCGCACACCGACGATGCCCTGCGGAATATGATCGCCTTGGCGCGTGAATTCGTCACAGCCAGCGGAGGCCGTGTCATCACCCTGTTTGGTTGTGGCGGCGATCGCGACCGCACGAAGCGTCCGCTGATGGGGCGCGCCGCCGGAGAAGGCAGCGACTTGGTCGTGCTGACCTCCGACAATCCGCGCGGTGAAGAGCCGGAGGCGATCCTCTGAGATGTGCTGCCCGGACTGGAGGCAACAGGCGTCGAGTTCATTACGGAAGCCGACCGTGCGAGGGCGATCCAAATCGCCATCGAGGCACGCAAAGCCGGGAGACATCGTATTGCTGGCGGGCAAGGGCCACGAGAAAACACAGACACTACGTGATCGGCGTGATTCCTTTCGATGACGTCGAAATGGCAGCCAATGCAATCCATGAGCTCAGCGCAGACAGGAGCGAAGCGATGAAGCTGGCACTCGAACAAATCGCGCATTGGATAAGTGGACGCTGCACATCGCCCAGGCAGAATATGCATGCGCAGACTGCAACCGGATATTCCATTGATTCGCGCACGCTGAGTCCCGGTGACCTGTTTTTCGCCGTGCGCGGAGAGCGTTTCGACGGCCATGATTTTGTCGTCGCTGCGCTCGAGCGCGGCGCGGGCGCGGCTGTAGTGGCGAAGACCAAGGTTCTCGAGTGCCGGAATCGGCCCGTCAAAATCCTCTGCTGATTGTCGATGAGCCTCTTGTTGCCTTGCAGACGCTGGCGCTGCGGTGCGCCGCCATTGGGGAAAACGCGTCGTCGGGGTAACCGGCAGCGCTGGCAAGACCACGACCAAAGAAGCAATCGCTGCGGTGCTCGCGGCACGCTTTCACGTGCTCAAATCGCTGGGCAATCTGAACAACGGATTCGGCCTGCCCCTGCAGCTTGCTCCGACTTGAGCCGGAGCACGAGATCGCTGTCATCGAGATGGGCATGTCGAATTCGGGGAGATTGCCGCCCTGGCGCACATCGCGGCTCCCGACTGGGGCGTGGTCACCAACGTAGGCAATGCGCATGCCGAGAATTTTCCCGGATGGCATAGCCGGCGTCGCCCGCGCCAAGTATGAGCTGGTAGCCAGCCTGCCCGCCGATGGCGTGGCCTTTCTGAATTGCGACGATCCATACGTCTCCCAGTTTGGCCGCGACTTTCGTGGGAAGACTGTCTACTTCGGCAAAGGCCCCTGCGCCGATCCGCGCGCTGAGTCCGTCGATGAACTAGGCGCGGAAGGGCTGCGCATTCAGGTGCGCGCCGGAGAAGCAAGAAGGCAGGTTACGCCTGCGTCTGCTGGGTCGGCACAATGTGGCCAATGCGCTTGGCCGCGATTGCGGTGAGGACTGGAGGCCGGCATTCCGCTCGCGGATGTGCGGCCGCGCTGGCAGATGCTCGCAGCCGGGAGACAAGCGCGGGCCAGACACTCGAGATTCAGCGGAGCCACGCATCATCAACGACTGCTACAACTCCAACCCTGAAGCGCTGAAAGCGATGATTCAGACACTGATGTCGATGCCGGGGCAGCGGCACATCCTGGTCGCGGGAGAGATGCTAGAGCTGGGCCGCGAGGCCGCGCGCTGCATCGCAGCTGCGGAGGGGCCGCTGGCTCGCTGGCGTCGATATAGTGCTGGGAGTGCGCGGGAATGCGCATGCATATCGTGGAAGGCGCGCAAGGAAGGCGGGCTCCGAGGCAATCTTTCTCGAATCGCCGGAACAGGCAGGCGCATGGCTCAACCGGAATATGCGGGCGGCGATGTCGTGCTGCTGAAAGCCTCGCGCGGGGTACGCCTGGAGCGGGCCCTGGATGAGCTGGTAACGAAGAGTGATGTCTGCCGCGAAAATTCTGATATCACGCGTCTTAGCCGTGAAAGCTCGCCAAAACGGCAGCTCGCGGAAGAGACTAAGCGAAGGTGATGTAAAACGGCTTGCGCATTCGCAGCCTGTAAGATGAACGCAATACACCGCAATTCTTGCCGGAGGAAGTTTGCTCTACTGGCTCCTGTATCAAAAACTTTTTCCTTACTTCAGACCCTTCCGCATCTTCCGGTATCTGACGTTCCGCACTGCGTTTGCCATCGCTTACTGCGATGCTGATCGCACTCATCATCGGCCCCTACGTAATCGAGAAACTGCGCGAATTTCAGATCGGCCAATACATTCGCGAAGAAGGCCCGAAAGATCACCAGAAGAAAGCGGGTACGCCAACCATGGGCGGCGTGCTCATCTGTATCGCCATTTTACTGCCCACGTTGCTCTGGGCCGATCTGTCTAATCCCTTTGTCTGGCTGGTCATGGGATCGACGGTTGCCTTCGGGGCCATCGGTTTTGCAGACGACTACATCAAGGTCGTCAAACGCCGCAATCTTGGCCTGACAGCGCGCGCCAAAATTGGCTTTCAGATTCTGGCGAGCCTTGCCATCGCAATCGCGTTGGTCGCCATGCAGACGCAGGGCGTCTATTCAACCACGCTGATGGTGCCCTTCGTCAAGCGCTTGCAGCCTGACTTTGCTATCCATGCCCTGCGGCATATTCCGCACTTCGGACTGCTGGCGTTTTTGCCCTTTGTCGTTTTCACCGTGTTGGTGATTGTTTTTTCGAGCAACGCCGTGAACCTTACCGACGGCCTTGACGGTCTGGCGATTGGCTGCACCATTATTGCTGCGGCGCGCTTACCGTCTTACTTATGTGAGCGGCCACGTCGTTTTCGCCGACTATCTGGAACTGCAGCGCATGCCGCTGGTAGGTGAGCTCACCATCTTCTGTGGATCGATGGTTGGAGCCAGCATCGGCTTCCTCTGGTACAACGCCCACCCGGCAGAGGTTTTTATGGGCGACGTGGGCTCGCTCGCGCTGGGTGGGGCCATCGGAACGGTTGCCGTTGTCATCAAGCAGGAACTGCTGCTGCCTTTTATCGGCGGCATCTTCGTCTTGGAGGCGGTGTCGGTCATTCTGCAGGTAGGCAGCTACAAACTGCGCAAGAAGCGCATCTTCAAGATGGCTCCGCTGCACCATCACTTTGAATTGCTGGGCTGGTCGGAGTCGAAGGTCATCGTCCGCTTCTGGATTGGCGCCTTGGTGTTTGCACTCTTAGCACTCACCACATTGAAGCTTCGTTAAATTTAGTCCGCGGCGTGACACAATAGCTTGTCTGGCCGGAAAATCAGAGCATGGAATTAAAAGGCAAAAAGGTTTTGGTCGTGGGACTGGGGCAAGTCCGGTCTGGCGGCGGCGCTGTTTCTGCGCCGCAGAGGCGCACAAGTCACAGTTTCCGACATGCGCAGCGCCGAGGCAACTGGGCAAAGAGATTCCCGCGCTGCTGGAAGAAGGAATTGCGGTCGAGGCAGGTGGTCACGGTTTGCTGACTTTCCGGCGGCAGGACCTGATCGTCGTCAGTCCCGGCGTACCCGTTGATACTCCCGAGCTGGTGCAGGTGAAGGCCTTCGGGCTGCCGATTATCGGCGAGCTGGAACTGGCATGCGCGCTATCTGAAAGGGAAGATCGCTGGCGATCACCGGATCGAACGGCAAGACGACCACAACGGCACTATGCGGCGCAATTCTTGAAGCCGGCAAGCTGCCGGTGCAAGTCGGCGGCAATATCGGCATTCCGGTTATTGCCCTGGTGGACCAGAGCCGCGACGATGGCTGGTCAGTGCTTGAAGTATCGAGCTTTCAACTGGAGACGACCATTACGTTTCCACCCCGAGATTGCCGTCGTGCTGAACGTGACTCCGGATCATCTCGACCGTCACGGCACGTTTGAAAACTATGCAGCCGACCAAGGAGCGTATCTTTGCCAACCAGACGGCTGAAGATGCGCTCGTTCTGAATGCCGACGATGATGTGGCTTCGCGCATGGCGGCCCGAGCCAAAGTCGCGCATCTTCTGGTTCAGCCGAACAGGCGTGTGGTACGCCAGGGCGCATTCGTTCACGAAGGCGCGATTGTCTTCCGCGCATCCGAGCAGACAGCGACCGAGTTCATTCTCAAGGTTGAGGACATCCCCCTCAAGGGCGACCACAACGTTGAGAATGTGCTGGCTGCCGTTTGCGCAGCGCGCCTCGCGGGCGTCGAGCCCGAAGCGATCCGCCAAGCGGTCGAGTCCTTCAAGGCGGTAGAGCACCGGCTGGAATTTGTTGCCAACATCCATGGGGTCGATTACTACAACGATTCCAAGGCCACGAACGTCGATGCAGCGGCTAAGGCGATCGCTGCATTTCCGGGAGGTATTCACCTTATTCTCGGCGGCAAGGACAAGAACTCCGATTACCGCCAGCTGCGATCCTTGCTCGAAGAGCGGGTAAAGGCGGTGTATACCATCGGGGCAGCGGCGGAGAAGATCGAATCGCACATCTACGGCGTGGTGCCGGTGGTAAGTGCAGGAACGCTCGATCAGGCCGTCGCCAAAGCATCTGAAGCTGCGCCAGCCGGGCGAGATTGTCCTGCTCGCGCCTGCCTGTTCAAGCTTCGATCAATTTGAGAACTACGAGCATCGCGGGCAGGTCTTCAAAGAGCTTGTGCACGCAAGACAGGGTGTATGGCAAAACGCGTAGGCGTCGACAAACTGCTGTTCTGCGTGACGCTGATCCTCGTCGTCATCGGGCTGGCCATGGTCTTCAGCGCCTCCGCCGTCATGGCGAAGGAGCGCTTCGGCTCGCCGTACAGCTTTGTCATTCGCCAGGCGCTCTACGCAGCGATAGGTCTTGCAGTCATGACTCTGCTCATGCAAGTGGACTACCGCAAATACAACCGGCCCAACGTTGTTTTTCCAGCGGTCGCTATCACAGTCATCTGCCTGCTGGCCGCGTTCCTCATGCACGACTCGCACAACACGCATCGCTGGATTCGCTTCGGCATCCTGTCCTTTCAGCCGTCGGAGCTGGCCAAACCCGCGCTCGTACTTTTTCTCGCATGGTTTCTCCAGAACCGGATGCAGACCATTGACGACTGGCGCGGTACCATTCTTCCGGCATCGCTGCCGAGCCTTGTCTTTATCGCTCTCATTCTTAAAGAGCCGGATCTCGGAACAGCACTGGTCTGTGCCGGTGTCACCGCGCTTATGTTTTATCTCGCGGGCATGGAGATGAAATATCTCGGCTACGCAGCGCTGGCCTCCATTCCAGTGCTCTATCTCATGCTCTTCCGCGTCAAGTGGCGCCGCGACCGCCTGCTGGCCTTCATCAATCCTGAGGCCGATCCGCTGGGCAAAGGGTTCCACATCATCCAGTCGCTGATCGCAGTCGGCACGGGCGGCTTACACGGGCTTGGGTACATGGAAGGACGGCAGAAGCTCTTCTATCTGCCGGAGCCGCACACCGACTACATCTTCGCCAATATCTCCGAGGAGCTGGGCCTGCTCGGAGCCATCGTCGTTGTCACGCTATTCATCATTCTTGGCTATCGCGGCATGCGCGCGGCCATTCTTTCCAAAGACCCATTCGCGCGCTTCCTGGCCTTTGGCATCACGGCAACTATTCTCATTCAGGCGTTCTTCAACATCAGCGTCGTGCTTGCGCTGGTGCCCACCAAAGGCATTACGCTTCCATTCATCTCTTATGGCGGAACCTCGCTCTTCATCATGCTCGCTCTCATCGGCGTGCTGCTGAACATTACGCGGGAGATCGAATAACGCGTGCGCGTGTTGATTGCAGGTGGCGGCACGGGCGGCCACATCATGCCGGCATTGGCAATTGCCGCCGCCTTGAAGAAGCAGTATCAGGCTGAGCTTCTCTTCGTTGGCACAGCGCGCGGGCTGGAATCGCGCCTCGTTCCCCAGTCCGGATACCAACTTGAACTCATCAAAGTAGGTCAGCTCAAGAATGTCAGCCTCGTCACGCGGCTGCGGACAATGCTCGATCTCCCGTTGAGTGTGCTGCACTGCCGCACGCTGCTGAAACAGTTTCAGCCCGACGTGGCGATCGGCGTGGGCGGCTACGCCTCCGGCCCGGCAATGGTTGCCGCGATTCTCGCGCGCATTCCCACGCTGGCGGTTGAGCCCAACGCGTTTCCCGGATTGGCGAACCGGCTTGTGGGGAAACATGTCTCTGCGGCCGCGGTGAATTTTGAGCCCGCCGCTCAAATATTTCCGCAAGGCGCAGGTCACGGGAATTCCCGTGCGGACCGAGTTCTTTCAATCTGCAACCACGCGCGGAGAAAGCCCCGCCGCACCTCCTTATCTTCGGCGGAAGTCAGGGCGCGCGCGTGTTGAACCGGACCATGCCGCTCATCGCCGCGAAGCTGATCGAAGCGGTTCCCGGCCTTACGATTCTGCATCAGGCGGGAGCGCGGCATGCAGAAGAAACGCAGACGGCGTATGCAGCAAGCGGCGCAGATCCGGCGCGCTGGCAGGTGCATGCCTTTCTTGACGACATGGCCCGCCGTTTTGAAGGCGCAGACCTGGTTTTGTCGCGCAGCGGCGCCAGCACCGTGGCCGAAGAGATGGCCGCCGGCAAGCCCGCGCTGCTGATCCCGTTCCCTGGAGCTGCTGACGATCATCAGCGGAAGAATGCCGAGGTCATGGCCGGGACCGGAGCGGCGACTCTGCTCCTTGAGTCGGACCTGACGCCGGAGCGCCTGCTCGCATCGCTGACGGCCATGTTCGGCAATCGGGCAGAACTTCGGGCGATGGGTGAGCGGGCGCGGACGCTGGCTCATCCGGATGCGGCGAGCCGGATTGCTGCCATGGCTGCTGAACTCATGGGGCGGTAAAGAGACCCCTATAGTCGCTTAATTCCTGGAAATAAAGGAGCTTAGGGGTGCTTCAGCGTGTGGTTCGGGCTAAATTATTCTTTTTATGCGAGTTACACGCATCGCAGAATTCCACATCTCTTCGAGATATGGGGTATCCGACGTTAACCCTCCCCCTGTATTTGGCTAAATTCCTCAAAACACAGGAGATTAGGAACAATTTTTCTGAGAAAATCGGCTAAATTCCTCATACTGCAGGAAGTTAGGCTTAGCCTTCTTACTGATCATGGCCGGATTTATACGCCCTTATTTCTATGATAACAATTTTTGGCATAATTCCCTGCATCGTTGCTGAGCAGATAGACGACCTTCCCTCAGAACCGTATCATAAGTAGTTATAGTTCGAGTCGTCGTGGCTATGGGAAAGTTGGAAAGCGTCTTTTGCTTTCCTGCTTTTCCATAGCCTGCTTTCAAAGGCTTGGCCCCATCAGCTTGCAACAGCCGCGGTGCTGCGATACCAGCTTGTTCGAACTGCATCGGGCTGACGTAGCCCAGGGTTGAGTCGAATGCGCGTTTGGTTATACCAGAGCAGCCAATTGAGGACTTCGTCCTGGCTGAGAATTGTTTCAAAGCGTTCTCCGTGGATCCGTGCTATTTTGAGAGACGCAAGTGGCTTTGGGGGCGTATCCCGCAGTGCCCGCGGCTCATCGAAGCGGGGATGCGCAACGCATGCAGCACGGTCTCAAAGGATGGCTGGCAGATTGGCAGCCGGATCGCTATGATCCGGCCTGCACCGTCTGGAGTGCGATGAGGCAGGATCCATCGCTGAGTGAGGACCATCGGAGAAAAGCCAGCGGGCGAAGTTTTATTCGCCGACTCCTGATGGCCGGGCTCAGATCGAAGCCTTGCGGATCAACTGGGAACGGATGGCGGAGGCGATTGGGCTGGTGTTGAATCAGGCGGAAACGACGCGCCGTGATCGAGAAAATCCAGGGGCTGAAGCCCCTTCACCCCCTGCTTGATTTCACCGCGCTAAAGCCCGGCGCTTCTAAGCTCCGACGATTGTTATGTCGACAGACAGCGCGACACCGGGGGCGGGTGCTTTTCGCGGACGAACATCATGATATCCCACCCTTACGCAACAGACGCGGGGCACGCCGGTATTCGCAGCTGTGCGAAGAAACGCAAAACCTTCGTCGCGGTGCTCCCAGGATGCCGGGATTTTGGTTAATTGCCTGGTCGGTTCGTCCTGAAGCGGATGTCGCGGACGAATGCGAATTTTGGAAACGTTGCGGTCTCTTATCTCACGCAAAGATATGCGGGAGCCGATGAGGAGCTCCAGTTCCACATCGAACGGCAGATCGAGGCGAAACTTGAAGCGGGAATGCCGCGGGCAGAAGCGAAGAGGCAAGCTTTGATCGCTTTCGGCGTGTCGAGGGCGCGCGTGAAGCATGCAGCGAGGCTCGGCCGGGATGGTTTCTCTACATGCTACGCCAGGATGTGCGCTACGCGCTGCGCGGATTTCGGCGAATCCTGTTTCGCCATCCCGGCAGCGGCGACGATGGCGCTTGGCATTGGCGCGACCACGGCGGTCTTCAGCGTGGTCGACCGCATTCTGTTTCGGCCACTAGCCGAACCGCCTCTTGCTTGAACTCGAGCGTGTACCGCGCTCGCGTCGCCTTCATCTGCATCCCCTTCGCTGATTGTCAGCTAAGGGATACGTTTCGCGGGGGCAAGATCACCAGAAACCGTTTGCGTCGATGACGTTCGAGCGGGGCGCGGGCGAATGCAACCTGACCACCCAGAATCCTGTACGCCTGCATTGCGCGGACGTGGCTGCGAACTTTCTGCCGATGCTGGGTGTGGCTCCGGTGATCGGGCGGAATTTTCTGCCGGAGGAGGACGTACCGAACGCCCCGAAAGCAGCACTGATTTCCGATGCGCTGTGGCTGGCTCGCTACAACCGCTCGCGGGATGTTCTGAACAAGGAGATCGAGATCGACGGCAAGCCGGTGCGCATCGTTGGCGTGCTTCCGGCAGATTTTGAAATGCCCAGACTGCAGGCAGTCGATGTGTTACTGCCAGCACAGATGGACATAGCGGCGCAGCATACGGTCAACGATGGTATTGGATTTCCGATGTGGGCGTTTGCGCGGCTGAAGCCGGGCGTAAGCATTGCGAAGGCGAGAGCCGAACTGGACCCGGTCTTCCGGCACACGCAGATGTGGATTCCGGCGCAGTTCCGGCAGCAGTTCCAATTGCAGATTCGCTCCATTCGCGACCGTCAGATGCAGGATGCCTACCGGGCGGCATGGGTGTTGCTGGGCGCTGCGCTGGCCGTGATGCTGATTGCGTGCGCCAATGTAGCCAGCCTGTTTTCCGCGCGCGGCGCGGCGAGAGAGCGTGAGCTTGCGGTGCGCTCGGCGCTGGGAGCCACGCGATTCCGGATCATCCGGCAAGTGCTTGTGGAAGCGCTGCTGTTGGCGGTAGCAGGCGCGGCGGCGGGGTGCGTACTGGCTGAGATTTTATTGCGTGTTTTTATCTCGATCTCGCCGTCGGGTGTTCCGTTTCTTGCGGACGCGCAACCCGACCTGCGGATTATTGGCTTCGCAGTTCTGCTTGCGCTGGTGTGCGCAGCGATATGCGGCGTAGTGCCGGCTCTCGAAAGACCCCGCTCGATTGCTCTCTCGGCGCGCACAGCGAACTCAGGCGCGCATACACGAATGCGGGGATTCCTTGTGGTCGCGCAAATTGCTGTGAGTGTCGTTCTGCTTTCGGGTGCGAGTCTGTTCATCAGAAGCTTCCAGAATCTGCAGCGCGAAGACCTTGGCATGCAAACGAAGAATGTGCTGACGGTGCGGATTCCGCTGGTGGATTCGCGCTACCAGGGAAGCCATGCGTATATGGATTTTTATCTGCGCCGAGGCGGCGATGCGCCAACTGCCCGGAGTGCAGGCGGTGAGCATCAGCGACTCCTTACCGCCGGATGCGAACAGCTGGCATGGCGGTTCCCGGCTGGGGGATTTCTTTGTCGTGGGAAAGCCGCCCATTCCACCGGA
Organism: Terriglobales bacterium; assembly: GCA_963738095.1. Taxonomy (GTDB): domain Bacteria; phylum Acidobacteriota; class Terriglobia; order Terriglobales; family Acidobacteriaceae; genus Alloacidobacterium. Next base: position 475,549 of record CAVTVL010000020.1, read on the forward strand.
AACAGGAGGCGCGGTCGTGAGGCGGCTGGTTACGCCGGATTATTTTCGCGCACTGAATATCCCCATGCTGGAGGGGCGGGGATTTACCGAAGAAGAGCGCAGCGCGAAGGGCGATTTCATGATTCTGAGCAAGCGGCTTGCGGAGTGGCTGTTTCCCAGGGGAGACGCGGTTGGGCAGCATATTCGGTTTGCCAACTATCGTCCGTATTTCTCAGTAGACGGTCCAGTGTTTACTGTTGTAGGTGTGGCCGGCGATGTGAAGAATGCCGGGCTTACAGGGCAGGATGATCCGGAATACTACGAACTGTGGAGTAATTATCATCCCGAAAGCTGGAGCCGGCATTGCGTATTTCTCATCGAGACGAACCTGCCGCCTGCGGTGGTGACGCCATGGCTGCGAATGCAGATGGCGAAGCTCGATCCAACTGCGCCGGTAGAGGTTGCGCCTCTGACACAAACTGTCGCGAGGCTGGCTGACCGGCCACGGTTCGAAATGGCTTTGGTCAGCTTTTTTGCGGCGGCCGGGTTGCTGCTGGCGGTGGTGGGGCTGTATGGCGTGGTGGCGTTTCTGATGGCGCAGCGGACGCAGGAGATTGGCGTGCGCATGGCGCTTGGGTCGACGCGCACGAATATTCTTCGGCTGGTTTTGGGGCGCGGGATGGCTCTGGTTCTGCTGGGAGGATTGGCGGGTCTGGGTGTGGCGTTTGGCGTGTCGCGGTTGCTGCGGAGTTTGCTGTTCCATGTGAGCGCACACGATCCGGCTTCGTATGGGATCGTGGTGCTGGTGTTGAGCGGAGTGGCGTTGCTCGCGACGCTGGTCCCGGCGCTTGCGGCTGCTCGGGTGGATCCGAATGTGGCGTTGCGACGCGAATAGGTCCGCCATTTTAGTCAGACAAAGAAAAGGCCCACCGTTTCCAGTGGGCCTTTGTTATGAGATAAGCCAATTACCGGTGACCACCGCCGCCGTGGAATCCGCCTGCGCCACCACCGTGAAAGCCTCCACCGCCTCCACCACCATGGAAGCCCCCGCCTCCACCACCACCGTGGAAGCCTCCACCGCCACTGAATCCGTGAGCACCGCTGAAGCCGCCACCGTTCGATCCGTGGAAGCCGGACGAGCCGCTGAATCCATGGGAGCCGGAGAAGCCGTTAGATCCGCCGCGGTAACCGGAGTTGCCGTTGAACCCGTTATAGCTGCCGCGATAACCAGTTGTGCCGACGCCGCGAGTTCCTCCATAGAGAGGTGAGCGGCCATAGGCTCCGCCGTTGCGGAAGCCGTTTACGCTGCCGGTTGATGGCGGATGCGAGGTTCCATAAGCGCCGCCACTGCGATAGCCGTTATTGAGGCCATGGTTATATCCGGTGTTGTAGCCGCCGCGATAGCCATAACCGCCGCCGTGGTAGCCGTGGTATCCGCCGCCATAGTAGGGATGCGCGCCCCAGCCCCAGCCGCCCCACGGATGACCCCAGCCCCAGCCCCACGGGCGTCCATACCAGCCGTGATACCAGGGGCCTGCTCCGATAAAGAAACCGCCAAAGAACCAGTCGGCGCCGTAGTAGCCGTAGGGAGCGCAGGCATATGGATAGTAAGAGTAGTAGCCCCAGGTGCAGACGGGCGGTGCGTCAACGTAGACCGGAGCGGGATAATCAACCACCGGTCCGATGCCGATACCCACAGCAACCTGGGAGTGTGCGAGTGCCGCGGGTGCTGCGAGAACCGTGAGCAAAGCAAGGGAACGCAGAATGCGCAAAGTGAACCTCCCCGTCAAAAGGCTGCCAGACGTTCCGGTCAGCCAGCCGACGTGATTCCGCGAAACCCATTGGGTGAAATCCGGAACCTAATAATTGGAACACGAAAGACGGGAAAAGTTGCGGTCGATTTATGGCCCAAATGCAGCGAATCAACAGAGATTCAGTGGCAGATTTACCACGGTCTCCCGTCCTCCCCTTCAAACGCGCTGCGGTGCCACGCGATCGAACAGAGGCAGAGATGTCTCGTTGGAATGGCAGTTGTAGCAGGAACTTTTGAGAATCTGATGCACTTCGGGCGGTACCTGAATTGCAGCCGTGACCGGAGGATTCTTGAGTGCTGGATGAATGACCTGGATGCCCAGAAATACAATCAAGCCAATGATGGCAAGGTTTCCTAGATATCGCACGTAGCTGAATAGATCGTATTCAGGACAAAAGCTCGCCCATATTGGCATCGCGTTTTCTTATGTCACGCAAGTTTTCATGGAGCCCCAAATTCTCTCCGGCAATTGACCGTGCTAGATTGACGGGCAGGGCACCCGCAGGAGGTGGCAGATGGCTCTACCGGATATCAGCAGCAGATTCACGTTCCGCAACTGGACGCAGGGCGGTTACTTCTACAAAGAGGCTGCTGGTGAGCTGGGCGTTCCCGGTAAGGTCATGACGCATCGCGATGTAGGCGCGCAGCGCGATCTGGCCGGAGGGACGGGAGATCATGCCGGACACATGATCGGCGTGCAATTCGGTGCGCCCGGCGGTATCGAGAACATGGGGTTGCAGAATGCCAACATGAATACCTTCGCCCCCAAGCGGCTGCAGGAGGCCTTTCGCGGACACGGCGGCAGCTATCACGATCTCGAATCCGACTGGAGCAGAAAGCTAAAAGACCGCTACCGCATTTCGGTCATCATTCAGGACAAATATCGTCTCGGGGAAGAGCGCCCGTTCGTGCGTAAGGTGCAATGGACAGAAACCGATGCGAAAGGCAAGCAGGGAGCTCCTCAGATGCTGGACTCCGGCAACTTCAGCTCGCCGCAGTGGCGAGAGGCCAGCGGAGAGAGGCCCGGCCCAGTCACTAATGGCGGCAAAGGCGCGAAGATCATTCCACTCTTCGGGCCGCGGCGCTGACCTGAATCCAATTTCATACAAAAGCCATCTGCCGAGCGGAGGAAACCATGCCTGAAACAATTCCAGGAATTCACCACATCACGGCCATCGCAACCGATGCGCAACAGAATGTTGATTTCTATGCTGGCGTGCTGGGCCTGAGGCTGGTGAAGCAGACCGTCAACTTCGACGATCCCGGCACCTACCATCTTTATTTTGGTGACGGCAAAGGCCAGCCGGGCACGATCCTTACTTTTTTCCCCTGGAACCATGTGCAGCGCGGACGCCGCGGCACAGGGCAGGCAACCGCCATCGCATTTGAGGTCCCGGTTGATTCCTTCGGCTTCTGGATCGAACGGCTCACGCGCCACAGCGTGGAATATGACAAGCCGCAACGGCGCTTCGATGAGCCTGTTCTCGCCCTCCGCGACTGGGATGGCCTATCGCTCGAACTGGTCGGCGTGACGGGCGCGGAGAGCAAGGCTGCATGGGAGGCGAACGGCATTTCCGGCAAGGAGGCCATTCGCGGATTTCACACGGTAACGCTTTGCGAAGACGGCATGGAGAGCACAGCCGCGTTGCTGACGAATACGATGGGCGCAAAGAAGCTCAGAGATGAAGGCTCGTATTTTCGTTTTACGTTTGGAGAGGGCGAGAGCGCCTCGAACGTTGACCTGCACTGCACGCCGGAGTTCCTGACCGGGGTTGTTGCCGGAGGCAGCGTGCACCACGTTGCCTGGCGCGTGCCCGATGATGCCGCGCAGGTCGAGTGGCAGACAAAAGTGCGCGAAGCGGGATTGAACGTAACGCCGGTGCTCGACCGCCAGTATTTCAAGTCGATTTATTTCCGCGAACCCGGTGGCGTGCTCTTCGAGATTGCCACCGATCCGCCGGGCTTCGCGAAGGATGAGCCGGAAAATGCATTGGGACAGACGCTGAAACTGCCTCCGTGGCTGGAAAAGCATCGCGCGGAAATTGAAGGCGAATTGCCAAAGCTGCACCAGCCAAACTTCTTTGCGGAAAGGGAGCCATGAGCGGCGCAGAAGCTTTTATTCATCGGTTCATTCCGGGCCAGAAGAGCAAACGCACCCTCTTGGTTCTCCACGGTACAGGCGGCAATGAAGATGATCTGCTGCCGGTAGGCCGCATGATCGATTCTGACAGTGCATTGCTGAGCCCGCGCGGCAAGGTACTCGAAAACGGTGCGTCGCGGTTTTTTCGCCGATTACGAGAAGGCGTCTTCGATGAGGAAGACGTGATCCGGCGCGCAAATGAACTGGCGGATTTTGTAACCGCCGCAGTGAAAGAAAATGCTCTCGATACGTCGCAGATTATCGCTGTCGGTTACTCGAATGGAGCGAACATCGCGTCCGCGATGATGCTGCTGCGTCCGGAAATCCTTCGCGGCGCGGTGCTCTTTCGCGGCCAGCTCCCACTGATTCCAGTCCAGTCCCCGGATCTCACGGGAAGGGCAGTATTTTTGTCTTCAGGAAAATTCGATCCCATCGTCGCTGCCGATAGTGTCACCGAGTTGGCGCAATTGCTTACGCAGGCGGGAGCGGACGTGACACACGTATGGAAACAGAGCGGACACGAGCTTTCGCACGGGGATATTGATGAAGCCCGCGAATGGCTCGCGCGGTTTGCATGAGAATGTCATCCTGAAGCGGCGAAGGGACTGCTTCTGTTGAACTTGAACAACGATAGAAAACAGATTCCTTCGCTGCGCTCGGGATGACAATGTGTACGAATAAAGCTCAGTGAAACAGTGAAAGATCGATCGCATCGCCCATCGCCTTATATCCAGCGTCTTTCGGGTGCAGGTGATCGCCGGAATCATAGTCGGGCAGGAATTGGTCAGGATGCGCGGGATCTTGTGTGATCTTGTCAAAGTCAATCACGCCATCGAAGACGCCGCTCGTCCTGATCCAGTTGTTGTAAGTCTGGCGTACCTGCTCCCCCAGAGCGGCTGAATAGCCCGCGCTCATGTATGGCGTGAGGGTTGCGCCGAAGACTTTGATCCCATGTTGATGGGCGCGAGTGACCAGCTGCGAGAGGCCAAAAATCAGATCGTCCGCAGTGATGTTATCTCCTTGTTCGTGTGGATTCTTCAGCCGGCCAATGTCATTGATGCCCTCAAGAACGATGAGATACTTGACGCCGCTCTGTGCAATGACATCGCGGTCGAAGCGAGCCAGCGCGCTCGGCCCGTATCCATCATGCAGCACGCGATTGCCGCCGATGCCTTGATTGAGGACGCCAAGGTCAGCCGTCTTCTTGTCGGCCTGCAGGCGCGCAGCCAGTACGTCGGGCCAGCGGCGGTTGGCATCGCGCGTCGAGAGAGCGCCGTCGGTGATGGAATCGCCGAAGGTCACCACTGCGGCGGCCTGGTTGCTCGCGCTCACGTCGATTCCCTTGACGAAGCACCAGGAGTAGATGGGGCTGGAGTTGTCGGCGGTAGCGGCTCCCGTTGCATCGCCTTTCAGGATGTAGTTGGTGGAGTCGCCGAAGTCGTGACAGGTTGTGTTGCGAATACGCTGTTGCGGCAGGTAGACGCTGACAGCGAGATCGGAGAGCGCAGCCGCCTGCATCGTTACCGGATCGCTGACGACAAAGGCTCCCGCAGGGATCTCGACCGTCGGCCGTCCGTTGAAGGTGAGTGCGTGGTCGGAACCGGACTGAATTGATCCGCCGCCCGTGCTCACGGCGACATAGGCAGCGCCCACGGTTAGCGGCTCGGTGCCGAATTCATTGGTGAGTTGTACCCGCACGGCGGAGCCGCCCAGGCTGATGTGCACGATATTTCGATAGGTAGTGTTGGCCGGCGCCGGTTGTCCGGAATTTACCGTTTCGCCGATCGGCGAAGAAGCCCATGTTCCAACCCAATGTGTGCCCGGCGTTTGCGCCCATGCCACAAGACCGCCGAACGAAAGAAATGCCAACGCAAGAATTTTCCTTCGCATGTTTCCCTTCATCCAGGAATGATTTTTTTGGTTCTGGATGAGTGTAAGACGATCTGCCCGCATTGTGTATGGCGCCGCAGCCAGAGAGAGGCAGAAGCCGCTAAAATTATAGGAAAGGACTGAAGAACTGCATGAAATTGAAATTACCCGAAGGCTCGTTCAAGGCGTACCTCTTCGACTGCGACGGCACGATTGTAGATTCCATGCCGCTGCATTATGTCGCGTGGAAGTCCGTGTTGCGCGAGTGGAACTGTGAATTTGACGAAGATCTGTTCTATTCCTGGGGCGGCATGCCTGTGCTTGAAATCATCTCCACTCTGAATCAACGCAATGGATTGACGATGCCGGTCGAAGCCGTAGCGAAGCGCAAAGAGTCACTCTATTACGAAATTCTTCCGCAGCTAGCTGCAGTACCGGAAGTGCTGGAGCACATCGAAGATCAGCACGGGCAGATTCCATTTGCCGTTGTCTCCGGCAGTACCCGCCAGTCGGTTACGGCTTCGCTGACCGTATTGAATCTGCTCGACCGTTTCGACACACTGGTTTGTGCGGGCGAGTACAAGAGAAGCAAGCCGGATCCGGAATGTTTTCTGATGGCGGCCGAAAAACTTGGCGTCGCGCCGGAAGATTGTCTCGTCTTTGAAGATACGGAGATGGGCATCCAGGCAGCGACCGCGGGCGGCATGGCATCAGTACGTGTGCCGCTGCCGCGCGAACGGGCTGCAAGAGCCTAGAGTCCATGCTGACGATCATGGAAGGAGGACCGTCAGCCGAAACGATATGAGAGCGCGTCGCGATGGCTCGCCTATGAACCAATGGAGTTTTCAAATGCCTTTTCCAATCAAAGTCTGCGTGATCTGTTCAGAAGAATTTGAGCTGAAGCCCGACAAGCCCGGTTTCGCCAACCGCTGCCCGGAGTGCAGCGCATCCGAAGAAACGGACCCCGGCACGAAGCAGTCCATGGATGCCGACGAGCGCAAAGCTGAGAGTGAAGCGAATGAGGCCAGGAGACAAGCGATGCGCAATCTCCTGTATCGCAAGGACAGCTGATGCGATCCGGTGGTGGACCTTCGCTGCTCGTGGTAGTGAGCCCTTTGAATCCGACTGTCCGGATTTCGGCGCTTCTCCTCTGGGCTACACTCAGCGAATGTCGGTGCCGCCCTCGTGCGCCGACACGCACGCTAGACTGTAGCCGAGAAAAATAACGAATGCCGAATGACGATCGCACCAGGATAATTTACAGCAGGACGCCGGAATCAGCGGCCATGCTGGCAAACGTCAAACGAGCCATGGCGATCACCGCCAGCACTTAACCGTTTGACGTTCAACGATGCGGGTGAAATTCGGGCCTTGTTCAGCGAACTTATCGGTAAAAAGGTAGACGAGAGCTTTTTACTGATCCCTCCATTTTATACTGCCGGCGGGGACGAAATCCGCGTCGGGCGTAATGTCTTTGTAAATCAGAACTGCACTTTCTATGACCTTGGCGGCCTCGATATCGCGGACGATGTGATGATCGGGCCGAACGTGAGCATCATCACGACGGGCCATCCGATTGAACCTTCGCAGCGGCGCGCCGTCACAATCGGAAAGCCCATCGTGATTGAGAAAAACGTGTGGATCGCAGCCGGCGCGACGATCATCGGCGGCGTAACAGTAGGCGAGAACTCAGTCGTCGCGGCGGGTTCGGTCGTCACCAAGAACGTTCCGCCAAATACCCTTGTCGGAGGAAATCCGGCGAGAGTGATTCGTTCGATTGGCGACTGAGGGAACCTCCGCAATGGGTCGAAACTGGAACTTCAAACTGACCCGCTACCGCTGCTGATAGATACAGCGACAAACCTCTATGAAAAATGCTACGATCACAGGTTTTCGCTCGATCTATTTTGAGTGCCGGAGTTATTCATGTCTTCTCAGGCGGCAGTGCAGGACGTAAACACCTATCCTTTCAAACTCACCGATGAGCAGGAGCATCTGCGTAAAGATGGTGCGCGACTTCGCCCAGCGCGAGATCGCGCCCAACGTCATGCGGTGGGACGAAGCCAGCGAATTTCCCGCGGACGTCGTAAAGCAGCTGGGTAAGCTGGGCTTGATGGGCGTCATTTTCCCCGTGGAACGGGCGGCGCGGGCATGGGCTATGTCGAGTACATGACGGTCGATCGAGGAGCTGTCGCGGTCGACGGCTCGGTTGGCATCATCGTTGCTGCGCATAACTCGCTGTGCTCGAATCACATTTTCGTTGCCGGCAACGAAGAGCAGAAGGCGCAAGTACATTCCCAAACTGGCGACCGGCGAATGTCTGGGCGCCTGGGGACTGACCGAGCCGGGTTCCGGCTCGGATGCGGCGGCGCGCGCTGCTCGGCGGTGCGCAAGGGTGACAAATGGGTGCTGAACGGTAACAAGACCTTCATCACCAACGGACACTATGCCGATGTTGCTGTCGTCATCGCGGTGACGGACAAAACCGCGCACACGCATGGACTCTCGGCGTTCGTGGTGGAGAAGGGGACGCAAGGGATTTCGCGCCGGGCAAGAAAGAGAACAAGCTCGGCCTGCGCGCCAGCGACACTTCGGAGCTGATCTTCGAGGACTGCGAAATTCCCGCTGAAAACCTGCTGGGCAAAGAAGGCGAAGGATTCATCGACGCCATGCGCGTGCTTGATGGCGGGCGAATCTCGATTGCTGCGCTGTCGCTGGGCATGGCGCAGGGCGCGCTACGAAGCGGCGCTGCAACTATGTCGAAAGAGCGCCAGCAGTTCGGCAAGGCCATCAGCGAATTTCAGGCAGTCGGATGGAAGCTGGCCGACATGGCGACGGAAATCGATGCGGCGCGGCTGCTGACGCATGCGCGCCGCCGTCCATGAAAGATGCCGGCATGAAGACTGACGCTGCGAGTCGTCGATGGCCAAGCTCTACACCAGCGAAGTCGCGGTGCGCATCTGCCAACGAAGGCGTGCAGATTCATGGCGGCTATGGGTTCATCAAAGACTATCCGGCGGAGAAGTTCTACCGCGACGTGAAGCTCTGCACCATCGGCGAAGGCACCAGCGAGATTCAGCGCCTGGTGATCGCGCGCGAGATTCTGAAAGTCATGCCCTCGCGCGGATAGTCCTTGAGTCGCCGCCGCACAAACCATTCGTTTGCGGGAACCTTTGCCTGCGCCCGTATCGCGGATAGGATGTTTGTATACGGATGGTGAGAATGCTGATGAACGAGTACATCACACTGGGCAAATCCGGATTGCGAGTCAGTCCTCTTTGCCTTGGAACGATGACCTTTGGAAATGATCGCTGGGGTTCAGACGACAGGGAAGCGAGAGCAATTTTCGACCGCTATCTCGAAGTGGGTGGAAATTTTCTCGATACCGCCGATGGATACGCCGTAGGCAAGAGCGAAGAGTTGCTGGGCCGGTTCGTCGCTGAGAGTAAGCTGCGCGACAAGCTGGTGATTGCCACGAAGTTTACTTTCAACTCCGACGAGGGGAATCCAAATGCTGGCGGCAATGGCCGCAAGAATGTGTATCGAGCTCTCGAGGGCTCACTCAAACGCCTCGGCATGGATTATGTCGATCTGTATTGGCTGCATGCCTGGGATAGAGTCACCCCGGTCGAGGAAGTCATCGAGACCTTGAGCGATCTCGTCCGCGCGGGCAAGATCCGCTACTACGCGTTCTCTGACGTGCCTGCATGGTACGTGGCACGCGCCGTTACTCTGGCTGAATGCCATAGCCTGCATAAGCCCATTGGCCTGCAGCTGGAATACTCGCTGGTGGAACGCACCATTGAGCGGGAGCATATTCCCGCTGCCCGCGAGCTGGGTCTCGCTGTCTGTCCGTGGAGCCCGCTGGCAAGCGGATTTCTGGCGGGTAAATACAAGAATGACCGCAGCCCCGAAGAGGGGAAGGGGCGGCTGGAAATTTTGAAAAATACGAACAACCCCGTTTTCGACAAGTTCACCGATCGAAACTGGAAAATTCTTGGCGTGCTGGAATCGGTGGCCAGGGAACTTGGACGGCCTCTGGCGCAGGTTGCATTGAACTGGGTCGCAACACAGCCCGGAGTGACCTCAACTTTAATTGGCGCGACGCGCAAGTCTCAACTGGAAGACAATCTGGCATCGCTGGAATTTGTCATTCCCGCGGAACATCGCCGCAGGCTCGATGATGTGAGTGCTCTGGATCCCGCGCATCCCTACATGTTTTTTGGAGATGTGCTGCAGGCACGCATCAGCGGCGGAGTTACTGTGCACAAATGGCAATAGGGCAGGCAGCGGCGTCCGAAATTGCACAGCTCATCGAGCGCGTGCGCGCAGGTGAGATGCGTGCGCTGGCCCGCGCCATTTCTATGGTCGAGAACGATGCGTCGCGCGCTGCCGAAGTCCTGTCCACCTGCTTCCCATACAGCGGACACGCCTTGCGCATCGGCGTCACAGGCGCTCCGGGCGCGGGGAAGAGCACCATTGTCGATAAACTGGCGCGGCACTATCGCAGCGCAGGCACTACCGTCGGTGTCATCGCCGTCGATCCCACCAGCGCTTTTACCGGTGGCGCGATCCTCGGCGACCGCATCCGCATGCAGGAAAACCTCAACGACACGGGCCTGTACGTGCGCAGCATGGCCACCCGCGGTTCGCTCGGAGGGTTGGCGCGCACCACTGCCGACGTAGCATCGGTGATCGAAGCCAGCGGCAAGAGCATCATCCTGATCGAGACGGTGGGCGTCGGACAGGACGAGATCGATATCGTTCGCCTCGCCGATGTGACCATCGTCGTGCTGGTGCCGGGTATGGGCGACGATGTGCAGAGTCTCAAAGCCGGAATCATGGAGATCGGCGATCTTTTCGTCGTCAATAAGTCGGACCGCGAAGGCGCGGATCGCGTCGAAAAAGAGATCCGCGCAATGCAATCGCTGGCCATGAGTCACGGCAGCTGGGTGCCTCCGGTTGTCAGGACCATCGCCTCGACGTGCGAGGGAATCGACAAGCTGACAGAAACCATCGCGCAGATGAAACAATGGCTGGAAAGCGATGGCCGCCTGGAAGCACGCCGAAAGAAATACTGGCGTGAGCGCATCGTAGAAATGATGCGGCATGCGTTGCTGCGCCAGGTACGCGAACATGGACTCAGCGACGAAGAACTGGAAGCGCATGTGGAGCGTGTCGCCGGCGGACAGGAAGATCCTTATAAGCTGATACCGGAGTTGTTGACGCGCGTTTTCAATTCCAGAGAGAAGACAGGCGAGTAGCATGACGAAAATCGATCACCTTGGAATCGCGGTCAAGAGTATCGTCGCTGCTCGCGGCTTCTACGAGTCGCTCGGTCTGCAAATTGTGCAGGAAGAGACGGTCGAGCACGAGAAGGTGCGGGTAGCGATGATTCCCGTGGATGAAAGTCGCATTGAGCTGCTTGAGCCGACGGCTGAAGATTCGCCGGTAGGAAAATTTCTCGCCAGGCGCGGAGAAGGCCTGCATCACATCGCGTTGCATGTCGATGACATCTCGGCCACGCTCGAAGAACTGAAGGCGAAGGGGGCGCGCCTCATCTCGGATGAAATACAGATCGGCGCAGGCGGACACTTTTATTTTTTTGTGCATCCATCCAGCGCTGGAGGGGTATTGCTTGAAATCTGCCAGGATCCCATTGCGGATGTATAAGTGCTGCTAGCCATCGACACATGCGGAAGCGCTGGCACCATTGCGCTCGCGCAGCGCGATGGCGAACGCATCGCCGTACTCGCAACCGTCGAGCTTGCGGGCAAAACCTATGCGGCGACGCTGGTACCCCGTCTGCGTAAACTTCTGGAGGCACACGACGCCAGCCTGCAGCAGATAGAGGCAATGATCGTCGTCCATGGTCCGGGAAGCTTTACCGGAGTGAGAGTGGGCGTGAGCGCCGTTAAAGGATTGGCGGAGGTGTTTGCCACGCCTGTTATCGCCGTCTCCCGCCTTCGCGTCCTGGCGCAGAAGGCGAAGTTGCATTACGCCGCACTCGACGCGGGCCGCAGCGAATTCTATTTAGGGAGTTACGCAGACAAAGAAGACGAAGCCCTTCTCTCTGCGGATGAACTGCGAACAGCAGCCCCCACCGCGGAACTGGCCGTCTGTGAAGAGAAAACAGCAGCCGCTTTTCCGCAGGCACATCTCGTCGTCATGCCCACCGCATCCGATGCCCTCGCCGTGGCTCTGCCCCGATTGCTGGCAAAAGACTTCGACGATCTGGCCTCGCTCGATGGCAATTACCTGCGCCGTTCGAATGCCGAGCTTTTTGCCAGGCCCAAGGCCTATGCACCCGCGGGCAAGTTGCAAAGCGCATGAGCTGGAGTATCCGCCGTATTGAAGCTGGCGATATCGATGCCGTGCAGGCTCTTGCCGGAAAAACGCCCGAAGCCCCGCACTGGAATTTCACCGAATACGAACGCTGCATCGTTTCTGATAGCTCTGTTTCTCTGCTGCGTGCTGGATTCGTAGCCGAAGCGTCAGGCCGGCAGCTGGGGTTTTCCATCGGCAAGCTCGTTGCCGGCGTCTGTGAGCTGGAGGCCATCGTTGTATTGACGGAAGCTCAGGGGCAGGGAATCGGACACACTCTTCTTGAGGCCGTGGCGAATTGGGCGCGGGCTAATGGAGCTACCCGCTGGGAACTCGAAGTCCGCTCTTCAAATACCAGAGCCATAAAGCTTTACGAAAAGTCTGGCCTGCGCCGCGAGGGCCTGCGTCCCGGCTATTATCCATCTCCTGAGGAAGACGCGGTGCTGATGGGAGCGGCGCTTCGGCCCGGTGGAAAACTTGCGTGAAAAACGCGTTGCCAGTAGGCCTCCCGGGTGCTAATTTGTTCGTCTTAGAGGTATCAGGAGGTATGTTCCATGGATATGGAAACGTTCGGGTCACCGAATAGTGAGGTTATGCACCATTTGCAAGATCAGCACCGGCACTATTCGGAGAAACTGGAAAGCCTGGTCCAGAAACCCTACCTTTCAGCCGAGGAACAACTCGAAGAAGTCCGATTGAAAAAACTCAAATTATCTGTGAAGGACCAGATGGAGGCGCTGCGTCATGGCGTCTTGCATCACGTAGCGTAAGAACTTCGCCGAGTCCTCGCCTGCCGCTGGCACGGCAGAAGGTGAAGTGTGGTTACAGTACGCTGTTTGTAGCAGGGGTAATAAACAGAGCAATTTAGCAATCAAATACCTATAATGAGAGAATTATCTCTCATGGTTCGTGACGGTTATCTCTACGGATTGACTCTGCTTGCGGTGGCGGCAGTGTTGTATTTTTTCACCGGTGGGTGGATCTGGGCGCTGATCCCACTCCTTTTGGCCGCCTTCTTTCTCTGGTTCTTTCGCGATCCGCGCCGCAGTATTCCAGAAGGAGAGGGACTCATTGTCTCGCCCGCGGACGGAAAACTTACTGCAATCGAGCGTGTGATGACCCCAACTGGCGAGACCCTTCGCCTGAGCATTTTCCTCAGCGTCTTCAATGTCCACGTGAACCGCTCGCCGGTTTCGGGCACTCTGCGCGAGGTTAGCTATAAGAAGGGGCAGTATCTCAACGCGATGAATCCGGAATCGGCGGAGAAGAACGAGCAGAATCTTGCGGTTGTCGAAAGCGACGACGGTCACGAAGTGGCATTCAAGCAGATTGCCGGCTTGCTGGCGCGCCGCATCGTCTTCCGGCCCAAAGCGGGGGACCGGTTGGAGCGCGGCGAGCGCATCGGCATGATCAAGTTCGGCTCGCGGGTTGACGTGCTGATGCCCGGCTATGCCGAGTTGCGCGTGAAAAAGGGAGATATCGTCAAAGGCGGGTCGACCGTGCTTGCACAGATTCCCAACCTGGTCGCGGAGCCCTTGCTGACGGAGCTGGAAGTGGAGACGCTGGTTTGAGGGTGGACGCAAGGCGGCGCAAACGCGGCATGTACATCCTGCCGTCCTTGTTTACGGCGGGAAACATTGCGGCAGGCTACTTCGCGATCATGCAAAGCCTGCAGGGATCGGCGCAGGAGCCGCATCACTTTGACTGGGCGGCGCTCGCCATCGGTTTCGCGATTCCGTTCGATGCTCTCGATGGGCGCATTGCCCGCATGACCAGCACCACGAGCGAGTTCGGTAAGGAACTCGATTCGCTGGCCGACGTCATCACCTTCGGCATGGCCCCCAGCATTCTTGCCTTCACCTGGGGCTTTCGCATGCTGCCCGCCATGGCCAATCCATTGCACCGGCAGCAGATCGTGCAGCTCGGAGCCTTCGTCTGTTTCCTGTTTCTGCTCTGCGGAGCAAGCCGTCTGGCGCGCTTCAACATCAGCAATGATCCGGTACCGAAGAATCCCGGCCGTCCGGGGAGAAAATACTTTGTCGGCATGCCGATTCCGGCGGCGGCAGGCGTCATCGCCGCTGTCATCCATTTTTTCCGTGGCATTCCCATTTCCATCAGCTGGGTTGCGTTCATCTGGATGGCGCTGGTCGGGCTGATCGGTTTTCTCATGGTCAGCACCTGGCGCTTCTGGAGCGGAAAAGAAATCAACCTTTTCAGCCGTCACCCCTTCCAATGGATGGTGCTGATCGGACTGGTGCTCTACGCTCTGGTCTTCTTTTCACAATACCTGCTGATTCTTATGGCATTGATGTACATGTTCTCCGGTATTCTGGCCCGAGTGGCGTACTCGTGGCGGCGTGGCCGAAGACTTCTTCCACCTTCACCGAGCCCGACAAACTAATGCCAGATACATACAAGATCGCAATCGTGGGCGCATCCTCTCTGCGCGGCAAAGAACTGAATGATGCGCTGAGCGAATCGCCTTTCAGCTCGGCAGATTTTCTGCTGATGGATGACGACGCCGTTCTCGGCCAGCTTGAGTCCGTTGGAGACGAAGTCACCTTCATCCAGCGCATTGAACCCGGCTCCTTTGCCAACGTGGATTTCACGTTTTTTGCCGCCACTCCGGAAGTGACGCGCAAGTACTGGCACAGCGCGCAGAAGGCGGGCGCAAGCATTATCGACCTCAGCTATGCGCTCGAAAGTGAACCCAAAGTATTGGTTCGCGCCCCATGGATACAAGACGAGACACGCGAGGAAGTGAACGGCGCAGGAGCGAAGGCTGCGCCCGATCTGCAGACTCCTGCCGTAGTCCCAGCGCATCCGGCCGCCGTCGCGCTCGCGCTTTTGTTGCTCCGCGCCAAAGGAGTCGCAGGCGTGCGCTCCGCTTCGGCGACCGTGCTTGAGCCCGCTTCCGAATATGGCCGCTCTTCGATGGACGAACTTCACCAGCAGACGGTGAATCTGCTCAGTTTCCAGTCGCTCCCCAAGGAAATGTACGATGCGCAGGTGGCTTTCAACCTGCTGCCTTCGCTCGGTGAAGCGGCCAAGGTGCATCTGGGCGCGAGCGAGGCCCGCATTCGTCGCCACTATGCCCAGCTTTCAGCAGGCCATCTGCCGGAAGTAGCGATCCAGCTCGTGCACGCGCCGGTCTTTCATGGATACGGCATCTCTATGGCGCTCACGCTCGATGAGCCTGTAAGTCTGGAGCATCTGGAAGCGGCATTGAACGGAGAGCATGTCGACGTGGTTCTGGGGGACTCCGACCCGCCGAGCAATCTAAGCTCCGCGGGGCAGGATGATGTTCTGGTACGCGTACGCACCGCCGACGGCAGCGAAATGGCGACGCGGAGCTTCTGGGTGTGGGCTGCATTCGACAATCTGAAACTGACGGCGACGAATGCACTGGCCTGCGCGCAGGAACTGAGACGGTTGAGGCCGCACGGGAAGGTGCAGTAGAGCATCTTCACACTGAAGTATGTTTCACGCGCCAGTCCGCATATTGCGCCAGAATAAAATTGTCCGTCATGCCGGCAATGTAATCGGCCACTACGCGAGGCGCGCCCTCTTCCGACACGCGCGCTGCATAACTTGCCGGAAGCAGAGATGGGTCACGCGTCCATGCCTCAAACAGTTCTGCAATCACCTGCGCGGCTTCGTTGTGATCATTCGTTAATTCAACGCAATTGTAGAGATGGTTGTAGAGATACCACTTGGCTTCAAGCCGCAGATCTTCCATCTCCGGAGAAAGAGCCGCAAATCGATGCGCCGCGTTGCGGACGTCCTGAAGCGCAGTGATGCCCGCGGCGCTGACTTGCCGCGCAGTCTCGGTGATCAGGTCATCGACCAGCGCATTAAGCACGCGTTTCAGTGCCTCGTTAAAGACGAGCTTGGCAGGTGCATCGGGATACAGCGCAGCCATCGGCACAAAGAATTTTTCAAAAATCCGTACATGCTGGCGGACATCTCTGGCCGGAGCATCCCGGCTTCCATGCCGTCATCGAGATCGGCGGTGAGATAGGCGATCTCATCGGCCAGATCGATGAGCTGCGCTTCCAGCGGCGGACGCTGATCGAGAAAATACTCACCAGCTCTGGATGCTCGGCGGCAGTAATCGCGTGAGTGCTTGACGATGCCTTCGCGCACCCCGAGCGTAAGATTCAGCCCGCGAAAGCCGCATAGCGAACCTCGAAGTATTCGACGATGCGCAGCGCGTGCAGGTTGTGGTCGAAGCGCAAGCCGGACGCTCGCATGGCATCGTCCAGGGCTCGCTCGCCGGCATGCCCGAAGGGAGGATGGCCAATGTCATGCACCAGAGCCAGCGCTTCCGTCAGGTCTTCGTTCAGGCTCAGCGCATCGGCAATGGCGCGCGCGATCTGCGCAACTTCCATGGTGTGGGTGAGGCGGCTGCGAAAGTGATCGGAGTAGCGGTGAGTGAAGACCTGGGTTTTGCCGGCCAGGCGGCGAAATGCCCGCGCATGAATGATGCGTCCCCGGTCGCGCTGAAAGGGAGTGCGATAAGGATGCGGCGGCTCCGGGTGCTCCCGCTGCGCCAGCAAGCGCCGGCGATCGTCTGGAACGCACAGCCGGGCGGCAGAGGCTCGCGAAAGCTCATTCAGCGGACTTGCATCGGCTGCTACCGTTTCTCAGCTTGCTGTTTCGGGCTGGCGCCCGTCGATTCTTCCTTGGCCAGCTTTACCCGCGCACTGTCGAGCTTCTTCTGCACCTTGCTCACATCGGCGGGTTCGGCATCGGCCTGAACGGTCCGGGCATACTCGTGCAGGCTCTGCTCCCATTGCGCAGCGGCCAGCTTGAGCCGGCCGGTTTTTTCGTACAGTTCACCCAGATGGTCATGTACCGTGGGATCGGTGCTGATGCGCTCACTGGCCTTACGCAGGTTAGCTTCCGCGAGGCATATTGGCCCATCTTGAAGTACACCCAGCCCAGTGAATCCAGATAGGCGCCGTTTTGAGGGTCGAGCTGCACGGCCTTCTGCACCATGGTCAGCGCATCATCCAGGCTCACACCGCGATCGGCCAGCATGTAGCCCAGATAATTCAGCGTCATGCCGTTGTTGGGGTCGATGCCAGAGATCTTGCGGAATTGCTCTTCCGCGGAGTCGTAGTGTTTCTGCCGTTCTTCCAGCGCGCCGCGCAGGAAGTAGATATAGATCTTGTCGTCAGGATTGGTAGAAAGCGCGTCCGCCTTGTCGATAGCTCGTCGCCCGCTTCCTTCCAACGGCGCATCCGCGTATAGATCTGCGGCAAGCCAGTTCAACGTCGCGATCGTCGCGTTGCCGTTCAGTTGCGCCTTGGCCAGCTTGATGCCTTCTCGGCCTTGCCGGTATCCGCCAGTTGGCCGGCCAGCATGAGCTGGATCGCGGTCTTGCTTCTTTGGCATTGCCTGCGCGGCCTGCTTGCGGGCCACCTGCGTTGCTTTGTCATATTGCTTGCGCATCGCGGTAGGCATCCACTTGGCCCTGATAGCCGCGTTCGGCGTATTCGCCGCCCATGTGCGATCATCAACTGGTAAGGTCTACCGCCTGATCGGTCTTGTTCTGCTCGCGGTAAATATTCGCCAGCCGGTCGAGAAAGATCGAGCGGTTGTTCTTCTCCGCATCGGCGTATTGCCCATCGGCATGGCTGGTCTGATTCACCAGCTTCTGCAGAGATCTGCGCGCCTCGTCGTAGCTGGCCCAGTGCGTCATCAATCAGGGCTTCGTTGAAGCCGATCTCCAGTGAATCCGGAAGCGAGGGCCTTCGCTTTCTTGAGAGTCGCCAGGGCTTGTTCATAATGGCCCTGCCGGCGTTCGATCTCGGCGATACGCAGGTAGGTCTGCGGCATCCTGCGGATCGGCCGCAGAGATCGTTTCGAAGATGCTTGAGCGCCTCGCCAAGCTGGTTGTCGTTCAACAGCGCCTGGGCCAGGCCCCGTTCCGCATCCAGGTTGTCGGGCTCCATATCGAATGCCTTGCTGGTAGGCGCGATGGCATTCTTGTTTTCCTTTAGCTGGTCGTAGCTCATGCCCAGCGCATAATCCATCTTGGCGGTCCGGTCGTCGTCCGGCACGCGCGTTCAGGACTGAATCGCCCGCTGCGTTATCGCCCGAATCGCTGTAGAGCCGCGGCCAGGTTCAGCACCACATCTTCGGAGTTCGGGATCGATGTTCTGCGCCGCCTTGAACTGTTCTTCCGCGTGCGGCGTATCGTGATTGCCAGCGTATAGAGCTGGCCCAGCAGCAGACGGCTTTCGATATCGTCGGCTCTCAGCTCCACGATCTTGGCGTATTCGGCGATGGCGAGTTGCAACACCTTTTCCGAAGGGCCGCCGTTCTGCATGTTGCCCAGCGACTGCAGATAAACTCGCCCCAGAAGCTTGTGTGCTTCCAGATTGTTCGGCTCTGTCTTGATTGTCCTGGGCGGCAATACGGCATCACGTACGCGTCCGGTGCGGAAATAAAGTTCCGCCAGACCGCTATTCAGGTATTTCGAGTTCGGGATCGGCATTGAGCGCCAGCTTGTATTCCTCGATCGCGCGCGTGGCATACTCGGGACGGCCGTAGTTCGTGGCCATCTCCTCATACATGTGCGCCAGGCCGAAATGGTAGTAGGCTGCGGAACGGTCATGTTCAGACGTTGCCTGATCGTTGGCGGAAGTCGCAGGTGCCGATGCCGGAACCGCCGCAGGCGTATTGCTCTGCGCGTAAGTCGGACGGCAACAGGTAGCCGCCAAAGCCAGTGTAGCCACTGTGAGGAGTTGATGACTGCGTACGAAAGGAACCTTGCGAGTTGTATTCAAGGGAAAACCCCTGCCAGTGGCTTCGGAGCATTATGCAGCCGCGCTTCATGCAACTTCGGCCCAAAAATAGGATGCTGCTCTCCAGAGCCAAGCAGCGTCTCTCTTGTCTTAAGACGATTGTAAACCGGAATGGGCCTCAGAAGCGGATTTACAGGGCCGGCGCCCGCACCCCGCAGTTCCGCCCGTAAGGCAGTTGCCCATCAAGGCTTATTGTTCCGAGCAGGGCGCACGTTGGAGCCTCGGGCAGGGTGATGCACATGCGATTAAGGTGCAGCAGCGCAGCTGAAGGTTCTGCCTTCGCCTGCGCCCGCATGACTCTTTTCAGAACTCAGTGCCGGAAATGCCGCATCCCTGTGAAAACCATAGCGATACCCAGCCGGTTGGCAGCGGCAATCACCTCATCGTCGCGCACAGATCCGCCGGGCTGGATCACCGCCGTCGCTCCTGCCGCAACAACCGTTTCCAGTCCGTCGGGAAAGGGGAAGAAGGCATCGGACGCCGCTACGCATCCGCCGAGCGGCAGGACTGCTTTCATGGCACCAAATTTCGCTGCATCCACGCGGCTCATCTGGCCGCACCCACGCCGATCGTCTGCCCATTCCGCGCATAAACAATGGCATTTGATTTCACATGCTTGCAGACGCGCCAGGCAAAGAGCAGCGCGGCCAATTCCTTCGCCGTCGGCCTGCGCTCCGTCACCGTTTTCAGCTCGGAAGCAGTCACGTGTCCGTGGTCCGCATCCTGCAGCAGCAATCCACCGGATACCTGCTTGACGACTCGCGGCGTCTTCGCAGATCTCACTTCAACCAGCCGCAAATTCTTCTTGGCCGCAAAGCGTGTGCGCGCGGCGTCCAAAAGGAGGGTGCCGCAATCGCCTCCACAAAGAGCTTGGCAATCTCTTCGGCTGCCGCTTCGTCCACCTCGCGATTGATTCCGATCACGCCGCCAAATGCCGAAACGGGGTCGGCTGCCAGCGCTTTCTGGTAAGCCTCAAGAATCGTGGCGCCGGTCGCCGCGCCGCAGGGATTGGTGTGCTTGATAATCGCCACGCCGGGTGAGTCGAACTCCTGCGCCAGATCCCAGCAGGCATCCAGATCGACCAGGTTGTTGTAGCTCAGTTCTTTGCCTTGCAACTGTTTCGCGCCCGCAATGCCGGTACCCGAGCCATCGGCATAAAGAGCCGCTTTCTGGTGGGGATTCTCGCCGTAGCGCAGGCTCATGGCCAACGGATAGTTGATGCGCAGCGCTTCTGGAAACGCCGCCGTGGCCGCATCGGCAAACTGCACCGCTGCCTCTGCCGGCTCGACGACCAGACCTGTTCAAGCGTATTGGCGATCGCCGTATCGTAAGCCGCAGTCACGGCGAAGGCTTTCTTCGCCAGCCGCCAGCGCGTGTTGCGCGTCAGAGAGCCTTTGTGCGTGGCCAGCTCCTCGGCCAGCGCAGTGTAATCACCGGGCGAAGTCACAATCGCCACATCCTCAAAGTTCTTTGCCGCGGAGCGCACCATCGAAGGCCCGCCGATATCGATGTTCTCAATTACCTCGGCAAACTTCGCGCCCGGACGTGCAGCCGTCTTCTCAAAAGCGTAAAGATTCACCACGACCATATCGATGGGCTCAATGCCGTGTTCCTTCACCGACGCCAGGTGCTGCGCATTCTCGCGGATATGCAGGATGCCGCCATGCACCTTCGGATGAAGCGTCTTGACGCGGCCATCGAGCATCTCGGGAAAGCCCGTCAGATCGGAAATATCGCGTACCGACAGCCCAGCCTCGCGCAGATCCTTTGCCGTGCCGCCCGTGGACACGAGTTCCACTCCATGCTTCGTCAGTTCCCGGGCAAATTCCACCAGCCCGCTCTTATCGGTGACGCTCAAAAGGGCGCGCCGCACCTGCTTGTTGCTGCTCAAACCGTGCTCCTTGAAAATGAAAGGGTGTAAGACGATTGTAAGCAGCGCGCCACTGCTTGTCACATGCGCCGGGTGATCAAGGCGAAGCGGCGTCGCACTACAAACTTGACAGCGCAGCCGGGTAGACCTCATGGTCGATCAACGCGATGAGTATTTCCGCAAGGAGAACGAGAAAAGAGAATGAAAACCGCCGAGAACAAGACCGTGGTCCGGAGGTTCGTCCAGGAAGTCATCAACCAGGGCAGGCTCGAGCGGGCGGACAGCCTTGTTGCCGTCGATTTTGTCGAACTCGATCCTCTGCCCGGGCAGAAGCAGGGACGCGATGGCCTGAAAGAGAGCATTGCCCTGATGCGCGCCGCATTTCCCGATATCCACTGGACTTTGGATGAGATGGTGGCCGAGGAAGACACGGGGGTGAGCCGATTTACATGGACCGGCACGCATCATGGGCCGTTTCTCGGAATTCCGGCTACCGGCAAACCCGTGACCGTCAAGGGCGTTGTTATCGACCATCTTATCGAAGGAAAGATGGCGGAAAGCCGCATCCTGATAGACAATCTCAGCCTGATGCAGCAGCTGGGTGTTGTGCCGGCATAGACGACAACTGCGGCGAAACCAAGCATGCTCCGGCAGGATAAAAATCGTTGTCCTGATCAAGCGATTCAGATTTCCACGAGTCTTCGCCCCTCCCGAGTGCCAGCCATTATCATCCGGAGCGCAATTCCTGACAGAAGTTTTGTTGACCGAGATTGTGATGGAAATCGGATTGGCCTTGGAAAGCAGAGTTGGCAAAACTGGGATAAGGTTAGGGTAGGCAAACTATGAGCGATTTATGGCAGAACAATCGGGGGAATGGCGGCCCGTACGCCCAACCGGAGATTCTGCCTCCCGAGGGAAGTTCCGGAACTCCTGAGGAGCCGCAGCAGGTGTACTCCTATCAGGCGCCGCAACCGCGGGTCATGCCGCCTCAGCAGCGCCATTCGCGCTGGGCGTATGCGCCGGCAACCTACATCCTCGTCGGCATCAATTGCCTTGTATTTTTGGGGATGGCTTTTAGCGGCATCTCTATTGTCGCGCCAACGCCAGAACAGCTTCTGAACTCGGGCGCGGATTATGGCCCATACGTCCTGGTGCTCGGCGAGTGGTGGCGTCTGCTGACTGCGACTTTTGTCCATGTGGGCATCATTCATCTTGCCACCAACATGTGGTGCCTGTGGAACCTTGGCCTGCTGGGCGAACCTCTCATGGGGCCATTTGGCATGCTTGCGGCCTACATCCTCACCGGGATCGGCGGCAACCTGTTGAGCACTGCCATTCATCCCGGCGTCTCGGGCGCATCGGGAGGCATCGTCGGAGCGGGTGCTTCGGGCGCAGTTTTTGGCCTCGCCGGGGTGCTCATCCTCCTGCTGAAATCTCCCTTGCTGCCGTTGCCGCCGGTTGAAGTGCAACGCCTGCGCAAAAGCGTGATCTGGTTTGCGGTCCTGAACTTCGTCATCGGCGCAGGCACCTGGATCGCGCGCACATCGATTCAGATCGATAATATGGCGCACCTCGGCGGCTTTCTCAGCGGACTGGCCTTTGCCGTGCCGCTGGTCCCCCGCATCGGCGCGCGTCGCGAGATCTTCCTGCGCCGCCGCTGGATTGCCGTGCTAGGAATGAGCTTTCTGCTGTTACTGCTGGCTTTCGGTGTGCACTCGTTCTACATGAGCGCCAGGTAAGGAAGCCTTCGCGGTTATTTGCCGGCTGAATGGAATGCAAATAGAAAGTACAAAGCCCCACCCATGCTCCCATGGTGGGGCTTTGTCTGCGGTAAAAGGGCGCAAAGGGGAATCGCGCCGGTTGGATCTATCGCACAGCCGTAGTCGCGAACTTCTTCACCATCGCCAGCAGCAACTTGCGGTCGCTGTCGTTCAGGTTGGAAGAATAACGGCGTATCTGTGTCAGGAAGCGAAGTTCGTCGTCCGAGAGCTTCTGCGTATTCAGTTCTTGGCCGAGAGTGTCCTCAGCGAAAAATTGTGAGAGCGGTAAATCCAACGCGCTGGCGATCTTGGAGAGAGTGTCAAGCGAGGGAACGGTATGACCGTTTTCCACTCTTGACAGGTAGCAGCGCAGCAGGCCAGTGCGCTTTTCTATATCACCCTGCGACAACCCTTTTTGCAACCGATAACCCCTAATAGTTATTCCAATTTTCATAGTTGTGGTCCTATGTCCACAGATCCCCTTTTCTCAACTGCAAAAGGTGGTTTGTTATGTTATTGGCAGCATAGTTAACACGCTGGTAAGCCCGAAGCAAGAACTTTTTTATTTATTTCGTAACAGTTACCCCGGCGGGGAACCACAGGCGGTTCCCGCATCAAAGGGATTTACTTCAGGGCTTAGGGACTTGCGCGGGTTACGACACGGGAAACAGTGCCAGTTGTTCCCCTGCCGGTGCCGTCAGAAACCAGCAAAGTTGGAATAACGCTCTTCCGGATGAAGATGGCACATCCCGCGCGTACCCAACCGTGCCAGAATGCTCATCAGAAGCAAATGGGCTGCGCGCATGATCGCAACGGAAAAGCTGCGGGACGAGGTTGAGCGTTCCTTTCGCGAGACGGGCCGCATCGCCGTCCTCGTCTACAACGAGCTCGGGCGTACGCGGGTGTTTACCGTGGCAGCGGGGCTGGCTTTTTATTTCCTGCTCTCCCTGGTCCCGCTGCTCATTGTCCTTGCTTCGCTGCTCTGGTACTTGCCTGCCACCAGCGTTGTGAGCCAGTTGCTCGGCATTATGGCCGCGCTCATCCCGCAGGAATCCGTGCAACTCGTGCAGTCAGTCACTCTCAGCGTCCTTGAACCCGGCCATGGCAAGGTGCTCTCATTCGGAATTCTCAGTTATCTCTGGGCGGCCACCGGCGGCTTTTCCGCGCTCATCGAGTCGCTCGATATCGCCTATGACGTCGTGGACTGCCGCCCCTGGTGGCGCGACCGGCTGCAGGCATTCCTGCTGACTTTCACCGTTGGCGGAATGGGGCTGCTCTCACTGTTGACCATCGTGGTCGGTCCCCACTTCGGTCATTTCCTGCTGGTATTTTTTCGGGTTTCCGCCGGGCTTTGCTCATGTCTGGCCCTTGTTGCGCTGGACCGTTACCATCGTAACGTTCGTCACCGGACTGGAGCTGATGTACTACCTCGGTCCGCATGCGCGCCATAGCTTCTGGTCCACGTTGCCCGGAGCCGCTGTCGCTGTTGGCATGTGGTTCCTGGGCTCCTTCAGCCTCAGCTTTTATCTCAGCCATCTCTCCAACTACAACAAGACATACGGCTCGCTCGGGGCCGTTATCGCTCTCATGCTGTGGCTTTATGTCAGCTCACTTGCCGTGCTGATCGGCGCGGAACTCAATGCGGAATTGGGCAAGCTCAGAGCAAAGCGGTGTTTGTAGTTCAGACTTCGCGCTCCGCCGCCCCAAAAATCTGCCCGTTCTGCCCCTTCTGGGCAAAGATAATCAGCCGCATCTTATTGTGTGTCACCCCATGCGGCAGCTTGATCTGGACAGGCCCCGAATAGGGTCCATGCAGCGAGGAAACCTTCTGCATCACTCTCACAACGGAGACATGCTTCAGCGTGTGCCCTGAATTCTCTCCACGGGAGACATTTGACGTGTCCTCGTCATCGGCAAGCACCGCATAGAGCGTCGTTCCCTTGGCCGTCTGCGGCGACAGATCCGCTACGGAGACCGTTGCGTGCAATACGTCCTCCGTCCACGAAGCATCGGTAATTTCGATTTGCAGTTTTCCCTGCTGAGCGGCTGCCGTCTCAATCGCATGCGCAACCTGGGCACCGTTGCTGCCGTTCACCTGCTGCGTTCCGTCAACCACCATCTGCGGCGTGTAAATACTATCCAGCCGGAAGTGTTCGTTATAGCCGTTCTGCCGCTGGGTCCATTGCTCGGAGGAAAAAGGATCGTGCCAGCCATCGTGATTCCAGTAGTCCACATGTTCGCTGAGAACAACGATCGGTACGCCCGCGAAGGTCTTTCCATCCAACTGTGCCAGCAGCCCATCTGCCGGAGGACAGCTCGAGCACCCCTCCGAAGTAAACAGCTCCGCAACCACCGCCGGCTTCGAATCCTGTGCCGAACCGGATGGTGATGACGGAGCGCTTTGCGCAAAAGCCGCTAGCTGCAGTCCCGCAGCACAAGCTGTAGCAAAAAAAAGACCGCGGATGTTCATAAGCGTTCTACCTGCACCCAACAGGTTCGCTCATTCGACGTAAGGGGAACAATCCCCGTTACACCGTGTCGGAGGTATATTTCGCACCGGTCGACGACATCCATCTGAATTTGCCATTCTGGCCGGAGGGGAAGGACCGCACTTTCGATAGCAGAAGCAAAAATACGGGTGCCCCAGAGCCTGCCCTGAGCAAAGCCGAAGGGCAAGTTCACATGTACATTCCGCCGTTTACATCCAGCACATGTCCGGTGATATAAGCCGCTTCATCGGAAGCAAGAAAGCGCACGGCATTCGCCACATCTTCCTCTGTGCCGGCCCGACTCAGCGGAATGATGGACAATCATCGCGGCCCGCTGCTTGTCGTCAAGCACTCCGGTCATAGCGGTTTCCACAAATCCCGGAGCCACAGCGTTCGATGTGATGTTTCGCGAAGCCAGCTCGCGCGCCAGTGACTTGGTAAAGCCGATCAGCCCTGCCTTGCTCGCTGCATAATTTGCCTGTCCTGCCTGCCCCGTCTCGCCTACCACGCTTGAAATATTGATGATCCGTCCCCATCGCGCCTTCATCATCGAGCCGATCAGCGCCTGCGTCATCAGGAACGTGCCCGTCAGGTTGGTGGTCATCACGTCGTCCCAGTCCGCGCGCTTCATGCGCAGCAGCAGCGTATCCCGCGTAATCCCGGCATTGTTCACCAGAATATGCACGCCGCCAAAATGTTCCAGCACAGCTTTCGCCGTAGTCTTGATCGACTCTTCGCTGGCTACATCCAGCACAAAGGCCCTGACGTTCCCACCATTGCCGGCGATCTCGTTGACTACTTCCTGCAGTTTGATCTCGCTGCGTGCGGCAACGGCCACACTCGCTCCGGCCCGGGCCAGCGCAATGGCGCAGGCGCGACCAATCCCTTGCGATGCTCCGGTAACGAGCGCGATTCTTCCTTCCAATGACAGCACTGCGGTTCTCAACTTTCTATCTGAATTCGCAAAGGAAAATTATAGAGGTTTCGCGACCGGAACCGGAGCGCCCGCCGCATGCATCGCCAGCGCAGGCAGCAATTCCAGCTGCCAGACATACACCACCAGCTCGCGGGCATAGTGCAGCAGCGGTTTTGCGTCCGGCAGGCGAATCCCATGCGCCTGCGGGAGCTCGTTGATTTCAATCTCCGCTTCGGCCATCTCCAGCGGCCAGGGCATGTGGTGAATGTTTCCCCGATAAATGGTGCCGCGCTTGTCCGTCGTGTAGAGACAGTAGCGCTCCGTCAGAAACGACTCGATACCGCCCTTCGAGCTTGGCTGCTGCAGGCTTCGATACTGCGCGCGGAAGCGCACATGGTCCAGGGTCAACAGGCGGGTGCTCTGGTAATGAAATTCGCGCTGGTCCTTCGATTCGATTTTCATGTGTGCCCAGTAGTAGGGCAGCTTGAAGAAGGTCCGCGCCACCGCCACCGCCGCTGGGTTTGCCGCATCCAGCGAAAAGAAATACACCCCGGCCATGTTCGAGTGCCGCTCGCGCACATACGTTCGCAGATTCAATTCAGGAAAACGATTCGCGCCCGGAATCAGCGGCATCCCGCGCAGCCGGATGCGGTCCATCCAGAAGGGAACTACCCCCACCCACGCCGAGCCGTCAAATGTATCCACAACCAGCCCCGGCGGCAGCAGATGCGCCAGGTCCGAAGCGGGCACCGGCCAGTGCGCGAACAGGAGATCGTTCCAGCGCTGCGTCATCGCCCACGCGGAGCGAGGCAGCGGCCACGGTCGGTGATTGGTTTCGGAGAGAATGTCTTTCATGCTGTCCGGCTGATTCTGAGACATGGGACGCTCCGCAACCTGTTGCAGTTGCAACACCTCGGTGACTCCGTGAGTTTGGGACGTCTCTTCCAGAGGCAAATGCCGTATCCTGTTGCCCAACATGCCAGAATCCGTTGCTGAACCTGTCGTCGTCACGTCAACCGAGCCTCAGAACCAGACAGAAGTCTTTGCTGTCCACGGCGCGGACCCGGAAGTCCTGGCCTACGCCATGGCCAAATATTCGCGCTCGTCGCTTTCGATGAAAGATTCTCTCAAGGAGATCAGCAATCAGCGCGCCGAACAATTTCTCAACACATTCTACTTTCAGTATGGCCACCGTTCGATTGCAGATTTAGCACATATTGCCTTCGCCATCGAGCGGCTCTCGCTGCTGGCCGCCATCTCGCTCGTCGACGAGCAGCGCTGGGACGGCCAGGAGCGCTCCACAAGGTACCAGAATTTCAAGAAAAGCAGCTGGTACATGCCTGACTTCGGTACGGATGGCGACGCAGCCCAACTTTATCGTGAATCTGTTGAAGGATTGTTTACCGCTTATCACGAACTCGCCGAAGGCATGTTCGCATCGCTGAAAACGCAGGTTGCGAAACCCTCTGAAATGAAGCAGGAGAGCTACGACCGGACCCTTCGGGCACGCGCATTCGACGTAGCCCGCTACCTGCTCCCGCTGGCGACCAATACCTCGCTCGGCCAGATCGTCAACGCCCGCACACTGGAAACACAGGTATCGCGCCTGCTCTCCAGTCCCTACGCAGAAATCCGCCAGCTGGGCGAGCGCCTCCGCGACGCCGCCATGGGAGCCGCCTGGAACGTTCACGGCGAAGAGCTGGCCAGACTGCAAAACGAAATCGCCGCCCTCGACCCGGCTCTCGGAGCCAAGGCCGAAGCGCTGCTCACCCGCGAGGTTAAGACTGCGCCAACGCTGGTGAAATACGCCGCGCCTAACAACTACGAAATCGAAACGAAGCGCGAACTGGCACAGGCCGCAGCCGAACTCATGAGCGGCGAAGCCATCGAACCGGCTTCAGTCGTAGACCTTGTCGAGCGCACAGAATCCCTCGAAGCCGAAATCGCCACAACGCTGCTCTATAGGGCCTGCCACTACTCCTACCGCCAGCTGCGCAACCGCGTCGCCGCCCTCGACGAAGCCCGCATCCACGAGCTCATTGCTCTGGGCGCGCGCCACCGCGGCAAGCACGACGAACTGCTGCGCGAATTCTCCGCCGGACAGAGCCTGCGATTCGACATCCTCATGGACATCGGCGGCTTCCGCGACATGCACCGTCACCGCCGCTGCGTACAGGTCATCCAGAGCTACACCACTGCCCACAGCTACGACATCCCTGAAGGCGTCATCGAAGCCGGATTGCAACCGCAATACGAAGCTGCAATGCAGTCCGCACACAAAGTCCACGCAAAGCTGGGAACTGAATCCGCCGACTACCTCCTGCCGCTGGGCACCCACATGCGCGCCCTCTTCAAAATGGACTTCGCTGAAGCCCTCTACATCTCCGAGCTGCGTTCCCAGCCGCAGGGTCACTTCTCCTACCGCCGCGTCGCCTGGGAGATGTACGAAGCGGTCAGGAAACAGCACCCGGCGCTGGCGCAGTATTTCCGTGTAACCGATGTAAACGAGCCGGTGGATCTGCTGAAGAGGTAATTATGTCCCCAGAAACCGAGCAGTTGCTCCGCCATATCTACTCCGCCTTCAACCGCCGCGAAATCGATACCGTGCTTGCCGCGATGCACCCGGACGTCGACTGGCCCAATGGCTGGGAAGGTGGCCGCGTGCATGGGCACGAAGCTGTTCGCGACTACTGGACGCGGCAGTTCAAGGCTGTAAGCTCCAACGTCGAACCGCTACGATTCAAGACCGACGAAGAGGGCCGCATTGTGATCGAAGTCCACCAGGTGGTGCACGATCCGGAGGGGAAATTGCTCTCCGACAACATGGTCGAGCATGTCTACACCATCGAGAACGGACTGATCCGGAAGATGGACATCCGATCTTAGAAGAAACCGAAATGCCGATACTTGCCCTTTTTATTTCCGGGTAGTAAAAGCATTTACCTATGAGAAATTCCCTTGTTTCATCTGCACTGCTGGCCGGACTTCTTTTAGCCCTCCCTCTCAGCCCGGCGGCGGCGCAGGCGCAGACCACGCACGGCTTGAGCGATGGCCAGGGCGCATACGCCACCGGACACTACCGCAATCTCTTTGCGGAGAACGGCCACTCCGAAAAGGAGATCGACGCCAAGATCCAGGCCGCCTTTCAGCAGCTCTTTCATGGAGACCCGGCTACCCAGACGGTCTACTACCCGGTCGGCAAAAATGCGAACGGTCCGCTTGCCTATCTGACCGATTTCGCCAACCACGATGTGCGTACCGAGGGCATGTCCTACGGCATGATGATCTCCGTCCAGCTCGACAGGAAAGCTGAGTTCGACGCGCTGTGGAACTGGGCGAAGACCTACATGTACATCAGCGATCCCAACCACCCCTCTTATGGATATTTTTCCTGGTCATGCAAGACCGATGGCACGCCCAACGAGGAGACGGCTGCTCCGGATGGCGAAGAATACTTTGTCATGTCGCTCTATTTCGCCGCGGCGCGGTGGGGCAGTGGAACGGGCATTTATAACTACAGGCAGCAGGCCGACGCATTGCTCACCACCATGCGCCATCGCGCCGTGAAGTCCGGTCCGACGCGCTTCGGTCCGCGCACCGTAGGCAATGAAGTGAGTGAAGAGGCGAAGATGATCCGCTTCGTCCCCGGCGTGGAACGTGGGAACTTTACCGACCCCTCCTACCATCTACCTGCTTTTTACGAGTTATGGGCAAGATGGGGTCGCGTTGAGGACCGCCAGTTCTGGTCGGAAGCCGCAGCCGCCAGCCGCAGCTTCTTCCCGAAGGCCACAAATCCCGCCACGGGTCTCGCGCCCAACTACGCCAATTTTGACGGCACTCCGCACGCCACAAGATTCCCGCAGTCCGCCATCTTTGGCTTTGACTCCTGGCGCACCGCTGGCAACTGGTCGGTTGACTGGTCCTGGTGGCAGAAGGCCCCGCAGGAGCGGGAACTGAGCGACCGCATTCAGGCATTTTTCGCCTCTCAAGGCGATTACGGAGACGTCTACACGCTCGACGGCAAAGAACTGGAGGCGCGCCACTCCACCGGGCTGGTGGCAACCAATGCGGTTGCCAGCCTCGCCGCAACCGATCCAAAACATGCACGTCAGTTTGTCGAAGCACTCTGGAACGCGCCCATTCCGTCCGGCCAGCAACGCTATTATGACGGCATGCTCTATATAATGAGCCTGATGCATGTCAGCGGACGCTTCCGTATCTGGGCGCCAAATCCAGCACAAATCGCAACGAAATGATGGGGAAATTGAGCTTCCCATTACTTTAGTTTTTGTTTTTTCTTCGCCCCAGCGGAAACAGTGTTAGAATCGCCTCAAATTGGCACATTTTCCTCAAAAAGTACGCGTATTCTCGAAAAGAACTGGAGAAGTATCGTGGCAGATGACCGTTCCCGCGCCATAGACCTGGCGCTTTCGCAGATCGAAAAGCAATTCGGCAAAGGCTCCATCATGCGCCTCGGCAGCAAAGAAGCCGTGGTGCCCATTGCGACCATTTCCACCGGCTCGATCTCCTTCGACGCCGCCCTCGGTGTAGGCGGCGTACCCCGCGGCCGCGTCATTGAAATCTTCGGCCCGGAATCCTCGGGCAAGACCACCATCACCCTCCAGATCATCGCCGAGGCACAGAAGCTGGGCGGCATGGCTGCCTTCGTCGATGCCGAGCACGCGCTCGATCCTGGCTATGCGAAAAAGCTGGGCGTGGACATCGACAACCTGCTGATCTCGCAGCCGGACTACGGCGAGCAGGCACTCGAAATTACCGAAGCCCTCGTCCGCTCCGGCGCCATCGATGTTCTGGTCGTGGACTCGGTAGCCGCGCTGGTCCCTAAGGCTGAACTCGACGGGGAAATGGGCGACTCGCACATGGGCCTGCAGGCGCGCCTCATGTCGCAGGCATTGCGCAAGCTGACAGGCACGGTTTCGAAATCGCGCACCAGCCTCATCTTTATCAACCAGATCCGCGAGAAGATCGGCGTCATGTTCGGCAATCCGGAAACCACCACCGGGGGCCGCGCCCTCAAGTTCTACTCCTCGGTCCGCATCGATATCCGCCGCATCTCTGCCGTGAAAGAAGGCGATACGGTGGTCGGCGCGCGCACCAAGGTCAAGATCGTCAAGAACAAGGTAGCCGCGCCCTTCCGCGAAGCTGAATTCGACATTCTCTACGGCGAAGGCATTTCGCGTGAAGGCGATGTGCTCGATCTCGCGGTAGCCAACAACATCGTCGAGAAGTCCGGCGCATGGTACAGCTACAGCGGCGAACGCATCGGACAGGGCCGCGAAAACGTCCGCACCTTCCTGAAAGACAACAAGGGTACCTTCGAAAAAATCAATACCGAGCTGCGCCAGAAGCTGAAAATCGGCGCTTCCGCAGCTCCGGCAGAAGTCCCATCCGTGCCCGTCAACGGAGCCGCCGCCGCGCAGGAAGCAGTCAGACCGGCAAGACGGCAGTAACATTTTTCAAAAGCAAAGGGCTAGGTATTTTGCCTGCCCTTTGCAGCGTTTCCATGCGCTACTTATAGTTTCGTGCACCATGCAGTACCGCAAGAATTTGCACATTTTCTTCTTTTATCCGGTAAATCAGTATGTACGGAGTCGCTGAAACTGGCAGTTCCCGAGTTCCCGGATGTCGTCCAGTTCTGCCTATCATCGGGAAGGCGCGTAAGTGATTCGCGCTCGTTTCAATCATCTCGATTTGTTTGAGGGCAGCCGCCGGGTTATCAATCTCGATATATTCGCGTGCTTCACGGAGATGCCGCAGAGCCGCGGACGTCCAGAGCACTTTCACGCTTTACGCCACCGCGCGAATTCGGCTTGTACCTCATCGTGGGTTGCGAACTCACCCCGTTCCGCAGATTCGATGCCTTCATCAATCTTTGCCAACTGAAGGCGCTCCAATTCCAAATATTGCTCGATGGCTTCCTCGATCAACTGCGTCCGGTCACGCCGTTGCTGTTTGGCAAGCTGATCGAGCCGATCAATCTGTGCCTTGCGCGCACGAAAGCTGATACTGACATTAGTTTGAACACGGGCCATAGATGTAGTTTAACGTAATACGACGTATGGCAGCGTATTTTATGAAAGTACATGCGACACTCGTGTAATGTAAGACGGAGAAATTGTCTGCTTGCCCCACCGCGATACAATTCATCTGGCGTGAATACTGTAAAAGCCATCTACCCCGGCAGCTTCGATCCGGTGACGAATGGGCACCTTGATCTCATCGCTCGTGGCTCGAAAATCTTCGACCATCTTGTCGTCGCCATCCTCAAGAATTCCGGGAAAAACCCGCTCTTCTCCGTTGAAGAAAGACTGGAGATGCTGACCGAGGCCCTCTCCGGATTCGACAATGTCTCCGTGGCCACTTTTGACGGCCTGCTCGTCGATTTCGTCCACCAGCAGCAGGCGCAGGCCATCATGCGTGGTATCCGCGCCATCAGCGACTACGAATACGAGCTGCAGATGGCGCTGATGAACCGCCGCCTCGCACCCGAACTCGAAACCATCTTCCTCATGCCCGACGGCAAATACTCCTTTGTCAGCTCGCGCTTGGTGAAGGAGGTTTTCACGTTAGGGGGCTCAATCGAAGGACTGGTGCCGCAATTTGTCATCGATCGACTGAAGGCCCGCGTTCCTACCAACGGTCATCACTGAGCCGTCGCAGGAGTCGTATTTTTGAGATGTGCTTTGTAGGGCGCCTTGGGTTCTAAGCCGCAGTGACTTCAAGATTCGCCGTCTCGCCTGCTTTGGCGTCTCCATTTTTTACCCCCAGCAGGTTCAGAATCGGCGTGGTGCTCATCGTCGTGATCAGGGCCATCACCACCAGCATGGTAAAGAGCGTCGGCGAAAATGCGCCTACGTTATAAGCAATATTCAGCACCACCAGCTCCACCAGCCCGCGCGTATTCAACAGCGCGCCCAGCGCCGCGGCATTGCGCCACGACTGCCCCGTCCACCGCGCCGCCAGGGCCGCGCCGCCCATCTTGCCGAAGACCGCGCCCACCAGCACAATCCCGGCCCACCACCACATCTTCGCGTCATTCAACAGATTGAGCTGCGTGCGCAATCCGGTCAGAGCAAAGAAAAGTGGCAGCAGCAGGACGGACGTGATCATATCCAGCCGCGCCCGCAGCGCATGCTGCCAGTGCGGAACACGAGGAAAGCAGATCCCGGCAAGGAACGCGCCAAAGAGCGGATGCACCCCGATCCATTCCGTCGCTGCAGCCGAGGCCAGCGTCCCAGCCACCACTGCGCCCAGCAGTTCCAGTGAAAGTCCTGGTTTTGAGCGCATGCGCACCGCCCGCGCCGCCAGCGGCCTGACAATCCCAAGCATGAGCAGCAGATATCCTGCGAGCCCGGCCAGCCGGATCGGCAGCGAGGCCGAGCCGCCGTCTGCGCCGATCAGCGTCAGTGCCAGCGCCAGCAGCAACCAGCCGATCAGGTCATTTACGGCGGCGCAAAGAATCGCGGTGACACCCAGGGGAGTGTTCTGGAGCCCGCGTTCTTCCAGAATGCGCGCCAGCACCGGGAATGCCGTAATGCTCATGGCGATACCGAGAAAGATGACGAAGGGTATGCGGCCAATTCCATGCGGCGCAAAGCGGATGCGCAGCGAATGTGCGAGCAGAGCGCCCATGGCGAACGGAACAAAAATACTGGCGCCGCTGGAAATAACTGCAGTCTTCCGCTCGCGGGAAAGCTGCTCGTAGTCCAGTTCCATGCCTACCAGAAAAAGAAAGAGAATCAGCCCGACCGTCGACAGCATTTCCAGCGAATGCAGTGAGGCTGCGGGAAACAACACAGATGAGCCATGTGGTGAAATCCGTCCAAGCACGGACGGCCCCAGCAGAATCCCGCCGATAATTTCGCCAATGACGCGGGACTGTCCCAGCTTGCGCGCCAGCCATCCGCAAACAATGGTGACGCCGAGGATGATGGACATCTGCATGAGCAGGAGGGTCATGAGCAGTCAGCCTTTTCTTATTGGAAAAGAGGTTTCTGGTTGATGCAAACCGTAGCCTGGGAATGGCTCGCCATCCCCACGGACCAAAAAAGCGGAAATTTCAGCGACGCCCCTCAACACCGCCAGCTATGCTAGCTATGGTTTACCAGAGCGTGCCCGGTCTGCCAAGCCGCCGGAGGTAAAACTGCAATGTTCGAGCGATACACAGAAAAAGCGCGCCGGGTCATCTTCTTCGCCCGTTACGAGGCAAGCGAATTCGGCAGCCCCGAGATCGAAGCGGAATTTCTGCTGCTCGGCATTCTTCTTGAAGATAATCATGTGGTCGCCCGCTGGCTCGACGATAGAGACTGGACAGTCATATTCCGCGAAGAAATCGCAGCGAACCTGCCACAGAGAGCAAAAATCTCTACTTCCGTGGACCTGCCCCTCTCAAACGAGGCCAAGCGAATTCTCGGCTACGCAGCCGAAGAGGCCGAGAAGCTGAGGCATCGGCACATTGGCGTTGAGCACCTGTTCCTGGGCATTCTGCGCGAGAAAAAATCGTGCGCGGCCAAAATGCTTTTTGACCGCGGAATAAAGATCGATGTCGTGCGTAAGACGCTGGAGAAAGAAGGCATCCGTCCCGTTCTCCATGGCGACAGCAGGTCTGCCGTCGCGCGGCAGCTTCCTCAGGTCCAGATTGTTCCTGAAGAAAACGGTCAACCTCTGCAACTTCACTGGCCGGTGCGCATTCCGGCTGTTGGTGAGATTCTTTCGCTCAATCCCGAGCAGGGAGAATCCGTTAGCTTTCAGGTCACCAAAGTGGAATGGAAGGTCACAACGCATCCCATCGAGCCGCCCTTTCTTGCAAATGTGCTCATCCACGTGCGAGAACTCCGAGAAACATAACAGGACAACCTGGCGGCAATTTAGTCTCCTGCATTCCTCAAAAATCTGAAAAAATAGAAACATGAGCGCTACGACAACCACCCCGTCAGCCACCAAGGTTTTTGCCGATCGCATCGGACGCATCGAGGTCTCCGCCACCATGGCCGTGACCGCGGAAGCCGCCAAACTGCGCGCACAGGGCGCCAAGCTGGTCGACTTCGGAGCAGGCGAGCCGCACTTCGCCACGCCGCGCCACATCAAGGACGCGGCCACCAAAGCCATCGACGAAAATTTCACGCGCTACACCGTCGTCTCCGGCATTCCCGAGCTGCGCAAAGCCATCGTCGCGCGTCATGCCTGCGACTTCGGCTCCGACTACAGTCCTGAAGAAACCGTCTTCACGACAGGCGGCAAACTCGCGCTCTTCAATGCCATTCAGGTCCTCGTCGACCACGGCGACGAAGTCATTCTCCCCGTGCCTTACTGGGTCTCATTCAAGGACATCATCCAGTACGCGGGCGGCAAAGTTGTCTTCCTCGAAACCGAGGAGGCAGAAAATTTCCGCATCACCGCCGAGGCCATCGAGAAGGCGATCACGCCGCGCACCAAGGCCATCATTCTCAACTCGCCATCGAACCCGGCAGGCTCCGTCATCTCGCCCGCCGACCTCGAACGCGTCATAAAGCTCGCGCACGAACGCGGCATCTACCTGCTGCTCGACGAGTGCTATGTCTACCTGCAATACACCGGAGCGCTGGTCAGCGGCGGCTCGTTCACCGAAGCAAAAGACCACCTCGTCGTCCTCGGTTCGCTCTCCAAGACCTACGCCATGACGGGATGGCGGGCCGGCTACGCGCTCGGCCCCAATCCCATCATCGCTGCGATGAGCAAACTGCAGAGCCAGTCCACGTCATCCACTGCATCGTTCGTCCAGAAAGCTGCCATCGCGGCCCTCAACAGCTCACAGGAGTGCGTGGCGGAGATGCGCGCCGACTACCTCAAGCTGCGTGACCGCATCCTGGCCCGCTTGGCGGAAATCCCCGGCGTTACCTGCACGAAACCGGAAGGCGCATTCTACGTTTACCCCAACATTTCGGCGTATCTCGGCAAGCCCGGCGCGCAGAC
Organism: Terriglobales bacterium; assembly: GCA_963738095.1. Taxonomy (GTDB): domain Bacteria; phylum Acidobacteriota; class Terriglobia; order Terriglobales; family Acidobacteriaceae; genus Alloacidobacterium. Next base: position 511,496 of record CAVTVL010000020.1, read on the forward strand.
CGCGATGGAACTTGCAGGCCGCCTGCTGCACGAAGCGCACGTTGTCACCGTTCCGGGTGAGGCCTTCGGCACGCAGCACCATATTCGTCTCTCCTACGCTGTCTCGCACGATGACGTGGAAGAAGGCCTGAAGCGTATGAAGGACTTCTTCGCCAAGCTGTCTGCATAGCACCAGCAGATTGTCTCTTACAGGGCACGGCTTCAGCCGTGCCCTTAGCTTCTAACCCCGAGTTGTCATCCTGAGCGAAGCGCGCCGCGCGGAGTCGAAGGATCTGCTTTTGTCTTTCCCCGAGCGATATTCTCGGCGCAGGAGATGGAACAGCAATGAAGCTGCAAGTCCGCGGAATCCTCTTTGACATGGACGGAGTACTCGTCAGTTCACTCGGCTCGGTTGAAAGAAGCTGGGCCAAGTGGGGCGCGATGCGCGGAATCGACGGAGCGCTTGCCATCAAAACCGCTCATGGCCAGCGCGCGATCGATACGATCCGCAGGCTGCGTCCCGACCTCAACGACATCGAAGAGCTGAAGCTGATCGAAGAGATCGAGATTGCCGACAAGGATGACATCCAGGTGCTCGCAGGCGTGCAGCGCATTCTCGCCGCGCTTCCACAGAAATACTGGACCGTCGTCACCTCGGCCACGGAAAAACTGGCGCGCGCGCGCCTCGATTACGCCGGCCTTGCCGTTCCCGAGCGCATCCTCACCGCTGATATGGTCGACCAGGGCAAGCCCAACCCCGAGCCATACCTCAAGGGAGCAGCGCTGCTCGGCCAGAAACCCGAAGACTGCCTCGTCATCGAAGACGCAACCGCAGGCACCATCGCCGGGCACGCCGCCGGATGCAAGGTGCTCGCCACCCTCTTCTCGCACACGGTAGAAAGCCTCAGCGCTGCCGACTGGATTGTCCAGTCACTTGGCGACGTTACAGTGCGAGCTCTCGAAGACGGCGTGGAAGTAGACTTCCAGCCACTGTTTCAGAAGAGCAGTTAGCTCTATCTGTGTTGTCCTCCAGAGTAGCCGTTACGTGGCTGGAGACGCCTTGCACCAGAGAGGGCTATCGGACCGTCCCGGATACGACGGGCCCGCTCTTCACCCCTTTCAGCAGGTCAACCAGGCGGGCAAAGGCCTGCTCGCGAGCCGTCTTGTTGCCGGGGACAGTGTTCGTCGGGTCTTCTCCCGCGCGCATAAAGCCGTGTCCCGCTCCATCGTAGGTGACAGGCTCATAGGTTTTACCGGCAGCCTTCATGGCAGCGGTCGTTGCCGGAATCGTTGCGCCGATGCGGGAATCGTTGCCGGCATAGAAACCATAGACCGGGGCCGTAATCGCAGACACATCCGCCGGTCCGGGACCGTAGAAAACAAAGGCGGCGGAGAGGTCTTTGCGGTGCGTGGCGAAGGCGAACGACTTGCCGCCGCCCCAGCAGAAGCCGGCCACTGCAATTTTGCCGTTGGCCGCTGGAATGTGTTTTGCATAGTCGGCTGCGGCATCCAGATCAGCGGTCACCACGTCAGGATTCAATCCGGAAACGGCTTTGACTGCGGCATCCTGGCTGGGAAACTCGCTCGATCCGCCGCTGTTGGGACCGAAGCCGGTGAGCAGATCGGGAGCGACAACGATGAAGCCCTGCGCCGCCAGCTCATCGGCCATCTCCTTGGCCCAGTCGCTGAGGCCGAAGATCTCATGAATCAGGATCACGACCGTAGCTTTGTCTTTTACCTCGGGATAAACGACGAATGCCTGCACAGTGCGGTCGCCATGCTTCAGCGGTACATATTCATGGTGCCGGGGCGAGGCGTCGAGGCGGGCCTGGGCCCAGTCCTGTGCTTGTATGTAAGCGGTAGCAATCGGAAGGAGCAGAGCAGCAGCAAGAAGCTTGAGGGCGCGCGGCGTCGTTATTTTCATGCCGAGAAGTTTAGTGGGAGAAGGGGTCTGCCACAAGCATGCAGTTGCAAACTATTTCGGTGCCGCCAAACCGCCGCGAGTCTCACCTTACGTCTGCTTTGACCATCAAAATGGATGCCCTTTTTTTGGAGGATGACCCACAAATTCGTCCTCTTGGTGAATCAGTTGTACTTCAGATCCGGTTACCGGGGAAAACATTGGTAATGTTACCAAGCCATTGATAACAAAAGGGGTAACCCTCGTGTACACTGACAACATCCAAAGAAGTGACCTCCCCCGCTCAGCCGTTGAAAAGAGAGGTCAAGTTGAAAATAGAACGCACGGATTTACATGCCTTGGTAGTAAACAAACTCCCCGATGGTTCGAGACTGATTCTCGACCCGGAGAGTGAAAGAGTTTTCTCCCTGAACTCAACAGCTGGTGCAGTCTGGGACGCTTGCAGCACTCCGACAACGCTAGCCCGTCTGACGGAAAGCATGCAGCATTCTTTCAACCCGGCAATCACCAAAGAATTAGCCGAGGAGGCAGTCCTGCAGTTGCAGGAGCAGAAACTGGTGAAAACATCAGGATCGCAGCCTAACCGCCGCCAGTTCTTCGCAACCCTGGGCCTCGTTGCCCTGCCTCTCGTCGTCTCTCTGACGATGGCAGATCAACGGGCATATGCGGATGTTGCACGCTCGACCGCCACGCCGCCCTGCCAGGATCCGCCAGTGACACCGCCATCCGATTCATCACCACCATCGGAGCCGCCGCCATCGAACCCGGGATCTCCGTCAGGCCCACCGCCATCCAACCCGCCTCCGGGACCGCCACCGGCTCCCTTGAAGGGGTCGCATCCCTCAACGCAAGGGGGGCAAATAACCGTTCAGCACCCGCCCATCCGTAGGGGCCCGTCCGGGCGGCATTTCTAAAAAGGAAATCCCCGAAGATAAGATCGGCTGACGCCATCACTGGCGTCAGCCCTTTCGGGCGACTGCTCTAAGCAGCCGTAATGCATGCACCCTGCCTGTCTCTAAATCCTCTTGAGGCGTTCATAAAAGGGTTCCTTGACCGAAAAAGCTCCACTCAACGCCTTCTCGAAAATTTTCCTGCACGCACATCGAACCTTTTCCCCGTCTGGAGCGAATATGCAGGTGGAGGCTTGGAGTGGTCGAGGATCGTGAGGTCTGGAAGCAGATTTGCGACGACGATGTCACGGCTTTCAATGGCCTTTACCTGGAGCAGGCTCCCCGGCTCTATGCGTTTCTCCGGCGAATGACCGGGGATACCCAGGCAGCAGAGGACATTGTTCAGGAAACATTCGCCGAATTCTGGAGGAGACCGGGTAGATATACTCCCGATTCCGGCAGCCTTCGTGCGTGGCTCTTTGGCATCTCCAGGAAGCGTGCCGCCGATTGGTGGAGAAAACGAGATCCGGTTGCGCCGGAACCCGACGAGCTGGGCTCTGCTTGCCAGGTCGAAATCTCCTCGATAATCGAGGACGCCATGGCCCGGCTCCCTGAGCAACAGCGCACGCTTCTCTGGTTGCCTGAGGTGGAGGGGCAATCGTATGAGGAGCTGACAAACGTTCTGGAGATACCAGTGGGGACGGTGCGTTCACGGCTCTTTGCGGCCCGGGAAGCACTTCGCAGGATCTGGTATGGAGATCTGCGCGAAAAGGAGGTTTCAGATGAAGTGCGATGAAGCAGCAGAGTACGTATCCGCATTGTGTGACGGCGCAATCGTTCCGCATGGGGCGGCTGAGCACATCAATGCTTGCGAGGGTTGCCGGGTGCAGCTGAAGGAGTACATGGAATTAGGGGCAGAGCTGCGCCGCGTGGCGAGCCTTGAGATCTCGGAAACCCTGGTGCCGCAGTTCCGGCCCGAACGGCGAAGTGTAACCACGATTCTTTGGCAAAAAGCTCGCAAAACGATGCGCATCCCCCAACTTGCCTTGGCCTCTCTGCTGGCTTCAGTCGTGATATTGGGTACTGGATGGACGCTGCAGAACGTACGCGCGAGTTCACTGGGCGCGGTACTGCTGGTGCAATTCACGGGACCCGGCGCGTCGAGCTTCTGTGCGCTTTCAGCCGTGGACAAGAAGCTGGATTCATGCGCCGGCGAAATCAAGGTTAAGTCTGGCTGGCTCTTGTGGGGAGTTGAAGTTCTGGCGAAAGATGGCGATCGCGCGATCATGGGAGTGCGCGCAAGGGTTGAGGACCCGGAGGCCTCCATCAACACCAGCCAGGTCGGCGATCTGCCTCAGCAGCAGTATGTGTTGACGCCGGGGGAACCGCTCAACGTGAACGTGGATGGTTTCGGAACAATGAGCTTCACCGGACAGTGGATCGATCACATACCGGCCATCTCAGCGGGCCTAGTAGGTCAGAACCATGACCTCGATCCCGGACCAGACGAGCTACGTTTCTTTTCGCCTCTGCTTCTGCACGGCGAGCAAGTGGTCGGAGATCTCGAAGGTGCCAGCACGTCCCTGGACCAGCCCGGCACAGCAATAGATATCTACCTGACGGGAGCGGGCCGCTTCGATCTCTCCCTTTCGCCCATGCCCGGCGCAGTCGAAGGCAAAGTGCAGTTCAATCGGATCAACTTCACTATCAATGGACAGTCCTATGTGTTCGTCACCGGCGCTCCCATATCTCGCGGACGCAGTGTCTGGGTTATCCAGAATCCCAATCCGCCGGATTGGGATTCCAGAGGGGATTCGTACCTGGGAACAACAGAAATCAGCAAACTGCTTCCCGCGCGAGCGCGAAACTGAGGGCGCTTGACCTAATCCGCCACCCCGGATCTGAACTGGTACAGATCCGGGCATTTGCACTCCTCAACCTTTCGCGCGTCGTGCCGTCCCCCCAGATATTTATGAGATCGGCTCTAGGTGACGCAATGGGAATTGGGGTCTCTCACGACACTCAGTTCGGGCGCAGCGGTAAAGCTCCCCTTGCCATTGCCCAGCATCACATCGTACGTATCCCCGTCATCGTCTCCATACACAACCGCCAGATCGGGAATATGATCCCCGTTGAAGTCCGCTACCGCGATGTGGGGAACGGTTCCGCGCATCCGCAAAGCAAAAGACGATTCGAGCTTGAATGAGCCCTTGCCGGCGCCAAGAAGTATCGTCACCGAGCTAGCGCGCCAATCCGAAACGGCCAAATCCGGAATGCCATCGTGATTGAAGTCCGCCACTGCAATCGACACGACCGAATCGAGATGGGCTATCTCCCCGGCAGGAGCCAGCTTGCCCGTTCCATCGCCAACGAACAACGTCAATGTCCCGTCGTCGTCTCCGGCGATCACGTCCGGAAAACCGTCGCCGTTAAAGTCTCCCGCGATGATCGACCGAGGCGTATTGCCGAGCGTGGGGTTGGAGGCCATCTGTTTGAAGGTGCCGTCCGGTTGGCCCAGCAGCACCGTCAGAAAGGTCGGTCCGGAACGATCACCGGAGGGCGCAGTCGCCTCTGCGATATCTGCGATGCCGTCCCGGTTAAAGTCATCCATCACCATCAGGCGGGGCGCTTCGGACGCGTCATCATCATCCCCGGCCATCGATGCAGCCCGCACACGCACCGGGACAAGCATGACAACCGCTGCGATCGTCGCGAAGACAGAAGCTATGAGCCACGACCTGGAGCCGCTACGGATCAAACTTACTCCTGAAGAAAGATTAACTCGCGCAGAGTGACCTGTGCCATCTCTTCTGTGAATCGCGATTGGGATTTGCCGGACCAGAAGAGAAATTTCAAATCTTCGTTTTGCTCTCCGCATGTCGCCGGACCCACCAGCAAGGCTCATCTCCCGCCCATGGAAAGACTGAGCGCACGCATCCCACCTGCTGCGAGCCTACATAATCAAACTCATCTTTCCCGTCTTTCAGCGGAACGGCGATGAACTGGTTGACTTTAATCGAATCGAATGCGGTTCCGTGAGCTGCGCGGTAGCGATAAATGAGCCAGTCTCCAGCATAGGTAGTGGCGATTGCCACCAGCAGCCAGACCACCGCCCGTTCTGCAAGCCTCAACATTCGTCTGTCGATCCCTGGACTATCTACATATGTAGCCTAAGTTCCTGCTGGAAAGGAGCTTAGCACGGCCAACCCGTCTGCAGGGAATTATGGCATTTTTCACTACAATAGAAATAGGGGATATTCCCGGTCTTCGGGTAGAGAATATGATTCAGTCTATTAGGCCCATAAAGTCTCTGAATTCAATAATCTATAGCCTAACCCATTGAATCCAAATGCCTTACATTGAAAATACAAAATTAAGTCACTGATAATAATGGATTTATCAGAATCCCGGGGGGGAAGACCCCTCGGAATTGAAATCAGCCGAGTAGCTGTTCCAGGCGGTCCATGTCGAAGCCGATCATGACTTCGTTATCGACGACAATCGTTGGAGTGGACTGGCTGTTGAGGTCCATCAGCTCCTGCAGCGCTTTTGGATCGGCGGTCACGTCCTTGTATTCAAAGGGGATCTCGCGCGAATTGAAGAAATGTTTGGCAGCGAAGCAGGGAGGGCATCCGGGCTGGCTGTAGAGAATGACACGTTTCTGCGACATACCAATTAGATGCTGCAGTTTCAGTGCAGGTTCAATGAATTGCCCGGGACGAAGCTTTGACCGACGCCTGCGTCAGCCGCAGCGGATTCGGCCTCATATCGCCCGGAAACATCTCGTCGTCCTTGCCTGCAATTGCCGTACGCATGAAGTCGATCCATAGCGGCAACGCCGCCCTGGCTCCGGTTTCCTTGTCGCCCAGCGATTCCCGGTTGTCATAGCCCATCCATACGCCGCAGGTTGTCGAAGGCGCGAAGCCGACGAACCAGGCATCGGTAAAGTCGCTGGTCGTGCCCGTCTTGCCGCCCAGCGGATGGTTCAGCACCGAGGCAGTGGCGGCCGTTCCGCTGTGTGTTACCTCGCGCAGTAGAACCATCATGGTGCGCGCTACCTTCGTGCTGGTGGCCTCGGTGACTTCGGGCGAATCTTCCAGCAGCGGCGCGCCCTCGGCGGTTGTCACGCGCCGGATCAGTCGTGGCGCAATGCGAATGCCGTCGTTGGGAAAGGCAGCGTATGCCGCCATCTGCTGCTCCAGGGTCACTTCGACCGACCCAAGTGCAACCGGGAGGTAGGCTGGGATATTCGTCGTGATGCCGAACTGATGCGCTACATCGATCACCTTGCGAATGCCGACGTGCTCGGCCAGTTTCAGCGCCGGAATGTTCCGCGAATCGGCGAAGGCTTTAAGCAGTGTGATGTTGCCCAGGTAGTTGCCCTCGTAGTTGTGCGGCGTGTAGCCGCCAAAGGATGTTGGAGCATCGAGGATCTTTTCTTCAGGGGTCGCTCCTTCCTCAATCGCTGCCGTGTAAACATACGGCTTGAAGGACGACCCCGTCTGCCGCTGCGCCTGAGTCGCGCGGTTGAACTGCGACATGTTGAAATCGCGCCCGCCCACCATCGCCAGAACGTCTCCGGTGGCGTTGTCCATCGCCATCAGCGACCCTTGCGCGCCGGAATCTTCTTCAAGCGTTCCGCGCAGCAGATTGCCTTCCTGCTCCCGTAGGTGAACATAAACAATGTCGCCCTGCTTCAGGAAACCGTCCGCCGTCTTGAACCCGGTCCATGTCCAGTCATCCGGAGTGAGCACGAGCTGGAAATCGCCAACGCGCGCCGTCACCTGGTAGGGAAGCACGCCAGTAACCAGCGCATGAACATAAGCGCCCGGCTGCGGCGGCACAATCCAATCCGGATGCCTGAAACCCTCGATGCCGACGCCTCCTGCAATCACGTTGAGCAGATGACCACGCCACCCATGCCGGCGCTCGTATGCCGCCAAGCCGTCCAGCACGACCCGATTCGCGGTCTGCTGCAGATCGAGATCGAGAGTGGTGTAAACCTTCAGCCCCGCCTCATGCACCTGATCGGAACCGAGCTTCCTCTCCAATTCCCGCCGAACCTCTTCAACAAACCACGGAGCGACACTGTTGGGAGGAGCCTGAATATGCAGCCCCAAAGGCGCCGAGCGGGCGACATTCGCCTGCGCCGCAGTGATGACGCCGTCTTCGAGCATCGAGTTGATGACCATGTTGCGGCGGCGGAAGGCCTTGTCCGGGTTGAGTACCGGCGAATATTCAGAAGGTCCCTTCGGAAGCCCCGCCAGTAGCGCAGCTTCCGGCAGCGTCAGGTCCCTTGCATGCTTGCTGAAGTAATACTGTGACCCGGCCTCGAACCCATACACCCCACGGCCCAGGTAAATCTGGTTCGCATACAAAGCAAATATCTGCTGCTTGGTGAAAGTGTGCTCGATCTGGATGGAAAGCAGAACTTCCTGCAGCTTGCGTCCGAACGTCCGTTCGCTCGATAGGAAGAGATTGCGCGCAAGCTGCATAGTGAGTGTAGAAGCACCCTGCGATCGGTTCTTCGAGGTCAGGTCGTGATAGGCAGCGCCGAGCACGCGAAAGAAGTTCACGCCCCAGTGACTCTCGAAGTTCTTGTCTTCGATGGAGATGACAGCATCTCGCAGAAGCGGCGAGAGGTCGTTATAGCTGACGAGGACTCGGCGTTCCAAGGCGAACGAGCCGAAGATACGTCCGCGCATGTCGTAAAGCTCGGTTGTGGTGTCCGGCCGGTAACGCATCAGGTCGTCAATCTGCGGAAGATTGACAGAGTAGACAAGCATTAGCCCGCTCATGGAACCAACAGTAGCGGCAAGGAGGAGCAGCACAACCAGCGCGACGCTGCCAGCTACCTTGCGTCGTCCCGCGCCGGGGCGAAAGCCGCTGCCGGTTACTTGAGCGCGTTCATTCAACGGTGTGTGTCCAGTGACTAGGGAGCCTGCCAAGGCTGCGATTGCTTCAGGCGTTCTTCTGCTTCAACAGGTCCAGTGCTTTATTGAGCTGGTCGTCGGTGTGCGATTCAGGCTTCTGTGCGTTCGGCGTCTCAGGTTGCTCAGCTTCGGCCAGATATTGATCGATGTTCGGCGCTACGATCACGTTTGGCGTCACAGCTTCGTCTTGAATCTTCTTCCCTGAAGGAGACTCATACTTGGCGACAGAGAGAATTAAGGCAGAGCCGTCGGGCATCTCAATGGTTTTCTGTATTGTGCCCTCGCCAAAGGTACGGTCGCCGACCACATCGCCGCGTTTATTGTCCAGAATCGCCGCAGCAACCAGTTCCCCGGGACCGGAGGTTCCATGATTGACGAGAACGACAAGCGGAGCCGCCGTGACGAATTTGCCCGCTTCTGCAGTAAAGGTCTGTTTCGGAACCTTCTGGCCTTCAAGAGTGGCAATCGTACCGCTCTGCAAAAAGGCATTTGCCAGCCGTACCGCCTGCGCTTCATCGCCTTGGGCTACATCACGCAGGTCAAGCAGAACCTTTTTATTGCCGTCTTTCTGCATGGCGTGGAGCCGGTTCTCAATATCGTTTACGCGCTCTTTGGTCATTACAATTGGCTTGAGGTAAAGGATGCTTGAGTTCTCGTATTCCTGTTCCCCCATAGCGGGCGCGACGATCGCTGTGCGCGTGAGGGAGATCTTGTCAGGTTCAGATTTGCCTCGGTTGGGACGAACCAAAGAAAAAGTAACGTCGGTGCCCGGCTTGCCCTCAAGCATCAACCGGATCATCGCCAGCGACATTTCCCGGGTGGATTGCCCGTCGATGGCTTCGATGATGTCTCCATCCTGGATCTGTTCGCGTTCGGCTGGGCTGCCCGGCATTACAGATACGACTGTTGCATATCCGAAACGCTTTGAGACATTCAAGCCGACTTGCGCAGTGCCTTCATTCGCATGCGCTTTATAAGCCGTATATTCCGCAGGTGTTAAATAGCTGGAATCCGCGTCGAGCGATTCCAGCAGGCCATGAAGCGCCCCATTCGTTACTTTGGCTATGCTGGGTTCGACTACGTAGTCGCTTTGAATCTTGTGCAGGACTTCTTCGTATACGCCCATCTGCCGATATGCGCCGTCGTTCTGGGTTCCGGCGCGTACACCGCTCAGGCCAAATCCGCCGAGGAAAACGACAACGACTAAAAGGACAGAAATTGCAAGGATAGCGCGCTTAAAACCCTTAGACATAGAAAGACTCGGGCAGCCGGGAGCTGTTAACAGAATCATACTCCAGCAAGAGGGGTTTTGCTTTTCAGACGCTTTGGTGGCGGCGGGTAGAATCGAACTACCGACCTACGGGTTATGAGTCCGTCGCTCTAACCATCTGAGCTACGCCGCCGGTTTTCAGGTGGGAAATCGCTGAAATACTGCTCTTTCCATCATACGAATGCCGCGTCGGCTGGTCAAACAATCGCCCTCAGCCCGCCTCTATCTGTGAACCGATTGAAAAAACAACAGTATGCCAATGCCTGCCAGGCCCAGATACACATACTTGAGAAACGATTCCCCTTGCAGGCGATGATTCACAATCCGGCCTAGCAGGATCGCTGGAAGCGCCGCGGGCAAAGAAGCCAGATAATAATGTGTCACCGCAGGAACCCACAAACCTGCTGCCCAGTAGCCGCCCATGCCAAGAAGGCTCGCCGGTAAAAAATAGCCTTGTAAAGTCGCGCGAAAATGCTGCGCTGACCAACGGCGCAAAGTTCCATAAATTGCGAGTGGAGGCCCATTCATCCCGTAAGCGCCTCCCAGCACACCTGCACAGAAACCACAGCCGAGAAGCCAGATCTGGCTCTCGCTGTGTAACTCAGGAGGTTTTCTTACGATCAATGAATATACCGAAAACGCGATGAGAAAAATCGCCAGCGCTATCTTTACTACCTGTTGGTGACTGCTGGTAAGCAGCATAAGGCCCAGGGGAATGCCAAAGACCGTGGCCAGAATCAGCCACCCGGCACTGCGCAGGTGAATTTTCCGCCAATCCTGGACTACAACTACCGCCGCGATGGTGATTGACACAAGCACAGCGAGCGGAGCGGCAACTCCAAGTGGAAGGAAAAGAGCCAGAAGAGGAACGGCTATCAGCGCCTCGCCAAAACCAACGGCTGATCGAATCAGAGTTGCGACAAAGACAACCAGCAAAACATGCAGCGTCGTGGCGTCGATCATCACTGTCCAGCAGTCCAGCGCACAAACGACAGTCGCAACTTCCTGTTCCTCATTTCGTTATTTTACTTTGCGCTGCAGTTACGCTGACTCACGGCAAGGTTACGCGTTTCGTGCGCTCCGCCAAGAAAAGCACCTTATCTATGCAATGAAGGATTGTGGCTGAATCAGATGTTTCTTCCGGCCTGCTCGGAGAGCCCCTGATAGCACGAAATTCATTAGACTAACCGTCAGGAGCATTCATTGCACATTCTCGGTGTTATCCCGGCGCGGCTTGCGTCGACCCGTCTGCGCCGCAAAGTTCTTCGCGAAATTGCCGGTGAACCCATGCTGACCTGGGTCTATCGTGCCGCACGAGCCTGCACGCAATTGGACCAGGTGCTGATTGCCACTGATTCAGAAGAGGTGATGGAATTTGCTCATTCGCGTAACTTCCCTGCAGTTTTCACGCCGGAAGGCTGCGCCAGCGGATCAGATCGCGTCTATGCAGTCTCGCAGTCCATTGCCGCAGATATTTATGTCAATATCCAAGGGGATGAACCGATGCTTCGCTCCGAGCATCTGGAGGCGCTTCTCGAACCAATGAAGCGATCCGAGGTCGAAGTGGCTACTCTTTCGACCCCTTGCGTGCCGGAACTGCTCAACAATCCAAATGCGGTAAAGGTCGTGACCGCGGCCGATGGCCGCGCGCTGTATTTTTCGCGCGCGGCGATTCCGTACGATCGCGACAGCGCCGGCAATGTTTCCTACCAGAAACATCTTGGCATTTATGCCTATCGCAAAACCGCACTGGATCGCTTTTTCAAAATGGCAAGCGGCAATCTGGAAATAACGGAGCGTTTGGAGCAACTGCGTTTCCTTGAAAACAGGATTGATATCTACGTGACTTCCACGCCATTTGACACTATTGGCGTAGATACAGAAGAAGATCTGCTGGCAGTGGACCTACTTCTGCGAAATCAGAAAGAAAGATAAAACAAAATAGCCTGAATCCTTGACTGTCTTTTTCATCATACTTGTTGCAACAACTATTCGACGTATATCGAGATGAAGGGAAGACAAATATGGCAAATCTATAGGTGATCGAGTCGAGTCCGCGTTCATCATCTGTTTCTGGTTCCATTGCTAAAGAATATGTAACAGAGTGGCAGCGCAAGCATCCTGGAGGGCGGGTCGTTCGCAGAAATGTCGCTACGAATCCGGTTCCTTTTGTCACAGAGCAGTGGATTGGTGCCGCTTATACGCCAGTGGAGAATCGCTCGGCTGAGCAGAAGCAAACCCTCTCCGTATCGGACGTATTGATTGACGAGTTAGAGGAAGCAGACACAATTGTTATTGCCGTGCCGATGCATAACTTTGGTATTTCGGCACAACTCAAGACATGGATCGACCCGGTCGTTCGCGTGGGCCGCACCTTCAGCTACTCCGCGCAAGGGCCGCAAGGATTGTTGGCTGAGAATAAGTAGGTTGTTGTGATTGTTGCGCGCGGGGGAGCGTACAGCGGTGAGTCACCGTTTGCGTTTCTCGATCAGCAGGAGCCTTATCTCCGCACAATTTTCGCATTTGTCGGGCTGAAGAATGTGCAGTTTGTTTATGCAGAAAATCAGGCACTTGGCGCTGAAGCTGCGGAAAAAGGCGTGAAGGCAGGTATCGACGCTGTTCTGGCACTTGCCTGAGCGGTGATTCGGGATCTCTTGTGGATCCGGAGATTTGCAGAGCGGCTGCAGAGGTCTACAAAGTCGATGCAGATAAGATCGTCGGGCCGTTTTCTATGATGGAAAACGGCCGTTACTTCGACGAAGCGCTGTGGTAGATAGTTCCATCTTTCATGACAAAGTCGACCTGCTCCATGACGGAGATTTGATCGAGCGGATTGCCGGGCACAGCAACAATGTCGGCAAGCTTCTCCGGCTCGATGCTGCCGACTTTGTCATCCATGTGCATCAATTTTGCTGCCTGCAAGGTCGCGCTTTGAATGGCCGTTGCGGGTGGCATACCGTCGCGCACGAGTGTTGCAAACTCTCGAGCTGGATTCGTAGTCCAGGGAAAAGCTCCTGCATCAGTGCCAAAAGCAATTTTGAGATGCGCTGTCATGGCGCGTCGAAATGTGTCGGCATGCGTTTTGATCATCTTCAGGTACACGGTATTGCCATCGCTCGCGCGACCTTCAGCAACCGCCTCGAGTGCGTAAGTTGTGGGAACATACCAGATGCCCTTGGCAGCCATTGTCTGCAAATCTTCCGGGGCGATGTAATCGCCGTGTTCGAGCGTATCGACTCCTGCCGTAACAGCGTTGTGCACGCCGTGCAGACCCATGGCGTGCGCGGCAACGGGATGATTCTCACGATGAGCCTCATCCACGATGGCGCTTAGTTCGTCGAGTGTGAAGGTAGGAATGTCATCCAGAACTCCGTCAGATCGTAGAAAGTAGCCGCGATCGACATAGACCTTAATCCAGTCGGCGCCATACGAAATTTGTTCGCGCACTGCTTTGCGGCATTCGTCGGGGCTATCGCAAAGCTGCACTCCGTGCGGTACATCGATACCGTACGCGTAGCCAAGCAGGGGATAGGATCCGGTCACATCAAGCGCTCGGGTTGCTACCTGCATGCGCGGGCCGGGTACAACTCCCTGCTCGATGAGGTGCTTGATGTCAACGTCAGCGTAAAGAGCGCCTTCCGTTTCCATGTCACGAATGGTGGTGAAACCGTAGTTGAGTGCTTTGGTTGCGGTCACCGCTCCTACGATGGCGCGATAGGCGAGGGATTGCTTCAAAAGCTGATCGGCATAGGAGGAAGCCGTGGCGTCGCCCTGCAGCAGGACGTGAGTATGTGTATCGATCAGTCCAGGAAGACAGGTTTCACTTGAGAGATTGATGACGCTTGCGCCTGCAGGCGCATGATCGCCGGGTTGCACCCCAACGATTTTATTGCCTGAGACCTCGATTATGACATGTTGGCGGAGTGTACCGCTGGCGCTGTCAAAGAGTGCGCCGCATTCGAGATAGCGAGTCGTATTCTGAGCGATGGCAACAGAGCAGAAAGCAAGCAAGATAATCAGAAGTGTTCGGCAGAGCTGTTGGGTCATTGCGGCGAAGATATCATCACGATTTCACGAGGGCAAGAATTCACGAGCTCAAAATTGGAACTTCTATCTTTGTCGAGCAAAGGATGAGAGTCCCGGATTGTAGTTACTGTGAGACAGTGAAATCTGTAGTGAGTGGTGTGTCGGCAGATGAGTCGCCGACATAGACCTTGAACTGGCCAGGGTCGACGCGCCAGTCGTTGGTTTTGACATCCCAATATGCCAGGGCGCGCCGATCGAGTGTAAGCGAGACATGCTGTTTCTCGCCCGGGCTGAGGCGCACTTTCTCGTAACCCTTTAACTCCTTCACGGGGCGCTTGATTTTTGCCGACGGGTCACCGACGTAGAGTTGTGCGACGTCGGCTCCCGCGCGTTGGCCCGTGTTGGTTATATCGAAAGAGACGGTGATGTTGCCATTACTCGATGCAGTTTTAGGAGAGACTTCAAGATTGCTGAAGGAGAACGTGGTGTAGGACAGACCGAATCCGAAGGGAAAGAGCGGCTGCTTGTTCATGCTCGTGTAGTAGCGATAACCAACAAAGACGCCTTCGGAATATTTCACATGCGGAGTCGAGCCTTCCGGCGTTGGCGGGGCATAGTAACTGTCATGCGTTGGGTTATCTTCCCATGCGCGCTCAAAGCTGGCGGGAAGATGTCCTTCCGGCGAACGTGCACCGAAGACGATCTCGGCAAGCGCCTGACCGCCTTCCTGTCCGGGATACCAGTTGTGGAGGAGAGCCGGGACCTTATCGATCCACGCACGCATGTCGACACCGCCGCCACCGGTAATGGCTACGATGGTGTTTTTGTTGGCGGCACTGACGGCTTGAATCAATTCATCCTGGCCCCATGGCAACGCGAACGTGCGATCCATGCCTTCACTTTCGGTAGAAGGATCGAAACCGACGGATACAAGCGTCACGTCTGCCATGGAAGCTATCCTGACCGCTTCTGGAGAGACGAGATCGTCTACAGAATGAATCCCAAGGCCCACGGCAGCATGGTTGCCGCTGGGCACATAGTCAAGTTGGATCTTAGAAATTTTACCGGACGTCAGCGAAAGCTGCGTCGATTGAGGAGCCTGTCCCTCGTGCCGCGTTTCTTCGAGGACCTGCTTCCCATCGACCAGAAGCTTGTATGTGTCGCCCCCGTCCGCTGCAGTCACGAAAATATACTGGCCCGTCTTCTGCGGCAAATAGTCAGCGGTGTAGCGAATGCTTTTCTTCACCGGGCCGGGTGGGACGAAGCCTTCGGCTCCCCATGAATCGATTCGATGAGCTTGCGTAACTGCGGGTGCGCCTGTGAAATTGGGGTTGTCGAAGGTCTCTACTTTAACGCTAGCTTTGCCGAACCAGTCCTCCCAGAAGGGGTCAGCTGCAGCGGACATAGAGGCTTGGCTACCGAAGTGCGTCCGTTGTAAAAGATCTTTAATGGTGGGCAGCCCGCGAGCGTAGAGGACCTTGACATTGCTTCCCGGATAGTTTGACAGGCCGGTCATGATACTGACGGCAGCATACGGCTCTACAGTCGAGCTCCCGCCCGCGCCGGGCACTGCGGGCCACGCATCGGGCCCTACGACGGCAATTGTTTTTACCTTGGCGCCATCGAGTGGCAGCAGGTTGTCTTTATTCTTGAGCAACGTGATATTCTCGCGCGCCTCATCAAGTGCGACCTTGCGTCCGTTGGGATTGTAGAAGGGAACGTTTAGATCGGTCTGGTCCCGATCGAGGAAGCCGAAGCGGATCGCAGTCCGGAAGATGCGACGGACCTTGTCGTCGATTGTGGCTTCTAAAACCTTGCCGCTTTTGATCGCAGGCAGCAGCTTCTTCGGATTCATGTATTCGCCCGAAGGCATTTCAAGGTCAAGACCACAGTTAGCTGCTCCTACCGCGTCATAAGTCGCAACCCAATCGGACATGAGGATGCCGTCGAAGCTCCACTCTTTTTTCAAGATGTCATTGTTCAGGTGGCAATTCTGCGTGGCGTGAACCCCATTCACAAGATTGTAAGAATTCATGACAGAGCCTACTTGCGCGACTTTCACTGCCGCTTCAAAAGCAGGCAGGTAGATTTCGCGCAAAGTGCGCTCATCAATATCTGAGCTGGCATTGTGTCGGTCCCATTCCTGGTTGTTGACAGCGTAATGCTTGACGGTGGCAATCACTCCCTGGCTCTGCACCCCCTCAATGTAGGGAACCGCTGTATGCGCAGCGAGATAAGGATCTTCCCCGAAATACTCAAAGTTACGTCCGTTCATCGGTGCTCTATAAATGTTTACGCCTGGCCCGAGCAGGAAATGGACTCCCCGCGCGCGCGCGTCCTGCGCAATTGCCACGCCCATGCGCTGCGCAAGGGATGGGTCCCAGGCTGCCGCAAGGCCGATGCCCGCGGAGTATGCAGTGTCCGGACCCCATGTGCGAATGCCATACGGGCCGTCGGACATCTTCAGACGAGGGAATCCTGCCGAATCTTCGGCTCGGATGAACATACCATCGACGCCACCGATGAGATCGAGCTTCTGTTCAAGTGTCAGTTTCTTGAGCATCGAGTCCACCCGCTGCTCGATGGCGGGACTATCAGGAACAGGAGCCTGCGCATGCAATGAAACAGTAGCAAGAGATAGAACGAGGACCACTGAAGCTGCGAGCCAAACCGATTTACTGTACAACGCTTTTTCCTCCAGGAAATGTGGAAGCCAAGGCTAACAAAGCGAAAGCAGTTTTGGAAGACACACGGATAGGCAATCTCATTCTGCAACAGACAATGTGACAGATTGAGACTGCCGTGGTCAGGCAGGCCGCACTACCCGTATACGAGCCGCTTATTTGCCTTCGAGCACCGCTACACCATACGCAGGTAGATCGACGGATGTTCGCGAACTTTCGACGAGCAGATCATTCATCGCGTGAGGAAGATCGACGTGCGCTGCAGTCTTGTTATGGTTGATGAGGATGAGCACCGACTTATTCCCGCCAGAACGCAGACAGACCTCCACTCCGTCGGGAGTGTTAGGAATGATGGGTTGCACCCCGCTTTGCTGTAGAAGTGAGACGGTGATCTTCGCCAGGAGATCATCGTCCAACCATGCGCCAATATACGTGATGCTGCCTTTACCAACTTTGCGGGTAATCGCCGCAGGCTGATCATCGAGCCATCCATTGCCTACGCCGTAACGCAGAAGTACCTGTGTATCCGGCGATTTCGTGCTGAGTTGCTCGGCCCAGAGCGATGGCAGTGCCGGAGCCGGGATTACCGCTGACCGGGACCGTATCTTCAAGCGCATAGAACTGCTCCACGCGGCCGCCGAGTGCATGCGACGAGCGGCCCGGGCTGGCGTTCCACATTGAGTGCGTCGTATTCGTCCTTCATGCCGGAGCGCGGTCCGAGGAGCAAGGTTGCCGCCTTGCTTCACGTAGGCGAGGAGATGATTCAGCGGTGTCTTTGGGGAACACATTGAGGCCGGGTGCGACGACGAGCTTGTACTTATCGAGTGGCGCTAAGGGCTGAGATCGACGTCGACCGCTTGTGACTGATTGCGCAGTGGTTCGATAGTAGGCGACCATCTCGTCAACGGGATCGAAGTTGCGGTTGTGGCGCTGGAAGTCGATAGCCCAGCGGCTGTCGTAGTCGGTGATAAGGGCGACGGAGGACTGCGGCGTGGTCCCGGCGAGCGCTTTGCCGGCTTTTCGAACTCTTCGCCGATCTGCTTCACCTCATCGTAGACAGGGACAGGCGTGCCGTCGGCGCCGACGAGTACGCCATGGTATTGCTCCTGCCCGTTGAGCGCGCTGCGCCATTGCCAGTACTCGACTGCATCGGCGCCGTGGCCGATGGCCTGCCATGCCATGTCGCGCACCTGACCTTTCGGCCAGCGGTTGTTGACGGGGTGCCAGTTGACGAAGGCGGGCTGGGTTTCCATGACCCAGAAGTTCTTGTTCTTGAATCCGCGAGTCAGGTCGTGGCGCGCGCCATTGTCGAGGTAGTCGTAGTTGTTGGTGCCGATGTAGTCGTCCCATGCGGCGATATCGAGGTTGGATTGAACGTAGTATTCATCGAAGCCATCGAACCAGCCCATGGTGTTGGTGGTGATGAACTGGCGTTTGTCGGCGCGCGGGCGGATGGCGCTGATCTGGTTTTCCGAGTAGCTCTTCCAGGTGTCGCTGACAAAGTGCTTCCAGTCGAGCAGCAACGCCGGATTCTCACCGTGTTGACGAACGGGGATCTCGTCGAAGTTGTCGTATGTCTGGCTCCAGTAGGCGGTGGTCCAGTGATTATTCAGGCTGTCGACGTTCCATACCTGGCTTTTAAGCCAGGCATGGAACTGCGCTTTGGCCTCCGGATCGAAGGAAGGCTCGGCATATTCATTGTCCAGTTGCCAGCCCACAACATTGGAATTATGGCCATAACGCTCGGCCATCTTTTCAGCGATCTCATGCGCGAATTTGCGATAGCGCGTACTGGCAAAAGAGAATTGCTGGCGGTTGCCATGTTCGTCGCGCACGCCATTTTCATCAACCCGCAACGTGTCGGGATATTTGGTCGTCAGCCATGCGGGCGGCGCGGCTGTCGGTGTGCCAAGCACAACGCAGATGTGGTGCCTGGCTGCGAGCTCGATTGCATGGTCCAGCCATTCGAAGTCGTACTTGCCTTCCGACGGCTCCATGGCGCTCCAAGCAAATTCACCCACGCGCACAAGATGGATGTGCGCTGCCTCCATGAGCGATAGATCGGTGTCCCAGCGCGATTCTGCCATTGTTCCGGATACCATGCGGCTCCCAGCAAAAGAGGAGGTTTATCAGCGTACTCGGTAGCCTGCGCGATAACCGGATGGGACGAAATGAAGGCGAGAAAAGCAGAAAGCGTCGTTGCTGCCAGGAATCCAAACCTCATGCTGGTGCGCATGTAATCGATTACCTCCAAAGCAGATCTGACATTGAACTACGTACAATGTCACGACCAAGAATCAACGAATCAAAAGACCGGCAGCAGGATACGCGATTCCGTCAATCGTTGGATTGATTTGTGGAAGCGAAGGCGTCAACGTTAACACCTCGATAGTGCTATTTTGAAGAAGCGCTGTATCTTCAACCTTGGCTCCCTGAATACTTGGATTCCATGCAAGTGCCTGCGTTTCGGCAACTGCTTGTTGGCCATCAGGCGTAGCTACCCATTCGCGTTCCAGGTATCCGGCTGGGCCTCCCTGGTGGTGCAATTGTTCTTCTCCAGGGAAACCTGCGTCGTGATAAGCACGCTCGGCTACTGCGAAAAGATCGGCAGAGGTAGAGCCAGAGCGGCTGGCATGCAAAAGCTTGGCGTTCACCTCGGCGGAGGCTGCGAACCCATCCACGAGTTGCTGGGGCGCCGCACCAAAGTGAACAAATCGTGTGATTGAGACGGCAAGCCCCCATTTACGGGCGCAAAGATTGAGCATGCCATAGCGTTCGAGGACTGCACCGCGCGATACGGCATGTTTGTATTTACGGATACGATCGTCGACCGCCATGAGCAGTACGGTCGGAAGAATACCTTCTGCGATCAGACGTCGGGCTACATCGGCGGCCATTTGATCTTCCGTCATGCCGGGCTGCACTTCGAAGAGCGAGTCTGATGTTGCTTCAGCCGTGTTCTGCGCCAGCCAACGGAAACGCTCAACCTCAGCTGTAGTAAGAGGAGCGCGCAGAGGAGCAAGATCAATCGGAACGCATCCGGACAGCGCCTGATCTGAGCCAATCGCTCCAGAATCCACCAACCGATGAATCGCAGCCAAACCATCCTGATACCAGGGAGCGATGACTGGCTCATATCCAAGATCCGGAAACTCTTCGTCGGCCAGCCGTGCGGCTTCATTATTTGAAGTGAGATAGTATTTGCGGCCCGTTCGTGTCAGCAGCAGTGAAGTTACAGCGGTTTCAGAAGGAATAGCGACGCGTGCCTCAACTTGGCCGCCTGTGACCCAGGCAATATTCTCATTGCGTTGCACGAGAATAGCGGATAGGTGGGAATGCTCGAAGAGGATGGCCAGGCGAGACCACTTCTCATCAAATTCTGCTGACCGGAGCTGCGAATTGTTGATCGAGTGAAGGAGAGCAAGACCTCGCACTGGAGAGCATACCTGCTGTGGGAAGCTGTTCATGGTTCTCCTGATTAAATCGATTTTCTCGGTTGTCCACTAAAACAGTAAATGTACATGGCGCAAGCTGGTTCACGCAAAATACCTGATAAATAGAAAGATTGTGGCAGGCGAAATAAAAGAGCCGCCAATGAGGCGGCTCTTTTATTTCGCACAGCTCCTATTACTCGCTTGATTTATGTGGTGGGAGAGTAATCGAATCCGTCAGCTTGAAACTAACTACTGTTTCCGGTGCAAGGGTGATATCGCGATTATTACCCGTCATCGCGGCGCCGGCTGTTCCTGCGCCTGCACCGGCCAGAGCTCCAATCGCAGCACCCTTGCCTCCGCCTGCGAGACCGCCGATGAGAGCTCCAGCTCCCGCACCACCCCCGATAAACCCGGCAGTACGTTTGCCCTTACCGGTCGTCTGTTGACTATAGACACTCGTGCTGACCGGATAGCTGGTGCCGTGGATAGTAATGGATTGCAAAGTGAGGCCAAGACTGGCTGCACCTTTGAATTTGCCTGCCGACTTGGCGTCCGTGACCGTACCACTGACAGATGATCCAGCCGGAATCGCTCTTATCCCGCCGACAGAGACAGAATTCGCAAGCGTCCCGGTGAATCCTTGTCCAGCGGCGCTGGTTTTCGAACTCAAGCCCGTTCCGAGAGTCACCGACAAAGTCGTTCCTGCCGGAACAACGATCGGTGGCGGCGGAGGTGGTGGTGGCGGGGTAGCAGCGGCGGGGACAGAAGCAGGAGCCGAGGCTGGGGCTGTTGCCGGAGCTGCTGCAGGGGAAGCAACGGGTTGCGGAGCTGCTGCAGGTTCACTGGCTGAGGCTGCCGCAGGTTGCGATGCCGCCTGCTCCTGATCCGAGGACTTTTTGCATCCGGTGAAGAACAATCCTGCCGATAACAAAATAGATACGAAAAAAAGCTTATGACGGCTCATGATCGGCAACCTTTTCTGCTGAGTTTGGGATCAGTACTTCGCACCCGAGACTATCACCATTTGATTGCGCCTGCACACAAATGCCAGGCTTAGCGACCCCAGTCAGATGGCGTGTCTAAACTTCACGAGCGAGTTTATGCCAGGCAAACGCGGCTTTATCTTCTTTGATCAATCTCTTGAAGCCGTCCAGGTTTTTACATGTGGCGAGGTGGTTCGAATACAATTTCGATTTCCATCCCAGCAAGTGGGACGCGAGGGCTGTATATCTAAATATCCGTCACGCTTGCAGTGGGTTTATACCCATCATGCGTGCATAATATTGCTCTATTTTGGATCATAATGAATTGACAATGAAATAATATGAAGGTACCGTGTCATTTGGTTGGCTGCAGATGCATATTTCAAGTGAAGAACTTATTTCCGAGATCATCCGCAAGGCACTGATGGATTGTTTTGCGGCCAATGGCAGTACGCTCGCTCTCTGCAATGAGCCCTTACAGCTATTTCATTCTCCGTCTGCGACAGCGATCAAGGAAGAGATCGTGAAAACTGGAAGAAAGCTCTGGGAGCGGCATTATGTGGACGGTAATGGTGGCAATATTTCTGCCCGATTGTCTCCCAAATATGTGATTTGCACGCCGACGCTTTGCAGCAAGGCAGATCTCTGCGTTGAAGATCTGTCCCTGATCGATATGAACAATGTTCAGATTATTGGGCCTCGGCCGCAAAGCAGTGAGATGCTGCTCCATCTCGAAATCTATAAGACAGTGCCAATTGCAAAGGCCGTCATTCACTGTCATCCGCCATATGCCACGGCTCATGCCATTGCAGGTGTTGTTCCTCAGGGAAACCTAGTGCCAGAGCAAGAGGTTTTTTGCGGGCGGGTAGCTTTGACGCCGTATGAGACGCCGGGAACGATTGAGTTTGCCCATACTATTCTTCCAATTGTGAAACAGCACAACACGATTCTTCTTGCGAACCACGGTGTCGTTTGCTGGGCGGATACGGTGACTCATGCAGAGTGGTATGTCGAAGTTGTAGACACTTATTGCAAGACGGTCATGATTGCGTCTCAGCTGAAGCCGGACTTGCCTGAGATTCCTCCGGATAAGATTGCCGATCTGCTCGCCATCAAGCAGAGGCTTGGTCTTCCGGATGCGCGACTTCCTTTGCTGGTCGACAAGGTCATGGAATCGGAAAGTGTTGCCACAGAGAATGGCTGTTCGTCTTCTTCGATGCAATCGAAGAAAGAAGAGATCGATCAGCTCGTTGCTTTACTGGCTGCCCAGATATGCGCTTTCATTAAAAAGGGTGCATGATTCACGAACCCAGATTCATAGCAGCCGACCTGGGAGCATCCAGCGGCAGGGTGATGGTAGGCCAGTGGGATGGCAACCGATTCTCGCTTGAAGAGTTGCACCGCTTTCCCAACAGAGGTGTAAGCCTCCATACAGGCCTTTACTGGGATGTGCTGGGAATATGGAGCCATCTGCAGGAAGGAATGCTGAAATACCACGCCCGCTTTAACGATGCTCCGGCTGGTATCGGCATTGATGCGTGGGGTGTGGACTTCGGTCTTCTCGATAAGCGCGGACGACTCATAGGCAACCCTGTCCATTATCGGGATGGAAGGACATGCGGCGTGCCCGAGCGGTTTTTTGAGCTGCTTTCCGAACGTGAGGTATTTGCGGCGACTGGCACGCAGACAATGGCCATCAATACACTTTTCCAGCTTTACAGCATGATCTTAGAAGAGAGCCCGCAACTTGGGCACGCCGATACGCTGCTCATGATTCCCGACCTGCTTCTGTATTTTCTGAGCGGCGAAAAAAATATCGAGTATACCGAAGCGACTACAACGCAGATGTATTGTCTCCCCACAAATCATTGGTCGGCAGATATTCTTCTCAGGGCTGGTATTCCTGCGTCGCTTTTGCCGGGGGTCATTCCGCCGGGCAAGATTGTTGGATCCGTGACCAGGAGCGTGCTGATGGGTTGCGGATTTACCAGGCAGGTTCCCGTGATTGCCGTGGCTTCGCATGACACGGCGAGTGCAGTAGCGGCCATCCCGCACATGAATGCGGAGAGCGCATTTATCAGCAGCGGAACATGGAGTCTTGTTGGAGCGGAAGTAGAGAAGCCCAATATCTCTGAAAGCGCGAGGAAGTTGCGCTTCACGAATGAGGGTGGCGCGGACAGCAAGGTGCTGCTGATGAAGAATGTTACCGGCTTCTGGATTCTGCAGGAGTGCATGCGGTGTTGGAAGTTGCAGGGCCACGATTTTGAGTGGGGTGATATGATTCGCGCCGCATCCAATGCAAAAGCATTGCGCAGTTTTTTTGATCCGGATGATGAATGCTTCCAGTCGCAGGATGACATGCCAATTGCCATCCAGGAATATTGCCGGACTACTGGACAAATTGTGCCTGACACTTTTGGTGACATTGCGCGGACTGCTTTTGAAAGCCTTAGCCTGAAGTACAGATCCGTGATTGAGCAACTAGAGTTTCTTATCGAGAAAAAGTTTGCAACGATCCGGATTGTCGGCGGTGGGTCGTTGAATACTTTTCTCTGCCAGATGACGGCGGATGCCTGCAATCGACTGGTCGTGAGCGGTCCGTGCGAGGCATCAGCGCTGGGAAACGTGATGCTGCAAGCGGTCGCTACGGGTCATCTGCCACATCTGTCAGCAGCCCGAACTGCGCTGGCAGATTCCGTTCAATGCTGCTCGTTCGACCCGCGCCCGGGTGACGCGTGGGATGAGGCGCACATGCGCTTCAAGTATCTGCAGAAAGAATGAAGGAGAATTCCAATGTCGTCGTATACGATTCCCGCGGTAAAGACACCGGCTCCTGTTGCTGAAAACGAAGTGCTGCTGGTGGCCAGCGGAGACCTGCGCCAATCTGCGAATAAAGTTTGCTGGCCGGCCCAGGCGGCTATGGAGCAGCAGCTGATCGAAGCTCTCAGACAAGAAGGCATTACAGCAAAGCGCGCTCATCCTTATATAGAGGAGTTGGGGCATGGCTTCATTTACAACCAGCGCATGGGCATGGACGTATTTGCGACGGTTGATCCGGATGCACCGATCATCGTGGCGGAGGCCGTGTGGCAATACAGTCATAATGTGCTGGCTGGCTTGCAGAGCCATCGCGGTCCTATTCTCACGGTTGCAAACTGGTCGGGACAATGGCCGGGATTGGTCGGCATGCTGAACCTGAATGGCTGTCTGCATAAAGCAGGGGTGGAGTTTAGTACCATCTGGAGCAAGGATTTCGACGACACGTTTTTCCGCAACGGGTTGCGACAATGGCTAAAAGAGAAAAAGATCGATCATGATTCGAGCCATGTGCGAGACCTGGACATTGAAGGTCTGCCAAAACCAGAGGCGCAATTGGGAATCGCGCTCGCGAAAGCTCTTCAGGCTAATAAGGCTATCTTCGGCGTCTTTGATGAGGGCTGCATGGGAATGTCGAATGCCATCGTTGAAGACTATCTATTGAACGAGGCTGGCATATATAAGGAACGGCTGAGCCAATCGGCGCTGGTGGTTGCGATGCGTGATGTTTCTGACGCTGAAGCACACGCAGTCAGAGCCTGGCTCGACAAGGCGGGACTGACCTTTCGCACCGGTGCGAATGAAGAGACAGATCTCACAGATGGTCAGATTCTCGAGCAATGCAGGATGTACATTGCTGCGCTTAGGATTGCGGACGCATTCAGTTGCGATGCCATTGGTATCCAGTATCAGCAGGGACTGAAGGATTTGACGCCTGCTTCCGATCTGGTTGAGGGGTTGCTGAACAATGTGGAGCGTCCTCCAGCTTTTGATCAGAACGGCAAGGAACTCTTCGCCGACAAAGCGCTGCCTCACTTCAATGAAGTAGATGAGTGCGCCGGGTTGGACGCACTCGTCACCAATCGCGTTTGGAGTGCAATGGGATTCGATCCGGCAACGACACTCCATGATGTGCGGTGGGGCGAACACTACAACGGAGAAGGCATCAACGACTTTGTCTGGCTATTCCAGATATCTGGTTCGGCTCCTGCGTCGCACTTTAAAGGTGGATACAAACAGGCAGTAAGCGAGCGGCAACCGCCTATGTATTTCCGTCTGGGCGGCGGAACATTGAAGGGCATTTGCAAGCCGGGAACTATTGTTTGGAGCCGGGTGTTTGTTGAAGGTGGAAAGCTGCACGCGGATATGGGACTGGCGACTGTCGTCGAGTTGCCCCAGGCCGAGACGGAGCGCCGATGGCAGTCAGTGACTTCGCAATGGCCCATCATGCAGGCGGTTCTGCTGGGCGTCAATAGAGATCAGTTCATGGCGCGACATCGCGCCAATCACTTGAACGTGGCCTATGCGCCGAGCCCAGAAGCTGCGCAGAAAGCTCTTGCGGCAAAGGCAGCCATGATGGCTGAGCTTGGACTGCATGTTCATTTTTGCGGAGTCTAATCTGGCCCAAGACAGTCTTCTTCTAACTTCGCAATAAAGATTCAGGAGGAAAAGACATGAGCGTGGCCCAAACTGCGGAAAAGCACTATTCCATGTTGATCGATGGAGAATATGTCACGTGCTCAAAGACGATTCCGGTGCTGAATCCTGCAACCGAGGACGTGATCTTGGAAGTGCCGGAGGCCGATGAGGGCTTAGTCAAAGATGCCGTTTCCGCTGCGGCGCGAGCGCAGCAGGGTTGGGCAAAGTTACCGGCCATCAAACGCGCCGGGCATCTCCATGAGATTGCAAATGCCTTGCGCTCCAAAAAGGAATACCTGGCTCGGATCATTACAGAAGAGCAGGGCAAGATCCTTCCTCTGGCCAGAATAGAGGTTGATTTCTCTGCGGACTAGCTGGACTACATGGCGGGCATGGCGCGGAGCTATGAAGGCGAGATTATCCAGAGCGATCGGCCGGGAGAAAATATTCTTCTTTATAAGGCTCCCATCGGCGTGTCGCTGGAATTCTGCCGTGGAATTTCCCATTCTTCCTGATCGTGCGCAAGATGGCGCCCGCGTTGGTGACCGGAAATACGATCGTGATCAAGCCGAGTGAGGAGACGCCGAATAACGCGTGCGAGTTTGCGAAGATTGTGGCTGAGTCCTCTCTGCCGAAAGGCGTCTTTAACCTGGTGATGGGCACCGGTCCGATTGTGGGAAGGGCTCTGGCCGCGCACCCGGGGATCGGTATGGTTAGCCTGACGGGCAGTGTCGCGGCTGGGACTGCCGTGATGGAGGCAGCAGCTCCGAATATTACGAAGGTTTCTCTCGAACTTGGCGGCAAGGCTCCCGCCATCGTGATGGATGATGCCGACCTAGATCTGGCAGTAAAGGCCATCCGCGACTCACGCATCATCAATACTGGACAAGTTTGCAACTGCGCTGAGCGAGTCTACGTGCACGAGCGGATTGCCGACGAATTTGTCGAACGGATTGTCACTGCGATGCAGCAGACGAAGTATGGCGATCCCTTTGAAGACGGCATCGAGATGGGACCGCTGGTGAATAAGGCACAGCTGCACCGTGACGAGTCTGCGATCGAACAAGCGGTAAAGGATGGAGCGGAACTGGTCTTGGGAGGCGAACGCGATGGCTTGGGCAAAGGCTATTTTTTCAAACCCACGGTGCTAATGAACTGCCGTCAGAACTCCGCCATCATGCAGAAGGAGATCTTCGGTCCGGTCCTTCCTGTCACAACGTTCTCGTCGCTCGATGAAGCCATTGCGATGGCGAATAATTGTGAATACGGCCTCACGTCGTCGATCTTTACCTGCAGTCTGGATGCCGCAATGCGCGCGGCGAACGAGCTGAAGTTTGGGGAGACGTATGTGAACCGGGAACATTTCGAAGCGATGCAGGGGTTTCACGCCGGATGGAGGAAGTCCGGGATCGGCGGTGCAGATGGAAAGCATGGTCTGGAGGAATTTCTGCAGACCCGGGTGGTCTATATGAACTACAAATACGAATAGAAGTTCAGTCCAAGAATATTAGGATCTGACTCGTTTACTTTTATTCGCTATCAACCAAAAAAATTCATTTCACTCATCTGAGCGGCTATAATCGACCACCATGAGGCAGGCAGAACGCATATTAAAGGTGCAGGAACTCTTCACAAAGCAGGAATTTGTGAATTTCGAAGAATTATGTAAACGCTTCAGTGCTTCGAAATCGAGCATCCGTCGTGACCTGATGGAATTGGAACGAAAAGGCGTTCTGAGGCGGGTTCACGGGGGCGCGATTTCGCTGCAGACCAGAGACGAAGTTATGGATTTTACCCGCCTCTCGGTCAGTTCTCACGACGAAAAGATGAGCATCGGCAGGGCGGCCGCGTCTCTCGTAGAGGATGGTCAGACGGTGATCCTGGGTGGGGGATCCACGGTTGCGGAAGTTGCCAAAAACCTCATCGGCAAGTCCATTCAGATCATCTCCAATTCCATTCCTGTAGCTCAAATCTTCTGGGACAGTAAACAAGTAGAAGTAACCCTTACCGGGGGCTATCTATTTCCCAGGCTTGGTGTTCAGCTTGGACCCATTTGCGAGCGGATGTTAAATAGCGTTTCGGCAGACATCCTGATCATGGGTATACGGGGCATTACTGCTGCCGGTATCAGCGATTCCAACAGCCTAATCGTTGAGTCTCTTCGCGCGATGATCAAGGCAGCCCGAAAGGTCATTATCGTAGCTGACCACTCAAAGTTCGGCTACGATGCCATGATTCATGTGGCCAGCCTCAGCGACATTGACCAGATCGTAACCGATAGCGGAATTTCACGCGAATTCCAGCAGATGTTACGAGAAAACCAAGTGGGTTGCCTCATCGCATAAGTTATTCCATTCATGTATCGCAAGAAATTCAAAATAGTTCAATAAGTTTCTTGACTTTCCACAATGAGTCCCCATATAAGGAGGCGACTCTCAAAATCTTGGAAGGTTGAATACGTGAGCGAAGATCTCTCTCGTTATCGATTGGCCGTACTGATGTTGGTGTTCATTGTGTGTGCTGCAGTCGGATTTTCTCAGATCCCTCCTCAGGAAGGAGGTAGCGGCGTTGCATCGCTGTCCACTCTCACGCCGGGTGTGAATTCCCGTATGGTATCGCCGGAGAATCCAACTGGGCAGAAGGGAAAGGGAGCCATGGCGGTTCCGAATCCGACTGACCCGGATCTCTCATTTTCTGTCGCAGCCGCAGAGCTGGGAAAAGGCTGGAAAGTGCGGCCGTTCATTAAGGTTCCAGCGCACAGCACAGTCACGATCATGGACGTGGACGGGCCGGGAACGATTGAACATATCTGGATGGCTTCAAGTGCTGATTTTCGTGGCGTCGGGCGTGCCAGTGTTCTCCGATTTTACTGGGACAATGAGAGTACACCATCAGTAGAAGCGCCGATGACGGATTTCTTTGCTATCGGCCACGATCTATTCGCGCCTGTGAATTCAGCAGCGATTGTGGATGTGCCGCAGGCTTCCATGAACTGTTACTGGCCTATGCCTTTTCGCGAGCACGCGCGTATCACCTTTACCAATGACGGGGACAAGGAACTGCCACTGCTTACCTACCAGATCGACTACAAAGAGGGTCCGATCACAGCGAATGAAGGCTATTTTCACGCCCAGTGGCGAAGAGCCATGACGAGCCGCGCGAACCCCTCGTATACGATTCTCGATGGACTCAAAGGCGAGGGACGATACGTTGGCACGTTCCTGTCGTGGACACAATTGTCGGATGGATGGTTTGGGGAAGGTGAAGTGAAGTTTTTCATCGATGGCGATACGGAAAACCCGACGATTGTGGGCACAGGAACGGAAGATTATTTCGGAGCCGATTGGGGTTTCCCTGCAATTTACTCGACGCTGTATGTTGGGAATGTTCTGGATTCCAAAACAAAAAATAATGGCAGCGGTGTTCCTAAGTGGAGTTTGTACCGCTGGCATATTCCGGACCCAATCGTGTTTCATAAAGATCTCAAGGTCACGATTCAGGCCCTGGGGTGGTGGCCGAATGGAAAATACCAACCTCTAGCCGATGATGCTGCATCTGTAGCCTACTGGTATCAAAGGGAACCGCATGCGCCATTTCCTGCGTTTCCGCCACTCTCGGAACGCTGGCCGCGTTAGTGGATGAAGGACGCTCTCAAGGCTGTTGTGTGGGAACAACAATCTGTTTGGCGCTTGCCGTTATATTTGGACTCAGCCAGCGGAAAAGCCATGTCGCTGCGGCTGCGCCGGCGAGTTGCGCAACGATAAATCCAAATACATCGTGAGGGCGAATTCCGGCGAAGGTGTTTGTGAGCGATCGCGCGATCGTTACCGCTGGATTAGCAAAGGATGTCGAGCCGGTAAACCAGTACGCCGCTGTGATGTATGCGCCTACCGCATAAGGGACGCTTGATATCTGCGTGCGAGAGCATCCCCAGATCACTGCCAGAAGGCCAAATGTAGCAACGAATTCGCTGAATACCTGTGCCGACCCGCTTCGTACGTGTGTCGATAAAGAGAAGAGCGAGAGCCCGAACATGAGATGAGCGCTCAGTACTCCGCCAACGGCCCCCAGGCATTGTGCGAGGATGTAGGCAGGAACGACTCGCCATGGCAGGCCATGCTGTGTAGCATCGGCGAGCGTGACCGCCGGGTTGAAATGCGCTCCCGAAATGGGCCCGAAGGTAAGGATGAGCGCGACTAGAGCAGCTCCGGTTGCGAGCGTATTCGCCAGCAGTGCAATCGCGGGATTTCCGTTTGCAAGGCGCTCCGCCATGATGCCCGAACCGACTACAGCGGCGAGTAGCATCGCGGTGCCGATTGCCTCAGCGGCGACACGTTTCCACAAATTTTCAATCTGCAATTTCTTCCACCTTCATAGCTTGCAAAGCTATTTCGAAACTAGGAGACCCTCAATGCATGTGGCGCATCCGTGATGCGACGTTCCGGGTTCGGAGGCGCCGGATGGAAGCAGGTGATTTCAAGACCAGTAAAGTGTGCGTCGATTAAGCGAAGATTACATTCTACGATTTTCTGTACTTGCTCCGCCTTTCCCAAGGCACGGAGATTTAAAAGGAGATCGTGCTTGATAGCCGGCGATGCATCTAGATTTCCTTCAACGGACGGTTCTTCCCCATTCGTGCATATCGCAGCCTTCACGAATCCGGTGGGCGATTGAAGGATTGCTTTCAAATGGACAATGAGAATACCGGATGCTGTGAAGTCGGAATCAAGACGATCCAGCAAAGGTCCCAGTACAACAGCAGGCGAGGCGGCCTCTTCCAGTTCAATTTCGACATGAAGATTCAGCCATGCCAACGCTGCTTCAGCACGAGCATATTGTTCATAGTCGATGTCAAGAACTCTACTCCCTGCGGAGAGCTTGCCGGAAAGAACTTCATCCAGCCATGCAGAGACGCCCTGTCCCGTTTTTGCACTTACTTGCCGCACAGGGCGACCGGGAATCTGCGGATAATCTGGACTCACATCTGACTTTGCGAAGCAGACGATATCGGCTTCTTGCAATTGTTTGTGGAAGAGGAACTTCATGTTGGATTCAGCATCATCACGAAGCAACTCTCTGGCGCGTGCAGGATCTACCAATACGGTGAAGGGAGCGAGCCTGTAGGTTTCGCTGTATTCATGCAACGGCAGCAGCGTGGTTGCTGAAATATCAGTACAACTGCCTACCGGCTCGGCAAAGATCACATCCGGCGAATACTGGCGTAGAGCATCCATTTCATCGATCAGGTCTGAGAACCTGCAGCAGAAACAGCCTCCCGTGACCTCTCCGTGATTCAAGCCATGCAGTGCAGACAGCTCGGTATCGACCAGCGCGGTACCCTGATCGTTGAGAACGAGCGCGCTCCGTAAGCCGCGTTTTTCTAATTCCTGCGCCGCGGCCAGTAATAGCGTTGTTTTTCCAGCACCGAGAAATCCGCCGACTACGACAACCCAAGGCTTCGACGAGGAAGCGTACTGTTTCATGCATGCATCTCAAGTTGAAGTTCATTGCCTTCCGTTATCAGAAGTTGTTCGCTGAATGAGAAAGTGGTTCGGCCATCACGCTGCTTCGTGGAAGCTTCGTAAGCTTTGCCATTGCCACGGACTGACGCGGACACTCCTGTGCCAGAGATTTCACAGGAGCGGCACGGAAGTCTTCCTGCAAGTACGCGCAAGGTAAAACGCTTACCGCCTGCAATTGGCTGATACGAGAATGTTCCCCAGCCCGTGCCAGTAGA
Source organism: Terriglobales bacterium (assembly GCA_963738095.1). GTDB lineage: Bacteria > Acidobacteriota > Terriglobia > Terriglobales > Acidobacteriaceae > Alloacidobacterium. The sequence continues at coordinate 542,808 of CAVTVL010000020.1, forward strand.
CCAGAAGCAATCGAATTTGCCGTGAGGAATTCGTGGCACTGCGGTAATCGATGATTGACTTCCATCGAAGCGAAATCCGCTTATGGCAACGACACTGCTCCATGAAGCCATGGCGCGCGCATAGTGATGGCCACATTCTGCTTCATCCCAGGGGTTGCGTTTTTCGCCGTCATAGCGCGCACGGATATTGTGCACGCACTCAACTCCCTGAGCGGCCATATCTGAGTAGATCATCAGCGCAGCGGTGCAGTGTTCAAAGCCAGTCATAACTTCAGCGAAATAGGGAAACGGTATGCGCGGACGTGGGGCTGTTCCGTAATCGCTAATAACCATCGCGGCTTCATCGTTCAGAGCAAAGGTTCGCTGGACCGTATCATGATCTACAAGGGAGCGCTTGTAATTGTATTTGTAGATGGATTGCAGAGTCGTGGAAACATTCCGTCGCGAGACGAGGAATCCGAGATCCATGATATGAGCCAGATATTGGCCGATCAGCTGATCGATCAGGCAGCCTTCCCCGACCTGATATTCAGGATGTTCAGGGTCGAAACCTTCTGAGCCAATCTGGAGAACAGGATGGATTTCGTCCTTTCTATATGCCCGAATTTTCTGAATGTAGAACTCTCCATTAAACAGGTTCGCATCGATCCATCGGCTCCCGCTTTCAAAAAGGTTTCTATATTCTTTGGCTGATGGAGGGTCTCCTGCTGCCTGGGCCATCTCTTCGCACGCACGGAGTGCGCCCAGATAATAGATGCTGCACATGGGATTGGGGCCAAAGAATGCCACATCGTAAGTGTTGTTCTGCACGCCGTCGAGGACACCTCTCTTCTCCGGGTCCCATCCGCCTGATGCCCAGCTGAAAGCGATTGCTTTTTTGATCCGGGGCCACATTGCCCGCATCCATGCGTTGTCCCCCGAAAGCTTCCAGTCCAGATAGGCATGCATGATCTGACCCATGTGTCCGTCTGTGGCGACGATTTCGTCACGTGTCTCTCCATCAGGAAGAACCTGGCGCGCTCGAATGGCTCCTTCATCGTCCTCAGAGAAACCGAAAGCTGCCTTACGCAGGGATCGTGCAAGCGACGGAAAGAGAAACGCAGTTGCTGTCTCATAGTTCCACACATGCGTGCAGTTCCCATAACAGCAGCCAACCGTGTCATCACTCCCTTCAAATCCGTGAAATTCGCCATCGGCGGTTCGGAAACAGGTAGTTGACGCTAGAGTTGAAAGGTTCGCGCTCGCAGCCTCCTTAATGACAGCCGGCAATGTGCTTTTTCTGAAAGAGTCGGCAAACATTCGCGTACGGCTCTCCAACCGCTCCATATTTTTTGCTGTATAAAGGGCGGCCTCCCATGCGTCCTGAAAGTGAGTCGCATAGAAATTGCCGATGACCGTTTTCTCTTTGCCCGGCGGCGCCGACCATCCGCACCATTCCGGCGTGCGATTTGGAAAATGCCACGCCAACAAAAAAGCGAAGTCCGCGCGTTGACCGGGAGCGATTTCCTGTTGCTGACACAGGGCACCGACAGCGCTACGAGGATCGGGCTCCGTTCCCAGTTGCCCCTCAGCGGAAAAGGCATCCCAGAATAATAGCGGAGAGTTCCACCATCTACCTTTAGGCCAGCCGCGCCAATGGGTAATCGTGGTGCTCCTTTCCGGCATGGCTGCAAGTACAAAGGAACCGTACATCGGATCGCTTCTATCCAGGCCAGGATTGCTCATTTTCAGTCCCGCGAGTTCGTTTACTGCTCGATATTCGTTGAGCCGCTCCTGTTCATTTTCTTTATTGGCGCTGCTGATTACTGGATTGTCGATCGAAAATACGATGCTTACCTTAGCAGTCTGGGAACCGGGATTCGTAACTCGATAACGCAGAATTGCTATGGGCAATCCTGAGTCATCAGGGTCGTGAGGGATGAAAGGTGAGAATGCATCAAGTTCAATGTGGACAGGCAGGCGGGAGTCCTCAAAGTCGATGTGAGCGAGAGGGTACTCTCCGCGAAATGTCGCGCCTTGTAGGCGACTCAATCCTGGTGAGTTCTTTGAACCTAATCCATCCTGGCCTTCGTAGGGTGGAAGAATGCGCGCTTCGAGAATATGTGTTACAGGCTTTTCTTTTCCTTGCTGGACCCAGATTGCAGGGAACGCGTAAGAAGGCGAAGTGCCTGTCGCAGGCCGGTTGAATATTTCCCAATCCCTGAGTTGCCCGCGTCCGCCGAGTCCAAGACTCCCCGCTCCCACACCGCCCAACGGGAAAGAGATCATCTTTAATCCGTTGCCATGGAAGACGCGCGGATAGGAAATCTCCATAGCGGGATGGCTATAGGAGGAATGAACTGTTGAATCGTTTTGACCAGGAATGGTTGTGGTTGTCTGCGCAAATGAAGGCCAGGTGCTCATTTGTGTGGCAGCTCCCATAGCTCCGGCAGCCTGCTTCAGAAATTGCCTGCGGGGCAACATACCCTTGAAACTCATTTCTTCACTCCCGTCTGTCCGGTTCCTGGATCAATTCTTATGTAACACGTTCGAAGCGTTCGAAAGCATGAGTTATGGCAAAGAAAAGATCGCATAGCTTACGTTTCGATCGAGGCGATTCGCTTCATTATGTATCATAATTATTCTAAAATCTCCACTTAATACCTTGACAGGTTCATCTTATTTCATCTAATTCTTATTTGGTTCAAAATATAGCCGCCGGATTCTCCCCGACGAAATTGCCAAAAGAAGAAAGACAAGAAGTCACTTGTGAGGACGATATGCGCAGAAGCCTTATGAAACTGTTTGCAACGGCGGTTGCCTTCACGGTTATCGCTCTTTTCGCTATTAGCCTGTCGATGGAGGCGCAGACCGCAACTGGAACGATAGTGGGAACCGTTCGAGACACTACGGGGAATGTGGTGCCAGGCGCACAGGTACGCCTTCTGAATAGAGCGACGAACCAATCAGCGACTACGACTTCGAATAATCTTGGCTACTATTCATTTCCGATTCTCAAGCCTGCAGCCTATCAAATTTCAGTACAGGCTTCGGGATTTAAAGAATTCATTCGGGACAATGTGCAACTCGATGTAGCGGCGACCTTGACCGTTGATCTTACAGTGGAAGTGGGCTCTGTAACTGAGTCCGTCGTAGTTACGGGCGCACCGCCAATGCTGGAAACACAGACATCTTCTTTGGGTGCGGTCATTGACAATAAATCGGTGGTCGATCTGCCTCTGAATGGTCGCAATGCCTATGGCTTTGCCTCCCTCGTGCCCGGCGTCATCGCACCAGCCGGTTTTTCCCAGGCCGCGTTCGACGAATATAACGATCAGTTTATTTCCATCAATGGCTCGCGGCCGAACCAGAATACTTTTTTTCTTGATGGCGGCATCAATTCAGAGCCAGCCTTCACTGGGCCCGGCTATTTCCCGATCGTTGATCTAGTTCAGGAATACAAAGTGCAGACGAATAACCTGGGCGCCGAATTCTCAAACACGGGCGGAGGAGCTTTCAACGTAATCACAAAATCCGGCACCAACCAGTTTCACGGCTCGGCATGGGAGTTTTTCCGCACTACAGGCTTAACGGCAAACGACTTTTTCTCGAACCGGGCTGGGTTGGCGAGGGCGAAATTTCAATTTAATCAGTTCGGCGCCACAATGGGCGGACCTATCCGAAAAGATAAGACCTTCTTCTTCTTTGCATATGAGGGGATTCGCTGGATCCAAGCCGGCTCTGCAGTTGGGACCGTGCCGACAGCAGCGCAACGCACGGGAGATTTTTCAAGTACATATAACAGCCAGGGGCAGGTCATTCCCATCTATGATCCTTTTTCGACGATTTCGGATCCTGCCAATCCTGGTCAATATCTAAGGACTCAATATCCAGGAAACAAAATACCCTCGGGCCAGATCAATCCAGTTGCTGCGGCTTTATTGACCTATCTACCCCTGCCCAACCAGCCGGGTGATTCTGCGACTGGCGCGAACAACTACTACACCAACTACAGTTCGCCAATTCATGAAAACTCTTTCTCCTTGCGTCTCGATCATGCTTTTACTCCAACGCAAAAGCTCTTCGGGCGCTACTCGATTAACGATACAAGTCAGACACGGCCTAACCTTTATGGAAGCTCATCGCCGAATTTTGTGATCAGCAATCCAACTGCAGGAAACGATTTTTTGCGGCAGCAGCAGGTCACCATTGATTACACAAACGCGTTTACACCAAATGCAGTCCTCGACCTGAATAGCAGCTACGTTCGCTACTACATTGGGCGCAGGGTTCCTGGATACGATGTCAGTCCCACTGTTGTTGGTCTGCCCTCCTACTTTGATACATTGGCGCAGACTTACACTCCATGCTTTCCGACTGTCGGTGTCAGCGGGTTAGGACTCAACTTATCTTTAGGCAATATCGGTGGCGGACTGATGGGAGGCGGTTGCTACACACTCGGAGATGTCTATCCAGACCTTCACGAGTACGGCGGACTTACCCTCGTTCATGGTTCCCACACGTTCAAAATGGGAGGGAACTTCGGGATTCAATGGCTGGCTACGCCACGATATGAACCAGCGGGACCATCCTTCAATTTCAGTCCTAACTTTACCCAGGGACCGAACCCGATTACTTCTACCACCTCTGGAGTCGGCCTGGCATCCATGCTGGCGGGAACGGGCTCAGGAGGCACAGGTAGTGGCGGCCCTAACCAATATCTTTCCAGCAAATACTATGGGGTATATTTCCAGGATGACTGGCGCCTCAATCCGAAATTGACGTTGAATCTTGGCATCCGGTATGACTACAGCGCCCCCTGGGTTGAGCGGTTTAACCGATTCACCGATTGGAACTCCGCGGCGGTATCTCCGCTGCAGGTGTCCACACTTCCTCAATTGACAGGCGGTCTGGAATTTCCGGGCACCAACGGACTTTCGCGCCATGAATTCGATCCATTCCGCAAAGAAGTACAGCCGAGATTGGGCTTCGCCTATGCCGCTACAGATCGCATTGCGATAAGAGGCGGTTACGGGCTCTTCTTCGCGCCTCTCGGCGGAGCAGGGTTCAATGGAAACTCAGTACCGAATACCGGCTATGTGGCTTCAACGAACTGGGTGGGAACGCTCGATAACGTTACTCCACTGAATACATTGTCCGATCCCTTTCCGCAGGGCTTTATATTGCCGACGAACAGCACGCTCGGCCTCTCAACGCAGCTTGGTCAGTCAGTCGTAGGTATGCAGCGTAATCGCCCCGTATCCTATGCTCAGCAGTGGAATTTAGATGTGCAGACGAACCTGGGTGCAAATTTCCTGTTGGATATTGCGTATGCAGGCGGCAGAGGCGTGCATCTGTATGGCGACTTCAATCCAAATCAGATGCCCAACCAATATCTCTCTATGGGAAATGACTTAAACGCCCAAGTCCAGAATCCCTTTTATGGGCAGATTACAAGCGGCCCGCTCAGCAGTCCGACGGTTGCGAGAAGCCAGCTTTTGAGGCCGTATCCACAATTCAGCGGCGTTACTTTAGGGAACACCTCATTTTTTGGAGCCTCAGACTACAACGCATTGCAGGTAAAGGTTGAAAGAAGATTTGCGAATGGATTCAGCTTGTCAGGCTCTTACACTTTTTCAAAACTAATGGACAATCTGCCGTCATCAGAAACGGGTTTTCCTGGCGGAGCCTTCTCCGGAGGCGGAACACAAGACTGGTATAACCTTCGTGCCGAATGGGCTGTTGCCGAATTCAATACGCCGCATGTTCTTACGATCAACGGAATCTATGAACTGCCCTTCGGCAAGGGCAAGCGCTTCTTCAACCAAAACAGTATTGCCAACTATGTTGTCGGTGGCTGGCAGCTGAATGGAATTACTTCTCTGATCAGCGGTACTCCGTTAGGAGTTTATACAGCAACGAATACTCTTTATAACTATGGTGGAGCACAACGCGCTAACTGGGATGGAACTCCCCCCGCGAAAGGCGGAAAAGTCGCCGACAAACTGGATAATTATTTCAATGTCAGCGCCTTCAGTCAGCCTGCTCCATTCACTTATGGCAACTCACCTCGATTGTTTAGCGGTCTTCTCACTCCGGGCACAATCTCAACTGACTTGTCGGGGATCAAGAAGATTCCTATCTACGAAAATCTGTCCGGAGAATTCCGAGCAGAGGCATTCAATATCTTCAACCATCCGGTATTTGGGCCACCGGATACAACATTGGGAGACGGCACTACAGGTATCGTCAATAGCCAGGTAAATCTTCCCCGGCAGATACAGTTGGCGCTTAAGTTGATTTGGTAAGAGCGATTCTGGGGCGGTTGGTTGATCCGAACTGACCGCTATCCAACTTATTGAGCAGGTCGTTTATTGAATTGCGATGAAGAATCTCATCGATGTAAGTGATAGAGCATCGATGAGTGCTTCACTCAGCATCGCTATTAGAGATATTGTCAGAGCGCTTCGGGATCGATGGCCTGGTTGTACAGCATCGGCGCATCGTCCGGAGTTACCATGGTCGACTTCATTGTATAAGTCTTGTCGGGCTTAAAGCCCGGCTCATGGAGAATACGCAGCGAAATTTCTATCGCCTTATCCACGCATAGCGGATAGATAAATGTTGCTTGCAGAATGCCATCCATCACCTTCTTGATTCCACCGGATGGACCTCCAAGTCCGTCGACGCCGACAAACGTAATACCTTTTTCCCGGCCCAGCTCTTTCGCTGCGAGATAACCGCCAATCGCCATGGGATCGTTGTGCCCATAGACAACATCGATCTGTGGTTCGACGCGTAGCACTTCAGTCATTCGATCTTTTGCCTCAGACTGGTTCCAGTTTGCCACTGGATCCGCGATAATCTTGATTTCCGGAAAGGGCTTGAAGACCTCGCGGGCTCCGCTGTCCCGATGTATTTCGCCTTCCACACCGAGCAGTCCTCGTAGAGCGACGATGTTGCCCTTTGGCGCGCCATAACGACGGGTCAATTCCTTAACAATGAACTCTCCGGCCATTCTGCCAATTTCTTCGTTATCCGCGCGAACGTAGGCTGTGTAGTTTGGCTGCAAGATATCGCGCTCCAGACATATCACAGGAATTTCTGCTTCCATCGCGTCGCCCATTACCGCAGTCAGAGCAGCGCGTTCATTGGGCGCGACAATCAGCACATCCGGTCTTTGCCTTATGAATGTTTCTACTTGGGCGATTTGCTTATTGTTGTCCTGCTGCGCGTCCGCAACGACAAGCGCTAAATCAGGATGCTGGCCGACCAGACGCTGCATAAGCGCTTTTTGCGCAGCCCGATAGGGCTCGGCGTTGTTAGCATTGCTGAAAGCGATGACGTGCTTGCCCTTCAACTTCGCTGAACGACAGCCGCTCATCAACAGAGAGGAGAGGATCGCTGTAGTGAATTCTCTGCGATTCATCACTATGCTGCTTTTCCTTCGCGCTGTGCCACCACTGCCAATACGATGATCACGGCTTTGATCATCATTTCAACATTGCTGTCTACATTGTTCAGGCGCAGCATGTTTGTCAGAACCCCCATGATCAGCGTGCCGAGAACTGTCCCCAGGATCGATCCTTTGCCCCCGGATAGACGCGTGCCTCCAATGACAACTGCTGCGATCGCATCCAGTTCGTATGCATTGCCGGCATTCGGGTTTCCCTGATGATTGGCTGCCGCATACAACACCCCCGCATACCCGGTCAGCAGACCGGAAAGTGCATAAACCCATATTTTGACCGGCTGAATGGGCAGTCCAGTGTAAAGGGCAGCTTTCTCGTTGTCTCCGATCGCTCGGACATACCTGCCGAAGACTGTACGCCTGAGAACGACGCCGAAGATAATGGCCAGTAATGCATATGAGCCGATGACAAGAGTTTTTGTGCGAAACATTGCGGCGAATCTGGATGCAGCATCTGTCCCGAAGCCGAGGTCAATGTTTTCGTTATTGCTTCCCCATTTCGCTAAGCCACGAACTCCGATCATGGAAGCGAGTGTGACGATGAAGGGCTGCACACGAAGCTTCGCAATCGCAAGTCCGTTCAAAGCGCCTAATGCCGTCGTCAATACAATTGCGGTTGCAATGGCCAGAAACAGGTGCAAAGCGAACGACGTGCGAAGCCAACAACGAGTCAGGCCCATAGCCATCGCGGCACTGGCAAAGGCGAGTAAACTCCCGACACTGAGATCAATGCCACCTGTGAGGATCACGTATGTCATCGACAGCGAGATGATCCCAATCAAAGAAATCTGACGCAAAACGTCAGTCAGATTTCCTGGCTGAAGAAAGATGTTGGCGCCGTTGAAGGTGACGGGACTGGTAATAGCTGCGACTACCACAATACCCAGGAGTGCAAGAAATGTCCGTGCCTCAAAGCTGGATCGCGGACCGAAGGGGTTTATCTCCTTGAGCAGGGATCTTATCTCTGGCACGTATTTTGCTCCGCGAGGCGCCGCATGTTGATATAAGTCACTTTTCTAGGCGTCCAGTATACCTGCTTTAGTGCAAAGTGATTTACATTGATTTATATCGATTCACAGTTGCTCACGGTGCGCCGTTCTTGGTACCTTTTTACACGGAATCGATGACCAATCTATTGAGTGTCGAAGGTGTCAGCAAGCACTACGGCAACATCTATGCGCTGAAAAATGCCAATTTTTCCCTGCGGGCAGGGGAAGTTCATGCATTGATGGGCGAGAATGGTGCTGGTAAGAGCACCCTCGCTCGCGTGATTGCTGGTGCCACACGTGCGAATACGGCGACCATAAAAATAGATGGCAAGCCTGTGACGATTCGAACACCTCTCGACGCACAGGTGCTAGGCATCGGCATTATCTATCAGGAACTCGATCTCTTTCATCACCAGACCATCGTCGAGAATATGGTGGTCAGAAATCCAAGATTTCGTGAAGGCGTTTTTACCAATCGAAGTGAGATGAAGGCATTCTGCCTTCCCTATCTACGGCAGGTTGGGTTGGATCATCTGGATCCCGGCCGCATTGTCTCTTCTTTATCAATCGGAGAAATGCAGCTACTGTCCATAGCCCGTGCGCTGAGCATGGAAGCCCGCATCATTTTGATGGATGAGCCTACAAGTTCGCTGATGGATGATGCAGTCGAGCGACTCTTCGCTCTGATCGAAAAGCTCAAGGCTGCCGGTGTCGCGATTGTCTACGTCTCTCACAAGATGGATGAGATATTCCGTATCTCCGATCGCATTACCATACTCCGAGACGGCGTAACGATTGGCACGCGGCAGATTGCTGAGACGAACATGCAGGAAGTCATCGAAATGATGGTCGGCCGAAAAGTAGACCCGAGTGCACGGTCACATCGACACGTTTCGGATTCTGTATTGATGTCTGTTTCCAGCCTTACAACGAAAAAACTGAAAGGAATTTCTTTCAACCTGCATCGGGGTGAGGTATTGGGTGTAGCCGGTTTGGTGGGAGCTGGGAGGAGCGAACTCGGTGCAGCCTTATTCGGCCTGGATCGTATCCAGACGGGAACTGTTTATCTGGATGGTAGGGAGTTCAGTCCGCGTTCGGCAATGAATGCGATGCGTTGCGGGATGGGCCTGGTTCCGGAAGATCGAAAGCTTGAGGGGCTCATGATGCAGATGAGCATTCTTGAAAATGGAACCATGGCCGTTCTGCCGCGAATGCAACGCTTGGGCTTTATTGATAAGAAGAAGGAAGAACGGGAGATTCAATCCATCCATACGAGGCTGGCGTTGAAGTTCACATCCTTGACTGATCCGGTTGAAAGCCTTAGCGGTGGGAACCAGCAGAAAGCTTTACTGGCACGATGGCTGATGCTGAACTCTGATGTCCTGTTTCTCGATGATCCTGCGCGAGGCATCGATGTCGCTGCAAAACAGGACATTTATCGCATGATCGATGAGCTGGCCACACGCGGCAAGGGTGTGCTTCTGGTCAGTTCCGAGTTGCCCGAACTCCTCCGCTGCTGTGATCGCATTCTCGTACTGAAAGACGGAAGGCTCACAGCCACGCTGCCGGCAGATACAACGCAGGAGCAAATCATGTCTGCGGCCACGCAGGCAAAAGCCATAACTCAGCTCTCTCGATAGCCGACTAATCGGAGTTGTTCGGCTGAAGTTGTGTACGCAGTGGTGAAGACAGCGTGGTTGAAGGATGGTTCTCGACTCCTGTTGACATCCGACCCAACGAGTGAGATTCTTAGGTCGGATGCCTTCCCATAAAAATATTGATGACCGTATCACCCTGCTGCAGGGAACGCTTGACCTGCTCATCCTGAAAACCCTTGTGCTGGGACCGTGTCATGGCCAGGGCGTAGCGCGTTCGATAAAACGCCAGTCGGAAGAGGTCTTTTTTGTGGACCATGGTTCGTTGTACCTGGCTCTGCAGCGGCTCGAAGACAAGAAGTGGATTAGCGCAAAGTGGGGTGTGAGTGAAAACAACCGCAAAGCGCGGTTCTATTCGCTAACGCTCAAAGGACGCGAACAGCTTGTGAAGAAGACGAGCGAGTGGGAGCGCCTGACCAGGGCAATGGGACAGTTTTGGGCAGTAGCGGCGGATCGAGTAGTGAGGAGACTTAGGTATGTTCAAACGCACGCGGAGCGCAGACGATTTCGCTGAGGAGATCAAGGCCCATCTGGAACTTGAAGCCGATGAACTCAAGTGTGAGGGCTTGAGCGAAGAGGAGGCTCGCCGGCAGGCGAGGGTCGAGTTCGGTAATGTGCAGGCCTCGGAGGAGCGTTTTACCTAAGAACAGGGTAGTGTGGTTAGACAACCTGGCGCGCGACATGAAGTTTGCGATTCGCCAGTTTGGGAAGAATCCAGGGTTTGCCTGCACCGCGATCTTCGTGCTGGCGCTTGGGATCTGCGCGAAACGGCCATCTTTAGTTTTGTGGATGCCGCACTTATCAAGCCTCTGCCTTTTCATGAACCGGGACGGCTGGTTGCTCTCTACGAAAGCATTTCAGTGGGGCCGCAATTCCATCTTTCGTATCCGGACTATCTCGATTGGAAGAGTCAGAACACAGTCTTCGACGCGCTTGAGGCTTATGAAGGGACGAGCTTCTCGCTTGAGACTCGAGAAGGTGCGCAATACGCAGCCGGGGCGATTGTGAGCGATGGATTCTTCCACTTGCTTGGAGTTACTCCGGCACTTGGACGTGATTTTGTTTCAGGCGAAGATCAATTGCCTGCGCAGCGCGTGGCCATGCTGAGCTATGCGGCATGGCAGACGCGTTATGGCGGAAGACAGGACGTGCTTGGACAAACGGTGACACTGGATGGCGCTCCTCATACGATTGTAGGAGTCCTGCCGCACGACTTTTACTTCACGCTTGCCGGACCCGCAGAATTCTGGAGACCTTTTCATCGTGCCGGCAGAGGTGCAATGGAGCGGGGCGCACACGGAATTTCAGGCATTGCGCGATTGAAAAACGGCGTTTCGATTGAGACAGCGGCAGCCAACATGTCGTCGATTGCTTATCGATTGGCGAAACAATATCCGGATGACGACGGCGGACGCGGTGCGACTGTATTGCCTTTGGCTAGTGCCATGATGGGTGACATCCGCCCGGTTTTATTGCTGTTGTTAAGCGGTGCGGGGCTTCTTCTGTTGATTACGAGTGTGAATGTCGCGAGCCTGTTGCTTGTCCGTTCAGAAAGCCGCAAGCGGGAGGTTGCAGTGCGCGGTGCGCTAGGCGCTTCGCCTGCACGATTGATTCGTCAATTTGTAACAGAAAGCCTGGTCCTGGCGGCGATCAGCAGCATTTTGGGGCTTGCTTTTGCATATGTCGTCATGCAGTTGCTCATCAGGCTGATACCTGCTACGAGGATTGCCAATATGCCTTATCTGCGAGGCGCAGGGATGAATCTCCATACTGCGTTTTTCGCATTTGCTATTTCATTGGCGGCTGGAGCGCTGTTTTCTCTTGTTCCCGCGCTTCGGTTGTCTGGAATGGATGTCCGCGAAGGACTGGCTGAAGGCGGGCGGAGCTTTGCGGGAACACTGTGGCGGAGATTGGGCGCAAATCTAGTTGTAGTGGAGTTAGCGACGGCGATGGTGCTGCTGGTTGCCGCAGGATTATTGGGTAAAAGCCTCTATCTTCTGCTTCATGTGGATACTGGTCTGAATCCTGAACATCTTGCCACATTTCGGGTTGGCGCGGATGGAGCTAACTATTCGAAAGACGAGCAGATGGTGGCTCTGGAGAAGCAGATTACGGCACGCTTGTCGACCCTTCCCGGAGTTAAGTCTGTGGCCATTACGGAAAAGATGCCCGTGGACGATGGCGGGGGGTTCACGGCGTTCAAAATCGCCGGTAGACCTTATCACGGGGAAGACAATGAAGCGAATGCGCGGCAGGTGAGCGCAGGGTATTTTGCCACTGTGCAGGCGCGGCTACTGCATGGCCGGTATTTCTCGGAGGTTGAAGACGCTTCGAAACCGCGGGTTGTGATTATCAACCGAACGATGGCGCGACTCTATTTCCCCGGCGAGAACCCAATTGGTCAGCGGATCGATGACGATACACCGCAGACGGCCTTGAAAGAAATTATCGGTATTGTGGATGACATTAAAGAAGGCCCGCTGGATACTGTGACCCGGCCAACGATGTATACGCCTTTCAACCAGGACCCCTCGAATTACTTCTTTGTGGTGGTCCGCACATTGCAAGCGGAAGATTCTCTATTTCCGGCACTGACTGCCGCTATTCATCAAATTGACCCCGGCATTATCACCTATAGCCAGGCAACGATGAATGAACGCATCAACAACTCTACGTCTGCGTATCTGCATCGCTCGTCGGCATGGCTGGTGGGAGGATTTGCCGCTCTCGCTTTGCTGCTTGGGGTGATAGGCCTTTATGGAGTGATTGCTTTCTCCGTAGGTCAGAGGACGCGCGAGATCGGTGTGCGCATGGCTCTTGGTGCCCAGCGTGGGACTGTTTATCGGTTGGTTTTGAGAGAGGCTGTGTCGCTGGCCGTTATGGGAATTGTTGTTGGGCTCGGGTGCTCAATTGCTGCCGCGACAATGATGCGGAAGTTGTTGTTTGGGGTGCAAACGTGGGATGTTTCTACATTGATTGCAGTTGGTGTTGTGCTTGGGACTTGTGCGTTGCTGGCTAGTTATTTGCCTGCGCGGAGAGCGGCTTCGGTCAATCCGGTCGATGCGTTAAGGGCTGAGTAGTAATTTCCCAAGGGGCCGGATGATCCAAGGTTTTGTTAAGTTTGAATGGTGGACGCGGATGGAATCGAACCATCAACCTGTCGATTAAGAGTCGAATGCTCTGCCAGTTGAGCTACGCGTCCATTTTGCACAGAAGAATAACTCTGTGGGACATGGGGTAGGAAGCGTTTTGTTGCGAACGCTCTTTCAAGAATATAGCACAGAAAACTGCCTGAATTTGTAGTGGACTTCGAGTGGGAATTTAGAAAGAGAAGGAAAGACCACCCTGAACGCTTCGTTCAGCCTGCGCGAAGTAGAGAGTGCTTCCATCCTGCGTGACGAAGGGACGATAACCCTGTGCGAAAAGGTTGCGCACATCAATCAATGCTTCCACGCGATACGGCAGAATGCGGCAACGAATCGGCTGTCGCAGGTAGAAGCTCAAGTAGGGGTCAGGCAAGGCACCGTTGAATGGGTCGACTGCCGTAACTGTATCCGTTGGCTGCCAGCGGTAGGAGGCACGCCATTGTGTACCCGCCTGCTTCAGCTTGCCGCTCATGCTGGCTGCGACCATGCCAGCGCGGCGCGGATGCAGGCTATTGATCCCTTGTTCCAGTGTCAGGGGTCCGGACACGTTCGTCATCGTCAGTGCATCGCCCATGGCATACGCGACGCTGAACCACGTGCCATCGTTGATTTTGTCGCGCATTTCTGCAAGAAGCCCATTGCTGAAGAAGTTTTGCCCGCTTACCTTCAGCAGATCCGTATTAGGATCGTAGAGCAGGTTGCCGCTGTTCCAGTCTGCAAGCGATAGAGTTCCTCCGCCGCTGACAACGGGATTGTCGATGTGGTCCTGATAGAGCGTCATGCGCCAGCTAACATTGCCGCGGTGCCGCTCGTAAGAGATCTCCTGATGAAGCCCCTCTTCCAGCAGAAGCTTGCCATCCTTCTCCGTCAGTGCCGGAGCAAGAGTCGTTTCGCGATCAATCTCATTTGCATGCTGTATGCCCGGCGAGGTGGCCACGTGATATTCCACAACGTTGTCACCCGTATGGACGCTTATCCCGGCAAACGGATGGTTAGCGAACTGGGTCTCTCCGAGATGGATTGCTTCGATTTCGTTGCCGAACTCTGCTGCTATGCCGTTCATCAGGTCCATGGTTTCAGACGACCGAAGAACCACGGCTTGCAATCCCTGTTCCTGGACGCCGCCTTCAATGTCCGGGCGGTCCTCGAAAGCGGCTACTGTTCGTAATGTCCGTCCTGGAGCAAGCTCCGTTGCATAGCCTACAACCGTGTTCAAAGAGGCGCTTTCCGCCTGACTTAGATCGGCTCTAAGAATCAGTTGCCGGTCATCGCCGTTCGAGCGCTCCATTTCGAAATCATGATGCAGCCCGCCGTCGCCGAACTGGCTGGCGCCACCGCGAATTGTGACCCTGGCTTTGAGCGCAGGAACGGTGCCGTCGCCATCCGAGACAACCACGAGCGGCCCATCTTCCAGCATCCGCAGCAGCGGACGGTTGGCGGAGAGGCGCAGAGTCCATGTCCAGTCATCCTGAGGCTCATCAGCCTGGCGAGGTTTTGCTGGAAGCCACCGGAACGCTTCGTAAAGGGTATTCAGCGTCAGATTGACAACCAGTTTGGAGTCGGCGAGGACACGAAGATTTTCGCGTAGCGTAGGCAGGAAAAAGGAGCCTGAAGCCTTGAGGTTGTAGCTGCCCGGAGAGATATCCGGCAGTGCATATCGGCCGTGATCGTCAGTGAAAGTATTGGCAATGACCGCGAGATTGGGTCCTAGTAACTCCACGAGCGCACCCACTTGTGGAGCGCCCTTGGCATCGCGCACCACACCTGAGATTGCCGCAGGGCCTTCTGCGTATGCGGACAACACAAGCGCCATCATCAACAGCGCGAGCGCCGGACCGACCTTGATTCGCAGATTGGGAACTATCATCCTCACCGATTTCGTTTCGTCACCAGAATCGGTCGACAGTCTTCAGGGGAGTCCTTGCTAACCCCTGGAAGACGTCAAACAACCCCTAAATTACTCCTGGCCGTTTTCTCCAAAATCGTTGTTGTTCAGGACTGGCAACTCTTGCGGTTGCTCAGTCCTCTGTTGCTTTGCTACTCAACCGTAAATGGCGCAGACTGCGCAATCTGCTGGTTAGAGACGCTGTCGTTTACCTTAATCCTGATCTGATACTTGCCAGGCTGAAGATTGGCGAGGGGGACGCTCCGCTCCAGAGTTACCTGATCGGAACTGGCGCTCAACTTCTTTGAATCTTCCTGCATATCTAGAACTGCTTTATTCGAAGCCAGATCGATGATCTGGTATTGAATTGTCGCAGAATTCTGCTTGCTCTTTTCGTCAATTCCCAGGTTGTAGACCTGCATCCAGAAATTCAACTTTTGCGACCGCTGGAATGATGCCGGAATTGTAGGATTCGCCGTCACCGCTGGCAAGAGCTTTGTATTGCCGATAACAAAATTTCCTGCGCCAATTTCTTTCGACGGCACCAGCTCCATGTGATTGGCAAGAATCAGTGACGAAGCCGACAGCTTATCGTCATCATATTTCGGAACGTTGATCGCCTGAGCCCATACGCCAAGGTGGTCAGGATTGTTCACGTCCTTGATGCCAATGTCTACGCGATAGCGGCCCGGACGCAGCGGCAATGATTTCCAGTAGAGGCGTTTGTTATCGAGAGTCTTGGTCAGAAGTTCCGCGGGAACTTCCACTTCCACGGTATCCTCGAAGCTCTGCACAATCTTGCCGGTAATGGTCGAAACCCGGCCGATAATGTGAACTTCGCCGGTATCAACTCCGTCCTTGTTATTGAAAGTAATGTCGCGATTCTTGATCTGCAGCGTGATCGGGACCAACACCGTGTCGTCCGTCACCTTGACGTAATCCGTACGCACATCGAACGGGAAGAATGGGCCGCTCATCAGCTTGTGGTTCGACATGAACGATTCAAGCTGGAGGTCCTTGAATTTTATGACTGGCGGTGCCTGCAGTTTTGCGTACTGTTCGAGACGGTCGAACTGCTTGCTTTGCTGCATGGACGCCATGGGGCCATTGCCAAGCGATTCCAGGCCGCCGCGGAATCGGTCCGCCTGCTTGGCCATGCCCATCTGCTCATAGAGAGTCTGCCCGGCGCCCGGAACGTGCAACAGCGCGTCTTTCTCGGAGCGGTCGATAGTCATATGATAATCGCCGCACATACAGGTATCTACAAACTCAATATCGATGTTTTCGCCGATGCCCTCGAGGTAGCGATAATGCCATGTCTCAAATGGATAGGTCGAAGTGGTGCCGCCGCCTTCATCCATCGGGCGGTCGTAGGTGCCGCCGCTTGGGTGTGACTCGGTGCTGTCCGGCTTACCATATGCAATGTACATGTGACCGCGATCGGTTTTCCAGCCGGGTTTTCCTGCGGCAAAGTGTTCGTTGGCATACTCGATACGGCGATAGTGCTCTTCGCGGAACTCGTTCTCGGGCGAATCAGGATTGGGATTGCGGCGCTGCCAGAAAGCTTCGATGAAAGCATCGCGCTCTTCATCGTTACTCAGGCTCTTGAAAGCCTTCAATTCCTGATCGGTAATGATCCAGTGAACGTCCTGATCGACCCACTTCTTGTAGGGCCCTTTTAATTCCTGTTTCAGTTCTTTCTGTTGCTTAAAACGCTCCTTATCCGGGAGCTGACGCTTGAGTGGGTCTTCGGTGGAAGAGTCCGGCGTCGAGGAATTTTGACTGTCAGCCTGCGACGATGTTGGCCGAGTCTGTAATTGAGGATCGCTCTGCGTCGTGGACTGTGCCTGAGAAATCGCGAAGGCTCCGAGGGAGATCGCGACAAATATTGGAATACTGCCCTTCAACATTATGTTTTTTTGGTTACCCCTCTACCGCATTCTTAATTTTACGGATTCATGAAGAAGGATTACAAGCTCGGTTCCAAGTTTTAGACGGTTGGGAACAGCTTTTGACGCTATCCCACCGAAATAAGCGCCTGTTATCATGGTTGTCACCTGAGTGGGGGATAATCCGGCGCAAAACAGAAACTGCGTTTTTGCGGAACACGGCCTGCCGGGTTTGCGTATTTCTGGAACGAGTGGCGGGGCAAGGCTTTGCAAATCCGCAGATACAGGAAGACAGGCTTTGAAAAAAATCGTTATTGCAATTGTAGTAATTCTCGCCGTTGCAGGAATTGTCGCGCTCACTGTCGTGCGCGCTCAGTCGGGTTATACCAAGGTTTTAACCGGTAAGGTCGTACGTGGCAATCTTGTATCGGTTGTGAGCGGAACGGGCCAGATCAAGCCCAAAACTTATGTAAATGTAGGTGCAACCGCGTTTGGGCGTATTACCCATCTCTATGTTAAAGAGGGTGATCACGTAAAAAAGGGCCAGATTCTGGCAACCGTAGAAAGCATCCAGCCGGAAGCGAATGTCGACGCCCAGAAAGCAGCAATTTCTGCTGCCAAGACGGATATAGCTTCCTACATTGCTGCGGAAAAGACGGCCGAAGCAAATGTGGAGCACGCCAAGGCTGATTTGGAGCAGAAAAAACTCGATTATCAGCGCTATACGGCCCTTTATGCTGACAAACTCGTCTCAAAAGCCGATTTTGATGCCAAAAAGGCCGCTTATGACACTGATGTGGCCACCCTGAATCAGTCCCAGGCCGCCCTTGTTCAATCAAAAGCTCAGACGGACTCCGCCCGTGGCCACCTGGGAACCCAGGTGGCCACTCTGCGCTTTAACGAAGACGCATTGAATAAGACAGTCAGCGTTGCGCCCTTTGATGCACTGGTGACGAACCTGCCTGTGCGCGAAGGTGAGACAGTCGTTGTCGGTATCCAGAATGCCGAAGGCTCTACGCTGATGACGCTCGCCGATATGTCGATCATCACTGCTGAGGTCAAGGTAGACGAAACGGATATCGTCAACGTGGCGCTCGGCCAGGAAGCGGATGTAAGTGTCGATGCGCTTCCTGGCAAGGTATTCAAGGGTCATGTAACCGAAGTCGGTGATCAGGCGTTGCTGCGCTCGACCGGCGTGGCCACCAGCCAGACCACGAGCGGAACCGAAGAAGCGAAGGATTTCAAGGTGGTAGTCACGGTCGATCAGGCCTCCGATCTGCTGAAACCCGGACTTTCGGCAACAGCGAAAATCACGACCGCCAGAAGACCGGATACGTTGTCGATTCCCATTCAGGCGCTTACCCTTCGTGCTCCCGATGATCCAAAAGAGAAGCCGCACGTGCAGAATGCTTCTACATCCACTGGGGCCGCACCCGCCGCAGCCGATGCACAGAAGGCGCAGGGAGTATTTGTGGTGCGCACCGACAAAAGTGGCAAGATGCGCGTGCATTTTGTCCCGGTGACAACCGGCATCACCGGCACTACGGATATTGAAGTGACCAGTGGGCTGAAGGAAGGCGACGAAATTGTGACTGGGACCTATCGCGTTCTGCGAAATTTGAAAGACGACGCGCTCGTCAAAAGGGACACAACCCCGGCGACAGTCAACAAAGATGACAGCGATTCTTCTTCGTCCTCGTAGTAGGGGAGAATCAGGAGCAGGTAGATGACAGCCCAGATAACCAGCGAAGCAGAAGCGCAAATCACGGCAGGCGCCATCGCGTCCGATCCAAATGGTCCTGGCCCCGGGGACATCATCGTGGTGCATGATCTCTGGAAGACCTACGATATGGGTTCGGAACAGCAGGTCCACGCCTTGCAGGGCGTCTCGCTTCGCATCAAGCACAACGAGTACGTTGCTATTATGGGGCCCTCAGGATCAGGTAAATCGACGCTGATGAACCTGATCGGGTGCCTCGATACGCCGAGCAAGGGAGAATACTGGCTCAATGGTCACCTCGTCAGTGATCTGAATGACGACGAGCTCGCACGCATACGCAACCGGGAAATCGGCTTCGTATTCCAGACATTCAATCTGCTCGCCCGCGCCACAGCTCTGCATAACGTTGAGTTGCCGTTGATTTACAACGGCACCCCTGCTGCCGAGCGTCTGGAACGTGCTGAAGCTGCGTTGCGCGCGGTGAATCTGGGCGACCGCATGCATCACAAGCCGAACGAGTTGTCAGGAGGCCAGCGTCAGCGTGTTGCCATTGCCCGTGC
Source organism: Terriglobales bacterium (assembly GCA_963738095.1). Lineage (GTDB taxonomy): Bacteria > Acidobacteriota > Terriglobia > Terriglobales > Acidobacteriaceae > Alloacidobacterium. The sequence goes on from CAVTVL010000020.1 coordinate 562,102, forward strand.
CCTTATCAACCGGCCCTCGATCATTCTGGCGGATGAGCCGACCGGCAACCTAGATTCAAAGACCGGCGATGAGATTATGGCCCTCTTCGATGAATTACAGGCTAGGGGGAACACGATTGTGCTGGTGACGCATGAGCCTGACATCGCGGAATATGCACACCGCGTTGTGATGATTCGAGATGGGAAAATCTTCTCTGACCAACCTTCTACGCGCACCCATAAATCCGCAGAAGTTTCTCATTCTTAAAGCCTTATTACTTCGGATTACCAATAAAAATAGCGCCTGACGGGCGCTCTTTTTATTGTGGATCACCCCTATCACTCTCCCTGTTTCTGCCGATAGACTCCACAGGCTGCCACATTTCCGGCAAGTCCAACTATCTTCGGGGATCAGGGAGCAGTGGTGGCAAGTTTCACGCAGTGGAGTGAGGAATCCGAGGCTCAGGTGCCAAGCGCCGTCAGAGCCGGTGGAGAGCTGATACGTCTGGGCGACATGGTGGGACGCAGCCTCATCACGCAGCGACTGTTCTCGCGCTTCAGGCAGGCCGCACCGCATCTTCGCATTGTCACCATCGAAGGCGAAGCCGGAACGGGCAAAGCACTTGCTGCGCGTACGCTCCACTCACTGGGGCCCGGCTCGGCTTCTGCTTTCGTTGCCTGTGCCGCATCACGATTTATCTCAGTAGAGACGCAGACGTTATTGGAAGAAGTTCGCGGAGGCACGCTGTTCTTAACCCGCCTCGATGAGCTTACGGCGGAACAGCAATCGCGTTTTGTTGATTTTCTTGAGTGGTGGGAACACCGAAGTGGGCGTGATGCGCCCGGCTTCTTCCCGCGCCAGCTCTTCGTGAGTTCATGGAAACCGCTGCGTCAGCTTTCCGTTACAGGAAACCTGCGTGCCGATTTTTCCTACCGTCTCACAGCAATTCGTTTTGAGATACCGCCGCTCCGCGAGCGCCGTGACGACGTGGCCGTCCTGGCGGATTGGTTTGCCGAGCGCCGCGCCGCAACGCATGGTAAGTCTTTGCGCGACCTAGGCCCCGAAGCTCTTTCGCGTCTTCTTTCTCACAGTTGGCCGGGAAATGTACGGGAGCTGGAAACCGTCATCGCAAATGCTGCCATGGAATGTCCGGGCCAGTGGATTCGTCCGATCGATATTCCACCGCTTTTGAATACGGCACAGTCGCAGGCCGACGTGCGAGGCGATTTTGCAGCCCATGACGATTCAAATCTCGATCGCATGATTCTGCATCATGTCACGCAGGTGCTCGCTAAAACAGGCGGCAACAAATTACGGGCCGCACAGTTGGCATCAGCCGATCGACTTTATATCGGTTGCTGGAGCCTGGCAACCTCCCTCCACAGCGGGGATAGATAGAAACTCCATATCATCAACCGGTTTTTCCGAACGCATTGAACTATCAATGTCCAATAACAGGCATTGTCATTGGAACTCCGATATTTCGTTGAGAAGCGTCTGTGTGACTAGTCTTGAGCAGTGGATAGGCCAACCCCTGATACACTGCGCACTAAGTCATCATTTCCATGAAAAAGTTTCTTTCCGAAATACTCGTCTTCTCTTTGTTCATCGTTCCAGCTCTTCATTCTTGTCGCGCGCAGTCTGCGCAGAGCCCTGCCGATCGGAGCAAAGCACTCAGCTCGCTCTTCGCTGATATGTGGCAAGACCGACTGCAACACTCGCCAGAATTTGCATCCTCTATTGGCGATAAGCGCTGGAACGATCAACTCACCGACTACTCCGTGGCGGCATACAATAATCGCCTGGCGCGAGAGCGCGAGTATCTGCTCCGACTGAGCGCCATCGATACAATCGGCCTGAGCGACCAGGAGCAGCTAAGTAAAGACCTGATGGCGCGTCAGCTTGCCGAGGATGAGGAGGCGGCTAACTTCAGGCCATGGGAGATGCCCGTCGACCAGTTCAACGGATTGCAATCTGAATTGCCACAGCTGGTCTCCGTCCTCAGCTTTGACACAGTCAAGGACTATGACGACTACATCGCCCGCCTGAGAAAGGTTCCGGGTGCTTTCCAGCAGATCACCGACAACATGATGACTGGCATGGACGATCATCGCGTGCCGCCAAAGTATTTGCTGGAAAAAGTACTGGTACAGGTGAACACCATCGCGCAGCAAAAACCGGAAGAAACCCCCTTTGCTCGTCCTCTAAAAAAGTTTCCCGCCGGTATCTCAGCTGCAGATCAGGAACGCATCAAAGCTGAATTGCTCGATGCGATACAGAAGCAGGTGCAGCCTGCGTACACACGGTTCGCCAGATTTCTGCAGGGTCAGTACATTTCCGCCGGGCGCACGGAGTATGGAGTCTGGTCACTGCCCGATGGTGACAAGTATTACGCTTTTCGAGTGCAACAAAGTACAACCACCGATCTGACACCGGCCCAGATTCACCAGATCGGTCTCGACGAAGTAAAGCGTGATGAGGCAGAGATGCTCGTCATCGCGCAGAAGCTCGGTTTCAAAGATATCGCGTCCCTGCGGGCATCCATCGCCAGCAATCCTAAGTTACATGCGGAAACAAAAGATCAGCTGCTCGATCTCTACCGCCATGACATTGACCAGATGAAGACAAAGCTGCCTGACCTTTTCGATCGCTTGCCCAAGGCACCCCTTGTTGTCGATGCCGTGCCAGCGTTTATTGAAAAGGACCAGGCACCGGCCTACTACCAGCACGCCACCCCTGACGGGAAGCGACCAGGAACGGTCTACGTCAATACCTATGACTTTGCGCATCGCTCGCTCGCAAATGTCGAATCGATTGCTTACCACGAAGGCCTGCCCGGACATCATCTGCAAATCTCCATCGCGCAGGAACTGACTGGCCTGCCCGAGTTCCGCAAGTATATGCATTACACTGCGTATACCGAAGGCTGGGGACTGTATGCGGAACGCCTTGGCAAAGACGTAGGCTTTTATCAGGATCCCTATTCTGATTTTGGTCGTCTTGAAGCAGACATCTTCCGCGCCATCCGTCTTGTTGTCGATACCGGTGTGCATTCAAAACACTGGACACGTGATCAGATGGTCGAATTTTTCAAAGCCCACTCCGGACTTGACGATGCAACGGTCAACGCCGAGGTGGACCGTTACATTGCATGGCCCGCACAGGCACTCGGCTATAAGATGGGCCAACTGAAAATTCTCGAATTGCGTGCGCGCGCACAGAAAGAACTCGGCAGCAAGTTCGATCTCCGTGCCTTTCACGACCAGGTGCTCGATTCAGGTGCGCTCCCGCTCGACGTGCTCGATGAACGCATCACAACCTGGATCGCACAGCAGAAAGGGAAGTAGCCGTCGTGTACTCTAAAGGCAAGATGGGAGCATTGAAAAATGAACGAAGACATTTCTCAACTACGCGTCGCCATTCTCGGTGCGGGCAAGATGGGTGGAATTCTGCTGCAGGCGTTTCTGAAGCAGCAGCTTCTTACCCAGGAGCAGATCCTTGCGACGGTCGCCCACGAAGAACGGGCACAGGTGCTTTCCGCGCAGTGGGGGGTAGAGGTTTCAACAGACAATCTCGAAGCAGCGAAACGCGCGGACTTGATTCTACTCGGCGTAAAACCCTTTCAGGTAGCCGATCTAATCAAGCAGATCAAGCCGGCACTCACGAAGGAGAAGATGCTGATCTCCTTCGCGACTGGTGTGAAAACCAGCATGATGGAAGAGGCTTCAGAACTGTCTATCCCCGTAATCCGTTCTATGCCGAACACGCCTGCGATGCTTGGCGTAGGCATGACAGCGCTCTGTCGCGGCAAGTATGTCACTGACGAACAGATGCTGTTGGCTTCTCGGATATTTGAGACGATTGGCCGCACCGTGATCGTCGATGAAAAGCACATGGACGCCGTCACGGCGCTCTCCGCGTCAGGTCCGGCATACATCTATATCATTCTTGAATCACTGGCCGAGGCAGGAGTAAAAGTCGGGTTGCCACGTGATATCGCTACGCTGCTTGCTGCACAGATGACCTTCGGTGCGTCGAAGATGGTGCTCGATACGGGTTATCATCCGGCACTTTTGAAAGACGCAGTCACTACACCAGCGGGATGTACCATCGACGGCATTCTCGAGTTGGAAGAGGGCGGCTTACGCGTTACGTTGATCAAAGCCGTGATGCGAGCCGCGCAGCGCGCGAAAGAACTGGCCACGGGCTGAAGGTTCCAATACATACTGCTGACGATTAGCGGTGGAAATCTTCGGGCTTGGCTTTTTCCAATCCAGAAATGCTTCTTCGAGCGTGTACTGGTACGAGTACCCTAGCTCCTGCAGTCTGCGTGGCTCGATATTTGTGGACGGTAAAGCTTACGGATACAACTCCGCATCGTGCCGGGGCGGCACGATGTGCGCTATGTCAATGAGCGAACTAAGTTCTCTACTGCGGTGAAGTAGAATCGTTTACCTTTTGCTTGGTTTCTTTGCTCTTGTCCTTCGTTTTTTGGTTGGTTTCCTTACTCTGGTCTTTCACCTTTGTGGAAGGTTCTTTATCCGGATCAACGACCTTCTGCGTTCCTTCTTTTGTTTTGTCGTATGCCTTGGTCGAGCCTTCCTTTGTCTTGTCATATGCTGTAGTCGAGCCCTCCTTTGTCTTGTCGTAGCCCTTAGTCGTGCCCTTCTTAATACCGTTGCCAGTGCTCTTTGCAGCATTTTTTGTATCAGTTCCTGCGGTTTTCATGTCCTGTGAAGCGCTTGAGTCGGATTGTGCGATGGAAACAGCGCAAGTGCCGAAGACCAATGTGGATGTCAGGATGAGTGGTGCGAAATGTTTGAGCGTACGCGTAATTTTCATGGCGTAAGGTGAGATTCGCAGCGAAGTGAAAAAGTTGTAGCGCAGAAGCGATTAGAATGGAAAATAGACAGGCGGCCTTCTTATTTGACTACGAGCGCAATCCCGCTTTTCTCGGCTGAGACATGGCATTCAAAGGGGGTGCAGCGGTTCGCCTGGGCTGTTCTGGTTTATAACGTTGCTGTTATTCTGTGGGGATCTATCGTGCGTGCGACGGGTTCAGGCGCAGGCTGCGGAGAGCACTGGCCGCTCTGCAACGGCACCGTTATCCAGCACTCGCCGAAGATCGAAACCATCATTGAGCTAACGCATCGCGCAACCAGTGGTATTGCCCTCATCGCCATGGTGGTTTTGCTTGCTTTGACGTTTGCAGCGACCGCGAAACGACATCTTGCGCGCGGTTTTGTTGTTGCAGCCACGGTACTTACTTTCAATGAAGCCCTTCTCGGCGCTCTTCTCGTGATTTTGGGCAAGGTCGCACATGATCAGTCGGCGTCCCGTGCCGTATACCTCTCTTTACATCTTGCAAACACACTCCTGCTGCTGGCCGCGCTTACCCTCACTGCGCACTTTCTGTCGCGTCCCATTGGGTTTATGCGTGGCAGCGTCGACTACCGTTCAATTGGGATCGCGTCGATTGGCATATTGGCCACGCTCCTGGTCGGAGTCAGCGGTTCACTTGCAGCGCTGGGAGATACGCTTTTTCCTGCAACCTCGCTACGGTCCGCTCTGGCTCAGGACTTCTCCGGGCAAAGCGTGTGGTTGTTGCGGATTCGATGGGTGCATCCATCCATGGGGTTCATTGCGGGGGCGTTTATTTGTTGGCTGATCTTTACCAATACCAGAAAGGGAAGAAACCGGAAGTTAGCCACCGGAGTCGTTGGGCTCCTCATGTTACAGTATGCACTCGGTTTTGCAGATATCGCGCTTTTGGCTCCGACATGGATGCAGATCGTGCATCTCCTCGGTGCCGATGTTCTGTGGATTGCTCTCGTCCTATTGACGGCTCGTGTGTGTATCGTTCCAATCGGCTGCATCGAAAATCTTTGCGGTGCGTAGCCGCATCTCAAGTTTTCTTCAGGCCGCTTAGAGTTTCTGCTTTCAGAGTTTTAGTGCCCTCCTCAACAATGTATAGCTTATTTACCTCTAGATTCTTGAAGGTATCTATCTGTCCCGACGGCCAATGAATTTCCAGCAGGTCGACGATCTTTGCCTGATCGAGTCCAAAGTGTAATCGCAGATCACTCTGCGAATAATAGCTGCCGCCGCTTCGCACTTCATCAATTTGCAGCAAGGGCTGCTGCGAATTGGGATCGGTCTTTGCGACCACCTTTATGCGTGCGCCAATTCCCGTCCGGTTTGATTTTGTGCCTGTGGCCTTGATCTTGACCCAGTTGCGCTTCCACCCTGCGTCGCAGCGCAGCAGTTGCGGAAGGGAATTGACACAATTGACGACAATGTCCAGATCCCCGTCATTATCGTAGTCACCAAAAGCACAGCCCCGCGCAGCCACAGCAGCGGTGATCCCGGGCCCTCCCTTATCTGTGACCTCTTCAAAGCGGCCATTGCGAAGGTTGCGATATAGATATTTGTGTTCTGCATAAGGAGCCTCGGTTTTGGAACTGCTTACTTCGGGGTATACATGGCCATTGGACACAAAGAGATCGAGCCATCCATCGTTGTCCATGTCAAAAAAACCGAGCCCCCAGCCAAGGTAGCGTGTATTGATTCCCAGCCCTGAGAGATAAGTCTGGTCCTCGAAAGTGCCATCGCCCTGATTCGCGTAAAGGGAATCCGTGTCGCCCGCGAAGTTTGTCTTCACAACATCGAGATTGCCATCACGGTTGTAATCGCCAACCGAAACCCCCATGCCGGCTTGCGGTTTGCCATCCGGAGAGAAGGCTGCACCCGCCTCAATGGCAATGTCTCTGAAGGTTCCGTCTTTCTGATTCTGGTAGAGAGTCGCAGCGGTGGAATCATTTGCAACGTAAATGTCTGGCCATCCATCGTTATCAAGATCCGCCACAGCAACGCTGAGAGCGTAGTTGCCGATGGTATTCCACATACCGGATTTTTCCGAAACATCGGTGAAGGTCCCATTTCCGTTATTGCGATACAGAATATTTTTGCCGCCCGGCAATCCCGGAGGCCCGCATGCAACGAGAATGCTTTTATACGTACACGGACCGGATTCCGGAGTCGGCGCGGTCTTCAGGTCGAAATCGATGTAGTTAGCAACGAATAGATCGAGGTGTCCATCGCGATCGTAATCAAGAAACGCGCAGCCGGAATTCCAGCGTTCCCTCGACTGCAGTAAGCCTGCCTTCGCGGTTATATCGGTGAATGTGCCATCGCCATTGTTGTGAAAGAGCGCATTCTGTCCGTAATAACTGACGAAGAGGTCATCATGGCCGTCATTATCGTAATCACCGACACAGCAGCCCTGCCCCCATCCGCTGCGCGTGAGGCCTGCCTTCGCTGTCACATCGGCGAATGTGCCGTCGCGATTGTTTTTGAATAGATGGCACGTGGGCTCTTGTCCTTTTGCGAATCCTTCCAGCCGCCATCCATTTACGAGAAAAATATCGATCCAGCCATCCTGATCGTAGTCGTAGAAAGCAACACCGCAACCGGTCGTCTCCAGCAGATATTTATTTTTCCCGTCACCGCCGTAGATCGTCTTGGCATTCAGACCGCTTTGCTCCGCCACATCGATGAATTGCAGACCAAGCGGCGTACCTTCAATCGGGGAATGTGGGCCGGGAGAAGGTGGCATCGGTTTCGCATCGTAAGATCGTTCTGTGCCTGTCCGGCTCTGAGGTGTTTGCTGTTGTGTTGCAGCAAATAAAGCGCGTTTCCATGGCGGAACAGCCATCAGGAAGACATCTGAGAAAGGCAGAACAAGCGCAGTGCGGCTCAGAGATTGAAGAAACCGGCGTCGATTCATCTTAACGATTGCATTCTACGATCTCGATTCAATGACCGTACACAGCTTTCATGGATGATTCGACGCGAGCGCAGCGGCTTTTGCCCGCTCAGCTGCAGCATCCGTTGGACGACCCTGGCGTTCGTACGCAACTGCCAATTGGGCGTGCGCTTCAGCGTAGCTTGGGTCGCTGGTGATTGCATCGCGATAACGGTCGACAGCGTCGGCAATCTGGCCCTTCGCTAGAAGGAGATTGCCTGTATTTGTGGCAAATGTGGCGCGCTGCCGGTTCACGGCGATACGAGTTAGATCGGCCGCCGCTTTGCGCTCCGCCGCAGCCTCCTGTTTTTTACCTTGCTCCTGGAGCACGCTGGCAAGCGTTATACGCGGCCCGGGCTGATTTGGCAGGAGATCAATTGCTTTATGCAGCGCTTCTGCGGCCTCGTCGTATTTCGCCTGTTGTTTGTAGATGCTGCCAAGGAGGGCCCATCCGTCTCCATTCTCCGGACGGCGCTCGAGGGCTGTCCTGAGTTGCGCGGTCGCTTCATCGAAGCGTCCTTGCTGCATATAGAGAATGCCCAACGTGTAGGGAGGGTCGGGTGAAGTCGCGTCTAATTTCGCCGCGGCCTCCAATTCCGTGATCGCGTGCGGTAAGTCGTCTTTGAGCTTGAATGCCAGACCGAGGTTGTAATGCAGTTGCGGACTCTCCGGCGTGAGGGCGAGACCAGCGCGGAATTCGCGGATCGCGTCATCGAGGTCACTCTCCTGCAAATAGGCGACACCCAAATCCTGGTGCGCTGTAGCATCATTCGGATTGATGGCCAGAGCTCGCTGATAATCGGAAACCGCTTCTTTTGCTCTCCCTGTTTGCACAAGCGCCAGACCCAGATTGGTAAGAGCGGTGGCATTCCGCGGTTGCGCCGCAACAACTTTCTCAAAAAGAGGAATCGCTTCCTGTTCTTTCCCGCTGCGTTGTAGTGCCATAGCAAGCTGATCGATGGCTTCAATCAACGCCGGATCGAGTGTGATTGCCTGCTTAAAATGAGGAATAGCATCGTCGTCCCGATTGGCGGAAACGAATGCTTTGGCGAGCTCCCGTTGCGCCAATGCGTTTTGTGGGTCGAGTTGCGTGGCGGTTGTGAGCTGCTCCAGCGCGGCAGGAACCTGGCGTTCATTCGCGAGCACAATTCCAAGATGCAGGTGTGCGGAAGCGAGTTGCGGATCAAGTTGCAGCGCTCGTTCAAAGGCATTCTGCGCTTCAGGCCAATTCTGCATCTGTGCGTAGAGTGATCCCAGTTGGTCGTACAGGGGCGCGCTTGGTGGAGAGGCAGCGATGGCGGTCTGTGTTCTGCGTATCGCAGCAGGGAGCTGGTGTGTTGCTGCCAGAGCGCGGGCATAAGAGACAAGCAGATCGGCGGAGAGCGGCTGCGATATTTGATTGTCCAGCCGATCGAAAATCGGCAGAGCTTTTTGATACGCACCGGTCTGCGTATATGCAAGAGCAAGATTCTCCTGCGCAGCCCGGTCCTCCGGTTTCAGCCGCAGCGCTGTCTCCAACTCCGGGATAGCACCCGGAAAGTCTCCCAGTTTGTAGAGGACTGCGCCTAGAGCACTATGACCTTCTTCTACCTGTGGTGCCAGTTGCACCGCACGCTGAAACTGCTGCCGCGCGGTGATCAGGTCGCCATTGGATGCGGCTGCATATCCGGCGTGAAAGGCTGCGGTTGCTTGTTGCAGGTTCATCTCCTTAGCGCCGGCCTTCTGAGGACGAGCGATAGGCGCTGAGACCAGCAGTAGTGCCCAAATAAAAACCTTTGAACGCAGTTGCATGGATTAGTGCGGCGCTTCCGTTTTATGAGGATTGGAGGACTGGAGCTGTTCCGCAGCATGAAATTCACGGGCTGCGTCTTCACGGCGACCCTCGGTACGGTAAACCTGCCCAAGAAGGAAGTGCGTCATGTAGTTGCCTGGGTCCATCTGCCGTGCACGTTCCAGGTACATCCCTGCCATTACTGGATTCTGCTGGTTCAGCATCAATTTGCCCAACAGAATATATGGCCCGGTAGCGTTCGGCTCCAGCAGCACGGCACGATTCAGCGCATGCTGGGCTTCGGCATATTGCCGATTGCGTAAATAGGCATCGCCCAGACGGTCATAGAGCTCTCCATTCAGCGGATTCACCTGCTGTTCTTTCACAAATTCAGTGATGGCGCTAGTCGTGTCCCCGGTGGCGAGTGCGATCTCTCCCAGGAGTTGATGCACAAGCGGCAGATTGGCATTCAGTTGTAACGCCTTCATCGCAGACGCATGTGCCGAAGGCACATTTTCCTGATGGAAAAATATACGCGCCGCCAACAGATACGCGGGCGCGGAATCGGGAGCAAATCCATACTGCGCGGCAAAAGCGTGGCGAGCATCGTCGTGCCGCCCAACCTGCATGTAGGAGACGCCAAGCACGTAGTTGGGATCAATATTTGCATTCGGAACGGATGCATGCGCGGCTTCAAGCAATGGAATCGCATCAGCGACTTTGCCCATGCGAAAAAGCGTTACGCCGCGTAATTGCATAGCTTCCATGTCTCCGGGGTTCTGCGCCAGCGCCTTAGCAAACGCTGTATCCGCTTCGATGAACTTGTTCTGCTGATAGAAAATGAAACCGCGCAACCGTTCAACATCCGCAGGCTCTGGTGTTTGTTTGCTGAGCGCATTTAATTCGTCCAGCGACTGATCGAGCCTGCCCTGAGCAAAAAGCTTTTGAGCATCGCTAAGAGACGAAGTTGGAGGCTGCTGTGCGCCAGCTTGTGACGCGCAAATAACGAGAGCACATAGAAGAGGAGCCGTGTGCATGGCTGACAGAAGTGTATCGAAAATAAATGAGGGGAGCGATTTGCTCCCCTCATTTCAAAACATTCGGATCTGTTAAAACTGCACACGTAACGAGAACTGTAGTTGTCGTGGGTTGGTGTAGACGTTGAGGGCTGGCTCCGAAGTGATGACTGCATCGGTACCGGTGTTTGTCGTGCCCGGATTGCCAGCGTTGATGTGATTGAAGCCGTTATAGGCGTCCACACGGAACTGCGCGAGAACACTCTCATGTATAGGGAAATTCTTTTGCAGTGAAAGATCGCCGTTAAAGAACCCCGGTCCGTAGACAGAGTTTCTGCCCATGCTGCCAATCTGGTCCACTCCTGCCTGCGGGAACAAACTGGTGGGAACATTGGCGGCAGTAAAGTACGTACGCGAATGACTGACCGCGTTAAATCCAGTCAGATGATGACTAACAGCTAGCCCGCTTCCATTGGGGTAGCAGGGGGCACTGCCTGGAACTGAGGCTCCGCAGCCACCGCCCACCCCAAGGGTGAAGGGCAATCCGCTCGACAACGTAATCACCGGACTGAATTGCCATCCCCCGATAATTGCATCGACAAACCGCGGAGCGTTGCTCGCAAACATCTGGTTCTTACCAAACGGAAGCAGATAGGAGCCATAAAGAATAAATTGTTGTTCGCGAATAGCATCATCGCGGCCCTTGACTGCTGATTTGTCCCAGGTAGCGTAGGCACTGTTGAAGTTATAGCCGCGCTGCCACGCGTAACTCGCATTAAAAGACAATCCGCGCGTTAATTGCTTGGCAACAGTAGCCTGCAGTGCGTTGAATCCGGTGTCCTGATCATCCCCGTAATAGCTGATACTGTTGGTCCATCCGCACATGCCAGGAAGAATGCCGGGTTGGCTTGTGGGTGTTGCGTAGTCTGGGCTCTGGCATCCGGGAAGCGTGCCGCCATAGTAACGGGAGAGGAAGTTCGAAACGGAGGTACCTCCGTTTGCCGAAATTCCTGAACTGACACTCGGATCATAGTGCAACGCCTGGCCGGTAATGCTGTACTGGGCAGGCAGAAAAATCCCTGCCTCATTAGGGTTGGTGTTGTTGCCGTCGCCTGCACTCAGAGTATGTGTGCCCTTATTGCCAACATACGCCAGAGTCACAGAAAGCGTCGGTGTCAGCGAACGCTGTAGGCTCAAGTTCCATGCGTCCAGTGTTGGAAGTCTCAGACCATCAGGCCGCGCCTTCACATTGACTGAGTAGCCGGGTGATGGCAGAAGTCCATTATCGGGGACGGAGGGGAAGACGTAGGCCGTTGGGCCGTTGCTCAGATTAAAGGCAGCGGACGTGGTCGTTGGTGAAGTGATGGATTGATTGGCCAGAACCGGTATGTTCTGCGTGACATTGTGCCCGAAGATTGAGCCAAAGACTCCAATATCGAAGCTGCGGCCATATCCTGCGCGGATGACCGTTTTGGGATCAAGCTGATAGGCGATGCCTATACGCGGATTCCAGGCATTGGATGGCAGGCTCCAGTTCATGTTGGTGCCAATATTTCCGTAGCCGGCAACTCGCAGAAAGCCGTCGTTCAGGTTCATGAGGGCTCCGTTTCCCTTTCCATTTACCGATTCAGGGAAGTAGAACTCATAACGAAGGCCAAGATTCAAGGTTAGATTGGGAGTGACACGCCAGGTGTCCTGTCCATAGAAGAAGAAGCGCTTCTGAAATTCCTTCGCGTTGGTCGAAACGCTTACATAACGACTGAAGTTGGTTACATCGCCCAGCACAAAGGTCGCAAAGCCAAGGCCGCCTGCTGAACCGTTGGAGGTCGGTCCTGGGTCGAACTGCAACTCGCCGGTGCGGTTGCTATCGCTTGGCACGCGCAGATTACGGGCATAGCGTAAATCGGCGCCGAACTTAATGGAGTGATTGCCGAAGATCTTTGTCCAGTTGTTGACGATCTGGTATTGATCTTCTCTCTCAGTCAGCGGGCAGTTGCAACGATTAACGTTTAGTCCGCTGCCATATTGTGCCCCTAGATTCTGGCCGCTGTTGAATGTCTGGTTTCCAGAACGGTCTGAATTGGCGATCTTAAATGCCGGTGCGCCGGATGTGACGGCATCCACATTCAGCCCGGGCATATTGAGCTGGGTTGCAAAGTCCGTTTCCTGGTCGTATTTCGAAGTTTTGATGTTGTACCTGTAATAGCCCACGCGGAAATCGGTAAGAAGGCTTGAGTTGATCGCCATGTCCATACCGGCGGCAAGGCTGTCATTTGCTCCTACCGAGGTGCCTCCGTAGCCCTGGATGCCGAATCCTGTTCCGCCTGCGGCGCCGAATATGGTTTTTCCGGTAAGTGTGTCGGTGAAGCGGCTGAAGCGTTCAAACACATGTATTTTCGAGCTCGCCTGCCAGTCCACACGCTCATCCCACTGGTCGTTGTTAAAAATGCCAGTGCCGCTTTGGGCGTAGTTGTCTTTTGTGCCATTCAGGGTACCGGTTGCGTTTGGCGCATAGGGCTGCAGCAGCGTTAGCAAAGCAAGCGTCTGGGATGAAAGCTGGGCGGTGGGAATCACATTCCCGGTATAGGCAACCGGTCCGCTGGCTGTTTGCTGATAGATGGTGTTTGGATACTGACTGAAATCGCATCCTGGAATGCCGCTGGATCCGACCTGTTGACCCAGACAGGTGGCTACGAGCAGGCTGGTTGGTACGGTAGCCGTTTGGGAAATACCGACTTTCTGCCGTACTCCTTGATAATCGCCAAAGAAGAATAGCCGGTCTTTAAGCACAGGACCGCCGATGGATCCGCCAAACTGATTCTTCAGTCCACCCGGAATGAATTGACCCGTCACGGGGTCTCGCGAGAACTGAGTATAAGGGTCACGTGCCAGATTGGCGTTGCTCTCGCGGTAATCGAATGCGCTGCCGTGGAAGCTGTTCGATCCCGATTTTGTCTGCGCGGTAACGAAGGATGAGACTGCCTTGCCGAACTCCGCGTCAAAGTTCTGCGTCGTGATTTTGGTCTCAGACAGAGCATCCAGCGGCGGATTGATTACGATAATGCCCAAGATGGGGTCCTGATTGTCCGTGCCGTCGAGCTGGTAGGCAACTCCTCCAAAGGCTTGCCCATCTACCTGAATCTGCTTGCTGCCTTGCGGATTCTCTGAAGCGGCGTGGCCCCACCCAAGCGGCTGCGCACCGGGCAGCAGCAGCTGAATGTTGGTGAAGTTGCGGTCCGGTAAGGGCAGATCAGAAATCGTCTGGGTAGTAAATTCTGTGGATACGTCAGCGCGGTCCGTCTTCAAAACCGGGATCGCGTCTGCGTTCACAGTAATCGTCTGCGAAGCACCACCCACCTGAAGTTGCGCGTCAACTTTCGGAGAGGAATCGGCGAAAACCTGGATACCTTTTGCCTCGAAGTTCTGAAAACCTGTAAGACTCACCAGAACGTCATATGTGTCAGGGATCAGATGTCCAATGCTATAAGCGCCTGAGTCGTTGCTTTGAACTGTAAACGTGGTTCCTTTTGCTTGGTCGGTGACGGTAACTGTCGCGTTCGGAATGGCCGCGCCCGTATTATCGGTCACCGAGCCATAGATAGATCCGTAGACTGCTTGAGCGTGGGTTGTGGAAGGAATTATTAGAGCAAAGATAACAGCACCCAAACCGCAGGCAAGGGCCTTGCTGATGCTTGTAATCATGTGGTCTCCCAAAACGTTGAAGCCTGTTGCCGCTCCTCGTGTGCCGTCTTTGTCCCCTCTAGAAATTCTGGAGGGCAGCATACGTAAGGGCGTGTCTCTTTTTTGATCTGAAGACGGTGCTCCGTCAAATACAACAGAAGCCGCGGTACATGGCCGCTGCATGACTACCGTTTCCCGTAGCAGTACTCTGCTGCTAACGAGCCAAAACTATAGCGAGTGACGATTGCTGTTGTCAAGAAATGCAGCCCCAGGAACCTGAACGGTTAAGATACTCATCACCGAAGTTCAGCGAAGTTTTCTGTTTACTGAAAGCGATTGGTGGATATGTTTATTTATTCTTTCCAGACGTGCGCGCGAGCAGCGATCATTTGACTGAGTTGAGAATGTCGATCTTATTTAGAAAGCGAGATGCATCTCTTGCAAATGCTATAAGTCACCTCTGTATCATGGCCCCATTCGTTTTTGGCTGCAACGCAGAAGCGCAGACTGCGAATTATGGCATGGACTTGAGCGGTCGGGTTATCACAGAACTTACTCGTCCCGGAACACGCGCAGTTGTTCTTTTCTTTGCGGCGTCTGATTGTCCCATCTCGAACCGTTACATTCCCGAAGTGATGCGCCTGCGGCAGGAATTCTCCGATCAGGGAGTGCAGTTCTGGCAGGTGTATCCCAATCCAGGCGATACAGCAGCCGTGATTCGGCAGCACAACGCTCAGTTTGACGACGTCGGAAATGTGGTGCTCGACACTGAGCAGAAACTGGTACGCATGGCGCATGCTACAGTGACTCCGGAAGTCGCAGTTTTCGTGCGTACTGGAAGCGGTCTTAGCGAGGTGTACTACGGTCGTATCGATGATCGCTATCTCGCCCTTGGTTCAGAACGGTCTCACGCGCGCCATCATGATTTGGAAGATGCAATTACCTCTGTGCTTGATAACAAGCCTGCGCCGCCACCAGGTGGGCCACCCGTAGGCTGCGCGATTGTGACGCGACAACCGTGAAGAAGCAATATGCAGGGGCCTTATCTGTGTTGTTGCCCTTACATATACAACGGTTGAAATGACAAATACTCGTGCGTGCGCCGCGGATGCTCCCGTGTCATACGCCAGTCAAGTTGCACCAATCCTCTATAAAAACTGCACTACGTGTCACCACACAGGCGGAGCCGGACCGTTTAGCCTGATGACGTATACGGATGCACGCCGTTGGGGGCAGCAGATCGAGCGGGTGACTCAAAGCCGCTATATGCCGCCGTGGCTTCCCGAGCCTGGCTATGGTGATTTCGCCGATAATCGACGTCTTTCTGATGCCGATCTTAAAACTATCCAGCAATGGGCAGCTACGGGAATGGCGCAGGGTGATTTAGCAGATGCTCCTCGCCCGCCACATTACGACGCAACATGGCAGTTAGGCACACCGGATTTGATATTGAAAATTGTACGGCCGTTCACGCTTATATCGTCCGGCAGCGATGTCTTTCGTAACTTTGTTCTACCGTACCCGCTTAAACAGACGCACTACATCCGCGCACTTGAGATTCGACCGGGTACGCAGCAGGTCGTACACCATGCGAATCTCTTGATTGATCGCACGGCTTCATTTCGCCGCGCGCATCCAAACGATTGGCAGGATGGTATTGCCGGAATGGAACTCGAGGTTGACGCGGGAACTGCCTTCGACCCCGATAGCCACTTTCTCTTTTGGAAACCCGATACGCGGGTTCTGACAGAGCCGGAAGGCATGCCATGGCGGCTTGATCCGGGGAACGACCTAATTCTCAATATGCATCTCAAGCCTTCCGGGAAATCAGAAACTATGCAGGCAGAGATAGGGTTGTACTTCAGTAACGAGCCACCGGAAAAACAGCCGATGTTGTTGCAGTTGGAAGACGACGCAGCATTGGATATCCCCGCTGGCACGCGCAACTTCGTAGTTCAAGATGAAATAAAGTTCCGGTCGATATCGATGTTCTCGGTATCTATCCGCATGCGCACTATCTTGGGAAAGACCTACAGGGTTATGCCATTCTGCCGTCTGGCCAGAAGAAGTGGCTTATCTGGATTCGCAATTGGGATATCGACCGACAGTCAGTTTACCGTTACAGTAAACCTGTTTTTTTGCCTGGAGGTTCTGTCCTCCACATGCGTTACACCTATGACAATTCGAGCGATAACATCCATAATCCGACTGATCCGCCGATTCGTGTAAGAGCAGGGAATCGATCCGTAGATGAAATGGGCCATTTGTGGCTGCAGGTTTTGCCGGTAGATCAGCCGCCGCACACACCCGACCCACGCCTTCTGCTGGAGCAGGCATGGATGGAAAATAATCTGCGCAAAGATCCGCGGAATGGAATAGCGCTCTTTAATCTCGCCGGCGCGTATATGGGGGAGGGCGATTATCAACGGGCGATTGCTAGGTATCAACGCGATTTGGCTGTCAACCCAAATGAACCACGCACTCTTACAGCTCTTGGAGTCGCGTTTGAAAGGGTTGGTGACTGGGAGCAAGCCAGAGAAAATTATGAAAAAGCAGTCAGTGCTGATAGGTTACAGATTGACGCTCGTTTCAATCTCGGGCGTCTCGAATTGAATCATGGTGATGCCTCGCATGCAGAAGATCAGTTCCATGCCATCCTTGCGCAGCAACCAGACGATGAGGACGCACACAGTGGTCTAGGGTTGGCGTTACTGAAACAGCAGCAGACAGACGCCGCACAAACAGAGTTTCAACGAGCGTTGCAGCTGAACCCGCACGACGCTGCGGCACTCGATGGATCAGCGCAGCTGGCCATTGCGTCGGGTGACGTAGCGCATGCTATTGATCTGCTGGAGTCCGCCATAAAACAGGACAGCAAAGATGCTGAGATACGTGAGCACCTGGCGATGGCTTACGCGCAACTGGATCGCTTCGGCGATGCCGCCGCCCAGTTGAAATCCGCTGCGTCCCTGATTCCAGACGACCCCACAGTGCATGCGCTGCTGTCGCAGATGCTTGCCACCACAGGTCAACTGGACGATGCAATCCTTGAACAGCAAAAGGCGCTGCATTTCGACGCAAACGACGCTGATGGATGGAACAACCTGGGGGTTCTTGAAGCCAGAGCAGGAAAAATATCGGAAGCCCGCGAGGATTTTAATCACGCACTGCGCCTCGCCCCAAACCATTCACAGGCACGTGCCAATCTTGTCCGGCTGAAGACAGAAACTGGAAACCCTTAAACGTGAGCCGCTGCTGCTGAGGACGTTCTGCGACGGCAATCGAAGGCAAAGACGCGGCGGAGCATCGAATAAAGCATTCCCGCCGCTCAGGGATTATTTCTTCGGAATGAAAAGATCGACAGGTGGGGTGATTTTGTATGTCTCTGCAAAATTGTGCTGGTTAAGGCCCACGCTCAATCGTCCACGAGAGTCGATGTAGAAAAGCGGCTTGCCTACCGCAACATCGCTGAAAGTCTTCTCGAACGGGAATTCATATTTGTGACCATTAAGCGTCACAGGGACCATTTCCCCAAGGCTGTAGCCAAGCTTCGCAAAGGTGTCGGCCGGCACATTGAGTACGAGATTTCCAAAAGGGCCATCTGTCCCGATCACTTGCCCTTGCAGCCCTTTGTCATCTATTGCTGCGGTGTGGATATCGATCCGCACCAGCTTCGAGACATCAAGTTCCGGGCCTGCCTGTGTCCAGTCATCACCGCGCGCCAGATGCGCGCCGGCAGGCGAAAAAATATCACGTCCATGAAACGTTGAAGAGAGCTTCGCGCCGATCATCCATTGCGGATTTGTGATCTCTCGTACGGCTTCGATACCGTCGCGGTCCTGCACCAGTGTCAGAAGGCCATTATCTGGAAGCACAAAATACTGGCCTACTTTTGACTTGGCGATGATTGCCTTGCGGCTGCTCCCAACGCCAGGATCGACAACAACAACAAAGATAGAATCTTTTTGAAAGTACGGTGTAGACCCGGCGAGAAACCGTGCGCCCTGTGCAATATCAAATGGAATGATCTGATGTGTAATATCAATCACTCGCACTCCTGGCGCGATTCCATCCATCACAGCTTTACAGATGCCGATTGCGTCATCACGCACATCGAAGTCCGTCATAAACCCGATGGTGTGCAATTGGGCAGGCGGCATTGTGGTCTGCACCGTATTGCAGCCGCCTGAGATGAGGCATAGTCCTAACGTCGCGGTAGAAAGCAAAAGATATTTACGCAGAAAAGAGATCAAAGCCACATCTCCCATGAGAAATAGAAAGTGTTGGTTATGACTGTAGCAGGAGTTCTACCCGTGCAGCGCAAAAGCAACAATGGTACTGCCGTGGCGTCCCGTGGCTCTCTCAACGTGCGACTGCAACCCTGCTTCCAGTTCATCAGTTTCCAGGCGCATCTCGCACGCAGCAATGGCTTCCTCACTGGCGCCCTGATAGCACAGCTCGCATACTCCAAGGCCGTCTTCTGACCGCACTGGCGGTCCAAATATACGGCATGTCATGGGTCGAGCAGCGTACAAGTCACACATGCCTGTCTCCGGATCGAGGACAGGGCACAACTCATCATTTGCAAAGTCTGCGAATCGTTCCTGTGCCTCCGGTGAATCGTCGAGAATCCCCGTCTGTACGTCGCCGGGAAATCCCGCTTCGATCCGCGAAACAGAGAATCGCACGCGTTCGAGCATGCGCGATGCACGCTCCGGTTCTTTTTCTTCAAGCCGCTTGAATCCCGCGCGCAGGCGTTCCGCGTCGAGCTGGCTGATTGCAAACGTCCCAACACAGCATTGCGTACACCCTGGGTGGCAAACGAGCCACTCGCCACTGCGTCGCGCAGTATCAGCCAACGCTGCGTCCACAATCTGCACCAGATGCTGATCCCCTGCAGGAAGCATTCCTTCAGCATAGTCACAAAAGGCTTGCCCGCACAGTGTATCGATTTATTTGTTGATGATTGTAGTGGGAAGTGAATTCGATTCGATCGGTTGTATTCTGTCATCAACAGTAGCAGGAGAACCATTTGTCGTTGAAAACCTTCTTGTTGAAGTTGGAGAAGAAAAACCTTGCTTCTGCTGTCATTTTCGTAGTGCTGTGTTTTCTCCTGATGGTCAAGCCTCTTGCCGCGCAGGATAACTACGAAATCCAGGTCTATGGTTCCGATACCGTCGCGCCCAGGACAACCATGCTCGAATTGCATAGCAACTTCACCGTGGACGGATCGAAGCCTCTTCCTGGGTCGAATTACACCTCCGACGGCACGTATCCAACGAATCATGCGTTGCATGAAACGGTTGAAATCACACAGGGGCTTACCAGTTGGTCTGAAGTTGGCTTCTACATTTTTACCAGTTCGCGCAGTGGGCAAGGAATTCAATGGGTCGGTGACCACATCCGGCCCCGAGTGCGGGTTCCTGATAGCTGGCATTGGCCTGTGGGTGCCAGCCTTTCGACTGAAATCGGTTATCAGCGGCGGGATTTTTCAACCGATACCTGGACGTGGGAAATCCGCCCTATCATCGATAAGCAGATCGGTCGCTGGTACTTCGCACTGAATCCGGCGCTTGAGCGGTCCTTTCACGGAGAGAGCGTCGGGCAGGGCGTCGGCTTTTCCCCGAACGCGAAAATCAGTTATGACTTCACCAAGATGATTACAGGTGGACTCGAATACTATGCCTCCTATGGCCGACTTGGAGACTTCGATGATTTTCACAATCAGCAGCAACAGTTTTTCCCAGCTATTGACCTTAACGTCTCCCCAAATTGGGAGATTAACTTCGGAGTTGGCATAGGCCCCACCGCAGGCACCGATCACCTGATTGTGAAAGCTATCATCGGTAGGCGCTTCGACTGGTCAGGCCATCACGAGCGAGGAAGCTCGCTGAGCCCACAATGAACCGCCGCGACGTTCTTACTGGATGTGCAGCTCTCGCGACGGCATCCGTCCTGCATCCTTACGGCAGAGTGTGGGCACAGCAACCAACGGCCGACATAACACTCACGATCGCGCCGCTGGAGATGGAGATTGCTCCCGGTAAAACAATTCGCACCGTCGCCTACAATGGGTCGGTTCCCGGCCCACTCATCCGCTGGCCTGAAGGCAAGCCCATCGTCATCGACGTATTGAACCAGACCGATACACCGGAGATCGTTCACTGGCACGGCCTATGGACCCCTTCCAATATGGATGGTTCGATGGAAGAAGGTTCACCCATGATTTCGCCACGGAATCGTCAACGATACAGTTTTGCCCCGCGTCCATCCGGTTTCCGCTGGTATCACACACACACTTACGCCGGACATAACTTGAAGAGAGCCACCTACACAGGGCAGTTCGGCTGTTTTTATGTCTCTCCTGGCGAGAATGTCGGTGACTACGATCAGGAAATTTTCCTCACCTTGCATGACTGGAACGCCTATATGGGCGGCGGAGGCGATGCTTCCATGGATGTCACCTATGACTACGCCACCGTCAACGGCAAGATGCTTGGTGCTGGCGAGCCAATCCGCGTGAAAGAAGGCCAGCGCATTCTCATTCACATTCTGAATGCAAGCGCGACATTGACGCATTGGCTTGCCTGCTCAGGACATGAGATGCGCGTCGTCGGTATGGACGGAAATCCCGTCCCGGTCCAGAAGAGCGTTCAGGCCATACGCCTCGCGTCCGCCGAGCGCATCGATGTCGTGATGGAAATGAAGCAGCCCGGCGTCTGGGTACTCGGCGAAACGCGCGACGACATCCGCAAAGTCGGCATGGGCATCGTCATCGAATACGCGAACCGGCAAGCCGAGCCTCGATGGGGCACTCCTCCTGAAACTCTATGGGACTATGCACAATTTGCCCGCTCACAAAAAGCAGCCGAACCAGACGTACGTATTCCTCTCGTCTTCCGCTCAAAATTTACCGGACACGGCGATTTCGAGCACTGGATGATTAACGGAAAATCTTTCCGTAAGACAGATACGATCGCTTTGCAGCAGGGAAAACGATACCGATTGGTGATGCGCAACGAAAGTATGGACGACCATCCGGTTCATCTGCACCGTCACAGCTTTGAAGTCACAAACCTCGACGGAATTCCTCTCAGTGGCCTTATGAAAGATGTACTCGTGGTCAAGTCGAAGAGCACGGCCGAAGTCGATTTTGTCGCTGCAAATCCTGGAATGACTCTCTTCCACTGTCATCAGCAGAGCCACATGGATTTCGGGTTTATGATGCTTTTCCGCTACGCTTGAAGCGTGAGCACAACCATTCATATCGAAGTGCGGGATCGCGTGTTCGTCCTCACCGGAGCAGGCGTCAGCGCGGAGAGTGGCATTCCCACGTTTCGAGACAGCGATGGTCTGTGGAGCGGCTACCGCATCGAAGAAGTTGCGACACCTGAGGCATGGGAAGCAAATCCTGAATCGGTATGGCAGTTTTACTCCATGCGCCGCCGTGACGCGCAGCAATGTGAACCCAACCCCGCCCACCGCGCTTTGGCTGCGCTTGAATCGGAAATAGGAGAGAGGTTCTTTCTTTGCACGCAGAACGTGGACGACCTTCATGAGCGCGCCGGATCGCGCAACCTGGTTCACATGCACGGGGAGCTTTTTGGTTCGCGCTGCGAGTCGAATTGTGGCGCGCCCGTCTTCGCGGACGAAATCAGTATGAATTTGCCGCGCAGATTCCGTCGTGCGTGTGCGGAGCAAAAATCCGCCCGCACATTGTGTGGTTTGGCGAGTATCCGTTGGAAATGAACCGGATTATGCGCGAAATCGACCGCTGCAGCGTGATGATTGTCATCGGCACTTCAGGAAATGTTCATCCGGCCGCGAGCTTTGTGCACTGGGCGAATCAGCGAAATCTGCCTGCAACGCCCAAGGTCCGGACGTACTATATCGGACCTGAGAGTCCGCTGAACGTAAACGCATTCACTGAGGTTATTCTCGGTAAGGCGGGCGAGATGCTGCCAAAACTCTTTGCTGTTGAACAAGAATGATTTAAGAGTTTGCCAAAGCCACGCGGCTCCGGGTAGTTTATAGAGTTTTGACGCTATGGTTCAAGGGAGACACCATGTCAGCCTCCACACCGAAATATCAATCAGGATTCGCCAACGAGTTCGCAACAGAAGCGGTTCCAGGTGCGCTGCCTCAGGGGCAGAACGCGCCGCAGAAGCATTCTCTCGGTCTCTACACTGAGCAATTCAGTGGAACATCGTTCACTTCGCCGCGTCATGTCAACCGTCGCACCTGGACGTATCGTATTCGACCATCCGTTACCCATAAGCCGTATGAAGAATACCCCGCGCGCCTCATGCGCAGCGGCCCTTTTGCGGAAGCCTCTACGCCGCCGAACCAACTGCGTTGGGACCCGGTACCCATTCCATCCGAGCCTACAGATTTCATCGACGGCATCATTACGCTCGGCGGCAATGGTGATCCGGCTATGCACATCGGACTCGGCATCCATCTTTATGCGATAAACAAATCGATGGAGGACCGGTTTTTCTACGATGCCGACGGTGAATTATTGCTCGTTCCGCAGCAGGGCGCGCTCGTCATCTACACCGAGCTGGGCATCATCGGCGTCGGTCCGGGCGAAATCTGTGTGTTGCCGCGCGGGCTGAAATTTCGCGTCGCTCTCCAAGAGGCGCCGGGGCGTGGATACATCTGCGAAAACTACGGACAGCAATTCCGTCTGCCCGATCTGGGTCCAATCGGAGCCAATGGGTTAGCTAGCGCGCGCGACTTCCTCTATCCCGTCGCCGAGTATGAAGATCGTGAAGACAGCTTTCAGATTGTCAGTAAGTTTCTAGGCAATCTCTGGATCGCAGAGATCGATCATTCTCCGCTCGATGTCGTTGGGTGGCACGGTAACTACGCGCCTTATAAATACGATCTTAAAAATTTCAACTGCATCAATAGCGTTTCTTTCGACCACCCTGACCCATCCATCTATACGGTGCTCACTGCGCCGAGTACCATCCCGGGCGTTGCGAGTGTGGACTTTGCCATTTTTCCCCCACGCTGGATCGTAGCCGAACATACTTTCCGCCCGCCTTGGTTCCATCGCAACATGATGAATGAATTCATGGGACTCATCTTCGGCCAATACGACGCAAAAGCCGAAGGTTTTGTTCCCGGCGGCGCGAGCCTGCATAACTGCATGGCTGGCCACGGTCCCGATGCCGAAACATTCGAACATGCCAGCACTGCTGATCTGAAGCCCCAGTATCTCGGCAACACCCTCGCCTTCATGTTCGAGACGCAGCTTGCCATCCGTCCCACAAAATTCGCCTTGGAAACCAAAATTCTGCAACATGAATACTACGAATGCTGGCAGGGCTTGAAGAAACACTTCAAAGCCAGATGCAGGTAACAAAAGAATGACAGCGGTCCGTGCTTTGCTTGGCAGATTGATCGACTACGCAGGCCTCTTCCCGCCTGCATCTCTCGATATGCAAGCCGCCGTCCGCAATTACTCTGCCTATCAGGCGAGTGACGAAGCATGGATGCTTGGTCGTTTTATCGTCCCTGTACAAAGGCTGGCTGAATTTTCCACGGCCTTTAAAGAAGCATGCTGTGATGAGCAGATGTCTCCCTGGCTCTTAAGTGTGCTTGGCACGAGTAACGCTGAAGAAGACACGCGTTTCATCGAGTCATTCAGCGAGGGCGCGGCATTTCTCGACTCCATGGAGATCAAGGTGATCGATGCCGAACACGCTGAGCAGTCGCTAGGCTCTATACCATCAGGTATGACCGCTTATATCGAATTTGCGCCACAGCAATGCGGTCAGGTTTTGCCTGTTTTGAAGAAACAGAATGCCAGAGCAAAACTCCGTACGGGGGGTACTACCGCAGACGTGATTCCGACAGTGCAGGAGATCGCAGGCTTCCTTCTCGCCTGCGCTAAAGCAAAAGTTGCCTTTAAGGCTACGGCCGGCCTGCATCATCCTCTGCGTTCCACGCAGAAGCTCACCTATGAGGAAAACAGTGCATCCTCCGTCATGCACGGTTTTATCAATCTATTTGTAGCGGCAACGGTTGCATATTATGCATCTCCTCAAGAAGAGGTAATCGAGCTACTCAATGAGCAATCGCCCTCTGCCTTTCGCTGGGAGAAAGATGGATTGAAATGGCGCAGTCATCGCTTCTCGGCCAAGCAAATCAAGGCAGTCCGCGAAAAGTTTGCTATTGGTTTTGGGTCCTGTTCCTTCACCGAGCCGATTCATGATCTGAAAGCGCTTGGATGGCTCTAGCAATGGAGACAAGCTGGGTTGAATCCGCAAATGATGGTGTCAGTGGTTTTCCTCTCCAGAATTTGCCCTTTGGAGTTTTTTCAACTCGCAGCCTTGATCCACGCATCGGCGTAGCGATTGGCGATCTGATTCTCGACATACGTGCCTGTGCAGAACACGGCCTTTTCCGCGAGCTGAGTCCACTCGTGCAACAGGCTTGTACCGCATCGACGCTCAATCGCCTCATGTCTTATGGACGTCAGGCTTCGTCGCCATTGCGTGCGCGGCTGAGCGAAATGCTTCGAGCGGATACAGCATCAGAAATACGCAACAGGATCGAGCGCCTTCTCTATCGGGCAGCAGAAACCACAATGCACCTTCCCGCCGCTGTTGGCGACTACACCGACTTCTACGCATCGATCTATCATGCAACCAACGTTGGCAGATTATTTCGTCCCGACAACCCGCTGCTCGCAAACTATAAATATGTCCCCATTGGGTATCATGGCCGTGCCTCGTCCATTGTTCTAAGTGGAGCGGAAGTCAAACGGCCGAACGGCCAGACTAAGTCGGCAGATGAGGAAAATCCGGTTTTCGGTCCCAGCCGTCTTCTCGACTATGAACTTGAAGTTGGCTTCTTCATAGGCAAAGGGAATATTCAGGGCGAGACTGTTCCCTTGAACGATGCCGAGAGCCACATCTTTGGTCTTTGTCTTGTGAATGACTGGTCGGCGCGTGACATTCAGGCATGGGAATACCAACCGCTGGGACCTTTTCTTGCCAAGAATTTTGCAACCACGATTTCGCCATGGGTCGTCACGATGGATGCTTTGGCGCCATTTCGTGTCCATGCCTTTGAGCGCGAAGCTGGCGACCCCAGCCCGCTGCCGTACCTCAGCTCTGAGATGGATCAAAAGCAAGGCGGCATCGATCTCACACTCGAGGTCTGGTTCTCGACCCAGCGTATGCGCGAAACAGGACAATCACCTATCCGGCTCAGCAAAGGAAATGCGTGCAATTTGTATTGGACACTGGCCCAAATGCTTACTCATCACGCAAGTAATGGCTGTAGCCTGCAACCGGGTGATCTGCTGGCATCAGGGACAGTTTCGGGTCCGGCGAAAGAATCTGCAGGTTGTCTGTTAGAGATGACAATGCGTGGAGCGAATCCGATTCAGCTTCCGACCGGCGAACTCCGAAGATTTCTTGAAGATGGAGACGAAGTAATGTTTCGCGGCTACTGTGAAAGCGAAGGGCATCCGCGCATCAGTTTCGGCGAATGCCGTGGCAGTGTCGTTCCCGCTTTACGACCTTATTGATTCAGAATCTCAACTACTTCGCGTACTGCATCCTCAGGCGTGACAAAGCGTACATATTCCCGCCCGTCTACACTGCCCATTGGAATCTCTGCCTTGCGAAACTGCATTTCGCTCTGAAGTCTCTTCCTCGAGTGCAATGTGCACCTCGATCGCGCCAGTAGTCTCAAGAATCGACAAGACATTGTCACGCCGGATCCCGCAGCCAGGCATGACAATGATGCGGCCTTTCGCAGCCTCCGCCATCTTTGCCACCATTGCTGCTCCGTCTACTACTGAAGGTTCACCGCCAGAAGTTAACACACGCGCTGCCCCGGTTGAGATCACATCTTCAAGTGCCTCCAACAGGTCGCGTGATACATCAATGGCCCGATGAAATGTAACTGGCAACGGCTGAGCTAACTCCACAAGCTGCCGCGTGCGCTCCACATCGACTGCGCCGTCTGCACGGAGTAATCCAAGCACGATGCCGTCTGCGCCAAGCTCCTTCGCAACGCGAATATCGTGCTGCATCGAAGCAAATTCAGCGTCGGTATACAGGAAGTCCCCGCCACGCGGACGGATCATCACATTGAGAGCGATCTTTGCGTTCTCTCTCGCGGCACGAATCGTTCCCGCGCTGGGTGTGGTGCCACCCTCCAGCAGATTCGCGCAAAGCTCTACACGCTGCGCGCCCCCGCGATCGGCAGCGATAACCGAGTCAACTGATTCAAGACAAATTTCGACTGTAATAGGCTTTTTCATGAAGAAAGACAGTTTTTTTCCAAGTCGTTATTTAGTTTGTGCGAAAGAAACGTAATCACGTCCGAAGTACAGGTGGTAGTGATCGCCGTCAGCATTCAGTTGCAGTGGGGTAGGACGCTTCAATTCGGCATCGCGAGCGATAGGGGCCGTGAATAAATCGTGAGCCGCTATATCCATCACGATAAAGTGGTCTTTCACGATGCCCACGCCATAAGCGCCGGGATTAAGAATATGTCCACTGAATTCAAGCGGAACTTCAGTGATGAAATATGCCTGATATTTCTGTTGCACGCCACTGGAATATCCAGAGTTGTCTACCAGGGCGGCAAGCACGAACATGTCATCCGCAAAGTGGATCCCGCCGAGTTGCGCGTCTGCACCGTGGCAGATTGCCCACGGAAAAACACAGCATCGGGCAATACTTTTGCCGCTTCTGCCGCGTGCAGGATTGTCGGCGTAGCAGACTGGGCGAAGCTGTTGGAAGAGACGATAAGGAATAGAACGGTTACAAGCGCAAATATAGGGCGGCGCAAAGGGTTCATTTGTTCACCTGATATTGAGATCAGCCAGAAGAGTATAACTCCTGCTGATCGTTTTCCGACGGGTATGCCCATCCCGCGGTGTTAAGGAATCACATTGAAAGCAGCTTTTGGAGGTCAGCGCTTTCGCGTCATCCGTTTTGGATTGGGCGGGCTCGTTGATTCGCGGATGATCAGTTCCGGAACAATCGCTATATGTTCAGGATAGTCCTTCTTTCCTTGTATGCGCTGCAGCAGAATGCGTGCCGCATGCGTTCCCATGCTATGCAAAGGCTGCCGGATCGTCGTAAGACTTGGATTGTGGTATGCCGCACCCTGGATATCGTCGAAGCCGACAATCGACACATCATCAGGCACACGCAGCCCATGGTCACGGAAGGCGCGAATCGCCCCGATCGCAGCGATATCATTGAACGAAACCAACGCAGTGAATGGGCGGTTCTGGGCCAGCAGTTGTTGCACCACCGGATAGCCAAGCTCCGGCGACGACACATTCACCTCCAGTCGGACCGTGAGTTCCGGATGCACCTCCAGGCCCAGTTTCTTCGCCACTGCCATAAAGCTCTGCCAGCGGTCTTCGGAATCGGAGCTAAACCTTTGCCCACGCATGAAGGCAATCTGTCTGTGTCCCAGCTGATACAGATGATGCAGTGCCAGTTCTGCAGCCCGCTTGTGATCGAGCGTAATACTTGTTACGCCATCAATCTTTTTGTGTCCGGCAACCGCGATTACCGGCAGAGGAAGGCTATGTTGCAAAGCCGTGTCAATTGCAATAAAACCTTCCACGGAGCGGTCCATGAGCAGTCGCGGATATTCTTCAATCAGGTCAGCCTTGCGTCGATGGCTTGCCGTCAGGTAAAAGTAGCCTTCTTCTAGCAGTACCTCTTCAATACCATCCATCACCAGTACGGAATAGCCATCGCTCAACTCTGGTACAAGAACGCCCACTGAAAACGACTGTTTCCGACGCAGGGAGCGTGCATAGAAGCTGGGCCGGTAGTCGAATTTTTTCGCCGCTGCCAGCACGCGATCACGCGTATCCTGCGGAATGGAACGCACCCCGGGTGCATTATTCAGGACGAGTGAAATCGTGGCAGGTGAAAGATCGAGATAGTCTCCGAGGATCTTCAGACTGATAGGTCGGCCTGGAAGGAACTCGCTTTTCGTCAATTCCTTAGCCGGGGTCTTACGTTTGGCCATACAAGTCTTTGTAGATGTTGCAAAGGAAATGTTCAATAGAAATCAGGCATGCATCCTCGATCCAGGCAAGTCGCGCCTTAATCTGACCGAGAAGGCAGCAGGCGCTTATCTATAGTCGACTACATGAAGCGAGACATTATCCGTTTGCGGGGCCACCGATCGTTTTGGGTCTGCGCAACAGTGTCATCGAGACATATGCCCCGATCCATGATCCCCCGGCTGCAAAAGCCACGTAGACCCAGTTCTTCGTATAACTGATCACAGCGAAGGCAGAAAGCAAGTACCACACGCTGCTCCATGTGGCTGCAGGCACGCGTTTTTGCGATGACACCGCCGCATTGAACAACACGTACACTGCATCTGTCGCGGCCGTGGATACCAGGACACCGAAAGCCAACCATGGTTCAATGCGTGTCATAGCCTTATCTCCTCGGTCAGAGTTCAAATTGTCGTCAGTATATTCGCCTGATAGCGCAGCTTTTCTGGTTCAGGCTTCTTCTCGAATAGCGCGCAGTGCTGGATACAACCGCCGATACACCCTGTATCCATCTGTATAACTCTGTGCCGTCGCCGGATCGGGTGCAATCTGCTCGGCCACATGAATTGCTGTAGCGCACGCCGCATCCGTGTCGGGCCATGCACTTGCACCCACCCCGGCCAGCAGCGCAGCGCCAAAGGCAGCACCTTCTTCAGCTACAAGAACATCGCAGGTATAGCCATAGATGTCGGACTGGATAGCCCGCCACAATGGCCCGCGCGCCCCTCCGCCACCCAGTCGAACACCTTGTACCGGAATCCCAAGCTCGGCGAAGAGACTAAACGTGTCTTTCAGGGAATAAGCCACCCCTTCGAGAACCGCGCGTACCAGATGTCCACGCCTGTGCGAAGCGGTGATGCCATAAAATGCCGCCGTCGCTTGAGAATCGAGATGCGGCGTGCGTTCGCCCAACAGATATGGCGCCCAGAGGAGGCCCTCGCTGCCCGCTGGAACCTGCGCGGCATCAGCCGTCAGTAGATCATAGCTCGCGCCCGGAGCCATAACGTCACGCAACCAACGCAGCGACAAGCCCGCGGCCTGCGTCACCCCCATCACATGCCAGCGCCCCGGAACAGGATGACAGAAGGTATGTAGTCGTCCGAGAGGATCTTTAGTGGGCGCGGCGGTTGCTGCAAACACCACACCGGAAGTGCCAATTGTCGCAGATACCGCGCCAGGCTGCAGAATTCCCATGCCTACCGCACCCGCGCCTTGATCGCCTGCCCCCGCGACGACCGGCGTTCCCGCAACGAGACCGGTTGCCGCTGATGCTTCAGCAGAGATGTGAGCGCAAACTTCCGGTGACTCGAAGAGCTGCGGCAGCCAGGCTGTGTCAATTCCTGCAATCGCTGCCACCTCCGAAGACCAGCGCCGGTGGGTCACGTCGAGCAGAAGTGTACCGGAAGCCTCCTGTACGTCCATCGCATATTTTCCGGTTAACCGGAAGCGGACATAATCCTTGGGGCAGAGAACTTGCGCGATACGGGCAAAGATTTCCGGTTCGTGATCGCGCACCCATAGCAGTTTCGTCAGAGTAAAGTTCGGAAGCGCCGGGTTGCAGGTCAGTTCAATAAGCCGCTCCCGTCCGATCCGTTCGTGCAGCCAGTCGCATTGTGGCTGGGTCCGCTGATCGCACCAGATTAACGATGGCCGCAGAACGTGGTCATTGGCATCGAGCATCACCGCTCCATGCATTTGCCCGGTAAGCCCGATCGCGCCAATGCCGGAAGTTGCCACGCCGCTCGCCGCCAGTACTCCGCGAATCGCCTCCTGCGCGGCCCGCCACCAGTCTTCCGGGTCCTGCTCGGCCCATCCTGGGTGCGGACTGCGAAATGGAGCGTGCTCGCTTGCCGCCGATGCGATCACTTGTCCCTGCTGATTGACCAGTACTGCCCGAGTGCCGCCTGTACCCACATCCATGCCAAGAAAATTCACTGGAAAATCCTTAACTAAAGCGAATTAGTCAACGCAATTCAATGTATCATCCAACGGCCTCGGGTTCTCATTCAGGCAGGGATGGTCGGCTATTGCGGAGGATGTGACTTATTTCATTTGTGCTGCAGAGCAAACGCAGAGAGTCATTCTGTCCGCAATGCAGTCAGAGGATCGACGCTGGCGGCCCGCCTCGCCGGAATCAGGCTTGCCATGACGGCGACGAGAATCACTCCAGACACAGCCAGAGAATAGCTCATGACGTCATACGATTTCACCCCGTAAAGCGCGGATGTCAACGCCTTACCTACAAACAGAGCCAGGGGCACGCCGATGACAATACCGACGGCGGTAATAAGAAGGCTGTCTCGTAACACCATCCATATCACCTGGCCGCGCTTTGCGCCTACGGCCATGCGTACGCCTATCTCGACCGTGCGATTATTCACTCTGTATGCCAATGTTCCGTAGAGGCCAGTCGCAACCAGCAGGACAGCCAGCAAGCCGAAGAATCCAGCTAGACGGGCAAAGAGCAGTTGCTGCGAAATGGTCTGCTCATACTGGGCACGCTGCGTCATCGGTTGCATCAGCGGCAGGTTTGGATCCGTTTGCTGGACAGCCTTGCGCACGGCGGGCAGAATCGCCATAGGATCGCCGTGGACACGCATTTCGAAATGCATTTCCCCAACCGTTTTCCCTTGCGTATAAACCGACCACATCATGGGTATTGGCTCTTCTTCAATACTTCTATACTTGTGGTTTTTTACCACGCCGACAATCACCGCACTGTCTTTGGGATCATGCCAGCTAAGATGATGCCCGAGCGGACTCTCATTGGGTAGAAAGCGCTGCGCAAATAATTCGTTGACGACAACAACCCTTGGCGACGCTGCTGTGTCAGAATTTGCAAAATCGCGACCGGTCAGCACGGGGACGCCTAATGTGTTGAAGAAGTCAGGACCGACGGTGTTCATTCGCACCAGGCCGTTTTCGCCATTCGAATTGGGCGGTGTTCTGCCATCGATTTTGCCGATGTCGTTGTTGCTCGACCACCCCGATCCGATCCGCTCCTCCATGAGAGTTACAGCCGTAACGCCGGGCAGCGCTCGGAGCTTTTCCGTGAGATTCTGATAGAAGGCCACGCTTTCAGCGAACGAATGCACATTCTGGGGATTTACGCCGAAGACAACCAATCCGTCGGTACGCATGCCCAGCGGCACATTCTCAAGGTTGCGCAGTGTGCGGATCAGGAGCGCTCCCCGACGAGCAGGACGAGGCACAGGGCCATCTGCAACGTCACGATCATTTTGCTGGCACGCGTTTTGCTCACATCCGTATTGGCGGTTTGGGCGGAAGTTTTCAATACCAATCCCGGACCGCCGGACATCGCGACGCGGAGAGGCGCCAATCCAAAGACAAGCGCGGCGCTTATCAGAATGCCAAGGGTAAACAGCAGCACAGTCCGGTCCGGCTCAAGGCTCGCTTCGATTTGCGACCAGACCGCGAGCGACCGCGTTGCTCCAACAGCGAAGAGCCACGCCAGCCCGCCACCTACAGCTACCAGCAGGAGACTTTCAGTGAGTAGTTGCCGGAATAGTTCTTTTCTGCCTGCTCCGAGGGCAAGACGGAGCGAGAATTCCCGCTGCCGCGTAGTATTGCGCGCCATCAGCAGCATCACCACGTTGCTAAGTGCAATGAGGAGGACCAGCCCCACCATTGCCATCAACATTCTGAGCGGTTTGCCATAGTCTTCGTCATAGCCGGTAAAGTTCCTGGCATCCAGAAAGCTCAGGACAGGCCGCTTCTCTCCTGGCTCGGGGTTGCCGATACCGATATAGGCTGCTGTCTGAAAGATAGGTTGCAGTTTCGCAACCGCCTGTGTCTTGGTCATGCCCGGAGCCAGCCGCCCAAGCATACGCAGGCACCACCAGTTGGGCCGCTGCAGATACGTCTTACCGTCTTCTACTGGAGCGCTCCAGGCGTTGAGTTCTGGCCGGCTTTGCAGGGGAATCCAGAAGTCGGTGGAGCTTCCCGACTCGACGCCTTCAAACCCTTCAGCCGTGACACCCACGATGGTCAGGGGAATACCTTTCACATAGAATGTTTTCCCCAACGCGTCCGGATTGCGCGAGAAGCGCTTCGTCCAGTAGTTGTAGCTGATCACGGCAACAGGAGCGTGCTGTACTTCATCCTGTGCGGTAAAACCGTGTCCGCGGGCCAATCGCACGCCGAGCCCGGAGAAGAAATTGCCGCTCACCATGTCTCCTTCGGCTTCCTCCGGCTCCGCGCCAATACGGACAGCAACTTTGCTGCTGCCGGAACTAACCGGCACATACGCGATGACCTCCTCAAGCGCGCTATGCTGTTTCCGCAACTCGTCGTAGACGGGATAGGAGAAAGAGGTGTTCCAGTCGCCGGTATTGTTGCCATGATGCGGCGCGCCCGAAGTGTTGAGATACACCACGCGCTCCGGGTCCGTTACAGGCAGCGACTTGAGCAGCACTGCGTTCATCACGCTGAAAACTGCAGTGTTGGCTCCAACGCCGAGGGCGAGTGTCAGCACGCAAACCAGCGTGAATCCGGGGGTCTTCTTCAGCTGGCGAATCCCATAGCGCAGGTCATTTAGAAATGTAGACATCCACTCACCCCAGGATTAGAAGGCCACAAAATTACAAAGTGTGCAGTTACTCCGTTCGCAGTGCTGTCAGCGGATCGACGCTCGCTGCGCGCTGAGCTGGAACCATGCTTGCGCCGATTGCCACAATTGCGACGCCCACCACAGCAAAACTATAGATCAACGCATCGAAAGGCTTAACCCCATACAAAGAAGAAGTCAGCGCTCTGCCAACGAATATGGC
The DNA here is from genome assembly GCA_963738095.1 of Terriglobales bacterium. Classification (GTDB taxonomy): domain Bacteria; phylum Acidobacteriota; class Terriglobia; order Terriglobales; family Acidobacteriaceae; genus Alloacidobacterium. The sequence continues at coordinate 595,209 of CAVTVL010000020.1, forward strand.
CAGAGGCACGCCGGTGATCACGCCGACTGCGGTCAGCATCAGGCTGTCGCGCAGTACCATCCAGACCACCTGCCCACGCCGTGCACCCACCGCCATGCGCACTCCGATCTCGACGGTACGATTGTTCACACGATACGCCAGCGTTCCATACAAACCTGTCGCAACCAGAACCACAGCGAGCAGGCCGAAGAATCCAGCCAGCCGCGCAAAGAGCAGCTGCCGTGAGATGGTTCTGACATACTGCGCCAGCTGCGTCATCGGTTCAATCAGAGGCAGGTTCGGGTCCATCTGCCGCAACACTTTGCGTGCTGCTGGAAGAATTGCCAGCGGCTCGCCGTGCACGCGCAATTCCACGTGCATTTTGCCTATCCTGGGAATTTGCGTATACGGGACCCACGCCATCGGAATAGGCTCTTCATCGATACTGCGGTATTTGTGGTTCTTCACTACGCCGACAATCGTGAACTGAAAATTTGTACCATTTGGCGCGATGTGGTGCCCCAAAGGGTTCTGGTTCGGCAGAAAGCGTTGCGCAAACAACTCATTGATGATGGCAGCCGGCGGCGACGTTGCGGTATCGGAATCAGTGAAATCCCGGCCCGTGAGGATCGGCACGCCAAGTGTATGAAAGAAATCCGGCCCCACAATATTGTTGCGGACGGTTCTGGATGAACTGCTAGACACATCCGGCAGCTTGCCATCCACCGTCATGGCGAAATTATCCGACCACCCTGAGCCGAGGCGCTCCTCCATGATCGTCGCGGACTCCACGCCGGGCAGTACGCGCAGCTTGTTCATCAGTTCCGGATAAAAAGCCACGCCTTCGGCAGCCGAATGAACATTTGGGTTCACGCCGAAAACTACAAGGCCATTGATGGGCATTCCCAGCGGAATGTTTTCGAGATTGCGCAGTGTGCTGACCAGCAGGCCTGCGCTGACAAGAAGCACAAGGCACAATGCCATCTGCAACGCGACAACGATCCTGCCGGTGCGGGTTTTACCGGCGTCGGTGTTTGATGTTGCTGAAGCAGTTTTTAACACCAGGTCCGGGCCGGAAGAGAAAGCAGCACGGAGCGGCGCCAATCCAAACAGGAACGTGGCCAGTATGAGAATGCTCAATGTAAAGAAGAGAGTTGTACGATCGGGTGCGAGGCTGGATTCGATCAGTGCCCAGGTGCCGAGCGCTTTTGTGGCAGCGATAGCAAAGAACCATGCCAGGCCGCCTCCCATCGCCACCAGCAGCATGCTTTCCGTCAACAGCTGACGTAACAACTCACGTCGTCCCGCGCCGAGAGCGAGGCGTAGCGAAAATTCCCGTTGACGCGTGGCGTTGCGCGCAACCAGCAGCATAACCACATTGCTGAGTGCGATCAAAAGGACAAAGCCCACCATCGCCATCAACATTTTGAGTGGCTTGCCATACTCCATGTCGTATCCGGGGAAGTTCTTGGCGTCGTCGAAGCTTAAAACCGGGCGCTTTTCTCCGGGTTCAGGATTGCCAAGTCCGATATAGGCAGCGGATTGAAAGACAGATTGCAGTTGCGCCGCTGCCTGTGCTTTCGTTACGCCGGGAGCAAGCCGTCCCAGCATGCGCATGCACCACCACGTGGGGTTCGCAATATATGTCTTGCCGTTTTCCGGCGGATTGCCCCACGCGTTCAACTCTTCGCGGCTCTGCAGCGGAATCCAGAAGTCGGTTGAACTGCCCACTTCCACTCCTTCAAAGCCTTCCGCCGCAATTCCGACAATGGTGAGTGGCACACCATTCACATACAACGTTTTTCCCAGCACATCCGGATTACGCGAAAAGCGGGCCGTCCAGTAGTTGTAACTGATGACCGCAACAGGAGCATGGCTGGCTTCGTCTTGTTCAGTGAAGCCATGGCCTCGTGCCAACTTCACTCCTAATCCAGAAAAGAAGCTACCGCTCACCATGTCGCCTTCTGCTTCCTCAGGCTGGGCACCATAGCGCACCGCGACTTTTCCGCCCGAAAGAGGCACATAGGCCATTACGTGGGTCAAAGCGCCGGTCTGGCGTCGAAGGGCGTCATACACTGGATAGGAAAATGTCTCACGCGAATCGATGGTTCCAGTCCTGTGAGGCTGGTCCGAAGTACGCAGATACATCACCCGCTGCGGATCGGCAACCGGAAGCGACTTCAGCAGTACGACATTCATCACGCTGAAGACAGCCGTGTTCGCACCAATCCCCAGAGCTAATGTCAAAACGCACACAATGGTAAAGCCAGGCGTCTTTCTCAATTGTCGGAAGGCATATCGCAGATCGCTCAACAGGCTGGTCATGTAAGACCTCCAGGGAGTTGAAGTCGGAAGGGACTATTAACCCGAGAGCAGCTTTGCAGCCAAACCGTCTGGCACTTAACCTGTTGAAAATTCGAGATGTTGCCTGCCAGAAATTTCTATGCTGTGTCCGAAACCGGATGTATGCGTCCGCTTCCGGACATATCCCCTCATGGCTCTTTCAATCCGAGAGCCTTCACAATTGCCGGGTCGGGAACAGCCTTGCCATCTTTCTTCGTCACAACGCCGAAATTTTCCTGATAGTCCCACATGGCCCATCCGATCTTGTGTTTTTCGAAAGCAACCCGCATATCGTGCACCCACTGCGTTCGCATTGCCGGGTCAACGTAATCGCGCAACACGCCAAATTCTCCGCAATACACCGGAGCATGGTGCAGGTCGGACCATTTCTCGGCGAAGGCCAGGGTGGCATCCACACGCTGCGCATCCCAACGGTTAAGACCGTACTGTTCGACCCAGAACTGCCCTGCCAGTGTCGGTTCCTGATTCACGTTTGGCTGTACTGCTTCGGGTGTGGAAGGGTAGGGGACTGTGCGCAAAGGCAAAACTTGTGGGCTGGTCCAGGTCGCTCCCTGATGCGTAAATGGAAATGGCTCGTAGTCGTGAAAGGTATAGATGACGTTGGGCGGGCAATCGGTTCCAGCATCATCAGGTCCTCAAGTCCTGACCAGTGCGCTCCCGCGGCGATGATGGTGTGGTTTGGAGCAGCACGGCGAATCTGTTCCGCAACGAAGCTTTCAATTCCTTGCCAGCGGTAAGGATCGTTCTGCTCCGGCTCGTTCATGATCTCGAAAAAGACAAGCTCGGGATCGTATGTGGAGAAATGCTTCGCAAGGGCGCGCCATAATCCGGCAAAATGTTCGACGCCCTCGGTTCCTGTGAGCAACTGTGCCTTGTAATTGCTCTCCGGATGAATGTCGATGATCACCGCCAGCTTCTGATCGAGCATCGTCTTGACGACGCGATCGAGTTCGGTCATGAATGGCGTTGTGCCTGTAGGGTTTCTCAGCCACGGCTGCAGCGGTTCGGCATCAACGCTGAGGCGAACATGATCGAATCCAAGTTGATGGATGAGAGTAATGTCGTCGCTGGTCGTAAAACTACGCAGCCGCTCCACCGAGTAGTTACCGGGCGATTGTGCGAACCAGAGACTTGTATTGACGCCGTGTTGCAGATGCTGCGCCCGTCTGAAGGCAAGGTCATTGTCCAAAGCCTGGGCGAATAGAAAGGGGATTGCGTACATGGCCAGAGATAGCGTTATCAACAGGTAAAAGTAGATTCTTCTCATCTTGGTTCGCTTTCTCTCCCGTTATGCGGTTTTAATGATAGGTGGCGTTGAATGCCTGCAGAGATGAATGCGCGTTGATTTCCTTTTCACGTCCGCATGGCAGAATACAGATAACTATCTATGAGCATCAAGACACTCAGCAGCCGCGAAGTTTACCGTAACCCCTGGCTTCGCCTTCGCGAAGACGAGATTGAACGCAGCGATGGGACCCAAGGTATTTACGGTGTCGTGGACAAAGATGATTGCGCCGTTATCATCCCCATCCAAGATAACCGCATTTATCTGGTCGAGCAGTTTCGCTACACCATCCAGCAACGCTGCATGGAACTGCCCCAGGGCGGGTGGGAAACGGCCAACGTCGATCCGGAAGAACTGGCGCGCGGTGAACTGCGTGAAGAGACTGGTTTCGCGGCGTCCAGGATGACGCATCTCGGAGTGATATACATCGCCTATGGTTTCGCTAACCAAAAACAGCATGTTTATCTGGCTACAGGTCTCACCCATGTCGGCACAGATTTCGATGCCGAAGAGCATGACCTGACTCAGCATTCCTTCACAATCGCCGAATTCGAACAGATGCTGCTCGATGGCACGATTCGCGACAGCTGTACCCTGGCCGGATGGGCACTTTACAGGTTATGGAAGGAAAAGCAGGGAAGTGCGGTTTCTTCAAGTTGAAGTTTGCATACATGTCCCCGCGAGATCAGGCAACAGTCTTTTGAGAAGCTGCAGAGACTAATTCCCCACGACTGAGAGCTGGCATCCGATTCTAGTTCACCACACCTTTGTTTCTTGGGGGGATTCTGCAATGCCGTTTTCCAGCCAGCGATGGATTTCGCGTACCGTCTGGTGAATCGCAGCCCACTCCGCATCGACCTTATCCATCCTCTGCTCAAGAAAGTCGCGCGAAAGCTCCACATGACTGTCGCGACTTTTCGCGGCAGGCCGCTCCAAATGAGCCATCACGAGTTTCTGTTGTCGTTGAAACCAGTCTTCCACTTCCTTGCCGGTTGCTTCGATGCGCTGCCAACTGGCATTCAGGGCGAATAATTGTTCGCGAAAAGTAGCCGCGGGAATGGTTGCTCGTTCTTGCGTTGGAGCTGGCGCCTCCTGCGGCATTGTCGGCGACATTACAGGTTGCGCGGACACGGGCTGAGGTGCGATCGGTTGCGCAGCTACGGGCGGAGCCGAATAGGTTTGATGCATCAAACGCTCGACCGCTGGTGTCTGCGGCGTTACGGCTTGTGTGGTCCGTAGCGGGACCCGGGCCGTCTCGGGCTGGGTTGTTACTGGCTGCGCATCAAGATTCAGGATATTCATGTTTTCCATTGCAGTCGTCTCACTCCTGGTCTGCTCTTTCGCTGGCTCGTTCTGTTTATGAAAACTTCTCTGCAGCCACTCTGCCGGCTGGTTGATGGGAGGCTGCACGGCCGCAGGCGCTACAGCTGCGATGCTCTCCTCTGATTTGGAAACACGGTTTATCGGGCTCGCAGGAGAATAGTCCTGCAAGCCAAGAATCGTACGGGAGAAGTGGGCGCTCGGAACCGAATCGTCGTCTTCGTCCTGTTCGCTGGCTTTTTGGTTCGGTCTCTGCCATTGCAGCCACAGCACGACAGGCACGGCCAATGCCAGGCCTAGCCCGAGCACATCCGCGATTCCTCCCGAAATTGCAAACTTCCTTGCCAAGACGCCGTTTGTTCCTATTCGATACAGAACAGCACCACACAGGAGCGAACCTTCAAATCCTGCCATCCAGATTGCGTCGTGGCGGTTCCACTCTGATCCCTGCTGCCATTTTTCGGCCATGACCCACATGAGACCGGCAAGTCCCAATGCCCCGAATAATCCCGCGAACAGCCATGAGGTGTGCAGCTGCATGCGCAATCCATCGACGACCGACAGGAAGTAGTATGAGAATGACTGTTCTGCATAGCGGTTTTCTGCGTATGGGGCCAGGGGAGCGCCTGCAAAACGACAGAGCAAAAGGAACATCCCAGCGCTTCCCGCCCACAGGGACGCACAGCACGCTGTCAATGACGCAATTCTCTTGATCATTCTTGAGACAGAATCTCCCAGCCCTGTGTGGGCGGATATATGGCCGCATCTTATCCAGTCCGGATAAAAAAAGACAAAATTGTTGACCCAGGCCGGTATTGTTGGCACCAATTAGTTAATAGCTGAAGAAGGGCGATAACTAAAATCCCCCATGTAGTTATAAGCTGTCTGCGGTCAGATATACGCGGATGGCTAACTTCTTCGAGGAGCTGCTATGCGTAAGTCTGTGTCTTCCCCACTTGCCGGTTTCTGGCTCGTCTTTGCCATGTTCGGCATGGTCGCAATTCCGGCGGCAATCACTTTGCACACGGTCCGCACTTCTGCGCAGAATCCAACGCCATATGGCTATACTGTAAGCCTTTTACTGTTCATTCTTCCAATTGCCATCATAGCCTTCTGGCTAATCCCGCAGGAAGGGATCCAGGTTTCGAAGAAAGCATTTGGGTGGACCATCGCTCTGCTTTTCCCTCTGGGCGCCGCGCTCGATTTCTTCTTTGCCCGCTACTTTTTCTATTTTCAGAATACCCAGGCGACTCTCGGCATCAAAGCTCCGGCATTGGGGGCGGCGTACCGCTCGAAGAATATCTCTTCTACCTCACTGGCTTCATCGCAGTGCTTCTGCTTTACATCTGGCTGGATGAATACTGGCTCGCTGCGTATACCATTCCAAATGACGATGCGAACCGCATCAACTTTGCTCGCCTCCTTCGGTTTCATCCGCAATCGGTGGTGCTCGCGATCTTTCTGGTACTGGCTGCGATTCTCTATAAACGAAACTACGGCGGCCCAGGTTTTCCCGGCTATTTCACATTCCTGGTGCTCGGTGCATTGTTACCGTCATCGATGTTTCTGCCTACAGCTCGACCCGTCATCAACTGGCGTGCTGTCAGCCTCACGATGTTCATGATCGTGCTCATCAGCCTGCTGTGGGAGGTAACGTTGGCTGTTCCCTATGGATGGTGGAATTTCCGCGACCAGCAAATGGTTGGCATTCGCATCACAGCATGGTCGCGTCTTCCGGTAGAAGAAGAATTTGTATGGGTGACAGTTACGTATGCGACCGTAATTGTCTATGAGATCCTCAAGCGCTGGAAGGCCTCAGGACGAACACTGCGCCACGCACTGATGGGGCGTTAAACCGACGGCAATAGTAACCGCAGCAGTAGAAATAGGACGACGCCGGCAAAGAAAACCAATGCCATGCGGATGCCCGGCTCACGGTTAACCTCCGGAACCAGATCGGTGGCCGCTACATAAATCGCTACTCCCGCGGAAAGTGGTAACCCAACCTCGACCCACGAAGGCAATATGCTGATCACCAGCACACCCAACAGCGTCGCGGTCGCCAATATTGAAGCAGCAGTGACCGCTGTCTTGCGGCTTCGCCCCGAGGCCAGCATCACCGAAGCGACGGTAAAGCCCTCTGGAACCTTGTGGAGAAAAATTGCGATAAAAATCAGCCATCCCAACAAGTTGGAAAGAACAAAGCCTGATGCAATAGCGACGCCGTCAAAAAGCGCATGCACAGCCAAACCGGTGAGCACTGAGTAGCTGATGCGTGCTGAAATAAACTCGTCGTGATGCGTCTCTTCCCCGAAGTGAAAATGAGGCACGATCGTATGCTCCAGCAAATGAACCGAGCAATAGCCGGCCAGCACCAGCACGGGCGCCCATTTCGGCGAGAAGCGCAAACTCTCCGGCAACATTTCAAGAAACGCTACTGCCAGCATAAAGCCTGCGCCCATTGCCACCGAATACCGGAGATAACGCTTCTCCCAATTGGCACGCACAAGGACAAGGCCACCGAAAATATCGGCAACCGCGGCCACTGCACCCAGAATGAGAGAAAGAAGCATCTGTATCAGCCGCTGTGACGAATGTGCATCACGTCGCCGTCCTGCACCTGGTAATCTTTGCCCTCAAGCCGTAGCGTACCCTGCGCGCGCGCCGCAGCCTCTGAGCCGGCGGTCAGCAGAGTGTCCCAGTGAATCGTTTCCGCCCGGATGAAATGCTTTTCGAGATCAGAGTGGATCGCCCCGGCCGCCTCCTGCGCGCGTGAGTTCACTGGAACCGTCCATGCGCGGCATTCATCTTCGCCCACGGTGAAGAAGCTGATCAGCCCCAACAGTTCGTAGCTCTTGCGAATCAGACGGCGCAGACCGCTTTCTGTTAGTCCGTAGGATCCGAGAAACTCTGCCGCTTCCTCGTCATCCATCTCGGCGAGTTCCGCTTCCACCTTTCCACAAAAGGCCGTTGCACCGGCATTCGGACGTGCAGCCGCTTCCTCGATCTTGCATTTTGCCGCAGCCGCTTCAAGATCAGTACCCAAGGTTGTACTCTCCGAGAGATTCAGCGCGTACAAAATCGGTTTCTGCGAAAGAAACATGAAGCCACGAATCAGCTTTTTTTCTTCAGCGGACATTTCCAGTTCGCGCAAAGGCTTTTCCTGCTCCAGAGCCTCCTGTGCCCGGAGCAGTAGCGCATTCTCTTTTTCCAATTCGGCTGTGCGCATTTTCTTCAGGTCTTTCTGCAAACGTTCCAGCCGTTTTTCAATCTGAGTCAGATCCGACACCATCAGATCGAACTCGACATTCTTAATGTCGCGGAGAGGGTCAATCTCGCCGACATGTGGAATGGAGTCATCCTCGAACGCGCGCAACACATGGATCAGGGCATCCACATTGCGCAGATTCGCCAGAAACGATGTTTCTTTCAACGCTTCCTGTCCAATGGCAGCAACATCGGCATACTCGACCGTCGCGTAGATGGTTTTCTTCGGGTTGTAGAGCGCCGCCAGTTTTTCCAGGCGGTCGTCAGGTACCTTGGCAATGCCTAGATGCGCCTCGCGTGAATAGCCGCGGTCTTCGACCTTGGCCTTCGTCAGAATCTTGAACAGAGAAGTCTTGCCCACCTGAGGCAGACCGATAATGCCAGTTTTCATGCTTGTCCTAGTGTCAGATCAGGAATGGTGCCAATTCTTCATCATACCCGTTGTTGATGTGCCATAAGCACTCTCTCAACTCTATGAAGAATCAATGGTATGAGGACCGCAAACAAACCTGGACTACCCGGTCGACGGTTTCACCCATCCTAATTTGAAGGCACGTGATTCACGTCCATCGGAAAGGAAGCACGTCATGGTAGATCCAAAACAGCAGGAAACCAATTCAGGAAAAAATATGCCGCAGGATCGGCAGGGAATGACGCAGGACAAACCATCCCATATGAACCAGGGAAACCAGACCTTCCGCCCAGATCAGCAGAAGAGCCAGCCCCCGCGCGATCGACACGAAAATCCGAAAGGCGGACAACAGGATGAGGAGCGCCCGCGCAAGGCTTCCTGAAACACAAGATAAGAGGGACTCAGCGAGTCCCTCTTTCTTACTCTCGCGCCACCAGAGCTACCAGAACGATTCCTGCCAGCAGCACACCTTCTTCGGCCCGCTCCGACACAGCATGCAGCTTATTAAATGCGATTCGGTTCGGATTGTCTGTCGTAACGGCGTCAATTGCGCCGCCCGCAGCCAGGCGGTAGTCTTCCATCTTTGGAATGATCCAGAACTGCGAGAAAGCAGTCAGTACGAGCATCGCCAGCGCAAAAACCACCGGCAGGGCCACACTCCGGGAATAAGCGCGTACGCGCTGCGCTCCAAGCAGTAGAACGATGATCAGCGTGCCCGCAAACAATCCTTCATAATGAAGAATCCGCAGGCATTTTCCCACTATCGTGCCCGCAGCGTGGGTATCGGACAGCAAAGAAAAAGCTGTTGCAGCAACAACTGGGAAGAACATTACGCCGCCCAGCCATATCACGATCAGCAGCATGATCAAAGCGCGCAAGATTGTTTTCATGAGTTAATTTTGCGCTCCGTAAACACTTGACCGCCCAATGAGCCTTTGGATCCGCTTTGGAATTGGCGGATGAGTAGCAAAGAGGCTGGCGAAATCACGCCCGCTCAGCAGAGGTTGCACGATAAACAGATGAGCATTCGAGGGTGATGCCTGTAGCGGCACTCGCTTTGAGTAGGCATCCAGTTTCTCCAGAGCAGTCGCCAGCGCATATGGATTGCCCGTGATATGCGCTCCCGTCGCATCGGCTTCATATTCTCTCGACCGGGAAATCGCCAACTGAATCAGCGTTGCGGCGATCGGAGCCAGAATCAGCATGAAGAGCCCGCCCAGACCGCCTCCGCGATCGCGGTCACGGCTGTCGCCGCCATACCCGCCAAACAGAGAAGCCCAGTACCCCATGCGCGCAAGCATGGTGATAGCCCCGGCCAGCGTTGCGGCAATCGAGCTGGTCAGTATATCGCGATTGCGCACATGTCCCAGTTCGTGCGCGAGCACGCCTTCCAACTCGTCGTCATTCAACAGATTCAGAATGCCCTGTGTCACTGCAACCGAGGCATGCTTTGGATTGCGTCCAGTCGCAAAGGCATTCGGCGAATCTGACGGAATAACATAAATCTTCGGCATTGGTAGCCCGATGCGTTGTGTCATCCGCTCAACTACCTGGTACACACGCGGCAATTCTTCTCTCGAAGCTGGTTGCGCGCGGTACATCGCAAGCGCCAGCTTGTCGGAATAGAAATAACTGAAGAAGTTCATCCCCGCAGCAAAGACGAACGCCAGAATCATCCCATTTCGCCCGCCGTAATGTTCTCCCACAAACATGAGACAGAGAGTTAGGACCGTTAGCAACAATGCAGTTTTGAAAGTGTTCATTTTCGCGGATCCTCCATTCGAAACGAATGACCGCTTTGTCTTTATTGTTTCACGGACAAGGAAACAACATTTTGCCCAAATGAGATAGCAGTAAAGCCTTTCTTGCGAGGCGGATATGAAAGCTCAAATGTGGATATGAAATTATGTAGAACTGTATTTACTGGAAAATTAACAGTTCTCCTCACAAGTAATTCATTCCAGAGATGTTTTGATTTGGCACTCAGACTGCACTGTAGAAACCAGATTCATTTTTCCTGGAGTGTGAGTGCAAATGTTCAGAAAATCGAAGGCCATTAGCTTTCGCGTAGGCTTTTTGTCAGGAATGAGATACGGATCGCTTGCAATTGCGATCGTGTGTGCGGCCGCTACCGTCGGCCTTCTTACCTGCAATACCGCTTTTGGACAAGCTATATCGGTAAACGGCGGGTCCATTCAGGGAGCTATTACTGATAGCCAGGGAGCGGCAGTTGCTGATGCCTCAATAACGGTGTCCAGCAAGCAAACTGGCTTTGCCAAGACTCTAAGGACAGACGCAGCTGGCCTTTATACCCTTGGTCCCCTGACTCCGGGAAACTATCAGGTAACTATTGAGGCGTCAGGATTTCAAAAGCTGATCGCTGACACAGTAATTCTTACGGGCACAGCTACTAACGGAAGCTATAAGTTGACGGTCGGTGCGGCGACAGAAGAAATTACCGTCAGCGCGGGCGCGGTGCAGGTCAATACTGAACAGGCCGGAGTACAGAACGTAATTACGGCGCAGCAGATTGAGACGTTGCCGATAAACGGACGCAATTTCCTGGATCTGGCACAACTGGAGCCGGGTGTGATGCTGCAAAGCGGACAGGATTTCGATCCAACCAAAGCAGGTTATTCGGCTATCGGTTTCAGCGGCGTTTCCGGTCGTACAACGCGTATTCTTCTCGATGGCCAGGACATCACCGATGAGACGGTGGGGACCACGATCTTCAACGTCTCTCAAGGCGCGATCGATCAGTTCCAGATCTCGCGTTCCAATAACGACGTCTCTGGTGAAATCGGTTCAACCGGCCAGGTACTGGTCAGCACACGCACTGGCACAAATGCCTTCCACGGAAATGCCTTTTACGATTTTCAGGACCACAGCACTGGTTTTGCGAGAGTCAATGGGCAGGATGCTCCCTTCCAGCGCAATCAATTTGGCGGGGCGATTGGTGGACCAATCCTTACAGACCGCTTGTTCTTCTTTGCAAACGCGGAGCGTATCAAGCAGGATGAGTCCAGTCCGTCCCAACTTGGCAGTGTGTTTGCCAGCACGCTTGCGAAATACCCCAATGTCCCGGCGCCGTTTCGCCAGACATATTCGACTGGCCGTCTGGACTATAGCGCACCGTGGGGCGTTCATTACTTCGCGCGTATCAATTATGATGTGAACTCGGCAGTGACAAGTGGTAACAATTCATACGATAACTATGCGAATCGGGACAACACCTGGGGCATTGCAGGTGGTGCGGACTTTGTGAAGGGCAACTTCACTCACAGCTTCCGTGGCAGTTATGAAAAATTCCACAATCTCATCGTCGATGCGACCGGCTCCGGCGTTTATCTCGCGGTTCCGGATTTCCTCATCCGCGATGCCAGTCAGAATCTTTATACCGGACCAAATGACTTAGCTCCGCAGGACACATATCAGTCTGATAAACAGATTCGGTATGATGGCAGCTGGACGAAGAGCGCTCACAACATCCGCTATGGCTTTAGCCTTAACCGAATTGTTCAGGGTGGCTTTGCTTCATTTTTCGGATTGGCTCCGCGCGTCTCTCTCAGCCCGACTGCTCTCATCGATCCAAACGGTGACCAGGGTGATTTGCTGAACAACTACAACGCCTCGGTCGGCGTTCGTTTTGGTAATGGATTGGGCTACTTCACCAATGAACCCACTTTCGGCCAGCCCGCGGGTGGCTCCACTGACTGGCGCACAGGGGTATACATCAGCGATTCGTGGAAGATAAGGCCGCAATTGACGCTGAACGCTGGCCTCCGCTGGCTGCGCGATACCGGACGTACGGATAACTTCATCGATCCGATTCCTTGCTCGGCCGTCAATACATCGATCTTTCCCGACCCGCCGTGCGGCGGAAGCCAGCTTATTCTCGATCAGTTTGGTGCAGGTCTCGGCGCTCGTATTCGGCAGCCTAACTTTGATTTCGCTCCGCAGATTGGATTTGCGTACGCTCTCGATCCTGCCGGAAAAACAGTGATCCGCACCGCGGTTGGTATATTCCGCGAAAACATCGTCTTCAACGCCGTGCAGTTTGATACGCCGTTCAAGCTTCAGACAGGGCTCTTCAACGATTACAGCCATACCGTTTGCGGCGGCACCTATGTCTTCAAATTCCCTGATGGAACGACGACTGACAACATCGGCGGTGAACCGCTTACCCAGATTTGTCAGGAACCGCTGGCAACATCTGGCCCGAAATTCGTCGCTCTTCAGGCGGAGTACCAGCAGATAAGCAAAGCTGGCGGCGCGGCACAGAACGGCAGCTTCATTGGAAATACGTTAGCCATTCCCGGTGGAAACGCTGCGTACTCGCCGAACTTCAAAACACCATACTCTATCCACTTCAACTTTGGGGTGCAGCGTGAGCTTTGGAGCGGCGCGGTCCTTTCCGCAGACTATGTCCATCAGGCTACACTGCATATTGCTCAGACCATCGATGCGAATCACATCGGCGATGCGAGCTATCTGAACCAAACCGCAGCTCAAAACGCGATTGCAGCTACGCTCGCAGCATACGGGGCCACCAATATAGATGGTGCAATCGCTGCCGGAGCTACGATCGAAGATTTCGCGAATAACGGTCTGGATTCCGGCAATGTTTATCTGGCAGGCGCTCCTGCGTCAGCCTATGGCATCACGCCGGATGAGGGTGCAGCTTTTCCAGGCGTGAATCCAAACATGGGCAATGGCTTTTTCAACTTCCCCGCAGGACGCTCCGGGTATGATGCATTGCAATTCAACTTGCGCCAGCAGGCGCGTCGCCCGCTGAAGGGTTTGTCTGATTCGAACTTCGAATTTTCCTACGCGTATTCAAAATTCGTTGCCTCCAGCACCGGCGGCTCTGATCAGTTCTTCAGCGGGAGTGCATATGACTATAACCATCCGACACAGTACATCGGTTTCGGTGGGGATGATCATCGTCACAATATCTCGTTTGGCGGAGCGGCAACCATCGTTCATGGACCACAGTTTGCTCTGATCGGTCATTTCCGTTCTGCGGCACCGTCGAACCTCACGTTGGACGATCTTGCCGGTTCTACCGCGCAGATCTTCATGACTGATGTCACCGGTGACGGAACTATTGCTGACCTGGCTCCCGGAACAAATCCCGGCCAGTTTATGCGTGGGACAAGCGGAACCAGTGGACTGAAAAAATTCATTGAGAACTACAACGGGCACTATGCAGGTCAGTTAACGCCGGCAGGACGAACACTCGTGAACAGTGGCCTTTTCAATGCCACTCAGCTGTCACAACTCGGCGCAGTCCAGCAGCCAATATTCGATGGATTCTCGAGTGTATTCCAGAACCCGATGTTCAAGTCACTGGATGCCAGCGTTTCTTACCCGTTACATTTGAAGTTCATTTCGGAAGCGGCTACGCTGACTCCGAAGGTCTCGTTGTACAACCTGGCCAACTTTGCCAACTGGGGTGGCACCACGACCACTCTGGTGAATGCAGCGAATGCGGGCTCGGATGGAAGCGGTGCTGGCGGTTATGTCAACGGCGACAATGGTTTTGATTTCAAGAACCAGACTCGCACGGGCCGTGGATCGGGGACATTCGATCAGGGCGGACCTCGTTCGACCGAGTTCCAGTTGACCTTTAACTTCTAACCAGTCGTATTCAGGTAAAAGCGGAGAGCCTCACGCTCTCCGCTTTTATTTCCTTTGACTCGGATTCAGCCTTTTGAATCTCTCGAAACGTCTGCCTGAGTCCTATTTGCGTCCGGGAGTCTTCCTGGCGCGCGGTTCAACTTTCTTCTCTGATCTTTTTGCGGCTCGCACGCGTCTCTTTACTTCTTCTTCCGAGTACATCGTCTTGCGGCAATTCGCGGCGCCGCAGTTGCATGTCGCGTCGTCGTCCTCTCCATCGTAGAGGTTGTAGTCATAGGTCAACTCCTCATCTGCGGCGATATCGCGGATCGCCGTAATCCATATCCGCCCTCGAATCTCGTCGGTCTCGCAGTTCGGGTCGCAGGAATGGTTGATGAACATTGCCGTGCCATGGCCATCAATCACCTGTGAGCCATTTCCTATGCCGAACAGGTAAGTTGTCGGCGAATTCTGGTATTTCTCGTCAGCTTCTTCTTTGCTGATGCGCGGCCCGGTATATTCGACGACGCGGGTGCCTTTCTTAATTGGAGCAGTCGTATAGCAGCCGGCTGCATGGATGGCAGAGGAACGGATGATCAGGCTCATGACAAGAATTGAGCCGAGTATATCTCACTCTGCGTTTCCACCTGCTGCGGAAAACCGGAGGCTTTCTCAGGATCTAGTGGCGAAATGTTTTCCTCGCCAGTGATAGGAAAGTTTCTTCAAGCTCCGTTAATGTTTCCGCGCGATAGGCAAGCTCGAGATGGCTGAAGATCTTCGCGCCACGCAGCTTGATACAGCGCACCTCCTGGTCGGCAATCTTCTCCACACAGGCCGGGGCAATCGTCACGCCGAGGCCCGTGCCGACCAGACGCATGATCGTCAGCCAGTGCGGCGCTTCCTGCACGATCTTCGGACGGAAGCCGCCCTGTTGGCAAAGGCGCATGACCTTCTCCCACGCATTCTGGCCAACCTCCGGAGAGAAGAGAACAAATGGCTCGCTGCGCAGCTCATCCATGCGGATCGAGCTCTTCGCGGCCAGCGGATGCTGCGCCGATACGACGGCAATGTACGGTTCCGGCAGCAGAATCTCGGTATGCAGCGTGTCTTCCACGCCCGCATCGCGCGTGAATCCAATGTCTGCTGTGCCGTCGCGCAGAGCACGCAACAACGCACTGGTATAAACCTCGCGCAGGCGCAGCTCCACTTCAGGAAAACGGCTACGGTACTCGCTCAGCATGCGCGGCAGCACCGTCAGCATGGCTGACGCGATGAAGCCAACGGTAAGCGTTCCCACTTCGCCCCGCCCAATGCGGCGCGTGTTGTGCACATCTTCCGCTACTTTGCGCAGCGTCTGCTGAGCGCGCTTCAGCAGCTCTTCTCCGGCAGCGGTCAGGCGTACCTGGCGGGAATTGCGCAGCAGCAGCGGATGCCCGACCGCTTCCTCCAGCCTGCGGATCTGCTGCGAGAGCGGGGGCTGGGCCATATGCAGCCGCTGGGCTGCGCGGCCAAAATGCAGCTCTTCGGCGACGGCAACGAAATACCGGAGATGGCGCAGTTCAATGTCAGCGATATCCATAGAGTCTGAATAGAGACAAACAATATATTGGACATCTTATTCCGCATGCGGCTAGATAGACAATATAGGAGCGACAGTATGCAGGCCCTTATGCAGATCACTTTCCGCCAGTTCCGTACCGGAGACAGCGAAGCTTTTCGCATGCTTAACGAGCAGTGGATTGCAAAATACTTTGTGCTTGAGAAAAAGGACCGGTTCACACTGCGTAATCCGGAAAAGTACATCCTCAATCCTGGCGGACACATTTATTTCGCGATGCTTGACGACGAAATCGTCGGCTGCTGCGCGCTCATTGCAAATGGGCCCGATTCCTACGAAGTAGCCAAGATGGCGGTGGATGAGTCGCATCGCAACCATGGCATCGGCAAGGCGCTGCTGGCTCATGTTATCGAAGCGGCACGAATACTCGGCGCGCGGAAACTTACGCTCGAGACCAACAGCACATTAATGAACGCAATTCACGTCTACGAATCTCTGGGGTTCAGGCACCTCGATCCTTCATCGGTCGAACCGTCACCCTATAAACGTGCGAATGTTTTCATGGAGCAGCACCTGTAATCCGCCGCAGATTTATCCCATCCTTTTGCCCATACATCGCGTCTACATTAGAGGATGGGATTTTTGATGCGGCGGTTGATTTCGATTCCGGTTCTCTCTCTGGTTCTTGGTTGCCCGGGACTATTTGCTCAGCAGCAGCAGTCATCCGATCCGTACGCACCGCCACCGCCTCCACCGCAGGCCCCTTCGACGCAGCCGGATAAGACCTGCAGCGGCCAGGCTGTTCGCGGGTCAAAAGGTCCGTTGAAGGGGAGCAGCACCTGCCCGCCAGCGACGACGCAGAGCAATGGCACACCTGCCGCGGAGCCGGCACAGAATGCGGCGCAGCAGCCGAAGAAATCCACCGCGGACGATAACCCCTTTCCTGAAGGTATTTCACAAAAAGCGGCTGCTGAGGCCAAGGCCCGCGATGACGCGGCTGCAAAATCGGCTCCTGCCGCAGCCGGCGAAAGCTCCAGTCGCGACAAGCTTGGTGACCTCGACCTGGAAGGCGATCGCGACACCCGTATCGCTGACGGTGCCGGTGGTGTCATCCACGATCCCAAGCTCGCTGCGGATGACGTGCATGTCGGCCAGTTTTATCTGAACCGCGAGGACTATAAGGGTGCCTACGTCCGCTTCAAGGAAGCGACACAAGCTGATCCGGAGAATCCGGATGCGGTGTTCTATCTGGCCGAAGCGGCGCGTCGCATGAATCACCGGGACGAAGCGGTAGAGAATTACCAGCTCTACCTGGCGGCATTACCGAACGGTCCCAAGGCAAAAGAGGCGCATAAGGCGCTGCGGGATCTGAACGCATCGGCAAAGCACTAGGGCTGCACCCTCCCCCTATGTTTTGCTAAATTATTCCAAACAAATGTAGTTAGCAGTAAACTGCGTATGGTCGGCTCCCCAACCTTGCCCGTAAAAAGCCCCTATATTCAGGATAGCCAATCCCGACGGAAATTACGCCAGTGCTCGTTCTCACAACTATTGTTTAGAATGAGCCAGTTCCGGCTTCTTACCCAAAATGGGGGCTTGACAGACAGCGAGGCGAGCAGATGCATCCGGCATTCGATTCCCTGGAGAAGTCATTCGCCGAGGCGCTTGGCGGTTTGAGCGCCGTCCAGGCACAGGCTCATCTATCCAATGATCCGAAGCAATGGAGTGTACAGCAGGTGATCGAGCACCTGCTGCTCACCTATCGCAGCACCATGGGCGCGCTCGAAGAACGGCTGCAGAAGGGAAGACCGACGCAAGCGCCGGTTACTCCGGAACACACGGCCATATGGCAGAAGACGATTGGGGCCGGACGTTTTCCCGGAGGTCAGAAGTCGCCTGAGCGTGTTGACCCCGAACAGGCGAAGATGACAGCCCTCTCCGGAGGGGAACTGGCTTCGCTCGTTAAATCCGACCTCGAGCAAATGGATGGGCTGCTCGATCAGTGTGCTGAAAAATTTGGTTCGCAACCCATGGCCTCACATTTCGTTTTCGGTCCGCTCTCGGCAGACCAGTGGCGGCAGTTTCACGAGGTGCATGGGCGGCATCACCTGGCTCAGGCGTTGCGTATTCTTTCCAGCGTCGTTAATAGCTAATAATTTACGGGAAAAACTGCAAGTACCACTTGAGGATTGGCTGACCGAAAAATATCGCGTAAATTGCCGCCGCGCAGAGAAACGAGCCGAACGGGAACTGCAGAGTGCGCATGCCGCCGCGTTTCTTTGCTGCCATCCACAGCAGACCAAAGAGCGCCGCTGCAACCACTCCTAAAAAGAGCACAAGCAATGTCTGCCACGGCCCAAGCCATGCCGCAACGAGGGCGAGCAACTTTGCATCGCCCAGGCCCATGCCTTCCTGCCTGCGGAGCAGCCAGTAAGCTCCGCGGATGAGCAGAATAAGCGCCGCTGCAGCCACCGCATAGCCGGCTGAGAGAAGCGCCCCTCGCAAGCCTCCGCGCAGGGCGGAGTAGGCGATACCAAGCGCGATTCCAGGATAGGTAAAGCTATCGGGAAGCAGCAGCGTTTCTGCGTCCATGATGGCGAGACCCAGAAGGAGGAAGCAGAGGACGGCCATTCCAACGCCCGTAACGGTCAATCCGAAAACGAGGTAGCTCAACAGAAAGAGAGCAGCCGCTGCCAATTCCACCAGCGGATAGCGCCATGGAATTTTCCATCCGCAGTTGCGGCAGCGTCCCCGAAGCAGCAGCCAGCTGACGAGCGGCAGGTTGTCTCTTGCCAGGATGGGTTTGCCGCATGCGGGGCAATGCGACGCGGGCCGGACGATGGATGCATGCTTCGGCAGACGCGAGATGCAGACGTTCAAAAAGCTGCCGAAGGCAAGTCCGAACAGCGCCGAGAATATAGCAGTGAGCACGATCACTGGACGAAGTATAGAGCCTGTCCCCTGCATCGGAGATGTGCTCAAAGGCAAGCAAGCGCCGGGAGCCGTACGGTTTGCGTCATCCGCGGGATTGATCCTCGCAGAAGAGTCAAAGGATAAAGCTACAAAAGATCGCGCCTTGGCAGGGTGATTTTATCGCCGGCCTTGTTGTAGTACTGCTATGGCCATGGCGCCGCTCATTCTGGCGCCGCAATTCCACTCGTCAGAATACTTCGACTGGCACGAATGCAGATCGCGCTAGCGAGTGCAAAGAGGATCAGGCTGATAGCCCAAGAGGCAGCGACCGATCCATCCAGAGGCCCGAGCTTTTGGTGGATGAGGTCGGGAAAGTTCTGCGCGAGTGATATTCCCCAAATCAGTACGGCCATGAACATGACAAGTGTGCAGCCCGTTACCCAAAGACTGGCCGAGATCGCTAAGCGGCTTTGGCGGTGCTGTAGTTCTTTCTTCGCCGGTTCAAAATCCGTAAGCCGGATCGCCCGTCTTACGCTGGCTATGCTTGCGAGGCTGACTGCTGCAATCAGAGCGACGGAGATGATTCCGCAGATCCATCGCGCCTGAAGGGAAGGCCAAAATGACGGAGCTGCTCCGTTTCCAAAGACGGCCCATGGACTCGGCGCCCACCGACCATGAGCGAATATCATGCATCCCGCAACCCAGAGTACAAATACCCCGATCCCGAGGAATGGTGTGGCGAGCCAGGCGAAGATGTCCATGCGCCGGTTTCTCCAGGCATAGGCGATGATTGAGCGATACAGCCTGATTGCGATCAAGCCGACCACGATGCCGCATAGAATTGCTGTGACGGCGAGCACATTCCATGACACCGCTGTAATTGTGTGGGATTGCGTTGCGGAGACTAGCGAAGAGTCGTCCGCCGTCATCACAAGATTCATTCCCCCTAAAGCGGCAGCAAGAAACGAAAGAACGACCAGTCCCAATGCACGCTGCAGGGACTTCATGTTGGAGTCTCCTTCAATCACAAGATGTTCTCGGATCGCCGAAAAGATAACGCCCGCAATGTTTCGTGTTCCGGCGTCACTTTCTTCCAGGAACACACTGAATTCCTCGCCATATCTCGCCCGCCACCGCGCCGGATAAAACCATGTGAGCGCTCTGGCTACCCCTCGATTCATTGCGCCTCCAACTTCTTCAACCCGGCGTTTGCGAAGCGCGAAATCGTATCCAGTTTGGCCTTCAGGAAGGCTAAGCCGCTTTGAGTGATTTTGTATGGATGACGCCTCTCCTCGGCAGGAAGCGGTTCGATTAGACCCTTCTTTTCCAGCCGGGCTATGGCACCATACAAAGCACCCGGTGAGAGTTTCGTCCCGGCCATCGTCTCGATGTTTTTTGTCATCGCATGGCCGTGCTTCGGCCCATCTGCAAGACTGGCCAATACGAGCAGGGGCGGATCAGAAAAGTGCCCCAGCTCCGACTCCGGGCTATCTATTACTCGTCGAGTAGTACTCATCACGTAGTAGTCATCGCACGGATTCTTCAGGAATGCAAGCCCTTGGTCTGCGAGACGCAAACGACGCTTGCGGAAGACGGCGATTGGATGGAAGAATGGGGCGGAAAAAATCAGGAAGGAAGACGCCATGGTGGAAGTCCGTTCAGGCGCTATCCAGATGAAAACATTAGTTCTTATCCCCATTCCAAAGAAAGAGAGAACGGTTCGGAATGCCTCCCAAGGATCTCTCGAATGAGTTGAAGTTGTTAAGAAACGCCCCTCTGCAATTCCTCAAAAAATATTGGGTTTCTCCAAGCAGCCAATATTCGCAATATCAGCTACCGGATACATCGAATCCCGCATTCTATTCGCGTGGAAACGCATTTCAAGGCAGGAAGGGGCAGGTGGACGCGCAGGTCACGATCAGCCAGCTTGAGCACAAAGTGGCATATTCCAACCTGGTGCCCGGTGGTGGTGACAGCTACGTTCTGCATTGCTACAACAAGAACCAGCTCACGGATCAACAGAAGCAGGAACTGCTCCCGATCTGGTATCTGCCCTGGTGGGAGGATCGCGTTACCAAGATGAGGATCCTGCAGACGGACCAGATGCCCGGCGACATGCCGAATCCGTCGATCTTCTTTACCAGCGCGCTGACCGGGTGCAGCATCTTCGTAAAAGGCCCGGCCAACGCACCTACTGTCTTCCACGCCGGGTTTGACAGCAATCGCGACTACACCGCCAACCCAAAGCAGGACCCGAACAGTGTCCGTCATTGGCAGATTTTGTTTGACCGCTACTCGCCCAACACGCCGGGGCGCGGTGAAGCCAATAAGGAGCAGTATCTATCGGACATTACAACCAATCCTGACCTGCAGGTTTATTTGAATTACCTGAAGACATCGGCGAAGGGGAACCTGGAGATTCGAAGCCTCATCGGCGAAGGAAATGTCTTTGGCCTGCGCGCTGCCGGCACGGGGAACTGGACCTTCTACCTGCAGGAAGTGGTTACCGTGCAGTACCGGACATTCTCCATCAGGAAGAAGATGCTTGGCCTGGGCGCAAAGGAAACCATCTACAGCGCTGTCCAGAGCCAGCGCCGGCCCATGTGCCTGCGCGAAATTTACCCGAACGGAGCAGGCAGCGCTCGCATCTGGAACACAGAACCCGTGCGTATCTGAACGCTGTGCTGAGAGGGCGTGACGCGTGCCCTCTCAGCCGGTTTCAGTCATCCAGCTCATGAAGCCGCTGTCACAATAAAGCCTCTTCTGCCACCCGGTTTGCGAGACTTATAATTTCGCATCATGCCAGCCTTTCTTCGCGACCTTCGCTTCAGCGCGCGCATTTTGCTCAAGAATCTCGGGTTTGTGCTGACGGCGGTCATCATCCTCGCTGCGGGCATCGGCGCGAATACGGCGATGTTTACCGTGGCGAGCGCACTGCTTCTGCGGCCGTTTCCTTATCACGATCCGCAGCGCCTGGTGAGCCTGGATGTGAAAGACAAGACGACAGACTTCGGTGGCACGCTTTTGCGCTATGAACTGGTGCGCGATCGCAATCAGTCTTTCGAGTCAGTAGCGGCATGGACGAATGACACCTTCGATCTCACCGGACGCGGCGAGCCGTTGCAGGTTCCCGTTGCGCGCGTGTCGCCCGGTTTCTTCCCGATGCTTGGTATTCAGCCGCAGCTTGGACGCACGTTTCGCGACGAGGAAGGCCGCCCGGAAGGCAATCATGTTGTCATGCTCAGTGACGCGATCTGGCACAGCCGCTTCGGGGGCGATCCAAATATCGTGGGCGAGACAGTCACGCTGGATACGGTGCCGCATACGGTTGTGGGAATACTTCCCGCTGACGTTCAGTTTCCTTTCCTCGGCCCTGCGGACATCTGGACGCCGCGCTACTTCGAACTCACGCTGATGACGCCGCAGAGACTGCGTATGGGTGTTGGGTATCTGGGCTTCCTGGCGCGACTGGGGCCCGGAGTCACTCCTGCGCGTGCACAGTCAGAACTGGCGGTACTGAATCAGCAGTATCGTGAGCAGAATCCAGCTGCGCCCGATGCCGATCCTGCCGTAGCGATGACGGCCAGTCCATTGCGTGATCTGGTGGTGGCCAATGTGCGAGGCAGAGTGCTGATGCTCACCGGCGCTGTTGCCGTGGTGCTGCTGATTGCGTGCGCGAATGTGGCCAGCCTGCTGCTTTCGCGCTCGCTGGCGCGCAGGCGGGAGATGGCAATCCGCACGACGATGGGGGCGAGCCGTGGAGTGATTGTCCGGCAGCTGCTGACTGAAAGCGTATTGCTGTCGCTTGTTGCCGGAGTGCTGGGAGTGGGGCTGGGCTGGGCGGCCACGCGAGCACTGGTCGCGATGGCGGCGAGCCAACTGCCTGCGGGAATGCCGATCACGATGGATCTGCATGTGCTTCTGTTTGCGGTTGGCGTTTCGCTGCTGACAGGAATCTTCTTCGGCATCTTACCCGCGCTGCAACTTTCGCGGAACGATCTGAACACAACCCTGCGCGAAGAGGGCCTGAGTACTTCGGCTGGCCGCGAACGGGTGCAGATGAGAAGCCTTCTGGTTGTAGGGCAGGTAGCGCTCTCGCTGCTGCTGCTGATTGGCGCCGGGCTGCTGCTGCGCAGCTTCGCGCGCTTGCTGCGTGTCGATCCGGGATTCGATGCGCACAATGTGCTCACCATGAACGTTTCGTTGCCCACGGTGAAGTATGCGAAGGCGTATCAGCAGATCGCGTTCTTTGATGAGCTTCTTCGCCGCGTCTCCGCATTGCCGGGCGTGCGGAACGCAGCCATATCGGCCGCGCTGCCGTTGAGCTGGAAGCGCATTACCCCCATGTTGCCTCAGGGCCAGCCGGCGGTGCCTCTGGGGCAGCGTCCATTCATCGATATTGAGGCTGTCAGCCCACAGTGGTTTGATACGATGCGCGTTGCCCTGCGCAATGGACGTTGGTTTACCGCTGCCGACAATGCCCAGGCGTCGAAGGTCGTCATCGTGAATGAAACATTCGCGCGCCGATACTGGCCGAACGAGAATCCGCTGGGCAAGCATGTCCTGATAGGGCGCTGGCCCGAGGGTGCCGAGGTGGTCGGTGTCGCTGGAGACATCAGGAACAAAGGTCTGGCACAGGAAACACAGGCGCAGGTCTATATCCCTTTTCCGCAGCTTCCGTGGGGCAATATGAATCTGCTGGTGCGGACCGGTGTGTCGCCACAGAGTATGGCTTCGGCAGTGCGCAAAGAGATTTCTGCTGTCGACGCCGACCAGCCGGTGACCGGCATTCAGACGGTCGACGAGCTCATGGATAGCTCGCGCTCACAGCCGCGTTTCACCATGCTGCTGCTGGGCGTGTTCTCGTTTGCCGCGCTAGCGCTGGCCATTACCGGAATTTACGGAGTGCTTGCCTACTCCGTGGCACAGCGCCGCCATGAGATTGCCATTCGCCTTGCACTCGGGGCGGAGCGCAGCGACATTCTGCGCCTCATCGTGCGTCAAGGATTCGTGCTGGCGCTTCTCGGAGTCGTTGTTGGTTTGTTCGCGGCAATCTTCATGACGAGGCTCATGTCCAGTATGCTGTACGACGTCAGTACGCGTGACGTGGCGACGTTTGCCGTGGCGCCCATTCTTTTTCTCTCCATTGCGCTGTTGGCGAGCTACCTGCCGGCGCGGCGCGCCATGAAGCTGAGTCCCGTGGAGGCAATGAAAGAAATGTGAGTCTGCGGGTGCTCGCGTTCGGTGTTCTGGAAAAGTCATGAGTCCCGGAACTGCGATCCGCATCTTTAGCTACACTGATTTGTCTGCAAAGGGGAATTGGCGATGAACAGGCTCAAAGGCAAGCGTGCCTTGATTACGGGTGGCACCACGGGTATCGGGTTGGAGACGGCACGCCAGTTTCTGCAGGAAGGCGCGCGCGTCGCCATCACAGGAAAAAATCCGGCGACGCTGGAAGCAGCACGCAAGGAACTGGGGCCGGCTGTGCTGGTGATCGACTGCGACGCCAGTGATGCAGCGGCCCAGAAAGAAATAGCGTCGGCGATTCAAAAAGCATTCGGCGGACTCGACGTTCTTTTTGCCAATGCGGGCACCGTCGATATGCGCCCGATCGAACAGATCGACGAGGCCGCCTTTGACCGCTCCATCGCTCTCAATCTCAAGGGGCCGTTCTATCTCATTCAGGCGCTGCTGCCGGTTTTCGCCAATCCGGCATCGATCGTGCTGAACGGCTCCGTCAACGCTCACATCGGCATGCCGAACACGAGCCTCTATGCGGCCACCAAGGCCGCCCTCATTTCGCTTACCCGCACACTTTCCGGCGAACTGATTTCGCGCGGAATTCGCGTCAATGCCGTCAGCCCCGGCCCGATCGCGACACCTCTCTACAGCAAGCTGGGTTTTTCGGACGAGCAGCTGAAAGCCGTTGCTGCTTCAATTCAGGAACAGGTGCCGGCAGGACGTTTCGGCAATCCCGGCGAGATTGCCAGCGCGGTTGTCTTTCTCGCATCCGATGAGTCGGCGTTTACGGTAGGAAGCGAATTGCTGATCGATGGCGGCATGAGTCTCTGATACGCAGCCTGCGAAGCCCTCTACGACCAGCGGATCGGTTAAAGTAAGCGTATGCCCTCACAGCAGGATGCAGGCAGGCAATTTGCCGAGGCGGTTGCCATTATGGCCCGGCTGCGCGCTCCGGGGGGCTGTCCCTGGGACCGCGAGCAGACCTTTGATTCGATCCGCAAATATACGCTGGAGGAGACCTATGAGGTCTTTGACGCGATTGAACGCCGCAACTGGCCCGATCTGAAAGAAGAGCTGGGAGACCTTCTGCTGCAGGTGCTCTTTTACTCGGAGATGGCGGCTGAGGCTGGCGACTTCACGATTTCTGAAGTGATCGAAGAACTGAACCGGAAGCTGATCCGGCGCCATCCGCATGTCTTTGGCGACGAAGCTGCCGCAGCAGCGGGGAATGTCGCTGAAGGACTTGCGACGGACGGAATCGATGCCAAACAGGTCTTGCGCAATTGGCAACAGATCAAACAATTAGAGAAAAATGCTCAAGTAAAAGATGAAGGATTAAGGGGCCGTCTCGATGCTGTCCCGCGCGCACTTCCTGCACTTGCGGAGGCGACCAAGCTGGGATCGAAAGCGTCCAAGTCGGGCTTCGACTGGCCCGATGTACGCGGGCTCTTCGATAAGCTGCAGGAGGAGATTGGCGAACTGGAAGCGGAGCTGGTGGCTCCGGAT
The DNA here is from genome assembly GCA_963738095.1 of Terriglobales bacterium. Taxonomy (GTDB): domain Bacteria; phylum Acidobacteriota; class Terriglobia; order Terriglobales; family Acidobacteriaceae; genus Alloacidobacterium. The sequence goes on from CAVTVL010000020.1 coordinate 620,673, forward strand.
GGGAAGTCTAATGCCACTGCGGTCGCATCCGAAGTAGGCGACCTGCTGTATACGGCCGTGAACCTCGCGCGGCATCTGCAGGTCGATCCGGAATTTGCTCTGCGCGAGACGAACGCGAAATTCCGCCGCCGCTTCGCCGCCATGGAAGCCACGAGTGAGACGCCGCTCGAAGAACTCGCTCCCGAATCGCTGGAAAATCTGTGGAATACAGCAAAACAGGAGGAGCGCAGCGGCAAATGAGCGTGACATTTACAACTCCGCAGGCGCACACGGTCCTGATTCGCACTTGCAGTGGCTTTGAGGAGCTGGATGCCTGCGTACAGCTGCAGATCGATGTCTGGGGCTATTCGGATGGCGACGTAATCCCCCGGCGCGTCTTTACCGTGACGCAGAAGATCGGCGGTCAGGTGCTGGGAGCATTCGACGTAACTGATGGCGGATCAGACACTTCGGAACGACTCGTTGGATTTGCGATGGCGCTTCCGGGAGCGCGCCCCGGTGCGGAATTGGAGCCGTATCTGCACTCCCACATGCTGGCCGTGCGCCCGAATATCGCAATGCCGGGATTGGCCGCCGGTTGAAGCTGGCGCAGCGGGAAGACGCCGTCGCCCGGGGCTTCCGGCTGATGGAATGGACCTTCGATCCGCTGGAGATTAAGAATTCTTTCCTAAATATCCACAGGCTCGGTGCTGTCGTTCGCAGATATACGCCGAACTTTTATGGTGTATCCTCATCTCGTCTGCAAGGAGGATTGCCTACAGACCGTTTGCATGCCGAGTGGTGGATGCAGTCGGAGCGCGTCGAGGCAATCTTGTCCGCCTCCTCCCCAGCGAATCCCGATGCAGAGCAAACGATTTCAAAGGCAATTCAAGAGACAATCACGGTCCCGTATGAGATCGGCAACTGGAAGGCGTCGCTCGAGGATCAGCTGCGCGCGCTTGCAGTGCAGACGGATAATCGCCAGCGGTTTGAGAAAGCGTTTGCACGCGGCTTGGCGGCGATCGACTTCAGGGTGGACGCAGAAGGCAACGGAATTTTCGGACTGGGACCGTGGCAGGAGCCGCAGTCCCCACATCAAAGAGATTGACGTATGAAAATTGCCGCCATTATTCTTCGCGAAATACGCATGCCGCTGGTACAGCCTTTCCAGACCAGCTTTGGAACAACGACTGAGCGCCGCATCATGCTGGTCGAGATAAAGACCGAGGGCTTCACTGGATGGGGCGAGTGCGTTGCCGGGGAACACCCTTACTTCAGCGATGAGATGATCGACACCGCATGGCTGGTGGCGGTGCAGGAACTTGCGCCCGCCCTCGCCAGTGCCGACCCGGAGCATGGCGGCAAGTGTCCGGGAATCTTCCGCCAGGTGCGCGGCCACCGTATGGCCAAGGCTGCGTTGGAAAACGCGGTCTGGGATGTTGAGGCGCAGATGCGCGGCATTGCGCTGTCAGAATTGCTCGGCGGCATACGCGAAGTAATTCCGTGCGGTGTTTCCATCGGCATTCAGCCCACGCTCGAAAAGCAGCTATCGGAAGATCGAGAAAGAACTGGCTGCGGGATACCAGCGCATCAAGCTGAAATGTAAACCCGGCTGGGATGTGAAGATCTTTGAAGCGGTGCGTGCACGCTGGCCTGAGATTATGTTGAGTTGCGATGCAAACTCGGCCTACCGCATGAACGATATCGAACACCTCGTCAATTTTGACGATTTCAATCTGCTGATGATCGAGCAGCCGCTCTGGTCAGATGACTTCTATTTCCACTCCATATTGCAGAAGCGTCTCAACACGGCCATCTGCCTTGACGAGTCGATCCGCAACCGCCGCGACGCCCTGGCGGCAATCGAAATGGAATCCTGCCGCATCATCAATATCAAGAATGGCCGCGTTGGCGGATTCAGCGAGGCGATTGCCGTTCACAATGCGGCGCAGGAGCGCGGCATTCCTGTCTGGTGTGGAGGCATGCTGGAAACCGGCATCGGGCGCGCGCATAACATCGCTCTCTCGTCGCTGGAAAACTTTCAATTGCCGGGAGATGTTTCCGCATCCCGCCGCTATTGGAAAGAAGACATCATCGAGCCCGAGGTGATGGTATCCTCGACAGGCGAAATCACTGTGCCGCAGAGCGTCGGACGGGGCTTCGATGTGCGTGAAGACCTGATTGACCAGCTTACCGTTCGCAAGGAAGAGATTCGCGCTATGGCATTTGCCTGAGCTTTTTCGGCACGGAACAGAATTGCATAGCAATGCGTAATTTCAAAGTGGCGGACATCGGTTCCGCCACTTTGTGCGTTTGCACGCGTCTTAACAAGAGAAGGATGCTCGTCAAAGAGCATGCTCAAAATTTTTGAGGTATTGGAATGACACCCCAGGAAAATGCAATGTTGCAGGATCTCATCCGCAAAGTTCAGGAAACGCAGCTCACGGAGAAAGACCCAGAGGCGGAACAGCTTTTGCTGGAGACGCTGGGACGCGATCCCGATTCGATCTACAAACTGGCCCAAACGGTTCTGGTCCAGAACCTGGCTCTGAATCAGGCGCGCGCGCAGCTACAGCAATTGCAACAGCCGCAGCAACCGGCCCGGGCCACCAGCTTTCTCGGCAATCTGCTCGGCCATCGCGATCCCGTGCCAACTGCGCCTGCTCCTCCTCCGCAGTACCAGCAGGTCCCGGTATATGAAGCGCCGCCACAATACGCGCCTGCGTATGCAGCGCAGGCGCCGAGTCCGGCGGGCAGCTTTTTGCGCAGCGCAGCTACCACGGCTGCCGGAGTCGCCGCGGGAGCGCTTGCCTTTGAAGGCATCGAATCCCTGATGCACGGATTCGGTCATGGGGGTGGGGGATGGGGCGGCGGTTATGGCTCTGGTTTCGGTGCGCCTCCGGTCGAAGAAACCGTCATTAACAACTACTACGACGATCCGCAACAGCAAGGCGGAGGCTCCGCCGAACATCACGAGCACGAAGCGTCCTACGATGACCGCCCCGAAGGACGCTCCGGACTTCAGGACGCAAGCTACCAGCCCGACACCGATCCGACTTCCTTCGATGACAGTACGCAAGGCGATGATTTCGGAAGCGGGGATGACTTCAGCGGGGATTTCGGCGGAGGGGACGACAGCAATCTGGTTTAGGATCGCCAATCAGCCTTCTTAATGCGGATGCTCCTCGGCTACTTGAGCGCTGCCGTTGTCACTCAGCAGCATCTTGATGGCGTTCTGGTAGCCCATTTCCGGCGGGACAGGCTCGAAGTGCGAAGCGTCTTCCGTTGTCTGGAAATTGAGGGGCTTGATCATGAGCGCCTTGCCGATGAGGCTCAGCTTCATGTGCGTGGTCTCCCAATGGCGATCGCCCACGTCGGCCTGTTCGACCAGAATGCTGCCGCCTTTGTACAGACGTCCCAGGATGCCCCAGCCGAAGTCGACATCAGCGATGAGATGCGCATCGAGTTTCACCATGCGCTCCTGCGCTTTATCGATCCATAGCTCTCCCGCCATGCCGTGATACACCTGTGCTTCGCGATCAGGCGGCACGAAGTTGGGATTCGGTTGAAAGCTGAGCCGGTAGCACTGACCGTTGGGACCGTTGGCCATGCCCTCGTAGTTATAGAGAAAAGCATCCGGCAACAAGCGGATCATTTCGTTGGCGCGATCGCTGTCTTCTTGTTCTTTCTTGTGACGGTGAGCCTGTAGTTCGGGGTGCGCGGCCAGATTGTTCAGGCGATCGATCTCGGTCTGCCGTGCATCAGCATCGAGAGGCTTATCGTTCACTGCAACCAGGCGTGCTACGTCTCCGTCTTTCGTTTCAACAATCTCTTTGGTAGTGATCTTGTCGTCGTCGACCTTATGGATCTGGTAGCGGTAAGGATGGTTCCCGTTTGAGGAATGGAGCTCGTTCTGTGCGGCGCGGCGCACCAGGGGCACCGGGTCGCGAGCCACGTCATCGGCTTGCGCGAGCGATGCCTGCAAGGGAAACAGGATCAGGGCAGCAAGGTATGCAACAATCGTGAATCGACAGGTCCGAAGAATGCATACGGTCATCCTTATGGCCTGTTTTCTTTCCTTCATTTTCTCATCGCGACAGCATTCTTGTGCATATTCCTATGCGTCTGTGCACTTAGACGCTAAATTTAAACGTGAAGTTTTCCCGAATCAAGCACTTCGCCCTATTTTGGATATAACCGGAATGTCGCTTATGGTCCAGCAGGGTTGCAGCCTTGATCGTCGTTGCGTATATTCGTGGCAACGTTCCAGTTAAGGTTTCGAGGAGAAATTACATGGCTGCAGGCGACGGCACGACTGCCACGATCGGAAAGTCCGTACAGATTCGCGGTGAAGTGAAGGGCAGCGAAGACCTTCTGGTGGACGGCCTCGTCGAAGGCACGATTACAATGAGCGACAGCCGCCTTACGATCGGCGCTAATGCGCATGTGCAGGCAAATGTTGCTGCACGCGACGTAGTCATTCTCGGTACGCTAAATGGCAATATCAATGCGACGGGTCGCGTCGAACTGCGAGCGGGAAGCCATGTAACCGGCGACGTACATGCCGGCCGCCTGGCGATTGAAGAAAACTCTATTTTCTCTGGCAAGGTAGACTTGGTACAGTCAGCGGGATCGACGGAGAAGCCTGCCGCGTCCGCGCCGCAACAGGCTGCGGCTCCGGCGGAAAAACCGGGAGCGCTCTTTGGCGCCACGAAGTAAGTGCAGTCTAAGCATAGAGGTTTGATTACAGGCGATGAAATTGCTTAAGGGCATGGAATGAGCGTGCTGCGAAGTATATTCAGCCGCGGTCAGGTTGAGGAGCAGGCCCACGGCCTACTCTGCTCTCCGGTCCGCGTGTGCCGCGCCACTCCAGCGGATGGTCGGCCTTGCAGGAACATCTGAAGGCGGAACAGGCTCTGCGTGTGCTCGATATCGGACCCACTTCGCCGTCGAACATCAACCATCTCACTAATCTTGGCCACAGCGTCTGGATGGCTGATGTCGTTCACGAAGCGCTGAAGGGTGGATGGGAGACGCCACCTGCGGAAGATGGCGGACAGCCGGGATTCGATCTTGAAGGCTTTTTCGAGCAGAACCTGAATTTCAACGGGCGCGAATTTGATGTGGTGCTGCTGTGGACAACACTCGATTATGTTCCCGAAGCTCTGATCACTCCTCTCGTCGAGCGCCTCTACCATTCGCTGCGTTCGGGAGGACGGATCCTCGCTCTCTTCCACACCAAGCCAACCGGGCCTGAGACAGTCTTCTGCAGGTATCATCTCACTGCGACTGAGATGATTGAATTGCAGGAGAGCGCTCCTTTTCCTGTGCGGCGCGTCTACACTAACCGCAATATAGAAAAGCTGTTTTCTGCCTTCAGTAACTACCGTTTTTTTCTGGCAAAAGACAACCTCTACGAAGTCATCATTACGCGCTGAACCTTCGCTTTAGGATCTCTGCCTGCGCCGCCTGCGGAGTCTTGTCTGCTCCGGCCAGAGCGACTGTTGTGCAGGGCTCGTATCCACCGGATACGCGTCGCGAAAACAGGCTGAATATCTCCGTGTCTTCTGCCCAGGTCATACTTCTTTAGAACTGCTGCCAGCAGATCGGCGATGCGTTTCTGGTACGCCTTGGAAACGAAGGCTTCGTCGGCGTAGCGCTTCTCGTAGCTGGCCTCGAGCGCAGGGAAATGCTCATGCACGAAGGCAAGGAACGTTCCCTTGGAACAGGGTTTGAGAAACAGAGGATTGGCAGCCAGGAAGCTGGCATTTGCCACCTTTGCCCGTTTCGCCATCGCATCGAAGGCGGCCGGGGTATCGTTGATGCCGGCCATGATAGGGCAGCACAGAATTCCTGTCCGCAGCCCGGCGCTTCGCAATGCCGCGACGGCTTGAAACGCAGATCGGGCCGCGGAGCTCTCGGCTCCAGAATGCGCGCCAGCTTATTATCCGGTGTAGTAATGCTGACGTGAATGGCAAGGTGATTGTGCGCGGCAAATGTTTTCAACAAGTCAAGATCGCGCAGGATCAGGGTGGATTTCGTCACTATGCCGAGCTTCAGGCCGCGGCATTCCGCCATGACCTCCAGCAGGCTTCGCGTGACCCGCATGCGCCTTTCAATCGGTTGATACGGATCCGTTGCGGTGCCCATGGCAATTTCTTCGCCTGGACGCAGCTTGCGCAGTTCCTGCCGCAACAGCCATGCGGCATTCTGCTTGACGAAGATCAGCCGCTCGAAAAGCTCCGGGTCGCGCAGTTCCATAAATTCGTGCGTGTAGCGGGCGAAGCAATAGCGGCAGCCGAATTCACATCCCCGGTACGGATTGATGGTTTTGCCGAAAGGAAGACCGCGCTTGGAGACTGACTTGTTGAGGATCGATCGCACCTGCAGGGCGCGATACTCGGTCAGATGGCCAGTGTCAGCCATTTCAGCGTGGCCGGCGAGACGTGCGATACCGACTAATTTCACCTGCTGGTGGGCTTCCCGGAAGAGAGATTGGCCCATATCGATTTTCGCTTTTTCTTCGCCCATAATGACTATGCTACGCCTGGGTAAATATGGCCGTCAAGGGTGAAAATTCACCGCATGAGCTCGCGATGCTTCTTAATTGGCGCCCGCGCATCCTAAGCTATAGAAAACACACCAACACACAAACGCAGTAACCCAACCAAGAAGCCAAGAGGTGTATTCATCATGGATTTGAAAGGAACAATCGTGACCTGGTTAGGACATGCCACGGTTCACATCGCGACTGCGAAGGGGACGTCGATACTCATTGATCCATTTATCGAGCCGAATCCGAAATTTCCCAAAGACTATAAGCTTCCGGAAAAGATCGACCTGATCCTGGCCACGCATGGACATGGCGATCATGTTTCCGACCTGGTGCCGGTAGCCGTGAAGCATGATTCCACTGTCGTGGGCATGGTGGAGCTGATGGGCTGGGCGCAGTCAAAGGGTGTGAAGAAAACAATAGGCATGAATCTGGGCGGATCATGGAAGTATGAGGATGTAACGATTAGCGCAGTCGAGGCCAGGCACAGCTCAGGAATCAGCGACGGCAACCAGATTATTTATGGCGGCGAGCCGATCGGATTTGTCATCACCGTGCAGAACGGGCCCGTGCTTTACCATGCGGGCGATACATGCCTTTTCCTGGATATGCAACTTATCCGCGATCTCTATCATCCGCAACTCGCCATGCTGCCAATTGGCGATCATTACACGATGGGACCGAAGGCGGCCTCGATGGCTGCAAAGTATCTTGGAGCCACAAACGTGTTGCCGATTCATTATGGAACATTTCCGGTACTGACAGGAACACCGGAAGAACTTTCCGGATTTCTGGCTGGAAGCGGTATTGAAGTAAATACAATTGCACCCGGCGAGAGTTTGCGCTAAACAAAAAGGCTGCGAGCTATCCTGCTCGCTGCCTTCGCCTCTATAGGATGCCTTAGATAAGTTACTTCTTGGCTGCCTGTTGTTTCCTGCGCTCTGCCCAACGCTTCTTCATGGCTTCTGCAATACGGCGGCGGCCTTCGGCGGTCATTGTCCGCTTGCGGGGCTTGCCTGCAGCTGTCTTATTCGTTGATCCGCGGTGCGATAAGGATGTTCCCGCGAGCAGCGCGCGAGCTTCCTTCAGCCGCGCGATTTCCTTGTCCAGTTCAGCTACTATTTTGCTAACTTCCACTATTCCTCCATTTTCGACACCAATTGTCCGGCATTGCATTTCTATGGAAAGAGCAAGTATCAAAGATAGCAACTGCAAGATGCTTTCTTTTACTTGTGAATGATTCGCTCTTATCATTGCGTCCGCGCGAAAGTCTATCTCTGGTAGTTGCGGGACAGGAAATACATCTAACACTTTTTACTCTACGGGAGCGAACAGGGATTGACAAATGTGTTTGTCAAAAGAGGGATGCTGAAATTAACTTACGAATTGCGTTGCAGGTCTTCTAGTTTTCTTGATCGTGTTGTCCGGAAGGTGGCTTGGGAGCAGGAATCGAATAGTCCAGTCCTTCTTTGCTCAGCCTTGGAGTAGTGGGAGAATCAAGCGTGCCCCCCCTGCTTCCATCTTTTTTATAGCGGCGTATATCGCGCAAAGTTTCCTGCTTGTCGCGCGCATACTCAATCGCGAGACGTGTAAGCGCATAAGTCACGATGTCGCTGTGGTGCAGTCCCTGCATCTCGGGATCGCGGCGGAAGTTAAGCCACAATCTATGCACAAGCTGCACATCATCCGCTTGCAGAGTAGGTGCATGTGGTCCGATGTGAAAGCCCTGTGCATCGCCGTTCGGCATCACAACATAGAACGTGAATTGCCGCTTCGGTTCCGGCAGGTTCTCCCATGCCTGTCCAATGTGAAAGGCCTGATCCTGAGCGGTCATCTTAGTTGAAAGTCCAGAGACAAGGGCAGTAACTTCAAGCGAATTTGCCGTCTGCACAAGAGCAGCGAAGATATCTCCCGCCGGAACAACAAGCAGTGAGATATGTTTGCCGAAGCTCTCCGCTACTGAGACAGCTTTGGTAAAAAGCATCTGTTCATGTTCGCTGAAGAGCTGTTCCGATGCGTCGATATACTCCGGGCCGCCCGCGCCCGCCATGCGCGCCGTCAACACAACGATGTCCTGATCGTCGGCATTGGTGCGCGATAAAGCCCACTTCAACGCAAACGGGTTTCCTGCATCGCGCATGGTTACCAGAATGCCGCCAGTGCGAATTTCGAGAGCCGCACGTCCAATCGTGTCCTGATGTTCGAGCTGGAAGTGCTCCCGCATCTGCTTAGCTGTGGCCGCGTGCTTCCGCCTGTTCCGTTTTTCAGAAATCGTAAAAATGACGTAGAAGGTCGCGGCGAAGAGGATGCCGCTTTTGGTGGCGACGCTTTTCGTAAACAGATTTACGACGGCTGTGCTGAACAAGACTAGAAATACACAGAACAACCCAACCGGTAATTCAACTTTGCCGATGCGGATATTGATCGGCACCTTCCATCCTCGCTCGCCTTTGTATTTCCAGCGCAGCACCAGCATGGCAAGGGAGTTGAAGGTGAAGCTCCAGATCACGCCGAAGGCATATGCCTCGCCCAATGTAATGACATTGCCGCGGCTGGCGATGATGGTGAAAAGCTGCAGCGCCGTCACCAGATTGACGATGCGGTAACTTGTGCCGAATTTCTTGTGCGGCTTACGGAACCAGTCCGCCAGTACGCCGTCTTCGGCAATGCGCATCAGCACGCCGGTCGAGCCGATGATCGATGTATTGATGGCGCCGGAGAGAATCAGGAAGCCGACGACGACCACGAAGACGCGGAAGACAATCTTCAGCGTCATGGGCCCCACCATATACATCGCAAGGCCTGCGATCAGGTTGTCACGGAAAACGGGAACGCGCACCGAATCCGGAATCAGCATTACCGCCAGCAGGGAAACGATCCCGGTAAAGACGAAACTGTAAATCGCGATGACGATGGCGGCGCGTTTCAGGTTCTTGAGCTTGGGGTGCTCGATCTCGCGGTTGACCTGGGCCAGCGTCTCTTCGCCGCTCATGGCCAGCACCGAGTGGCCGAAAGCCATGACGATGCCGAAGAAGCCGAGCGCCGTTGCAAATTTCGTATCCGCCAGAAAACCGAGAGCGTCGTGACGAGAAGTGCAGGTTGGACGGGATCGGCAGCGGCGGCAGCGGCGCGTCCACGTGAATCGCCGAGTAGATGCCCCAGGCCAGCAGCAATCACCACCATGATGGTGGTGATCTTCATCACCTCAAGGGCTTTGTCGGTCGACTCTTCGATACCTTTGGTGTTCTGCCACCAGTAGAAAAGCGTAACCGCAGCGCAGAAGACAGCGGATGTCTCATTATCGGGCAGATGACGCGCAGTGTGGCCCGCTGTCATCAGGACTGCCGGAAGCCAACCATGTGCGGCGCCCACGGTCATCAGCTCGTTCAGCAGCCCGGTAATATATTGCCCGGCGGACACGCCCGAGATCGGGTCCCGTAAGGATGTAGTCGAACATGAGCGTCGAGACGCTCAGCTTGGCGAAGGTTCCGCCCAGCGCTTCTTTCACCACGCGATAGACACCGCCGCGGGTGAACATCGAACAGCTTTCGATGTAAGTGGCGCGCACCGCGAAGGCGAAGACCATGACGCCCAGGATGAACCAGGGTGCCGACTTGCCTACCGCTTCTTCTGCAATGCCGCCCGCATAAAATGCCGAGGAGCCGAGATCGTTCAGCACCACGGCAGCCGCCCGCCAGAACGAAATGAAAGTGAGCATCACCGAGGAGGCGACGACAAGCCGAACTCGGTTGGATTGTGGGGCGGTAAACGTTTGGCCAGCGGACATGTATAGGTGAGTCTTCAGGAGAGAACAGGTGCAATACCTTTCCCTGCTGGCGCTCATCGCTGAGTTTATGTCGGAGCGGGAACAGCGTCAATACACAATATTAAATCTGTGAAAGGAGTTGGTTTAGCCGATCGCCTAGTCGTCGCGGAAGATTCTCCACCAGCTGGCCAGGACAACCACGAGAGATCCAGCCATTCCAACGAAGAACATATAGGTAAGCAGGCGCATCCCAAATGAGATAAGGGCGGTCACGAGGACTATTCTACCCCCATCCCAAGAGATTTCTACTTTTCCGCGATGGTAGACTCACCCTGAATGCGCGCTTACATCCGCAATCCCATCTTTCTGGGATTGCTCTCGGCCATCCTGCTCGATCTGCCATTTCCTATCGCGGGTCCTATGTCTCCCGGGCGCGCCGTCTTTGCGTGGATCGCGCTGGTGCCGCTGCTCTATGGCCTGCTTGCCGAGCCTAACGTACAAGAGCCGCACTATCTTCGCCGCAGCGCACTTGCCGGCTATGCCTGCGGGGTCCTCTGGTACATCCTGAATTGCTACTGGATCTACGACACCATGCTTCTGTACGGCGGAGTGCCTGCTCCGGGCGCGGCAGGCATCCTCCTGCTCTACAGTCTGGTGCTCGGCTTGTACTTTGCTCTCTTCGCCTTTCTTGTTGCGCTCTGCCGCACAGCCTTTCGCTCGGATAAATTTCCGCTGCTGGTGGCGCCTTTTTTCTGGGCGGCGATCGAGTTCGTCGCATCGCGCATCACCAGCGTTCCGTGGGATCAGCTTGGATATTCGCAGGTCGATAATTTCCTGCTGACCCGCCTCGCTCCGATCACCGGAGTGTATGGAATATCGCTCGTGCTCCTTGCCGGGAACGCGTTGCTGGCCGCCGCTCTGCTTGCGCGGTCCATTCACATGCGTCTGCGTATCGGAGTTGGCGCTTTGCTGCTGATTGTGTTTCTGCAGTCCGGCTCCTTCATTTCGCCCAGGCCATCCGCAACCTCTGATTATGCAGTGATGCTGCAGCCGAATCTCGATGTCGGCGTCTACGGTGACTGGATTGGTCCCGAATGGGATGGGCATGCATCATGGATTCTGGAACAGAGCCTTCGCAATTGCACGCCTGCCTATATGGGCATGCCGTCTGCCGCCGCCAGGCTGGAGACGCCGCAATGCAGCCAGAATGTACCGCCGCCGGGCATTGTTGTCTGGCCGGAAGCGCCTTCTCCGTTCGAAAGCGATCAGCCGCGTCTGATGACGCTCATGCACACCGTTGCAACGACGGCACGAGCCCCGGTGGTCGCAGGCATGTTCGGCCACGACGAGAGCGGCACATATAACTCGGGAGTATTCACAGCGCCGGACGGCAATATCATCGGACGTTACGACAAGATTCATCTCGTGCCCTTCGGCGAATACATTCCTTATCGCAATGTCTTTTTCTTTGCCCACAAGCTCACACAGCAGGTTGTCGACCTGCAGCGCGGCACATACCGCAAGGTATTTCGCGCCAATGGGCACAGCTTCGGCATCTTCATCTGCTACGAGTCCATTTTTGCCGATGAGATTCGTCAGTTCGCGATCAATGGCGCGCAGGTGTTCGTGAATATTTCCGACGATGGCTGGTATGGCGATACCAGCGCACCCTGGCAGCACCTGAATATGGCACGCATGCGAGCCATTGAGAATCATCGCTGGATCCTGCTCGATACCAACAATGGCATCACCACCTCGGTTGATCCCAACGGGCGGGTGACTCTCAGCGCGCCGCGCAATGTCGCTACATCGCTGGTTGCCCGCTTCGGATACAACGATGACCTCACGCCCTACACCCGCTACGGTGATCTATTCGCGATTCTCTGTGGGATAATCACGTTAGTGGCCGCAGCAAAGGCAGTACGCCTCATGGCACGCCAATCTTCGAATAAAAGACAGGTCTCCTAAGTGTTGAACGATCTCGAATTCGCTTACACTCCCATACGCGACAAAGTCCGCGACCTGCGGGAGTATCTTTGACCCGGCCCGTCTCCGCAAAGAACTAGCCGAAATAGAAACCAGGCTCTCCGACCCAGGCTTGTGGTCGAATGCAGCACTTTCGCAGCCGCTCATGCGCGACCGCAAGCGCATCGAAGCCCTGCTGGCAGATGACGAGGAGCTTGTGCGCCGCACCAGCGACGTTGAAGCCTATTTTGACCTGGCGCGTGAAGGCGAATCCGTCGAACCCGATCTCGAACGCGAGATCAAGGCTCTTAACGAATTTGCCGAGGCCATGGAATCGCGCACGCTGCTCTCCGGCGAAACCGATGCACTGAATGCCATCGTCACCGTGCATCCGGGTGCCGGCGGGACCGAGAGTCAGGACTGGGCCGAGATGCTGATGCGCATGTATCTGCGCTGGGCCGAGCAACAGGGCTTCAAGACAGAGATGAACGACTACCAGGACGGGGAAGAAGCGGGCATCAAGTCCGCGACATTTACCATCACCGGCGACTACGCTTTCGGCCAGCTCTCGGGCGAAACCGGTGTGCACCGTCTTGTGCGCATCTCGCCTTTCGACCAGGCCAAGCGCCGCCATACATCATTCGCCTCGGTCTTTGTCTCGCCGGAAATCGATGACTCGATCGAGATCGACATCAAGCCCGACGAGCTTCGTACAGACACCTACCGCTCTGGCGGCAAGGGCGGCCAGCACGTTAATACGACGGACTCCGCCGTACGCATTACGCATCTTCCAACCGGAATCGTTGTCCAGTGCCAGAACGAGCGTTCACAGCACAAGAACCGCGAGAAAGCGATGAAGATGCTGCGCTCGCGCCTCTACGAATACGAACTGGAAAAGAAGAAAGCTGAGACAAAGAAGATCGAAGACTCAAAGCTGGACATTAACTTCGGCTCGCAGATCCGCTCCTACGTCCTGCAACCCTACCGGATCGCGAAGGACCATCGTACGAAAGTAGAAGTTGGCGATGTGGATCGCGTGCTTGATGGCTACTTAGAGCCATTTATTCGTGGATACTTATTGATGCGCCGCAATGGTGGCGTGCCAGTGGCTGCGGATGCCGGGGATGATCTGGAATAAACGAATCGATGCCAACAGGTTTCAAAGGCGGTTATCACTGGACAGTCACGGCAGTTTCTCCCGCTGAGAGCAAACAGCACCGAGGGGATGTCACCGCATGAACCCGGATGCGTGGCCTGCTAAACTTGCCTCGATCGGGGGGGCACAGTGAGGGCGCTTGCGAGATTTGCAACAAAATGCAGGAGTAGATTTTCTCAGCACGAGTTCTTCGTGCTTCCAATTAGGCTGGAAATTCCTGAATTTACTGACATACCCCAAACGGATCTGGAGCCTTTTTGGCATCAGATTGTCGAGTTGCAACGGCATGAAGATAACCTGCTGAATTATCGCCTTCAGGGACTTCTGGTCTCGACTTCCTTCCTTGTTGCTGCATTTGCTCAATTTCAAGCTCCGTCAACTGGCGTCACAATCCGATTAGGTATCTGCTTATTTGGCCTCATCTTCGCATTGATGATGAGTCAGGTCCTCCGACGATCCGCCTTGGCTATCGAATGGTATCTGGCTGTTTTACTGGAGTTGGAAAAGATCTTATATCGCGAAGAACTGCAGCCGTATCGCGGACGTCGCATTCGTGTGGGAAGGCTAAGTCCGGAAGGCCGTCCTCGCAAAGTTCCTGTGATGAGTTGGCTTGGTATTTGGCTTCCTACGGCTACTATTGGGCTTTGGACGTTTCTCGCGATCTGGACACTCGTGAAAAAATAGGTATAGCGACAGACTTTATTCCAAAGGTTTAGGAGAAGCAGCATTCGCGACTGGCCCGCAAATCCAACTCCAAAATTTACACGTGCGGTGTTTTTCGATAGGGATGGGACGCTTAACCTGGATACGCATTATCCGTATGATGTAGCAGCATTGGAGCTCCTTCCCGGTGTTCTTGATGGGCTAAGAAGACTTGCCATGCTTCCCGTCCATTTCTTAGTCGTCTCGAATCAGGCTGGAATTGCATTGGGCCGCTTTACCTCAGACCAAATGTCAGCCTTCAACTCAGCGCTCCGCCGTCGGGTTGAAAATGCCGGCGGACGAGTCGATGCATTCTACTTCTCACCAGACCTTGAAGCTAAGAATTTGCCCGTAGGTGCGCAAGGTAGCCCATATTCAAAACCTGCACCAGGAATGCTGATCGAAGCCGCAGCCGACTATGGAGTCGATCTGAAAAGCTCGATGATGGTTGGCGATAAATTTTCTGATGTAGCCGCGGGGAATGCTGTTGAATGTAAGACCGTGTTGCTTGGGCCGGGCAAACCAGACGAAATGATTGAGGCTGTTCCAGATCATCGAGTTATGTCATTTGAGGAAGTAGTTCAACTGGTTTTGGATGAATACAGCACAGCTGCTGGATGAATGATCTATTCTCAAAAAGTGAATGAGTCAGCGACTATCCGCGAAATTCTCGACAACGTGAAGACCATTGCTGTCGTCGGCCTCACCAACAAGCAAGGCCGCGCCAGCCTTGGTGTTTCGCGTTTCATGCAGAGCCGTGGCTACCGCATTGTTCCTGTCAATCCACTGATTGAAAGCTCGCTCGGCGAGAAGGCATACCCGACGCTTGATGCCGCGTTGGAGGCAACAGGGAAGATCGACCTGGTCAATGTCTTCCGTCTGCCGAAGTACATTCCTGACATCGTCAAGGACACGATCCGCCTCAAAATTCCATATCTCTGGATACAGGAAGGCATCGTCCACGAAGAGGCCGCAGGCTGGGCAGAATCTGCGGGCATCAAGCTCGTGATGGACCGCTGCATTCTGAAAGATCGCATGGCCGCTGGCTGGTGACTGCGTCGGACGCGCTTTCGGCGCCCATTGTTCATCCCGCAAACGCACTGTAACCCCGATTGGCGCGCCGCGTCCTACAATAGAAGAAACATACATGCGCCCCCGCACCCTGATTTCGATTCTGTGCCTCTTGCTCTTTGCCTCGGCAGCATGGTCTGCGCCGACCGCGACCGCGACGCACCTTACCGTGCAAATGGTTGTGCCGCCAGCGGAGATCTATCCCGGCCAGAATTTCACTGCGGGCCTGTATTTCAAGCTTGAGCCCGGCTGGCATGTCTACTGGGTTAATGCGGGCGATTCGGGCGAGCCTCCGCGCATCAGGTGGACGCTGCCCGGCGGCATAACCGCCGATGCGATGCAGTTTCCCGCGCCCAAGCGCCTGCCGCTCGGACCGCTGATGGATTTCGGCTACGAGAACGAAGTCCTGTTCCCGATCGCGATGCACGTCAGCTCCGCATTCAAGCCGGTGAAGGGCGCAAAAACCACCTTGAGCGCCAAAGTAGACTGGCTGGTCTGTCGTGAAGTCTGCATCCCCGGCAAGGCCACGCTCGACGTGGAACGCAAGTCGTTGTCGTCGCCTCCATCATCGCCAGCATTTATCAGCGCAGATCAGCAACTGGTCGCTCGTCTGCACCGCACGTTGCCGCAGCAGTTGCCCGCAGGCATGCAGGCGAAGTTCACGCCAACGTCAACAGGCTTCACTCTGGCTGTAGTTACGGGCAGGCATGAGGCCTCTGCGCAGTTCTTCCCCTTCGATCAGAACCAGCTCGCCAACGCGGCGCCGCAAACGGTCACGCCGCTCAACGACGGTTTTGAAATGAGCCTCTCAAAAGATGAAAACCTGCAGCAGGCTCCCAGCCAGTTGCACGGACTCATTGTTCTTGCCGATGGCAACGCCTTCGAGATCAACGCAGTGAAGGGAACACTCGCCGGAGCTGAATCGAGCAGCGACTTTAGTAGTCTCGCCCGAGCGATTGGCCTGGCTTTTGTCGGCGGCATGATTCTCAACCTCATGCCGTGCGTCTTTCCGGTTCTCTTTATCAAGGGGCTTTCGCTCGTGCAGTCTTCGCAGCATGAGCGCTACAAGCTGCGGACGCATGGATGGGTTTACGCGCTTGGCATTCTCGTCTCCTTCTGGGCCGTGGTCGCTCTGCTTCTCGTGCTTCGCGCCACAGGCCGCCAGCTTGGATGGGGCTTCCAGTTTCAGTCGCCGATTTTCGTCGGCATCATGGCGCTGCTGCTCTTCTTCCTCGGCCTCTCGCTTGCCGGGATGTTCGAAATCGGCCTCTCGCTTACCAGCAAAGGGTCGGGCCTCGCCTCGCAGCACGGCTACGCGGGCAGCTTCTTTACCGGAGTACTCGCCGTCGTCGTCGCCTCGCCTTGCACCGCTCCATTCATGGGCGCGGCGCTCGGTTATGCGCTCTCGCATTCCGCGCTGATCAGCTTTTTCGTCTTCACCGCGCTTGGCTTAGGACTGGCCGCGCCCTACCTGCTTCTGACTTTCAATCCGGCGTGGACGCGTCTGCTGCCGCGGCCCGGCGCATGGATGGAAATCCTCAAACAGGCTACCGCCATTCCACTCTTCGCCTTCGTTATCTATCTCGTCTGGATCTTCACGCAGTCCGCGGGGATCAACGCTCTCTTCAGCCTGCTGTGCGCTTTCCTGCTGCTCGCCATCGCTGGCTGGATTCTCGGACGCTGGCCGGCCAGGGCTGCGGCCACCACCGCCGCCATCATTGTCCTGCTTCTGGCTGCAGCGCTGCCGATTTTTGCTCTGCGCACTTTTGGTGCAGTTTCGGCGCAGGTCAATACGGCTCGCGATTCCGCATGGGAGCCATTCTCTCCAGCACTTATCGACAAGTATCGCGCACAGGGCCGTCCCGTTTTCGTCGATTTCACAGCGGCATGGTGTCTTAGCTGTCAGGTGAACGAGCGCGTCATCCTCAGCCGGTCTGACGTACAGCAGAAACTGCGCGATGGCGGCTTCGCTCTTGTACGCGCCGATTGGACCAACGCCGACGAAACAATTACGCAGGCGCTCAACAGTCTCGGACGCAGTGGCGTGCCCACATATGCCATCTATCCGGGCTCAGTGCAGGAACCGCCGCACGTCCTGCCTGAAGTGCTGACGCCCCGCATCGTACTCGATGCCATCGACCGGACTCAGCAAAAGCAGGCAAGCCTGACTCGATAGGCACCTTCTGTTGTTACATATTTTTCAGCCGCATTGCATGCGTCGTCCACAGATGATGAACATACCGTAAAAAGACGGTTTCTACACGGGCTGGAAATTATTTTGTAACCGTCACGTCATATATCTCTGACATGGTATTCCAGGGATAACCCCTTTACATCAATAAATTACTCGACATGGTAGACGTTCTGGTGCACAATGAGCGGCATCCTGAACCTCTGTCTAACTTTCCAAGAAGCCGGCGGCCGCCACTTCCCATCAACCGCGAAGACGGTTGTTCCTCACGCCGCCAGGTATTAGCGCAGTTCATTGAACGTGTTGCTCTGAATAGGAGGCCGTTGACCCGCATGAAAAATTGGCTATCGTTGCGACGAAACTTAACCGTGATCGCTATGTTGGCTGGTTGCTTGTTTGGCATTTCAAGCAGCCGGGCGCAATCAATTCAAGGAAACATCATTGGAACCGTGAAGGATGTGGCAGGCGCTTTGGTTGCCGGAGCCGACGTTACCCTGACGAACTCTGAGGAGGGTTCAGTCCGCACCACGAAATCCAATGATTCAGGAGACTATCTCTTTGCCGACGTGAAGGCCGGCAACTATACAGTGGAAGTTTCGCGCTCCGGATTTCAAAAATGGTCCGCCACTGGGATCACATTGACTGCTCGCCAGCAGCTTCGCGTGGATGCATCTCTGGTGGTAGGAAGTGTTCAGCAGGAGATCCAGGTTTCCGGTGACACTATCACTGCGATCGACACCGAGACTCCGTCGATCAATGCTGTGTACAGCGCGGCAGATGTCTCCAATCTGCCGGTGAACACGCGTGCCAGCGCCAGCGGCACGAGCGCCTTGAACATCGTTGGCACTTTGCCTGGCGTACAGGCAGATCACGGCGCTTTTTCTCTGCAGGGCGGCTTGCCTTTTCAGACTGAGGTCTCAGTAGACGGCGTCACCGTGCAAAACGCCGGCGGCGGAAATACCCCGATTGCCGATGCTTTCCCTTCCAGCGAATCCATTTCTGAGCTGCGTGCAGACGGCGCGCAGAACAATGCTGAATTTGGACAGCCGGGCGAGATCACGGTAACGACCAAGGGCGGCACTAATACCATTCATGGATCGGCATTCTGGTATCACCAGAATGCTGCCTTCGATGCAATTCCGTACACATATCCAACCACCACAAACAAACCCAAGCTCATCGGAAATACTTACGGCGGGAGCTTCGGCGGCCCGGTTGTCATTCCGCATCTCTACAACGGCCATAACAAAACATTTGTCTATGGCGCTTATGAAGGATGGCGGCATCCTTCGCAGGATACGAGACAATATAAGGTTCCCAGCACTCTGATGAAGCAGGGCGATTTCTCGAAGTACTCCTCCGATGGATTTACCGGGCTGACGAATCCATTCACAGGCGGAAGTTATGGGACCCAGCTGCCGTCCATCAATGCATCCGCACAGAAGCTGCTCTCGTTCTACCCTGATCCGAACGTCGGCGATCCAACGGCTTACGTCGACGATGGAACTGCAAACTATATCGTCAACAAAGACAGCAGCGGTCACTCCGACCAGTTCGACATTCGCGGTGACCAGCATTTTGGCGCCAACCAGAAGTTTCTTCTCTGGGGCCGTTTTACCTGGAAGAACTTTCCCACCAGCAGTCCTGAGCCTTTGACCGTTCCCTCTGCACTGAATACCAATCAGTCGCGCGTCCTGAAGGTCAGCGCCAACTGGACGATTACTCCGCGCCTGATTAACGAAGGCGGCTTCGGCTTTACCCTCTTCACGGGTGGACAGACCAATAGCTTCGATGGCAAAGCCTTTACTCAAGGACTAGGTCTTAACGGTCTGCAAAATCTCTTTTACAACGGTATTCCGGAAATTGACTTCAACAACGTCAGTTCGTTGAACGCGGACCGCCTGACATCGATTAACAAGTCCCGCATCTTCGTTTACACCGATTCGTTGAACTGGTCGAAGGGGAACCATCAGTTAAAATTCGGCCTCGATATTCGCACCCTGGAGTCGGTCAGCCCGCTCGGCTTTAACGGCTCGGACAATTACGGCACCTTCCAATACAACACGGAAAACAGCGCGGGGCTCTTCACCGGCGTCGACTTTGCCGACTTCCTCTCCGGCCTGCCCTACCAGACGTTCTACGACGTGGTGCAACAGGATAATGACGGGACATCGATCCACTATCACTTCTTTGCTCAGGACCAGTGGAAAGTCGATTCCGACCTTACTCTGAGCTTCGGCATCCGTTATGAATTGCATCCCGGTTACAGCGACAAGGGCGGGGACATTGGAAACTTTGATCCCAGTCTTTCGCTCTCTGGCCGTGCCATCTATCCTGACGGCAAAGACAACCTGCTCGCGCAAAGTTTTCTCGCCAGCGCCAATGCCTGCAATCCTGATGGCGTCAACAATACCAACTCGGCTGTGATCAACGGCGCTCCCTGTATGCCGGTTCAAACCTACAGCCAGGCGGGCTTTCCTCCAGGTCTGAAGAAATATCCCCATCTCCGCTTTATGCCGCGCTTCGGATTTGCCTGGCGTCCGTTCCACGATGACAAGACTGCCATCCGCGGCGGATTCGGCATGTACAACATCACCCTGCTGGGTTCGAATTTCTACTCTTTGACCGGAACCCTGCAGGCGCAGACGACGCAGTACACCAACACGCTGGATACGACGACGCATGCGGTCGGCTACCAGTGGCCGGACATCTACACGGGAGCGGGCACTGGCGGCCAATGCACCACCTGCTATGGGCAGGATTACTTTGGAACGGCAAACAGTACGAACTGGAAAGACCCTTACACCGAGCAATGGTCATTAAGCGTTGACCATGACTTCGGCACCGGGTACGCGGCTCGTATCTCTTATATTGGCTCGGAAACGCATCAACTGGTCTGGGCTCCGGACGAAAATACTCTTCCTTTCTCCAACACTACTTCGGCGAACTTCCAGCCGCTGAGCGCACGGCTCTTCCCCAACTGGGGCCGCATCAATACTCGCGCTACCGGCGCCAATGCGAGCTATCACTCGTTGCAGACGGAGTTCGATCATCGCTTCCAGCACGGGCTGGAGCTTAACTCATCGTGGACCTACGCCAAGGCGCTCTCCGACAACCAGGGGCCGGCCAACACCGGCTTCGCTGGTGAAAGCGGAGGCGCGCGCGCCACGTCCGTCATTGATCGATTTGCCGATTATGGAAACGTCTTTGGAACGCGCCGTCATCGCTGGAATACAACCGCGGTCTACGATCTGCCCCTTGGGCGGGGACGCCAGTTTGGGTCGAGCATGTCCAGGATCGCCGACGCCGCAGTGGGTGGCTGGCGCCTCTCCAGTATCTTCCTCTGGCAGGGTGGGCCGTTCGAGTCGCCGTATTTCCCTGATGGGCAGGGCGATCCCTCCGGCACGGGCTCAGGGCTGGATGGAACACTGGCCGGCTTTGACGGCGGTCATCGCAATCAGTATCCCGATCGGGTGCCAGGCCAGAGCTACAAGCCGTCCCATCAGACGCGCTTATCGTGGGTAAATCCGGGCGCCTTTACTTGCCCGGCTTATCCCAACTGGCAGCCGGGAACAGCCTGCACCACCGGCAGCGGTTCCGGCCCGTCCCCCAACCCGATCGGCCGCTTCGGCAACGCTAGCGTCGGTTCAGTGGTTGGTCCGGGTACGGTCAATCTCTCCGCCGGACTCAGCAAGACCTTTTCCATCACCGAACGGCTCAAGCTGAGGGCGGAAGGCACTTTCACCAACGTGCTCAACCACACGAACCTCAGCGATCCGAATATGAACATCAGCTCGCCTAGTTTTGGATTGATCTCAAGCGCAATCGGCTCAGACTTCGGAGGCGCCCGCTCAGGGCAGGTTTCCATGCGCCTTGATTTCTGATTGTCAGCAGTATCTTTCAAAGCGTGGACCTTCGCGGTCCACGCTTTTTCTTGCAGCAAATTTCCTATTGCGTGTAAAGCAGGAACAGAAGTCGTTCTGAGCCGCCGGCGAAAAATCCCCAACCATCCTGGCTTGAGATTCTTCCTCCCTTTGGGCGTTAGAATGACGGCTGTTGATAGCTTTAAAAAAGATGCTCAAAAGTTCAGATCAATACCGCCAGCTTTTAAGATCCGCTCCCTTCGGAGCGGTCTTCTCCATCCGGTCCAGAATCTTCGGCAGATACATCGTGTTGTAGTGCAGCCGCGACAAGTAGTTCGGCTGTGTTGGATCGCCGTTCCAGCAATGTTCGGCCTTGTCGCCGTACTTCACTTCGCCGTCATACGGAGGGTTCTTCGTTGACTTCAGAAAATCCTCCATGTAGTAGACGGCGTTGTTCAGAAAGTAAGTATCCGCGCTGCCCACATAGATGTGAATCTTGCCCTGCAGCTGCGGCCCGAGCGTCGGCCAGTTCTTCTCCAGGATGGCCCGAAGATCATAATGCTCTTTCCAGTACTCCGCAGTTTTGTGATCGATCACGCCTGTCTCTTTATCGAAGATCGGCTGCGGATAGCCATCCGCGCCCTTAGGCCCGAAGACAGCCTGCCAGATGTCATACTGTTCGCCCGACCGTCCATGGTCGCCGAGCGCCAGCTCATACGCGTTGTTGTCCTGCTGCTGCGCCAGTGTTTGTCCAAGATAGTTTCGCAGGGAAGGCTGCGGCACTTGCTTGTGCGGACCCTGCGTGTAAAAGGCATTCGTATCGTCGTAAAGATTGATCGTCGTATACCCGTGAAAGTCAATCGGATCAGGGCACGCGGCAAAGGTCCCGTTGTAGTGATCGGGATAAAACACCTGCACCGCTAAGGCTTCCCATCCGCCCGTCGAGCCGCCATACGTGAAGCGCGCCCAACCCTGTCCGATTCCGCGAAACTGCTTCTCGATGGCGGGAATCAGCTCCGTCTCGATCGCATCGCCATATGGCCCGAGGTTGGCCGAGTTCACAGCATAGGAATCGTCGTAATAGGGATTGGCATGGTTGATCTTTACCACCAGAAAACGCGGGAACTTCGGGCTGATCCATTGCTGATAAAACTTGTACGCTTCCTCCTGCTGTATGCGGTTGTAGCCGGAGATGTGGAACCGCTCGCTGTAATCAGGCTTCAGATTTGGATCAGGCGGCTCCGTGCGGAAGTCGCTCATACCGTCGGCAAAGTGGTCGTGAAAGATCATCAGCGGGAAATGCACATTGGGATGCTCATCGAAACCTTCCGGCACCAGCACAATCGCTGAAAGGTACATGGGCCTGCCCCAGAACTTCGTCAGCAACCCGCTCTGAATTTTCACGTGACGGATATACTTCGTGTCCTTCGCATCCGGAATCGGCGGGATCTCCTGATCGAGTGTGACCGCAGCCGTGGTCCCCGGCCCGACATGCACCTTCTGCGGCTTGCTGTAAAGATTGCCCGGCGAAATATTCCAGTGCTGCCCTTCGCCCTGGTCCATGTGCAGCTTCACCGTCGTGCCATCGGAGCGGTGAAACGTCTCATAGCGGTCGAGCACCGCCTGCACATAATAATTGCCGGCAGGAACATCTTTCAGGCTGCGAATCGGATAACCAAACGCTGTGTCATCGACGACCGTTGTATCTCCGGGCTTCCATCCATCCACGTTTACGCCAAAGATTATCTGCGTACTCACCGTATCGTTAATCTGCATGCGCGGTTCTGCGGAGGGATCATTCGAGAGGAGCAGCAATAGCCGCCCATCTAAAGCGCGCGCGCTGCGTTCCGAAGGAAAGCTGACAGAAAAGCGCGGCGACTGGGCAAAGGAGAAGATGGAAAACGAGCACACTGCAAGCGTGAGAGCAGTTCGTAAGCGTGGCATGCTCGGAAGCATACCGAAGAAGCAGTCAGAACAGAAGAGTTTTGCGAACTGACATGCGAACTAGCACTTCTTGCATTTAGCCAGGATGGCCTTCTGCAACCGGAGGCGCAGCTCGTTCGGCAACTCATACAACTCGTGGCTGCGATAGATCTCGATCGTCTTACGCGTGGTGTTCATCGTGATCACACAATGCTCACAGCCGCGCAGATGCTCTTCAATGTCTGCTCTCAATGTTGTTGTTAGCCGGTCTTCGAGCAGGTCATCCAGTTGCGCTATAAACTCTGTGCAGGTCACTTTGCACCATCCCTTTTATTTTTGCGGAAGTAGCGGCTCAGCCGTTCCCGCAATTGCAATCGTGCCCGCAACAGGCGCGACTTTACAGCTGGAACGCTCAGGCCCAATGTCTCCGCGGTCTCCTCTGTCGAGAGACCTTCTACGTCCCGTAATACAAACACCGTCCGAAAACCTGGCGGCAGACCCTGTATCGTCTTCCGCAGAATATCGGCCAGCTCCGATTGGCCGTACTGCTGCTCCGGGTCCGGGCCCCAGTCCGCAAGATCGCGCGGCATGGAGCCTTCCTCGGTCTCCACGTCCTCGTCAATCGAAACCATGCGGCCGGTGCGCCGTTTCCGCAAGCGCATCAACGACTCGTTCACCGCAATCCGCACCAGCCAGGTATAAAACTTCGAGTTCCCCTGGAACTGGTCCAGCTTCTCGTACGCCTTCAAAAAGGCGTCCTGTACCACGTCCTCCGCATCTTCGCGGTTCTGCGTAATGTGCTGGGCAATCCGGAAAACCTGGCGATCATACTGCTTCACCAGCTTTTCGTACGCCTGCACATCCCCTTCGCGCGCTCGATTTACGAGCAGAACGTCGGGATGAACTTCTTCAGTTCCTTGTGTTTGGATGTTTGGCATGACAGATGGCTTCAGGAAATCGACCTTTCGTGACCGGAACGGAAACTGCGCCACGGTTTGGCCGCGCTCCGTCCTGATTCATAGTAAATGATCCTCCCCGTCTGAAAGCGAAGTGACTCATTTCGTGTATCTTCGTTGCCCGTCCCCAAAACGAAGCGAGTCGTTTTGTCAGTGCATAAGGAGGAACGTCTTACCTTCGAATGAGCCGGAAGACATAACATTCCAGCTCATTTCGGCTTACATTGAAATCAGGAGTGTATACGTTCGCAGTGAATCGAATCTTTTCCGGTAAGGGCAAGGTTGCAGTGCTGGTCATCGCAGGCGCGTTGTCTGCAGCGTGCTGGTCTCAGAGTAGTTCCTCTTCGTCTGGTTCATCGTCTTCCTCCACTCACAAAAAGCATTCGAGCACGGCTTCCCACGCGCAGACGACCGAGCACAAGGCCAGCCACCCCACATCGTCCAGCACAACGCATAAGACGGCGCATAAGTCCTCGGCCGCCGTGCACAAATCGACGACGCACCGGAAGCATCGCCGCCCATTATCCGCCAAGGCTCAGGCGAAGAGTCACAAGCTGCGCCAGGCTTTTGTAGCATCCTCGCAGCTTCGGCCCATGGCGCAGCAACTGGCTACCATGCGAACTCCAGCCGCCTATGCCGGAGTCTCCGCCTACGCCCGCGCGCATACCGGCGAGGCATCGGCAGCCGCTTACATGGCGCTCGGACACGCCTACCTGCTCGACCGCAAATTTCCTGAAGCTGTGAACGCCTTCCACCAGGCGAATGTGCAGGGTAAGGCGCTCGACGATTACGCCGACTACCTCGAAGCGCAGGCCGATCTGCAATCGAGTAACCTGCCGCAGGCTGAAACCATCCTCGGCACCTTTGCTGAAAAGCATTCGGACAGCATCTTCGTCCCCAGCATTCCCGTACTGCAGGCAAACCTCTATTTGCAGGAAGGCGATCCACAGGCAGCCTTGCGTGTCCTTGACGCGCATAAAGGCGAAGCCATCGCCAATCACGCCGACTACCAGCTTGCCCTGGCCAGGACCTACCAGATGGCAGGCCGTATACCGGAAGCCACACAGCTATTCCGCCACACCTTTCTCGGTTTTCCGCTAAGCAATGAAGGGGCACAGGCGAAGACGCAGCTGGCCGCGCTTGGCGCCACATCGTCGCTTACCGTAGAAGAACGCAGCCACCACGCTGACGCGCTCTATAAAGCCGGACGCTTCTCGGATGCCGGCGACGAATATCGCTCTCTCGCCAGCGATCCGTCCGTGTCCGACGGGCTCAAAGATTCGCTGCTCGTTGCTGCCGCGAACTGCGATTGGAAGCTGAAGCGTCTCAACAAAGCCTGGCTCGACCGCATTGCCGATAGTAACGATGAAACCGGAGCGCGCCGTCTCTACCTGTTGCTGGAACTGGCCCGCGACAAGGATGACGGTGAGACACAGCGCAGCATTGTCGAGCAGATGGAGACCCGCTTTCCATACAGCCCCTGGCTGGCCGAAGCGCTTTATTCCAGCGGCAACATGTATCTGCTGCGCAAGGATTTTCCCACTGCCATCACCTACTATGGGGAGCTCGCGAAACGCTTCCCGCAATCTTCCTACGCGCCCAGCGCGCACTGGCGAGCGGCATGGCTGAACTATCGTATCGGGCAATATTCTGAAGCCGCGCGCCTCATGGATGAGCAAATCGCCGTCTACCACGGCGGCAAAGAGATTCCCTCGGCGCTCTACTGGCGTGGCCGAATCTACCAGAATCAGGAGCATCGTCCTGATATGGCGGCGACCTATTATCGCGCCGTTGCCCGCGTCTATCGTCACTACTACTATGCTTCCATCGCACAGCAGCGCCTCGCCGAACTGGGCAGCGTTACCCCGGCAGCCGTAGCCTCGGTCGACGAGATGAAGCCCGGGACAATCCCCACGCTCACGGACGACGTACCCGAGGACGATCCTCATGTTGTTAGAGCGCACCTGCTCGCCAATGCGGGCTTGAACGAATACATCGTGCCGGAAATTCAGGCCGCCGATGGCAGCGACGAGTGGGGCGCTCTGGCGGAAGCGAAGATCTATGCTTCATACGGCGAGAACTGGCGTGCCATGCGCTCCATGAAGCGAGCCATTCCCTTCTACACCTCTGCGCCGATTGACGCGCTGCCGATGGAATACTGGCGCATTCTTTTTCCTCAGGCTTACTGGCCCACTATCAAGTCGGAATCCGAAAAGAACGACCTCGACCCATACATGGTTGCCGCTTTGATTCGCCAGGAGACAGAGTTCAATCCGGGCGCCATCTCCAATAAGAGCGCCTATGGCCTGATGCAGTTGTTACCCTCTGTCGGCAGAAGCATGGCGAAGGAAGAAGGCATCCGCCACTTCGAAACCAACGATCTGCTCAATCCGGATACGAATATTCGTCTCGGCACGCGCTATCTGCGGCAGACGCTGGAGAAATTCAACAGCCAGCCCGAGTACACCTTTGCCGCCTACAATGCGGGCGACAATCGCGTCACGGACTGGCAGTCGATAGGCCATTACAGCGGAATGGATGAGTTTGTCGAATCGATTCCGTTCACTGAAACTCGCGAGTATGTACAGGCCATCATCCGCAACGAAGAAATTTATCGCGAGCTCGATCACGCATCTACAGCGGCGGAGCACGCCGTAGCCGCTCATTAGGGCCGGGAGCGCAGCTAAAATAAAACATCGTCATCCGAGCGGAGCGTCCGAAGAGAAAGACAAAGCGGCAAGCCTGCTGCCTCCTCTCTCGCAATCGCGCCATGTCAGCCGTGTCGTCGCTGAAGCTGTAGGCAAACAGGCGATTCGCCGACGGCCTCTCCGCAACTCCCGATGAGGCCGCATTGCAACAGGAGATCGAAGCCAATATCTGGAATCCGGTCTACGTGCCCTATGAGCGCGAGGAGTTGCCTCTGCCAAAGGCTCGCCGCTGTATCCGTTCCAATGCCAGCAGGTAACCGTAGAGAGCGATAGACGGGCTTGGCGAATCCTGGATCGCGAGTTCCAGCTTCATGCGCGCTGCTTCTGAGTCCGCGCGGTTCGTGTGCAGCCGCCGCACCAGGTTTTGAATACTCCAGAGCCAGAACATCTGCACATCGTCGCTCAGCGGCTGCTCGCTCAGGAATGCAATATATTCGTTCAGCGCCTCTTCGTAGATCGGCGAGTCAACTGGCGTCAGTCCAAGCATCTGCGAATAGAGCACTGTCTTCTCGATGTAAAAATCATCCTCCGAAGGTTCCCCCGAGCTGTCGATCCATTCCCGCAGCGAGATGAGCAGGTTCGCCGCCGCTTCCTGCCACTGCGAAGAATCCCGGTCGCCGGACCGCAGCGTTCTTATTTGAGCAACCAACGGCTTCACTGCCACGGACTGCCAGTATGCCCGCGCGTTGTTGGCATTCACCGCCACAACCGGCCCCGGCTTCACCTCTGCCGTGCTGATCGGAGCGATGCCGTATCGCACCAGCACTTGGTTCAGCGCTGCAAAGGAATCGATGCTTGACGACGATGTGGAACCGCTTACCGTGGATGTTGATCCCTCGGAGCCATCTGCGCAGACTGGGCCCGATTCATTCGCGATCAGGTAAGCTCTCGCCGCCTCCAGCAGCGAATGGCTCGCGCGTCCCTGCACCTGCGCCAGCCGCGTCAGATCCCGCGTCAGGCTGCCCTGCGTCGCGGCAAATGACTGGTAGTCGCCGCGAATTCCGTTCAGCGAGCGGGCGAACGCGCCTTCGGCTCGCGCCAGCATCTCCGGATCGAATTGCAGCGTGCGCAATAAATCTGCTGCCGCGCCAACCTCGCTTGTCTGGTTCACATCGCGAAAAACCGATTCCAGAAAATCGTCAGGCAGCCCTTTTGCTTCTTCTTCCTGCGTAAAGCCCCGCATATACAGCTCACCCGCCGAACGGTAGTATGCCGACGGGTCGTAGAGCATGGTGTCTGCGCATGTCCTGTTCGTTAGCGACAGCGGACGCTGCTGCTGGAACAATTCGCGAGCTCGATCCGGATCGAGTTTCATCATCGCCCTCACCGCTCGCGTGCGCAGGGAAATCGTATCCAGACCTTGCGAAAGTGCCTGCGACATGTAGCCGGCGCGTGTACTGCCGCTGGCGCCTCCTGCTGCAGTCATCCGCACGGGATAAGAGCTTTGCCCGGCAAGCGTGTATGCTTGTTCGATCAGCCGCCGCCGCTGTTCCGTCTGGCTTATCGCATTGGCTTCCACCAGGCGCAGCAGCGCGTACGCCGCCAGCTCCGATGGAACAGATGTGGTCAAATCCTGAATTTGCTGAGAAAGGCTTTCCAGCTCGGAAGGTTCTTCGGGGGTTTTTGCCGTCGGCTCTTTCTGACCCGTTTGCGCCAAACCAATGCCAGCCCCCAACGAGCCGACGCCGGATAAAATCAGCGCGACAACCAGCAGGCGGACAGATGTGGGCCCAGCCCCCATGCACGCATTATAGGTCGAAGACGAAATCGGACGTTTGTGCCCCAGGTTCTCGTAGCTGACCTGGGTTAGTTCTCAGTTAGTCCGCAGAGCAATCATCGGATCTATCCGCGAAGCGCGTCGCGCCGGAATATACCCTGCCAGCAGTGAGACGGCCACCAGCAGCAACACCATGCCAAGAAATGTAACTGGATCGCCTGGAGCCGTCTCATACAACAGAGAAGCGATCAGCTTCGTCATGCCCACCGACGCAACCCCGCCCGCAACAATGCCAACCAGCGCCAGCCGCAGCGTTCTCCGAATCACGGCGGTCTGTACCCGCGACCGAGACGCGCCCAGTGCCATGCGGATGCCAATCTCCTGCGTCCGCCGCGTAACCGAGTACGAGATCACTCCATAAATCCCGAGCGAAGCCAGCAGCAGCCCCAGCCCGGCAAAGATTGAAACCAGCAGCATGAAGAAGCGCCGCGGAGAGGTCGCATGATCCACAAGCTGCTGAATCGGCCGGAACTCCGTCGCTGGCTGTCCCGGATTCATCTGCCGCAGCGTGCCCATCACGCTCGACGCCAGCACATCGGGCGGCAGCTTTGTGCGCATCACCAGCTCTGCACCCTCGGGGCCGCCCTGTGTTACCGGCACCAACACCGCAGGACTGGCAGATTCTTCAACGTTGCTCTCGCGCACATCCGAGATCACTCCGACCACGCGCGTATCGCCAAAGCCGATGCCTTGAGCCAGCCGCCCCACCGGGTCCTGTCCCGGCCATTCGCGCCGCGCAGCCGCTTCATTGATGATGATCACGGGCTCGCTCTTCGACGTATCGCTCCAGTTGAAGTCCCGGCCCGAGCGCAGGCGCATTCCCATCGCCTTGATGTACCCCGGCGTAACGATGTAGACGAACGCATCATAGTTCTTCGTCTTGTCGTATGTGCCCTTGGCGTACAGATCCCAGCTGCGGTTGCGATCGAGTGGCAGCATGTCCGAGATGCCTACTGACTCGATCCCCGGAATCGCGCTGATACGCTGCAACATGTCTTGAAGAATCGCGCACCGCCGGTCCCTATTGCCACCATCGTCGTAATCTACTTTAATCGCAGCCGCATGGCTCGGATCGAATCCCAGATCGATGCGCGTCACGTTCAGGAAGCTGCGCAACAGCAGACCCGCGCCAACAAGGAGCATGCAGGCCAGCCCAATCTCAGAGACGACCAGGAGTGCCCGCATGCGCTCATGTCTTCTGCCATCGCTCGCGCCTTGCCCGCTGTCCTTGAGCGCATCCTGCAGATTGCAGCCGGATATCCTGACCGCCGGAGCGATTCCAAAGAGCAGTCCAGCGAAAACAGCGACGAGCAGAGTCCAGCAAAGAACGCTTGCGTCCACGCGCACGCTCGATAGCAATGGCAGAGCGAGCGATTCCTGATGCGCGAGATAGGCCACTACCGCATATGCAAATGCCAATCCAAGCAAAGCGCCTGCGCCGGAGAGCACGAGACTTTCCGTCAGCAGCTGACGCACCAGCCGTCCGCGGCCAGCGCCCAGCGCGCTGCGCATGGCGAACTCTTTGCTGCGCGTGGCAGCACGTGCCAGTAGCAGGTTCGACAGGTTCACACAGACAATCAGCAGAATCATGCCAACCGCGCACCACAGAACGATCAGCGACCGCCGCAGCTTGCCGCTGATGTAATTTTTCAGCCCCGTCATGGTTGTCAGCACATCAGTGCTCCACGAATCATTGCCATGGGCTGCAATTCTTATTTGTGGATACAGGGTGTTTGCCTCTGCCTGCGCCTGCGCGATGGTTACCCCCGGCTTCAATCTGCCAACCACAGAGAGCATGTGGCCCCAGCTGCGGATGATGTCCATCTTCAATGGCACAAAGAGGTCCATCTTCGTCCCTGGCGCAAAGACCGCGCCGAAATCAAATGTCTGCGGAAGCACGCCTATCACTGTCAGGCGATCCTGGCCGAGCGTAATCGCCTGACCCACAATCGCAGGATCGCCGTGAAACTGCTGCTGCCATAACGAGTAGCTCAGCAGCGCAACGGGCCTCGCACCTTTGACGCTTTCTTCGGGAAGGAACAGCCGGCCAAGCATTGGCTGCACGCCGAGCGTCTGAAAGAAATTTCCTGCAACCCACACGCTTTGTAAAGGCTTTGGCGTGCCATTGCCTGCAAGCTTGGTTTCAGAAAGTGAGTAATAAGGCGAGAAAGCCGTCATCTCCTGAAACGAATGGTTCTCTCTCGCGTAGTCCTCATAGGCATCTACGAAATACGTCACATCCGAGAGGCCGCCCGTCCCATTGTTCCCGGAAAGCCATACCAGCTGCTGTGGATCATGAAAGGGAAGCGGCCGCAGCAGAATTGCATTAACCACGCTGAAGACTGCGATATTCGCGCCGATGCCCAGCCCCAGAATCAGCACGGCAACAATTGCGAAGCCGAGATCGCGCCCGAGCGTGCGAAAGGCGAAACGCAAATCCTGCATCAAAACATCGATCCACGGCAGTCCACGAGCCTCGCGCTGCTGCTCCCGCGCCCGCTGTACGCCACCAAATCGGACGAGCGCCCGCCGGCGCGCCTCGTCCGGGTTCATGCCGCTCCGGAGATTCTCCTCGATGGCCAGCTCCAGATGCGAAGCCATCTCCGCATCCAGTTCCCGATCCAGAGGCTCTTTGCGAAAAAACGACCGTACACGAGCCAACATCTGCCGAAAGGGATAAGCCATCGAATCCGCCTTTCCGATTTTGCTGGAGCACGACCCTGGGATCGTTCTCAGTTCGTCCGCAGCGCAATCATCGGATCGATCCGCGAAGCCCTGCGCGCCGGCAGATACCCGGCAATCAGAGCCACCAGCCCCAGCAGCACCACCATCCCCGCAAATGTCGCCGGATCGGTAGGCTCCGTCCCAAAGAGCAGGGAAGCAATCGCCCGGGCCATCGCGAAGGACGCGACCCCGCCCACAAGAATTCCGATCAGCGCCAGCCGCAGCGTCCTGCTAATGACGGCAAGTTGCACCCGGGATCGCGACGCGCCCAGCGCCATGCGAATCCCGATCTCCTGCGTCTGCCGCGCGACGGAATAGGAGATGACTCCATAAATTCCCAGCGAAGCCAGAAGCAATCCCAGCCCGGCAAAGATCGATACCAGCAGCACAAAGAATTTGCGCGGCGAAACCGAGTGGTCCACAAGCTGCGCAATGGGCCGGAACTCCGTTGCCGGCTGTCCCGGATTCAGTTGCCGCAACACCCTCATCACGCTCGAAGCCAGCGCAGCTGGCGGCAGGCTGGTGCGCACCACAAGTTCCGCGCCCGCCGATCCTTCCTGGGTCGCAGGTACATACATCTCCGCGCCCGAATCGGTCTCCAACCCTGTTTCCCGCACATCGGCAACGACGCCAATCACGCGCCGGTCGCCGGGTTCTGCAATGCGGCCCACCGGATCCTGGCCGGGCCACTCGCGCCGCGCCAGGGCTTCATTGATGATCACTACATTCCCGGCATGCGTGGAATCGCTCCAGCTGAAATCACGTCCTTTGATGAGCCGCATGCCCAGTGCGCCGATATAGCCCGGCGTCACTACCTGGACATAGGCGTCCTGATCCGGTCCCAGTTTGGGGTCTCTGCCCTGCCGCCAGAAGGACCAGCCGCGATTGCGGTCCAGCGGAAGCATGTCAGTAACGCCAGCCGCCTCAATGCCGGGAATCGCCTTCACCTGGTCAAGGATGGTCTGCAGAGCCGGGCCAACATTTTCCAGCTTGTTTCCAACCTCATAGGTGATGGAAATGGCCGCAGCCCGCGCGGGCTGGAAGCCCAGGTCCACATTCAGTACACGCAGAAAACTCCGCAGCAACAGCCCCGCGCCCACCAGCAGAATACAGGCCAGCGCTACTTCAGAAACCACCAGCACCGACCGCATGCGGTCATGCTGCCTGCCTGCGCTCGTTCCATGTCCGCTGTCCTTGAGCGATTCCTGCAGGTCGCCGCTCGACATCTTCAGTCCCGGAGCGAGTCCGAAGAAAACAGCCGCCACCACAGCGATAATGAGCGTCCACGCCAGCGAGCTTCCATCCACGCGAATACTGCTCAACAACGGCAGTGCAATCGATCCCTGGTGCGCCAGCCATGAAGTCGCGGCAAAAGCAATGGCCAGACCAAGCACCGCGCCACCAGCCGACAAGACCAGGCTTTCTGTCAGCAGTTGACGAACCAGCCGCCCCCGTCCCGCGCCCAGCACGCTGCGCATGGCAAACTCCTTGCCGCGCGCCGCAGAACGTGCCAGCAGCAGGTTCGACAGGTTCACGCAGACAATCAGCATGATCAGCCCCACCGCGCACCACAGCACCACCAGCGAGCGATGCAGCTTGCCGCTGACATATTCCTTCAGGCCCAACACCGTTCCCGTGTAATCGCCCTTGGACTCAGCCTGCTTCTTATTGTGGTAGAAGCGCGGGAAAAGCAGATCGGCCTCCCCCTGCACCTGTCCGATGCTTACGCCCGGTTTCAGCCGGCCG
Source organism: Terriglobales bacterium (assembly GCA_963738095.1). Lineage (GTDB taxonomy): Bacteria > Acidobacteriota > Terriglobia > Terriglobales > Acidobacteriaceae > Alloacidobacterium. The sequence continues at coordinate 653,753 of CAVTVL010000020.1, forward strand.
ATGAACGCCAATGTATTGCCCCACTCCCGCATATCGTCCATGATTGCCGGAACGAAAATGTCCATCTTCGTCCCCGGCGCAAACACTGCTCCGAAATCGAACGTCGCAGGCATGACCCCGGCAACAACGGTAGGCGTGTTGTTTAGCAGAATGGCCTGCCCGACAATTTTTGGATCTCCGCCAAACTGCCGCCGCCAGTAAGGTTCGCTCAACAGTACCGCGGGCCTGCCGCCCTTCACGGTTTCTTCCTGCGCAAACAGACGGCCCAGCTTGGGCTGCACGCCCAGCACCTGGAAGAAATTCCCGGCTACCGGCACGCCGTTTACCGGCTGCGGGTCTCCCCGGCCGGTCAGCTTGTAATCGCCTTGCCCATAGAAGCCGAAATAAGCAGTCACATCCTGGAGCGATTTGGTCTGTGCCCGGTAATCCTCGTAGGCATCCACCGAGTAGGTCACACTGGAAAGGCCGCCTTCGCCCCGGTTCCCGGTGATCCACACCAGTTGCTGCGGATTGTGGAAGGGAAGCGGCCGCAGCAGAATCGTATTCACCACGCTGAAGACAACAACATTCGCGCCGATGCCCAGCCCCAGAATCAGAATCGCAATAATTGCGAATCCGCTGTCTCTCCGCAACGTACGCAGCGTGAATCGCAGGTCCTGTCCCAGCACATCGAGCCACGGCAGCCCGCGCGTCTCGCGATGTTGTTCGCGCGCCTGCTGCACTCCGCCAAAACTCACCAGCGCCTGCCGCCGGGCTTCTTCTTCTGACATTCCTCGACGCATGTTTTCCTCCATTGCCAGATCGATGTGCGAAGCCATCTCGTCATTCAATTCACGGTCCAGCGGCTCTTTGCGAACAAAGGACCGCATACGGTGAAGGAACTGCCGAAAAATGTGGATCATCGATCTCGCCTTTCCCAGTGCTCTTAAGCTGTACGTCAGCTCCTTATCCGGGGTTCAATTGCTGCGCAAAGCAATCATCGGATCAATCTGTGAAGCTCTGCGCGCAGGCAAATACCCCGCAAGCAGTGCCACGGCTCCGAGCAGCACCACCATTCCGGCAAAGGTCACCGGGTCGGTAGGTGCTGTTCCATAGAGCAGCGATGCAATGCCTCTGGCAAGAAAGAACGAAGCTGCACCGCCCAGCAGAATGCCGATCAGAGCCAGCCGCATTGTTTTCCAGATCACTGCTCCCTGTACGCGAGACCGCGTGGCGCCCAGCGCCATGCGAATCCCAATCTCCTGCGTCTGCTGTGTCACGGAATACGAGATGACGCCGTAAATCCCCAGCGAAGCCAGAAACAGCCCCAGTCCGGCAAAGATCGAAACCAGCAGCACAAAGAAGCGCCGCGGCGAGGTTGCGTGATCCACCAGCGCCTGAATCGGCTTGAACTCCGTCGTCGGCTGCCCCGGATTGATCTCACGCAGTTTACGCATCACGCTGGATGCCAGAGCAGCAGGAGCCAGCTTCGAGCGCACCACCAGGTACGCTCCTTCCGGCCCGAACTGCTTTGTCGCCGGCAGAAACATCTGCGCGCCTGCTTCATTTTCTGCGCTGCTTTCGCGAACATCGGCAATCACTCCGATCACGCGGACATCCTGGCCGCCTGTACTCGCGATTCTGCCAATCGGGTCCTGTCCCGGCCACAACTGTCGCGCCACTGTTTCGTTGATGATGACCACATTCTCGTTATTGGCAAGCTCTGTCCAGGTGATGTCGTTGCCTCTCAGCAACCGCATTCCCATCGCCTTCAGATAGCCGGGAGAAACGATGTAGACAAATACGCCGATCCCGGGAGTGTTGGGCCGCTTCTCTTCGCCTTTGGCTGCAATCGTCCAGCCACGGTTCCGGCTCATTGGCAGATTGTCCGAGATGCCCGCCGCCTCAACGCCTGGAAGCGTCTGCGTTTGGCTTATGACGTCCTTCCAGATGGCCGCTTGTTTGGCCGCGCTCCCGCCCGCATTGTAATCCACGCTAATGGCGGCAGCCCGGCTTGGCTCAAAGCCCAGGTCAACGTCCAGTACGTGCAGAAAACTGCGCAGCAGTAGTCCGGCGCCCACCAGCAGCACGCAGGCCAGAGCCACCTCGGTAATCACCAGCACCGACCTCATCCGATCATGTTTTTTCCCGTCGCTCGCTCCGTGTCCCGAGTCCTTCAGCACCTCCTGCAGGTTGCCGACAGACATGCGCAACCCCGGCGCCAGGCCGAAAAGCAGTCCTGTAAAGATGGCTATGAGCAGCGTCCACACCAGAGCATTTCCATCCACGCGAATGCTTGAGAGCAGCGGCAGCGCCAGCGACCCCTGGTGCGCAAGCCACGCCGTCACCGCGTAGGCAAGGCCCAGCCCCAGCAGCGCGCCCGCGCCCGAGAGCACCAGGCTCTCCGTCAGCAGTTGCCTCACCAGCCGCCCGCGCCCCGCGCCCAGCGCGCTGCGCATGGCAAACTCCTTGCTGCGCGCCGCTGAGCGCGCCAGCAGCAGGTTCGAGAGGTTCACGCAGACAATCAGCAGGATCAGCCCGACTGCGCACCACAGCACAATCAGCGACCGCCGCAGCTTGCCGCTGACATACTCTTTCAAGCCGGTAATCTGGCCGGTGTACCCTTTTCCATATTCCGGATGTGAGTGTGTGAAATAGAGCTGCGGAAAGAGTTGATCGGCCTCGCGTTGCGCTAGCCCGAGACTCACTCCGGGTTTCAGGCGGCCCACCAAAGCCAGGTCATTTCCGTCGTCACGGAAGTCATCCATGATGTAGGGCGTGAAGAGATCGACTTTTGCTCCCGGTGAAAAGACCGAGCCAAAATCGAATGTCTCCGGCAACACCCCGATCACTGTCACTGAACTATTGCTCAGGTTGACCGTTTTTCCGATGATGCTTCGATCAGCTCCGAACTGGCGCTTCCAGAACGGATAGCTTAACAATGCGACGGGCTGTGCGTGCTTTACGTATTCTTCGTGCCTGAACAATCGTCCCAGTGAAGGGTCTACCTCAAGTGTCTGAAAGAAATTCTCAGCTACCAGGATGCCGGTTACCGGCAACGGCTGGCCGTTCCCGACAAGCTTGTAGTTATCTGGACCGGTAAAAGCAAAGTAACCGCTCACAGACTGAAAAGAGTGGTTCTGCTGCTGGAAGTCCTCGGTGGCGTCCGCCGTATAGGTTCTGCCGGATTCATTCGTTCCGGCTTCTCTCTCCACGATCCGCGCCAGACGGTCCGGATCATGGAAGGGAAGCGGCCGCAGCAGAATCGTATTCACCACGCTGAAGACGGCAACATTCGCGCCGATGCCCAGCCCCAGAATCAGAATCGCGACAATGGTGAAGCCGCTGTCCTTGCGCAGCGTCCGCAAAGTAAATCGCAGGTCCTGCATCAGCACATCCATCCATGGCAGCCCGCGGGTTTCGCGATGCTGTTCCCGCGCCTGCTGTACTCCGCCAAAACTCACCAGCGCCCGCCGGCGGGCTTCTTCTTCTGACATTCCTCGACGCATGTTTTCCTCCATCGCCAGATCAATGTGCGAAGCCATCTCATCATTCAGTTCGTGGTCCAGAGGGGCTTTGCGAAAAAAAGAGCGAAGACGGCCGAACGCCCGTCGGAGTGAAGCATTCAGGGAGGTCCTAGAGGGGGTCTTGGGAGACGTTTCGGTTGTACCCGTCATTGACCACCGCCTTCGTTCTGCATGGCCAAAACCCGGCCCATAACTCCAGCCAATCGCTCCCAGTGCGCGGCATCCTCTGCCAGCTGCTTCAGCCCCGCCTTGGTAATCGAATAAAACTTGGCTTTGCGGTTGTTCTCTGAAGTGCCCCATTTGGCATCGATCCACGCCCTCTGCTGCAGACGCACCAGAGACGCATAGATCGTCCCCTGGTTGAGCAGCACTTCATCGCCGCTGATCTGTTCAATCCGTCGGGCTATCCCGTATCCATGCAGCGACCCCATCGCCGCCAGAGTTTGCAAAACCATCAGATCGAGAGTTCCCTGCAGTAGATCGAGTTTCGTTTCGCCCATTTCTGTCTCCTGTGGCACTACCACATAAGCATCGCACAATCTTATGTGGCCGCGCCACAGGAAAAAGAATGAGCGCTTTGCCGCATCCTTTTCTTGCTTCCGTTCGCCCGCGAGGCGTAAGGTACAAGCCGTTCCAGGAATGGAAGCGGAAAGTCCTCAATCATTGCTCAGGTTGCCCAAGTGAGGCCGGTTTTCCCTCACGCTCGGCATTCTTGGTCCTGAAACTCATTTCGTAAGGACTGGAGCAATACCCAATGAAAAAACTCATAGGACTCTCTCTGGAGTTCTGTCTTTCCCTCGGTGGTCTGGTTCCCGCGTTCGCACAGGACGCGCCCGATCTGATGAAACCTCCAAACGTGCTCGTCATCATGCGCGAGTTCCTCAAACCCGGTAAAGCCGGCAGCGTGCATGAAAAAAGCGAAAGCGCCTTTGTACAGGCGATGAGCGCAGCCAAGTGGCCCACCCATTACTTCGCAGCCGACTCGCTCACCGGCCACCCGCGTTCCTTGTTCTTTGTTCGCTATGACTCGTTCGCGGACTGGGAAAAGGACAACCTGGCCACGATCCACAACTCGACCCTCGCGGCTGCCATGGACAGCGCATCGCAGGCCGATGGAGAGCTGCTCACCAGCTACGACACGGGCGGCTTTACCTATAGGGATGATCTCAGCCTCCGGTCCTCCGTCAACATCGCGCAGATGCGCTACTTTGAAATCTCCAGCTTCGTAGTCCGTCCCGGACACGGCAGCGAATGGGAAGCCCTCGTCAGGGAAGTAAAGAGCGCCTACGAAAAGGCTGTCCCCGATGCGCACTGGGCCGTCTTTGAAAGCATGTATGGCGGGGATAACGGCGGGGTCTTCCTCGTCTTCACACCCATGAAATCTCTCGCCGAAACGGACCGCTCCATGACGGACTCAAAAAAGTTCGCCGCTGCCGCGGGAGAAAGCGGGATGAAGAAGATCGAGGATCTCGAGGCCTCCTCCGTGGCCTCCCGTCAGTCCAATCTCTTCATGTTCAACCCGAAGATAAGCTATCCACCCGACGAGTGGATCAAAATCGATCCTGATTTCTGGTCCGCAAAGTGACGGTCAATCCGCCACTCGTCACGAACCGGTAATCAGCATTCCTTTCATGTCATTGTCACGGCGCAATCGGATGAGTCAATCCTCATCCGATTGCGCCACTCTAGGTGTGCGGCCCGAGTTGGCACATCATCGGCTGGCTCTGCTCCCGCCATGCGCATGATCGTTGACCTTCGCCAGCCATGCGGCGAAACGTAGCGATGGAATTATGACGACGCCGCGCTCCGTGCGATCGCCGCCGCTGGTATCCGGCGACGACAACCATGAAGATCCCATTAATGATCCGGTAAGAGATAGTGCGATAGAGTTCGAAATCGTCGGAGTGGCCGAAGTCGTTGTTACCTTGTATTCGAACTCCACTTGCTTGCGATAACGGATGCCGAACTGAAAGATATCCGCCTCCCGGGCCAGTTCCGCCAGCTTCGGATCGAGGGTAACTAAAGCGTTCCGAATTTCGTCGTTCCTGTTTGGCGCCGAAAGCACGCACCAGGTTTCGTCATCGCTATGCATGTGAGCCAGTTCACGAACCAGAAAAGGATCAGCCGGGCTGTTAGCCAGATGCCGGCCAAGCTCCTGTTGTACGCTGGCGATGGTCCCGAACAGCAGAACATTCGAGTCGACAATCGCAAGCCAGCGAACGTCGTTCATCTCGCCGCGCTCGCGAAGAAACGGCTGGATCTCCACAACGTCGACGCCGCTGTACTCGAAGGCACGCGCCCCTCCGTCAACCGCGGATTTATAAATGCGCGGCTGATCGAAATGTCCCATCATCAGCAGGCTGTGCTCGCTCAGGTGACCTGTGTTATCGCCCAGTGCGACAAAGATCGCCTTGTGGACATTTCGCGTGCTGTCCACTCCGGTCAATGCATAAAAATCTTCAAGATCGAGGGTGTTGTTGCGCGTGATCAGAACAAAACTGCCTGCCCGGTCTTTGGGTGGATGGCTCTCGATTCCCGCTACGATCTTGGCACCGGGAGGAACGAGCGAGAGCAGCCTTGGCTCCGGTGATAAAGCCTGGCTGAGAGGAACTGCAAACAAGCAGAGCAGGGCAATGACAAGGCCCGGGAAACGCCGCATAAAAACCTCCGTTTGGCTCGCTCTTCGAGTCGAGCGTGAGAGAAAGTACTGCGACCACCCCAGGAATGTTGTGAGGCTGTTTTTTTAACTTTGTCTAAGAACGTGCTGGAAGATAAACCGCCACAAAAACTCACATAAAACTGGCAGGTTTGCCAGAATATGCACGCGAATAACCCCTGCAGGAAGGTGTTTTTTCGATTGCCCGGCTGGAACGTTCTCTCCGCCCGGTGAGCGTGCAATTTTTATACGAATGTTTTCGTAGGTTGTCAACGAAAATCTTCGTAGATACTGCAGACTATTTCAACCGCGATGAACGGTGTTCATAGGTGCAGTTACTCATACGTAATGGGTGCAGCCTCGGTTCAATTTTATTTATGGTTCAAACCGGACTTCAACAATGCCTTCAAAATGGGCCCGGCGCGCCCCCACGGCATTGCAAAGAAATAACTCGAGCGTGCTCCGTCAGGGAGATACCGGGACCCCTGGCACAACTTTTCAGATTCGAGTCAACGCCAGGCGCTTGAAAGGCGCGTGCATGGCCACGACCTCTGGCGCTTATATGAACAAGCCTTCGAGCGTCTTCGCGTGCACGAATCAGGCCAGACCGGAGACAATCTTCCGGTATTCCTCTTCAGTAAACGCACGCAGCGTTTCTGTCTGAATGTTGCCTCCGGAAGCGAGAGTGAGTGCTGCTTTGGCAAGAGTGGCATCATCGGGCGCATCGACAACGAGAATCATGTCGTACTGGCCCATCGTCATATAAAAGTCCTTCAGCGTCACGCCGGCTGCCGCAAAAGCTTTTCGTCCTGCATCCAGTCGCGCCGGGCTTTGCTTCACGCTTTGCACTCCCTGATTCGTCCACTTGGACAAGACAACGTATGTAGGCATGGATCTCCTCCGCCGGGATTATATGCCCCATACACTTCCAGTGATATGTCGTTCGCGAGGCCGCAATTCTGACGCGAGATCGAGACCGTTGCGAAACTCTATACCCGGACCCGGCTCAACGATGGTCATCGGCACCCGCTGAGGTTTATCGCGGATTTTGTACACTTCACCGCCTGGCGAGACCTGTTCAGTCGCTCGACCGCTATTGCTGAAGAATGAGATTATTCTTGACGACGGGGAACTCGCGCTAGAATGGCGTACCGCGTCTTCAATGTTTTTTGCGTGCCCTCAAAAAGGTAACTATATGTTTATGGGGATTGCCCAACCATGAAATCGTCCATGCAAGCCTCGGCGTCTCGCCGTGAATTCATTAAAAATACGGGCAAATTAGCCGCAGTTTCGGCTTTGGCCAACGTGGCCATTCCCGCCGTCCACGCTGCCGGCAGCGATCTGATCCAGGTCGTCCTGATCGGCTGTGGTGGGCGCGGCGGCGGCGCAGCAGCCAACGCACTTTCCGTCAAGCGCGGCCCTGTCAAGCTGGTGGCCATGGCCGACATCTTCCCGGATCGCCTGCAGAAGGACCTGACCAAGTTGCAGACGCAGTTTGCCAGCCAGGTGGACGTGCCGCCCGAACGCCAGTTCATCGGCTTCGACGCTTATCAGAAAGCGATGGATTGTTTGAAACCGGGCGACGTCGCCATTTTCGCTACGCCGCCGGCGTTTCGCTGGGTACATTTCACCTACGCGATCCAGAAGGGTCTGAATGTTTTTATGGAGAAGCCGCTTACGGCTGACGGGCCCACCAGCAAACGCATGTTCAGCCTGGCGCAGGAGGCCCAGGCCAAAAACCTGAAGGTCGGTGTGGGATTGATGTCCCGTCACAACCGCGCGATGCAGGAACTGGCCAAGCGCGTCCACGATGGCGAGATTGGCGAGATCATTCTGCAACGGGGTTACCGGATGCACGGGCTGGGCGGATATTTCAACTCGCTTCCGAAACCTGCCGGTATCACCGACCTCCTTTATCAGGTGCAGCGCTTCCACAGTTTCATCTGGGCTAGCGGCGGCTGCTTCAACGACTTCTATATCCACTTGATCGATCAGTTAGGGTGGATGAAGAACGAGTGGCCCGTGAAGGCGCAGGCGCTAGGCGGCCGGCAGTACCGCTCCAGTCCTGAAGGAATCATGTATGTGGATCAGAATTTCGACACATACTCAGTGGAATACACGTATTCCGACGGCTCCAAGTTCTTTTTCGACGGGCGCACCATCCCCGGATGCGAACAGATCTATTCCAGTTACCTGCAAGGCACCAAAGGGTCGGGAATAGCCTCGAAGGAAGGCGATTGCGGGCAGCCGTCAAGCCTGTATGCAAGCCAGGACCTGACCTCTAAGATGCTTTGGGAATCCAAGGTGGAACCGGAGGAGCAGGACCCTTATCAAAACGAATGGAATGATTTGGTGGACGCCATTCGAGACGATAAGCCCTACAACGAGGTGCAACGCGGGGTAGAAGCCAGCCTGGTTTCGAGCATGGGCCGCATGGCCGCCCACACCGGCAAGGAAGTGACGTTTGACCAGATGCTCAACTGCGACTTCGAAATGTCGCCGAACACAGACAAGTTCACCATGAATTCCCCGGCGCCACTGGTTGCTGATGCCAACGGCCGATATCCTGTGCCGCAACCGGGGATCGTGACCTCACGCGAATATTGAGCTTAGACGTGTCGCTGTGGTGTCTCGCAATAGACAGCGGCGCTTGGCAGACCCAGCTGGTGATTCCGGCTTCTGCTTGACGAAGTGCAGCGAATTTATATGATCCCCATGCTTCGAATCGCCCTTCGCCGCTACCGGAGGGGCAGAAGCAGCGCTCGGATTCCCATCGCCAGCGAAGCTGCGACGGCGATGTCCCGGACCCAGTCGAGCGCCACCCAGCGGCGTACTTCTGCTGCCAGCGCTTCCGGTGTGAGCCCTGCTCCGTGGTCAATAAGCATTCCGATGAGGACCGGACGAAAATAGACCAGCGTCGCGATCGAAACCAGGAGCATCAGGCCGGTGGCTGCGAGACGCCATGCCAGATGGCGCGACGGAGCTCCAAAGCTGGTGAGCATCGCAAGCAGTGTGATGAGGCCGAGAACCGGCGTGAAGTACTGCCAGAAGACATGCCCTGCGCGTACGTGAACTTGCAACAGCGGATTCCCTTCCGCCAGCGAGGCCGGGGCTCCTGCCGACCAGAACGGCACCACTACAAGCGATTCATAAAGACCAGCGCCGAGGATCAATGAAGTTCCAATCACGAAGAACCACAGCGTAAGCGAAGCAATAGACCGCACGATTTGCCTCCTCATATTCGATAGAGTTGCACTATATTTAATGAGAGCAAAGCATGCAAGCAAAAAAAACAAAGCGTGGGTATGACGCGAGCCGGCGTCGCGCCTCATCCGACGAGCGGCGTGGACGAATTCTGCAGACCGCGCGCAATCTCTTCGGCCATTATGGCTACGGTGCTACTTCGATTGAACGGATCGCAGGCGAGGCGGGTGTCGCGGTGCCGACGGTCTACGCGATGTATCGATCCAAGCGAGCCATGCTGTTTGCGTTGCTCGACCAGGCGGATGCGCAGGCCGACGTCGCCGGTCTGCTGAGGGACCTGCACGCTACTGCGGGAGACCCACGCAAGCAACTGCGCCGGCTGGTTTCCTTTACGTGCCGCTTCTACGGGCAGGCGGGAGACATTGTCGAGATCGCACGAGGCGCCGGCTGTACGAACGAAGACCTTCTGGCCCTGTGGCAGGAAGGAGAGGAGCGGCGACTCCGCGGCCAAAGGCCTCTGACAGACGCGTGGGACCGCGCTGGAGTACTTCGCAAGAGCCACACCGCGAAAGAGGCGCTGGATATCCTGTGGGCCATGACGGGAGCAGACCACTATCGGCTTTTTGTTGTGGACCGCAAGTGGTCCGCCGCCCGCTATGAGGCTTGGCTCGAAAATACTCTCGAGCGGCTTCTGTTGCGGTGAAGTTTCGCGACGCTCGCTGGTGCGCAGAATTGTTCGGAAGGTATTGAGAACGGGCTTTTCGGAAACTTCACCCGAGTCTCACCAAGAATCGATGAGTCCCGGTAAGTCGGCTTATCGCCAGAAATAAGTCGATCAGCAAAAGCGCGTTTCTGAGGATCGATTCCTTTCGTTCCTCGTGTAGGGTTGAATCCGAAAGCGAAAAACGGAGCGACGATGAGAACGGAATTGCTGCGATTCAACGGTACCGTCGAACGCGATCCCGCCATCGATGCGTGGATGAAAGAGCACAGAGGTGAATTGGGAGCCATTGCGCATCAGTGGTTTGAGGTGATGCGAAAATGCGGGGATGAAGTCCGGGAGGCCTTGCATGACGGCTGCCCGGTTGCATGTCTGGGCGATGCGCCCTTCGGCTACGTCAATGTATTCACTTCGCACGTAAACGTGGGCTTCTTTCAGGGCGCAGCCCTGCCGGATCCGGCCCGCTTGTTGCAGGGCAACGGCAAATTCATGCGCCATGTGAAGCTGCGGCCGGGAACCGCCACAGATGCCGCAGCGCTCCGCAGGCTCATTGAAACGGCGTATTCAGACATAAAGGCACGCGTAGAAAACGGCTAGCTCAGAAACGCTTGAGAGGTCGAGGGGGATGTGGACCTCATCAGGCGCAGCCAGGGTTTATTTTATTTGTTGCAACGAATATTGGCACAGTATTATGGCCTTTTTCGCTACACTGGAAATAGGGTGAGAAATAGAGGGAAGATCGGCGACTGGTAACTCCTCCATAACCCATTTGTCCTCAATATTTTAGAAGATAAACTAAAGATTCCAAAGACTTGCGCGGCAGTCGATTTTCTAAGCCGCTGATTCTAAAATCATTTGCTCTTTTAAGGGGAGGGAATACCCCATAAGCGCTAAGATAAGCATTGACTGATTACTGAGCTGAAGGGTAGCCTGAGCGCATGTCTGACCTGGAAGACTGGCAGGTGTTACTGGGCCTGTTTCCCTCCGAGTGGCGGCAGTTGGGCAGGAGCAGCGGTGCGGTGAAACGGTTGCGCGGCTTTCCTTCGCTGGAAGCGTTGCTGCGCACCTTGCTGTTGCATGTGGGTTGCGGGTGGTCGTTACGCGAAACGGCGGTGCAGGCTAAGTTAGCGGGCATTGCTGAAGTCTCCGATGTCACGTTGTTGAATCGTTTGCGGGATGCCGAGGATTGGCTGAGGCAGCTATGCCAGCAGTTGTGGAAGGACAACGGAGTGGAATTGCAGCCGGGTTTCGAGGGGAGAACTGTGCGACTGCTGGATGCAACAGTGGTCAGAGAACCGGGCAAGACGGGAAGCCAGTGGCGGATTCATTACAGTCTGCGTCTGCCGACACTGGAGTGCGATTCTTTCGATCTCACCCCGACCAATGGTGCCGGCGCGGCGGAGAGATTTGGGAGGTTTCAGTTTCAGCCCGGCGAGTTGGTGCTGGCCGATGCGGGCTACTGCCATCCTGCTGGAATTGCGGCGGTGGTCGAACAGCATGCGGACGTTTGCGTGCGCATGAATCCTTACGCACTGCCGTTGTGGAATGAGCGCGGAGCCTCATTCTCATTGCTCCAATCGTTAGCGAGCCTACGCAAGGCCGGGGAGTTGGCAGAGTGGCCGGTATGGATCCTGCCAGGGCAGGCCCGGTCATCATCCGGTCGGCAAAGAATCGCCGCACGGGTCTGTGCGATTCGCAAGAGCCGGGACGCCATCGAGCGGGCTAAGCGTCGGTTGAAGGATAAGGAGCAAAAGGGAAAGAGAGTAGGTCCGGCAAACCGTAAGTATGCCGAATATGTGCTGGTCTTCACCACTCTTCCCGCCTCCGAAGCCAGCACGGAACAAGTCCTGGAGGCTTACCGGCTGCGATGGCAAATCGAGTTGACCTTTAAGCGATTGAAGTCGATCGCCCAGCTCGGACATGTGCCGAAGCACGATGACCAGAGCAGCCGCGCCTGGTTGTACGGCAAACTGTTCGTGGCCTTGCTGAGTCAGAAGATGGCACGGGTAGGAAGCACGATTTCCCCCTGGGGCTACCTCCTTCCGGAAGCCGCGCACTCCGAGCCAGTGGCGTGAATTTCAGTTCGCCTTCCATCAGGTACTCGCCGCCATTACTCCTATGGTGCCACTTCAAACGGTTCTTCAAAACTGGAACGAGGTGGCTGCGGCTCTGAGCCAACCAAACCGCAAACGCAGACCCCAGCTCCAATTCTTATCTTAGCGCTTATGGGGGTAACCCTCCCATGCCGGCAGGATTAGGCGACAATGATGGCATGCTCTTCATCGACCTCAAAGCGCAATACCGGAAGCTGAAGCAGGACATCAACGCGCGCATCCAGACCGTCCTCGATCATGGCCAGTACATCCTGGGGCCGGAGGTAGCCGAGCTGGAATCGCTTCTGGCCGCGCGAACGGGCTCGAAGCACTGCATCGGCTGCGCCAGCGGCACCGATGCGCTGCTGATAGCGATGATGGCGCTCGGAATCGGGCGGGGCGATGGAGTTGTCACCTCGCCCTTCACTTTTTTCGCCACTGGAGAAATGATCGCGTTGCTCGGGGCGGTTCCCGTCTTCGTCGACATCGACCCCGAGACGTACAACATCGATCCCGCGAAGATCGAAGCTGCAATTACGTCGCGCACGAAGGGGATCATGCCGGTCAGCCTCTATGGGCAATGCGCCGACTTCGATCCAATCAACGCAATCGCCGCAAAGCATGGCCTGGCCGTGATCGAAGACGCCGCGCAGAGCTTCGGCGGAACCTATCGAGGCCGTGAATCCGGCAATCTGAGCACGATCGGCTGCACCAGTTTCTTCCCGTCAAAGCCGCTGGGATGCTACGGCGACGGTGGGGCGCTCTTTACCAACGACAACGATCTCGCCCGCCGCATGGAGGAGATTCGCAACCACGGACAGGACCGCCGCTATCATCACACCAGCATTGGCATCAACGGCCGCCTCGATACGATTCAGGCCGCCATCCTGCTGGCCAAACTGGAAGTCTTCGACGAGGAACTCGCAGCCCGTCGGCGAGCCGCAGAAGCCTACAACAAGTTGCTGAAAGACGTAGTGCATACGCCAGTCGTCCGCGATGACTGCACCAGCCCGTATGCGCAGTACACCATCGAAGTTGACGACCGCGACGCCATCCAGAAGGCCCTTCAGCAGGCCGGAATCCCCACGGCTGTCCACTACCCGGTGCCCCTGCACCTGCAACCTGTATTCGCCCCGATGAACCTCAGAGAGGGTAGTTTCCCGCACTCTGAGCGGGCAGGGAAGCGGGTGCTGAGCCTCCCCATGCACCCCTGCCTCGAAGCGCGCCAGATCGCCCGCGTCGCGAAGGGCATACGCGAAGCTGTGGCGAGCGTGACCACAGTTACCAGTTGAATACGAAAGATTACGGCAGAAAACCAGAGAGGCATTGACATCTGCAGCCGATGGGATAAAAATCGCATCAAACATTTCGGAACCGAAATGTTTGAGGTTTTTGTCCGCCATGTTGGCAGACCGTTTCACCACCGGCGATGTTCTTGAGCTGACCGGCGTCACTGCGCGCCAGCTCCAGTGGTGGGACGAAAAGCGCGTCGTCGTGCCGGAGCGCGAGGGCCGCAACCGCATCTACTCGACCGCGGACCTGGTCGAAATCCTCGTCATTGAAGAGCTTCGCCGCAGGCACATCTCGCTGCAGCAGGTAAGGCGCGTTCTTCGCTTTCTGCGCAGGGAAGTCCACAGCCGGCTGGCCGACATCGTGCAGGGCCGCAAGGACCATCACCTGCTGCTGGATGGGAAACATGTCTATCTGGAGTCGGATTCGCGTCAAATTGTCGATCTCATGCGCAATACAAACCAGCCGATGCTGTTGATATGTCTAACGGACACGGTCAGCCGGCTGAACGTTGACGTGGAGGATGTCCTGGCAGCAAAGCCCAGGAAGCCGGTGGTTCGGCACCGGAATAAAAGGAGGACACCGGAAGAAGCCAACACTGCATAAAAAAAAGAAATCCAGGCAGCACTAGAAGCACTATTCAATAGCTAGCCCCAAAGAGGAGGCAAGAATGTCCGCAGAACTGCAATTGCTTGAAGAATGGATCCCCGAGCAGATGGAACCAGGTACCCTGTTCCTGCTTGAGAACGCAGGAACAATGGGAGATGCGAAGAATCCCTACTGGGCCGTGCTGGCGTGCCCGAGCTGCGGCGCACTGGGTTTAATTACGCGAGCGCAGTTTGCCGGCCTCGAATCAATGATCTGCGGTGCGAACAATTGCTCCGCTGAGTATTATCTGCGCGACGAAGATATTGAATATCGCAAGCCACACTAGCTGCGGATGGATGAAAAAGGACTGCCCTTGGGCAGTCTTTTTCATCCGAAACGGGTGCGAATACTATGCGCGCGTATACGAGGCAATCGCGCTGGCCTCGTCATCTTTTACATCGAAGACGGTATAGAGCTTGGTGATCTGGAGCAGGTCGTGAACCTTTTTCGTCAGGTTCAGAAGCTTCAATTCACCGCCCTGATTGCGGACCGTGGTGTAGGCGCTTACCAATTCGCCGATGCCCGAGCTGTCAATGTAGTTGACATCGCCCAAGTTGAGCAGGATGAGCTTGGATCCCTTTGCTAATAGATCCCGAACAGCATCGCGCAACTGCACACTGCCTTCGCCGAGGGTAATGCGGCCGCTAAGATCGAGAATGGTCACACCGTCCACCTGACGGGTATTTACCTTCATGCTCACGTAAGATTCCTCCTTAAAACTAACTGCCGGTTTGGGCGGTACCAAGATGCTTGATCAATGTCAGCTCGGTTCCAGGATGCAATTGCTTGAAGTGTACCTCATCCATAAAAGAGCGGATAAGAAAGATTCCACGGCCTGAGCCGCGCAACAGGTTTTCCGGCGCGAGTGGATCGGGAAGCGTGTCTGGATCGAGCCCTTTTCCCTGATCGGCGATGCGGATAACCAGCGACTCGCCAGTATTTTCAAAGGATGCCGTGATGCGTTTCTCCGGATCGTAGGAGTTGCCGTGCAAAACCGCATTCACCGCTGCTTCCCGCACCGCCATGGCGATGCGGAAAATCTCATCTTCATCCATGCCTGCCTTCTTGGCCATCTGCTCGGCTGTTTGTTCAACCCGGTTCACGCTGTCGAGCGAGGATTCGAGTGTATACGTTATCCGGCTTGCCTGCGATCCAGTCAATTGATGATCCTCGCCATGCTGCATGGACATCCTTATGGTTTAACCCGTTGTAGGGCAGTTTGCTTGCTCGGCGGAGCAATGTCAAGCAGGGGCAGGAGAGGTCCAGAAGAACATATCCCGGAAAAGCCAATCTTCCACAAGCGTAACGGGGTTCGCCGCACAGGATTGGAGAGACGTGACGCCTGAATTCGGCACAATCTGCCGGCGCGTTATGAAGAGATTACAGCTGCGCATACGCCTGTTAGACTGCACGCGGGACACGAAAACGAAATGACTGAAAAGCGCAATGGACCCAGCCTGACCCTGCTGCTCGGCACCCCGGTAACGGAGCCGCGTGGAAGCCTGTTTGGGAGGCTGAAAGACATTGCGGTGGCAACTGGCGCAGACGCCGGCCGGATTGCGGGACTGGTTCTGAAAACAAAAAATGGGCTGGAACTGGTTCCTGCGACCGAGGTGATGAGCACGCCGAGCGGGGTGCTCGAATTGCGCTCCACCGAGGCGGTACGGCCTTTGCGGGGCGATGAAAACTTCATTTTGCTAAAGCAGGATCTCCTGGATCGTCAGATTATCGACGTACATGGCCGCAAAGTTGTCCGCGTCAACGACGTAGACCTGCAATGGTTTTCCCGGGATGAGAAGCAGGATCTGCGCGTACGCGAAGTTGAGGTGGGTCTGCGCGGAGCGGTGCGAAGGCTGTTGCTGGGGGTTCTTCCCAGGCAGGCCCTGGACAAGCTGGCGCGGCAGATTCCGGCGCGGGTTATTCCCTGGGAGTTCGTGGATGTGATTGAGGTAGATCCGGCCCGGCGGGTGAAACTGAAGATTGAGCATGAGCGTCTCGCCCAGCTTCATCCTTCTGACATCGCCGACATTCTGGAAGACCTTGCGCCGGCAGAACGCGAAGCAATTCTGACCACTCTTGACGAAGAAGTTGCTGCGGAGACTCTGGAAGAGGTAGAGCCGAAGCTGCAAAGAGCGCTGGTCGAGTCTCTGGATTCTGAAACCGCAGCCGGAATCGTAGAGGAAATGGACCCGGGAGCCGCTGCCGACCTGCTGGCAGAGCTGGCCGAAGAGCGTTCGGAAGCCATTCTTGAAGAAATGGACCCGGAAGAGAGGCAGGAAGTAGAAGATCTGCTCGAATTCCGGGAGGATTCTGCCGCCGGACGCATGACGACAGAGTTTGTTCAGGTACCGGTCGATGCAACCGTTGCAAATGGAGTTGAAGCCTTGCGCGCCTTTGAAGGTGATCCGGAGACCATAACCGAGGTGTATCTAGTTGACGAGCGCGAAATTCTGAAAGGAGTTGTACCACTGGGCCGCATGATTCTGGCAAAACCGGAAACCATGCTGGCCGTTCTTACAGAACCGCGCTTTATTTCGTGCAGAGCGGACGCCCATCAGAACTCCGTTGCTGAACTGTTCGATAAATACAACCTGCGCGCTTTACCCGTGATTGATGACGAGGGGCGGCTGGTTGGAGTTGTAGAAGCGGACCACGTCATTGCCTTCCTCAGAGACAAGATTTGACAGGATTAGTTGATGTGCTGATTCTCGCTCGCGCGTGATATGTTCGCCATAGAAAGACTCCCCGCAAATCTTTGAAAAGTAGACAGCAAGAGACCAGGACCCTGCATGCTGAAACGATGGAGAACCCAGATATTTTTGTTCCTTGCGGTGCTTGGGCCGGGATTCATCACAGCAAATGTAGATAACGATCCAAACGGAATCCTTACCTACTCGCAGGCGGGAGCGCATTTCGGCTATTCGCTGCTCTGGACCATCATTCCAATCACACTGGCGTTGATTGTCGTGCAGGAGATGTGTGCACGCATGGGCGTCGTGACAGGCAAGGGCCTGAGCGATCTCATTCGCGAAGAATTCGGTTTGCGCATGACCTTCATCGTCATGGTCCTGCTCGTCATCGTCAATTTCGGCAACGTTATCGGTGAGTTTGCCGGCATCGCCGGCAGCCTTCAGCTGTTTCATCTCTCGAAATATATTTCTGTGCCAATTTGTGCGGTGTTGGTGTGGCTGCTGGCCGTTAGAGGGGACTACAAGAGCGTCGAAAAGATCTTCCTCACGGCCTCTGTTTTCTACATCGCCTACATCATCACCGGGGTACTTTCCGGACCGAGTTGGCACACCGCTATCGTTGCAACAGTAAAGCTGCCGCCGCGGGCATTCTGGGGGCAGCATGATTACGTCTTCATGGTGGTGAGCGTGATCGGTACGACGATTGCTCCGTGGATGCAGTTTTACCTGCAGTCGTCGATTGTCGAAAAGGGCGTCAGTATCCGGAAATACGCGGCAACACGGCTGGATGTGATTGTCGGCTCGATTTTCACCGACGTTGTGGCATGGTTCATCATTGTGGCCTGCGCGGCAACGCTCTGGGCGCATGGTCTGGGGACAATAGCGATGCCGGCCGATGCGGCTGAAGCTATGAAACCATTGGCTGGGTCGTATGCTTTTCTGCTTTTTGCTTTTGGGTTGTTTAATGCGTCTTTCTTTGCTGCATCGGTGCTGCCGCTGTCAACGGCATATACGGTTTGCGAGGGCCTGGGCTTTGAATCCGGCGTGGACAAGAGCCTTCGTGAAGCGCCGGTCTTTTATTGGCTTTATACCCTGCTGATTGCAGGTGGAACGGCCGTGGTGCTGATTCCGGATTTCCCTCTTGTGCAGTTCTCCATCTTTTCGCAAATGCTGAACGGCATTCTGTTGCCCATCGTGATCGTTTTCATGCTCCTACTTATCAATCGCAAAGACTTGATGGGAACACATGTAAATTCTCACTGGTTCAATGCTGCGGCGTGGTTGACTGCGATCATCGTGACGATATTGTCGGTAATCCTGATGACGCAGCAGATTGCAAGCGTGTGGAAACATTGACGCAAAAGAAAGCCCCAATCTCTGCGAGAAGATTGGGGTCAGGAGGTATTGTGTTTCAAGAGACGTTGTTAGAGTACGAAATCGCTAACGAGTCGTCTTGAGTACGATGGCGGGTTTTGCTCTCCACCTTTTGGTGGATGGCAACCCTGTTCACAAACCTCATCAATATATGTGACCGCTCTATGAAAGCACGGTCCTGCCGTGATGCGCTCCTTGCAGCGACACCGAGTCTAGAGCACAGTTGGAAAAGACAACACACAACGTAGAGAAAAATAAAACAAGTCAATGCCCGAATCTTATTTGCTCGGTTGTATCATTTCGCCATCGATAACGGGGTTCTCCTCGGTTACGAAAACCTTATGAAAAAGCCACTCAGGGTCGGAGTGCAATATTTCTGCTATTTGCGCCCGTAAGTGATCGTTGGGTTCACGGAAGCCATTGATGATCTTGCTCAGATGCGCTTCATCGATTCCCAGGATCTTCGCCATTCTGTTCTGGCGAAGGCCGCTCGTATAGATCCTTAGTTTCAAATTCGGATAGATGTCACGATGTATTGGCACGGTTTTAACCTAAGGTTTTGTTTTGCATTGGCAGCCATGCATTCACGAACACGGTGTCCTTGCTGCTCTTTCGTAGGAGCAATCACAGGGCCAAAGTCCACAGCTACACTTGCGCCAACATTTTGTTGCGTTTTGCTACAACGGGCGTTATGAGGGCCTTCCCAGCTTTTGCTATTTGTGCCGAAGAGATGAAAAGTTTCTGGAAAGTTAATCATGCTCGGCTTCAGATATTCCCACCCTGAAGAGGCGGAACAAGTGTGACAGGGCGGTCCAAGTGCCCGCCAAAGCCATTGCGAGCACCTATGATGAGTAACTTACTTTTAGTAACTAGCCTCTACGGTATGGAAATCAATGGTA
Organism: Terriglobales bacterium; assembly: GCA_963738095.1. GTDB lineage: Bacteria > Acidobacteriota > Terriglobia > Terriglobales > Acidobacteriaceae > Alloacidobacterium. The sequence goes on from CAVTVL010000020.1 coordinate 672,834, forward strand.
ATCAAATGCAAAAGAGTGGTTGTAGTGACACTGCCGGGAGTGTCACTCTAATAACAGACCAAAAATTGTTGTTGTATACCGCATCAAACAGAGTGCCAGGAAGTATCGACTACCACACCCCCCCCTGCACGCCGGTGTTCATGCGGCACCAGGTCACCGTTCAACAAGTCCAACACTGCGGGTTAATGAACTATGCTGGGCGAAATTGTAGTAGCAGGGGAAAACCACGACGTACATGCCTGCCTGAACCAAGCGTTTGGCATGAGAAACTATAGCCTTCTCTCGTTAAAGGATGTTCAAGAGGCGATCATCTATCTTCGTGATCCGGGTTGCAGGGCGTCAGTCGCCCTTTTCTGCAATGTGAGGATGCGCCGCGAGCAGGACTTTACAGTTCTATCAGAGCTCTCTGCGATTCATCCCCATTTGCAGATCCTGTTGCTTCCTGAGAATGCGAGAAGTCTGCCTAACGACCTCCCGGTGCGTAACGGCAATATCCGCATGATTCAAAAATCAGCGTCTTCAGATGGCCTGGTCGAGACTGTTCAGCATGCAGCGAATACGGCTGGCATCCTGGCAGGGAAGGCAGAGCAGGATGACGGGAGTGCGGCTGCCGAGGATTCCATCGGTGGGAACTCACCTTTGTTTTCGACGACTTTTCTCACGCGTGTCGGAATGGCCGATGTGCCTGTTCTGCTTCATGGGGAAACAGGGGTGGGTAAAGAGGTAGTTGCGCGGCGTCTATGCGCGTATTCTCCACGAGCGCATAAGCCATTTTTAAAATTAAACTGCGCTGCACTGCCTTCGGAACTGGTCGAGAGCGAATTGTTCGGTTATGAGAAGGGTGCCTTTACAGGAGCCGTCATCGACAAGCCGGGCAAGTTCGAGATTGCCCAGGGAGGAACGATCCTGTTGGATGAGATTGGCGATATGGACATCCGCCTGCAGGCAAAGCTCCTCCAGGTTTTACAGGATGGTGAGATACAACCTTTGGGTAGTAACAGGACCGTGAAAGTCAATGTGCGGGTCCTTGCGGCAACACATCGCGATCTCAAACGGGCCATTGAACAAGGCAATTTTCGGGAAGATTTGTATTATCGCCTGAACGTGATCAATATCGTCATTCCACCGCTTCGCGAACGGAAGAGTGAGATCATGCCGTTGGCGGAAATTCTGTTGAACAGGCATACGCGGCCGGGCGTCGTGGTACCCGAGATCACAGAGGAGCTGCGTCGGACGATGCTGGAATACCACTGGCCTGGAAATGTCCGTGAGCTGGAAAATATCATGCGCCGCTTCCTCGTGTATCAGAATGCATCCATGCTCGCCGCTGAGCTGACCCAGGCTGTTACATGTCCAGCAACCCCTAAACCGGTTGCAGCCTTGAACCACCATCGTACTGTACACGTGGAAACTTCTTCGATTGACCGTTTGGCAGAACAATCACGTCAGGCGGAATCCAAGTTACTGCTGGAAGCCCTTGATGCAACACGATGGAACCGCCGCCAGGCAGCCGCGAAGCTCAATCTGGAGTATCGAGCATTTCTTTATAAATTGCAGAAATACGGAATTGCAGAAAAGGCTAGACAGAGTGGAAGCTGAGAGATATGTACACGCTCATGACCGTTTTGACGAGCAAAGCGAATAAGAAGAATATCCAGATCAACATCGCCGGATTCGTTTGCTTAGATTGTGATATGAAATTTGCTCTAGGCACGCGCCAAATAGCGTAATGCGCGGATGCCCGGCAGAAAAAAGTAAGCTCCTCCGCGAACTGTAATGAACTGTGGGAGCGCCGAGACACGGCGATTCGCTGCATTGTTCTGCGGCAGAGAAAAACTGCTAGTGGCCTGACACCCTGGGGTTGGCTCGCGATTGCCCAGGACAGGATCATTCTCATCAGTCAGACCAGCAAACTTGCTGCTCATAATCCATGCGCTCTGCACGAATTCAAACTGGCGCGAAATGTTAGCTCCTAAAGTGATGAAATGTATCCCGCGGTCGACGTCGTTTGTCGGAGCCTGTTGGAGCGCATCCTGGATAGACAGTGCAGGTCCATATTCGCGTCCCCGGCGAAGCAACCGATGAAAACGCGTTGAAGCGATCACATCCTGACCATACGCATTTTCTCCGAAGCCAAGAGTGTGCTTCAACTTGGAGAACAAGTTGTCACTGGTGCCGGGCAAATCGGCATTTCGCGGATTGGCACGTCGAATATGTGCGCCTAACGGGCAACGTAGTCCGCTGGTGTCTGAGTCAAATGTAAATTGATTCAAAGCTGCGTCGTCTTTGTCGATTCCATCGATGGGCCGCTGAGCTAATTCCACTAATGGCTGGCCATCCTGTTTGCGGCCCACAAACGCTTCCGCCAGCGCCTGTCGCGCTTGAGGATCAGAATTTGTCTGCTGATCCAGAAACTGCCAGAAACCGCGTACGTCCTGCGCAAGTTGACGAAAAGTTAGGTAAGTTCCATTCCGGCCCAAGTCGTAAAGTTCAAGCTTGTCTTCGGCAGGTGGCAATATCGGCGAGGAACTGCTCCCAGCGGCGAGAAGCGGACGGTCTGTATATTTACCGTATTCATTTGGATAGCCCAGAAGGAATTCGCCGAGGGACACAAGATTTCCATACGCAAGCTCATCGCCTTTCAACTGACGTCGCTGCTCCCAGTCAACCGTCGGTTGGCTTACTCCGTCCGTAAAACCGAAAGGCTCAACGCCGAATAGATTCGAAGTGGGAAGGCAGTCTAGTAAATCAAAAGCGTCTTCCCAATGCGGTCCGCGAATCGTGTCCGACCAGCCGTCGAGCTGGTTTTCGCGTGCGTAAAGCATGACAACGAGATGGGGTTCCTTAGCTGGTCCACCCCACTGCCAATATTGCGGAGAATTTGCTCCTACATCACCCAGACGCCGCGAACGGCTTTCATCTCCTGACATCCCCGAATGAAATTCAGCAGAAAATCCGGTGAGTACATCCTCCTCAAGCCCGAGCGCGCGCAGTCCACTGCATGTGAATGCGAGCTGCAAGGCTGTATCGGGCGCCTGTACAAGTGCTATGGCGTTCGATACAGGCGCAGATGCAAGCCAGAGCCGTGCAGCCGGAGCATTTCGAATGCGCAACAGAAGGAACGAAGCTTCGGTAAGTGCTCCATATCCAAAGCGCGCCAAACCCTGTATATCTGCGAAATCGACTTGAGATGGTTTGGTCATAACAATCTTCTTAAAGAAGCTGTACCCATTGCTGTAATTGCGAGTCTGAGATAGCCGGATTTTCAAGTCCCTGGCGAAGAAGCGTATTTCGCTGTCGATCCAGAGCTGTTAATCCGGGATGACCGTTGTACCAGACTTCGGTAGGCAATTCGTGCCTTCGGATAAAGTATTTGAACTTCTGTTCGTCCTTGGCACCATCAAGCGCCAGCCAGTTCGTTGTTGGATACCCGACGCCATTACTGAAGACGACATTCAGTCCGAAGGCGACCTTGTTGATGAAATCGTCCATGTAACTATCCAGACTGCCGTCGTAATTGCTTGCAAAAAACAGACGCTTCTTATTGTCGAGGAACACCCACCGTGCAAAATGGATAGTGCTTACGCGCGCCAGCCGGCCGCGATTGAAGATGTGTCGCGTTGTGTAATTGATGACCCAGAGAATGCAAACAACCGTCCAACGTCGGAATAGTCCAGGTTTCAGACTGCCAAAAGCACTGAATTGATTTGTGACATCCTGATCTTCCAGGGCGGCCAACTTGTTTGCATGCGCGGGTTCGGGACGCGGAGCGATTTCAGGGTCGGTTCGTTCACGGCGACGCAACTGAATGACAAAAACAGGCGCGTACAAGATGAGGAATGGCAACAGGAGCAACAACAGCAGTGGAACAGCAATCAGATGATCGACATTTTTCAGCTCCCAGACGGTTGACGTAGCCGGGTCCGGAGTGAGCGAGAGTCGTTCTGCACGTACTTCCGCAGCGATATATGCGCGTAATTCAGTTTGCAACTGACGCGGGGACAATTTGCTGTATGAGTTGTCTGTATCCAGCCGTCTCCGGATGGCCACACGCAACGCCTCTTCTTCCCGAACCTGCCGCATCGTCCGCCCCAGCCAATTTACATAGCTGGTCGCCGGTTCCTGATGATGCTGCCTGATCCACTTCAACAAATCCGCGCTGCGTGAAAATCCCTCACAGTGCTCAAAAATCTGTCTCAATCCGATGGCTGCGCGGTCTATGAGTTTTGCCAGGAAAGCATCCTGCGGACCGTCAAAATCACACAGAAATGCGAGATAGAGAGGGTAGATGGGCCGTGGCAATTTATATGCAGTGATGTCGTCGAGCGTCTGGTCTTCGAGAATAACCAGCCGTGCGAAATGCAACTCTTCAAACTGGCCGAACGGGATCAGCGCATTTTCAGGATCGGCGACGCCCGGCAGGCGATTCATGGAAAGGAGCAGACGCCGCAGATCGTCCTGACGCCCGGCAGAGATGGGCGTCAGGATCATTAAACTGGTCTGAGGAATCATTGCGTTGGAAACTGAACCGCGAAATTGATGAGCTTGCTTTTGTTCCAGTAAACGATCCCTAGATACAAGCCGGGACTAATCAAGCGAATCTCATCGCGAATCCAGTGCGCCAATAGGGAAGTTTGGGAGTAGTCCAGAACGATGCATTCTTTTCCATCGAACCAGCTTGTTCCTTTGTATACCTTGGCGATGATTGCATTCAGGCCAAGAGGAAGAATGCGATTGCGCAATGTGCCTTTGCTCGCATCGAAGGTTTTCCCCTGCCAGGCAAAGTGGTTGATAAAGGTTGCTATCTCTTCGGTGTACGTAGTGCCGGGCGCGATGATGGCTGTCCCATTTGCTTCGCCATTCGGAATGTCGCCAGGCTCGCTGGCCGTGAACAGGGTATCCAGGTCTTTCTGGGACATGCCCAGAAGCTGAGGAACAGTGTATGGCATAAATTATGAACTCCTCGGAAAACCGGAGGCATTTAAGCGTCCGGTAGACAGCTGTACTCTGCCAGGAATAGTGTGCGCAGACTCTTATGCGTTGCAGTCAGCCTGATGAATGCAATCCAATATCATTCGGTAAGCATTCGTTGTCAACGAATGATTTTAGCTAAGCTCTGGCATCTTCCAGGATGGCATCGGCCGCTTTTTCTCCGATCATGTAAATCGCGCACGCAATGAAAAACCCGGGAATACGAGGGAAGACTGAGGCGTCCACTACACGCAATCCGCTTGTGCCATGTACGCGGAAACGACTGTCGAGCACACCGCCCGCCTCCCGTGGGCCAATAGCGCACGTGCAGGAGGCGTGATGTCCCCAGGCATTATTGCGAATATACTGGCGCAATTCCTCATCAGATTGGAGGGTCTCGCCGGGGAGTGCTTCTTCAGCAATGATATTTTTTTGGCGCAACTTGTCCGTCAACTGACGTACGAAGCGGATGCCATCCACGACCGAATCTAGGTCTTCGCCACCATCGGGCGTACCTTCTTCAAAGTAGCGAAAATTGATCGCAGGCATATCGAGCGGGTTAGATGAGCGAAGCGTTACCTTACCGGCTCGATTATTAGTGTGTGCCTTGAGTATGGCCCAGGTAAGATAGTTGCGATTCGTTGCAAATACCTGGGAATAGCCCGGGAAATACCCTTCAAAACGGCCGAGCACAGCCAGGCAGAAGAGGTCGGGCACAGGTCGCTCAGGCGCAGACCGCTTAAATAACGAAAGGAGCGTGCCGTTAGTTATGTATGCCCCCTCCCGCTTCTCACTCCAGCACTGATATTGAGGATCGCCCTTGCAAAACTTTGCCCCTTCAAAAACCTCCCATTCAGGAAAGTTCATCCGGTTCACCACGCCGATCTCGTAACGATCCTGCAGGTTTTTGCCGACTCCGGGAAGATCGACCTGGACCGTAATTCCGTGACGTGCCAACTCTTCAGCTGGGCCTATGCCGGACAGCATGAGAAGCTGCGGTGTATTGAAGGCGCCACCTGAAAGGATAACTTCGCGTCTAGCGTTCGCCCGTTGCGGTACTCCGGGCGAGGTACTTGGATTTGCGTGAGCTTTGTAGAGTCTTGCACCCTTGAGGTATTCCACGCCAACGGCACGACGGTTTTCATCGAATAGCACCCGCGTAGCTAGAGCGTCGAGTTCAATGTGCAATCGGTCCGGATATTTCGCAGCCACCTCCAGCACGCGCTCACGTGTGCCGACACGGGCATGGTTTTTCGTGGTTAGCGGCATGTAACGCAGGCCGATGGAATTCACTTTCACGGTTCGCCAGTCATTCGGATCTAGCATGCTCTGAACAAGCCAGCGCGCGCGCTCGACTTGATGGCCAATGTCTTCGATTGCTTCCTTGATCGACGCCAGCAGAACTTTGCGCAGGTCTTTCTCGATCAGAGCAGACAGCGGAATTGCGCATTCGGTTTGCAACCAACCCTTCCACCCGTGGCGGGTTGGATTGAGGCCAAGCTTCGCCAACAAGCGATAAGGCCAGCGGTGATGGCAGTTCTCCAGGCGCTCGAAATAACGTCGCATATTCTTACAGCTCCATGATTGGTCGCCTGTAAGCATAGCGATGCCATCCCAATCGGCATCATGAGGATAGACGAAGATCATGGCGTTATGCGCGGTGCAGCCGCCAAGCGTTCCTGACCGAGGGTACAAGACCCCATTGACCTGCTGACCGTCGTAGAGTTCCTGATATTTGGGGTCGAGTTTTTGCGCCTCGGAATCGCCATAGTGGCGAACAAAAAAGTCCCAACGCATGGACGCATTCTCCGAAGCGAATGCGTGGAAACAAGGCACATCATAATCGTCGGGTAATCTTTCGGCGCCGGGCATGCTGGCGTCACCGCCTTGAAGCTGTTTCGGATCGCCGCCCGCTTCAAGCAGAAGCACGGTATGGCCCGCTTCAGCCAGACGGGCTGCAACGGTGCCCCCTCCTGCGCCAGAGCCGACGACAATGTAATCCCATAAGCGTTGTGTGGGGCCGCTACCGTTCATCTCGATCAAGTTTCCTGGCTCTCCAGCATGCCATAAGAAAGGAGCTGACGCAGTTGTTAGTTTTCCTGTTCAAAGAAGTTGTTCAGTATATTTCATCTTCGCGGTAGAATTTGCGCACTGTCGCTGCGGTATTTTCCGAGGAAACAATCCAGCAATGTCTCTTGGTCCGCGCATCAACGATGTAATTCTAGGCCTTGTTACACTGGAACATCGGGTCGATCCATATTTTCGCGACACATTCAATGCGTTCTTGCAGCGTCCGCTCGTCAATATGGTGCAGTTCTTCCTTCGCCTGCTTCACAAAAATCCTGAGACAAAACTATGCCAGGAAGTTGTCGAAGTAAATGAAGCGGAGATTGCTGCCGCCATTACAGGACAGATGAGAAAATTCACTGCACGTGAATACACAGGGCGAGTGGCCGAACGGGCAGGAAATACCAAAACGTATGGTGTAGTTCGAGCAGAATTTAAAGTGCTGGAGGATATTCCCCAGACCTTGAAGATGGGCGTGTTTGCTGGACCGAGAGCTTATCCGGCCTGGATCAGGTTTTCTGGGCCGGGCCCGCTTTCACCTCCAGATATAGCTGACGCAGGCATTCTCAGCATTGGCGTGAAAGTTATGGGGGTTGCCGGCGAGAAGCTGCTGGACGACGAGAAGTGGACGCAGGATTTTCTAGGCATCAGCTGTCCCACGTTCACCACGCCGAATACCAGAGAAAATCTGAAGCTTCAGCAGGAGATTGGAGCCAGAACTCCGGTGTTTTATTTCCTCAAGCCGTTTGACTCCCATTTGCTGGATATGGCGATGCAGGGACTGTATTCGAGAATGAACAGAAGCCCGGTGGAAGTCCAGTATTGGAGCTGTGTTCCATATCTCTGTGGCGACGGAGTAGCGGTTAAGTACTCCGTGCGGCCGACTTCGAATCATCAGACGAAGATTCCCTGGAATCCGCCTGCTGACTGGCTGCGGGAATCCCTGGCGGCTAGGTTGTCGAGCGAAGAAGTAGAGTTGGACTTCCTAGTGCAGGCACAGGCAGATCCGCGACGCATGCCGATCGAAGATGCCTCGATCGAATGGCAGGAGCGGCTATCGCCCTTTGTTCCTGTCGCGAAAATCAGTATTCCACGGCAGCGTTTCGACTCTCCAGAGCAGTTTGCTTTCGCAAACGTGCTTTCTTACAACCCGTGGCACACGACTGCGACGCATCGTCCTTTGGGGAACCAGAACCGTGCCAGGCGACTTATCTATACACAGCTTTCGGAACTCAGGCAGATGATGAATCACGTCCAGCACATGGAGCCGGATGGCTCTGAGACTTTCCCTCAGTAATTTCTGCTGCGATTTGAAGATTTGCTGTGATACCATCCACGGCCATAAAGAAGCTCATGAAACTATCGATTGTTCCGGTTCACCATTAACCATGTCTGTGCTTTGAACAGGAGTCCTAAGGCAAGAAATGATCAAGACCTGGTTCTGCTCTTTTCGCATATGGACGGCTTGCGCTCTTATTTATCTCGCTCTGCCTTCGGGCTGTAAGTCTACGCCCAAGCCCGGCGAGGTTCAGGATGAAGCCAGGCGCGCTGGCCGCGCAGCATCATCATTTCCCGCTGCGGATGAAGATTATTTTCGCGATATGGACGGCGGCATAGTACTAACTGCGGACGAGATCGAGGGACGTAACATGTGGCTGGTCTGGACCGGGGGCAATGATCGCTTCTGGGATGTGATGGCGACCGCCAGTGTTGGCACGCTCGATCTATTGAAGACCGTGTCATCGTATCCGAGCTACAAATACAGCCGTGACAATCGCTGGAACTATCTCGGCTTGGTAAACGAACCGTGCTTTCAAAAGGCTACTGGACCTGACACGCAGCATTTCGGATTATGGCTTGATCAACGTAGTGGCAATTGCCCATCGGACCCGTTCGAGAATGAACAAAAATACCCGGGAGTGAAGATTGGCTCGCGGGGCAACACCGTTCCTCTCGGTTCTTACTATGGCTATCCCACAGGAATCGTAGGTCTACGGCTTTTTCCGAATCCCGACTTTGATGCAAGCGCTGCAAAACGATGGGACCCGAAGCGTTACTATGAAGACCCAACCTATTACGACGACAAAAGCCTTGTGAGGCCTTATCGCGTGGGGATGTCCTGCGCTTTTTGCCATGTTGGGCCGAATCCAACCAGGCCCCCAGCTGATCCGGAAAATCCTAAATGGGAAAACCTGAGCTCAAATGTAGGTGCGCAATATTTCTGGATCGATCGCATCTTTGTTTGGAAACCGGATACGAGTAGTTTTCCCTATCAGATTTTCCATACGTCGCGTCCCGGCACGCTCGATACATCGTTGATTTCTTCGGACAATATCAATAATCCACGTACGATGAATGCCGTTTACGGTCTTCGCGCGCGGCTGGACGTAGCAAAACGGTGGGGTAAAGAGACCCTCTCTGGAGGAGAACTCAACAACAAGCAATTCAATGACTATATCCATCAAGGCGATCTGACGCAGTTTTTTCAGCCTCCGAATACGGTCCTGACGCCTCGCGTCCTCAAGGATGGCTCGGATTCTGTAGGCGCTTTGGGGGCTTTGAACCGCGTTTATCTCAACATCGGTCTCTTCAGTGAGGAATGGTTGCTCCATTTCCGTCCGTTAGTGGGAGGCATGCCAATTACGCCGATCGAGATATCCGTCGCAAACAAGAACTCTGCTTACTGGGAAGCTACTGAGCAACAGACACCGGATATGGCGTTGTTCTTTTTAAAGAGTACAGAGCCTCACCTGCTGCGTGACGCTCCAGGCGGAGAGGCTTATCTTACGAAAGACCAAAGCGTGCTCCAGCATGGAGCCATGGTGTTTGCCGATCGCTGTGCACGCTGCCACTCCAGCAAAATTCCGGCTCCAGCTCAAGGCGTTGATCCCGGCGGCTGTGCAGGTAAGGATTACTTGAACTGCTGGAACAAGTACTGGGCATGGACAAAGACAGATGAGTTTAAAGGGGCCATGCGCAAGATTGTCCTGCAGAAAGATTTTCTCAAGGACAACTATCTTTCGACGGATATGCGCGTGCCTGTAACACTTCTGCAGACAAATGCATGCAGTCCTCTCGCTACGAATGCGATTGCCGGGAATATCTGGGACAATTTCTCATCGCAGACCTACAAAGATCTTCCCTCCGTGGGAACGATCACTGTTTATGATCCCTTCACAGGCAAGCCCGGCACTTATGCTATGCCTGCCGGCGGACGCGGCTACACGCGGCCTGCCTCTCTGATCAGTGTGTGGTCAACGGCGCCATTTCTGCAGAACAACACGATTGGAAATTTCAATCCCAGCCCATCTGTTGAAGCACGTATAGCGTCGTTTCAGGATGGAATTGAAAAACTGCTCTGGCCAGAGAAGCGTGATAAGGACCCAGTACTGGGCGATAAGATTCCAGGCTTGATCGACCGAACGACGGCTACAAGCTATCTGCGAATTCCAAGCGGATATCTGCCAGATTATCTGAAGCCGCTCATCGGTCCTGGGCAAAGATTTTTCCCCGCAATCTTCGGCGAAGGCGGGGTCCAACTCGGGCCCATTCCAACAGGCACGCCTGTCGATTTGCTGACCAACTTCGATCTTCTTGGCGAGCCGGCGAACGGAGAAGAGAAGCGGCAACGTGAAGAAAAAGTCCTGAAACTGTTGCTCAAGATGAAACACGATCTGAATGCTCTGCCGGAAAATGCAACGGATGATGATGCGAGGAGAGTGTTTGCCAATCTTGTTCAGCCCATGCTTGAATTGAACAAATGCCCCGATTTTATTGTCAACCGTGGACATTACTTCGGAACCAGCTACTTCAATGAGGAGCCTGGCCTGAGTGATCAGGATAAGCGCGCTCTGATCGAATTTCTCAAAACATTCTGATGGACAAGGGTAGAGGCGTGGAAAAGATGTCCGCCTCCTCGGCGCACGTCATCCGAATCGCAGCAGCTGTTTTTTTTGGCGCCACCGTTGCCGTACTCGCAATTCTTCTCATACGACGTCATCATCGCGACGAGGTTATTCCCGATGACGCAAAACTTGCAGGGAAAACAACTGCCGATTTTCCACAAACAGGAACGCACATATTCGACGGAATGGATGGTGGAATCTCTTTAAATGCGGAGGAGACAAAGGGTCGCAATACCTGGCTTTTATGGACTGCTGGAGACCAGGTCTTTTGGGATTACATGGCTCAACGCGGGTTCGGAATCGTTGACCTTCTGAAGACGCTAGACTCCCGTCATCGCTCGTCGCGTTTTGCAGCTATGGGCCTAATCAACCAGCCGGGATATGAACAAGCTGCCCAGCCAGATCAGTATGGTGTATGGCTGGATGACGGACCACAGGAGCCGGGTGTAGACACGAACATCTATGGCCGTTCATCCGGTGTCATCGGGTTGAGGATTCATCCGAATCCAAAATTCGATGCGGCAGCAAAACGGGCATGGGATTCGCAACGCTACTACACTGACCCGGCTTACTATACAAATCCCAACCTGGTGCGCCCTTACATTGTCGGCATGTCGTGTGGATTCTGCCACGTATCATTGAATCCGATTCGGCCGCCCAATGACGCTGAACAGCCGAAGTGGGAGAATCTTTCCTCGACGATCGGCAACCAATATATGGTCGCTGCAAAGGTTTTTGGTGCAACAGCCAACGCGGATAGTTACGCGTATCAGGTTCTGCATTCCTGGAAACCTGGCACGATCGATACATCATTTCTCGCGACCGACAACTTGAATAATCCTACAAAGATAAATTCTATTTACGACCTTCCCGCTCGACTCTCGGTTGCGCACGCTGAAGAGGTGAGTGGCGGAGCGTTATTGTTTTCGGAAGGAAAAACGTCGATTGCAGTCCCGCACGTGCTGAAAGACGGGGCGGACTCAGTTGGCCTTACTGGCGCGTTAAGCCGTGTATACGTCAGCATAGGAGAATACAGCCAGCAGTGGCTTCGCGATCACAATGTGATCGTTGGTGGAACAGCACAACACCCTTTCGACGTGGCGAAGGCGCAACAAGGTTCGGTTTACTGGCAGTCGACGATAGAACGGATTCCGGATCTCGTTCAATTTCTTCTTAAAATGCAGAGCCCGCATCTCGTTGACGCTCCAGGGGGCCGGCAATTAATAACACATGATCTGAAGCTGTTAGGCCAGGGAAAGCTTGTGTTTGCCGAGAACTGTGCTCCATGTCACTCGGGCAAGCAGCCGCCGCCAGCTATAGGCCGCTACTCAGCGCAGTACAAGGAATGGATGAAAAACGAGGTACTTAAGCCGGACTTTCTCCAAAATAACTTTCTCTCCACCGAAGACAGAATCCCGGTGACGATCGTTCAAACAAATGCCGCGCGTGCTTCCGCGACGAACGCGATGAATGGCCACGTATGGGATAATTTTTCATCGCAGACCTATAAGGCATTACCATCTGCTGGAGTGATTCAGGTAAACAATCCCCTCGATAAATCAGTTACGAACTTTTCTATGCCGGATGGAGGGCCGGGGTACTATCGAGTGCCCTCGCTTCTCGGAATTTGGGCTACTGCGCCGCTCCTGCATAACAGCGCCGTGGGAAAATCTACTGGAGATCCATCAACAGTGGGGCGTGTTGCGGGGTTTCAGGATGCAATGGAGAAACTGTTGTGGCCAGAGAAGCGCGCTGGAGTCAACTCGATACTGCGTACAACCATGGAAAGCTACATTGAACTTCCAATAGGGTATCTTCCCAAAGAACTGGGACAATTTTCGTCAAACGGATACCTGCAGATTGGCCCGATACCAGCAAATACACCCATCGATCTGTTGGCAAATGCCGATATCGATCTCTCTGACCCTCACAAAGAAGCATATCGCCTTAAGCTTCTCGCGGAAGTGCAAGCTGAATTGTTGCGAATCAAGGTAGGGAAGCTGACTCAGGAGGAATCACGAGCGGCGTTGGTGAAGTTAGTGCCGGATTTGCTGAGAATTAGCAAATGCCCGGACTTTATCGAAGATCGCGGGCACTACTTTGGCACCAATCTTTCCGACACAGACAAGCGCGCTTTAATCGAGTTCATGAAAACCTTCTAACCGAACTCTGCACACTAACATATCTGAATTTACAATTTCCCTTGCAGTGCCGTAGCCGGAAGCGTTATAGATCCCATTCGCCCTGAGTTTTCATCCACTACCACAATTCGCAAGGAGCCGATGCCCTGCTTTTTCTCAACAAACTGGTTGAAAGGAATCGCCTCGCCTAAAAGGCTTTGATAGGTCACCGGCTTCAATGCCAGATTCAATGTCTGACCGGTAATCCGTGCATGAAGTCCGTCATCATTTCTCCGGACGACGAAAATGTCCAGCTTATCCACCCAACGTTCAGCCTGCAGCTTCAGTGCGAGGTCGGTGATTGCAATGTTGAGTTTGAGAGTAGTTCCCGTAGATGTGGCTACTGGATGCGCACTTACGGCGATTTCGTTCACATCAAGCGGCTGCCATATTGCCTGACTAAAGCGATCTCGGAGCGTGGATGGTTCTGCAGCATATTGATAGCCGGTGCGGTACCGCAGCGTAATTCCATGTCGCGAGATGAGCTTCACGGCCAGTTGATGATACTGGTCGTCGGCCGGAGCGTCAGGTGTAAAACTAAGCAGATAGGTTGCCCGGCCATCCTGAACGACTCCGTTGAGTTTCGCTGCAATATCGGTGGAGCGACGAAAGGTAAGGCCGCCGGTGGCCTCCGCCATCTCTTGTATAGCGGGCTGAATGGAGTGAAGATCCTGCTGCATCTCGGCCTTAGCGTGGCCACCCTGTGCCCCTCCACTCTGAGGCTGGGGTGGTCCGGTAGCCCCGGGAGCCAACTGTATATTGAGGTTTTCGAGACTTGGATCGATGGTCATCGCCTCCAGTTGCGAGGCGTCGAGAGGATAGAGGCTGACATGGGCGTCATTCAGTTCCTCCTGTGCGCGGAGGATCGAGCCGTGAATTTGCCTGCTGCCTTTGTCGGTGCTCACTGTCTGGTCGGTCCAATCCACTAGCACGTTGTCGCTGGAAATCCACACTAAATTCTTGTGGCCTGGAACCGCGGCCAGATGACGTGCGATGCTTGCCAGAATGGTCAACGCCACTGCGTTGCGTCCGGAGCCGCTCCCGTTGGCACGCAGTTTGGGATCCACCAGATTGGCCGTTTCCGGTACACTGCCGTTGTTTCCATTCACGTATTGCAGATCTGTTTCTTTACCTACTTCATCGAATTGCTGCCGGTTATGTTGTTCCATTTCCTGCGCTCGCGCCAGATCTTGTGCGCTGGGCATCCATTGACTCAACTTCGACGTGATTAAGACATGATCGACCGTTCCCTCCTCCAGAATCTGGAACCCTTGACCCTTCATTGCATAGAGAGCTACTCGCTGGCTTGCCGGCAGCGCACGCAGAAACTTCAACATCTCATCTCGAGCACGAGTCAGATCGGCCCATGCCAGGTTGCGCGCATCGATCAATAGAATCGTGAGACTGCTCTGGATCGCTTCGGTTCCCGGTTTCGTCTCTGCAATGTCGAAGCGGCGGTTGGAAAAAAGGGCGGCGTCCGGTATTTGGCCGGGTTGTTCTGACATAGAATCAGACACTGTAGCGGAATTCTCCTCCGCGTGGCTGAAAAATCGTACTTCCTGTTTTCGTCCGTTGTCGTAAATCTCGAAGTCTTCTGGTTTGAGGTCAGTAATCGGATGGCCTTTTTTATCCAGGGCTATGACAGCAACGTCCACCAACCGAGTGGTCACACGAACAGTAAAGCTTTTCTCCGACGCAAGGCGCGGAGTTTCGAAAGATTCCTGCAGCCCGGCTTCGTTCCCCACAGTCATCTCTGGAATTCCCGCTTCCGTTACCGGGATGGGAGTTGGAAGAGGCATCGTAGCCGGAGCCGCCGGTCCAGGTGGAACGCTGCTTTCTGGCGATGCAACCGATGAACGATTCTGCGCGATGGGAACCTCTTTTTTGTTTTCGGCCGCGAAAGGTGAACCAGAATGGCTTGCGTCCATGAACTCGATATCGGCCTTGTTCCCGTTGGATTCCTCGTTGTTCCCGGCCATCAAGTGAGCGTCTGCACGAAACAGGTGGTATTGTCCAAATGCAACATCGTTCAGCAGTGTAAGCAGATTTTCCGGATTGGAAGGCGTTGCGGGTGCACGTAAGATGGAAACGCTTCTCACTGGGCAGATATAGGTCTTGCCCCCAATCTCTACCGGACCGTATTCAACCAGAATGTCAGACTTGGCAATCGGATCGGACCGTTTCAGGTCAGCCTGTAGAGTCAAACGAAGAATTGTTCCATTCGCTGGATCGACGACGATCTCCCCGTGATATCCGGAAAATTGCTGGAAAACACGATCTCCGTTATTCCCGAGGACACAGCAGAACTCTACCTCGTAGTGTGATTTCTCTCTTGGCACCTCATAGTAAAAGACAGCCTGCACTCCCGACGCGCCCTGTTCCCAGTGGCTCCAGATCAGCTTGCTATGGGCTGCATCCACCAACACGGTGCCGAGAATAGGCCCGAAAACTCCTGAGGTAATTAATCCTTGGACCCCGGATTCAGATCTATCATTCTTCGCATTTACTGAACTCGCCACCTCTTGGCCGTCACGGTAAAGCACGGTGTCGGTGGATCTGCCCACTGGATGTAACGGCTCAGGTGGGATAAGGGACGTCCCGCCTTGGTGCCCCTGCGGGGTAGCTTCAAAACGGATCGTATCCCGTGTAGCAAAAAAATTAGGTAACTGATGAATGGTCTTACTGGCATAGTCCACAGTACGCGCCATCAGTTGGCGTTGCGCCATAAGGTCCGGTATAGCTGTGGCAGGAATCTCCGTTTTGGGCGGATTGAGAAATCCAGATACATCGGCGAGGATTACCAAAGCACGCCGAGATTCAGGGCCGGGCAGGGCTGCTTCCAGGGACGCGAGCCTGGGAGTGCTCAGCCGTTCGGTCAGTTCGAACTCAGATAGTTGTTGCGCTACTTTTGCATCGGGCTTGTTACGGAGCGCATCCAGTACCTGCTCTAACTGTTCAATTGTGACGTTTCTTGCTGCGAACGCGGACTGGGCGACTTCTGCTATTAATAACAGGAGCGCTAACTTCCGCATCGCATGACTCCCCATTCAGATTGCGCAAAAAATCTTATGCCACTGGGACAATGCCTGTAAATTCGAGCCTTGCGGTGACTTCCGGTTGATCAACAATCTAGAAATTGCACAAATACAAAACCATCATGAAAGGGAATGAAAGAGGCTTCACATGCACCCCTGGAAGCAAACAAACCAATCGAAAAGCGAAGAGATAGACAGGTGGCGAATTAGTTCGTGATTGCCAACAATACCATCGCATCAAATTCTGCACGACAACCACAGGTTCTACAACGACGGTATGGTTACAACGAGGAACGAGATCGTTGTAACTTGCCGTGAAGTTGCTTTGGATTTTTTACTGGTATAAGGATCGGGCTAGCCGAACAGGTACGCCGGCATAAAACGTAGTAACAACGGAGAGTATCACCGCATTTGAAAAACAGAGTTTGCAGGCTCCGGACAATCTCGCTGACTCCCAGAGTCCAAATCTCGCACGGCCCACAGCAGTACAGAGTTTTTTGCTACAATTCAATTACGGAAACAGTGACAGTTTCTTGATTTGTGGTGCTCGTTACAGGACAGAATTGGGCATTGGGCTCATTGCCCATGAGCCCAATATATCGGATAGAAGCAGAATCAGCCATAAATTGAGAAGTTTATGGTAAATTCTTGAAAATGCAGTGGGGACGTAGTTCAGTTGGTTAGAATGCTGCCCTGTCACGGCAGAGGTCGCGGGTTCGAGCCCCGTCGTCCCCGCCATACATTCCAAAAGACTTACGGGACGTATGGACCTATAGTGACAACGAAATCTGGGTTCGATATGGGTGCAATAAGAGTTCTACCGCCCATTTTGCGAGTGTTTTTCATCCTTCATTTCACCCAGATTTGGAACCATCATCTTCACAACCTTGCTCTGTGCTGCCCGCTTGTTCGAACTCACTGCTTGTGTGTACACATCAAGCGTGATCCTGCTATTGGCATGCCGTAAGAGCTCCTGGACGGTTTTGACATCCTCTCCGTTCGCCTTCAGCAAAGTGCCGAAGGAATGCCGGAATGTATGCCAGCCGATGTTCTTGTTGATGCCATTTGCCTTGGCAACTGGCCGTATATGACGCTTCATCAAGTTGTCCGGCCAATAGGGCTGCTTGCCCTTCATGGTCTCGCTAGCGAAGACGTAGTCGTCATCTGATGCGTATTCACTCTGGCGCCGCCACCGAAGCAGATCCTCCGCCATATAGCTGTCCATGGGGACGGGCTTTGCCGAGGCTTCCGTCTTGCAGTTGCCGACTACCTGATGCCAGATCGATCGCGTGACGTTGAGCTCCAGATTCTCAAAATCGACATCGCTCCAGCGAAGAGCAAGGAGTTCGCTGACCCGAAGTCCAGTGGCGGCATCGAGAAGAGCCAAAGTGCGCTCCCGGACGAACAACTTGCTGAGGAGGAGTTGAAGTTCGAAAAGTTCGAGAACCTCAGGCACCTTCTCCCTCTTCGCACTTTGGCGGACGAGTTTGATTGGGTTGCGGTCAACCCACTCGTACCGCATCGCGTGATGGAAGATTGCGCTCATGATATTTCGAATCTTTGCTCTTGTCGCCTTCGCCCGCTTGATGCTGTCCAGCCATTCTTCAACAGCGACTGACTTGACCTGGTCGATTCTGAGATCTCCCCAGCGGGGGACAATCCAGATCTTCAGATAGCATTCGTACGCGGCTCGTGTCGAAAATGCTTTGCGTCCCTTGTTCTCACCAACCAGTTCCTTGAGCCGGTAGTGAGCGATCAATTCGGCAATGGTTCTCGGCCCGCCTTCCGCGTGCGGGGCTTGTTGGTTGGCGTCAATGCGCAACGCTTGAGCTGCTTTAAGGGCCGAAGTCTCGTTGGCACCCACTCTGCATACCCAACGATTGCAGACCGTCTTCTCTGCAATCAAAGCGACCGGAGCGAAGCGGGTACTCGATCTTGGTTGCGGCGAAGGCAAGCTGCTGCGGCTTTTCCTTGCGGAGAAGCAATTCGAATCCATCGTAGGAATGGATGTCTCCTGGCGATCTCTAGAAATCGCGAAGGAACGCCTGCGGCTTGATGAGTTGCCGGAACGCCAGCGCGGTCGGATTGAACTGATTCAGGGGTCCTTGACTTATCGAGACCAACGCCTTAACGCTTTTGAAGCGGCCGCTATCCGACCATCGCAATCAACGCAAAGATCGAAGCTTTGAGCGGGCTGGGGCGCAATCAAGAAGCGCTGGCATTGGCTTCGGAGGCGATGCAGCGAGCTTACAATTACCACCTCGCCGGGCATCTCTACGAGCTTTATCAAGCCCGAGCCGGTGTCTTTGGACGGATGGGCCAATGGGATCGAGCGGCGGATACCGACTCGCGTTGCCCACGGGTGCCTATTACACCTGGAAGGGATCAGTCCTTGAAGGGACACCCATCGCCCCGGACGAACTTGTTGAATTCGACTGGAAAGAACGGAGAGACGGAGTAGACGCGCAACTGAACAGGGCGATCGAATCTTTAAGAAACGGAAGTTTGGCACAAGCCAGCTAAGATGAAGATCCTTCGACTAGAGAGTTAAAAGGACGTTTAGTCGGTGCGCAAGGTCAAGAACCTCAAGAATTGCACTGCCATCGGACAATAGAAGTGAGGTCGGCGCTCCACTCGCAACGAGCGCCGGACCGGTGAGGCGATCTTCAAATAAGACGAACGCGCGCTCAGGATCGGCCTGACGAGAAGTCCAGGTGAGACCTTCGGCCTTCGGATGTTGATCGTGCAGGGCCAAGGCCCAAGCGCGAGTCGCAGGATACTGTGAGCCGTCGCATTCAATCAGATCTTTGCGGGAAATTCCGAGCTTGTGTAGTGCGATCGCTGAAAGATCGATCAGAGCGAGATCACGGCTGAGCGTCAGCTGTGAGTACACCTTGCCGGCGACATGCGAGGTCTTCGACCACATCTTCGGACCGGCCGCAAAAGGAACGTCGTGAAAAACGGTCTCCATCAAAGCGCAGTCCAGACTTGTCCCCGCGTAGATGGTCGGAATCACTTTACCTGCAGGATCCACCAAAGGACTGAATCTTGCGTTGCCGGTTGCGGAGGGATTGAACTGCGCGCTGGCGTACGCATCTGGATGGACGCGAAAGATCGTCTTTCCCTTACCCCAGGGAATGATGGTCGCTTCGAGGGTGCCCGTCGGAGATTTGATACGCACTTCCCCCTAGCCGTGCTGTACGCCCGATGCCTCGATCTCCGCCGCCTGAAGGACTTCCTCTGGATTCGAGTTCAGGAGCTCTTTCGGCATCTTGTTTCGGAGGTATGTGTTCAAACTCCCGAACCAAAACGCCTTCTGCCAATCGTCCTTGTCCGCAAGAACCTGCAAGACCTTCTTCATGATCGGAAGAGGCTTTGCTCCTTCTTTGAGCTCCAGGGCGTAGAGCGGATAGAGATCGACTCCCTTGTAAGGGACAGCAAAGATGAGTCCAGCCTTCTTCCATCGATTTGGCTGAGAGCTTGGATTGCTCCTGCTGAAATGAGCGACCTCAGCAATGTCTGCGGCTTTAACAAAGTCGCCGCTCTCGAGGATCCCCTTCATGGCTTGAGCGACCATTTTGGCCTCGATCACTCTATTCGAAGTCAACGGAACATCGGGGGTCAGTGCCTCGATCAGGGCTTCCCAACTGCTAGCCCGTTTCTTATCGATTAGGACGTCGATCAATTCGGATGCTCGCTTAAGGGTTTCGAAGACAGTTCTTGTCCGTTCGTCGCCGCCTCGGGAATGAGAGACAAATACCAGTGCTTGGCCTTGAGAGTTCTTGAGATCGGGAGCAAGTTCCTGTGCCGAGCCTTCCTGAACGTCCCAGTGCTGATGACGGCCCTGATTTGCGAAAGCGCTAGACGGCATGACTGCTTCCTCCTATGCGATATATATTATCATGGATTGACCATAATCTCTATCGCACATCCAGTACTTTGCTCAGTGTCTTCTTAAGGCTTGTTCTTCAGCTGTTGAGATATTCGTCTTTTATTCGCCTATACTGTGTCCATGTTTCACGGCCCAACGACCGGCGTCTATCAACAGACTTTCAATACGGTGACGCCGCAACAAACGACCGCGGGCACCCAATGGGCATTCCACTACTAGGACATGCGGAGGCAAGCGATGGACTTCTTAATCCTCATCAAGAATGGATGCGACAATCTCACGGCCACGGCCGCGCCGTCAGTCGATTCGCTCGGCCTGCATATGGTGCTATCGCTTGCCACAATCATGATGGTGTGGTTCGGCGTGCAGGAAGCGCTTGCCTCCGCGCAGGGTGGTCCGGGCTTCAATATGGCAAAGTTTCTGAATTTCTTCTTGCTCCTCACCTTCGCTTACTGCTTCGTGAAGTTCTATGACGGCTCAATTCCGGGGATCGGGTACTCGCTGAAGAGTTTTATCAGTGGGGGAACCAGTAGCCTGGTCGACTATATTGGAAACGACTCGACGCAAGAGGTACAGACGACGATTCACAATGCACTGGCAAAGGTCGGGACAATGTCACCGTCTTTGACCGAGCCCTATACGCTTCTCTGCACGTACACGGTGCAGATCATTTTGAGCATTCTGACCGCTTTGATTGCAGTCATCATTGCGTACGGGGCCATAGGGGCAACCATTATCGGCTTGCTCGGTCCCGTATTCATTCCGTGGATGGTATTCGACAAGACCGACTTCCTGTTTTGGGGATGGTTAAAGGCCTTCATCGGATTTGAGTTCTACAAGGTCGTAGCCGCAGCGACCCTGAGCGTAATGAGCCACCTTCTGATCAGCTATCTCACCAGCGGTGCCATGAACGTTGATGACCCGAAGAACCTCATTTACCTGATGCCCGCACTTTTAATGTTGTGCATTGTTGCGGGGTTCATCTTGCTGAAGATTCCGACTATGACCGCATCCCTCTTCTCAGGCCATACGGGTGGTCACGGCAGCGGAATGGGCGGACTCATTACCGCTGCAGTTCTTAAGGGATTCTAGAGGAAACTGGAGGACATATGACGACTGCGACGAAGCCCACAGATGAGACGTTTGCGCTACTCGCTCGTTACCCTCAAGCACCGCGCACGCTGCAGCGAATCGTTCGCCTCTCGGACCTCATGAAGTCGAATTATCTGGGTTGGCTTGCCTTTGAGAATAGCTGCGGTGCCAATATCTATTTTTCAATTAACCCGCTCTCTTCTAGCGCGAAGAAGCGGACCAAGAGCGCGGTCATTGAGGCGAACTAACATGCCACTGCTCGAAATCACTCAAAGCCGCCAAATCAGCGCCTCGGTTCGGCTTGATGAGGCTACTGCAACCCAGGTCGATCAATACGCCGCTTTCATTAAGGCCTCTGCTGACGACGTGGTGGATAAAGCGCTCAACTACGTCTTCGCAAAGGATCGAGATTTTCAGGACTTCTTGAAGACTCCTGAGGCCAAGCAGATCAGTTCAACCTTGCGGGTCCGGAAAGCTCCGAGTTCCGAAGCGATCGAGCAGCCCGCGAAGAAGGCCGTCAGCGCGACGGTTCCGACAGCACCACGATCCCGTAGCGGCTGTTCAGTAGCCCTTTCCTGATCTCTTTCATCACCGACTCGCCCCAGTCGATGTTGTCTTCATCGAACCAGACCGTCACGCCTCCCTCGCGGAGCGCCTTCACCAGCCCGCGCACATAGGACTTGTCCGGCGAAGCATGCGACATGAATACGTCCCATGATTCCAACTTCGGCTCCTTCTTCACGACCGGTTTAGCTGGAGCGGGTGTCTGTTTCTTCTCAACGACGGGTTCCGGCTTCGGCGGTCGCTGAGGAATGCCGATGTTGTCGCCGAGCTTCACTCTGTTCTCGATCATTCGCCGACGCCGCTGCATGCCCTCGCGCAGCGTGATCCCCAGCTGCTGGTTCATATGCTCCATCGAGCCGCGCAGACTGTTCAGGCGCCACTCGACCTCTTTGAGCTGGTTCCGGACGTATGCAGGGATGTCGAAATCCGCGCTGTTCGGACGAATGCGGACTAGTATCTCGTGATTTACGATCTCGCCATAGGCGAGCATTCCGTTGAAGGCGGACGGCTGCACATTGAACACGGCTGGGTCACCGTCGAACGGGACGTACGCGATGATCTCGGTAGAGTAGGGCGATATTTCTCTGCGCTCGGACGTCCAGTCGTTCATCCGCAGAGTCGGCACGTCGAGCATGAACTTCTTCTTCAGAGCCTGGGTGGCTGCCTCGTCGAGCGCCTCGTCATCCGGCAGCGCTTCATAGGCCACCTTCAGTAGCCCCCGCCGCTCCTCAACCAAGTCGTATATGTGCTTTCCGCTGAACAGCACATATGGTTCTACAGTCGCGCGCCTTCCGCCTCATCCCGCACCCTACAGTCCGTCACATCGATTCTAAACGTCAGAAGCTGCGCCGCCCGCGTACAAGGTTGAAGCACACGACCAGACTATCAACATCGGATCGGATTGATGGGCGGGGGGCCCCGATCCCCTCAGTCCTTTCCAAACCACAACGAGGGTGCCCACGGTCCCTCGCTTTTGGGGACCGGGGATGGCAGCTCCCAATCCTCCCGCCAGATCACTCCCCTAAAATCGGCCTGCGTCCAGAGCTCTTCAAGCAGCTCCAACTTCAACTTTTGACAGTGCGCGTCTCCAGCCTTGCTGCGGCCGGATTTCATACTCTGCGATTGGCGTAAAACGAGAACTCTCCCGGCGACATGCACATTTAGCAGGAAATGCCGTAACTCCACGGGCATACCTCCAACGACTCCTAAGGAGATAGAAGCTGTTATTGCTTTGAGGCACCGGATCGGCCGGATCTCTTAGAGATTGCACTCTTCGGCAATCGCGGAACAGCTTGAACGCCCGCCCAAAGCGTGGCGATCGTTTGCTCAACCACGAGAGTCTGGTCAGGCAAGTCAGTCACAACCCCTTGGATGACCATGAGCGTGGCGAGGCCAAAGATCGTAAACCACCAGGTGTGAGCTACCACTATGTCATTCTTATTTGGCAATCCCTCATCCTTGGCAACATCGAAAAAGAGCTGCACGAATCGTCCGAACAACGGCGCGCCAATGTCGTTGATATATTGTCCAGCGCGGACGCCATTGCGGTTCTCCGGCCCAAAGAAGACGTTACGGAACTGCTGTGGATGGGCAGTGCAGAAGTGAATCAAGCCGCGTGAAGTCGCAAAAAGACGCTCTTTCGGTGAAAGATGTTTAGCGGCAATCGCGTCGAAGTTCTGAACCATCAGCCCGATCGTCTCGCGGCTCAACTCGGCAAGAATATGCCATTTGTCGGGGAAATGCTGATAGATCACGGCGTGCGTATAGCCAATCTCTTTAGCGATCTCGCGAAGCGTCACGGCTTCGTAGCCGCGATCGGCAAACATTTTGCTGGCAGCGGCAAGGATTTCGCCCCGCAGCCTCTCCTTGCGCTCTACCCGGCGACTTGGTGATGTGGATGTCACTTCAATAGCTTAGTCCCTTTTGACGATTTGTGCGACCGTTTGTTTATTTATAACCAGAGGTTTTAGAACCATTGATTATTTTGCAACCAATGGTTATTTCTGGCCTCTAATGGTCAGGTCGCTCATTTGGATAGGCGGCCAAATTCGAAGCAAAGGAGAACACGAGCATGTATTTAGTCATGGGCATTACCGGAAAAGTTGGGGGCGCCACCGCGCGGCATCTGCTGAAGCAAGGCAAACAGGTGCGAGCACTTGTGCGCGATCGCGAGAAAGCGGCGAAGTGGGCAGACCAAGGCGTGGAGTTGGTGGATGGAGACTGGAACGATGCGACAGCCATAGCAGCGGCGCTCAAAGGCGTTGAGGGCGCGTTTGTTATGTTGCCGGCTGTATGGGCACCCTCGCCTGATTACAGAGAAGCAAAGGGCGTGATTGCGAACTATGTCGAGGCGCTGACCAAGGTAGTGCCCCCGCGGGTGGTAGCGCTCTCGTCGATGGGCGCGAATAGAACAAGCGGGGTGGGGAATGATCACGGCCTTATCACTCTTGGAGCAAGGTCTTCGCAGCCTGCCATCTCCGGTCGCATTTGTGCGCGCTG
This sequence comes from Terriglobales bacterium, assembly GCA_963738095.1. Classification (GTDB taxonomy): domain Bacteria; phylum Acidobacteriota; class Terriglobia; order Terriglobales; family Acidobacteriaceae; genus Alloacidobacterium. The sequence continues at coordinate 697,039 of CAVTVL010000020.1, forward strand.
GCGGCTTTTTCGAAAACTTTCTTTTCGGCTTACAGGCCGCCCAGGGCGGAACACTACCGGTCTTCTACAATCCTACAAACCGGAAATCGACAATGGTCGCGTCAGACGACATCGGCGCAGAGGTGGCAACGCTTCTGACCGGGCCGGCGTGGTCAGGGCATCGCGTCATCGAGCTGGGTTCGATGGTAAGCGCGGATGAAGTGGCCGGACAATTGGGTGAAGTCCTGAAACTCGACGTAAAAGCCTTTGCAGTCCCGCGTGCAGGGTGGGCGGAAGCGTTCCAGCAGTTCGGCATCCCGAAGGGCCACACTGGACCTGCCGAAGAAATGTTTGAGAGCATTAACGCGGGATGGATGGGCCTCGGAGTCGCGGGTACGGAGCACGTAGCGGGTACGACGTCCGCACGCGATGTGTTTGCGGCTGCACAGAACGCCGTCAAGGCGTAAGTCCGGGGCAAGCTGAATCAGCGCCCTTGGGGGGCGTGGGAACAGCCATCGGTGTCCATGAAGGTTCTTGTTTTGGCTGCAACCGGCGGAACCGGCGGCTGACGTCCGGTCCGCCCTGGCGAAAGGAGCCGTCCCGCCCATGCGGCGCTTGATTTCAGTCGCGTACAAGAGCCGACTTATTGCAGAACGATTTAAACCATTTAAACCGCAAGAAGAGGATCACTTTAATATGAAAACTGAACACACAATCGATAAACCCGCGCGGGCAGGTCGAGCAACTCAAATAGCCGCGATGGTAATAACCGGCCTTGTCGCCTTCATCTGGGTGTACTTCGGAAGGTTATATCTAATTCACGATCCCGGCGAATGGAGGATCGCCAATCAGCAACTCGGATACCCGCTCTATATCATCCCTCTGATTGGCGTGACCCACATCCTTGGTGGCGTGGGCCTTCTGATTCCCAATGTGCCTCGATTGACTGAGTGGGTTTATGCCGGTATCGCGATCATCTTTTACTCGCGTTCTATTCACAACTGAATGGCGGTGGCAGTGCTTGGGATAAATTCGATCCGATTCTCGTCATGGCGTTCGTCTTTGCTTCGTATGTATTAAGACGCTGCATGCGCGCAAACAGGTGGTCGATATGAAGAACACGCCCGGCGGGCAGTTTTACTTTTTCCAGGCACGTCGCGGCGGCCCAACGAGGGTCCGGCCCGACACTCATCCGAAGCCCTAAACGTACAAGTCGTCCCTCGTTCAGTTCTGGGTAGCGAAAGCTCAACTGGCGAGAACAGGTCAATACACTCATCCAAACCGGTCTGAGACAGCAGATTCGGTCAGAGGAGGATCCGTGCTGAAAGATGCGCTTCTGAACAGGATCGCGTCAAGACAGCGTGATGCTTGGAAATATGTCTCTACGAAATGAGATGCGGCACTCCTGTCCTTGTCATGAAAGTTCGAAAAATACGCGCCCGCGGTCTTGACAGATATGGGATTACATATATAATCCCATATCATGCGTTATGACGCTGAACACAAAGCAAAAACTCACCGCAGGATCGTCAAAGGCGCGTCTCGCCAACTGCGGAAGAACGGCCTGAGCGGACCGGCGGTTGCGACACTTATGAAAGCGTCTGGGCTGACCCACGGTGGCTTCTACAAGCACTTCTCAAGCCGTGACGCGCTCGTCGTCGAAGCTATCGAGGAGAGCTTTCGTGATCTAACCCAGACGCTGATCGATGCTGCGGCGAGGCAGTCTGGATCACGCCACGCGTGGCAAGCCATGATAACGACCTATCTCTCTCTTGAACGCTGTGACCGGGCCGATATCGGTTGCCCGATGGCTGCGCTGGCCCCGGATATGGCTCGTACCTCTCACGCCATGAAACAGCGCATTTCTACGGCAATCACGAAATTCCGCGAGGAGCTGATTCCGTTCATGCCTGGACGAACTGTGGAGGAAAAGGGTTCAAATTTCCTGATGATTATCACATCCATGGTGGGGACAATCGCCATCGCTCGAATAATGCCCGAGTTAGCTGTCCGGCAAAGGATTCTCAATACAGTCAGGGATCAGCTGCTCGCAGCTTCTAGCCAGCGAGCGAAGAATTCAAAGGCACGACGTAGACCGACGCGGGAGGCCGCGAAATAGACGGCTTTGGGGCCGGAGATTGAGAAACGTCCCTCGGGAGATTCAAAGCACTCGAATTCGGTCTGAAGCATGTCTTTCAATTATGAATCAGTTAATAATCGCTATGGTTTGTGTGGCGGCCTGCCAGTGTCTGAGCGGATGCGACCGAGCGGGAAAGGAAATATACGTGCAAAGCCAAACCCAGGAGTTGGAACGCGCTATCACCGCTCTTCGTGGGCGTACGCTGCATTCAATCGCGGGGATATCGATGCGGCAGTGGTTCCGCTCGATGAACATATCGAGTGGAGCGAGCCAACGGAGTTTACTGGAGGCGGAACCTTCCATGGCCGCGAAGGAGCGAGACGCTACCTGAGTCAGTCTCGCGCCTCCCTGGCCGAAGGAACGAGCGGGTGCAGTTTATCTCAACCGGCAATCGCCTTGTGGTGTTTGTTCATATGCACGTTCGGCCCCAGGGCAGCCGCGAGTGGCACGACGTCGATCTTGCAGACGTCTATACCATTCGTGATGGCAGGATTGTTCAGATGCGCGCGTTTGCCAATCGTCAGGAAGCTCTGCGTTGGGCTGGAGCGGAGAATGTAGTTACGGCACCAAGTAGCAAATAATCGGCGGCACCCTACTATTGGCTGACAGCCTTGCAGGGATCCTTTGGAAGCGATGTTAGCTGGTTGATTACGATATCGGGTTGAGCCTCAGCAACGGCCCGCATGACATGATCCTTATCGAATGCATCGGCGATCACTGGTTGAGCACTGACGGCGTGCAGCCATTCCGCAGCTTCTGCCATTTCTTGAATTGGCATACGAACCGCAAAGCTTGAAGTGGTATCACGCAGCGCCTGCCCAAGTGGACGTTGGTCACCAACCGAACGGCACGATACTCTGACCGAGATCGGAGCTGCCATGAGACGTCAAAACCGCCTTCCCCGTTTCCTTTCCTTTTCCTATCTAGCGCGGTCATCTTGACTCTGCTCTTAGTCTGCCTGACGACAACGGCGCAGCAAACCGCCGTGACGAAACCGGCATTGTCCCCGACGATGGCCTCGATGATGGATGCGCAGTTGGGCAGGATCGCGCGTCAGTTCGTTGCTGCAGCCGAGGCTATGCCAGAAAACAAATATTCATTTGCGCCTGCTGGAGCCAACTTCACCGGCGTGAGAACGTTTGCGCTGGAAGTTCGGCATGCAGCGACGGCCAATTTCGTGATCTACAGTGCAATACTTGGGCAGGATCCGCCTGCGGGAGTCACGGTGGAAGGAGCCGCAAACGGCCCTGAAGGCCTGCAGACCAAAGAGCAGATTGTTCAGTACCTCAAAGACTCCTTCACACTGGGCCACAAAGCTATGGCTGCGCTCAACGATAGCAACGCCCTGGCGCCTTCGGATAAGCTGCCCATCGCAATCCCATCACTCAACACTCGCTTGGCAGTTGCGATCTTCAGTTTTTCTCACGCGTCGGATCATTATGGACAGATGGTGGAATACCTCCGCATGAATGGCATTGTTCCGCCCGCCAGCGTTGGTCAACCATCTGCGAATCCTTCAGCAAAATGAACCGGGCATGGTCGGCCCTGTCTTGAGTGCGAAGCTCTACAGCACATGACCCAGCAAGCGGATGCCTTCGCGAATCTCATCCTCGTTCAGTGTTGTGTAGCCAAGCATGAAGCCTGTGCGCCCATGCCTTTTTCAAATAGCATTGAGAAATCGGATATATTCCGACGTTTTGCGAAGCTGCCTTGGCAATCACCGCGTCTTCTGCAACGTGTCTCTTTGGCCAGAGGATTACGTGCGTTCCTGAGCCGTCTCCGCTCAGTTCAACGCGTCCGCTCAAGTAGTCTTGTGTTGCGTTGAGTAACGCTTCGCGGCGTTTGGCGTTCCTGCGGCGTAAGTGGCGCAGGTGACGCTCGTAGAGGCCAGACGTGATGAATTCCGCAAGTGTTTGTTGTTCTAAAATGGCCGAGTGCTGATCGGCCAGCCATTTCGCCGTCGTGAAGGCGGGTGCGAGCGATTCAGGCACGACAACATAGCCGATGCGAAGGGCGGGAAAGATCGTGCGCGAGAACGTTCCCATGTAGACAGTCCGGCCGTTGGTGTCGAGTCCCTGAAGCGACTCCAAGGGCCTTCCACCGTAGTGGAATTCTCCGTCATAGTCATTCTCGATAATCACCGCATTTTTGAGTTGAGCCCATTCGATCAGGGCAAGGCGTCGATCAAGAGGGAGAATCGCACCGGTTGGAAACTGATGAGACGGTGTAACAAAAACGGCCTTGGCCTTATTGGGGAGTTTCGCCGGATCTATACCTTCTCGATCGACCGGCACTGGCACCAAGCGAGCGCCGGCGGCGCGAAGCACCTCTTTGGTCCCCTGGTATTGAGGGTCTTCGATTGCTACAGGATCGCCGGGGTCGACAAGGATCCGGGTGACCAGATCGAGGGCCTGTTGGGCGCCGCTGACAACAATTACGTCAGACGGTTCGCACACCACCGCTCTCGAGCGCTGCAGATGCAGGCATATCGCCTCGCGTAATGCCGGCACACCAGCTGCCGGGCCGTAATCCACTTCACGAATCGAGGTTTTCAGCGCGTGACGCATCGAGATGCGCCGCCATGTTTCGAAAGGAAAGATCGACATGTCGCTCCGGCCAAATGCGAAGTCATATCGGAGCCGGGAGGGCGGACGGTCTGGGAAATCGAGCTTAAGTGCTGCCTCGTGCACAGCGCTACCGAAACGCGAGAGCGGCAAACTTGAGATCTTTTTAGGTTTTGCGCTGGTGCTTCTATTCAAGCTTGAAGAGACATAGGTTCCTGAGCCTCGACGTCCTTCGACGAAGCCTTCCGCAAGCAAATGATCGTAGGCCAGAACAACAACGGTCCGTGAGATACCAAGTTGTTCGGCCAAATCCCGCGTTGATGGCAGTCTCTCTCCCGAGGGCAGACCGCCGGTCAAGATGGCCTTCCGCAGACCGGCATATACCTGTCGGAAAAGCGGCTCACTATTTTCGAAAAGTGGTATCGCGAATTCCATAGCAAAGTGGTTCTTTGAAAATACCACGCTTTGGTTGATGCTCGTAAGTGTGGCTGAGTAATCATTAACCGGCAAGCTGCCATCAAGGCAGTCGCCAACCACACGGAGTGACGAAATCATGGATGTGAAGAAGACGCTTCATTCGGTTCGGAAGGTCGGAACAG
>CAVTVL010000021.1:0-60271 GCA_963738095.1 Terriglobales bacterium
CAGTGCGCTTGAGAGGTTGTTGTTCCATCCCGTCCAGCCGTGTTGAGGCAGACGAGCGCTTATCGCGCGGGACACGGCGGCATAAGTGGTGCGCGAATACGAAGCTGGTTCATGCTTCCAGCGAACTAGTATCGGTGGTTCATTGAGGTGCCCGATACTCGCTGAGTGCCGCTGCTACAGAATGATCCAGACGGGAGTAATCTATTTTATAATCTGGACCACCAGCCGACACTTCCCAAAGTTCGCTGGTTGAGATATGGCCATGCGAAGTTGCAAAATTTGTATGCTCTCGCGCTATAGCGATGATCGATTTACGCGCCCTCGCAGAGCTGGAATGTTCATTTGATGAACAGCACACATAGCTAATTTGATGTGCGCTACGCTTTTATGACTTCGCCACGAATTCAACAGCCGGGTCCGAATTGCTATCCCCGACTCTGTCAATGCAACACTGCTTTGTTAAGGCTACCCTTCGGCGCCAGTCTCTGAGATGGCTCTTATAACGGCTAGCGTCTCCGCAACTAAATGGGCGTAGTGTACCGCTTTCTTAACGTCATTCGTGTAGGCTACGTCGCCAACCGCCAGATTCTCGATCGCGATATCACGAATGATCGCCCTGATAGCGCGTCAACAGTAATACTTCCCGATGTCTACAGCTTCAAGGAGGTCTCGTTGTATGCTTCTTTGCTAGTTCGCCCCGAAGCACTGACGATAGCGTTGCCGCCGAGCGTCGTCGGCCGCACCAGGTACAGGATATCGGGGCGAATTCCATAAGCTGAATATGGCTCGTTCCGATTCGAACTAGCGCATTGCTTGCCACAGCCGGCAATGCGAGGCTGAGCGTGTCCTCGGTCAACTGCATTTGCATCGCGCGCCTCCCGCTTAGCGCAGCCGAAGGGGAGGGAGCGGAAGGCCGGTCCGGAACCGGCCTTCTCAGGCTGCAGGACCCTATGCGCCGCGGGGCATCCTACTCTATTGTGTGATGTCCGCAAAGGGGTACTACGATGTCTTGTGCGGATTCAGCGAGATCGAGCATGGCGGCGCGTACGGCGTCACGGTGGTCGCCGATGTGCCGGCTGTCGTCTTCTCGATCGTGCGACGCTGAAGTCGTGATTCACCGCCGCATCCGGATCGGCGCGTTCGCCAGCAGTTGCCTGACGATGGAGTGTGCCGCAGAGAGTACATCGTCACTACGTCAGGGTCTTGCCCGGCGGCGGCGAGCGACGCGCGCGAACAGCCGAGAGTGATCGGACTTGCGCCACCGCTCACCGCTCGGCCTCGGCAGCAACGGTGCGTCTGGACGGTCAGCGCGGCCACGCGCAGCGCCCCGCAAGCGCGGCGCCCACGGGACCATTGGCGCGGGACGGCCTTATCCCCTTACCCTTGTTGCTGGCCGGAGCCGAAGGCCGGGCCGTATTGCATCCCCGTGAAGGTCCTGCACCTCGATCCGCGCGATCTGGCTAACGCGCGCGCCGGTGACGGCCGCGACCTCGACCAACAGCCCGAACTCGGTTCCGACCCGGCGCGCTTCAAGGACGATCCTGCGCACCACATCCTCGGACAGAATGACGTTGCGGGATTGCTCCGCGTTGGCGATCGTCGCGAGTCCAATCTCCCAGGCTCGCCGGCTCGTCAGCCGCTCATCCTGATCGGCAATATGGTTCAGCGCGGCCTTGAACACCGTGCTGATGCGGTTGACGGTCGACGCAGCGAGATCCTTGACGAGGCTGTCGCGCCAGCGGCGAAGCTCGGCAGTCGACAACAGCGCGACCGGCTTGCGCAGCATCGCGGGCTGAGGTGCCCGCGCAGCCGCGAAGCGTTGCCGACATCGCCACCCGGGTGCGGATGTCGGCCGCGTAAAGCTCAGGGCCTGGTTGACGGTCGTGACCGACGCCTCTTCGGCGCTGCCATTTACCAGTTGCCGCGCCTTCGCCTGCGCCTGGAAATAGTTCAGAATCTCCGCATCGTTGGCTTCGGCGTAATCGTCGGCGGTGCCGATGTTCTTGGTCGAATACCCGCCCTTCCCATCGGCAATGCGCGCGACCCAGTTGCCGCCGTCTTATTACGCCGATAGCCGAGGCCGAGGCCGGGACCGATGGTTATCCAATTGGGCTTGCTCGATACTGGCAGCTTCAACCGGGCCGACCGGCTTTCCAATCCGCTGCGAACGCTCCTCGCCATCCCCGAGTCCAGTTTGAGTCCAGTCGCTGGGTGTAAACTGCTATAGACGGCGGTAGACATATTTTCAAGTATATCCAATGGTTACTGACCAATTTCTGGACTGCCATAGACGCCTGTAGACGCCAGAGATAGCCCTTTCACGGCGGTAACAGGGGTTCGAATCCCCTTGGGGATGCCAGTAATTACGAAAGCTTACCGAAATTTTATCAGAATCTGTCCAGTTTCTGGCTAATATATGTGCGTATCACGGGTATAGACTCATGTCGTACGCCCGTAGACAGGCCGCACAAAAAAGGGTGGCCGTTGGGCCACCCCTCTCTGCGGTTTGGTTGGTAAGCCCTATTTCGCCTGAACCAGCTCCGGCTGGGCTTCCGGCTTCGCCTCGGGCGCTACGGGTGCCTTGGCCGGGGTCTTTGGCGGGCAACAACTTTGCTTCTCGAAGAGCTGTGCAGACACCCTTGTAGGCCTCTACGCAATGATTTGCCGTCGCTACCGACATGTTCGCCCTGACAGCGAGTTCCGCGATGGGCAGGCCGCACCCTTCGAGCACGAGGATGCGGGCCGAGCGCAGATACCTATTCTCGCGGGGCGCCTCGGGTGCCGGGGATGGGGTGGGTTTCGTCTTAGCCATCGTACTGTCCTTGAGAATCGGCGGCGAGCCAGTCCCGCCGCCGATGCAGACAGATGCGACACAATCTGAGGATGTACAGGCTGAGTTGTGGATAAATCGTGGATTGTTCCCTGGCCGTTTCTGGCGGCCTAGGAGCGCGGGAAGGCTGGGAAGCTACCGGGGTAGCGGGAAACCGGTTTAAGCCGTTTCTGCCCGCCCGTGGCGGCGGCTCACGGGCGCTTGCCGCCGACGTCCGACGCAGTCTACGATAAGCGCCTGCGTTTTGATGGGAGGCAAAACCAACGCCTGTGAAGGCGTCGCTCAAGTTGCTCGATCTGATGATTGATGACGAACTGCCGCCCGATGGTGGCGACGAGGTGCCGGCGTTAGGCGACAACCTGAGCCCCACGCCTAAAGACACCAGCCTCTTCCCAGAAAAAACCTGCCAAGGTGTAACAGCCGAGATAGCGAAGCTCAGCGGCAGGTCGCGAGAAGGCGCAGGTTCGTTAAGCCTGCCACTTCTGGCGTGGAATAACTCTGGCCCGCAGCTCGTCGGCAACCTGCCAGCGCCTCTCGTCAAGCCGCTTCTCATCCCTGTCGTTCGCGCTCGCGTTTAAGTTCCTCCATACGTGCCCGGGATTGCGGCGAAATCGTCCGCCGCGCGAAGCCGTGTCATGATTTCCTCCCTCGGAATTGCGCGCTAGGTGCGGCGCGCGACCCAATACTAGATATCGCGCCCCCTCACCCGGAATTCTGCGGCACCACGGGCGGTGTTCTAAAGGCAGGAACCCTTGTTCGGCTCATTTCCTTGCTCCTCCGGTACCCCTCGATTTCAAAAAGTCCCGAGACTGTCTAAAAAGGGCAAAGGATCGCGAGAGGACGAAGGACCGGCGGGCATGAGTCTCCCGTTCATCGGCAAGCTCGCACACGTCGCCGCCCTAGCAGTGGCGTTGCCGGCTTGCGCGCCGTCAGGACCAGAATACGTCAACAACCCGGCGTTTGCTCAACGAGCGCCGCCCACCGGTCGGCCGACCTATTTGGAGACCATCAAATACATTGACGATGGGCTGAGGTACGCCGATCCGGCAGCCGCGTTCTTCGTCTCGACCGATGGCAGGATGTGCTTTCGCAGTGTGTTGACCACCCAGCAAACGAACTTAGACAATTATTACAAAAGCGTGTGGTGTCTGCTGCCGAGCGCGGTAAGTCGGGTCTACTCGATAGACACCGGTCAGGTCAGCCTGTCCTGCAAGCATACCGATCCGCAGTGCATCCGCGAGATTGGAATTTCGTACCGGGCGACCAACACTGCACGCGTCCGCATTGTCCCGTCGGACCAGGAAAAAGCCGCGGTCGAGCACTTGATCTACCTGATAGGCGGAAGTCTTGGCGACGGCCAGCCCTTCAAATGGAGCCAGCACCTGTTGCAGATCCTGCGTGGAGAAACGTAACGAGAGTGCACCCCATTCCGTGGTGGTGTCGGTATGAAAAGGAGCCAAACCGATGGGTCAACGGATCGATGAGGTTGTATACTTGCTAGAGAGCTACGCATTGGGCGAGATCGATTTGCCCAAAAGGGGCGGCTGATGGTGGCGCTCAAGCTGCTCGACTGGGCGATTGATGATGCGCCGCCGCCGCCCGGTGGGGGCGAGGAGGCGCCCAAGCTAGCCGCTCGAACCGTGCTGGTGTTTCCACCGAAGTTCGCGGCGTGACCCTGAGCGCCCGAGAGCGCCCGACCTGTCCGCGACGCGGTATGGAACGGAGGTCTAGGTAATAGATTAGTGCATTGAAATATATGAAGTAAATTCTGAAGAATTCTACGACGCCTGGATGCGGTTGCTCGGGACGGCACGTGCACAGCGCACGCGCAGCTTAGAGTTTAGAGAGCCATAGATGTGTGGAGAGCCAGCATCTAACGAGCGGCGCACAGGTGTCAGCGGCGCGGGCCGGCGCCAGTCAACCTCGTGACGAGAAGACTAGCGCAATAAGCGAATAATTTTGTTGCTTAGTTAAAGAAAGGAAACGTTTCTTAACGTTCATTAACTCTCGTCCAGAAAAAAATCGATTAACCATCATAATTAGCCGAATTTCAACTTGAATGCTTGACAGTGTGCAACCAAGGCCCTCTTCTGACGTATATCTCAGGCGACCCATTCTATTAGGGCAGGGACACTGTATGATCAGATATTACCCGCAGCTTGCACTTCTAGGGCTTGCGGTGCCGGCTTTGGCGAGCGTTGCAACGCCCTCAGCCGCGAACTCCATCACCGACCAACTGCAGCTGAGTAGCGGTGGCACCACGATTACCATCACGGACAACGGCGCCGGTGACGTCAACCCCATACAGGGCACCATAAACTATGTAAATTCGAACTTTGACGGTTGGGAAATCGGACTGTTGGCCTATACCAACTCGCCGGATCTTGGCCTCGGTCTGACGTCGCTGACCGCCAACTGCGTGGGCTGGCAATGCAGCACCGACCCCCTGTCAATCGCCTTTGGCGATATCAACTTCGCAGTACCATCGAACCTTACAATCAAGGGCTTCGAGCAGGTGCTGAAAAAAGCCGCAGCCGCCGGCATCGCGGTCAACTTCTCCAGTGGTGACGGCGGTGATGAGGGCACAGGGGTGCCAAACGGCGGGGGAGCACTATATCCATCTACATCCGCCTTTGCCACAGCCATCGGCGGAACCGCCATTGGTATCCCCAATGGAACCGCAAGTGGCGCCGAAGTTGGCTGGGGAAACAATGTCACCTTCCTTTCTTTCGCTCAAAATGCCGTGCTTGATCCGCCGGAGGCATTAGGATTCAACGGCGGCGCAGGAGGTGGCATAAGCACCTTCATCGCGAAACCATCCTGGCAGAAATCCCTCCCTGGAACCGCACGGTCTGTGCCTGATATTTCTGCACTGGCTGATCCGTTTACGGGTGCGGTCTTCACCGAGTTCGGACAGGCCGAGGCTGGCATTGGCGGAACAAGCCTTGCCTGCCCCATCTTCTCCGCGTTTTGGGCCATTGCTGACCAGAAAGCGGGCAAGTCCCTGGGACAGGCTGCTCCGCTGCTCACAAAACTTCCTGCCGGGTCCATCCATGATGTTGTGCCCGTCAGCAGCCCCACGAATGTCGCCGGTATCGTCTTCGATTCGGGAGGCGCTACCTTCTACTCGTCTGACACGCTGCTTGCTCCGCTCTTCACCACCACGAAGTATGTCAGTGCTGCCTGGGACCTGGGAGGAGGCGAATTTGTCGATCTGAGCTTTGCTACAGATACCTCTCTCACCGTTACTCCGGGCTGGGATAACGTCACCGGATGGGGTGTTCCCAACGGGCTCACCTTCATCAACGCTGCAGCCAAAGCAAAGTAGCTTTTGCAGCGGGTGCTGAAAATAAGGGGCGGCAGGGCCGGATTTAGCCTGCCCCCCTCTTTTTTGGCGATAGACCAGTTTTCGATTTTGCTCCACCTCCGCAGGACGTCTTCCTCAAATCTGGGCTCTTCCCGACCATCCGTGGCTTGCTGAAGTCCTTTCAAGCTTTTACACTCAAATTTCGGCACTATATTCTTGGAGAGACTCCCAGAGAAATTTCTGGCAGTGACAACCGTCTGCATGGTGAGTCCATACAGACGGGGAGGTTTCATGCAGCGGTTTTTCGCCCTGATTGTTTTATTGGTGTTTTCTGTTCCCGTCGGCATTTCCATCGCAGGTTGCGCCGGCTCCAACCCCAACGATTTTTGCATCAAGAACGGTCATGGCTACGGTGAAAAGGTCACGGACCTGGATCACATTAACCTCGGTCCCGCATCCACCGGTATCTCGCTCTCCTACGGGCAAACCGGCCAGTTGAACCAGCCCACGGGCTTCAACTGCAACGGCGGCACCGTAAGCGTTCCCCACTATGTTTATGGTTCCACGAACCTGAACCTCGCCGACATCAATCCATCGACCGGCGCCATCTGCGCTGGTTCCTGGAACCGTCACAGCGCCTCCGGTATCCCCGACTTCACCATCTGCACGCCGCCCCCGCAACCCGGAATCGTTCAGGTCACTGCCAGCGCCTCCGCTGTCACCAGCAATCCGGTTAATGTATATATCCACCCACCCATTACCGCGGTCACGATTCCAACGCAGACAGCGTGCGTTTCTCAAAACCAGACGCTGGCGACTCCGCTTACGACAAATACACAGGTCTTCGGCCCGGATGGCACCGTGATCCCGTCGCAATATGTGGGTACCGTCACCTATACGCCAGTGAATTCGACCATTGTCACCATCAACAACACCACGGACACTACCAGCACTAACCCTGTGAACGGTCTGGCTACAGCTCATCTCCCCGGTTCGACGGTCGTCAATGCTACGCTCTCCGGAACGACCTCTGCTGCCGGATACTTCTTCACCTGCCCGCCCTCCAACATCGGCCTTACGCTGAACGGTTCCACCGGCATGCCAACCCCGGTAACGGTCAGTGCAGGCAGCCCGCAGAACCTCTTAGCCAACATTACGGATACCACCGGCGCGGCCATCAGCGGCCTCTCGCTCGATTACACGTCGACGCAGCCGAAACAGATTGCCGTAGGCAGCAGCGGAACGGTAACAGCAACGTTCCCCACGACAACCACAGTCTCAGCCATCTGTCAGCCCGGCACCTGCAACCCCGCACCGGTGAACATTATTGGCCAGCTTGGCACAGGCCTGCCTGTTACCAGCAACACGGTCATTGTGAATACGCCCGGACGCAGTAGCAGCAAGCTCTGGCTCGCTTCGTCGCAATCCTCCTATTTCACGCCGCTCGATCTCACCGCTAGTGGCGCGCCGACGCCTATCAAGTTGCCTTATATCCCGAACTCGATGGTGCTCGATCAGAATGGCGCCAATCTCTACTTCGGCAGTTATCACGAACTGATGGTCGTCAATGCGGGAACGAATACGCTCGCCAAGGAAGATCCCAATGTTCCCGGCGTGGTGCTGGCTGTTTCCCCGGATAGCTCAACCGCCGTCATCAACGACCAGATCAATCAGATCATCTACCTCTACAGCGGCAGCAAGGGTTCGTTCACCAGCGTTGGCGGACTGGCGACGCGCGCGCAGTACTCGCCCGATGGAAAGAACCTCTACATAATCGGACCGAACAATCTCTACATCTTCAACCCGGCCACCGGCTGGAGCACTTATGCGAACTCGAGTGGCGGCACGAATGTCTGCTCTGCGAGTCAGTTGAATAACAACAACGATCCAACCAAGTTCGATCCCTTCTGCTCGCCGGATATCACCATTGCCATTCCCAGCATCGGTCCGTTCATCACCGGATCGAACACCACTGCCAACGGCTTCTGCCCCAACACAACGGTGAATCCGCCTGTCTACTATCCGCAGGCCGCAACCGTAGCCATCGCCTCCGATCATCTGACCGCGACGAACGATGGCAACCACATTCTGGGAGCAACCGCCAGCCCGGCGCAGATTGCCGATATCTCCGTCAAGATTCCTACCGGCGCATGCCCGTCCAGCAACCTCGGCATTAAGATGCAACAGGGTACAGGTTCAAACCCCGGTGACTACAGCATCAACACGACGGCGTTAAGCAACATCTCACCCTCTGAAATCACCGAGTTCGTCTCCTCGCCCGACGCAACCATGTCATTCGTGACCTACAACTCCGCAAGTGCGAGCGGTCTGTTACCGGCCTACAAGCCCTCGACCACCTTCGGTACCGCGGGCACATTAACGAACATCCAGCTCTCGACCGGAGCGCAGGCTCCCATCTCGGGCGTTTTCAGTCCGGATGATTCAACCTTCTTTGTCGGTACATCTGGGGATAATCTGCTGCATGTTATCGATGTTCCCAGCCTTACTGACAAGCAGACCATTAATCCGAAGCTGGTCAATCCCAGTGGCACTCCGGTTCCGGTGCAATTCATCGTCGTACAGCCACGCGCTACAACGTAGTCCGTCTCAATCCTCAGGAAAACGGCCCGCAGGTTCTCACCTGCGGGCCGTTTTCTTTTTATATTTTCGCTGCAATGCGCTCCCATTTGCGCCACTTTCATCTTCTGTTCATCTTGCTTTCATAGTCCCTTCAGAGTTAGCCCGTAGTGTCTTTATAGTTACGCCTGAATTCGCAATCCATTCATGCGCGTAGGTCTCTCTCAATTACCCCGAGCACGACATCTGTTCCCCTTGCGGAGGCTACAATGAAGCACTCATATTTTCGAGCATGGTATCGTTACACCATCGCTCTGGCCCTTGTCTTCTTTCTAGACGCATCTCTTTTCGCCCAGGTCAACACTTCCAGCCTTTCCGGTCTTGTCGCTGATCCCAGCGGCGCCGCCATCCCAAACGTAACCGTCAGCGTCACAAACCCTTCAACCGGATACATCCGTACCGTGACTACTGATAGCGCCGGCTACTATTTCTTCCAGAATTTGCCCATCGGCCAATATACCGTGCGCGTCGAAGCACCAGGATTCAGCACCGATCAGGAAAATGTAACTCTGAACGTTGCAGAAAAGGGTCGCCGCGACTTCTCGCTCCAGGTTGGCTCTGCCGAGCAGACAGTGGAAGTACAGGCGCAGGCGCCGGGGCTCTCGCCGGATGACGCATCCATCGGCACCGTCATCGGAGCGCAAACTATCGAGCAGACGCCACTCTATCTTCGCAACTGGGACGACCTGCTCCGCATCGTTCCCGGCGTGCAGATTAGCCGTTTCACCCAGCAGAGTGGCTCCACATCAGCTGGACGCGTGGGCGACTTCAACGTCAACGGCATCCACTCGCTACAGAACAACTTCATTCTCGACGGCATTGACAATAATACTTTCTCTGAAAATGTTCAGGAGTTGAGCACCGAATCTGCTCATCCCTCCGTCGACGTCATCGCCGAATTCAATATCATCACCAATCCCTACTCAGCGGAATACGGCCGCGCGCCCGGCGCCGCAGTTTCGGTAAACACCAAGAGCGGCACCAACCGGTTCCACGGCTTGGCGTACGAATACCTGCGCAACAACTACTTCGACGCCAATGACTTCTTCTCCGACCGCAACCACCTGCGCAAGCCTGAGAACAATCAGCACCAGTTCGGTGGAAATTTTGGCGGTCCGATCCTCAAGAACCAACTCTTCGGCTTCTTTAACTATGAAGGCACGCGCATCAAGCAAGGCGTCTCGCGCACAGCCACCGTTCCGCTCGACAACGAACGCATCGGCGACTTCAGCCCGGAAACCGGGGCGATCGTCGGCGTGAAGTACCCCACGATCTATGACCCCCGGACTGGTCAGCCTTTCGCCGATAACAAAATCCCGGCAGGCCGCATTGACCCCGTCGTCGCGTCGCTCATCGCCCTCTTTCCCGAGCCCAACGCCGCCGGCGAGTTGAATAACTTCGTGCGCAACGCCCTCGCTGAAGACAATAACGACAGCTATAACGGCCGCGTGGACTGGACGCCGTCACAGAACAACACCTTTTTTGCCCGCTATAACTACTCCAACCGTTTCCGCTTCATTCCCGGCTACCTCGGCGGTCTCGCCGACGGTACCAGCACCTCTGCATGGGGCCGCCAGAAGCTCAAGAATCACAGCTTTGTCCTCGGCTGGACCCACATCTTCAACGCGAACCTCGTCAACGATTTCCGCTTCGGCTGGGTGCGCAATTTCTCCTTCGCGGAGCAGGACCCGTTTGCCCTCACTCAGTATGCCGGCAACTTTGTCCCCGGCATCCCGATCAATCCGGCCGTTGGCGGAGGCGTCCCTCTGACCACTTTCACCAACTATGCCTTCCTCGGTTCGCCTGACTTCCTGCCCAAGCAGCAGGTCCCGCAGCAGTATCAGTACAACGACACCCTCTCGCTCATCCGCGGGCGGCATTCCTTCAAATTCGGCGGATCGCTTTACCTGCCCATGCGCAATCTCTTTCAGGATGAGCCCGGCATGCGCGGCGACCTCACCTTCACCGGCATCTTTACCTGCCAGCGCAATGCCTCGAGCCAGTGCGTCTCGAACACGGGCTTCCCCTACGCCGACGGACTGCTTGGCCAGGTGCAGAGCAACCAGCTGACCAACGTTCACTTCGTCGATCAGCGCTTGTGGATGCTTGCCGCTTTTGCTGAAGATGACTGGAAGGTGACGCCGAAGCTCACCCTCAACCTCGGGCTGCGCTATGACTTCGCAACCCCGGCGCTCGAAGGCGACAATGAGATGGCCAACTTCGATCCCGATGCCGGCTCGCTCGTCTTTGCCCGCGATGGTGGTTTGCGCTCGCGCTCGTTGGTCGAAACCAACAACAAGAACTTCGGCCCGAGAGTAGGCTTTGCGTTCTCTCCCGACCAGAAGACTGTGATCCGTGGCGGCTACGGCATCTACTACACGCTCTTTGAGCGCTATGGCAGCGAAGATCAGCTTGCGCTCAACCCGCCCTTCCTTATCAACAAGACGCAGTCTGCTGCATCCACTTCCACCACGCCTGTGATGATCGCCCAGCAGGGATTCCCCACAAACTATCTTGACCCCACGACGATCGATCTCAGCAACCTTACCTCTTTCCACATACGCGCAATGGAGTCGCATGATCCCCCGCCCTATGTGCAACAGTGGAGCTTCGGCCTGCAGCGTGCCATCGGTGCATTCACGGCAGATGTCAACTACGTCGGCACCAAGTCAACCCATCTCGATCTCATTCGCAATTACAACCAGCCGTTGATCTCCGGCAATGCCGTCCAGACAACAACAAACAACTCGAATCAGATCGTCCCTGTCATCCCCTACTCCAACTTTGGCTTGATCGAATATACCGCCCCTATCGGCTTCGGCAACTATAACGGGCTGCAGGCCGGTCTTAACGGACGCTTCCGCAATGGGCTGAGCCTCCGCGCGGCATATACCTACTCACACAGCCTCGACAACGCACCCGAGGAGCTCGAAACGAACTCCGGCGATGCGCCGAATGGTCGCAACGCAGGCGCTTGGTATGGCAACAGCGATTTCGATATCCGGCATCGCGTCGCCGTCAGTTATGTCTATGAGTTGCCCTTTGGCCATGGCAAGCAAATGTTCAATCATGGGCCGATGTCATGGATACTGGGCGACTTCCGCACCTCGGGAGTTTATACCTTCTACTCCGGCCATCCATTTACTGTGAACTCCGGCGGCACGCTGAATAATGCCCTCGATCCCTATGGCTACGCCACCGCCACGCCATTCCTCGTCGGCAAGCCACACATCGTCGGCGATCCTAACTGCTGGTATTACGTCTCGAAAAACAAGGCGTGCGGTCAGTTCGCTTCTAACCTGACTGATGCCTATGCCCTCCCGCAAGCCGGAACCTTTGGCAATAGCGGACGCAACACACTCGTCGGTCCTCGCACCGACGTCTTCGACGCGGCCCTGTTGCGCGAATTTCCCATCGAACCCGTTAACATCGAATTCCGCTGGGAGGTCTTCAATGTGACCAACACGCCGGAATTTGGTCAGCCCAGCAACAACTTCAGCAGTAGCGCCGCCGGCAGCATTACATCGCTGTCGGGCGATCCACGCGTCATGCAATTCGCACTCCGCCTCTCCTTCTAACTCCACAACGAGCGGGCTTGCATCTCTGCAGGTCCGCTCGCCATACCGTAAACTCTGTAGGAGTTGTCATCCTGACCTGAGCACGTACGTGCGAGGTCGAAGAGTTTGCGGCTTCTGCCTTGCCACAGACACAGGATTCAACTGAGGATCTGCCGTTCCTATGACAAAACCCTGTTTGCGTCTTCTTTCTTCCTTCATCCTGCTTCTTCCGCTTATGGCGCTCCACGCGCAGACAAACACCAAACCAGACATTGTCCTCAAAGGCACGGTCCACGGCAGTCAGAACAACTCGTATGTCGAAGCCCCTTTTGCCGTGCCTTCTGGAACTGTATCTATAACAGTTGCATTTCACTACACGGGAAAGGACCAGCACACCGCGCTCGATCTAGGCCTGCTCGATCCCGAGCGTTTCCGCGGCTGGAGCGGCGGGAATAAAGACCACTTCACGGTAAGCACAACCAACGCCACGCCGTCCTATCTGCCCGGCCCTCTTCCTCCGGGCCAATGGAAGATCATCATCGGCGTTCCCAATATCCGGAAGACGATAACTTCCAGCTATGAAGCCGATATCTTCTTCACCCGAAATAATGATGAGCCCACATCCTTCGCTGACGCGCCTCTGCGCAGCGAGCCCGCATGGTATCGCGGCGACCTGCATATGCACACCGCGCACAGCGACGGCAGTTGCCTCAGCCAGGGCGGCCGTAAGGTTCCCTGTCCTGTCTTTCTCACCGCTGAAGCAGCATCTGCGCGCGGCCTCGACTTCATCGCCGTCACCGATCACAACACAACATCCCATTACAACGATCTGCGCGAACTGCAGCCCTACTTCGACAAGCTTCTCTTCATCCCCGGCCGTGAGATAACGACATTCTGGGGGCACGCCAACCTCTTCGGTCCCACAGAATTCTTTGACTTCCGCGTCGGAACAACAGTCCCATCGATGCAGTCCCTCTTCGAACAGGCCAGGAACATGCACGCGATTCTTTCCATCAACCATCCCAATGCTCCTACCGGAGAAATCTGCATGGGCTGCGGCTGGACGCCGAAAGAAGCCATCGACCCACACCTGATCACAACCATCGAAGCCGTCAATGGAGGCGCCGAAGAGGGCCAGTACTCCGGCATCAGTTTTTGGGAAAAATATCTGAATCAGGGCTATCGCATTGCCGCGATCGGAGGCAGCGATAACCACAACGCCCAGATCCCCGCTTCAGAGAAGAACGCCGTCGGCAGTCCCACCACGGTGATTTATGCCAATGATCTATCCGTCATGTCTATCCTCGACGGCATCCGCAAAGGCCACGCCTTCATCGATCTCAGCGTCTCTCGCGATCGCCTGCTCGATGTCTCCGCTGAGGATGGCAGCCGGCAAGCCATTATGGGCGATACGCTGCAAGCCGCCGCTGGCTCTACCATCCATATCTCCATACACGTCGCCGCGTGTCATGGTAATCAGCTGCGCTTCCTGCTCGACGGACAGCCGGTAGCATCGCTCAATTCCCCGATCACGCAAGCCGACCAGACCATCGCTCTCACGCTACCCGCTGATGGCAAGCAACACTGGCTCCGCCCCGATGTCATTACTCCGGAAGGTAAGCTCATCCTCCTCGGCAATCCCATCTATCTCAACTACAGGGAAGACAAGAAATGAAAAATACAGTTTGCGTAGAGCACGAAAATGAGTACTCCATCCTTTGCGCAGCAACGGATAGGAAAGTGCGGACCTCAACAGGATTTGTCATCCTGACCGCAGCGAAGGATATCCTTTTCACCAACATTGTCGTGACACTTTTTTTTGCCCTCCCCTTTCTTGTAGCCCCGGCACTCGTCGCGCAAAATGCTGCCCACCCAGGCGCGCGCAGTGTCATGGATGCGCACAACTGCTACCCATATTACGAATGGTGGTCCGATCGCATCGACCGCGCACTCTCTGCGGGTACGCCGCTCGCCATCGAGCAGGATCTTGCCTGGTACACCGATAAGAAGACAGGAAAGTCCTGGTCCATCGTCACTCACGGTCTTCCCGCCGAAGCTCACGCGCCTATCATGAAGCAGTATTTCTTCGAGCGTGTGCGCCCTATCGTCGAGCAGGCATTGCGTGACGGCAATCACGGCAACTGGCCGCTCATCACTCTCAATCTCGATTTCAAGACAGAAGAACCGGAGCATCTGCGTGCCGTACTATCCCTCTTGAACGAGTATCGCGACTGGCTCACCACCGCGCCGCGTACCGCGTCAGACGCACCGCAGCCGCTCGATGTGAAACCCATCCTCGTGCTTACCGGCGAGTCTGACGCGCAGCAGAAAGTCTTCTACGATGACATTCCGGTAGGCGGCAAACTGCTCCTTTTTGGCGCCGCGCGCACCAACGAAAAAGATGCGATGGCCGCGCCCGATGTTCTCGAACCCGCGCAGGCTACCAACTACCGTCGCTGGTGGAACAATCCATGGGCCGTCGTCGAGCAGGGTGGCCAGACCAAAACCGGTGAATGGACAAGGGAAGACAATCTCCGCCTGCGCTCTCTCGTCGAACACGCTCATCAGAATGGCCTCTGGATTCGCTTCTACACCCTCGATGGCGTCGATAAGAAAGAAGACCTCAGCTGCCACGGCTGGTTCAGCAGCTACAATTTTGGCTCGCTCTCAGCCGCAGAGGCACGCTGGCGTGCCGCGCTCGAAGCAGGCGTCGACTACATCGCCAGTGACCAGTATGAAACTCTGGGCAAATTCGTTCAGGAAAACTCCGAGCAGCACTAAAGTGTAGTGCCGGCTGCACTAACGCGCCGCAATCTATCTTGCCTCTGCGCCCATTCACGCGAAAATGGGCGCAGACATGGCAATCTTCGAATCAGCGCGTCTGCATCTCTTCGAGAAGTTCATCGAGATTGCCGCGCACCGTAAACTATCCGAACCGTCGCATCTGGCCACCGGCCGTCGCGGTGAACTCGCCGCATTTTTCTATCTGCGCCGTCAGGGATACACCATCGTCGCACGCGGCTGGCGCTCAGGCCGTCTGCGCGGCGACATCGACCTCATCGCATGGAATGGCGATACCCTCTGCTTCATCGAAGTCAAGACGCGCACCACCCGCGACGTAGCCACGGCAGAAGCTGCCGTCGACGAAGACAAACGACGCACACTGCGCCGTCTCGCCCGCAGCTACATGCGCCAGCTTCCAAACAAAGAAGTAGCCGCGCGCTTTGACATCCTCTCGATCTATTTTGAAAAAGAAAAAGCCGCGGAATTTGAACTCTTCCGCGGCGCATTCGATTGGTCCTGAGAACGACTATCCCTGGGCGTCCTTGAACTCCTCATGCCAGACCATCTGGATCGCTTCCAGTTTCGATTCATTCGACTTCGCCGGATCATCGGCAAAATCCTCCAGCTCTGTCACATATTTGTGCAGATCGGTAAACCGCACCGTCAACGGATCAAGCTCAGGAAACTTTTCCTGCAGCTGAATCCCAATCTCTTCCGCGTCTGACCAATGAATCTCACGCGCCATCACTTCTCCTCTGCCAACGCCAGTGGCTTGCCTTCAGATACATAATTCCGGTTCCACTTGGGAATCTCAACCACATAGCTGCCGGGCTTGGTAATCACCGCCTGGCAGCCGAGCCGGGAGTCCAACTGCAGGTCCGCCGCCATGTCGAGCCGATCCAGCTCGTCGTCATCGGCCTCGCTCAATCCTTGCGCGCCATCCTTCACCCACAAATGGCAGGTCGTACACGCGCACACTCCGCCGCATGCATGGTCGAGAAAAACTCCGTAGTTCTCCGCCACGTCGAGGAAGGACATCGGCTTACCATGTCGATCGTACGGCAGCGTGCCAAACTCGAATTCAACCGTCCTGCCCTCTGGTACAAATGTCACACGCACCATGTTCGGCGCCGGTGGTTGGCTTAAATCAATCTCCTGCTCAGTCTTCACTTGGCTCATAAGGTCGTATCCACAAATAACGGGTTTCCCCATCCTTTCGCGCTGTTAGCAATAGGGTAGGAAGCCAAAAATCTAATCCTTGCTGATTTCCGCAGGCGCAAAGGGATGCGGTGCCGTCGGCCCTTCACCCAGCTTATCTCCCGCTGACTCCATCGTCTCGCCTTTGATTGCGCTCGAAACAGCAGCGTCCATCATCAGCTCTGCGAATCGCCTTGTGGCCTTGTCCAGCGACTCAGTTCCCGCACGCAGCGCCTTCAAATCGTCACCCTGCTTCAGAACAACCAATTCGTCCTTCAGCACTCCAATCCGGGCTCGCTCTTCGTCGGTCAACTGCTGCCACGCCGAATGTTTCGGAGCCTTCTCTATCGCAGTCAGGATAGTATCAGCCTCATTGCGCGCTTCAATCAGCTGCCGTTCCTGAAAATCTGCCTCGGCATAGTCGAACGAATCGAGAATCATCGACTCGACCTGTTCATCCGTCAGCCCATACGTCGGCTTCACTTCGATCTCGGCTTCCTTGCCAGAGCGCTGCTCGCGCGCCGATACGTGCAGAATCCCATTCGCATCGATCAGGAACTTCACCTCGATACGGGGCAAACCCGCGCTCATCGGAGGAACTCCTTTCAGATCGAACCGCGCCAGCGACCGGCAGTCTTTTGCCAGCTCCCGTTCACCCTGTAAGACGTGAATGGCCACATTCGTCTGCCCGTCGACGCCCGTCGTAAAGTGCTCTGTGGCCGAAGCCGGAATCGTCGAATTACGCTGGATAATCTTCGCCACCACACCACCCAGTGCTTCAATCCCAAGCGACAGCGGCGTCACGTCAAGCAGCAGCATGTCTTCCGTGGCTTTCGAACCGCCACCAAGAATATTTGCCTGCACAGCCGCGCCAAGCGCAACCACCTCATCCGGATTCAGCTCGATATGCGGTGTTTTGCCTCGCTGGTCCAGATGAAACACCTGATCCGTCAGCGTCCGCACCGCCGGAATCCGCGTCGAGCCGCCAACCAGCACAACCTCGTCAATCTGCTCCGGCGTCACGCCCGCATCTTTCAACGCCTGCTTGCAGGGGTCAATCGTCCGGTCAATCACGGGACGAATAATCTCCTCGAAAGCATCACGCGGTAACTCGCGCTGATACTTTTTCCCACCCGGCAGATCGACGCTGATACGCGTTACTTGCTCGGACGACAGCGCAATCTTCGCCGCAATCACTTCCTTGCGAATCGCCTGCACAGTCTCCGGGCTCGTGCGAAGATCCATGCCCAGCTCGCCCTGGATATCGTCGAGCGCAATCGCAATCAGCAGATTGTCGATATCGTCACCGCCCAGATGCGTATCGCCATTTGTCGCGATGACTTCAAAAATTCCCTCGTGCAGCTTCAGAATCGAAATATCAAACGTCCCGCCGCCAAGGTCGTAAACAGCAATGATCCCTTCCTTGTTGCGATCCAGCCCATAAGCCAGCGCCGCAGCCGTCGGCTCGTTCACCAGCCGCAGGACTTCAAGCCCAGCCATCCGGCCAGCATCTTTTGTCGCCTGCCGCTGCGCGTCATTGAAGTATGCGGGCACGGTGATAACCGCCTTCGTCACCGGAGCGCCAAAGTAGCGCTCGGCATTCTTCTTCAGCTGCCGCAGCACATAAGCTGAAATCTCAGGTGGCGTAAATTCTTCATCGCCCAGCTTGATGCGCAAAACCTCGCCGGCATGGAGATCATCCGCCAGATGAAATGGAAAGAGTTTCAGCTCTTCGCGCACATCGTCCACGCCGCGCCCCATCAGCCGCTTTGCGGAATAGATCACCCGCTCCGGGGTCTCAACCAGATACTGCCGCGCCCCGTTGCCGACAACGAATTTTTGCTGGCCGTCACTCGCGAGCGCAACCACCGAAGGCACAAGGTTCAACCCATCCTCGCCGGGAATCACCACCGGCTGCTCGCCCTGCATAAACGCAACCAGCGAGTTGGTCGTGCCCAGGTCGATGCCGACTATCCGTTCCTGTTCCTTCTCTGCCAAATTCAATCCCCGTCTTATCGCGCGCCTGCGGGCGGATTCAGCACATACTGTGCTTCTCCTCTGCCGAATGACCAGTCATCCAGGTCATTCTCCGCGAGCACGATCATTACATTGTCAGGCGAAATCGCCGCGCGCTGTTCAAACAGCCCTGCAATCTCGCGATAAAGCGCCTGCTTCTTTTCCGTCGAACGCCCGCGCCGCAGCGTGATCTGCACCACCACAAATTCGTCCGTCCGCTGCATCCCCATAAAACCGGGGTCAGCAATCAACTCATCCTCGGCATGAGACGTCAGCACGACAAACTTGTCGCCTTCCGGAATCCCAATAGTCCCGCGCATTGCATCGTAGACCGCATCCGCAAGCAGCTTCCGCTTCTCACGTTTCACTGCCTCACCAACAGAAATCCGAACCAGCGGCATTCAATCCCCCAACGCTTCGTTTACATCGCGAACCAGATTTCGCACATAGCGCCGACGATCCAGCAGCGCCGCCATCTGGCCTTTCGTCTCTGTCAGGCTCGATCCGTTCAGCGCATCGAGCGCCATATCCCACTTCGTCCAAAGAGCCTGCAGCTGCGCGTCGCTAGCGGCCAGCTGTCCTTCGAATTGCGTCTTCGCCTTCTCCAGATCCTGTCGCAGCTGCGGATCGTCCTCACCCATCTTCTGGTTCATGCGCATCTCTTCCAGCTGCATGTTCAACTCAAAGACCTCTTCCAGCAGATCCGGCGGCATACGCGACTCTTTCTTCACGCCTTTCTCTGAAGTTCTGTCCTGTTCGATCTCCACGCCTTCCAGGCGCAACAGATACTCCGTGCGCGTAATCGGATTCTTCAGCGTGCGGTACGCATCATTGAGCAGCGACGTCTGCTCCAGACTCCACTGCTGTTCCTGCTCGCTCGCCCGCGCATAAACATCCGGATGCAGCTTGCGGCTCAGCTTGTAAAACGCACGCTCCAGTGCTGAAGTATCTAGCGCCAGCCTTCGCGGCAATCCGAAGACATCGAAGTACGTCACGTCAGCAACCGGTGCCTGTACCTTCCCGCATCCATCACAAAACGGCGCACCTGCAGACAGTGCAGAGCCGCACGACCAGCAGGCCGTCTTCACGGATTGTTGCTGAAACGTTTGCATTAGAAATTTACAAGAGACGCCATAAGCCGCGCGCTCTTAGCTGAACCGTAGAGTTTCTGCGCCGTAAGGCGCGATTGCCGGGACGGCCAGTCCTCAGGCTGAAAACGACGAACCGCAGCCACAGGACTTTGTTGAGTTTGGATTAATGAAGTTGAAACCCTGCCGCATCAGCGTCTCTTCGTAATCCAGAATCATCCCGTGCAGATAGATGAACGACTTCGGATCGACAAAGACCCGCACGTCCTCAAAGTTGTAAACACGGTCACGCTCACGCGGCTGCGTGTCGAAGCGAATGTTGTAGGAAAGCCCGGAGCAGCCGCCGCCCTGGATACCCAGACGCAGACCGCCCTCTGCCGGCGAAATACCTTCCTTCGCCATCGCCACGCGGATCCGCTTCAGGGCACGCTCCGTCACCTGTACGCCCTTCTGGTTCGGCGTGAGGTTTTCGGCATTCAGAACAGTCAGTTCCGCACTCATCGCTTAGTCCGTCCGATCGACACGCAGCTCCCGGTCATTTCGCGTCGCGAAAAGACTGGGAGGCTCGATCATTCATTTACTGCGCCATAACTGGCTGCGCAGCGTCGCCGTTTCGGCGACGCCATTCTTTTTCTTCCAGTCGCCGATCGCCGCGCGGATCGCATCTTCCGCCAACACCGAGCAGTGAATCTTCACCGGAGGCAGAGAGAGCTCCTTCACGATGTCGGTGTTCTTGATCTCGAGCGCCTCATCAACCGTCTTGCCCTTCACCCACTCCGTTGCCAGCGAAGACGAAGCAATGGCCGAACCGCAGCCGAAGGTCTTGAACTTCGCTTCTTCGATGACCTGGGTCTCCGGATTCACCTTGATCTGCAGACGCATCACATCGCCGCACTCCGGCGCGCCGACCAGACCCGTGCCCACTTCCTGGCTGCTCTTGTCCATCTGACCAACGTTCCGCGGATTGTTGTAGTGGTCAATTACCTTATCGCTATATGCCATTATGATCTCCTCTGATCCTGCTAACTAATACCAGAACCGGTTGTCATCCTGAGCGTAGCGAAGGATCTGCTATACTCTCCGCCGAAGCACGTACTTAGTGCGCGGCCCACTCAATCTTCGTGAGGTCGATGCCTTCTTTCACCATCTCATAGAGCGGCGACAACTCGCGCAGCTTCTGCACAATATCGATCACCTTATCGGCCACGTAATCGACTTCCGCCTCGGTGTTGAAGCGTCCCAGTCCGAAGCGAATAGAACTGTGCGCCACATCGTCGCCCAGCCCAAGAGCCTTCAATACATAAGATGGCTCAAGTGTCGCAGAGGTGCATGCCGATCCACTGGAAACCGCAACATCGTTGATGCCCATCAACAGCGATTCGCCTTCGACATACACAAAACTCATGTTCAGGTTGCCCGGCAGCCGGTGCTCCATTGAGCCGTTCACATGAACGTAGTCCAGGCTCGATCTCCAGCTTCTTCTTCAGCTTGTCGCGCAGGTGGCGCAGCCGTTTATCCTCGCTCGCCATCTCCTCGCGGGCAGATTTCGCAGGCCTTGCCCAGACCCACAATACCGGGGACATTCAGCGTGCCGGAACGCATGCCGCGCTCGTGCCCGCCGCCATTGATCTGCTCGGAAATCTGCACGCGCGGGATTACGCCGCCGCACATACAACGCGCCACAACCCTTCGGTCCGTAAATCTTGTGGCCGGAAAGCGAGAGCACATCGATGTTCATCGAATTCACATCCACCGGAATCTTGCCCACCGCCTGCACCGCATCGGTGTGGAAGATGACGCTCTCTTCGCGGCAGATCTTGCCAATCTCGGCAATCGGCTGGATCACGCCAATCTCGTTATTGGCAAACATGATCGTCACCAGAATCGTCTTGTCGTCGATCGCCCGCTTCAGGTCTTCGAGATCGATCAGCCCATCCGCCTTTACCGGCAGATAGGTCACGCGGAAGCCGGCCTTCTCCATGCGCTTACAGGTATCAAGCACTGCCTTGTGCTCCGTCACCTGGGTAATGATGTGGTTGCCGCGCTCGCGGTACATCTCGGCAATGCCCTTAATGGCCAGATTGTTCGATCTCGGTTGCGCCCGACGTAAAAATAATTTCTTTTGCTGTTGCGCCGATCAGCTTGGCGATCTGCGCGCGCGCCGCTTCTACTGCCTTCTCTGCTTCCCATCCAAACGAGTGGTTGCGGCTCGCCGCATTGCCAAAGGTGGTGGTGAGGTACGGCATCATCGCATCCAGCACCCGGGGATCGAGCGGCGTCGTCGCGTGATTGTCCATGTAAATCGGCAGCTTCACACCTGCCGGCACGCTGATATTTCCTGCTTCTACCACGCTGCTCATGATTCTTTTCTCCTCAGTTCTTGCCCGTATTACGTCGCCTGCAAAATCTTTTCACCTGACAGGCTGCGGATTGTCACCAGTTCGCGTACCGTCCTGCTGCGGCCTTCTTCTACCAGGTCAGAAATATGAATATTTTTCAGCACGCTCGAGATCGTTTCATTCACACGCGCTAGAGGTTCTTTGATGGTGCAGCTATTCGTCAGGTCGCAGTTTCCTTCCTGGGTAAAGCACGACGTAATAAACAGTGGCCCGTCGATCGCAAAAATCACCTCAAACGCCGAAATCCGGCGCGGATCCTTCAACAGCGAATAGCCGCCGTTCATCCCCGCATGCGATTTCACGATCCCAACCTTCGCCAGCCGCTGCAGAATCTTGGCCAGCAGCTGCGCCGGAATGTGATAAGCCTCGGCTATGTCCTTGGCGCTCAATGCAGTCGCCTGCGGATGCTCCGCCAGATACTTGAGGGCCATCAGGCCGTAATCCGCTTTTTTGGTGAGTCTCAGCATCATTCGTCACCAGGTCAACCTGGTAATGGGTAACTAAAGTATACGACCGCCCGGGTCCGAATTCAATGCGTCTGCGATATATCGATAGGCCACGGAACCGCGTCCGATCTCGCTGCGTACGCTTTTCTACGCAAGATTCATTGGATTCCGTTTGACATAAAACGCGTCCTATATACAATCTTGCCGATATCACCTGATTTTTGAAGACCGATACACCCCATGAACACGGCCTGCAAACACCCCAAAGTTCGCGTCGTAGCGCGCGAAGAGGACGTCGAATACGTCGAATGCCTGGACTGCGGCGAAGTCTTTGACTCAAACGAGTTCGAGGACATGGCCATCGAAGAAACCGTTGCCGATGACGAGGAAGAGTAGCGATCAAAACCAGCACACCATGTTCTGATTCTTTGTGCGCCCTCAGCCTGCGAAACCGGACAGTCCGGTACTAGCTGTTCGTCGCCGCGCCCGGAATGCTCAGCCGTCTCGCCACCTGCCACGCGTATTGCAGGCCGGAGATAATGGTGAGGGCGATCGTCGCCTGCAGCGACCAGTGCCGGATGAAAGTAATCCAGTCGGGCGCATAGAAACGGCTCAGCAGTACCGTGATGAGCGCGATGATCTGCGCCAGAGTATTTCCCTTGCCGAAAATGCTGGGACGGAAATCGCGCAGCCCCATCGCCGCATAGAGTATCGCCGCCACCACCAGAATGCCCAGGTCGCGCCCAAAGACCAGCACCGTTACCCGCCGCGAGATATACCCTTCATGGTGCAGCACAAGGAACAATGTGCTCAGCAGCAGCTTGTCCGCCACCGGATCGAGATACTGCCCCAGCCGCGTTCGCTGATGCAGCACCCGCGCCAACAGTCCATCCAGCCCATCTGTCACGCCGGCAATCACAAAGAGAGTGAAGGCGATGCGATAGCGCCCGTCCAGCACCGCCAGGACGAGAAATGGAATAATGCATAACCGTAGAAAGGTCAGCTGGTTCGGAGTAGCGCGAAAGGCATTCATCGATACGCAAGCACGGCAGTAGGCATAATCTGGACCGCAGAAAATTTGATGTTACAGGACTACGATTTTTAAGACCAGATGCGAATGCGAAAGGCGCCGCATTCCTTGCGAAGCAGACCAAGAGTGAGGCAGCCATACGATGCACTCGCCGGTCCCACGATTCTCGAGTATCTTGGTTAGCGATGAAATACGCTATCGGACTGCTCGCCCTTGCCAGCTCAATCGCTTTAGCTCAGACCACTCCAACCCGTCCACCGATTACCGGCATCTCGCACATCTCCGTCTACGCTGCCGACCCAGCAGGTGCGCAGCATTACTACGCAGACATCGTCGGCTGCGAAAAGCGCCCCGACCCGGAAAATCCGCAGGGTTCACGCTATTACGTCAACAGCACCCAGTTCGTGGAAGTCCTGCCCCTCGCCGACAAGTCCTCGCACAACCGCCTCGATCACCTCGCCTATAAGACCACCAGCGCTGAAAATCTGCGCCTCTATCTCAAATCGAAAGGTGTCGAAGTCCCGGCTTCAGTTCAGAAGGCCAGCGACGGCAGCCGCTGGTTCGACGTAAAGGATCCCGAAGGCAACGCCGTCCAGTTCGTACAGCCGCCCGCGCATCCGCAGCCGGTCAACGCTTCGAATCTTGTCGGCCACCACATCATTCACGTCGGCGTGCTCGTCCACAGCCAAGAAAAAGAAGACACCTTCTACCGCGCCATCCTCGACTTCAAACCCTACTGGCACGGCGGCATGCAGCCCGGCAAAACCGACTGGGTCTCCCAGCAGACTCCCGAAAGCCACGACTGGCTTGAATACATGCTCACCAGCGGTCCTTCCGGTGGCGGCATTCAGGATGTCTCGCAGAAACAGCTTGGCGTCCTCAATCACTTCTCCATCGGCGTCGTGAGTGTGCCGAAAAGCTTCGATACGCTCAAGGCTGCCAATCGACTCTCCAGCCCGAACGACCACACGCAGATCGGCAAAGACGGCAAATGGCAGCTCAATCTCTTCGACCCCGACGGCACGCGCCTCGAATACATGGAATTCTCCAACGTCCAGAAGCCCTGCTGCTCCGACTTCACCGCTCCCAACCCGTCTCCGTCAGAATGAGACGCTCCCACTACAATGTTGTCATTCTGAGCGTGGCGAAGAATTTGCTTTTCTCACGCACAAGCACGAAAAATGGGTGTCCCATCCTGTCGCGCACTTTGCGATCGGGTGGGAAAGCACGAACTTAACCTGACTGGATTACAAAAAACATGCCAGATCGCCGAACCTTCTTGAAATCGAGCCTCGCAGCCACAATCGCAACCGGTACCGCATCCTTCGCTGGTGCGCAGAACCAGGAAACGGGAAGCGCACCCGAAACCAAAGCTCCGACGCCGCGTAAAGGCCGCATCCGTCAGTCGGTCTCACGCTGGTGCTACAAAAACATTCCCCTCGATCAGCTCTGCCAGGCTTCCGCCCAGATGGGCCTCAAAGCCGTCGACCTTCTCGAAATCGATGAGTGGGATGTCCCCCGCCGCTACGGCCTCATCTGCTCCATGGGGTACGCCGGCGGAGGTACGATTCCCGACGCCCTCAATCGCACCGAGAACCACGACGCGATTGAAGCCGCCTTCCGCAAAAACATCCCCATCGCCGCAAAGGCAGGAGTGCCCAACGTCATCACCTTCTCCGGCAACCGCAAGGGCATGCCTGACGACGAAGGCGCGCGCAATTGCGTCATCGGCCTCAATCGCCTGAAAAAAATCGCCGAAGACAACGGCGTCAACATCTGCATGGAACTGCTCAACAGCAAACACGACCACCACGACTACATGTGCGACCACACCGCCTGGGGCGTGCGCGTCGTCAGCGAAGTCAACTCACCGCGCATCAAATTGCTCTACGACATCTACCACATGCAGATCATGGAAGGGGACCTCATCACCACCATCCGCGATAACATCCAGTGGCTCGGCCACTTCCATACCGGAGGCGTACCCGGCCGCCACGAACTCGACAATACCCAGGAAGTGCAGTGGGACGGGGTCATGAGAGGCATCGCCGCTCTCAACTTCTCCGGCTACGTGGCCCACGAATTCGTGCCCTCGCGCGATCCGCTCACATCGCTCCGCGAAGCCGTCGATCTCTGCGATGTCTAAGCTCACCCGCCTGATCCGAGCTGAATTTGTAGTTGCTTCATAAACACGAAAACAGGCTCCCGTCCTGTCGCGCACTTTGCGATAGGATGGGCACCTGCCGCCTCTTGTGCAAACCGAAACAGTCCACCCTCTACTCTCACCATGCAAGGGTAGGTATCACTTTTTGCTATCCGTGATCCGCTTTTGAGCGGTATAGTCACGGAATTCATCGGGCCACAGAGTCAGAAAGGGTGCGATGAGAGCGCATTTAGTCCACACCCTGGTTGCCGCTACGCTCGCAGCATTCCCTGCCTTCGCTGAGATCGGCTACATCACGGTCCAGGTGCAGGATGCGCAGCGCCGCCCCGTCCGCGGCATCGAGATCGGCGTCGAAGGCATTGGCGGCAGCCGCCTCTCAGGCGACGACGGCAAAGCTCAGCTTGCGCTCGCTAAGAATGCCGTCCCGAACGACTGGATCACGCTCCAGATCCTGCACTCGCCCGCCGCCAAAGACTTCGTCATCGTCTCCCCCTGGGACTACCGCGTCCAGGTTCCCTCTTTCGCCGAGAAGCCGGAAAACTTCATCCGGGTCGTTGTCGTCGAACGAGGCGACCGTGCCGCGCTCGAAAACGGTTCCGTCGTCACCGCACTCGCCGCCAAGATCAACACCGTCAAAACTCCCAAAGCAGCGAATCCGCAGACGCCCCCGCCCAACCCGCAACAAGCTCTGGCCACCGTGGCCGGCCAATATGGCCTCAGCACAACTGAGGTAGACACCGCCATTCGCAGTTGGGGCAGGAAGACCACGGATCACTACGAAGCCGGCATGGCCGCTCTTTACGAGAACAATTACTCCGGCGCATCCACTGCCCTCACCGGCGCTCTTCAGCAGCGCCAGCAAAAACTCGTAGTCGGCCAAAGCCCCGCGCCGCCCGACCAGAAAAATGTAGCTGACGCCGCCCTCTTCCTTGGCACTGCGCTCTTCCAGCAGGGCCGGTATGCTCAGGCAGCCGAAGCCTTCCGCACCTGCCTCTCCTTCCGTCCCAACGATCCGCTCGTGCTCGGCAATCTCGCCGTCAGTCTCGAATATGCCGGCGATTACCAGCAGGCTGACCAGTTCTACCGTCAGGTCTTCCAGAATCAGGCAGCCATCAAGCCCGGCGATACCAACTTCGCCGAAGACCTCACCAATTTCGGAGTTCTGCTGCGTAAAAAAGGCGACTATGTTCAGGCCGAACGACTCCACCGTCAGGCCCTTGCCATCCAGCAAAAAGCTCTTTCGCCGGACGACCCTGTGCTCGCCACCACCCTCAGCAACCTCGGCGTGCTTCTCAATCTCGAAGGCAAATATGCCGAAGCCGAACCCCTTCTGCGTCGCGCTCTGGCTATCGATGAAAAGGCCTTCGGACCCAACGGCACGCAGGTCGCCACCGACCTCAACAACCTCGCGGCCCTGCTCCAGAACAAGGGAGACAAGACTAACGCCGAAGCCATGTACCGCCGCGCTTTGGCCATCGACGAGAAAACTCTCGGCCCCAACCATCCCGAGGTGGCCATCGACCTCAACAACCTCGCTCAGTTAGTCGAGCAGAAAGGCGACAGCGCCATCGCCGAATCCCTGTTCCGTCGAGCTATCGCCATCAACGAGGCGGCGCTCGGCCCGGACCATCCCGAAGTCGCCACTGGCCTCAATTATCTCGCCCTGCTCCTGCACCGCGAAGGCAGGTTCGAAGAATCCGCACAGCTTTTCCAGCGCGCTTTGGCCATCGACGAAAAAACTCTCGGTCCCGATCATCTCGATGTAGCCCGCGATCTCAATAATCTCGGCTCGCTCCTGCAGGACCAGCACAAATACGCAGAAGCAGAAGCCATGTACCGCCGCGCCATTGCCATCGATGAGAAAGCCCTTGGCTCTGACCATCCCGTCACCAAAGGCATCCGCGGCAACCTCGCCTCACTCCCGCACTAGGCCCGTACCGGATAGAAGCGCCGGTCATCAGTCTCGGTGAGTCTTACCGAAACGATCTCCTGCCGCGCCTCACCAAATACCGTCAAGTATCAGTTTTCTCTTTTCTCTACAGCACACAGGCACTATCGTCAGGGCATTCACAAACGCCCGAAGGATCTTCGATTCATGACGCCGCGAATTCTCCGGCTCGTCCTCGTCATCACGCTCGCAGCTGCACCCTGTCTGGCTGAAACCGGCTACGTCACCGTGTTGGTTCAGGATGCGCAGCAGCATCCTGTGCGCCTGGTGGAAATTGAAATCGAAAACAACGGCGGCAGCAAACTAACCAAGGATGACGGGAAAGTGCAATTACCCCTCGCCCAAAACATCAATCCTAACGACTGGATTACTTTTCAGCTCGTGCACTCTCCGCCCGGCAAAGACCTGGCCATCGTCTCCCCGTGGGACAACCGCACCCAGGTGCCGTCGTTTGCGGAGAATCCCGAAAACCTCATAAAAATCGTCGTTGTGCAGCGAGGAGACCGCGCCGCTCTCGCAAGCGGTGCCGTCCTCGTCGCCCTCACTGCAAAAATCAACAAGGCGAACGCGCCGAAAACTGCAAATGCGCCAGCGCCATCCGACCCCAAAGAAGCCTTGCTCGAGATCGCAAAGCAGTACGATCTAACCCCCGAAGACATCGACGCCGCGATACGCGCTTGGGGCGCAAAAACAACCGACCCCTACGAAGCAGGCTTGGCCGCTCTCTACGAGCGTAACTATCCCAAAGCCATCACCGCCCTCGAAGACTCGCTCAAGCAACGCGAACAGAAACTCAAGGACGATCAGAAAACCATCACGCAGGACCAGAAG
Organism: Terriglobales bacterium; assembly: GCA_963738095.1. Taxonomy (GTDB): domain Bacteria; phylum Acidobacteriota; class Terriglobia; order Terriglobales; family Acidobacteriaceae; genus Alloacidobacterium. The sequence continues at coordinate 28,235 of CAVTVL010000021.1, forward strand.
AACATCGCCGACGCCGCCTTCTTCCTCGGCCAGTCGCGTTATCAGAAGGGCGATTTCCGTGAATCTGTAACCGCGTATCAGAAATGCCTCGAATATCGCCCCGACGACGCCAACGTTCTCAACAACCTTGCCCTCAGCCTCTACAAATTCGGCGACTACACTGCCGCCGAACCGCTCTTCCGTCGCGCTCTCGCCATCAATGAAAAAGCACTCGGCCCGGACAATCCCAACGTCGCGACCAACCTGGATAACCTCGGCTCTCTGCTCGAAGATAAGGACGACTATGCCGGTGCCGAGACCGCCTACCGTCGCGCCCTCGCCATCAATGAGAAAGCGTTCGGCCCTGCCCATCCCGAAACGGCAAAGAGCCTGCACGACGTGGCGTCGGTATTGCAGGACAAAAGCGATTTTGCCGCCGCAGAACCCCTCTATCGCCGCTCTCTTGCCATCGATGAAAAAGCCTTGGGCCCAGACCATCCCGAAGTCGCCATCGATCTCAACGATCTCGGACAACTCCTCGTCGACAAGGGCGAATACCCTGCCGCCGAACCCCTGCTCCGCCGCGCCCTCGCCATCAAGGAGAAAGCGCTCGGTCCCGACCATCTCGAGATAGCCGTCGCGCTGAACAATCTCGGTTCGCTGCTGCAAACCGAAGGCAAGTCCGACGAAGCCGAGGCCATGTATCGCCGCTCCCTGGCCATCAAAGAAAAAGCCCTTGGGCCCCAGAGTCCCAGTCTCGCAACGCAGCTCAACAATCTGGCCATGCTGCTCAAGCAGAAGGGCAGTTACGAGGAAGCAGCGACCCTTTATGCCCGCGCACTCGCCATCGATAAGAAAACGCTCGGTCCCGACCACCCAAAGATTGCCAGAGACCTCAGCAATCAAGCTCTCCTGCTCGAAGCCCTCAAAGACTCCACCGATGCCGAACCGCTGCTCCGCGAGGCTCTGGCGATCGTAGAAAAAGCATTCGGACCCGACGACCCGAAGATAACCGTCTATGTGAACAATCTCGCTGTACTGTTATCGGACAAAGGCGACAACCCCGCCGCAGAGCCAGAGTAATTTTTCGTAGGCAACAAGTCCATCTTCGACGGCAGCTTGTTCCGCTTCTCCGAGTGGGATCTCTTGGAGCATGCGCAATAAGTTCGTTTTACCTTCGAACATCTGAGCGGCGGAAGACTGCTTCGGCATGTAGAAGTCGCACTTGGCACAGGCCATGCGATGCGGACACTGCTCGAAGAAATCATAAGTGCAATAGCCGTGTCCGAGGTCATAGAATTTCCATGGTTCCGTTGAGGCGATCCCAGCACGAACGGCGTCCTGATCGATCAGTACCTCGATGGCGCGCAGGTTGCGCGCAAAGTATCCAGCATCAGCATAGGACTTGGCCATCTTGAGAGGCGTAATCTTCGCATAATGCTGAGTAGCTGACGGACTTGAGTGCCCGAGCCACTCTTGCAGTTCAAAGAGAGTCATCGGTTCCTTCGCGTTGAAGAGCTGCGAAGCGATGGTGGAACGTGCCCGATGCGTCGTAATGTTGCCGCGCACATCGGCTAGCGGCACGCCGGCCTTCGCGCAGAGCGCGGGGATGAGGGTGTTGTTCAGATAGGACTTGCCAACGCCAGTGAGCCGAACCATGAAGAGAAAATCCACAAACTCTCCCGTCTTCCAATCGGCTCGCTTGGCACCCTGCGGACGCACCTTCTCCCAGGCTGCGATGGCATCTCCGACGATACGATCCACCGGCTTCGTGAAGGCTGTTGCGGTCTTGTTGACTGGAACATCGAGCAGGCAGACCGCATCGGCGGCGAGCACGTCGCCCGTACCAGGAACCATGACTTGCTCGCGCTGCCAGCGGATGCAGCCGACCCGCAGCCTGAGAATCTCGTTATTACGAAGCCCAGCGAAAAGCCAGGTCGTCGCGAGCGCTCTACACAACTCTATGGGATAACTGTTGGGTCGAAAGTTCCCTCGATGGGCCGGACCACGACGGGGGAGATCATCGGGAACGAGGTTGAGACCGGCCCAGACGAGCTTGGCCCAGACATCATCGGCGATGATCCGCGGGTTGGGGCCGATCAGAGCGACCAGGCTCTTCGGTGTGGTCAAATGCCGCATGGGATCGAATCGTCGCGGGATCAGCTCCCACTCCTGAAGATCACGAAAGAAGATCCGCAGCATGGAGATGCGGCTCGCACGAGTACTTGGGGCGAGTATCTTGCCTCGGCTTCTAATATGAACTGGATCGATGCTTCCCCAGTCTCCACCATGCCACTGAGAGACGACGGAGATGAGTTCCGCTGCGAGATCACGAGTCCAATCGGCTGGTGATAGGACCGTTGGATGTACATGACCGAGCCAACGGCCGACGTTGAGCAGGAAGTAATAGCTCTGGGTTCTGGAACTCCTCGCGTACGTGGATCGATCGAACCAGAGACGACACAGGCGCGCCCACTCAAGCGGCACCCCGAGGGTGAGAGCTGGCGAAGACTTCTTGTCGGAAACGGGTCGATGAATCTCAAGAGCCTTTGGAACAGTTCCCATGCTGGCCAGCACACGAGAAAAGGCAACAATGGAGTAGCTTCCAGTGCGCGGTGGCTTACGTGCGATCACCGTCTTCAAATGTTCCAATGTCAGCTGGTCGAGATGGGGCGAGCGGATGAAGAGCAGCGCCTCGAAGACAGTCCGCATAATGCGATCACTCATGCCGTGCTTGATGTATCCCCAATCGATGAGCAATGCGAAAACGCGGTCGGAGACGGTCTTCATGTAATCGCGGCCAAACACCTTGCGCGCAAGGCACCCGTAAACGACGTGGTCGCACTTGAGACGGTGTAGGTCGGCAAAGTCACAGAGCAGATAAGCGATGGCGACGATGTGCTGACGCTCCACTCCTTCTCCGCTCGATGGACTCGATCCACTCTTCGGTGGTCCATCCCCAGAAGGAACGCTTGCGCTCAGCCATCTCACGAAGGAAGAACAGCAGCACATACTTGCGATGGTTGGTTTTGATGCCCGTATAGTCGAGCGTATCGTTCAGCGGCTGCACCAGCCGGTTGAGCGAAGCGACCAAAGTCCATCGTTCGGCCGTACCTGTAGAAGCGATATGCCTCTGCATAGCGTGTCAACATCTCTTCTTCGCCCGCGGTGAGCACTGGCACAGCGGTCGTATCGGAAAGATCAATGCGGCCATGTCCAAGGTCCGTCGTCCGCCTTCTTCGGCTTCTTCTTCTCCGGCCCCCACTGGGCGCGGGCGCTGCGCTGAAACGAGCTGATGATCGTTGCTCGGCGGTCAAGTTATCGACCCACGACCGATGTTGTTGTGCCATGGCTGGCCATCCTTCCTGACTCGCTTGACTTGTTCACTGCGTCAACCTCCGCAAGCATCTGTATGCGGCGGGCGTGAAGTTGAGCCATACTTGCAGCGAGCTTCGAGCGAGAGGTCGCGTCCGCTGAGATGGATATAGAGCAGTGTGGTCTGAACGCTGCGATGTCCGGCGAAGGTAGCGATCTCGTGGATGTCCCAACCTGCGTGGGCAAGGTCGGTCAGACAGAGATGGCGAATGGTGTGTGTGGAGAATCGTTCGACGTGGGCTCGTCGTGCGAGGTGGAGGACGATCTTCGACCAGCTCCAGATGGAGATCGGTTGGGTGTAGTTGCGACGCGACTCGGAGAGGAAGAGCGGTCCACGCTTGCTGACCCAGAGTGCTGCGATGCTGGAGATAGCGGCTGAAGCAGCTCGCTACTGGAGACTGAATAGGAACAACGCGTTCGCGGCGTCCCTTGGTACTCTCGGCGCGAATCCTGAGTGTGCGTCGCGAAGGATCGATGTCGCTGCTCGGAGACTGCACAGTTCCTCACGCCGCAACCCTGCATCGTAGGCGAACGCAGCATCGTCTTAACGAATCGGCTCATGACGGGCCGCGGCAAGAACGCGTGCCAGTCGTCCTCGTTAGGAATCCATGGCAGCTTGCGATGCCGTCGCGACAATCGAGCGGCCGCTGCCGCTATGCGCGGCTGGGTTGTTGGGACGCGCCCTCTCTTCCATCAGATATGCATGGAACAATCGAATGACCGTCAATAGCTGTTGCATCGTGGCGTTCGCTAGAGCGACCTCTCCGGCTTGCAGCGCTGCGAGATACAGTAGTGGGCACTATTCCGCCGCGTGCTTGCTATCGACGAAAAAGCTCTCGGCCCCAACCATCCAACCGTCGCGCGCGATCTCAACAACCTGGCCATGCTCCTCAAAGAAGAGAAGAACTACACCGCCGCCGAGCGCCTCTACCGCCGCGCCCTCGCCATCGACGAAAAAGCCCTAGGCCCCGACCACCCAATGACGAAGACAATCCGCAATAATCTCGCAGTACTCTTAGCTCAATCACAACAATCAAGCCACAAAGAAACTCACTAGGACTTGGAACTATCCGCTTATAACAGTCGGGTGCCCAATAGCCTGCCCTGAGCGGAGCCAAAGGGGCGTACCGAAATGGGGTAGAAGCGAAGACCTTGGCCGGTGAATATTTCTCTAAAAACACGTGGCTCTGGCCCCGTGAAGTCCCGAAACGCGAACCCATCCCAAAGCACCAATAACTGACGCGAGTCTCTTTTCTCTTTCCGCGACGAAGCTCCAGAGCTATCGTCATTTCATTCATTGGGCCGAAAGATAGGTGCCGTGAAACTGCTTAACCTCATCGCCGTCATCCCCCTGGTACTCCCGGCCTCAGTGGGCCTCGCAGAAACTGGGTACGTCATCGTCCTCGTTCAGGACGCGCACCAGCATCCGGTCCGTCTCGTCGAAATCGGGATCGAAAAAGGCGCCAGCAAACTGACCAAGGACGACGGCCAAGCGCAACTGCCGCTCGCGCAAACCATCAAAGCCAATGACTGGATCACTTTCCAGCTCGTCCACTCCCCACCCGGCAAAGACCTCGCCATCGTCTCCCCATGGAATAACCTCATGCCCGTCCCATCCTTCGCCGACAAGCCCGAGAATCTGATCAAGATCGTCGTCGTGCAGCGGGGCGACCGCGCCGCGCTCGAAAGCGGCATCGTGCTTCGTTCTCTCACCGAAAAAATTAACAAGGCAAACGCTCCAAAGACCGCCCATCCACAATCCCAGCCCGATCCGAAAGAAGCTCTGCTCACCGTCGCGAAGCAATATGGCTTGAACGCGGATGAGGTGGACGCCGCTATACGCGCATTGGGAGCAAAGACCGACGATATCAAGGAAGCCGGCATCGTCTTCCTCTATGAACGCAATTTTCCCAAGGCTTCCGCCGCGCTTGGCGACTCTCTCGACCAGAGTGAGAAGAAGCTCCAGACCGACCAGAAGGCGGTAATCCAGGATCAGAAAGATATCTCCGATACCGCGTTTTTCCTGGGACAGTCTCTATATGAACAAGGCCGCTATCGCGAATCCGCAGATGCGTACCAAAGGAGCCTCGCCTACGGGGATGACGATGCAATCGTGCTCAACGATCTGGCATTGAGCCTTCATCGGGCTGGCGACTACCCTGCCGCCGAGCCTCGCTTCCGTCATGCTCTTGCCATCCAGGAAGCCGCGTTTGGTCCTGACAGCCCAATGGTGGCGAGGGCACTTTACAACCTGGCAGCGCTCCTGCAAGACAAGGGCGACTATGCCGCCGCCGAGCCGTTGTACCACCGCGCCCTGGCCATCGACGAGAAAGCGCTCGGTCCCGACAATCCCGAGGTGTCAACCACGGTCAACAACCTGGCATTGCTATTGAAAAATAAAGGCGATCTCGCCGCCGCTGAACCCCTCTACCGCCGCGCCCTCGCCATCGACGAAAAAGCTCTCGGCCCCGACCATCCCGACGTGGCCACAGACCTCAACAATCTGGCATCGCTATTGCAAGATAAAGGCGATCTCGCCGCCGCTGAACCCCTCTACCGCCGCGCCCTCGCCATCGACGAAAAAGCTCTCGGCCCCGACCATCCCGACGTGGCCACAGACCTCAACAATCTGGCATCGCTATTGCAAGATAAAGGCGACCCCGCCGCCGCTGAACCTCTCTACCGCCGCGCCATTGCCATCGACGAAAAAGCTCTCGGCCCCGACCATCCTCTCGTGGCCACAGACCTCAACAATCTGGCTGGGCTCTTGCAAGATAAAGGCGATCCCGCCGACGCTGAACCCCTCTACCGCCGCGCCCTCGCCATCGACGAAAAAGCTCTCGGCCCCGACCATCCCAACGTGGCCATCAGGCTCAAAAATCTGGCATCGCTCTGGCAAGCCAAAGGCGATCTCGACGACGCTGAACCTCTCTACCGCCGCGCCCTTGCCATCGACGAAAAAGCTCTCGGCCCCGACCATCCATTGACCATAGCGATTCGCAAGAACCTGACTGACTTGCAAAGGCACCTCACACCTGCGCATCAATAAGGTCAACATGCTCACGAAAGCCCTCCAACTCGCCGCCCAGGTCACCCACCCGGTCACCGCCGCCGTCTTCGCGGCAGTGCTCGCCCTGATCGCTCTTATCGCTCTGGCCAAAGGAAAAAAGAAGCCACCGCAGATCGCCTGGATGCTGGCCGCCGTGATCTTCCTCCTTGGCCTCTCTCCGCTCCTGGCCAGCACTTATCTCGACAGCCAGGGCATCTACCGCGTTCGCATCGAAGTTTTCAATCCCGCGAGCGAGCAGGTCCACGATGCCGAGATCACCTCCTCGGCAGGTGGGGAGCTCAAGAAAACTGACGCCGGATGGGAATTCACCATCCCTCGTGAGGAAAACCCGGGCAACCGCGAAGTCACATTCCGAGCCACCCAAAAAGACGCTTTTTTGCTCGGAAGCATCACCTTAAAGCTCGAAAAAGATTATTTCCCGCAGGTCACAATTCAACTCGCTCCTCTGCCTTCGGCCAATGTCAGGGGCATGGTGGAAGATGAATATGGCCACCCTGTTGAAGGCGCGCGCGTCTGGGTGCTCGGCTATGACGACATTGCAACGACAGGCGCAACCGGTAGCTTCTCTTTGCCTGCCCATGCAGCCGACGGACAGCGGATCGCGGTTCTTGCTCAAAAGGGAAACAAAACGGCACAAACCACCGCGATTGCAGGAAAAACCGCTGAAATCATTTTGCGATAGCGCAGGCGAATAGCCCGATCTTGTCAAGCCTCTGTGGAAAAGTTTTCTCGTAACCACCGATATTACAAACACTTACAGACCGCAAGAGTTGGCGTACAATTTCGCTCAATTTGTTATCCTTGAATAAGGGGAAATGGAAATGCGCTTCCTCTTTCATCACATTCATATCCCTTCGGCTACTTTGGTAACCTCACATCTTAAGCAATTGAAAACAAGGATTTTACGGGTAAATTATCTGTTTTCAATATTTTACGGGAGACGATCCGCACAAGTAACTGAAAATAGATAATTTACAAAAAACAGGGGTAGGGAGGGGTCTTCCCGCCAGCAAAAAAATCCATCTGGCCCATGCTGCCAGGTTTGTGGCATTCTAAGCAGCAAGCCAGTTTCTGGCGCCCCATCCATGACTAAAACACGTACGTTTGCAGTTGCCGCCGCGCTCATCTTCGCCACTTTGGCTGCAAAGGCGCAAACCCGCACCATCTACTCCGATACGGCGGACGCGCATCACGACATTGCGCAGGCCCTTGTCACCGCACAACACGAGCATAAGCGCGTCATCCTCGACTTCGGTGGGAACTGGTGCGGCGACTGCCAGGTGCTCGATATTTACTTACATCAGCAACCCAACCTCGCCCTGCTGGACAGCAATTTCGTTCTCGTCCACGTCGACATTGGCCATTATGACCGCAACACCGATCTCGCTGAAAAATACCAGATCCCGCTCAAGCGCGGGGTACCCGGCCTTGCCGTCCTCGACGCCCGCGGCAGGCTGCTCTACAGCCAGAAGAATGGTGAATTCGAGGCCATGCGCAAGGTGGATCCGGAATCTGTGACCGAATTTCTGAATCAGTGGAAACCAAAACCGAAAGCCTAGACCCGCTTTGGAATCGCGGATACCACTTCTGCCACTTCCTCGCATCTGCCGCATTGATTTAGTCTCGACACGTATGTTGCTGTCCCTCTGGACAAGTCTCAGACGCGCTGCGTGGAATGCTTTTCGCCACAATGCCTTCACCACTGCGAAGGCAGCGGCATATTCGGGCATCCTGAGCCTTTTCCCGGCAATCCTCGTTGGAACCACGTTGCTGGCACTGAGCCCTGAAACCGAAACGCTCAGCGATATCCGCTCAGCCTTCTACGACATCCTCCCGCCGGACACTATGGGCCTCGTACAGAACTACTTCCAGATGAACCATGCGCGCTCCGTCCGTCTCATCTGGTCGGCGACTGCTGTTGCGATCTTAGCTGCGTCCGGCTTCATGCTGTCGATCATGGAAGGGTTTCGCCGCGCCTATCGCCTGCCGCGCGGCACTTGGAACTTCTGGCACGAGCGCGTAGTGGCCTTTGGCCTTATTCCGATCACGCTGGTGCCGATGCTTTTCGCTACGCTGCTCATCGTCTTCGGCCACCAGATCGAGCGATGGATGATCGACAATGCCGACCATAACTTCCGCCTGTACGTCCTCTTCCTGTGGCGGTTAATGCGATGGATCATCGCGATGCTTACCAGCGTCGCCGTACTAGCCGTTATCTATCACTTTGGCACGCCCAGAACGCAGAATTGGCGGCGCGTTTTACCCGGCGCTCTGCTCGCCACCGCAACCTGGTTCCTCATCACCCTGCTTTACGGACTCTACGTCACCCGCTTCGCTGACTACTCGGTCGTCTATGGCTCTCTCAGCGCCGGCGTGGCTACCCTGGTTTGGCTCTACATGGTCTCCATCAGTATCCTTATCGGGTCTGAATTCAACGCGCAGATATTTCCCGTCGACGGATCCCGCCCTCCGTCAGACACAGACAATGAGCAAAATACCTTTACTCATGGGAAGGCTCAGACCGTCTGATCATCGAGCTGTCATGCTGACGGGTTAAAATAGGCAGGATCACATAAATGTTTGGGGGATGGATGAACGTTACGGCTGCCGGCTCCGGCAATGACCGCCGCGCCAAGATCGTAGGCACTCTAGGGCCTGCGTCTAGCAATGAAACAACTTTTCGCGAACTGGTACGTGCCGGTCTCGATGTTGCCAGGCTGAATTTTTCCCATGGAACCCAGCCGGAGAAACTCAAACTGATTGAAATGGTCCGCAAAGTCGCCGCGGAAGAACGAAAACCGATCTGTATTCTGGGCGACCTGCAAGGACCGAAAATCCGCACAGGACGCCTGAAGAATCGCATTCCAGTTCAGCTTAAAACCGGCCAGAGCATCACCATCACGCCTCGTGACATCCCCGGCACCGCTACCCTCATCACCACTACCTTCCCCACACTCGCAGAAAATCTTGAGCCTGGAGCACGTATTCTTCTCTCCGACGGCTTGATCGAACTTCGCGTGCTCAATATTCCGGGAGAAGATGTTGAGTGCGAGGTCATCAATGGCGGACTGCTCGGCGAGCACAAGGGTATTAATCTACCCGGCATCGCTGTACGCGTTCCTTCTCTCACAGAAAAGGACGAGAGCGATCTTGAATTTGCGGTGAAAAGCGGCGTCGACGCGATTGCTGTCTCTTTCATTCGCACCGCAGAAGATGTCAGCTTGGTCAAGCAACTTATCGCTGCGCTGGGAGCGGACACGTGGGTTGTTGCCAAGCTCGAAAAGCCGCAGGCTATCGACAATCTTGAAAGCATTCTCGAAGTCACGGATGGCGTCATGGTCGCCCGTGGTGATTTAGGCGTTGAAATGCCGCCGGAAAAAGTTCCCGCAATACAAAAGCATGTCATTCGCCGAGCCGCTGAGCATCGCAAGCCAGTCATCACTGCAACGCAAATGCTTGAATCGATGATTGAGAACCCGCGTCCCACCCGGGCTGAAGCCAGCGATGTGGCAAATGCCGTCTATGACGGTACCGATGCCGTCATGCTCTCGGCCGAGAGCGCTGCCGGTAAATATCCCATCGAGGCTGTCAAGATGATGGCTAAGATCGTGATTGAAACCGAGTTGCACAAGCCAGGGATTTCCTTGCATAACGGGCAGCCAAATCATGTCCGACTCTCCGTTGCTGAAACCATCTGCGAATCGATGGCGCACGCTGCTGAAGATCTCGACCTCGCCGCAATCGCCGTCTTCACAGAAACTGGAGCGACCGCGAGGCAACTCTCAAAGTATCATCCGAAGCCGCCTATCTATGCTTTATCGAGCATCGAATCGGTCATCAATCGTATGAACCTGCTCTGGGGTGTGCATCCCGTCAAATGCGCGAAAGCCCACACTGCTGAACAGATGGTGGATATGGCGGAAGAGCTTTTAGAGCAGGGCGGCTATGCGCGTCCGCAGGACATCGTCGGAATTGTCGCCGGAACACGCACCAAATCCGGCTCAACCAACTTCCTGCGTCTCCATATTCTCGGCGACCGTTTGGCTGCGCCATCCAAGAGCCCTACGGCAAAGAAGCAGAGCAAATCTCAAGCCAAGAAGCAGAGCAAATCTCAAGCAAAGAAGCAGAGCAAATCTCAAGCAAAGAAGATGCCTGTCAGGAGCAAAACTAAAAAGCGCTGAGGCCTCTCTGCTATGTACATTGGCGGTCCGATACATCGTCGGCCGCCATTCTCTTTTTACACACGCCTTTCTATGTTTCACACGCACGCCAACCTGCTAAGGTGAATTTCAGATGGGACGTATCCACATTCTTTCTGACCAGGTTGCCAATCAGATCGCCGCAGGCGAAGTGGTGGACCGCCCTGCGTCCGTCGTTAAAGAGCTGCTGGAAAACGCTCTCGATGCAGGTGCGACACGCATCCGCGTTGAAGTGGAGGCTGGTGGGCGTAAGCTGATCCGCATTGCCGATAACGGCTACGGAATGATGCGCGATGATGCTCTGTTGGCATTCGAGAGACATGCAACTTCTAAGATCCGCTCCAGTGATGATCTTCTCTCCATTGCAACGCTCGGCTTTCGCGGTGAGGCACTCCCGTCGATCGCCTCGATTGCGCGGCTGGAGATGGAGACTCGAACGGAGGATGAGAAATCGGGTACACGCATTGAGATTGTTGGTGGAAAGGTAATACGAGTCGAAGACGCGGGTGTACCTTCAGGTACAACCTTCACGATTCGTGACCTTTTCTTCAACACGCCTGCTCGTCGTAAGTTTCTGAAGTCAGAAACCACTGAGCTGTCCCATGTAACCGCGTTGGTTACACATTATGCGTTAGCGCATCCCGAAAAACATTTTGAGCTCCACTCGGCAACACATGCCCTGCTCGTTGCTCCTCCTGTCGGGAAGCCTGAAGAACGCATCTTCCAGATTTTTGGCGGCGAAACATTGGATCAACTACTCTCAATAGCTGCGGAGCGTGCCTTTGACCACGCAGGCTTGCCGGAGCCTGCGCCTTGGAAGCGTGATGCAGATTATGTCGCGCCCGATCCAGGCTTTTTACGCATCAGCGGTTTTATTTCTAAACCTGAACTGCAAAAGCTTAATCGCAACTCAATCTATATTTTTGTCAACCGCAGGTTGATTCGCGACCGCCTCATACTTCACGCTGTCAGCGAGGCCTACCGCAATATACTGCCGCCAACATCGTTCCCGGTCGTTCTCATGTTCATGGAGATGCCACCGCATGAAGTAGATGTAAACGTGCACCCGGCAAAGACAGAGGTCCGCTTCCGTCAGCAATCGCTGGTACATGACTTCATTCGCGACAGCATCCGCAATACGCTCATCCATGCGCGACCAGCTGCTGGATTTCTTGCCGCGCTGACGGCCAATCCACATGCCACTCCGTCGCTGCTGCCTGCAATATCGCCCATGCCGGGCGAGCCTGAGTCCAAACCGCAGGTTACTTTACCCGAATCTGAGCCTGCACCGAGTGTGGAACAGATAGCTGAATTTACGTTAACGCCTCCTGTTCGGCTTCCGGTAGAAGTGAACCTGCCCTTCGCTGATGCGCTGCTTGTTCAGGCTAACGGTCTTCTTCCAGCGTCACAGCACGCCTGTGAGGCTCAGGCGCCCGTTCATGAGGAGCAAGCTCCGAGCCTCAATTCGTTGGCTTCGCTCAAACCTCTGGGCCAGTTACGAGAATCATTCATCCTCGCAGTAAACGATGAAGGCCTCTGGATCATCGACCAACACGTCGCCCACGAGCGTGTGCTTTTCGAAAAGCTGTTGCGCGAACGCGAAGTAGAGCGGGCACAACATCAACGGCTTCTGATGCCTTTGCTCGTGGAATTACTTCCACACCAAATGGTGTTGTTCACGCGCATCGCCGAAGAACTGCAGCGCAACGGCTTTGAAGTCGAGCCTTTTGGCCCGCGAACGATTGCTGTCAAAGCCGCACCCGTCGGTCTTGAAGGTAAAGAGCTCGAGAGGACACTTATGGAGGTGCTGGAACACTCCGAGCGCGAAAACCAGGTGCAGAATCTCGAAACCCTGCGTACCCGGATTGCAGCTTCCATCGCCTGTCATTCCGCAATCAAGGTCAATTTTCCGCTTGATCCCGTCCGTATGGAATGGCTGCTGGCTGAGCTTGCAAAAACCGACCATCCTACCAGCTGCCCTCATGGCCGCCCCATTGCATTGCGGTATTCTTGGAAAGACATCCAGCGGGCGTTTCAGCGAATTTGAACCGTTGCCCGCAAGAAGAAGGATTCTTTGACAACAGAACAGCTCCAAGCAGCGCGCGCCCAGAAATGGCGGCAAAAGGCGAATCCGCTCCTTACCATCGAGGACGCAGGAGCGTGGATTGAATCCACCGGAGTAAGCCTCTTTTTGCCCCGCAAAATACAACTGCAGGCGCCTGCACCCTCATTCGTCGAGGCAGTCCTCGGCGAAACCAATGCAACTCCGCAGTTGGCCGCAATACAGAACGCGTTCGAAACGGCCTCGCGGCTTTTCGTCGCGGAAAAAGCGACTCCGCTGAATCTGCTCGGTACTGTTTCCGAACAACCGGATTTCCTTGTTTCCCCTGAAGCGCTGCCCTATGTCTTTGCATTGCGTGGCGACCGCGAATGGAAACGTGGCCCGCGGGACAAGTCTTCACCGCTCGTCGTCGAGTCCTGGAAGCTGCTGAAGCGTGAAGGTGCACTGACTACGTCTGAATTGCAGGACCTGCTGGGCCGCGAAGTGACGGAAGGCGCTGTGCTCCGCTCTATGAGCGAACTGTGGACAGCGCTGCGGGTGTTGCCTGTTTACTCAGCTGGGGAAGCCACCGCTTGGGAACTTTTTGAGTCACGCAACCAAAAAGCCATGCAAATCGGCAGCGGTATGGCACAGGCTACCGCGCTCTCAGCGCTCGTCTCGCTTTATCTCGACTCGGCGATTGCGGCAACGGCTGAAGAGATTGAGGCTTTTCTGTCCCCCCTTGCACCGCGTTCACGAATTCGTGAAGTTGTGCGAGGGCTGGCTGCTACGCGCCAACTGTTGACTCTGCCACTCGGCACGCAAAGCTTACTGCACATTGCCGGTGGGCTACCTGAATTTCCCGAGGTCGAACCTCCCGTTGAAACGCCCATGACAGCGATGCCACCGAGGGACACTCCTCGTGAACCCAGACCGTTCGTATCACGCAGAGAGTCCCCGCGTGGTCCCGGCCAGGAACGGCCTCCATTTAGACAACGTCCTGCTGCCAGCGAAGGGCGCAAGACCGGCCCTCAGGAGTGGAAACGTCCTGGTTCAGACCGTCCGCGCAGAGAATGGAAACCACGCCCAGGGCAACACATTACAGGTCAGGCGGACTCTCGCCCTCAACGACCTGCCAGTGCAGAGAAGTTCAGGCAGCCATCTCGCCCCTCCACCGGTGAACAATCTTCTGCGACACCAGAGCGGAAGAATTGGAAGCCGCGTCCGCAAGGAGATTTCCGTCCACGTCGCGCCGACGGTAGCGGCAAGCCCTATCGCGAGCGCACAACTGGCGATAAACGCCCAACGAGCAAGTTATTCTCGCGTGATCGCGGTCCACAAAAACCGCCGCGTAAGGACTGGAAGCCCCGCCCTGAAGGTAGCGGAGACGAGCGGAGACGAACCGAGGGAAGCGCGGGTTTCGGACGGCCATATCGCAAACGGACCACTGGAGATGAGCGCCCAGCAGGCAAATTCCCCTCGCGCGACCGCGGTCCGCAGAGACCGCCGCGTAAAGACTGGAAGCCCCGCCCTGAAGGTGGAACTAGCGAGGAACGTCGCGAGTTTCGCCCACGACGCGCAGGTGAACCGACCCAGCGACGGGAATTTAAACCACGTCCATCTTCTGGAAGCGGCTTCCGTCCGCGACGGATCGAGGGGGACTCAACCCGGGCGTTGAAATCTACGGGTGAAAAGCGCTTTGGTGAAAAACATCCCATTGAAAACCGTGAAGGCCGGAAGCGCTTTGATCGCAAAAAGCCCCCACAGAGAGAAGGGCGTGAGCCGGAAGTGAAACGCACAACAAAACCTTTTTCAAAACCGGGTGGAAAACCAGGCAAGCGCTTTGGTTCACCCAAGGGCAATGGTAGGAAACCCACGTTCGGAGCAAAACGTTCAAGCCGTCCGAGCAGCAAGCCATCCTTTGGGAAACGACCGAACAACAGGACGAGAAAGAAATCTGACGAATGATTGGAACGCGTCAATTGATTGTGGCTATTGACGGCCCGGCTGGAGCGGGTAAGAGTACAGTGGCAGGGCGTCTCGCTGCACATTTTGGTTTGTTGAATCTTGAAACTGGCGCCATGTACCGAGCCTTTGCGCTCAAAGCCATCGAAAACGGTGTATCACCCGAAGATGCAGCGGCGCTTGAAAACCTCACCGCTGACACTTCGATCACCCTCGAGCCGACGCCTTCCGGTAACCGCGTATTGCTGGATGGAAAAGATGTTACCGCGCGCATCCGCGACGCCGCGGTCACACAATCGGCTTCCTTTGTCAGCGTACACTCTGTTATCCGCCGCTGGATGGTCGACCTTCAACGCAAGACGGGAGAAAAAGGCGGCATTGTCATGGAAGGGCGGGACATCGGCACAGTTGTCTTTCCCGACGCAGATATCAAGATATTTCTTGATGCCTCGTCGGAAGCCAGAGGCGAAAGACGCTACGAGCAGTCGGGCAAGTCTACTCCTCCAGAAACCATTCTTAAGGAAATTCGCGAACGCGATCAACGCGACAGAAATAGGGAGCAGTCTCCATTGAAGCCTGCCCCCGATGCGGTGGTAATTGATTCTACCCATCTGACCCTCGACGAAGTTGTCGACCAGGTCGGGGCGTTGATCACTGCTCGGTTGGCTGTGCAGGAGCGGTAGCCCCTTTTGGCTCGCGCAGGTGTTTGGTGCCTGTAGGTGGAGTCGGCGGCACGGGTGATGATGGAGCTGCAGGCGCAACCGGACCGCCCTTGCGCAACTGTAGGTCGCCGTGGTTCGTTGTAAGATCGAGATGCGGCCCACCATTCCCAATTTGTCCCTGAGCCGACTTCCGGTCATCTGAATTTGTCATTGTCAGCGGAAAGTCGGTATGCAGATCGCCGTCGGCATTTGCAGCAGTTACAGCAAAGCTTGCATTTTCGGGCACAGTCACCGAGATATTCCCTGTGCGATTGCTGATCTGGAGATTCCCCAGAGGCATGGCGGTTGTGACGTTCACATCGCCATTATTGTTTTCAATGTGAGCATCGCCTGTCAGCTGGGAGAGATCGATATCCTTGGAGCGGGTAACGATGCGCACCGGGCCAACCGCCTGGTTGAGGTTCAGATCGCTGGAATCCATGGTCATGTCACCTAACAGCTTCTGAATCGCAAGATCTGTGCGGCTTGAGTGGAAATGCACGGCCGAGCCCACTTGTTCGAGATGCGTGTCGCCGAAGAATTCGCCATCGAGCGTGACGTTGCCCTTTACATCAGACAAGGTGACATCGCCGGCATGTCCGTCAATCGTGACATCTCCGATAATCTGGTGCGCGGAAAGATCGCCGTGGTCCATGCGCGCATGGACATTGCCGCCCATATTGTCGAATTTCACGTCGCCGTGGCTGGCTGTCACATCGGAACCAGTCTTCAGGCCCTCAATTGTCACATCGCCGCGTCCCGCATTCACCACGGTGCTCGCGCCAGGTGGCAGTTCCACCGTTAAATCCACACGCGAGTTGTTTCTGCCTTCTACACTCAGCACCACATTCGAACCGGAGTTGATAACTTTCGGCGTCACCGCTTCAAAAGTCTTACGCGCATCGTTGTCTGAGGATGAGTGCACGACCTGATGAGCTCGCAGATGCATTCTGTCATCCGATGAAGCCGTAATCGTGACATCGCCGCGCGGATTCTGAACCTGTACGGTTGCATTCGGAGAGATGGCTTCGTCCTGCTGCACGTCGTTATCATGCTCTTCTCCCATCAGCGACCAGAAATCATCGCGGTTGTCTGAGAATTGATCGCTCAGAGGCCCCCAAACATGTGACGCGTGTGTGCCCCATCCGCCAAGAAGCAGAAGGAGAATAAGGAAACCAAAACCGCTCATTGAACGGCGCCCGGCATACGGATTATTTCGGTCAATGAAGTATTCCAGCAGCAGAACAAGTCCGATGCTGATCAGCAATAACGGCCACCATTGCGCATACCATGACCAGAAACGAGCCGCGCTCATGCGGCCCGTCTCCATGAGCAAGGCAAGGACACCGATAGTCAGCAGGATGAGCGGTCCCGCAACCGAAGGCCGGTGATAGTAGCGCCAGTAGAAACGGCGGCTGCGAGCTGCTTCTTTTTGCGCGCGATTCCATTCTTTCCATTGCTGGCGATTGTCGCGAGGGCTATAGGGCGGAGGTGATGCGGCCATGGCTTACCTCCCCTCTCCAAGATCATTGATTTGTGGGCTGGTGTTGCCATCGCTTGGAATCAGTGCGGTCGATCCGGTTGCAGGTGATGCCGGTGCTCCGCTCATCGGTGGATAGCCGGTATATCCCTGTGGGTAGCCAGGCGGTGGTTCTGCGCTCGCCAGTGCGGCTCGCTGTGCGAGTTTCAGAATGCCCAGAACGATCAGATATAAAGGCCAACTGCGACCAAAGCCGAGGATGTGCCACTGATCGAGCAGAGCGACAAATCCGAAAGTAAGGAGCATCGCCGGCCCCTGAATGCGGTGCAGAAAGAGATACCGATTCATTGCCCACCTCCGGTCGGCGGTGCAGGAGGAGGTACTTCACGCGTTCGCCGCACTAGCAACCAAATGCCAACCGCGATCACCAGAAGGGGCCAGCCACGCCCAATCCAGTCGAAGCGAAGAAAGCCGAGCGTACTGAAGAGAAAGAGCATACCAACCGCAATCAGCACAATCGCGCCAATTGGCTCGGGACGCCGTCCCGGCATATCCGGAGGCATCGGAGGAATAGGCGGAATCGGCGGCACCTGAGCATATGGATCCACGGACGCAAACGACCCTCCATAGGACGGCGGCGGCGGCGACACGGGGGGCGTCTGGTATTGTCCCTGAACGGGAGATGCTCCTGCCGGCGGGGCAACATAGTTACGGTTTGGAATACCCAGCCGTTGACCCAGTTCATTCAAGCCGAATGGATCGGGCAAAGGCAATCCATAACGACGCGCCTTCGCCGTCTGGAGCGCATCAAAGACCTGATAAAAGACCCAGGCAGCAATGAAAATGCCAAACAACGGGTGCTCATCGGTAATACCGATCAGCACAACAAAAACAAGGACGTGAATCAGCGCCTTAATGAACTGGCCGTTATACATAGCGCCGACCCCGGGTATAAACCCGAGAACAAAAGCCAGAGCAGGATTCGGTCCATCGGACTCTGGCGTGACTGGTATGCCGGGCACTGGATTCGGAGCCGCGCCCGGAACGCCAAGCTTCGCAGCAAGGCAGGGTTCGCAATAGATGACGCCCGAAATCGAGCGAACGCATTGTGCGCAGAGCGGCTTGCCGCAATTTTGGCAGTATGCCGCAACGGGAAGATCGGGATGATTTGCGCAGTTCATGCCAAGCTCCTTTCTGCTTGGTCTGCTTCTTTTCTTATGACCAATTCATTTACCTCTACTAACTCTTCATCTCCCGGTGTCCGCGCTGCGCGAGCCTGGGTATTGTCTAATTTCGCCAGCACAGGCTGACCCCATATCACAGTCTTTGGTGATACCAGATTGTTTGGTGTCTGCAGCCTGCCGCCGGTCTTATGACCATCCCCCTGCGGATTGCTCTGCTGCTTCTCATCCTTACGCGGCTGCGTATTCTGCTCTGTCTCGGTATCCTGCGGCAGTTCGCGCATCTTTGATTCCACTTCGTAAACCAGCCGGATATTTTCGTAATAGCTCACCATCTGTTTCTTCGCGCCATAGAACTGGCGGGCGATGGTGGTCTGGAGTGCTGAAGGCTTCAGATCCGCCATCCTTAGCGAATCCAGGCGTATCCCCATCAGATTGAGTGTCAGGGCGATCGAGAAGAAGGCCATCGCCGCTGTCATCAACATTCGCGCATCACGGAAGGTGCGGCGGACAGTAAAGTGCGCGATGCGGCTGCTGGATCGGTTGTGCCGCAGCCAGCGCAAGGCCAGTTGCGGCAATGCCGCTCCACTGGTGACGTCGAGAATCTTCCCAACCAGATCTGCGGGAACCGGCGGCTCGTCATGCAGAAATTTCATCCACTCCTGCCCCTGCTTTGCGTGTGCCAGCATTTCGGCGCATATGGGGCAGTCTTTTCCATGAGCTGTAAAAACAGCTGTATCCTCGGCCCTCAGCGTTCCATCAAGAGCATCAGCTAACAAGGCTTCCCACTCTTCACATTGCAGCGGTCCCTGATTAGGTTGGGCCTGATTCTGTTGAAATGGGTTACGCTCCGACATCTAAACCACCTGCCTTCCATTACGCTGTAGAAGCCTCGCAAGTTCCGCCCGTCCACGGCTGATGCGTGACTTCACAGTCCCTTCAGGAATACGTAAAACCTGTGCGATCTCTTTGTAGTCCATGTCTTGCAAGTCGCGGAGGATCACTGCTTCGCGCAGTTCAGGCGAAACTTTCGTCAACGCCTGCTGCACCATTTTTTCTAACTCTTTTTGCGCCGCATGCTCGTGCGGCGATAGGGCGCGGATCGGACAAGCGATCGATCCGCGAGCGTGCCGTTCTTCACTTTCGTCCCATCCGGCATCCATCGAATCGGTCGCACGCAGCTGTTTCGATCGGCGAAAGTGATCGACCAGCAGATTCCGGGTGAGGGTTGTGATCCAGGTCTGAAAGCTTCCCTTGGCGAGATCAAAGGTCGCCAGGTTGCCATAAATTTTCAGGAAATACTTCCTGCGACAGATCTTCGGCATCATGTGGTGAACCGGTAAAGCGATAGCAGAGGCCATAGACGCGGCGATGATGCGTCTTGACCAACTCCGCCCACGCCCGCGAATCGCCGTCAAGGCACCGTCTTACGATGAGTTGCCAGTCTGCGTCCAAATATCTGTCCCCTGCTCTGTTGCCGACCGGCGTCCTCCGCTCCACAGCTCCGGCACTCTGAGGCCGCTGCCAGGACTCTGAAGATTGCGATCGGGTATACGATCCGTCTTAATTCGGGCCGGGCGGCGCCCATCCATCCCACGTTATGGTGCCGGCTGCGCTCATGCAACACAATACGCACGGAAGAATGGACTCCGGTTCCCGCGAAAAAGCGCGGTCCGGATCGACAAACTAACAGGACAATAGGATTTTCAGAAAAACTAGGACAATATCCCTAAAATTCCGGTGCCGTCTATCTAAAACCGCCTATTACGTGGAAGACTTCAAGACTTGAGCAAAATCTCCCATTTATCAAATCTTTAAGAACATAATTCATGTCAGCCGGTACCTGCGGTGGGCATCTCTCAATGCTGAAAACAGGCAACCTAAGGCATGAGTCGTTTCCGTGGAGAGCTTTTTACCGATAGACAATGAAAAGCTTCCACACAAGGATGTAAAATCTCGCATCATAATCCCAAACAGCCTCAGTGTCCAGCATCAGGAGTGCCCATAGAAGCATGAAGTGACACGTGCAATTTCGTTCGCCTGGATAGCAGGGATCTGCTCGCTCTATGCGCTGCATCTGCTTCACTTGCGTGCCGATTTTCCTAACTATTCGCCCTGGATGGACTATTCCAAATACACCGATGAAGGCTGGTATGGCAGCGCCGCCATTCGCCACTACCTCAACGGATCGTGGCGGGTGCCGGGCGACTTCAACCCCGCTGCCGCTCTGCCAGTCTGGCCATTTCTCGAAGGGATTGTCTTTCATTTCACGGGCGTCAGCCTGATGGCCGCGCGCGTTCTCGTGCTTCTGGTATTTGCGGGAAATATGCTGCTGACCTATGCCCTGGTTCGCACCCAACAGAAGCCCTGGGTAGCGCTGCTCGCCGTAACCATGGTGTCCGCAAGTGCATTCCTCTATGTCTTCAGCCGGCTGGCCATCCTCGAACCGTTGCTCATCTTCTGGATGCTGCTTTCCTGGCTGTTGGCACTTACGTTTGCCCAAACTCTCTTCGCAGCTACCCGCTATTTACGGCTGGTCGCGATCGGATCCGTGATGTGCTTAAGATTTTCACCAAGACGACAGCTATTTTTTTGATTCCTTCTACTTTTTATTTGCTCTGGTATGCCGCACATTACCGGTTGCGGGCTTTCGCCCAATCTCGCGGCCGTCGTTGTCATCTCGGCTTTTGTTCCGTGGAGGACCTATTACTTTCTGGCGTCATCCACACTATCTCTCGGACTACCAATATCTCTTCCGGCGAATAAGATGGTGCAACCCACAACGTAGGAGGATGGCTTGCATCTTTCTGGAATGCGCTGCATGGCACACTATGGATCGACAAAGAGCTGGGCATGCTTGCGGTTGCATTGTTCATTCTGTCGTGGTCGATGCTACGAAAGCTATGGAGAAATCCCTCTTTGTTGCATCGTTTCTAGCGTCTGCAGGATACATTTTTTTCACCGGCTGGCATAACAACATGCAGCCTCGCTACTACCAGATGGTCGCGTTTCCAATCATCCTTGTTATGTCCATAGGCGCTGCTGCGTTATGGGGATGCAGCGTTGGATAGGGGCGGCTGTACTGGCTGTAATCGTGGCCAGCATCGCCCTTAATCTCCGGCTCATGATTCATTTCTCGCGCCATCCGGAATACACATTTTTGTAGGCCGCAAAAAAGCTGACACGGTATATCGATCAGCACCCGAACGGAAATCGCCTACTGCTCTCCATCAGCGGGGCAAATATCACTCTCATTACGCATCTGCCTCGATATGCGATGACTTCGGCACATACGATCTTCCCTATCGCATTCATACCTATCAGCCCGGATGGTACGCGGCATGGAACGAGATCGATCCGGGACACTGGAAGATCTGCACTCGCAATATTCACTGCAAAGTGTCGCCCAATTTCACGCCTTCGACGACGAGGACCGTAATGTGCTGATTCTCTACAAACTCATTCCCCTGGAACCTGGGCGCGGCACTATGACGAAGCTGCGGAGCAAAAGACGAACGATGGGAAGTAGGAGTCTGCGGCACTTTCGTCCGGGCTTTCTGCAACATGAACAATACTTGGATCTACAGATTAAATTGACAATCTGCCCGGTCTTCAGGTCATGCGCTTTGATCGAGCCACAGGCAACTCGAGCACATAGATAAGATGTGGCATGACCGCCATAGGACGGGCAAGTGCCTGCTTTGCCCTCTGCAGGGCGGCGTGTTTGGTGAAAGCTCCACGATCCGGTGGTCTTCGTCCATCCAGATAATATCAAGACCGATCTTGCAGTGATACATCCAGTATCCATATTGGCCTGGACGGTCGTGGATAAATAGCATGCCGTGTCCCTGCGGAAGACTGGTGCGGCCCATCAGTCCATATTCGCGCTCGGCTTCTGTCTTCGCCAGCTCCACATGAACGGTGGAACCATCAGGCAGCATCACCAGCGTATCGGCGGCGCGCGGAGCAACGCTGGGAATAACCGGCTCGCCATCCTGACTATTGTTCTGCGCCATCAAACCGACGACTGGCGCCAGGAAAACAGCGTCAGACCCCAAGACCATAACAACTATCTCTTTTGCATCTTTACAATTCTACGACTCCAGCCTGAGGACGAGCAGCGTCATGTCGTCGTGCTGCGGGGCGCCTGCCGTAAAGGTGTCGCAGGCCGGACAAAGATCGTATCCAGAAATTCATCTGCCGACTTGCGTTCGTGGCCCGCGTGCCGCGACAATCATGCGGTCCTCGCCCCACTCCTCGTCATCGTTGGTCATGGCTTCGCTGATGCCATCTGTATAGAGGATCAGTAGTATCTCCAGGTTCCAGCGTCAGTCTGCTCGGTATACGGAGCGAACGGGCAGCAGCCCCACCACCGGACCATCGGCTTCAAGCCGGATGATCTCATGTCGCCGCGCAGCAGTACTGGCGGGTTGTGCCCCGCATTCACGCATTCCAGCCGGCGCGTAGCTCGGATCGTATGAAGCGAAAAAGAATGTAGCATAGCGATTCGAAGCCGAAGCTTCATAGACCAGCCGGTTGACCTTGTGCATCAGTTTGGCAAAGTCCCGTGGCCTGTCCAGAGTGACTCCGCGCAACGATGCCCGCAGACTTGCCATCAGCAACGCCGCGGAAATGCCTTTGCCTGATACATCGCCAACCGCCAGCCCCACACGGCCTTCGCCGAGATCAATGACATCGTAATAGTCTCCGCCAACACCAGAGCCGGGCGGCAGAAGCCCGCGACCTTGGCGCCGGGCAGACGCGGGCATTTCCTGCGGAAAGAGCCGCTCCTGCACCTCGCGCGCGATTTCCATCTCACGATTGGTGCGTTCACGCTGCGCTGCCTCCGCTGCCAGCGATCGGGCCAGTTCGCTGACTTCAAGAGCCAGCCCGGTCTGTGAAGCAAGCGCCTGCAGCAGCTTCAAATCAGCTGACGAATATGCAGCTGCTGAACGCTTTGGGCCGAGAGCCATCACACCCATCATCCGGTTCCTCCTGGAAGCGGAACAGTAATTCAGCATTGATTTTGTCCAGAGTATACCGTTCTGCTGTACCCGCCATCAGGTACCAGGCATCAGGATCGTCCCGATAAAGCCGTGCTGGCTCATTGGAATTCGTCAGATAGCGGACCGCAGATGACTGCATCGGCAGCGACAGCGTACCTGAGCAGAGATACCAACCGATTGCTGCAACACAAAATATTCGCCACGACGAAGAAGCATGGCGATCTGATTGACATGGAGCGTATCTGCGATACACCGACCCACGGTTTCAAGCAAAGGCTCCGTTTCGGTATACCGCCTCACCTCTTCGGCTAATTCGTTCAATACAAGCTCGGCATCGTAGGCCTCGCGAAAAAAGCGCCGATCGAGCCATTGCTGCAACCTCTTGCGCACACCGGCGCGCAGCACCAGCACAATTCCGAAGAAGATCAAGGGGCCGATAGCATCTGACAGTTGCGGCTGTTTTTTCCCGAATATGGGCAAAAGCAACTGGATGGATACCACCGCAAGCAGGGCAAATTGCACTGCCCAGAGAGTGGCTTTTGCTAGTGCATAGCGCGCCCCCATACGGAGCAGGATGCGTACATCCATTGCCCGTTGCACCAGCACTACATAGACCAGGGTAAGTGGCGCAACCAGAAAAGCTACAGCCGCAACATATTCAACCCAGAGATACCCCTTTTTGTCCCCCGTGATACCGAAACGTGGCAGCACAACAACAGCGAGCAGCAAAGCGCCCATACCAACGCTCATCCCGGCGGTCAGCACGCGCAGCCGACGCCTGGCATCCTCAGTAGATGCGGAGCGCAATTTGTCCAGAGTGAGTGCCAAGTAAAGTAGCACGCACATCAAGCCGAGACAATTTGCCACGCGCTCGGCCCAACCCTCGATTTGCATAATCAAGGGACCATTACCGGCACCGTAGCGGTCGCCATATACCACAGGTGCCATAATTACCGCGCAACCAAGCAGCGGTATCAGGATCACCCACTTGACCCAGGGAAACTTCGTGTCCCACCGGGAGCGTTCCGGGAAATACACGCCAAAGAGCAGCAGAGCCGGAGAGGCCACGAATTGCAGGGTCTGGTACCACGTTTCAAGCGAAAGCGCTGCCAGTCCAGTTGCAAAGCCGTGGTGGTTGAGAAACAGCACGCTGGGAAAGGTAAGCAGTATCAGCAAGAGCCATGCATTACCTTCCACCGGCTTGGTCAACACCACCCAAAAGCCCATCAAAAGACAGCCAAGGGAAACACTTGCCAGAAGAATTTCCTGGAAGACCAGGACGGCATAAGGAACGCCGGAGATCATAGGCTGATGCGCGACAAATGTGATCGTCGACGCGCCAGTATTTCCATCTTTGCGTGTAAAGCCCACGTCCATCATGTCGTCGGGCCGGGCCGTGCTGAGAATCTCGTCCCATACACGAGCCGAATACGGAACCCCGTTGAGCGACTCCAGAGTTGCACCCTCAACGAGTTTGGCAATTTTTGCTTCCGGCTGCAGATCACCGATGATACGGCTATCTCTGTCATATGAGAAAGGCGCCTGGACATGTCGTTCCGGGTGAAGCAAAGCCGTCCAGTGATCTAGCGTCATCGATAACCAGTAGCCCGCACTGGCCAAAACATAAAGCCCCAGGAGAAAACGCAACAAATTCGGAGAAACCCTGTTGATCTTCATTCTTCTGGCCACCATAGTATCTGGCTTCCAGTGCTTTCTACGCAGGGAATCTGCGCGAGGTTCATTTGTGCCAAGAATAAGTACAGGACAAATCAGGGAGTGTGTTGTGTGAAGAACGTGGGGGAGGATTAAGAATGGAGCACCGGACGGGAATTGAACCCGTGAATACTGGTTTTGCAGACCAGCGCGTTAGCCACTTCGCCACCGATGCTCAGTTGTTCCACCGCGCGGTACGGCGCGGCGGATTCATATATATAAGTTACTCCGGCTGCGCCACCGTACGGAGATATGGCTTCACGGTCTTGTAACCAGGATATAATCTTGTCAGCTTCCTCATTAGAAACTGCGCCTGAAAGAATGACCTCATCACCCTGCTTCCAGTTTGCAGGAGTGGAGACCCGGTGCTTCGTCGTGAGCTGGATTGAGTCAAGCACGCGGATAATCTCGTCGAAGTTGCGGCCTGTCGACATCGGATAGGCCAGCGTCAACTTAATCCGCTTGTCCGGCCCAATCACGAAGACCGTGCGCACGGGAGCATTGTTAGCAGGTGTGCGCCCCTGTGACGTATCACCGGCATCGGCTGGCAGCATGTCATAGAGTTTGGCTACTTTCAGTTCCGGATCACCGATCAGAGGATAGTTCACCCGGTGGCCGCTTACGTCTTCAATGTCTATGGCCCATTTGCTGTGATCACTGACCGGATCGACGCTCAGCCCTATTACCTTGGCTCCGCGCTGCGCGAACTGGCTTTCTAAGCCAGCCACCGCGCCAAGCTCAGTCGTGCAGACCGGTGTGAAATCTTTTGGGTGAGAAAAGAACACCGCCCAGTTGTCACCGATCCATTCATGAAAATGAATCGTGCCCTGAGTGGTTTCAGCGGTGAAATCTGGTGCAATATCATTGATTCGGAGCGACATGTCGATTTTTCCTCTTTCGGGAATCCCAATTTCCTGCTGTGAAATTAAAAACCCACCTCGGCAAGTTCATTGCGGGTGGGCTATTGAGCTCGCATTTTTACTTCGCTCTAGAAAGACCCCCGCATCGCGCAGCAGCGACAGCAGCACGGACACATGCAGGTTGTAGCGAAATGACTCATCTTGCACCTCAGGATAGTCCCCGGTCGCCGACGTGTCAATTGCCCCGGTGTATCCTCCAAAATGAACAGTGATCGACTCTGCGGAACTTATCGGCATGCGCGAATTCGAATATCAGCTCTGCGATGTCTTCACCACCACTCCCTATCAAGGCAATCAACTCGCTGTTTTTGAGAACGCCGGAAACCTCACGCTCGCTGAGATGCAAAAACTGGCCAGCGAAACAAATCTGTCGGAGACGACATTCATCATTCGCCGTTCAGCGGAAATGGAGCGGCTACGGGGCGTCCGCGTTCGCATCTTCACCACCGAGGAAGAACTGCCCTTCGCGGGACACCCCACTCTCGGCACTAGCAGCTTCATCCGGCAATATTTTCCTGAATACGCAGATCGCGAGCTTATTACGCTTGAATTGAATGTCGGTCCCATCAGCGTGCGATTTTCGCGGCCATCTCGCGGAACCATCCACGGCGAGATGACGCAGCCCGATCCTGTTTTCGGACAGATACACGAGCGAGCCGCGGTCGCGCACGCCATTAGCGTGGCAGTCGATGATCTGGCTACTGATATGCCGATCCAAACCATATCTACAGGTATGCCATTCTGCATTGTTCCGTTTCGGTCGGTCGACGGACTCTCGCAGCTGCGTATTTCCCCAGCAGCTGCAGACAGTTATTTACGGAACTGTGATGCGAAATTTTTCTACTGCATTGCACCTGAGCTGAAGGGTGTCTGGCGTGCGCGGATGCAATTTTACAACGGCGAAGATCCGGCGACCGGCTCCGCTGCGGGCTGCGCAATTTCTTACCTCGTGCGTCACGACTTTGCAGCCTCCGATGAACAACTGCACATTCGTCAGGGCATTGAAATGGGGCGTCCGAGCGATATTGGGGTGAGTGCAAATCGTGATGGCGATTCAGTTCGAGAAGTGCGTGTTTCCGGCAGCACTGTTTTCGTGGCAAAGGGACGCTTTTTCCTTGAGTGATTCACACGCTTTCAACAGGCCCGATATCGCGCATCGTCAATAACCATGCCGCAAAATCAAAATTCGGTGAATCGCTAGCGAAAAATTATTGTGCTCTTCGCTTCATCTTCCCCGTTTACAGGCGACGCATCACTTCGTACTCTTGGCAAGCGTTTCGGAATATTGGAATGCAACTTTCGCCGATTACTGACAATTGAATGAGAGCCAAAGTGCGCAGGCATGCGCGCTTGCGGCTGCTTTTGTGAAACCTGCCACCTTCCGGGAAGTAACCCGAGAAACGCGCAAGTATCGCACAAGCTGCCTGGTTGTTGCGCTGGCAACCATGTCCCGCCTTTGACTCAACCGCATCCCGCTTGAAACGGAGCTGCGGCACCGTGTACGTGCGTGGAGGACGATTCGTTTTTCAAAAAGCCTCCACGCTGCGCGGCTAGCCAGGCTTTTGCTTCATAACCGTGGATTTGCGGTTCAACGACCCCCCACGCGGGTGCGCATGCTTGAAGTGTGCCTTCCCGCGGAACCGCTTCGCCATGCTCGCGAAGCAGTCAGGATGTTATGAGGCCTAGAAAAGTTATTCTCTGCGTAGACGACAACGAACAGGCACTCTCTGTTCGCAAATTTCTTCTCGAAACCCGCGGCTACCGCGTGCTTACTGCGCTCTCAAGTGAAGAAGCGCTCAAGATTTTTCGTAACGGTGGAATCGATCTCGTATTGAGCGACCTGCTCATGCCACAGATGGACGGCAATGAGCTGGTGCGGCGCATGAAAGAAATCACTCCCGAAGTGCCGATGATTCTCGTCAGTGGTACTGTCAAGATTTTTGACCGCGCCAATCGCGCCGACGCCTTCCTTCCCAAAGGAGCATGTACGCCATTGGAGATGCTTGAACGCATCCGCATCATGATCGC
This sequence comes from Terriglobales bacterium, assembly GCA_963738095.1. GTDB lineage: Bacteria > Acidobacteriota > Terriglobia > Terriglobales > Acidobacteriaceae > Alloacidobacterium. The sequence goes on from CAVTVL010000021.1 coordinate 55,893, forward strand.
GCGCAAGCGTGGCCCGAAGAAAGTGTTGCGTCCATACCACGAAACTCCTGAAAGTCAGCCTGTTGCTGCGGCAATTGCATAGAGAAATCAGGGCTGCATTTACAATCGGAGAGTGCAGCCCATCATCACCGCAGAAAACCTGTCGAAGGTTTATCATGCCGGCAAAGTTGACGTTCCGGCTCTTCGCAACGCATCGTTCACCATCGAGCCTGGAGAATTCGTCAGCATCGTTGGCCCGTCAGGCAGTGGCAAGTCGACGCTCTTTTATATTTTGGGCGGCCTGACACGGCCTACCTCGGGGCGCGTCGTCATCGATGACACGGATTTCAGTGCACTCAACGATTCTGAACGTACGCGGATGCGCAAAACGAAGATCGGCTTCGTCTTCCAGCGCTTTAACCTGCTGCCCACGCTTACAGCGAAACAAAATGTCGAGATTGCCTACGATATCTCCGGACGCAAAGAACCGCTCGACCATGACTATCTAACCCATTTAACGAACCTGCTCGGCATCAGCGGACGATTGGAACATCGGCCCTCCGAACTCTCTGGCGGAGAGCAGCAGCGAGTAGCTCTGGCACGTGCTCTGATTACGCACCCGGCAATTATTTTGGCAGATGAGCCGACGGGTAATCTTGATAGCAAGAACTCAGATGCGGTCCTCGATATGCTTTTGCGGTCTAACCAGGAACTAAAGCAGACTGTACTGATGATTACGCATAATCCAGAAGCCGCCGCGATCGCTGACCGCATTCTGCATATGCGTGACGGTGAGATCGTAAGCGTAGAAGCAGGCAAGGGGAGAACGCTGTAGGTGGTGCTATACACCAGTAAATTGAACCGTATTTTGAGAAAAATGGCATCTTTCACGAAAATTGTTATAAGTAAATACCATGTCTGCGAGGTCAGTTTGACCCGGATTTCGTCCCGCGAATCGCCCGCCCTGTCTCATTGACCGCCCGCAACCCAGCCGATATACTCAAAAGTACCAAGCGGGAGTAGCTCAGTGGTAGAGCATCGCCTTGCCAAGGCGAGGGTCGCGGGTTCAAATCCCGTCTCCCGCTCCAGTCAGATGCAGCCGCGGTCATTCAAAAAACCAAGTGCAGACTGGCTTCATCAACGCTTGTTGCAGTAAGATTTCCTGTCCAGGGCGCGGTACCCAAGCGGTAAGGGAGAGGTCTGCAAAACCTTTATGCGTCGGTTCGATTCCGACCCGCGCCTCCAAATCTTTCCAGGCTGAAAGCTTCCACCCGAACCGATATAAGCGGCGAGACGTGCAGGATTCTCTGCAAACTTACTTTCGGAGCCAGCAGATCGTTTGATCCCCTCCTTTGATTGCTAAACCCTGTTTCAAGCAGAAACACATTGCGCGTGCGCGTCCGACCAGAGTGACCGTCCCCTTATGGCAACCAGTTTCAGATTCTCCTCTAATTCCCCATGACGGGAATCGCCTCCTTTGCATCAGGCACCTGGCGGCCCTGATGGCCCGTCAAGAACTTCTTTTCAAATTTGACAAGAACTGGACAGCAGCTTGACGACAGGTGTCATTCGGAATTCGTAGTGTGATCTGCGTAGGGAGGAAACAACGATGCGACCGATGACGAGAATGTTCATTTTTGCAGTTGCCCTGGCGAGTTCCAGCGCTGCTTTCGCACTCAGCAAGGTGACGGTCAACGTTCCCTTCAACTTTGAAACTCATGGCAAGACGTATCAGGCGGGCAGATACGACGTCCGGGTCGATCCGGAACAAAGCGTGATCACGCTAACCAACCACAATCATCCAGAACAATCGGTAATGTGGACGGCTTCGCCTGCAGAATTTGGTCCCGACGCTCCGATACTGTCGATGAAATTCGACGACGGAACAGACGGCTCACACGAACTGCATAGCATTCGTGTAGCAACGCGGACCACACGGGTACTGGACGTACGTGAGAAACACACCGCGCAACGCGAAGTGTCGATTACGGGCGGCCGGTAGTAGCAACCACCCCTTCCAGGAAGAGCCTGTATCTTCATGCTCCGATACAGGCTCTATTTTTTGCCTCCACTCTTTAATACCTGATCATTTCCATCCATCCACTCTGTAAATGATCGTCCAGGTATTTCTTTCAAATGCCTCCCATGGGACAATTGTCTGATCTGCAGTACCTTTCCAAAAAATTAGCTCAAGACGTCCTTCCATAGCTATGAAACCTGTCTATGCTGTAAAACGTTTGATGGAAGGGGTGACACACGTGAATCGAATCACGAGGCGAACATTTCTGAAAACGAGTACGGCAGCGGCTGCAGCATGGAGCCTCAGCCAGCACAAATTGATGGCAGATCCATTAGGCCTGCCCGTCGGATTGCAACTTTACAGCGTACGTAAGCTACTTCCAAACGATTACGCGGGAACACTGAAACAGTTAGCCTCAATCGGTTATCGCGAAGTTGAAGCGGCAGGCTTCTTTGGACATAGTGCTGATGAAGTGAAAAGTGCCATGGCCAATGCGGGATTGCGTTGTGTGAGTGCGCACTATCCTTTGGCCGAATTGCTAAAGGACGTAGATGGAACACTGAAATATGCCAAAGCACTGGGGCTGGCGTATGTCATCTGCTCCTCGCCTTCTGTGGCTGACCCTGCGAAGCTGGCGAGTTATCCCGGTGGAGCAGGAAAGTACTTCAGCGATGGCATGTCAGTCAGCGACTGGCGCTGGAATGCGGACCAATTCAATCAAATCGGGAAGAAATTCAAGGCGGAAGGAATTCAATTCGGCTATCACAACCACACAACTGAGTTCCATGATCTTGGCGGCGGCTTGATGGGTTTTGATGTGCTCCTGAAAGACACAGACCCCACTTATGTAACGCTGGAAATGGATTGCGGATGGGTTTCAGCAGCCGGCAAAAGCCCCATTACCTACCTGACGAAATATCCCGGGCGGTTCTCCATGCTGCATATTAAGGACCTCAAACCTGCCGTTGCCGGCAAAACTCCGGGCGAGCGTGTTTCAACCGTCCTGGGCAAGGGTACGATTGACTACAAGCCAATTTTTGCAGCCGCGAAGAAAGCTAAGATCAAGCACTACTTTGTGGAACAGGAAACGTTTGACGGCGACATCATGCAGGAACTGACGGAAGATTATCAGTACCTGCATGCGATAAACATCTAAGGCTAAAGCTGGGAGATCGTCACGTTGCCGTCCGCTGTGTGGATGGTCAACGGGACACTCCCGGCATTCAGTTTTCCGCGAAGATGGTGGCCTGAACTTTCACGGCTGTCGTAATGGTCCATCGTAAGCGGCAGCGAGCAATCGATGCGGCCATCGCTGGTCGAGATATCGAGGTCCGCAGCCAGATCATGCGGGACACGAATTGTGACGCGGCCATCTGAGCTTTCGATGCGTGACTCTGCAGTCAACTGAGCGCCTTGTGCCAGCGAGAAATCCAGTTCTCCGTCGCTCGTATGCAATTGCACGGCTGAAAAGTTTCCATCTACCTTCATGCGCCCATCGGAGGAACGCGCTTCCAACGTTCCTGCCGCATTTTGAACCGTAAGATTGCCGTCGCTTGAAGCCAGCCGGAGATTGCCGTGCAGATTATCGAGTTCCACATTGCCGTCGCCGGTGTGGATTTGCAGATCTCCCTGCAGGTCACGCGCGGTCAAGTTGCCGTCTGAGGTCTTTGCATCGAGGTCGAGCGACCCGGGAGTTTCGACAACGACGGTGGCTCCCTTGTGATCATGCCAGGTGACGCCAATGTGGGGCTTTTCCTTGAAAGAGAAAGAGACATGGTCACCGGACTGGCTATCTTCCAGGCGATAGTCGCTCAGGCTACGGTCTGAATGGACTTTGACGTTGATGGCCTTGCATTCGCCGCAAGACTGAATCCGGAGATGGCTGTCTGCTGTTTGGATGGTCAGAGACGGCTTGCCTGAGACTGAATAGGTTTTTGCCCAATCGTGGTCGCTGGTTTGCGCCAGAGCCTGGCTTGCTGTGAGCGCGACGACGGAAAGGGTGAACAGGAGGGTGTGTCGTACTTTAGGCATGGATTACTCCTGCGAAGCCATACGCAGATGTTTCCGGATTCGTTCCGATGGATTTAACCCCCCTGCAATTTTCTAAATTCTTCCAAATAAAGGTTTTCGGGTCGCTGGCGCAGCGTTTCGAACGGTGGGGTGAATGCCCCCACCCCCTTCTATTCTGATCTTCCATTCCCGGATGCACGCAAGAATCATACGAATTTTTGTTGCCCCTATTTTTCTTTAAATTCTTCCAAATAAAGTTGGTTAGGGAGTTCGGATGGGTTCGTCGCTGCTTGCCACCCCCTTTCGTATCGAGTGCTGAGAAAAGGATGGGCATCTTTCGTTGCTGCCTTTGTAACCCCCTATGTTTTGT
>CAVTVL010000022.1:0-21785 GCA_963738095.1 Terriglobales bacterium
CCCGCGTCCGAAATCGTAGTCAACAAAGAGACTCCATGCTCAGTCGCGTTCCGGAAGGTTTCGCTCTGTGCGCTCAGAACGGACAAGATGCACACATTGCTAGTCCGTGAATCTTATTCTTATGACCCGTACCCAGCCATAAGAACCAGCCTGCTGTGCGACGTCCCTTCGCGGCCCACAGGCGAAGCCGCGGGGGACGGCAACTTAATTAATTAAGCTGCGTATGCCAGTTGATGATCGGCAATTATCATTTTCCGGGCGATTACGGGTGCCCAGCCCCCGGCATGCCTCTTTGCCGCAAACAATCCCGTCGAAACCGTGACGCCCCCATATGGAGCAGCTTCGTGGAGTTTGAAGCTTGTGAAAGATCTACTCTCATTTTACGCTATTGCAGGAGATTGTTTCTGACTCGGGATAGATCGATTGACGCTCTCTCTGAAATTTCTTGCTACGAATCTCATATTTGGCGCATGGCTGCATTCGCAAATTGCTGCACGAATGTAAATGTATAATTCTGTGTAACTTAAACTAACTGCTGGCATCGTCCGTCATTTGCATAGGTGGAGACTTCTGCGATTTCAGGTTTATCATCCTGTTGCAGAGCAAACGATTGAAGTTTTTCAATGCTTTAGGACGAGGATATGGCAGCCCGCGAAATCTGACGCCCCGGTGGCGTTAACAGTGTTCGATGGGTCCGGCAAAAGGACTTCTATTACGATTGGCGACAGGACGGCCATCAGTGTGAGTGCAGGGTCTTTGATTTTCCCCGCGAAGGGATCTGATCAAAAACGATTCTGGCGCTTTGTCTTCCCGATTGCACTCCTGGTCTTTTTGATCGGTACAACATTTGGAGAAACCTGTCATCGCCACGTCAATTCCTCGCCTGAGACATGCCCAATCTGCCATCTAAGCCATCAGGCAATCGAACCGCCGCTGGCAAGTGCACGCATCTCCCTCCTGGTTCCATCCGGACCCGGGCCTGAACCGCTTCAATACAGCTTCATCCCAAATCTAGCCACCCGGCACATTCCCGCCCGCGCTCCCCCTGCATAATAACGCCCCCTTTTTCACATGCAGCTCGTGGCATGCCAATTCCCTTTCCGCCCTCCTTAAGAAGGCTGACTGCCTATGCGTTTACTACGTTTGTGTTTTCTGATTTTCCCGATCGCTGTTTGTTTTAAAACGGCCGGTGCGCAATCGCCGCCCACATCAAACCAGTCGCCACCTCCACAGGCGCAAACCCTCGCACAGAAACCTGGCGCGGTGACCATTTCGCTCGACGATGCCATTCAGATGGCGCTGCGGCACAACCACAACCTGCTGGCTGCGCGCACCACGATCCAGCAGAGTGAGGCGGAAGAAATCACGGCGAATCTGCGTCCGAATCCGGTCCTTATCGGCGATGCGCAGTTCCTGCCGATCTTTCAACCCGACCAGTTCAGCTCCGACTACATCGACAACACAGCGCAGTTCGATCTGGGCGTCAGCTATCTGTTCGAACGCGGCAAGAAACGGCAACACCGCCTGCAGGCGGCCAAGGACCTGACGGCCGTGACCCGGTCGCAGGTCGCGGACAATGAGCGCAGTCTCACCTTCAGCGTGGCTTCGCAATTCATCAACGTCGAGCTGGCCGAATCGACTCTGGAGCTTGGCCACACAGGATCTCAAGAGCTTCCAGAACACCGTCGACATCGGCGAGGCGCGCTACAAGGCGGGCGACATCGGCGAAGGCGATCTGCTGAAGATCAAGCTGCAGATGCTTCAGTTCCAGACCGACGTATCGGCAGCGCAGCTTGCCCGAGTGCAGGGGCTTTCAGATCTGCGCCAACTGCTGGGATATGAATCGATCGCCGCGGACTATGACGTAGCCGGCTCGTTCGATTATCCAGCCGGTAAAGGGCAATCTGGAGGACTTTCAGTCAAAGGCTCTGCAGAGCCGGCCGGACCTGCGCGCGGCACAGCAGGGAGTGACTGCCGCGAACAGCCAGCACGAGCTGCAAAAGGCCATCGGCAAACGAGACGTCACCGGGCAAGTCGAGCTACACGCACATTAGTTACAGCAACGACATTTCGCTGTTCGGGCAGATGCAGCTGCCGATTTTCGACCGCAACCAGGGCGAGATTGCGCGCGCCGGTTACGCCATCACGCAGGCGCAGGAGCAGGAGAAATTCGCCGACTGGGCAGGTGCTGACGGATGTGAGGGACGCCTTCGAAAATCTGCGCACCAACGACCAGGTCGTCGGCCTTTATCGCTCGGGCTATCTCGACGCAGGCGCAGCAGTCCCGCGACATCAGCGAGTACGCCTACCGGCACGGCGCCGCCAGCCTGCTCGATTTTCTCGATGCGGAGCGCAGCTACCGGGCTACGCAACTCGCCTACCGCCAGGCGCTGGCTTCGTATCTGCTCGCGCTCGAACAGCTTCGCGAAGCTGTAGGAACCAGGAGCTTGCCATGATGACTTCTCCGGCAATGCGTCGGCACTACAAACTGCAAAGCGGTGTGGCCCTCGCTTGCGTATGCGCACTTACGGCCTGTAGCTCGAATGACCGAGACGGGCGGACAAGATGACATCTTTCTCCGCAAAAGCATCCACCGTCCGCCGACGCCGCAGCTCTTCACTATTCCGCAGGACCAGATGTCGCACGTCCAGGTGGTCACGATTCAGCCCACCACGTTGACGCGCACGCTGCGGCTTACGGGCGCCGTGGCATACAACGCGTTTAACACCACGCCGGTCATCACTCAGGTCGGCGGCCCTGTCAGCCGGATTCTGGTCGTACCCGGGCAGCATGTCAAGGCAGGCCAGCCCATGCTCGAAGTGAGCAGCCCCGACTATTCGCAATTGCTGGACGCCTATTTGAAGGCGGCAGACGCCTTCCGCCTCGCGGACAAAAACTACGTCCGCGCACAGGATCTCTATCAGCACCACGCCATCGCCGAGCGCGATCTGGAGCAGGCCGAATCCGACCGCAACCAGGCGCAGGCAGATTTGAACGCGGCCGAGCAGGGCATGAAAATTCTCGGAATCAAGAATCCAGCTGACCTCGCGAAAGCTCCATCTTCAGCACAGATTCCTGTGCTTGCCCCCATCGGCGGCGAAGTGGTCGAGCGCCTCGTTTCTCCCGGGCAGGTCGTGCAGGCGGGCCAGACGCAGGCTTTTACAATCTCAGATCTGAGCACCGTGTGGGTGCTTGCCAACGTCTACCAGGCCGACCTGGCCTCTGTTCGCAGCGGAGACGATGTCGTCGTGCAAACGAGCGCCTATCCCGATAGCTTCCACGGACGGATTTCTTATGTCTCGCCCGCGCTCGATCCAAACACCAGAACATTGCAAGCGCGCATCGTCGTGGACAACCCCGGCGAGAAATTGAAAAGAGATATGTACTGCACGGTGACCGTAACGGCGGGCTCCATCTCAAATGCGATCGCCGTGCCTGACTCGTCTGTTCTGCGCGACGACAACAATCAGCCGTTTGTATATGTCGCCAGCAGCGGCGAATCAGTTTGGCAGGCGCGACGTGGAAATCGGCGAAAGCCAGAATGGGCAAACGCAAATTCTAAAGGGCATTTCCGTTGGAGAGAGGGTTGTGGGCGATGGCAGCTTGTTTCTTCAGTTTGCCAATTCGCTGCAACACTGAAGAGGCGGCTTCGAATGATTCATCACATCGTCCAATTCGCGCTGCGGCAGCGGTTACTGATCCTGCTGATGGTGGTCTTCATCGTCGTCGGCGGAGCGATCTCGTTCCACCACATGCCGGTCGACGCCTACCCGGATCTTTCTCCGCCGATGGTGGAAGTCATTACCCAATGGCCGGGCCACGCCGCAGAGGAAATCGAGCGCCTCGTCACCATTCCGACCGAAGTGGAGATGAACGGCGTTCCAAAGATGTCCGTGATGCGCTCGATCTCGCTGTACGGACTTTCGGATGTCGATCATGACATTCGACGAAGGCACCGACGACTATTTCGCGCGCCAGGTCGTTTTCCAACGCTTAAGCGAAGTCACGTATCCAACCGGCGTAACGCCTTCACTCTCGCCGCTCGCCAGTCCCTCTGGGCTCGTCTATCGCTATGTCATCCAGAGTCCTGACCGCACGCCGCAGGAACTGAAGATCTACGAAGACTGGGTCATCGAGCGCGAATACAAGCAGGTGCCTGGCGTTGCAGACGATTCCGGTTTCGGCGGCACGGTGATGCAGTATCAGGTGCTGCTCGATCCCGCTCGGCTTTACGCCTACCACATCACTGTGCCCACGGTGATCCAGCAGCTCTCCGTCAACAACTCCAATGCCGGCGGCGGATTCTACTCGCAAGGCGGCCAGTTCTATTACGTTCGCGGCCTCGGCCTCATTCGCGATACCTCGGACATCGGCAACGTCATCGTCGGTTCGCAAAACGGCGTGCCGGTGCGTATCCGCGATATCGGCGACGTGACGATCGGCAACGCGCCGCGCCTGGGCGAATTCGGCTTCAACAAAACAGATGATGCCGTCGAAGGCGTCATCATGATGCGACGCGGCGAGCAGACGCAGAACGTCCTGAAAGGCGTCGAAGAGAAAACCCAGCAACTCAATGAACACATTCTGCCCCCTGACATCAAGGTGCGGCCTTACTACGACCGCAGCGACCTGGTGCAACTGACCATCGACACGGTCGAGCACAACATGCTGCTGGGCATGGCTCTCGTCCTCATTGTCCTGATGTGTTTCCTGGTAAGCGTTCGCGCCGCGGTGATCGTCGCGCTCACCATTCCGTTGGCTTTGCTTTTTTCCTTTCATTTTTCTCCATGCGCGTGGAGTCGCGGCCAATCTGCTTTCGATTGGCGCCATCGATTTTGGAATTCTCATTGACGGCACCCTCGTGATGGTCGAAAACATCTTCCGCGAGCTGGGCGAGCGCGAAGGCCAGAGCTACAACCTGCACGAAGTGATACTGGCAGCCGCCAAAGATGTCGACCGCCCGATCTTCTATTCCGTCGCAGTGATCATCGCCGGCTATCTGCCGATCTACGCGCTCAGCGGGCCTTCGGGAAAACTATTCAAGCCGATGGCAGACACGGTGTCGATCGCGCTTGTGGGCGCTCTGATTCTGACGCTCACGTTCGTTCCCGTGATGTGCGCTTACTGGTTCAAGAGCGGCGTGCACGAGCGCGTGAACAAGCCCTTCGAATGGATACGGAGCAAGTATGCGGACGAGCTCGAATGGTGCCTCGACCACCCGAAGATCACCATGCTTGTCGCAACTTTGATCTTTGCTGCCACGCTGCTGCTTGTCCCCTTCATCGGCGGCGAGTTTATGCCTCACCTGGACGAAGGCGCGTTGTGGGTGCGCGCGACCATGCCCTACACGGTTTCGTTTGAGGAAGCGAGCAGATTCTCGCCCCAGGTCCGCAAGATCCTGATGAAGTATCCGATGGTCACCGACGTCGGCTCGGAGCTGGGCCGTCCCGACGATGGCACCGATCCAACGGGATTCTTCAATGACGAGTTCTATGTGGGCCTGAAGCCTTACAGCGATGCCTCGTGGAAAACAGGCGCGATTCACAACAAGGCCGAGCTGACCGAGGATATCCAGAAGCAGCTCAGAGCCTTTCCCGGAGTCATCTTCAACTACACGCAGCCCGCCGAAGACGCGGTGGATGAAGCGCTGACCGGACTGAAGAGCGCGCTCGCAGTAAAAATCTACGGTCCCGATCTGAATGTTCTGCAAAGCAAAGCGCTCGAGATCAAGCGCCGCTCGTCGCAGGTGCCGGGATTCACGGAACTGACAGTCGTGCGCGAGCTTGGCCAGCCCAGCTTGCTGATCGATGTCGACCGCGACAAGATTGCCCGCTACGGCATCAACGTTGCAGACGTGGAAGCAGTCGTGCAGGCGGCCGTCGGCGGACAGGCGGCGACGCAGGTCATTCAAGGTGAGAAGTTATTCGATCTCGTCGTGCGCATGAAGCCCGAATTTCGGGAGAATGCGCAGCAGATCGGCAACCTGCTTGTCGGAACGCCTGCAGGCCAGCAGATTCCTCTCAGCGAACTCTCGAATATCCACGAGGCCGGCGGCGCGTCGTTCATCTATCGCGAAAACAATTCACGCTACATCGGCGTGCAATACAGCGTTGAGGGCCGCGACCTGCAAAGCGCTGTATCTGCCGGCCAGCGTGCCATTGCCGACATTTCAAAATCGCTTCCCGCCGGATACCGGCTCACCTGGGGCGGCGAGTATAGCGAATTCCTTGAAGCCGGCACCAGATGGAATTCATCGGACCGCTCGCGTTGCTCATCATTTTCATGATCCTGTTCGCGCTGTATGGCAATTTCAAATTCCCCGTGACGATTGCCCTTGGCGTCATATTGACCGAGCCGGTAGGCGCCCTGATCGCGCTCAAGATGACCCACACGCCGTTCAGCGTCTCGTCCGCGCTGGGCTTGCTCGCATTGATGGGCGTTTCGGTCGAAACCGCCGTCATTCTTGTTTCCTACATCAACAAGCTGCGCCTCGAGAACAAAGACATTCGCACAGCAACCCGCGAAGCCTCACTGCTGCGTCTGCGGCCTATTATGATGACCGCGCTCGTCGCTTGTCTGGGGCTTCTGCCAGCGGCCCTCTCTACCGGCATCGGATCGGATACGCAAAAGCCATTTGCGATCGTCATCGTAGCGGGCCTGGTCTCGCGGCTTTTCCTTGGCTTCTTCGTAAACCCGGTGCTCTATGAGATGGTCGCCCGCGAAGGCGACATCTTGCAGGTTTGATCCAGGCTTACTCGTATTTCAACCGCGGCTCGTTCATCGACTAATGCTTTGTCGGCGACGCCGTCTGATGAGCGGAAGGTGGCACCTCCGACGTTGCAATATCCGCAACAGCTTTCCAGTCGCCATCCGTCTGCTTGCGATATGTGGTTACATAGCTGCCGTGATCGTTGACCACCTGCTCGGTTTGCGGGTCGGTCGCAGTCATCGTGTAAGAGCCCTGCGTGTAAGCGACGTCCCCTGCACTCGCTACCTCGATCTTCGACGCGTGGAACTTCAATGACATTCCCGGATCTGCCGCCATCTCTTTCAATGTGTTGCGAATCGCATCCTTCCCCGTACTCGCGGGCATGCCCGGTCCCATAAGGACAGCGTCGTCCGCATAGTGAGCCGCGATCTTGTCCACGTCTTTCGCAGCTATGTCCTGGTTCCACTGAGCTTCGTTGTCTTGAATCGCCTTTACATCAGCATCATGATTCACCGATGAGTTGCAAGCCACCACTGTCAACACAATGGCAACCGCTGCGCACATGGCAGCAAGTCGCTTCATTTTGGGTTCCTCCTCAGGATTTCTCTGACACCACCGTGGCATGAGCAAGTTATAGGCAGCAGCGAATCCCTCTCTTGAGGGAATGGAGCGTTGCAAGTTTAGTTCAATTCTGAAAGTGTAGCCAACTAAAATTGCCGGGTTGTGATTCAGCTTGCGGACGAACAATCCAGGCAAAAAACAACGACGATCGGCTTAGGCAGCAGGTAGAAAAAATGTCACGGGAAGAGCTTGAAAAAATGCTGCTGCAGGTTCTCAAGGAGAAGTCGGCTGGTTCACTCACCTGGACTACGTACCTTGTGAATTGGTTGGAATCCACACCTCCACGGACAGCATCCGTCATATTGCCTCAAAAACAGCAGACCCGTTCACATGTACCTGGGCCCGCGCTCCCGGAGCCAGCGCAAACAGCTGCCGACGCATCGTCATCGCTGCTCTCTGCACGAACTATCAAAGCTTATAGGTGGACATTCAACGGCTTTCCCTCAAATACAACTTCCTGTTCCGGACCGCTTGCAAGAGCAACACGAAACCTGCGCCCATGCATGCCGACCCCGCCACCATGTTTCACCGTGAGAGTTCGAGTTGCTTCCATCCATTGCAATTCCAAACGGGTAAATTCCCCGCGCTCATATGCGAAAGTCTGGCCATCGTCTTCATAGAGCGAACCCTGTCCATCCGCCCCGGGATAAACGGTGAGTTTGACTGGCTCTGTCGAAGGTTCAAACGCAAACTGCTTCACCGGACCGGCTGTCAGGATAGCGCCCGCCTTCACGTAGATCGGCAGTGTTTCCAGATCCAGATTGCGAGTGACGGCCTTTCCTCCCTCCACTCGCTCCGACGTCCAGAAATCCCACCAGACACCGTGCGGCAGATAGATCTTCCGCTCCCGGGCTCCCGGTTCAAGCACAGGAGCCACCAGCAGGCTATCGCCAAACATGTAAGCATCTTCAATGGAACGCGCCTGCAGATCATCCGGGAAATGCAGCCACAGCGCGCGCATCAGGGGCATACCCGTCCGGTGCCCATCCGCAATCGCTGAGTAGATGTATGGCAGGAGCTGATAACGCGTGTTGAGATACTTCCTGCAGATGCGCTCCACTTCAGTATTGTGCAGGTCTTCCGGCTTCGGCAAAACTGCTGCTGCATATTCCGGCTCCAGTTCAGCCGGACCATAATCCCCGGTGTTCCAGCCCCAGGGCAGACGCAGCTTCCACGTTCGCCCATGTCCGCGAAACAGCGGACAGAAAGCGCTGAATTGGAACCAGCGCACGAACAGTTCTGCGGTCAATTCCTTTGTCGGCACAAAGCCGCCAGTGTCCGTGCCCCAATAGGAAATGCCGCATAGGCCCGTGTTAATGCCCACCATCACCTGTGCAGCAAGCGTCTTCCAGGTAGAGAAGATGTCACCCGACCACAGCCATCCGTAACGCTGCAGTCCAGCGTATCCATTGCGATGCAGGGCATAGGGCCGCAGGTTCGGACGCGTCTGCCGCTCGCCTTCCCAGTACATTTCATTTCGTGTCAGATGAGATGCGACGGGTAGAGGATCTCCTTCGTCGGGCCACCACCCATCCACTCCCATACGCAGCAGCGGAATATGTCTGCTCCAATACGCCGCGGCGTCTCCCGGTTCTTCAGCAGAGCTGCCTGTGTCTGTAACTTCTCCGTGCAAATCGACCGGAGGATTCACAATGTGTAGCACTACTTTGAAATGATCTTCGTGCAATTTCTGCATCATGGCTTCTGGATCGGGAAAGACTCCTTCGTTGAAAACGAAGGATCCATGTCCGGTATTCCAGCCCGAAGGGCAGAAGCCCGTGCCCAGATAAATCAGGGCATCACAGGGCAACCGCTTTTCGCGGAAGATCTTTGCCTCTTCCAGAATTTCCTGACGGCTCGCCAGTGTACGATGCGATTGCTGGTATCCCAGCGCCCACATCGGCGGCATATGCGGATAACCCGTCAACTCCGCCCATTCGCGCATCAACTGCGCTGGAGTATCGCCCAGCATCAGGAAAATATCCAACCCTCGCGCACTCTCCCCGGAATGAAAGACTCCCGCATCTCCGGTGAGGTCGAAGCTGCCCCACGGCTCATGGAAAAATAAACCCCATCCGCTCGCGCCAAGCAGCAATGGAATCGGCAGCCGCGCTCCATACACCCTTAAGTCTTCCCCGCGCTGACCGTTCCGCATGGCATCGGTTGTGCCGCGCCGGTCCAGCGGATGCACACCCTCGCCCAACCCGAATACCGGCCCGTCTCCATATTGAAAACTGACCTGGCCAGTGCCGGAATCGAAGCGCAACTCCTGTCGCAACTGTCCGCCGCTATCTTCCACCGCGACCCGAAGAGGACCGGTCGATATTTGAATGCGTCGTTTACCCCACGGCACTGACGACACTGGCTTGTCCGTATGCGTCTGCAATATCGGTTGAGGCCACGCCCGGTTCACAAGGCTGCCATCGGTAAAAGTCTGGGCAAGGTCCACATCCACAGCCGCAAGCGTCACGCGCAGAATGTTCTCACTCACGCTCGTGAGTGAAAGCTCCATCGCAGCATCCCCTATACGCGATTTGCCTGCTGACGCAGTATTGAAAAATGGCATTCCGGCAAAGCGTTCTCGCATCAGCAGGGTCACCGCGCCGGAACCCATTCCATGCAGCACGGTCCTTCTTGAGAGATCAACAGCCATTCACGCGCTCCCGTACGCTGGCGGCTTATTTAGTTGACGCAGGCGTTAGTAAATGTTTTCTTGAAAGCTCCAGCAACTTAAAGTCTTAGATCTCACTACAGATGTAAGTAGTGAAGTTAAACGTTTTATTCCGTAGACGATTCTGAGAAAATCGCCTCTACCAGCTTCCCCGTTCTCCAAACACATCGATCACATGCGCCAGCCGTTCTGCTCCTTTTTCCCAATTCGTCTGGAGTCCGTGTTCCACGCGATCTGGATCGCCTGCTGCAATCGCACCAATAATCTCTTCGTGTTCCGCAATCGAGAGGTGCAGGTCGTGAATAATGGAGCTGGCATAGAGACGCCAGTAGCGTTCCGTTTGAGGTTCAATCGCCTTGTGCAGCACCGTCAGACGAGGTCCTGCTCCGGAATCGACAATCCTGCGATGAAAATTGTGGTCGAGATCGAAGATGCCCGCCGCTTTGGCTGGACGCGCTTTCACAATCTCATTCAATTGTTGGTTATAGCTCTTCAGACTCTGTGCAATCTCCGTGCGCTGTGCCTTCGGCAGCACTGCCGTGCGCCGTCCCGCAAGACCCTCAATCCGTCCAATGATCGAATACAATTCGCTCGCGTCTTCTTTGGTGAGCGGAGCCACCACCATTCGTGATTTGCTGACGTTCTTATGTTCCAGCACATAGCCTTCGCGCTGCAGCCAGTGCAGCGCGCCGCGCACCGGCGTGCGGCTCATGCCCATTCGCTCGGCCAGATCGCCTTCAACGATCCATGTACCCGGTGACAGCTTGCCATGGACAATCAGTTCACGTATTTCCTTGAAAGCCGTAAGCAGACTGGTACCGTGCTCGGCTCTGGGCGTGCGGGATGTTTTCTTTGCAGTTTTCATTCTGGCGACCAATGCACAGAGTAAAGGATGCAAGACATTAAGCGAAATAGCCAATCCGTAACCCTGCGGCATCCCGGCCGTCGGTTGTATGATTCACCCGAATGCGAACTGCGCAAAAGTCCGTGATCAGCCGACGTTTTGTGCGCCTCGCATCGGAAGCGAGACTTCTTGGTTTGGCTTGAATAAAACCGGCTTTGAGATACGGGAAAAACCATAGCAGCAGGCTCGTCTGTAGGTTAATATAAAATCGTATCCAATTTTGTAGACATTCTGAACTATGCAAATTTCCAAGCGCGTTCAGCGCGTAGAAGTCATTGATTCTCACACCGCCGGGGAGCCAACCCGCCTGGTTCTTTCCGGAGGGCCTGACCTAGGGAATGGGCCTTTATCCGATCGGTTGGAACGGTTTCGCCTGGCTCACGATTCCTTCCGTTCCGCCGTGCTGAATGAGCCCCGCGGCTCCGACGTTCTGGTTGGCGCACTGCTATGCGAACCGGAAGACCCAACCTGCGACGCGGGAGTGATCTTCTTCAACAATGTCGGATACCTCGGCATGTGCGGGCATGGAGCTATTGGAGTCGTCGTGAGCCTTGCCTATCTGGGGAAACTCCAGCCCGGATCGCATCGCATTGAAACGCCGGTCGGGATCGTGAGCACAAGGCTGCACGAGTCCGGCAAAATCACAGTCGACAATGTTCCAAGCTATCGCAGCCACAAATCGGTCACCGTAAACGTGCCGGGTTATGGAAAAGCCGTTGGCGACGTTGCCTGGGGAGGCAACTGGTTTTATCTGATGGAGGAGCATGGTCTCGACCTGACGCTGCGGCATGTCGCCGAGCTGACGGACTTTGCCTGGGCCGTAAGAAACGCTCTCGCATCTGATGGCATTACCGGCGAGAACGGTGCCGAGATCGACCACATCGAGCTTTTTGCCCCGCCGCAGAACGGCCACTCTGACAGCCGCAACTTCGTGCTTTGCCCGGGCAAAGCCTATGACCGCTCCCCTTGCGGCACCGGAACCAGTGCAAAAATGGCCTGCATGTACGCTGAGGGCCAGCTTGCTCCCGGTCAAATCTGGCGGCAGGAAGGCATCCTCGACACGGTGTTCGAAGGCAGTATTCAGGTCGAGAATGGCCTGATATTGCCCAGCATCACCAGCACCGCTTTTGTTACGGCTGAGTCGTCGCTCATTCTCGACGCAGACGATCCATTCCGTCTGGGCATCGTGCCATGAATCCCAGCTACGACGCAGTCATCATCGGCGCCGGCATCGTCGGCGCCGCCTGCGCTTATGAGCTGTCGCGCGAGGGTCTGCGCGTAGCGGTCGTCGAACGCGACATCATCGGCGGAGGTGCGACGGCCGCCGGTATGGGACATATCGTCATCATGGATGACTCGCCTGCTCAGTTCGCGCTTACACAATATTCGCAGTCGCTGTGGAACACACTCTCGGCTTCCCTGCCCGCCAGCGTCGAATATGACCGCTGTGGCACTCTCTGGCTCGCAGTCGACGAAGAAGAAATTCACGAAGTGCGGCGCAAGCACAATTTATACAGCTCGGCGAACGTGTCCACGGAAATTCTGGACAGTCTCGCGCTCATGGAAGCGGAGCCTAACCTTCGCAGACCGCTCGCCGGAGCCTTGCTGGTTCCATCCGATGCGGTGTTGTATCCACCATGCGCAGCCACATACCTGATTGCCCGCGCACAACAAGAGCGGGTGGAGCTTCTGCAGGGACGAACAGTCATCAGTGCCGGAATGGGCAAAGTACACCTCGATGATGGAACCGTGATCTCTGCGGCATGTATCGTTCATGCTACCGGCGCGGCAGCAATATCCCTGTTGCCGGATCTTCCTGTCAGAAAACGCAAAGGGCATCTCGTCATCACCGATCGCTATCCCGGATTCGTGCGTCATCAATTGGTGGAGCTCGGATACCTGAAGAGCGCGCATTCGGTCACAACGGACTCGGTTGCATTCAACATCCAGCCAAGACGCACTGGTCAATTGCTGATCGGCTCATCGCGACAGTATGGGGCGGAAAATTCGGCAATCGATCATTGGATGATTGAATCCATGCTGGAGCGGGCATGCGAGTACATGCCCACGCTGGGCAAGCTCTCCACCATTCGCACCTGGACCGGCTTCCGCGCCGCCACACCCGACAAACTCCCGCTCATCGGCCCGACAGACGACCAGACCATCTTTCTCGCCACCGGGCACGAAGGCCTCGGCATCACCACCTCCCTGGCAACCGCGCGGCTCCTGGCAGACACTCTGCTCACGAGGAAACCTGCTATCCCCCTCGAACCCTATTTGCCCGCACGTTTCGCCGTGGAGACAGCCCGTGCCTGAGCGCATCAGGGTGACAGTCAATGGCCGCGAGCTCAGCGTCGAACCCGGCACCAGCATCGCCGCTGCCATCATGATGGCTGGCGCGCACTGCCGCGTCTCTGTCAACGGCGAACCTCGTGCGCCGCTCTGCGGCATGGGCATTTGCTTTGAATGCCGCGCCACGGTCAATGGCCTTCCGCATTGCCGCACCTGCCAGATGCTTTGTGAACCGGACATGGAAGTGTGCAGCCAATGAATCACTCCTTCGACATTCTGGTGATAGGCGGCGGTCCGGCTGGTATGGCCGCAGCCACGCGCGCTGCGGAGTGCGGTAAGCGCGTCGGCCTCGTCGACGACAACAACGCTCCCGGTGGCCAGATTTGGCGTGGCTCCGACTCCGCCGCATCCCCTATTGCGGCTTCGTGGTATGCACGGTTAAATACCTCTCCCATTACGCGGCTGCAGGGCTGGCGCATCTTCAGTCAGCCGGCGCCGGGCATGCTCCGCGCAGAGAAGAACGGCGGCTTTATCGATATCGCATACCAAAAACTCATTCTCGCCACCGGAGCGCGCGAACGCTTCCTCCCTTTCCCCGGATGGACATTGCCGAACGTGCTCGGCGCAGGCGCCTTGCAGGCCCTCGTCAAATCCGGGTTGCCCATCGAAGGCAAGCGCGTCGTCGTGGCCGGAAGCGGCCCATTACTTCTTGCTGCCGCAGCGTATTTGGTCAAGCGCGGAGCGCATATCGCAGCGATCTGCGAACAGGCCTCGCTCCCGCGGCTTGCGCTATTTGCCACTTCACTTGTTACAAATCCTGAAAAGGTTCAGCAGGCAGCAGCATACCGGTGGCAGACGCGCGGTGCGCGATTCCATACCCGCTGCTGGCCCGTTGCAGCGCACGGGAAAACAGGCAAGCTCGAATCAGTCACCTTGCGGCAACGTCGCCACGATTGGACCGCCCCCTGCGATTATCTGGCGTGTGGCTTTCATCTTGTGCCCAATACCGAGCTGGCTGAATTGCTCGGCTGCGTCGTTTCTTCCGGCCGGGTATTGGTCGATGAGTTGCAATCGACATCGATTGCAAACATCTACTGTGCTGGAGAGCCGACGGGCATCGGTGGCCTTGAGCTTGCACTCGTCGAAGGCGAAATAGCAGGCTGCGCTTCAGCCGGGCACACTGCAAAAGCACGTCCCCTGAAAGCCAAACGCCGGAAATTACGCGCCTTCGCTGCGCGCATGGAAGCTACCTTTGCCCTCAACCCCGGGCTCCGCCAGCTCCCGCAAAGTGACACAATCATCTGCCGTTGTGAAGACGTACCCTTTAGTGCAATGGCAGCGCATGCATCCTGGCGTGCCGCCAAACTGCAAACCCGTTGCGGTATGGGCCCGTGCCAGGGCCGCATCTGTGGACCGGTGGCAGAATTTCTTTTTCATTGGAATGCGGACTCGGTTCGTCCACCGGTTTTCCCTGCAACCTTATCCTGCCTCGCTGCTTCGCCAGCGCAGCGCGAAGCGCAACTTCATACAACTTAGGAGACACCATGAATTGGTTCGGCGTAATGCCCGCAATGACAACTTCCTTCGACGAGAAGCTGAACGTCGATCACGCATTTATGGCAAAACACGCCGTCTGGATGATCGAAAATGGCTGCACAGGATTAGTGATGCTCGGCTCGCTGGGCGAAGCTGCAACGCTTACCTTTAGCGAAAAAGAATCCATTCTGAAGAACATGGTGGCAACAGTGAAAGGCAGCGTGCCGGTCGTCGCCTCCATCTCCGCGCTTTCAACGGCAGAAGCAGTTTCCCTCGCCAAAACTGCAGCGGATGCTGGCTGCTCAGGCCTGATGGTGCTGCCTCCTTACGTCTATCGTGGCGATTGGCGTGAGACGCAGGCGCACATCGCGACAATTTTCCGGGCGACGCCTCTTTCCTGCATGCTCTACAACAATCCCATCGCCTATGGCACAGACTTTGTGCCTGAACAGATCGCCGAGCTCGCAGCCGAACACGGCAACTTCCATGCCGTGAAGGAATCGAGCGCCGACGTGCGCCGCGTTTCGGCAATCCGCGCACTGGTGGGCGACCGATTGAAGATCTTTGTCGGTGTGGATGACGCCATCCTCGAAGCGATCGGTGTGGGCGCAACCGGATGGGTCGCAGGACTCGTCAATGCCATGCCTGCCGAATCGGTCGCTCTTTTCAACCTCGCCTATGAAGGCAAAACCGATGAGGCATTCGCGCTCTATCGCTGGTTTCTTCCGCTGCTTCGCATGGATACGGTGCCGAAATTCATCCAGCTCATCAAATTCGTTCAGCAGGAAGTTGGCGTCGGCAATGCCCGTGTGCGCCAGCCGCGCCTTGAAATTGCCGGCGAAGAGCTGGCCGAAACCAGGAAGGTGCTCAACCAGGCTCTCGCGAACCGTCCTAAAATCGAAGAGGCGTCGTTTGCGGGCGCGGTTCGGTAACATTGTTCACGTCATTGTTATGGATGTGGCTGTAGGTTGAATGTTGTCATCCTGGGCGGATGGAAGAATCTGCTTACCAGTTAATTCAGTTAGCGCGTAGTTCTTCTTCTCTGAAGAAGCATCCTGCGAATCGAGACTTATCATGCTCAATGGCACCTCCATCCTCGGCTCTACACGCGGCTCCCAGTCGGAAGCCGCATTTCACGGTACCAATCCGGCAACCGGCGAACAGCTTCAGCCCGCATATTTCTCCGCCTCAACGGAAGAAATAGATCGGGCCGCAACATTGGCAGAAGCAGCCTTTGCAAGCTACAGCAAAATCTCGGGCCGCGAACGCGGAGCTTTCCTGCGCAAGATCGCCGACGGCCTTCAGGCAATCGCCGAAGAGATTGTGCAGCGCTCAAATCAGGAAACGGCCCTTCCGGTTCCGCGTCTTCAGGGCGAAGTGGTCCGCACCGCTAATCAGCTTCGTCTCTTCGCCAGCGTCGTTGAAGAGGGCTCCTGGGTCACGGCACGCATCGACACCGTCGACCCCGAGCGTGAGCCTCTGCCTAAACCCGACATTCGCTCGATGCTTCTCCCGCTCGGCCCCGTCGCAGTCTTCGGCGCCAGCAACTTCCCTCTGGCCTTCTCTGTCGCTGGTGGCGACACTGCATCGGCGCTGGCCGCAGGCAATCCCGTCATCGTCAAGGCACATCCCGCGCATCCCGGCACAAGCGAACTCGTCGGCAATGTAATCCGCGAAAGCATCGCAGCATGCGGTTTGCACGAGGGCGTCTTTTCTCTGCTCTTCGATGCAGGCATTCAAGCTGGCCAGAAGTTGGTGCAGCATCCGCTCATCAAAGCCGTGGGCTTTACCGGATCGCTGGCCGCAGGCCGTGCGCTCATGGATCTCGCGGCGGGCAGGCCCGATCCTATCCCCTGCTACACCGAAATGAGCAGCGTGAATCCGGTCTTCATTTTGCCGGGAGCTCTCAAAGAACACGAGAAAATCGCCGCCGACCTCACCGCCTCCTACACTCTGGGGGCAGGTCAATTCTGCACGAAGCCCGGACTGGTCTTCCTGCCAACACAGCCGGAGTCATCGACCTTGGTCGACAAACTGCGCAAACGCGCAGCCGATCTCCCCACCTTCACCATGCTGACCGCGGGCATAGCGACACAGTATCAAAGAGGATTGACCCAGCGAACCGAAGCCGATCACGCTCGCGTCCTGGCAGCACCGACAGCGCAGGCACAAACATCGGCAGGCACAACCGCAGCCCTCTTCGAAGCCGATGTCGAACAGCTTCTCAACGACCCTTCCTTATCGGAAGAAATCTTCGGCCCTACAACACTGCTCGTCCATTCCAGCAGTCGCGAACAGATGCTCAAAGCGGCGCACGCGCTCAAAGGCCATTTGACGGCAACGCTGATCGGCACCGACGCAGACCTCGCCACAAATCAGGACCTCATTGCCATCCTGGAACGCAAAGTTGGCCGCGTCATCTTCAACGGCTATCCAACGGGAGTAGAAGTTTGCCACGCCATGGTGCACGGCGGTCCCTATCCCGCCACATCTGATGGCCGCTCCACATCCGTAGGCAGCCAGGCAATCTTTCGTTTCTCACGTCCTGTCTGCTATCAGAACCTGCCGCAGTCAATACTTCCCGACGAGTTGAAGGACAACAACACTCTCGGCATCATGCGCATGATGAACGGCGAAATGACGCGTGCAAGCATCGGTCTACACAAATAGACCGCCCAAAACTCGCCATTTTACATACGTACACTTTATGTCTGCTTTCTGATAGAAGCCCCGCGCTTTAGCGCGGGGAATAACCTCAAGATCAAGGAATGGCCTTTAGGCCCGGCCACGCTCAGCAGATGACCGCGTGCACCTTCGCACCCTGAATCATCTGTGTCATCTGGTCGCGATACTTGTCGAACGTGTCATCCACCACCGTGATGGTTGAGATCGTGAATCGATTCGGATCGGAGTGCGACAAGACGCATTGCTCTTGCCGCTGCCACCCCTTTCAAAAGATCGAGGCGCGAGAAACTCTCAGCCATCAACGTCAGCCCTGTGCAGCCTTGGTGTTCACCTTCCAATACACGCTGTAACGTTGATCCAGCAGCTTGTATAGCGGAATAAGATTCACCTGCTGGCTCTGACCAACCGTCTGGAATTTCAGCTCCATGCCCTGCGTCCGTTCAAACCACCCGGTGGGCTGGTTCGCAGCCGTACTTACTTCCGGCATCGGAACATTCTTGTGCCGCTCATCCGGTCCGTAGTCACCGTAAATCATCTTCTTCGTCAGGCCTTCGGTACCCAGCTCCGCAGCCAGCACCAGCGGACCATACATGGCCGCCTGCAGCGTCTGATCGCCCGGGAGTGGCGAGGTATGCAAATGCATCGGCAGCGCGACCTCAACTTTGTCGCCGTCATGCCAGGTCCGCTTGATCTCCGCATAGCTGCTCGGCGCCGTCTCCACTTTCTCCACCTTTCCATTCACCTTGATCTCAACTCCACTCGTAGCCCAGTAAGGAATACGAATCTTCAGCGCCAGCGGCGTAGCCTTCGTGGCCTTAAAGGTCAGCGTGGTTCCCTCTTCTTCCGGGAAATTCGTATCCTGCACCAGCCGCACGCCTTTTTCTTTCCAATCCACCTCCGAGCCGATAAAGAGATTCACATAAATACTCTTGTCGTCGTGGAAATAGATTGAGTCATTCGTCTTCGCATACTCCTCAACGCCCGTGCCCGTGCAGCACCAGAAAGCATCGTACGGCGTGCCGAATGTCTTCCAGAAACCCGGCTTCAGCGGCACATAGTACATCAGCATCCCATCAGGATCCTGCGTGCCCAGCCGCACATTGAAGAGCAGCCGCTCGTAGTAATCCATAATCCGCGGATCGGGACTCCACCCGTAGACATGCCGCGAAAGCTTCATCATGTTGTAGCTGCAGCAGCATTCCTCCGCCGCCGGCCCAAGCTGGTCCGCAAGCTTATCCGGAGCCTGCCAGAACTCGCCGTTGCTCGTGCCGCCCGTTCCATACGTATGGTGCCCTACACATTGATGCCAGAAATAATCGGCAACCTCGTGATAGCGCGCATCGCCCGTCAGCTCATACCCGCGCGCCGCGCCAATCACCTGTGGGATATGCGTGTTGGCATGAATTCCAGCCAGATCATCCTGGCCCGCCGCCAGCGGATCGAAGAATTTCTTTTTCGTGAACCGCTGCGCAAGCTGCGCATATTCCTCCTTGCCGGTCAGGGCATAGAGATTGAAAAGCACTTCCTGCATGCCTCCAAACTCAACCCTCAGAATGGTCTGAAAGTCGGCGTCGCTGATGGGCTTCACCCAATCATTCGCCCATCCGGCCATCTTTTCTGCCGTCGCCAGCGCCTGCTTATTGTCGCAGTGAACATACATGTCCACATGGCCCGCCATGATCTTGTGGTACGTGTAGAAAGGCGCCCACACTTTTTGGTGATTGCGCAGCCTGTCATAAAAATCTTCCGGGTACGCGCCAAGATAACCATTCGCCTTCTGGCACTTTGCCAATTCCGTCACCATGGCATTGCCTTTATCGCGAATCGCCTCGTCGCCGGTACTCGCATACATCAGCGCGCATGCCGAAAGATAATGCCCACGGCAAAGTGTCCCCGCAACTCGCCCTTCGGCTCTTCCCATCCGCCCAGCGGCTCCGCTGTTGAAGGCAGCCCCGCTGTCACGCGGAACGTGTGCAGCAGGCGATCATTTGGAATGGAGTTGAGATAACGCAGATTGATCTCCTGCGCATTTTTCATCGGTCCGCTGCGCAGCCGCACCTCCGTCATCGGAAACGCTTCTGCTTTCCAGTAAACCTTTTCATAACCGCCCGAGCGATTGCTCTTTGGAACATCGGTTACAGCATCCTGCGCAAATGCCGCCAGATGTTTTGGAAGGAGAACGGTCCCTGCAACGGCTGTGGAGGCGGAGGCGAGAAAGTGTCTGCGACTGAAGGAATTCATATCTTTTGGCCTTTAATTTCTATATACATCGGGAAGCCTTCATTTGTATACAAAATTGAACTCTATTTTGAGAGAATAGATCGTGAGATTTTATCGCGTCCCATCCGCCATCCTTGTCGTCGCCCTCCTGGCATCAGCAAAGCTTCCCGCGCAGTCCGCCAGCTCCAATGCGAAATTGCAAAGCGCCATCGACACCGAGTGGGAATACCAACTCAAGACATATCCGGAGGTGGCCACCTTCGTAGGGGACACCCGCTACAACGATCGACTCAACGATTATTCCCCCGCCGCTTTCGCCCGACAGCTGGCGCACGCGCAGCAGGTTCTCAAAACATTCGAAGCCATTAATGACTCCGCCCTCGGCAATGAGGCGCGCCTGAACAAAACGCTCATGGTGCGCAGCCTGCGCGATCAGATCGAAGGCGCGCATTTCAAAGACTGGGAGATGCCCGTCAATCAGATGAACGGTGTTCATCTCGACTACGCCGCGCTCGCCTCGCAGATGCCCTTCTCGACCGTCAAGGATTACGAGAACTACCTCGCGCGCCTGCATCAGATGCCGCATGTCTTCGACGAGATCACCGAAGATATGCGCCTCGGCATGCGCGACCATTTCATGCCGCCGCGTTATCTACTGGAGAAGGTCGCCGTCGAAGCGCAGGACATTGCCTCGAAGCCTATTGACCAGAGCCCATTTGCCGCACCCGTTCTCAAGTTCCCGAAAGATATCGCTCCGCCCGACCAGCAGCGCCTGCGCGACGCCATCAAGGCAGCAATCCGGAATGAAGTGGCGCCCGCCTACGCAAAGTTTGCCGCGTTCGTAAAAACCGACTACGCGCCGCACGGCCGCAGCGACTATGGCGTGTGGGCCCTTCCCGATGGCGCCGCCCGCTACCGTTACGACGTAAAGCAGATGACCACCACCGATCTCACTCCCGAGCAGATTCACCAGATGGGCCTGAAGCAGGTGGATGAGATCGATGCCGAAATGCTCAAGCTGGCAAAGCAGCAGGGCTATAGCGACCTGAAAACCTTCAACGACCACATCCGCAAAGACCCAAAACTCTACGGAACATCCGGTGAGCAGATTCTCGGCCTCTACCAGCATTACGCCGATCAGATGTATACGAAGCTCCCGCAAATCTTCGGCCACCTGCCCAGGAACAAACCGGAAGTCGTACCCATGGACGCCTTCCGCGCTCCCGATGCCGTCCCCGCCGACTACTCACCGGGAGCAGCGAACCGCCCCGGTCGCATCAACGTCAACGAATACGACCCAACACATCGCCTCCTTCTCAATGTTGAAGCCATCGCCTATCACGAAGGCATTCCCGGCCATCACATGCAGTTTTCCGTCGCGCAGGAGCTGAAAGATCTGCCGCCCTTCCGCAAATTCGGAAACTACAATGCCTACTCTGAAGGCTGGGCACTTTACGCGGAGCGTCTCGGCAAAGAAGTCGGCTTCTATCAGGACCCCTACAGCGAATACGGCCGTCTGGAAAACGAAATGTGGCGCTCCATCCGCCTCGTCGTCGATACCGGCGTTCACTCCCGGCACTGGTCGCGCGAGCAGATGATTCAGTTCTTCCGCGATCACACCGCCATGGATGAAAAGAACATTGAGACAGAAGTCGACCGCTACATCGCGTGGCCAGGCCAGGCGCTCGCCTACAAGCTGGGCCAGATGAAAATCCTCGAATTGCGCGAACGCGCGCGTCGGCAGCTCGGAGCAAAATTCGACATCCGCACCTTCCACGACGCTGTCCTCGCCGAAGGCCCTCTGCCTCTCGACGTTCTTGATGCACGTATCACGTTGTGGATTGCCACGCAAAAATGAGGACCCGTAAAAGCAGGAAGGCGAGGGCGTCAACCCGCGTTAATTGAGATTCCATCCACCATAAGCCGTCACTCTGGCGACCAGCGGGAGAGCCTGTTCTGAGCAATGCCGAAGGAATGAATCTCAGCGATATGTCGGTAAGCGTCATCGTTGAGCCACTGCTTTTCTGCTGGGAAAATGTTGTCAAGCCCCCAGCCATTTACACAATGCGGCAACTAACACAAACATAATGGCTATGCCAGACGCTGACCTTGCCGACTATTTCCCTTGAATTTGCTAAACTGGATAT
>CAVTVL010000023.1:0-198670 GCA_963738095.1 Terriglobales bacterium
GAACAGGATGTGATCCTGCCGTTCTTGCGCCCGGTCGAGCATCTCCTCCGAGACCCGGAAGTATCCGACATCCTGGTGAATGGACCGGGACGGGTCTTTATCGAAAAACACGGTCAGATGAATGAAGTACCGGGAATCGAGTTGACCGAAAAATCCCTGCAAGTCGCCGTACGCAATATCGCCCGGCTCCTGGGTGACGACATCAGTCCCGAACAACCACTTTGGATGCCCGGCTGCCAGATGGCTCGCGGGTGGCCGCGATTCTCTGCCCCTGTTCGGTCGCCGGCACGGCGCTCGCCATTCGGAAATTTCAGGGTCATCGGTATTCAGCGGAGGAACTGGTCCGTATCGGGACCCTTACGCCGGAGGTCTTGCGACATCTCAGCCGCGCTGTCCAGACCGAACAGAACATATTGATTTCCGGAGGAACCGGACCGGAAAGACCACACTCTTAAATGCGCTGGCGGCATTCATCCCCCCGGAGGAAACGGATCGTCGTGATTGAGGATACTTCCGAAATTCAGATTCAGGCCAAAATCTGGTACGGCTGGAAGCCCGGCGCGAACAGGGGCCTGTTTCCGCCGTCACGATTCGCGAACTCTTGAAGGCGACCCTACGCTTGCGGCCCGACCGCATTCTCCTGGGAGAGGTTCGCGGCGGAGAAGCATTCGACCTGCTACAGGCGCTGAACACCGGGCACTCCGGGGCTCTGGCTACGCTCCATGCCAATTCCGCCGGACAGGCTCTGGCCAGATTCACAACTTGCGTCCTTCAGTCCGGAATCGAGCTGCCCTACCGAGCCATCCGGGCGAATATCGGAGAAGCGCTAAGCCTCGTGGTACACATCGAACGCCGGCAGGGTCGGCGGCTCGTGACCCAGGTATACGGAGTGCGCGGCTACGATCACGCCCTAGATCGCTATGACTTGGAACGGATCTATGATCGCGAGGAAGCATGAACGACGTGGCGCCCCAATATCTCCGTGAGAACTTCGCGCCAGCCGACCGGTTGGCCGTCGTGCTCTTGAACAAGCGGACTGGGTCGGTCATTCAGCGTCTGGCGGAGGCGGAAAAAATCGCCGCGCCAGACTTTCAGGCGTGGCTCCAATATCAAAATGAGAAGCGGCTCGAAGTCTACGTCTCGATGAATGCCCTCCGCGAAACCGCCCGCGGTCGTACCAAAGCGGATGTAGCGGCGATCCGCACGTCTATCTGGACTTTGACCACAATGGCACAGCCGCAGTCGAAAGCCTGTTAAGCGGCCGGACATCCCCAAACCGAACTACCTCATCAACAGCTCGCCCGACAAGTGGCAGGTGATTTGGAGGGCAGATGGCTTCGAGAAGACGCAGGCTGAGGAATTACAGCGAAACCTCGCCCGCGAAAGCGGCGCCGATCCCGCTGCCACGGACTGCGCGCGGGTTTTGCGCCTGCCCGGATTCTACAACCACAAGTATGCCCAGCCGCACCTCGTCCAGGCTGAATCTCTGGCGCAGGAGACCTATCGGCCGGAGCATTTCCCGAGAATCGCCGCCGGCGACCGAACCGACCGCGCCGGAGACGCCCATCCTCGCGGGCCGCGCCCGGCCGCCCGGGCGCTCTCTCAATCGGAAAGAGATTGGATCTACGCGAAGCGAGCGCTCGCTCGCGGGGAATCGCCGAAAATGGTCGCTGCGGCCATCGCTAGTTTCCGGCGATACGACAAGCCAATCCTCAATATTACGCAGAATTGACCGTCAGGAAGCGGCCGCCTCGCTCCATTGCGAACAAAGCCGGATCGTTTTGACGGAACAAGAGCGACTTTAAAGCCTGGCGCACCTCTCCAACGTATTCACCCATCTACACTTGTTCTCGCAGCTTCCAGTGTAAAGATTCCCTTGGGCACAGGGTCACACCTGCCGTTCGCGCACCTAAAGCATGGTGAGCTTTCGGCAAAGTTACGTGACATCGGAACCCGTTAGTTGGCAACGTTCGATCTTGGGCCCGGCCGAGTGCAATGAAGGACTGATGTTCCGAATGGGCACGTTCATGGGTGACCCGCCCCATCACGGGAGTCGCATTGCCGGACGGTTGCCGATTACCACCACTACACCGCTCCCCAATGACCCTGTACGTAAACTCAAGACCGTGACGGAACGCTTCTGGAATCCTTTCGTTTCGCCAAGCGCGTGTGCCAAATGGCTGCCGATGGTCCGAATGGCTTGCGCGTGAGCGGAACGACCCTGGGAATCCGAGGCGCGCCTTTAGCCAATTGCAGCAGCGCCAAGGCACGCAGGACCGACCGAACTGTTGCACGCTGCCACTGAGCAGCTTGGTGAGTTCCGTCTGGTACTTTGGAGTACATCGATAGTAAGAGGTGGACGACCCATAATCCGAGTATGCGCCAAAACTATTTCACACAAAATAGTTCCCCCCAGGATTTTCAGGCGGTCAAAGAACTAGCCGCGGTCATACAGTTCTTCGCGCGAGATCGCGCCTGGGTCTCCCGTAAAATACGGCCCGCCTTCGGCCAGCGCCAACAGGTGATCGGCGGCAGCCGCCGGCGAACGGCCTTCGCTCTCGAGCTTAAGCCTGCAAGAGCTCGCGCACCAGGGCGTTGACCGTAGTGTCGTGCTCGGCGGCGAAAATCTTGGCCTGCTGCAGGAGATCGGCAGGCAGAGTGAAAGTGATGTTGCGCGTTACCACATAGATAAGTGTAGTACGCGCTTATGTGGTAGCGACAAATAGCACTTCTTCAGCAACTTCGATCGTGCTGTACTCAAACCATTACAGCTGCCAGCACGTCAGGAACATAACCACCGATGACGGGTCCGTTGCCGCGTAGGTTGTCCCTGGTCGATGTAGTTGGCGCTTTCGTGTCCGGCGAGCAGGCGGCGGCTCGCGTCTTCCCGGATTAGGCTAATTTTGAAAATGATTCGTTGGTGCGCACAATGCAGATCTGGTAATCGATGAATTTGGTGTGGGGCCGGGCGCTTCGAGATGCCGCATATGGCAGGACGCGCGGCACCAGAATTGCCGTCGAGTCGCGCAAGATATGCCCCACCAGCCGTTGCGCCCGGGTCCGTTGCACCAATGCCTGCTGCACTCGTTGCGGAAACTCACTTTGGGCAAACTCTGCGAATGCCCGCGAAAACACCGTCTCATCCGGCACATCGGCAGCCGATTCCCAACCACACAGGCACCGCAGTACTGCATCATGCCTCAGCCGTTCTAACAGCGCCCGCGTATGGGGCAGATTGAAGATGGCTTTGGCGAGAAAGGCCCGTGCAATGCTGCTCCGATCGTGCGGTCGACGTCCACGGCCATGCCGCACTGCCACGAATCCATCCAGCCCCACCAAGGCCAGGGTGCGAACCAACTCCTGCATCCGTTCGCTCATCGGCCCCACTTCCTCTTGCCAGGGCCGGAAACAACTGCTGCTGAAGGACGTTTCCAAAGATTGTGGCCAACTGCTGTCCTCAATAGCGTTTTGTTTAGACACCAATATTCTATTGGGGTTCCTCCTTTTCCCAAACACTTCTGGTTGTTTTTGTTCTGGCCTTTCGACCAGCTACTCGGCAGGCTACTTACAATTTCGCAAGTCCCTCCGCGCAGTCTGCCCTGGCCCCCAAATCGCCCCTGGCTCGCCGGCTCGCTGAGATCGGGAATGGCAGCTGGAGGTGGGATTGTGATTGGGGATGCAAGCAATCCGCCGGTCGCTGGGACTATAGCAACAACCGGTCTGATCTTCATGCATTTGGGAGGCCATCAGCAAGAACGGAATACGATATTGCGCTATCCTCTGCACATGGTGGCAGCCTTGATCCCGATTTCCACCGGCGGATTGCCGGTGCCCTCCCTGTTCGCGCCCAGCGACCAGGCAGGGATGCGTTTCCTGGAGTTCTTTACCGTTCACATCCGCAATCGCAATACGAGGCGGGCGTATTACAACGCCGGCCGGCAGTTCAAGCCGATGGTGCGAAGCGCACGGACTGGGAGATTTGCGCCAAGTGTTGCCGGTACACGTGGCCGGGTATATCGAAGAGCTGCAGCGGACGCAGTCGCGGCCATCGGTTAAGCAGCAGCTGGCTGCCATTCGGATGCTGATGGACTGGCTGGTAGTGGGGCAGGTGATTGGTTGGAATCTGTCGGCGGCGGTACGAGGTCCCCGGCATCAGGTAAGGAAGGGAAAGACGCCGGTGCTCTCCGTTCCGACGAGGCGAGGGCTTTGCTGGACTCGATCGAGACGGCCACCGTACTGGGATTGCGCGACCGGGCCTTGATCGGACTGATGACCTACACGTTTGCGCGAGTGGGCGCGGCGCTCGCGATGCGGGTTGAGGATTTTTATGTGCAGGGCCGGCGGGCCTGGGTGCGTCTACACGAGAAGGGCGGCAAACGGACCGAAATCCCAGCGCACCACAAGCTCGCCGACTACGTCGAGCAATACATCGCCGCGGCCGGGATTGCGGACGATCGAAAGGGGCCGCTCTTCCGTGGACTTTCGGGAAGAGCTTTGGGGCAGTCCGACGTTTACCGCATGGTGCGCCGGCGGGCGGCGGGAGCGGGGATTGCAACGGCAGATCTTCGGGTGTCACAGCTTCCGGGCGACGGGCATTACGGCATATTTAAAGAACGGCGGCCGGTTGGAAATTGCGCAGCAGATGGCAGGTCACGAGTCGGCTCGGACCACGGGATTGTACGACCGGCGGGGGGATGAGATTGCGGTGGATGAGGTGGAGCGGATCGGGATTTTAGAGCACTGTACTCGGCGACCTGTTCACATAAATTCAACCAATCTCAGACGACGCAGCCCCTTCACCGTAGTGGCCTAACAATGGTTAGGCGATTACCACTGTCCATTTTCAGGATCAATTAGCATAGCCCGTGCGCTACGATTTTTATTGATCCTAATAGGTTTGCCTTCCGAAATGAGCTTTGCAAAAGGCCACGCATTGCCGCCGTCTTCACTGACCGGACAACATCTGCGAAAACGTGCAGCGGCTATATGCCGAAAATGCGTTGAGAATCAGCAAACTCAGCGAGCGCTATTTCGGGTACTTGGCCTTAAGCCGAGCTTCGGCTTTGAGCTGGACAGGGAGCACTATATGACAAAGATATATTTACTCTGAACTATTCTTTTTGTTCTGCCGAGTTTGGCGGCGCTCAGTGTGCCCCTGACTATACAGGAAGCCCTCCCTATCGGAACGCCCGGCTGCACTACGTCTGCTACATGCGGTGTGGCACGGACACGCGCCCTTCACTGTCGGCGTGCCCTTGCCCGATGATCCCAGCACCGGGGTGAGTTCCACGTCGGCGTTGGGACTTAACCGGCTCCGCCGGTCAGTTCCGTTCCTTAGGCACTTGGCCATCAGGCAGGATTAAATGGCTCGAGGTGAGCGGGATTGCACCTACCGTGTCGGCCGGAGGCTTGACGAGTTGCACGCTGACCAGCGCCGGCAGCGGAAAATTCGGTGGTTCCGACCTGGCGACCGACGGTTCTGTCATTACCGTCGCAACGGGTACGTCAACCTACCACATTAAGAAAGCCAATTTCAACTTGTTGGATTATGTGGACGTTGGAGGAACGCATATCGTTGCCCCTTCCAGTGACGCTAATCGTGGACTTGTGTTAACGGGCCCAACAAGTCCCAATACGGATTGCACTGGCGGTTGCACCAACGCATTCAGTTCCGCCAACGATGCAAACTCCACCTGCATGATAGAGGAGAACGGGCCGGTTAAGACGGTGCTGAAATGTCTCGGAGACTTAGTGGATGGGACGGGGCATGTGTATCTGCATCACACGACGCGCTTAACGTTCTGGCAGAACAAGGACGGACGTAAAAGCTCACATCGAACTCCGCAACGCCGACAGCAATGCGACGGCATTCAACCGGGCCTTCAAGGGCTTCTCCGCTTTCGAGGCGAAGTTGGATTTGGCCACCGCCGGAACCAATCGCTATTCGTTCGGCGGTAAAGCAGGGACTGTATCCGGCACGTTCTCCGGTTCGGAGGATGCAACGCTGGTTCAACTCTATTCCAAGTATCTGGAGGCTACGGGAATTGGGGTGTGGGACACGACAAATATTGCGGAGAATTCCACGCAGAGTATCATCCCGAGGTCGTCCGGTGGCGGCTGCAACGATCCATACTGTTACCCGAATAGCGGGCGATCCTTTGAGGGGTACAAGATCAAAGACGGCACGACAGTGCTGGAAAGCGGCACACGGAGCGACACGCCGAGTGGTTGGTGCAACGTCGAGAAGGTTCCGGGCAAGGGAGCATTAGCCGGAGTCTGGTATCTAGCAGCTTACTGGCCGAAATCCTGCGAACTGAACGGTGGCGGAAATAACGTAGTGGTTGGTATCTGGCCGAAGCAGATCAGCGGCTTTAACTACTGGATCGCGTGGCCGCAATACCAGGTCCACGACATTCTTCGACTTCCACTCCGCGTCGCTGCCGTCCAACGACAGCACTTTCAAGTCGCTGCAATACAATCTAATTGCCCGGCCGCCGCTTTCACAATACAACGTCTCGGGCGTGCTGCCCAAGGGAACGACCCTGCCGGACCCGGGATCGGAAGACAACTTCTATAAGTCGATCGCCCACGACGGTGGATTCGGTGAGAATTTTGCCTGTTGTGTGACGGATACGTCCGCCAGTAATCAAGCTCAAGCCTACCGCACCTACGCGTGGGGACAGGGAAGCGCCGCAATCAGGCCGAGCTGCGATGGTCGAACCTGCTGCTCTTCGTGTCCCGAGGATTCACGAGCAGGTACATTCACGCGGAGATGTTCTACCGCCTTGTCGAAGAACAATCGCTGCCACGTTCGGACTTCGCCAACGGTTGGCGAGGCTCGACCAGTTCGCTGAGCATCACCGGGTTCCCGAATGACGCCTCCAACGGAAGCAACAATGCTCTGCGCCTATGGATAGACCGTCTTCATGGCCATATCTATGGCATCTTCGACTACTACTTCATGACGGGCGACGAATCGATCCAAGACACCATCTCGCAAGGGTTCTCCGACTGGCTTCTAAACACCAAGCTAACCAACAATGCCGCGAATGGTCCACAGCGCGCCATCGGCCTCTATTTGATGGCTGTTAACCGGATGCACGATTACCAGTTGGCGATCGGAGATCCAATAGACCCGCGAGCGGGGTAAAGAGTAGCACGGAGGCATGGAACAACGCCGAACTGGTCCTAAATTCCAGCGTACGGCCAGTAATGAACACAGGAGGCGCTCCCGGAAACCCGTGCAGCGCGCCCAACTGCTCCGCGTCTGGAGACTTTGGAACCGATCCGGTGCGGGGAGTCACATGGCCGCAAGGCTCATGGACCGCGTGGGATAACCCTCCCGCGAGCGGGCCAAACAATGCCGGAGGCGCATGGACCAGCCGCAATACGGGCCAGCTGCAAGAAGGGATTCTGATCGAAGGAATGATGGAGTATGCCTTGAATCGCGGATCGTCCTGGGCTGCCTACGAAGACACCATGGATCTGGCGTTTGCAAACGGTATGTTTGTTCGAAACGAGCTGACAGTCACTGGTGACCCGGTGCGTCTGAACAATGGCACTCGCGCCGGGATAGCGTTGATTATTGCAACGACCAGCAGCTCCGTGCAATGCGGGAACACACAACACATGGCCGGTCTATTTTGGTCCGAACGCTTTCTACTACACCATGGCGATTTTGCACGAGTATTGGGGGGACACGGGTTGGATCCAATCCTTCAAAGACAACCTCTATCAGGACTATTACTCAACGGGCGCCGCAAGCATGTCTGAGCAGTCGATCTATGCCATGGCGGGTTTGGTGAATCGAGCGTTGAATCCCTCAACCGTCGCCCCATTGTCGGATCTTTCCATCAACGGATTCGTTGACAATGGAGGTGGGTCTTATACGACAAGCTGGACCGTGCCCGCCGGAGCGCAGAGCTACAAATTCAAGTGGGGCTCCAAGCCGATCGTCATGAATATGCAGTTCGATCCCGGTCAGACATTGAAGTATAGTGTTGACCCCTCGACACACCAGACTTGGTGGACTGCGCGCAATGTTTCGAACGAACCCGCGCCGGCATCGGCGGGCAGCACCCAATCGTATACATTTGTTACGGGCACGACGGGGCTGGTTGCGGCTGATTTCAGCTTGAAAGCATATCTAGCGGGTGGAACTACCGGCGGCTCGGGGACTGCCGCGAACCTCATCTCAATGGGCGGGAGCGGGCAATCCGGGACCGTTAGCCAGGCCCTCGGTTTGCCATTTTCGGTGGAAGTGACCGATGCAGGCGGGAATCCGGTCTCGGGAGTGACGGTGAACTTCACGGTCAGTGCCGGAGGCGGTTCGCTGACGGCAGGCACGGCCGTGACCAACAGCAATGGCATGGCTTCCACAACATTAGTCCTGGGCCCAGCGGCTGGCACGAATATGGTGACGGCCACCGCTGGATCATTAAGTGGAAGTCCGATCAGCTTCTCGGCTACCGGTTTGGCGGGTGGATCCGGGGCGGCATCAAAGCTGATTATGGTCAGTGGCAACGGCCAGAACGGCATAACCGGACAGCAGTTGGGAAGTCCATTTACGGTTGAAGTTACCGACAATAGCGGTAACCCTGTGGCCGGAACTGTCGTGACCTTTAGTGTGACAAGCGGTGGAGGAAGTCTCACTGTAGCATCAACCTCGAGCAATAGTAGCGGCCTCGCTTCAACCACACTCACTTTGGGCGCCGCCGCAGGAGCAAATGCAGTCTCCGTATCCGCGGGAAGTTTGACAGGCAGCCCAATTGTTTTCTCAGCAACCAGTACCGCCGCCACGCAAGGCGGGGCCACTAGTTGGACGCAACAGTCAGTTAACGGATTATGGCCGGACATGGTGGCATGGTTGAAACTGCCATACGATCCCTGCGTTTCTCTCAGCAAACGGTATTCTATATCGGTCCCCCGAACGGCTCTCACGGGATTTACTCCACCGATATCTATACCTATAGTGCTTCAGCGAATCGGTTTACGGATGTGATCGGGACCGGAAGCGTTGTCGATGCGTGTCCGGTGGATACACCAATAATGCCGGGTGACCGGCATCCGGAAATGATGGTCACAGACACCAAGCGCAATGTTGTCTGGATATTTGGCGGCGTCAACGTGTTCTGCGGCGGTGGCCAGGCCCACACGAATGGCAGTTCCATTACCTATATTGATGGTGCTCAATTTCCAGCCGATGGAACGTTAACCGGAAAGCCGATCACTATTGGCGCCGGGAATTACACGGTCGCCAACGTCAGTGATAACACCCATCTCACGATCACAGGAAATGCCGGTGTTCAAAGCTCGGCGATGTATTCGACGCCGCATGGTTCAAGCGCGAATCCACGCGAAGACATGTACTATCTTGCACTGAATCCGGATCCGACCGTCGATACCTTCCATCAGGTATTTCCAGGAACGATCCCGGCTGCGTACGGCTACTCCGGTGTCGCCTACGATTCAGACGATGATGTCATCTTCATGTTTGGAAGTGACACTAGCTCGCAGTCCCACGATAATTGGGTCTACTGTCCTACCAGTGGCACCGCCACACCGGGCACCTTGACGTCGAGGCAGACGGCAGCGGGGTGTCAGAGGCCGGATGATTGGTCTGAGGTGAAACCAGTAGGTGGTGTGCAACCAAATGGCGTCATGTACAACGGTCTGCTCTATGACACGCTAACCAAAAACGTCATCATGACAGGTGGAATGAACGGCGGCTTGAATACCTGCTACAACGAGACGTGGTCGTACGACGTTCCCTCGAAGACGTGGGCCCAGAAAGCTCTGTCTGGCGTCGTGCCACCGAATTTCACTTCGTCTATCTGCGTAAGTGGCTCCCACGTTCCGCATCCGTCGTGGGCCTACAACAGCGTCACACACAAAATCCTGTTCCATCAGAACTCCGACTACAACGGCGCGCAACCGTCGGATTGGCAGTACGATCCGGCGGGTGATACCTGGAGTGAAGTTACGGTAGGCGGTGCTGGCCCAGCCCAGGACACTTTTATGGCATACGATGTCGGCGCGAATCGCTTTGTCACACTGGGCCAATCAACCAGCAACATGACGGAGATTTGGCAAAATACGCCTACGTCTTCGACGGGAAGTTCGGGAGCCGCCAGCATGCTGGTAGCATTGAGTGGGAATAACCAGATAGGAGCCGTGGGTCAGCTTCTTGCCAGCGCCTTTACCGTCCAGGTAACCGATAGCAACGGCAATCCAGTCGCAGGGACAATGGTGACATTTACAGTCACGGCGGGCGGCGGGAACGTGACCACCACGACGGTTGCTACGAACAGCAGCGGCCTTGCGTCGTCCACATTGACTCTCGGCCTTCTTGCTGGTCTTAACACGGTGACCGCGACGGCCAGCGGATTGAGCAGGCGGCCCTGTTACGTTCAATGCTACGTCTTCGAATAGCAACAAGTGCGACATCAATGGTGACGGCACGGTGACCGCGACGGACGTCCAGTTGGCAGTCAACCAAGTGGTTGGCCTATCAACTTGTGGCTCGGCGGATCTCGACAGCACTGGCGCCTGCACTGTCCTCGATGTCCAGCGAGTAATTCAGGCGCTTGTCGCGGGTACTTGTAAGGCTAATTAGAAAGACTAATGCGTCAACCTTTGGCGACGGCCGGGTTAGAAGTGGCTGTCGTCGAGGGTTGACGCCAAATAACCAAGCTCTCCCCACTTTCCCATTTGATGGGATTGTATACCACCAGTATTCCAACAATCTATGGGACCCAGCGTGTGTCTATGCTTCTCACGGGTGCTTCCTATAGAGTTAACATTAGCCCAAATATTGTCGACGTCTCAGGTATTCAGACTAAGGCACGAAGCTCCTGAGCAGTCGTCGAATTTCAGTCAGCGGCTTTGTTCTCAGGCACTCAGGCCTCCCGTCTGAGTTCCGGTGACGCGCCGTGTGGCGCGACTATAAGCGTGGCGATAATAATCGACCCCCAAAATTACACACATACGCTGTAGCACTATTTGGCGGCCCATAAATAATTGACACGGGTGGCCATTCGATTGCACAAGTGCCGCGACATATTGATCAGCGAACGCCTTGAGACAGCGCATCGTCCATGAGGAGTCGATCTACAGTAGCCGGTGTTGTGAACGAGTCGCACTCCGAAGACTGTCTCACAAAATCGCTGCAAACACTTTTTGGCTCACTAGAGAAACCGCTTTCTTCTCTTGTCAAGCGCGGTGACAGAGTTCTTGTGAAGGTCAATATGGGTTGTTCCGGCGCGAGAACCCCGGAGCGCCGCCTTACGACTCACCCAAACCTTCTCAGAGGAATTGTCACGTCGCTGCTCGATTGCGGTGCGAAGGTTCTTGTTGGAGATGATATATCGAGGTCGAACCAGCATTACGAGAGCATTTACAGAGCGACTGGAATGAAGGAGATTGAGGAAAGTACCGGAGCAACGCTCGTGGACTTTATTGCTGCCGGCGGGCGGGAGATACGTGGTTCGTTGTTATATCCGCGGACGTATTTTGTCACTAATTCGTACTTTGATGCCGATGTCGTCGTAAACGCAGCAAGCTGTCGTTCACATGTTGGAAGAATCCGGCATGAGTGGCGCCATCAAGAATATGTTCGGGTGTGTGCTAGGTCATCGGAAACAGGTAATCCACAATTTATTTCCCGGGGATCCCATGAGGTTTGGCCAGGTGATCGCCGACATCTATCGCGTGATCCCGGCGGACCTGTCGATATTGGATTTGACGACTGTAGCAGAAGCCGCGGGAAAGACACTGGCTGTCCGTGGTGTAGGACTGCGCTTGCG
The DNA here is from genome assembly GCA_963738095.1 of Terriglobales bacterium. GTDB lineage: Bacteria > Acidobacteriota > Terriglobia > Terriglobales > Acidobacteriaceae > Alloacidobacterium. The sequence continues at coordinate 11,805 of CAVTVL010000023.1, forward strand.
GGTTCAGACGCGGTGGCGCTGGATACGGTGGCTGCTCATGCGATCGGCTATGACGAAGTGACGGTGTGGCCGTCCCACTACGGAGCCGAATTGGGATACGGAACAAATATCTTAGGTGAAATTGATGTTCGGGAAATAAACTTCGATCAATTCGCGACCGCCAGGTTGGAGTATCCAGCGGGGATGGCAGGAAAGCCGACGACGTTCTATGACCGGGTGAGCGCGGTTTTAAATAATTCGCTATTACGACGGCGACCGGTGATTCGGCCGACGCGGTGTTCAGGATGTGGTGACTGTGCCGTGCGCTGTCCGGCAAGTTGCATTCACCGCGATGGCGAGGGGAAGTATCGGATTGATCTTGGAAGTTGCGCGGATTGTGGATGCTGCCTGAAGGTATGTGAAGAAGATGCTGTAAAAATGGAGTTCGTTGGTTTGGGCCGAACGGTTCGAAAGCTATTGAACCGGCTGCCGGAGCAATCGGACTTGGCCAACGTTCAGGGATTCGATCCAGCACCTAAAAATTGAAGCGGGTCGGAACGGGACTGGCTACGATTTCTTCTCCAGAACCGCAAACAGAGCATCTCCGGACCAGTCCGAGTTTGGTCTGCTGCTCAATGCATAGTCCAGGGAGACAACCATCTTCGCGAAGGGAACTCCTAGCTTTCCGTGAAGGTAGGGCGCAAATTCGCGAAAACTCAACGCGCCCTGAGAACGCAGCACGGGCGCGTGCATCTCCGGGGGAAGCATTTCGAGTAGTTCCTGGGCTGAGGTAAAAGGACGTTCGTAGGGTGTAAAGTCGGATGGCGCGTCAGCCTCGGCCGGGACCGAGGGTTTTAATCGCATCCGGCGCTTAACGGCTCTCCAGAGTCTGGTGGGATTGGTAACGGCGTACAGATCTTCGAGAAGACTGCCCAGCTTGCTTGAGACCCCGGATTTCAAGGGTTCGTGAAGGATGAGTTTGCCGCCTGCCGCGAGCGATTGGCAGCAGTGCCGGACGGCGCCGGCGCGGTCGGGAATATGGTGCAGGCCGCCGATCATGGTAATTGCGCCGCATGATCGGAGCCGCAGCGGCGGATGCGAGGCATCTGCGTGCACGAGGATGAGGTTGTCACGGCCGGCCACCTTTCGACGGTAGGAACGGAGCATTCTCTCGAAACGTCGATACCGACAACCTGTATGCCGCGTTCCACCAGCGGCATAGATCCCTTGCCGGTTCCGCAACAAAGATCGACTACGAAGGGCTGCTGTTGGACATAGGAGTAGATCTGGCGGCGAACCATTCTCTTGTAGTATTCGCGTAGAGGCAACGGGTCCGCAAAAACCTTGTCGTAGTATGACGCCTGCTCGTCGTGGAACGCTCTTTCGAATTGCACAACCTTTTCAGCGTCGGCACCGGTGGCATCGATCTCGGCTTGAATCTGGTCTTTGGAGCGATCGACGGCTTTCATCTGCTTGGGAAGGGCACTGATGATGCCATCTTCTTCTGGCGCCATGGAGCGGCCGCAGGAGGGACAAGACAGCGCAGCGTCCAATTCCGCCTGGCAGTCCGGACAGAGAAGGATTCGCCAAGAAAGGCTGGTTTTATCCACGGGAATTACTGCTCGATGGATTTGGAATGTGTGGCGGCCTGGCAGAGGAAATCTCTAAAACGGGAGATGCCGTCCGCCAGCCCGATCCGAGGCGTAAAACCGTAAAATTCCTTCATCTCACGGGTGGAGCCCCAAAATCGATTGCCTCGTGGGCCACGCCTTCACGGACGATTTCGACATGAGATAATCCGAGCGCCCGCCCGGTTTCTTCTATCAGTGTGGCGATGGTAGTGGGGTTGCCGCCGGCGAGATTGATCATGTCGTTCCAGTGATCTCCTGTCAGGATCCGGCGAATGGCATCGATGGCATCCTCGACATACATCGCGTCAATCAGATTGCGACCGTCCCCGTATATGGTATAGCGGCTCTTGCCTTCGATGGCAATAGTCTGGATCAATCGCGTGTAGATCTTGTGTGGTGCTTCATACGGTCCGTAAGCCCCGAAGAAACGGACAATCAGATACTTCTCGAGAGTATTTCGGCGCGTGCTGTAAAACTGGACGTACCGCTCACAAGCCAGCTTGGAGATGGCGTACGGCAAAGGTAGGGCTAAAAGGAGTGTGCGGCGGGATCTCGCCGCTGAGACCGTCATAGACAGCCCCGGAGGAAAAATACACGAACTGTTTCGCATGAAGACCCTCAAGCAGGTTGAGCAAAGCCCCGGTATTTACGAGCAGGTCCTGTTTGGGCTCGCGCACCGACCATGGAATATCGACTTTCGCGGCAAGGTAGAGACAGTTCTCCCAGCGATTCCCCTGTTCGTGAAAGAACCTGGCAACCTGCTGGGAATCTTCCAAATCGCATTGCACAGAGGTAATGTTGGGGTTTTTCAGCGCGGTCACAAATTGTGGAAATGTGGCGCTATTCCGATACAGCGCCACAATCCGCCAGTCGGCTGGAGCGTGCAGAAGAAGATTGCGGCCGATGAACCCGGACGCGCCCGTGAGTAAAAGATTCATGGGCAGCTTTCGTGCGTTACCGGGCGGCTGCCGGCGCGCCTTGCGTGATGACGTGCTTCTGATACCAGTCGATTGTGCGCAACAGGCCCTCTTCCAGATCGATCGCCGGATTGAAGCCGAGTAGTTCGCGGGCCTTCTTGACGTTCGGGATTCGGAGCTCGACGTCGGCCCGGTCGACTTCCTCGAAACGGATCTTGGAAGAGGAGCCGCTGAGCCGGACGATCTCCCGCGCGAGGTTGTAGACTGTAACGACGCTGCGAGGGTTGCCGAATGTTAAGGCTTGGCCGATGGCGCCGGGTTTGACAAGCGCCAGCAGTACGCCTTCCACGATGTCGTCGACATAGCACCAGGCCGCGGATCTGGCTCCCATCGTTGTGAACCACAAGATCCTCACCACGCAAGGCCTTTACGACAAAGGCGTGGATCGCGCCTTGTCCGACCTGGCGAGGTCCATAAATGTTAAAAGGCCGAATCGAGACGGTCGGCAGGCCAATTCCTTGAAGTAGTTGTGCGCGAGGTGCTCGGTGGCAAGTTTGCTGACCGCATAGGTCCAGCGGGTTTCTCCCACTGCGCCGAGGCTGGTCACATCGGCTTCCTGAACGCGAAAGGCGTAACTCCCGAACACTTCACTGGTCGAGAAATCGATTAGGCGCTCAGCCTTGTGGTGCAGCGCTGCTTCCAGGACGTTATACGTCCCGAGCATATTTACTTTCATGGTCAGCACGGGATGATTGAACACGTCGTCGACACCGGCGATAGCGGCCAGGTGAACAACGATCTGGCAGCCGCTCATGGCATCAATCGACGATCTGCGGGTCGAGCACATCACCACGAACGAATCTAATGTTCTTGTGGACGCCAACTCGGTGTAGCGCATTGCATCGCGGTGCCCGTTATCGAAGATAACTACCTCGTTGTCCTCCACCAGGCGCGTACAAAGCGTCGTTCCGATAAAGCCAGCCCCACCCGTTACGAAAATTTTCTTGCCCTTGACGTACATTCTTATCTGAGCTCCTCTGTTTGAAATGACGACCGCGAGTTCCGGCGGGCATCCGTCGCGCCCTGGCAGAATTCGCAGCCACGGTACTGTATAGCTGTTCGTATTGTTGAACCATCGAGGACATGGAAAAACCTATTTTCCACGCGGACGACGGCGGCGCGTCCAAGCTGCTCGCGGAGATCGGCATGGCCATAGAGCAGAAGGAGTTCCTCTGCCAGCTTCGCAGAATTTCCGACCGGAAATAACCGGCCGGAGACTCGATCCTCAACGACCTCCGGATTTCCGCCTGTGTTGCCTACCAATACCGGTAGCCCGGTGGCCATCGCTTCCAGCAGTGAATTGGAAATCCCCTCCGACAGGGATGGAGAACATACAGGTCGAAAGCGTTGAGAAGTTCCGGCACTTCATTCCGTAGGCCGAGGAAGGAAATGCGATTCGACCATCCTCGGGAATGGGCAAATTCCTCTAGCGATGCACGCTCGGGCCCGTCGCCGATCAGGAGCAGCCGCCAATTCGGAACCCCGTTCGCGAACGCAGTTCGCTCGAATGCTTCGAGCGCCTTAAATAAAATAGGGTATCCCTTTACGGGCGTAAGGTTGCCGACACATCCAATGCAGAAATCGGTTGCGGCAATCCTATGTTCGGCGCGAAATTTCGATCGAGTCTCGGTCCGTGGCGAATAGCGTCGTGTGTCCACGCCGTTGTGGATGACCGTCATTTTCCCGGGGTCGAACCCAGTGCGGCTGGCATGAAGAGCCTTCAGTTCGTGCGAAACGCAGAGTACCTGGTCCGCGAGCTTGAAAGCCATCCGACGCATGGCTGATCGGCGTTTGGGCTCGTGGAGTTTGGAATTCCAATCCAAGCCATGTTCGCTGTGGATGATGCCGCAGGAGCGGCGCCATCGGGCCGCGAAAACGGATTCGATGGCGGGCCAGTTTCGGGAATGCAATACATCCGGCTGCACATCGCGAATCAAGCGGAGAAATGCCGGGAACTGAGTAAAGGAACGCTTGCCCTCCATCTCCATGCAGAGAATCTTGACGTTGTCTTTCGGAAACAATTCCCGCATTGGCGCCCAGCCGCCGAATCGCGCATATCGTATGTCGAAAACGACGGGGATTCAAACGGGTGATCAAATTCGCCACGCCGTTTTCCAAACCACCTTTCCCAAGGTTGTCGACGATATGTAGGATGTGTACCGGCATTTCCATGACAGAGCCGCAATTTACCGAAGGAAGGTTCTCCATCGCGTGGAGTCGCCTTCGCGGACTTGCTGCAAAACGAAAAGATTGAGAAGGATCCAATCGTTCAGTTTGCGGTGCAATCGGAAGCCTGCGGCTGCGGCTCCTTTAATGGAAGCGATGTTCTCTCCCATCACGTAGAGGAGCGCGCGATCGTGGCCAAGCTTTCGCAAGTATCGAAGCTGCTCGTTCAAGACGCGGCGGTACAGCCCCTTTCCTCTGGCTTGAGGGGCGGTCGCGCAGGAACGGATTTCCGGGAGTTTCTCTAAGACCGAAAAAAACAGTTTTTCTGTCATTGGAACCTGCGTCGATCAGCCGAACATACCCTCGATGAAGGCATTCCTCTCCTTCCATCACGAGGAAGAGCCGGTTTCCGTCTTGAATGCCGCGGAGGTCTTCTTGTCGATCTTCAGAGCTGAGAAATTCTTTGGTTTGAGCATTCAGACCGGCCAGATCTTCTAGGCCGACCACAACTAAGCGTTCGCTGGGCGCCCATTTACTAGCCGTGCGCGAATCATCGAGGAAGGCGATATACACAAGCCTTCGGCACCGGAGGCGCAGAACGGGCCGCAGAATGGTTTCCACGATCGCAAAAAGGGTGGCGACCATCCCCCGGGTCCGCCATGTTTGCTTGACCTTTCCCCTTAGCGGTTACGGGTTCGCTCAAATCCGTGTCCTGTCGCGGAGCGCCCGCCAGATCGAGGTCGCGTCTAGCTGTTGGAGACATGGGCAACCTCGACGACCGGCGTTTTTGCCTCTGCTCGTGGCGCTGGCTTTACGAGCGAGTGCATGGAATGTTTCATAGAGCGGAGGAATGGCAGGGTCGAAAGCGCCAACCTCGGGAATCCCGCACCGATGGGCACCAGAAGCGTCTGAATCGTACGACGGTCGAGAAAGATGCGGTTGTACAGGTCGTTGTCAGCCGGATGTGCAGGTGTCCATCCACTGGATATCAGGCCTCTGGTGGAGGTAACGAATTGTCTCGCATTCCAGGTAAAATCCCGGGGCGAATTTCGAGTATTGTTCGTCGTAGCCGGTCTTGAAATAGAAGGCGCCATTGCCGCCAAGAAAGAAACAGTGTTGCGCGATGGCGTTTCCGCCGAGAGTGATGGCGGACATCAGCAGGCGGCCGTTTTGGAAGGCGCCCACCACTGTCTCCTCGAAGAACGCCCGATCATCCGGTTGGCTTGCCAGGGCCGATGATTCACGGCCCTTCCATCCGGCGGCTTCCAGCTTTATGAAGGATTCTGTCCAGCCGGGGATTGCGGCCTCCGAATCGAGCACCTGATACTCCACCGGGCCCGATTCCGACAGTAGCCGTAGCCGTCTTCTCATCTCACTGCGTTGTTTGGTCGTGAGGGAGGTTCCGAAGATATGCATCACTGCTTTCGCGTGGCCGAAAGAAGGCCCGCGTAAAGCACTCCCAGAGCATGGGAATCGTTCCGAGCCGGGTGAGCTGGTCGACCAGCGTCTGATAGAAGATGCCTTCACCCGGTATATGGCGCATCTCAAAAACGCGGCAATTGCCGGCGGAGGAAGCTAACCAGTCGAAGAACGCGCTCAGGCATTCTTTTGCCGATCCAGCTCGCAGCAGGGGAGTAGTGAGGAAGCAATGTCTGTACTTCCAAAGAGCCCAACCGTTGATCGGCAAGTCCATATACCGTTTTTGACGTTCCAAGGGGAAAAAACCGCAGAGGACCGGTTCGGAAGAGTTTTTGGCCGGCTTAGTGTCAAAAATCAGAACAAAGTGCAATTCCCGGCCAGCGCTAAGGTGGCGGGCGGCGGGAAGAAGCATCCAGTGTTCATAGAATGGATTCGGTTCCAACGCCGAAGCAGCCAATTGCTCCCAAGCGGGGATATACGGCAGCAGGTCGTTGAGATCGGAAACCAGTCTTACTTCCATCATGAATTATCCTTTTAGGGAACCCTTAATCCCCACAATAAAGCTCATTGGCTGGGGTTCCTGCCAGTATGGAGTCAGCTCGATGTGTGGATTCTTGTCTAGCCATTCCTGGCATGCCTTCTGTTCTCCACGATCTTTTCTTCCCTGGTTAAAGAACCAATCATCGAAGATGATGATGCTCCCTTGCACGAGTAGGTCCGTTACGAAATTCAGAGCCAAAATGGTTGATTCGTAAAGGTCGCAATCAATGTGAACAATTGCCGCGCGAGTCAAGGAAGCTTGTTTCTTCAGATCGTTCGTCAAGGTGGCGTCATAAAATCCAGGCACCATTACGACGTCTTTCAAGTCGACACCGTCATTGGTTATGATGCGCTTGAATTGATCCTGCGAGCAGGCGTACGACCCCTCGGCCGACTCCTCCTGCTCCTGGCCCTGGGTGGATGGAAGCCCTTCAAAGGAATCGAAAGCAAAGAAACGGGTTTTCCAGTTTCGCCAAAGATTGAATTCAGGGCTTCCGTCACCCTGTTTTGAGGTGAGCGTCACGCTGCGATTCAGCCAGGCGGTATGCTGACGACGCATTTCGCGGACAGATTGGTAGGCCTTAATGAAGGAATCGCCTCTCCAAACGCCGAATTCCAGGTAGTCTCCAGCGACATAATTCCGGGTCGAAAAGGTCGCGGCCGTATAGAGGCAGCCGCGGAAACTGACGTATTGTTGTTCTTCGACGGTCGGAAGGGCGAGAAAGCGCCTGCCAAACAACCGAACCGGTTGAAGTAGATTTTTGACTTTATGACGCAGCATTGAGATCGGAACTTTCGGTCAAAACGTTAGCAGACGCGACTGGGGAGGGTTTGATGAAGTGGGTTTTCAGCTGATCCTTCAGTTTGGCGGTTTTCAAATATCCTTTGGCAGTAATACTCCCCGCGAGAAGCATCGTCGTAGTCTCTCGATAGGTCTTCGTCCAGCGGAGTTTGTAGGCTTCGTCGCCGCGGAGAAACTCGTAATAACGGAAACCGCGCTCGATCGCGTCGCGGATGCTATGCGCCATCACGACTACGCCCGGGCTCGCGGCTACCAGAGGCGAATCAGGGTCCCACCCGGCCTGATAGTAGAGCGCGCTTTGCCCGAAGTAAAACATTAGCAAGGCCGCGAAGGGTGTACCTTCGTGTGTGAGCTGGTAGAGTCGGCAGTCCGCTCCCGCCGGCGGATTCGTGCAGATATGCTGCAGGAATTCCGCAAAGCCCTTTCGCCCGAACGTTCCGGGTTGGTTATCGCGCTTCCAGCGGGCCAGATGCATTCGGAACAGATGTTCCAGATTGGCGGCAATGTCTTGCTGCTGCGAGAAAACCTCGAGGCGAGCACCCTTTTTTTCGATTTCCCGCATCCGCCGCCGGACGTGGTATCTCATCGAACTGCTCATGCCGTTCAAGAATTCATCAAACGTTGCAGGCAGAGCGATATAGGGGCAGAGCCGATCTTCCTGGAGGCGGGTCGGGATGTTGTGGCGCTGGCCCAAGTCTTCAAAGGCACGCAGAGAATCCCCGTCTTTGAGCAACTCGCCCATGACCAGAATTCCCCACTGGGACTGAGCGTCGCGGAGAAACGTGAGAATCGCCGGGATCACTTCGGTCCGGCGATCGCTCTCCGAGATGAAATCCAGGAAGTCACCGGAAACGACCTCTCGCCCTGCCCAGGCGATCGCTTTCATGCGAAATCCGAGATCACGATACACGAGCCGGCAGAGCGGAGCAAGTCCGAGGATCTGTTCTCCGTCACGGACGATAACTACGAAAGGTTCCGCGTCGGGCCGGATATGCTCGATCCACGCCTGGTACCAGCTGGAAGTGCGGAAGAAGCCGTCGCGGGGATCGCAATGCGCCAGTTCATCCCACCGGGCAGAAATCGCAGGAAGGTCTTCGCGCCGGGTTACGACATCGACGGTCATGAGCTCATCCTCCGGGAGATTGCTTGCATCACTCCGCGAAAACCCGCGATTTCAGCGCGAAAACGGTACAAATCATGGCCGAGGGACAATGGATAACGTCGAAGGGTGAGCGGGTCGCACGGTTTGGTGTTCGAACCGGCGATGCCGGTAACGGCGGCCTGCACACCCGCGAAACGCAGCGCCTCCGTGTCAATTTCGTTGAAATCGCCGGGCTCGCCGTTCGGATAGGCAAACAGTTTGGCGGGACGGCCAGTCCACTCTTCCACCTTGCGGACCGACACCTGGATCTCTTCGCGCCGGCGTGTAGGACTTTCGTTTTTCAAAATGCAGTGAGTATGGCTGTGCGCGCCGAAATTCAAAACCGAGGGATCGGCCTGACGTACCTCGTCGACGGTCAGGGGGCGCAAGGTCTCGCGTTGGTCAGCGGTCACGTGGTCCCGAGCTTCCGTCCAGCCTTTTTGCGCACTTTGCATCACCAGATCCAAGGGGTTCGATTTATAGTCCAGCACGCCGGATGCCGCGGAGGGAGCATGTTGCTGGATCAATTTCAGTTTCAGGAATGGATAGAATTCGCCCGATTCGATATATGCCGAGGAGAGGAAGACCGTGGCAGGCATGCGGTATTTCCAGAGTGATGGCTGCGCAAGACGCAGGTTATTGGCGTATCCATCATCGAACGTGATGCTGACCGATCGTGGCGGCAGCGAGCCGTCCTGTAAGCGGGCGACTGCTTCCGCCAAAGGCAGAACGTTGGCATTTTGCTGCAGGTAGTGCAACTGTGTTTCAAAAGCTGATTGAGTGACGAAGCAGCTCGGCACCCATGATGCGCCGGCCAAACGGTCCGCACACACACCGTGGTAGCAGAGAATGCGAAGCCGGCCGGAATCGAGCTTCCAAACGACTTGGTCGCCCCGGGCTTTCGAAAATGACTTGTAGATGAAGTCCTTCACGCTTCCTCTTGTACGTATCGCGGTTCAGCCGACATTCGTTACCCGGTCCAGGCGTTCCGTATCAGTGCGTTTGTGAAGAACCACAGTTCGTAGTTTGCGCCACGTCTGCCGCAAGGCCTTGGCCTGCGACGGTGGAAGCAGGCAGACAAGGTACATCCGGAGATATTTGAGATGGGTAGGCCACAGCCGGATCGCTCGCATGGCGCAAATGCGCGCGTTGCGCATCTCCTCTTTCGCGAACCAGGTGTACGCCATGTCGTAATAAAGCATGGCCATCCGCCGGCGGATGGTCTTTTCACCCAGCTCCTGGTGGATTTCCGGGTACCGCTCGAGAAGGTTTTTGATCGCCTGTAAAGCGACTGAATCTGAATCCGGCTGACTGGTAAACGTGCTGCGAGTGCTTTGGGTGGGATGCTGACGGTATTTGGTGAGTACCTTTGGAACATAGTCCACACGGTAATGCCGGGCGATGCGCATCCACATGTGGTAGTCGCCCCACTTGAGAGTCTCGTCGAATATGCCCAGCCGGTCGAAGCATTCTTTGCGAATCAGGACGCTGTTTCCGACGATGAAGCTGTCCATGAACAGATCGCGGAATACGTTGCCGCTAGGGCGCACCCTTCCGCGGCATTCAGCCACGCTTTCTTCCATGATGTTGCCGTTTACGTCGGTGGTCTGAAAATCGGAGTGAACCATACCGACTTCCGGGTGCGCCTGCAGGTAGGCCACTTGAGTCGAGAGAAAGTCGGGGAGCCAGCCGTCGTCGTGATCGAGGAAGGAGATGAGGTCGCCCGTCGCATGCCGGACGCCGTCGTTCATTGATGGGGCGATACCGCGCGGGGACTCATGACGGACATACTGGAATTCAAGCTGGCCGGCGAATGAATGAACGATGCCGGAAGTCCCATCCGTAGAACCGTCATCGATAACGACCAATTCGTAATTGCGATACGTTTGCGCCAGAATGCTCTGGATGGCCTCCCCAATGAACCGCTGGCCATTGAGGACTGGCATGACGATGCTTACTTTGGGATTCATGACAAGGAACCCGCCGTGCGAACGGCGCCATCCCGCTGACCAGAAACACCATAATGCCGTAGCAGCATCGGCAGTACGTCGACAATTGGGAGCTTGTCTCGATGGATTTCGTGTTTGCCCGACTTGATCCAAAAGGCGCCGTCGGGATGGTGACATCCGCTCTTTAGTGCGCCCAGAGCATAGAACAAATCGAAGAAGGGAACGGTGTTTCCATTCCCCATGTCGAGGATCGCGTCCGCGAGGACGGTAGAGTAGATCTGGCAACCGACATAGAGATTGCCTTCATTGGCGGGGGCGAAATCGAATACCTGCTTGCCGCCGCACGTCAAGGCTTCAAGCTTCGCTTGTGCGCGATCAGCTTCAGCCTGGCTCGAAAACGATAGCGCAAACTGATGCGTCATCACCGGGAGCACCGTGCGGGCTTGAATACCCAGAGATTGCAACAAAGCCTCAAAATCGCGGGGGCGGTAGAAATGTTGACCGCCGCTTCCCTCGCGCTTCAAGAAAGGCTGCTGGCTGAGCGCGGTCGCCAGGATCAAGGTGACATCGTTTGATGCCAGGCGGAAGAAATCGCCTAGGAGGCCATCCATGGACTGATACCCGAACAGGATCGCGCCGCCGTAGCGCTTGCTCTCCTCGGCGGTGGCCTGAACACTAAAGGCTTCAGGCTCCATGTGGCGCCAATAGGAATGTTGGTAGTGCGCGGTGCTATTCAAAAAGAATGTGGAGAAATCGGGCCGGTATTTTCGAAAGTAGTGTTGGAATACGTCGAACTGCAGCTTGTCCAACAGCACCGCGCGGCGCCAGCTCTCTTCCTTGTCGAGTCTGTCTTTAATCAACTGGCGGACAATTGCGGCCGCGGTTTTCATGCGGAAGCCGTGCGAGAGCAGGAACGAGAGGAAACGCATGTAGTCGTTGCGCGACAGGGGTTGGTCAGTATTGGAGTATTGCTGTACCTGATGAGCAACGACGTTGTGAAACGTCTGTAGTTCGGCGGGATAGGCCTTTTCAGTGGTGCACCACGGGTCGGGGATAAAAAACGACCCTTTGGATTCGAAGGAGCGGGCATTCATGCTGGAGCAATTGCCAACAGTTTTGCCGCTCTCCAGAAGGATCTGCCAGATATCGGGATAGTTGGCTTTCGGGCCATCGGTCAGGTGGTAGACCCGATGCTGTTCGAAAGCGATGCCCGTGTGCATGGAGTACCACTGAATCCAGGGCTCGAGATACGGGCTGTTCTTCTCGTCGGATTCGGTGGTGTAAATTTCGGAATCGTCGAAAAACTTCTTGAAATTGGGTAGACGGCCTTCGCCCATCCACCGCTCCAGCAGGGAAGGGCACAGCTCGTTGAATTCGAGGAAGATGATCTTGCGTTGCATACGTCTCTCCGCTTATTTGGCCGATACGGCTTCCGCAGGCTCCTGTATTTCGGGTGTTCTACGCAAAACACCACGCACCTTCGTCAATATGAGGGCCCGCTGCTCCGAAGTCAAACAGATGAAATAGCTCAACGTAGAAAAAACTCCGCAAACGAGGGCCACTTCGAGCGCAAACTGCAGCTTGGTGGGATTGTCGACCGAGTGCGACAGTGCATAGCACAATCCCGTCACGGGGATGGCGCAGAGCACGGGGCGAAGGCACGCTTTCAGCAAATAGTCCGATGCGCTCATGTGGAGTGTGCGTAGGGTGTACCAGGGAATTACGATTCCTGTGTTGATGATGTGGGGAATAACAGTTCCCCAAGCCACCCCCACCAGTCCGATCCGGCGTACCAGAATAATACTCAGAATGAGATTCAGCACGCCTTCGCCGAATGCCATGTAGGCCAGAGGCTTGTGCTTGGCCATGCCGGAAAGGATGAGCGCCGACGAAAACTGTGACATGCTCGTGAATTGTGGGATGGCCAGAATGCTCAGGTAGACCGCGCTGATGGCGTACTCTTTGCCCATCCAGAGAACGATAAACTGCTTGCCGAAAAAGAGAAAGCCCAGGCAAAGGGGGAGTGAGATCAGAAGTGAGATTTTAGTGCCGAGAATCTGCAATTCGCGCAGCCCGGCAAGATCACCACGACTGTCCAAACGGGTGGCGGAGGGGTAGAAGGTATCTACCGCCAGGGATACCACATTCGCGGCCATACGTGATTAACGAACCGCCGATAGAGTAAAAAGTGATCGCGCCGGCGTTGAGGAAGACGCCGATTACCAGAGAGTCAGTGTAAAAGATGAGCTGATTGGCGATGATCCAGATGAAGCGGTAAATGCCGAAGCCAAACAGCTCGCGGCAGCTGGAAAGATCCACGTAGCGATGACTGATTCTCAGCGGCCGGAACAGAAGTCTTGCCGCCGTGGCGGTCGCCGTGTATTCGCAAAGGCTGACCAGCAGGACAACCAGCGCCAGCGCTTCCAGGCTGTGACCGGATTTTAAGGTGAGAACGATCAGGGTTGCGCGTGTAATTGCGCCGGCGACAGTGATGCCGGTCATCACATCGAATCGCTCGACAGCAATTAAGACCGATCCAAACACACCCAATGGAAGCGCCAGGCTGATCGTAAGGCCAGCGATCAGCATCGAGATCCGCGCGGTCGGCATGAAGCCCGGGTCTATATGGAACCGGCTGAAAAAGAAGTACAGGATCCCGGTGACGATCATGGACATCAAACCGCCACCGCCCAGGATTACGATCGCGGTGCTGACCGTGCGGTTTACATTCCCGGGCTCGTTCAGCGAGATATAGCGGGCAACAAAACGCCCCACCGAAGATCGGATCCCGAGGTCCAACAGCCCGAAATACCCCGTAAGCGAAAGGATCAGAGTCCATGCGCCGTAGGCAGTGTTTCCCAGATGATGCACGATGAACGGGGCAAGGAAAAATCCGATCAGAGTCGTAACGACGTATCCGACCCAGTTCGACAGGATATTCCGTAAGATAGTCCGCAAGAATTCGATTCCTTAAGATGTAGATCGATTTCGATCCGTTAAGCGCGGGCTACCGCCAGCGACCGCATAGGCTCCAGTTGGACCGGCTCGCCATTCATCGTCAGAGAGCGCTGGCTGGCCTCGAGGACTTTCAGGACGCGCCATCCGTCGCGGCCGTCGGTTTTCGGAGTTTGGCGGGACTGCACGCAATCCAGGAAATGCTGGCATTCCAGGCGAAGAGGTTCGGCAGTGGAAAACTCGACCGTTGTGGCGACGGGCTTTTCCGCCACGAATTGACCGTTCACAAAGTCGATCTTCTTTTCAAAAATCTGCAGCTTGTCCGTCTTGCGTACGTCGTCGAAGACGGCCATACGATACTCGCCTACGATGACCAGCTTCTGTTCTTTGTAAGGATGCAGCCAGCTTACGAACAGGTGGGCCCGCACACCCCGGTCGAACAGCATAGTAGACACGGTGACGTCTGCGATATTTGGTTGAAGATAGGTCCCGCCGGTGGCTGCTACCTGGATCGGCATCTGTCCGAGCAGAAGAAGAATTACGGAAATATCGTGCGGGGCAAAACTCCAAAGCGCGTTCTCCTCCCGCCGGACCTTCCCCATGTTTAAGCGATTCGAGTAGATGTATTCCAAACGGCCCAAGTCGCCATTAGCGATCATTTCACTCAAACGTGTGATCGCTGGGTGGTATTCCAACAGGTGGCCGACCATGAGAATCTGACCGCCGTGTTCGGCGAGTGCCGTGAGTTGTTCTGCTTCGTCGCAGTGTAAAGTGAGCGGTTTTTCGACATAGACATCCTTACCCGCGAGCAGGGCCTTGCGAGCGAGCATGTAATGAGTTTCCGCCGGGGTCGCAATGACAACCGCATCGATGGAACGATCGTCTATGACGGCGTCGTAGGAGGCATCCAAAATTACGTCGGGGTACTTCTCTGCCAATTGCTGCAAGCGGGCAGCGCTGAAGTCGCAGATACGATGCAGTACGCCCAACTGATGAAAGACTCGGACCAGATTCGCTCCCCAATATCCAGCGCCGACCACGGCAAGTTTCATTACATATCCTCCTGTTTTTCTTTTCTGTATGACCGGTCAGGCATGCGAAGAGCCCGCCAGCGATAGATTTGGTTTGACTTCCCGAGCGCTGGCGCCGGCCGGCAGCTCGGAAACGATGTGGCGAAATTTTCCGCGCGGTTCAGCGGGGAGAGTCGGCAAATACTCAAAAGTTACATTCAGCGGAGATCGAAGCAACTTAGTCCATCCCGCGAGGATATGTGCTTCGCCGTCCGCGGGGAACGCTTCGCTGCGGACCAATTGCACGTGGAAGCGGTCGACGGCCTTCTGAAAGATGCGGAACTGTTCAATCCCTACGACTTCGCGAACGGGGTAGATCAAAGCCAGAGAATTGATTACGCGGCCGTCCGGAGCAATCACGGAGTCATTAGAGCGCCCTTCAATTCGCTCTAACAGCGGAAGTGGACGGCCACAGGGACAGCTTTGAGTGGAAAGCGCTGCGACATCGCCGGTCGCATAACGGAGAAAAGGCGCTTCATGGGAATAGAGATCGGTTGCTACAATTTCCCCAGATTCTCCTGGCGCCACTGGCTTACCGTCCGGGCCTATGATTTCGACGATCACTGCATCAGACAGGATATGCATTCCACCCTGTGGGCACTCGTGAGCAATAAAGCCGCTGTCGCGCCCTCCGTAACCATCGGCGACCGGCGCACCCAGCGTCTGGGAGATCAACTCTCGTTGATGCGGAAACAGAACCTCTCCCGTTACGAAGGCGGCACGGATTCCAAGTTCGTGCAGATTGCGGCGCTCCTTACGAGCCTGCAGGCAGAGTAAGTAAATGGCGCTAGGATACCCGAAGAGCTGCCGGCACCGGTCCTTTTCCAGAATGTCGAGGTAGCGCGAGATCGTCGCCTCGTTCATTTCGAAAGCCGACAATAACCGGGTGGCGAATAATCGATCTCGCAGATTGCGGATCCGGTCTTGTTTCGTAAGTTCCGCGGGCGCTCCCCAAAGCGCGATTTCCCGATCCCCGATCGAAAGACCCCACCACCGTGCGACTCGCTGCCGTGCGGCGACTCTCGAGGCCACTCGTCGTTTGGCGAGGTCGAAGATGAGGGGTTCACCGGTAGAACCGCCGGTGGCAAAGGAGGCGAGCTTGGGCGCAATCTCCGAGCGCAGCCGTTCCCGATTCTGCCGTAAGTCCGCCTTGCGCGTCAGGGGGAGCTTTTGCAGATCACGAAAGTCGCGGATTTGATCGGGCGATAGTCCCGCTTGCCGCATTTGCTCCCTGACATAAGGAACATGGGCGAAGCAGTAATTCAGAAATTCGCGGAGCCGGCGGCCCTGAAGATCGGCCAATTCCGCCTGGCCCATTCGGTCAGCGGCTTCCATCTCCTTCAGAATGTGGAAGGTGGGATGTCCTTTGGCGCGTTCGTGCAGGCGGAATAGGACATTCCAGGCTAGCCAACGGTACATTTCAATTCCTCTCCCTGGGCTTGTTCCTGAAATGGGCGGCCGTAGGCAGCATAAAGATGTTTCCGTACTGTTTTCCATTCGCAACTTCGCGCCAACAAAGCCGCTTCTCTTGTAAGATTCAGTGCCAAGGACGGTTGATCAAGCACTTTCAGGACCGCCAAACCCAACCCGCGCCAATCACCGGGTTCTACCAGTACTGCATCCTTGCCGTCCTGGTAAATGAACGGAATCCCGCCAGCGGCGGTCGTTACGACCGCCATACCTGAAGCAGATGCTTCCAGGAGAGCTCCGGGGAAATTGTCGACACGAGAGGCGTTGATCAAGATATCGCGTTCTTCAAAAATGGCCGGTAAATCCGCTTGGGCGACATGCCCCAGAAAACGGACGCCCCGCAGAGCCAACTCGACAGACAGACTTCGTAGCCGTGCCTCCTCGGTGCCGGAACCCACGATCCACAAGGACGCCTCGAGATAACGTTCCTGAACGACCTGAAACGCCCTGAGGACCGATTCGATGTCGTACATCTTTTCCAGATGGCGGGTCACCACCAAATTCGGCTGGAATCTTGTCCGTTCCCGATAGCGAAAAACCGAGAGATCCAAAATATTGGGAACAATGACTACAGGAACGGCAAAATGAGTCCCGATGATTTCCGCCAGAAATCGGGACGGAACCGTCACGGAATCGGCCAGGCGGAATACAGGCCGTACAAGCCATTGATATTGTTGGAAAAAGACTGCCGCCTCACCGCCTCGATAGTTCAACACGACGCGTTTTCCAAGAAAGGCGGCCCACCACAACCGCCGGCCAAACGGTCAAAAAAAAATACCACCAGGATGCTGCAAATACATGAATTACATCGACTTCCCGTGCCGCGAACCAGAGCTTCCACCACACCATCAAAAAACGGGCGCAGGTCCGCACGCCCGGAAGAGAATTTATCCGGCTAGGTAGCGAAAAATTTGAGGAAAAAAACCCGACCGAAACGCCGTCGTTCGTTAATAGCTTCTCGAGAAGCCGCGCCTGCAGCGCCATTCCACCATAAGGCGGCGGGGAAGGCGCCACCAGAAGCACTCGTGGGACATATTCCCTACTTCGCCACTCCCGAAACCGAGGGAGTTTTGATACTTGATGTGGAGGCTCTGGTCGCATTCAGATCCATACGAGCCACCTTGATCGCGCTATTGGTCTGGTCGGCGTAGCTAATCCAAACCTCTCCGTCCACGATCTGCAGCGAACTGTTAAACCCAACTCCTCCGGCCTCCACGGTTTCGATTACCCAGCCTTTATTCTCCGGATGCGTTAAGTAGAGAGTCCCACGGCCAGGATCGTAATAACTGATGTACGGCCGCCCATCCTCGTCGAGCGCGATCGAATTCCGATCAGGGTAACCGACTCCAACCATCCGGGTAATTACTTGGACCTGCCAGTGGCCGTTCTTGCGGACCGCGTACTTCAGTGCAGGTTGGGCCTCATTTACATAGGAGATATGTGGGTCATTATTTCGGTCGAGCGCGATGCAAGAGGAAAAGCCCACCATCAAGCCATTGTTCTCAGCCATGCCATCCACGATCTCAGTTTTCCAATTGCGGCCATCCCAGTAAGCGTACCGGGCGCCTGCCGCAACAGCACCGACGTTGGCGTAGGAAATATGCATATGGCCGAGCGGGTCAATAGCCATGGAGTTGAATTTCCCGCTCCCCTCCTCGCCATCGATGGTCTTTACTTGCCAAACACCTTCCTTCAATGTTACGTTTCGCAGGCGGATGCGGAAGTCCGTTTCTTTTGACCGCGATACTCATAGAAGGTGATACTCGGCTTGTCGCTGCTATCCAGTACGAGAGAGCTGAAGTAAGAGATGACATCCGAATTGAGTGGAATCGCAATCCGCTTCCAATCCGTGCCGTCCCAAGTACATGTAGTGCAGCTTGCTGCCGCTCCCAGTCCCGAAATCAACGTAGGAAATGTGAGGATTCTGTTTGGAGTCGAGGACCATAGTGCAACTCCCGACACTTTCGGCGATCGTCATTGCGAACCATTTTTTAGATGTGTGATCCCAATGGCATACCTCATCGGATACTTGTTGCCGTCGTCCACAACATAGACGAGATGGGCATTGCCAAAGCGGTCGACTTTGAGCGAGGAAGAGATGCCCGCGCCGCTTTGATCCACCGTTTCGATTTTCCAGGTAGCTGCCCGCGCGATACTCGCGCATAGCAGCAGCCCTCCGATGACCGAAGCTCTAGCTGCGAATGTTGCCTTTATCGAGGCGGCTTTCATAAGCAATACCTTTCTGTAGAGTTTGGCCGGAATCGTGGTTCTTCTTCATGCTGGAACGGATAGCTTGCACGCCGGTACCAATGAGCGCTGGGATAAAAACCGTAAGGAAGTACACTACCGATGGAAGCGGATCGCGAATGGACCACACGGCGAACATCTTCTTGCCGCGTGCCAGGCCAAGCAACTTCCAGAACTTTGGATCCCGCCGCCAAAGAAACCGCAGAGCCGCCATGCAGAACGCATCCTCAGCGATCCATTTTTGCGGCTGTACCTTCCCGGAAACTTCGGGTATTTGCAATCCGGCATGATCGAAATAGGCCGAGCAGGATCAGATCCGCGCCTCCCGCCTTACCTAAGCGGTGTTGGTCCCACGGCCGGGGATTGACTTCGATCAGCTGATATTCACCCGTGGATGCATCCCACTTGTACTCTACTTCAGCAATGCCCGTAAAGCCCATCTTTTGCAGCAGCCGTTGTGTAGGTTCGAACAGTTCGGGACGGTTTGCAGTCTGCACGATGCAACCAGTTCCGAACCCTTCCGGAAACTGAAAAAGCTTCTGCGTATTGAAAGCAGCCACCCATCGCGAATTCCGGTCCATGTAGCAAGCCACAATCAACAGGCAATCATCTCCGCCCGGAACCATCGCTTGGATCAAAGCTCTTTCGTCGGCCCGTGCGATCTCCGCATATTCTGCGGCGAGTTCCGCTGCGGAGGAAATGCCAATCGCCTTTCGAGCGCCGACCATCTCCCAGTTATGCCCAATCCTCCAGTCGCGGGATGAGACCGGCTTCAGAACGCAAGGATACGTGACATGCTTTGCGATCTCCGGAAAATCGTCCTTCCTCTCGACAAGCCAACATTGCGGAGTCTTAACGCCAGCCTTTTCCGCCCATTGAAATGTCTCCCATTTGCTGAGGCAACTGTGAAGAACCGAGTCTTCGGGTATCGTGAGGGTAAAGAATGGCTCAAGTTCCCGGCGGAAGCGGCTTAGAAAGAGGACATCGTCATCACGAGTCGGAAAAATGACGCTTTTGCGCCCAAGTTTTTTACCCAGCTCGAGCAGCCACACGCACAATGCCTCCGGATTGTGCCGGGAGTCGGGACAGAACTCGATCTTTGCGTAGCGCGTGAAGTTCCCGTATATGCGGTGTTGCGACGTGAGACCGATCACCGGGATACCCTGCTCCCCGAGGCTGCGTGCAATACCCAGCCCCGTATAGAACATGTTCATGACCACGGCTTGCGGTTGGTCTAGTTCTCCCACGCAGGTACCCCCTCTATTCCAGCCGGCGCTTCCAACGCATCTGGCTCTTCCTCTTCAACTAAATCCCGCTCCGCCCATCTTTGATGGGCCACTTTGGCCAGGATCGCCATACAGGCAACGATCGCGAAGAAGTAATCAAAATATGCTCGCCCCAGGAAAAAGCCGGAACTCAGAAAACCGATCAGGCTGAAGCGAAGCATGTGGACATAATTCGCTATCGTCACATCCCCGTAGAATTTAGCAGCCCTCAAGAGGCCGAACCCGGTGTAGAAAAAGGAGGCCACCAGGCACAAGTAGAGCGCAAGGCCGGTAAAGCCGTGTTCTCCAAGGAGCTGAAAGTACACGCTGTGTGGACCATGGATGTCCTGCGTGTTGGGCGCATACTTGGCAAAGAGCTCCGGGGTGAAGGTGGCGAATCCACCGCCTGTTATCGGATAGTCGGCAGCTAGGCCGCGCGCGAACGCCCAAGCATTGAGCCGATTTTTGGCGGAAGCATCTACTGCGTCGGGGCGGGTAGGATCCATTCGATTTTTCCAGCCTTCCGGAGCGAACATCACGGCCATCATGATTGCCAGGACGACAATTGGCGCCAAGATGAAGCGTTGTTTCGAACGAACCAGCATCAATGCCATTACCGTGATTAGGCCAACGAGGGCTCCACGAGAATAGGTAAAGAAAATAGCCGGAATCGTAATGATGCCCAGGAAGATATAAAACAGGCGCACCCAGCGCTTCGATTCGGTTTGGGCCAGAAAAAAGTAAATCGGCAGCGTCATGTTCAGGGCCAGGCCGAAATCGTTGTTGTCGGCGATCATCGAGTGATCCGGGCCGTAAAGATGATACGCGCCTCCAGTGCTGATAATAAACGGTAGATCCTTCAGCACGAATAATCCGAAACATCCGGTCATGACGATGATCAGAATTCTCAGACGTTCGAGGGTGGTCACAATGGCGAGCGTGAACAAAGTCATCAAGAGGACCTTCGACACAAATCGCCAGTGATTCCATGTGTCTTCGGCGTGGTGATGGAATACGGGGTTGCTAGTGCTGACGAGGGTGGTAACAGTAAACCAACCCCACAAAAGTACGATGAAGGCGCATTCGCGCGAACTCAGAGCACCTGGCTGCCTTGAAAATGCAACATACCCAACGATTGTGGGAATTGCGATTGCCAACGCCCAAGGGAAGGTGTCATTTGCGGCCCAAATGTAGGATTGGGGATTGAGAAAAGCCACCACTTCCCACAGCAGGATTCCATAAAACGGCCGGAAAAAGCAGACCGGCAGGCTGCAGATGAAGAATGCCAGCAGAACTATTGCGCGTAGCGGCATAGCTTAGTCATTCACCAGTTGATACCAATCCAGCTTATAGGCGAATAGCGCGAGGCTGTTGTCCCATGGTCCGCCGCGCCTCAATTCCATTGGGTCGGTTGACTTGTAATTAGTTCCCCAGATGGTTGTGACGGCTGCGCGGTAGCCGGCTTCGCGGATCACTTCTTTGTTCCACTTGCCGTAGTCCTCTTCCCGTCCATTCGGGTAGGCAAAAAAGTCTGCGCTCGATTGCAACTCGGATTCGATACGCCGTTTGCACTCGGATACCTCCCATAACGCCTGGTCGCTTGGGAAGTCGCGATAGAAACGGATGGTTAACCGTGTGGCCGCCGAAATCGATACCCCTGGATTTCATAAGCCGGACCTGATCCCAGGTGAGCATTTTGTCGCGGCGGGCGCCGCGGTCGGAGACCTCAAGCTTTCGAAGAAGTTCCGTACAAACACGCCGGAGCTCGCCGTCTGGCAAGAGCTTGAGCAGACCGGTCAGTTGCAGGTTAGTGTTCAGCCGTTCTTCAGTGGTTCGAAGCCAAAAACGCCTTGGAATGCCGATTTCAATATCGAGATATTGTTGAGCGCTGGTTTTGAGCGCGAGCGCCAGTTCCTCGAACCACAATGGCTCTCTTGAATCGAGGCTGCCTGTAGAAAGAAAGATGGTTGCCGGCAGTCCGTGGCGCTGCAAGATCGGAAATGCGCTGAGGTAATTGTCCTGGTAGCCGTCGTCGAAAGTAATCGCCATGGCGGTATCGGTAGCGCCACTTTCCAGGTGTTCCATTAAGCGGGCCATGCTCATCACCTTGTAATGACGGGACACATACCGCATCTGCTCTTCAAAGAGCCGCGTGGAAATGGCAGGGAAAAAGGGATCGCCATCATCATTGACGCGGTGATAGTAGAGAATTCGAGCCGTAGTTTCAGCGCGCTTGTTCAACCGGCGACGACTTTCGCCCATCGCTTTCGAGAGTTCATAACGATCGCGAAGAGGACGCACCAACGCAGGTAGGTGGCTATGAATATAGAAATTCGCCGCAGCATTCCGGACCCAGGACTCCTCGGAAGTATCGCCGCCGGCGCCGTGCTGCTTCGCGCGTTTTGCATCCCGGGCTGCGAGCACAGATTCGGGCAGTGACTTTCGTATGGTTTCCTTCGCGCGTTCCTTCCATTCCGGGCCGCGACAGACGACCACATTCTTCCAGGTAGAATTGGCAACGGTGGTTTGCTTACTGAGCTTGGTGCCGGCGCCCCAATCGGACTTGTGGCGTCCGATGCCGGCAAGAAAATCGTACTCGTGCAGACCCTTTTGGATGAATCCGCGCATCGTCCAGGCTCTCAGACCAATACCCACGTTGAGGTGTTCAGAAGCGGGTTCGTATCCCTCCTGCAAATGCAGGTAGCTGCCGTTATATTCGAAACCGTATTGGCATGCCAGCACCTGACCGTTCCAGGCGAGCCAACTGAATCGCAGCCAGTCCCGCTGCATGAGGAGCGGTGAAACCTTGTAGTAGAAGGTGCGCTTTTTGTCCCAGTTGAAAACCCCCGGCATACCATCGAGCTTCCAACGGCGGGTATGGAGGTCGAACAGGACTGGAAGCAACTGCTCGAGTTGTTCCGGCTTGTCGCAGAATCCGAAAGTGACCTCCGGCCGGGCTTCCAGATCACGAAGAACAGAACGGACCTTTGTACGAAACCGGGGCTTCAATGAGGCCAGGTAAGCGTCCCAGGTTCCAGGAAGTGTCACCACCGCGCATGGGACGTCGATCTCCTGGCAGATACGGCCTTGGTCCGCGGCTAGGCTTTGGAGGAAGGGCCGATGAGGCGAGGTTTCTGGAATTTCGTTAAGGCGTAGAAGCGTGCCGCGGTTTAAGGTGCTGGCGAGATGGGTGCTGAAAGCTGCCATTACTTCGGACTCGAAGCCCCGGGCGACGACGAAATCCAGATAATCGGAATCATTAGACCCGTCACCTATAAAGGAAAGCACCCGGACAGTCTGCCCGTATTGGCGGAGGTTGTCGATCCGCAGCGGAGCGATTCCTCGCAAAATTCCCTCGTCGTCAAACGCGGCTAGGACGCGAAGGTCCCCAGGCCGTCCATAGGCGGACCACCACGCCGAAATCCACTCCCAGCTGACGAACATGGAGCTCGCCGGAGCATCGGCCAATAAAGCCCTCCAGCCCGATTCGAGCTGTTGCAATTCGCTTTCTTGACGGATTTCGACGATTCTCATGCCGTCATCCCCGCGGGTGTGTTGATAGTCTGACCGCACCACAACTCGAGGACCAGGAACGTCCACAGGATGTCGCCGTAGTAGCTGCTGCCGTCAGCCTCATGTTCCCGAAACAGGTGGTCGATAAAGTCGCGCTGAAAATAGCCACGCTCCAAAGATGCGCGCGCGAGAGAGCAGCGTGTCGCGGCAGAGACTGCGAAGCTTGGGATCGGATTTCAGCCAGACCGCGACAGGAATTCCAAAGCCATGTTTCTTCTTTTTGATAATTTCGATGGGCAGCAGGTTGCCGAAAGCCTTTTTGAAAAGGTACCGCTTCTCAAAGCCTTTTACCTTGAGGTGTGCCGGCATCCTGCCTGAGAATTCGGCGACCGCGCGGTCGAGGAACGGAAACCGTACTTTCATGCCAGCCAGTTCCGCCATGCAGGTCACTTTGGGTAGATCGCTGTCGCCCAGATGTGATTTTCACGTCGGCGTAGAGCAATTCGATCCAAGGGATCGCGTGCCGGGGCAACTGCGTAATAGTGGCGTGGAACGTCCAGGATGGAATAGGCCCCCAGCGCCTTCAGAAAGTCAGGCTCGAATATGTCCGTGCGGATTGTGCGTGGACAGAAATTGGTGCGAGAGCAGCCGGTCCATGCCAGTCATATTTGCCCGGCGCACATACCGTTTGGCGCGACCGAATAATCCACTGTCAGTCGAGGTCGCATTCAAGAGCAGGTTCGATGATGCCGCGTCGAAGAATCGACGGCACCGATTGGTATACGCCGTAAACTTTGTCGGTGGCATAGCGCTCATTGCCGCCGAACAACTCGTCGCCACCATCGCCGGCAAGCAGTCGTTGTCACGCCGTTTTGCGCTGCCAGGCGAGCGCAGAAATAAGTCGGGATCGCTGAAGAATTCCCGAAGGGCTCATCGAAATACCGGACCATGTCCGGTAATGCCTCAAAGCAGTCCTGAGCCCCCACTAGATAGGTAAAGTGCTGCGCTTGGAATTTAGACGCCGCAATTTTGGCGTATTCCAGTTCATCAAAACTTTGTTCCTGGAATCCGATAGAGAAAGCCTTGACCGGTCCTTGCCCATCCGGCTCATCATCCCAACGACTGTGCTGCTATCGGTGCCGCCGCTGAGAAATGCGCCCGTAGCTGCAAGCGGTTCGTTGTTGCAGTGCTCGGCGACACACCGCTCGAACAGGGATTCCAATTCCTTGCTCAAGCGATTTTCATTCGTTTCGCCGGGGACGCCGTAGCGCATGTCCCAATATGGCTTCACGGCGGGCTCATTACCTGGCCCCGCTGCGAGTACAGCACCCCGGAGGTATGCGGCGCACCTGAGTGAAGATCGTTTCCGGCGCCAGGTTCACGCTGAAGTTGAGCAGGTTGGGAATAGCGTGCGGATTAATCTCGAGGTCTACCACCCCGGACGCTGCCACAGCATCGAGCCCGCGAGGCCACGATCAATGTCTTACCGGTATCGGAATAGACGAGTCGATGTCATGCCGAAACCATCGACTGCGGCGAATAATTTCCGCTCGACCCTATCCCACAAAACCACTGAGAACGCGCCGCGCAGTTTCTCGACGAAGGTGCCGCCATAACGCTCGTATAAAGCAGCGAAGAGGCTTGCTGTCTTCGTCGCCCCAGGCGTTTGCTGCCGGTCGCGGACCGATGCTCTTGAAGGGCGGCTTCATTCAAGAGGTCGGCATCGCAAGCAATCAGCACGTGCGAGTTTCGATAAACCTGCTGTGTATCGAAGCGAGCGGAGACCGCCGACGCCTACGTCCGGCATCGGCCGCTTGCGACTGGTGCTCAGAGGTCGCCAGGGCGAGTCCAGCGTACCCCGAGGCCGACGAGGATCTCGCTGGCCGCTGTGGCGCCGTCTTTCCGCCAGACTGCACAAATCCCGCTCATGCCGCCCGCGTGCCCTCCGCGCGATAACCCTGTTGTTGCCAGGTACGGAACATGAGCACGCACCATAGCAGCGCAGACCAGTCGCGCTGCCTGCGCTGATGTTGCTTCCAGCAGCGAGTGAGGAAAGCTGTTATCTAGCAGATCGTCGTTCCGGTGAAATAAGGCGTCGTGTGCGAATTCTTTCAGCTCTCCCCGGAACCACTCCGCCACGGGAACCGAAAAGCCCTTTTTGCGCACGGGTTAAAACACTTGACGGCAACACGCGCTGCAGAGCCTTTTTGAATATGTATTTCCCCTGACCCTTGTGCAGTTTCAGGTTGGAAGGCATCTGCGCGATCAACTCCATGAGTTTGTGATCGAGCAAGGGACAACGTACCTCGAGGGAATTGGCCATGCTCGCGCGATCGACCTTCATGAGAATGTCGTCCACCAGGTAGGTCTTCATGTCCACGTACTGGATGCGCGAGAGGGGGTCGGTCGTATCGGCCCGATCGTAGTGATAGCGCAGCACCTCGAGCGGAGTCATATCCGCCCAGTTGATTCCACAAGCTTGGCGTGAAGAGTTGACGCTTCAACGCGGGCGGGCAGACCGAACCGCCGTAGAAATATCCTTCCAGCGGATCTCGCGCCAGGCTTTGGAATGTATTTTTGGCGCGGAAAACACGCGGCGCCCAGCCCAATTTGGGATACCACTCGCCCAGCGGACCGAATACATTGCGGCGTACGGAGGCGGGAATACGGGCAGCGCAATTGGTCTTCACGCAGCGTCGAGTTTGTACCGCCGGTATCCCGCGAAATTTTCGTCGCCGCCGTCGCCGGAAAGCGCTACGGTCACATGCCGCCTCGCTTCTTGTGAGACGTAATAGGTGGGTACTGCCGAGGAGTCGGCAAACGGCTCATCATAGTGCCATGCCAGCTTGGGAAGAAGGTCGATGGCATTCGGTTTGACGATTTGCTCGAAATGATTCGCGCCCAACGTTTGGGCAAACTCGCGAGCTTCGTTGGCTTCGTCGTACGGTGCTTCGCTGAAACCGATTGAGCATGTAGTAACCGGCGGCTGAAAGTCGTTCATCAGCGCTACAACTGACGATGAATCCACGCCGCCGCTGAGAAATGCGCCTAGCGGCACATCGCTGACTAAGTCGTGATTTGATCGCGGTTCGGTATTCGTCCAGAAAGGATTCACACCACTGATCCTCGGAAAGCTGCTTGGTTTGGTCGAAGTGAATGTCCCAGTAGGGGACTTCTCGAATGTTGGAGCCTTCCACCACCAGGTAATGCGCCGGCCTTAGTTTTCGCACCTTGCGGTAAATGGTTTTAGGTGCCGGAACATATTGATAAGAGAAATAGTCCGAGAGAGCCTCGGTGTCCATCTCCTGGGAGATGCCGCCGGCAGGCCACAGCGCCTTAATTTCGGATCCGAAGACCAACCTGCGGCCATCCCAGGAGTAAAACAGCGGCTTTTTACCGATGCGATCCCGGGCCAGCAGCAGGCGCTTGCGGCGGCCATCCCAAATAGCCAAACGCGAACATACCCCGGAGTTCCGCAAAACAGGCTTCGCCCAACTCCTCGTACAAATGCACAATGGTTTCGGTGTCGCTACGCGTCCGAAAGGTGTGCCCGCTCGAGAGATACCGCTTGTTCAGTTCCTGGAAGTTGTAGATCTCCCCATTGAAGGCGATCCAGATGGACCCGTCTTCATTCGAGAGTGGTTGATGGCCTCCGGCAAGGTCGATGATCGAAAGGCGGCGGAAAGCCAATCCGATACCAGGTCCGCTATAAAAGCCTTCGTCGTCCGGACCGCGGTGATACAGAGTATCAGCCATCGGCTTGAGAATAGCCGGCGAGATTTCCGTATCCCGTCCAGGTTCGTAAATTCCGCAGATGCCACACATATAGTTTGTTATCCCCTGACGGCTGCTTGACTGGCTGCGGTCCATTCGCGAGACGGTTGCTTCAGAACTTCCGGCAGCAGCAATGTATATTCGCGGTAGAGTGTCTCCTCACCCTTTTCCCAATTCAACGATGTCCTTCCGCAATTTGCCGCCTTGGCTGCCATTGACTTGCGAATTTCCGGATCTGCCATCACTGCGATGGCTTTTTGAATCTCCGCGGCGCTATATTTCGGCAGGACAACCCCACACCCGGTCTCGCGAACGACTTCTGCGATCTCGCCGAAGTCACCCGTGATCAACGGAAGACCAGCCGCCAAAGCTTCATAGAGTTTGTTCGGGGCGCTGAAACGCGCGTTGGGATTTTGAGGATCGAAGCCGTAATACACGATGTCCGCTGCACAGGTATAATCGGCAATCTGTTTGCCGGTAGCAAAGCCGACGAACTTGATTCGTGGGTTGCCTGCCGCTGCTTCTACAATCTGCTTTTCCAGGACGCCTTTGCCGCCGATGATCACATAGACACTCGGGTCTTCCCGGGCAGCATCGAGTAACTCTTCCAGTTTTCGATCCTTGAGCAGTTGAGTGATGCAAACGATCGTCAGCGCGCCTTCCGGAATGCCGAGCCGTCGACGAATCTCGCGGATCTCCTGTTCACTTCTGGAAAAATCGCCAAGCCGCTTCCAATTACCCACTACCACAGAACGCTTTACACCGCGCTCGGCGAAATGGCGCCGTAATTTCTCGCCAACCGTTACCAGTAAGTTGATGCGTCGAATGAGAAAATTCTCAAAGCGTGTCAGAGCATGTTGAATTACACGCGGAACGCTTCCCTCCAACATATCGGGGAAGCTCTCGTGCGCATCGTAGACTATCGGTTTGCGCTTGAGCTTGCCCAATAGAAAACCGAGCGGGAGAGTATCCAGATCATGGCAGTGCACTGCGTCAAATGACGTCGCCATCCCACGCCAGAACATTTTCAGATAAAGCCACCCGTAAAAGAAAATCTGAGTTGCGCCGCGGCCGTGCTTGGAAGGTAGAAAGACCCGCTCTACCTCAACGCCTTCCATGTTTTGGACAGCTGGCGATTTCAGATCCCGGTCCCATGCCAAAAGTTTGATCTGGCAGCCCATCCCTACTAATGCGAGCGCTTCTTGCCGGACCCTGGGGTCCGGATCGTAGGCGTTCGTCAGCAGCATCAGAATTTTGTTGGGACGCATAAGCCAGAGTGTTGTAGCTGGTGTTTAAAGCAATTCCAGTTCCACTGCTAAGTAACTGAAATGAAAAGAGCAATGCAAGGCAAGCGGAAAGCGCTCAATAGTCTTTCGGAACGTGGAATGAGCCGTCACTTTGCGTTGTCCCCATGTGTAATCGTCCGTCACCGGGGCCTCAACGTCCAGTCCTGAGCGTTGGGGGATAGGGAATGAAGTACCAGTACTACCCTGAGTAAGCAAGCAAAGGCCCCCTCGCGCTAGCTAGCAGGAATTTCAGGTATTTGTGAAATCCCGCGTTGCCGGGAGGGGCCTTCTAGGACGATCTCCGCTGCCTTCATCGTCCTCGTCCCGAGGCGCGTGTTGAATTTGAGGAGCTCCACATCACTACAAACCATCTCAGTGACCATTTGCTGGAAAGTGTAGGTGGGCTTCCAACCGAACACCGAACGGGCCTTGCTGACATCGCCACAGAGTTCGTCTACCTCCGCTGGGCGGAAGAACGCTGGATCGACCTTTACGAAATCCCTGTAATCCAGCCCGACTTCTCCGAATGCCAGTTCGCAAAATTCCCGAACGCTGTGCATTTCGCCTGTTGCCACTACGTAATCGTCCGGTTTGGGTTGGTCTAGCATGCTGTGCATGGCGCGCACGTAGTCGGCCGCATGCCCCCAATCGCGCCGGGCGTCCAGGTTCCCGAGCCGAATTTCCGTGGCCAACCCCAGCTTGATTCGGGCAACCCCGCTTGTGATTTTGCGCGTCACGAACTCAAAACCGCGCCGGGGACTTTCATGATTGAAAAGAATTCCGCCACAGCAAAACATGCCATATGCTTCGCGGTAGTTCATCGTGAGGTGGAATCCCGCGACTTTGCTAATCCCGTAGGGGCTACGCGGATGAAAGATGGTATTTTCCCGCTGAGGAGTCTCGTGGACCTTGCCGAACATCTCGCTGGAGCCCGCGAAATAGAATTTGCAGTTACGCTGCAATTCCCGGATGGCTGCAAGGACGAAGTGTGTGCCATCGATGTTCGTTTGCATGGTGGAAAAGCCATCCGCAAAACTTTCCGCCACGAAACTCTGCGCGGCCAGATGGTAGCACTCATCGAACTGATGTCGGCCGAATACCTGGAAAATGCTCGGGTAACTTCCCAGGTCCGCGGGATGGAGGACCAGACGTTCACGGACATGCTCCAACCGGCTAAGTCTCCGTTCCGGCTCCTCCAGGGCGATTCGCCGGACGATTCCATGAACCTCGTAACCCAAGTGCAGCAAATGTTCCGCTAGATAGCTGCCGTCCTGGCCCGTGATACCGGTAATAAGAGCAGTTTTGGTCATTTTTGTTTCCCGTCGGGAGGTGTCGTTGCGTTAGTGGGGTTAAGCAATTCGGGCTCCATTCAGCCCAAAATGAGCCGCAAAAGAGCTAGCGAGTGGTGTGGAATTGCGACTCTTTGGGCGAAGAGCCAGCGCTTTTTGGATCCTCAATCAGCTGCAGCAAACGTCCCAAAGGTTGCTCCCAGGTATAGGCGGCCATTACGCGCTGGCGCCCTTCCAGGCCTTTTTCACGAGCAATTTTCGGATTCTGCAGCAGCCAGATCGTTTTCAGCGCCAGTTCGTCCGGTGTCGAGCCTTTTTCGACAATTTCCGCAACCGAGGGCGCCAGTGCCTGAATGGTACACGGCGTTGCTACGACTGGAAGGCCATACCCCATGGCTTCCAGAATTTTGGTTTGTATTCCTGCGGCAATGGACAACGGCGTTACCGCAACGTGGGCTTGAGCGAGATAAACTCGGACATCCGGCACCGATCCGGTGACTTCAATTCCAGCTATCTGGCTCAGCGCCTGCACCTTTCGGCCGGGATTCCGTCCAACGATCAGAAAGCGCACATCCGGCAAGGATCGTCGAATGATCGGAAAGGCATTATCGGGCGAAGGAGATGACGGCTTCCTGCGTTGGGGAAGTAGCTCATGTCGCCGGTAAATACGATCGTAGGCGCGCTGGCATCTGATGCCGCGGGTGACGGTCGAAATCGCTCGTTGTCCACCCCCATGGAAATCACTTCCACCCGAATCGGATTGGAGAGCTGGCGTGCTAATTGTGCTTCCTTCTCCGTCGTTACCAAGACACAGGCCGACGCGCTCACGATTTTAGCTCGTATTCCCGCAGCATGAGTCCTTCTCGACGATAAATGAGGGAGAACGGAAAGCTCGAGAAAGAGGCGTATTGCATCCACTTGTTCGAATCGACATCGACCAAATCCATTAGGATCGGGATCTCGTCTACTTGCTCCACGTATTGCGCCATGCTCGACGAATACAGAAAAATCCGGTCATAGGATTTTTGAGTGAGGCGCCTGGGTGACCTTCCTCTGAAGTTCCGAAGAGATAGAAGTAGGGGAGCGTAAGGGGGGTCTTCGTCAGACAGATATGGCAAGAGCGCAGTCTGGCCGTCTTAGGCTGCATTTGCGCGATCGTTAAAGACTTGCAGTAGTCCGGCCAGCGGCCGCTGATGTTCCAGATCGGCGGCATGGTCCGCCAGCGTGAACAGTCGACCTCGTGCCGTTGCGCCATCGCGCGCAGTTGATGAAAAGCGCGAATCTTTCGCCCTTGTCGGGAGGAAACGGAATGCGGTGGCAAAGGTAAAGAATCTTCAAGGTGCAAAAAATTTGGTAGGCGCGGCAAGGATTTGAACCTGCGACCTCCCTGGAGTTAAATCAGGGCGCTCTAACCGGCTGAGCTACACGCCTATATGTCATGCTTCTTTCAGACGAAGGAATCCATCGAATCAATTGCGGTCCGATGAACTTCGTCCACGACAAAGGCAGTCTGCTTCCACAACCGCATCGGCAGTTGAAACTTCTCGTCCACAGGGCTCATGTGCGGAACTTCCTTCGCTCTCACCAGATGGTACCGATACGGAAGTTCGGTAACCTGCATCGACCAGGCTGACTTGAAGTGGAACGACCCGGTTCCCTTTTTGCTGCTCCCAAAATCGAAAAGCTGCCATAGCCTTCACGGCAGCTCTGCTCGATCAGGCTCCAGTACATAAAGTTATTGGGAGAATCCTTATGGCTCTCGGCAATCGAGCCTCCATAATAAGGCAGCACCTGATCCCGGAAATAGAAACAGAGGACTCCGGCAATAGCCTTCTTCTCCTTTGCGAACCCCAAACAGCCTGCATGTGCTCGGGAAACTCACGGCGCAGGACAGGAACAGTCCTTCGGAAAGACCGGAGTTCCCAATCGGTGGACGCTCTGCGCATAAATTTCGTAGAATTCGTCCGTCTGACATCCTCGGTCCATTCGAGGCCCGGCCTTCATCGACTTTCGCACCGCGTAGCGGGTATCCCGCGGCAATCCTTCAACAGCTTTTCCGGGCCTGGCGAGAGGTCCTGGGTGAAGGTCACATAGAGATCTCGCCCGGGCAAATCGCTCGGATACGGCTCGGTCCGATTGCGCATCTCCAGATACTGCACGCCTAACCGGTTGCGCCGTCTCCTCGCCCGGCTTAGCAACCGGTGTATACTTCCGCGTCGTCGGCACAGATCCCGCCGTAAACCGCCAGCGGAGACGAGACCAGACAGTCGCCGAAGATCCGGCTGCGTACCCGGCTGACCGGAAACACGCCACGAATTCCCTGTTCGTCGCGTGCCGTAAAGCGGAAAGTGCGATGTCCCAGAACCTTCTCGACGACTTCCGCCCAGCCCCGAGAGATGGAAGAAGGTCCCTGAGGGGACGCCAGCACAAAACGATCCCACTCATCCTCCGACCCGATTGGAGCAAGGAAGTCTCGGTGCGGACGGCAGGTTCGGTGATCAGACCCTGGTATTCTTTCGAATCCATGCGAAGTTGGTATGTCCCCGAAACTCTCAATAATACCCGTAATACTTGCTCGACTTTGTGTCACGCCGGCGTTCAAAACAGAACCGATGATCCGGAAGGGAGCCAATTCCTGAGCCGCTTTTTCAAGAGATTTGCGTGTAGTGGAAAAAGCCCGGGCCACGAGCAGAACAGCATCACAATTGGCGGCCAGAATCTGTGCGTCCGCCAGAAGATTGACCGGCGGAGAATCGACTAAAACAAGGTCGTACATCTCACTGAGACGCCGGAAGTGGTCGCCAAAATGAGATTGGTGCAGGTCGTTGACTTCAGACTTTCCGCGCACGATGAAATGCATGGGAAGGTGATCGGATTTCAGAACCACGTCCTGCAACTGTGCCGTTCCTTCAAACAGGTCGCTCAGGCCGAGCTGATCGTCACTCACTCCCAGCCAAGCCCCCAGAGTGCCTCGGCGGAGGTCGCCGTCAATCACCAGTACCTTAAAATTGGGCAGGGTTGAAAAGCTCAGAGCAAGGTTGGTGCAAGTGACGGTCTTTCCCTTCCTGTGGAGAGGGGCTGGTAATGACCAAGGATCGAAATGGCTTACTTCGCGTTGCTGCAGAATTTTGGTCCGAAGCCGCCGATAGTGATCGGCCAAGGTGGCATTGGCAGCAAACGGCAAAAGCCTGGCGTTGCGATCCAGCCCGGCTTTGGCCTCTTTGCCGAAATCGGCTTCATTCGGTTGTTCATCGATCAAGGCCTGTGAAATGTTTCGTAACGCGGCGGGCTCCAATTCCGGCAAAGCAGGCGGGGTGGCGGAACTCGCGTTAGACGGAGTTTCCAGTCCGTCCATGCTAAAGCATCCCAGAGTTGATCGTTACCATCTCCCCGTTTGCGGGTCGCGCCCTTCAGGGCCTCATACAGTCGACTCATAATAGGTGCTTTTGTATAGGAATTTGCATGTCAGGGGCCACTGTCCTCAGCATAAAGTGCCTATTAGGACACCCTCAAGCATGAGGGGTACTGGTACGGGTTTAGGGATCGCGCGGGAACCCAATGGGTGCCTTCAGCAAGGCCTGTTCCCAATTTTTGGGAACATTTCTTTTTGATGGGACCTTTTTCATGGGGAGTCTGCACCCCAATCTTATGCCTGGTTGTAGATTTTAAAAACCAGAATGGCGCCTAAAGCCATTGCGGCAAACGTGGCTGATGCCGCAGCCACAATCAGCCGGCGGCGACGAGTCGACTTTTCGGAATGCGTCAAGATGACTGGGATTACTCCCAAAACATCTACCCCGCCAGCTTCCAGTGACATCCTGCGAATCGGTGATCGACATTCCGAGAAGTTCGGTGCCCAATGCTGCTAATAAACCGAGGACTAAGCCGGCGATCGCTCCGCCCCCGTAGTACAGGGGACGATTCGGCCGGCTGGGCTTCTCGGCAGGCATCGCAGGGTCCACTACGTCGAAGTTCTCGCCTTGCTGGCGAATTTCCAACTGCGTAGCGGTTTCGGCACTCATTTGCTGACTGAGAAGCTGGTTGTAGCGCACTTCGGATATTTCGTAATCCCTGGTCAAGGATGCGAGCTCTTGTTCGCTCTGCGGAATCGCGTCCAGCCTCACCCGGTAGGTATCCAATAATTTGGCCAGTCGCTGCTTTTCTTCCCTGTGCCGGACGATTTCAGCCTGAACCCCTCGAAGTTGCATTTGCACTACCGGATTCACGCGTGGTGCTGGCGCTGCGTTCGCGGACTGCGTTTTCGGAGTGGCATCGGGAGACGATTCAGTTTCCCTCTTAGAAGGGGCTGGCACTGGAATGGTAACGGCCACAGCATCGTTGGCAGCTTTCGATTGGGCGGCTTCTTCCTGAGCGATCTTGTTTCTGAGCTTCACTACATCGGGAAAATTGGGACCGGCGTGGGACATCAACTTCGCGAGTTCGGCACGGTCTGCGGCAATCGGATCAACTGGCCGGCTCGCGCCCGTCGTGCTTTTGGACGCTGAGGGAGCAGCGGGTTTCGTCTCTGCAACGGTATCCATGTCTACGACCGGAGTTACGGTTTGCGAAAGCATGGACTCGAGAGTCTTCTCGGTACTCTCAGCCCTGGCCAACGCTTCCGATTCCATCTGGAATTGGGACTGTATCCCTCCGATGAGCTGTAGAGTCGCGGCCTGCTGCTCCGGCATTTCACCGAGATGCTTCAGTTTAAATTCTTTAATCTTGTTGTCTTGCTCTTCGAGAGCTTTGCGGGCGTCTTGTGCCTGGTTCTTGAAAAAGTCGGCGGTGCCACTCGCCTCCTGCTGCCGGGTGGTGATGTTTTCGTTAATGAAGGCCGAGGCGAGCTGATTGGCGACCTGTGCGACGATGCGGGGATCGCGCCCGGCGTATCCGATTTTGAAAGCTTGCAGATCCTGGCTGCCACCGAAGTCGGTTAAGGTGGTCGTGCTGATGTCCATCGCATCTTCGCAAGCACATCTTCGCGGGCCATCTTCTTGCGCTCTTCCGGATACAAATTCAACGAATCGATGATCTTTTGTAGCCGGGTGGTGCTCAGAATCTGGTTGGAGAGATTGCCGATGCGGTTGCGAATGTCGCCGGTGATGGTTGACTTGATGTAATTTTCCGGCACCTTCTGGGGATCGATCACGATTGTAGCGTCGGAGGTGTAGATATTCGGGAGCCGCTTGGCGTAGATCGCCACGCCGCCCGCGACCACCACAAAGATCGCGAGGATGAGGAATTTGCGGTGTTGTATCAGCCTTAGATAGTGCTCTACTGGAACTGTTGCGATGGGAGCACGGGACTTTTGCCTTCCACCGCCGCTCGGGTTATTCGAATTCGACATCTGATTGACACAACCTCGCTGTTTCTAGAACTTGCCGGAATGAGGCTTGACGAGTACAATCTACAGGCCAAACCCGCGGCCAAAGCAAGAGCTGGTGACAACGAAAGGCTTTGGAAATCCACATGCCTTAGTGCCTCTACAGTTCGAGGATAGTCCGGCCACCATAAAAGACGATGGCAGGCCAAGAATATTTTGTCGGCAGGTCCAGCTGTGTGGACTCCCCTTGTTTGATTCGGACCGACACATTACCTGTTCGACTTGCGGCGATGTGCGTAGGGGAAGGAAATGTAACGCCGCGGCCTTGGCCGCGGTGAAGAACTGAGGCCATCCATATGACAACCGCGTTAGCTTCCAAGACGATACCCCTGCTCGATCTGAATGCCCAGCACCGTGAGATTCGCGAGGAAGTTCTGGCGGCGGTGACCCGTTTGATGGATTCGCAGAGATTTATTTTAGGGGAGGATGTCCAACAGCTGGAGCAATCGATCGCACCCTATTGCGGCGCCCAATTCGCTGTCGGCTGCGCTTCCGGATCAGACGCACTTTTCCTGGCTTTGCTCGCGCTCGATCTTCAGCCCGGAGACGAAGTGGTTACCACGCCGTACACGTTCTTTGCGACGGTAGGAGCCATCTGCCGGGCCGGCGCGACGCCGGTGTTTGTCGACGTCGAACCGGAGACATACAACATGGACATGCGGCAACTCGCGGCCGTGTTGGACGCTCATCCGAAAGTGAAGGCGGTGATTCCGATTCACCTGTTCGGTGGTTGCGCCGACATGGATCCGCTTCGCGAACTGGCAACTGCTCGTGAGGTAGCGGTTATCGAGGATGCCGCCCAATCGATTGGATCCGAGTACAAAGGCCGCCGCGCCGGCAGCCTCGGAGACATGGCCTGTACTTCCGGATACGTAGCCATGCTGGTGTCGCCGGGGGTAGTCATAGCCAGGGCTCCGTGCGCGACCCCGCAGCGTACTGCCCAGTCGATTGGCTGGCCGGCGAGAATCCCGTAAATCAGCCCGGACGCAAAGGAGTCGCCACCACCGACCCGGTCCAGAATATCGACTTCGCGCTGCGGAACGTGCACAATTTCATCCTGATAGAGAGCAATCGCACCCCATGCATTGCGGCTCGCGGTGTGAGCAGTGCGTAGGGTGGTGGCAATCATCTTGAGGTTTGGATAAGCTGTGGCTACATCGCGCAACATCTTCTCGTAACTGGCAATGGGCAACTCATCAAAGTCTTCGGTGACGCCCTCGAGGGCGATTCCCAGCATTGCGGAAAAATCTTCTTCGTTGCCAAGAAGAAGGTCAACCTTGCGCACCAGCTCACGATTTACTTCCTGCGCTTTAACCTTGCCACCGATTGCTTTCCAAAGCGAATCGCGATAGTTCAAATCATAGGAGACGATGGTTCCGGATTTCCTTGCTGCATCCATCGATTCGGCGGCAACATCGGGCGTCGTCTCTGACAGCGCGGCGAAAATTCCTCCCGTGTGAAACCATCTTGTCCCGTTCTGCGGACCGAAAATCATCTCCCAATCGAAGTCTCCGCACCGTACCTGCGAAATTGCAGTGTGGCCGCGGTCAGAGCAGCCCACTGCGGCACGCACTCCGTAGCCACGCTCGGTGAAATTCAATCCATTGCGAACTGTACGTCCGACGCCATCGTACTTTGTCCAGCGAATCAGCGAGGTATCCACGCCGCCCTGCAGGATGAAGTCCTCAACCAGACGACCCACCGGGTTTTCTGCAAAGGCGGTCGCAATGGCGGTTCGCAGACCGAAACAACGGCGAAGTCCACGCGCTACGTTATATTCCCCGCCGCCTTCCCACGCCGTAAACTGCCTCGCTGTGTGAATACGTCCCTCGCCGGGATCAAGACGCAGCATGACCTCACCCAGACTCACACCGTCCCATCGATATGCTTCAGTCTTCAAAACAATTGGCTGCATTCTGCTTCCTCAAAATGGCTGAACGAAAAGGTAAGTGGATTTTATTGTCTAACAACGGATCGTGATATATACCGCATTCCGGTACGGCGTTCCACAAATATGTTTTGCGGATAACTAACTGATTCTATTGACACCTGTCAATCCAGTACTCTCGCCGTCCGACGTAAGCTGCGCCTGATACGCTGCGCGGCATGCCTGGATCCATCCGTCACTTTGCTGTAACGGTGGCGATCAGCCAACCACCATGAGGCGTAATGCAGCGATCGTTCTCCTCCAACGACGCGTGATGGAAGGAGAATCTCCATGCCTGATTTCAACGATCCCACCCTTACACAGAACCAGGATTTTCAAACGGTTCTCAACACTTTTCTTGCGGCCTACCGGCCGATTCTCGAAAGAGAGTTAAACCTTGCCTCATCCGCCGCGACGCTGATCAAAGAATCCCAGGCCCATCCGCCGACGTGCGACGACGAAATCGAAATGGCGGTGACTTTGTTCGAACGCTTCTTTAATAAGGATGTGGCTCTTCGCGTACTGCCCGAGGAGGGCCGCCAGGTCCTTGGCAACCCGGATCAATGGGAGTGGTGCTACCGGCGCATCCTTTGTTGCCTGATCTTCGGCTGGCTGGTCTGCCGCGGACCACGGACATTTCGTGGCTTTGCCTACTACCTGTATCAGTACTGGCGTTGTGTACGGCAGGCGCTGGGACAGCCGGTGACCGTGCCACCAACTATTGAAGAACAGCGCGACTTCAGTACGCTGGTAAAGGTTCTTGCCACCGCTTACTCACCCTTCGTCAAGGATCAAATCAAAGATCTCGAATATCCGATCGATATCCCGAAAGAGATTGTCGCCGGCAAAATCGATTGCTCTGTCGACAACAACGCTGCAGCCTCTGTATTTCAGCGCCTCTGTTCGCCGGATGCAGCGCGGGCGCTGTTCGGCAGCAAAAATTATGAACAAATCGGGGTTGGACCTCTGGCGCGGAATTGCTGCTGCTACTGCGTAGCTGCGCTTGAGTTCGGCTGCTGCCTGGGCCGCGCGAGGACTCTGGTCGAGGCTCTCCGCTGCCTGGAAGTGTTCTTCCTGCAACTGCGGCGTTGTTTTCAGCCACTGATTGCCATTATCGATACACCGCCGGCGTGCTCGTCGCTTACTTTTGTGGCTGCGTGCAACAACCTGGCAGGCATTGAGATCGACGGCACAGCGGCAGGGGCTGGTTTCACACATTACACGCTCAGCTACAGTGTTGGCGGGCCTCTCATCAGCGATGCAGTTGTGTATCCGGACTGCTCCAGGCCGCCAGTCAACCCAT
This sequence comes from Terriglobales bacterium, assembly GCA_963738095.1. Lineage (GTDB taxonomy): Bacteria > Acidobacteriota > Terriglobia > Terriglobales > Acidobacteriaceae > Alloacidobacterium. Next base: position 49,891 of record CAVTVL010000023.1, read on the forward strand.
CTTCCACTACGCCGGTTAATAGCGGTGTCCTGGGATACCTCGACGTCGATCTGCTGCCACCAGCCACGACCACGGTTACCGTCTACCTTGATGTTTACGGAAGCGGCGGACTGCACCTTCAGGTGAATGCAGTCTTCAACCTGGCAATTAACGCCATTCAGATCACTGCGGTTGCAACCGTAGCCGCAACCGTCGGACAAGATCCATTCAATCCGAGCCCTTCCATTATCAAAATGGTGCAGAATGTCTCCAATCCAGCATTCGAGCAGTCGGTTGGCGGCGTCATCAGCGTGACGGGTAGCGCCTATACCTTCGGCTGCGGCAACCAGATGACGCAGTATCAGCTGGCGGAATTCGGCCCGGCGCCGGGGGCCATTCCCTTGCCTGCACCGGCTCCGAGTCCAACGGCACTTGGTGGCACTGCTTTGATGCCCCCTGTCGTTTATGACGGAACTTCGGCGCATCCATGGTCTTCAGGCTGCTTCCTGAGCCCACCCACGCCAAACACCATTCTCAATGGTGACCTTGTCGCTGAGTGGTCAACAGAATCGTGCGTCATTCCGTTCCCTTACACCGTGCCGAAAATCAGCTCGAATAAGAAATGGAGCAGCGGCGCGAGCGGCCGGTTCGTGATCTTTCTTGAGGTAGACGAAGGACCAATTACTTCACCGCACACTCCGGTTGTTCCGGCGGGAGAGGACCAAATTGCAGTCTGGATCGATAACAATCCGGTCATCGGAAAAATCACACAGATAGGCAACGTAGTCGGTTGCGGCGATCTGCACTTGAAAGATTATGTAGGAACCACTGCATCCGTCTTCGGGATCGCATGGGATTTTCCGATCGATGTCACGGCGACTCAGCGGCTACCGAATGATAACTTCGGGTCGTATTCACTGAGCTACCAGAAGAACGGCGGATCGATGCGTCCATTTCTTACCTCGGACTACACACCAAACGGCGCTCCGGCGGGCACGCCTCCAACGGTCCGTGTGCCTAACCTGTGGCAGGCTGCTCAGCCTACCCCTGCGCAGGCAGCACTGCTGGCTTCGTGGGACATTGTTTCGGCTCTCGACGGCGGTCCTCCGGCCGATCCCAACAATCCCTGCGTAGCGACGAATCCCTGGCAGCTGCCGCGTGGATGCCGTTGCGCTTATGTGATCGAACTGGTGGCGGGTGACACAACCTGGGTCAACGATGGTGGCAATAACAACAGCACGGGAGCAATTCTGTTTGCGATTAACGTCATCAATGACATAGTGACCTAGTTATCGAGATGATCACAAATGAGTGGCTCCGATTCGTGGTGGCGGCGCTGGCAGTATGGCGATTGTCACATCTGCTGGCTGCAGAAGATGGTCCGTGGGATGTGATCGTACGAATTCGCCGCACGCTCGGAGCTACGAACTGGGGTAAGCTGATGGACTGCTTTTATTGCCTCAGCGTCTGGATCAGCATTCCGTTTGCATTTTTTGTTGCAAACGGAGTGCTGGACAGATTCGTCGCCTGGCTTGCACTTTCCGGAGCTGCATCGCTGGCAAACAAGTTCACCAAAGAGCCGGTCATCTTTGAACCCCCGGTTTGAGGATTGAGCTGATAAGGATTATTGAGGAGATAGGTATGGCATGTTGTGGTCAGCAACGCGCTGCATTCGTTCAGGGAAACACGACCGGCGCTCAGGTTTTTCATGAGGCCGGCGCATCCGTAAATGTCCGCTTTAAGCAGCCTTCCGCTGTGCTGGTGCGGGGGCCCGTAACCGGGAAACACTACCAGTTTCAGGGCACGGCAAATACGCAACGAGTTGATCCAAGGGATGCTGCCGCTCTTATCAAGAGTGGATATTTCCAGCAGGCTTGATCCTTTTGTTAGGACTGAGTGAAAAATAATTTAGAAATACGCACGGCCAACTTCAAAGAAGATTTTGTAATGGCCGGCATCTCCTACTGCGCCACCTACGACTACCGGTCCAAGAAGTGTATTGATAATCAGCCCGGCAGAGCCATCTGACGGAAGATGCGACGCATCCTTCACATAGTAGGCTTTGCTGATGTCCGCACCGGCAAAGAACAGGACTTTGCCTCCAACCAGTGGCGACAGCGTCCCAACCTTCCGAATGTATCCTCCCTGGAAGAGGAAGTACTGGTTGGAAAGAAGCTCATTGGTGTTGTAGGCAGGCAGGCGGAAGGAGCCTCCAAGGGAAAACGGAGGCAGACCGCCCGGATTTTCCCACAGTGTGCTGCCTCCTGATGCACCCAGATACACCGACGATTTCGTCGTGAGAGGCGTAAACCCAATCATGGAAAGCTCAGCCAGAGGGAACGTTACACCCGCCGCAGGTTTCGCATCCCACCATTCTGTTCTTGACTGCAAACGATAACCTGACATCGGTGTAATTGGGTTATCGAGCTTATCAAGAATAAAATGTATATGGGTATCTCCCTCCCTGCCTTTCACACGAGGATAGAGCGTAGTGTCACCCACGTTTGGATAAAGCTTCTGAACGGCCGCCTCATAGCCAAGGCGAAATTCGAACGAGCGCGGGGACAAATATCCCAGATCGCCTCTTCCACCCATTACCCTGTCTCGATACTCGGCGATCAGTCCGTCGCTGGAATAAAGATTGAGAGGGGCATTGTCTCCGTAGAGAGCCGGTGCGACAAACCAGGTGCGCGAGGACGTAAGCGGACGAAAATACTCAGAGCTGAGCAGATACTCCGAACCCAGAAGAATGTCGCTCCGCAACTCCGCGCCATATCTTCCAAGGTCGAGCGTGGTCAATCGCGCACCCACACTCAATGTCACGTTCTTGTAGTCCCATCCATCCACAACAATCAACGGACGGATAATATTCTGCCCAAAAGCATCCGGGGTACCGTGAATCGCTAGTCCCGGCACCCCTGACAAATTTGTCGTGAGACCGTAGCTAAGGTTGGCGACGCGTTCATCACTGGCGATGGTGACGAGCTGGCGGGCGAGATTCTCGGGTTGAATCGGCTTTCCAATTTCAGGAGCAAGCTGTTTCTTGATCTGCTCGGCGTTATTAGAATTCACGCCATGTACTTCAACGTATTCAGGAACAGGAAGGGTGCGTGTGCGCTTCGCCCGTTCCGCCAGATATTGCTGCCATGTCGCATCGTCTACGGAAAGCTTCTCGAGGATCGTTGCCTTGCTCTGGGCGGCGTCATAGCCTTTCTGGATAAGAGCATCTGCCTTGCTGTAATCCAGCGCCGAGAAGTCCTGGAGCGGAACGCTGACCAGAATGTCGGACTGCTGCATGCTTCTCAACTCATTGGCGGCAATCATGACGCTGATACCGCGACCCAGCACCCCGATCGAGGAGAATTGCTCTGTGGCTTTTATCGGTGCGGTCTCAAGATAGATCGCCAACGTAATATCGGCGCCCATTTGCTTGGCCACCTCGACGGGGAGATTATCAATCAGCCCCCCATCGGCGTAAATCGCATCCGGGGTTCTTACGGGCGCAAAGATACCGGGCAAAGACATGGTGGCGCGCATCGCCATCCCGAGAGAACCTGAGCGAAAGATGTGCTCACGGCCCGAGACCAGGTCAGTCGCTACACAGGCAAACGGGATAGGAAGATCGTCAAAACTCTTGACATCGGAATACGGCAGCGCGATTTTATCCAGCAGCAGTTGTACCTGTTGACCGGCTTTATAACCTCCCTGAGTCACCAGCCCTTTCTTCCAGCCAAATTGAATAGAGATGGGATATTGAGCTGCGTCTTCTTTTCGCCGAAAAGACAGATCGCGATATGGGACGCCGTCGCTCAGCATCTGGTCCCAATCGATACCCTCCACAAACGTTCGGACTTCGGCGGGAGACTTGCCCGTAGCGTAGACTCCTCCCACCAGGCCGCCCATGCTTGTGCCGGCAACTATGTCTACCGGAATGTGGTGCTCTTCCAGCCATCGCAAAACTCCGACGTGCGCCAGCCCGAGCGCGCCTCCACCGTTCAGCACCAGGCCAAGTTTTGGTCTTTTATTTTGAGGAAGATCGTTCGCAGCCCGCGCAGAGATGCCCAGGACCGAGCTAATCGCTATCCCGCAGATGAGTGATTTCCCGAATCCGCCCATAGCATGACGGAGTATCCCATCAAAACGACACAGTTTGACGCGGAAAGGCGGAGGAAAGACGCTGGACGTATCCTGAAAGACAACACAGACATGAAAACGCCGCCTGTACAGGCGGCGTTTCTCTGGCTGAACTTTTGCTTTGAACTTATAAAGTCGACTCGATCTCGAAGCCCCACGCTTCCAGAAGCCCCTCGGGGATGTACTTCGAATTTCGGTTGCGGCGGGCCCATTCGCGCAGGCGCGTAGAGCGGATGTATTGATCCGGAGTGAGCTTGTATTCCTTGACGACCTGTTCGAAGGAAGTGACAGTGGGTACGACCGGACCGATAGGCTCCGGTTTACCCCAATTTGGATTACCACGACGTTTTGCCATTTTTTGATTTACCCCTAGCAAGTAAGGTGACGTACAGATACTCCGGCGAAGGGAAGGGTTTCTACAACCAACGGAGTCGCCGGGAAGTCACAAACTCTTCTATTTTAGGTATTTTTTATCCAAAAATCAATAGCAAAATGCTTTCATATTGAAACGAAATCTCAAGTAGTTCACCATGCTTAAATGGTTAGAGCGTAAGCTCAGAGGGTTTAGGGCGTAAGTATCTACCTGCACAATCAATTAGCCCGCCAGCCGGAGTCTAAAAAAATCCCCTCTTTTAACACTCCTGCAACATCTGAGCGCAACTCACTCATATTTTCGTGGGAAACTTGACAAGCGTAGCTCTGTTCCCTACATTAGCAATCGAAGAGTGGAAGTGCTAAAGGGTGAGCAATGGCCTTCCTGTCGCATGAAAACTCCTCGCTTGCAGTAAGAATTTTCTAAATTCAGCATTGAATACCGCGAGGCTAACCCTCGCGCGAAGGAGAAGTAACGCAATGGCAACTGCAACAGCTCCGTAGCCACCAGCTTCACTCCGCTTCACGACCGCATCCTGGTGCGCCGCGTAGAAGAGGGCGAGACCGTCCGGGGCGGCATCATCATCCCTGACACAGCCAAGGAAAAGCCCCAGGAAGGTGAAGTCATTTCCGTCGGCAAGGGTAAGTCGAACGACGAAGGCAAGGTCTTCCCGCTCGATGTAAAGGCCGGCGACAGCATTCTGTTCGGCAAGTACTCCGGCACCGAAATCAAGATCGATGGCGAAGAGTTCCTCATCATGCGTGAGGAAGAAGTCCTCGGCATTCTGAAGAAGAAATATCGTCACCGCGGTTAGCATGCGCTTCCGCAGGTCAGCTTCGCGAGCCTGCGCACTTTCAAGCTGGGGCACCCACGATGGCTGGCAAACCGATGTAAGGAGAAATGGAAATGGCAAAGCAAATTCTGCACGGAGAAGATTCCCGTCAGGCGATTCTGCGCGGCGTAAACACGCTGGCCGACGCAGTGAAGGTGACGCTCGGTCCCAAGGGCCGCAATGTCGTCATTGAGAAGAAGTTCGGTTCGCCCGACCATCACCAAGGACGGCGTAACTGTAGCCAAGGAAATCGAACTGAAGGACTCGCTCGAAAACATGGGCGCACAGATGGTGCGCGAAGTGGCGTCGAAGACCTCGGACGTTGCCGGTGACGGCACCACGACCGCTACGGTTCTGGCCCAGGCCATCTATCGCGAGGGCGTGAAGACGGTTGCTGCCGGTGCGAATCCGATGGCGCTGAAGCGCGGCATCGACAAGGCAGTGGAAGTGATCAATGGCAAGCGCGATGAGCACGGTGTCGTTACAGGCGGCGCGCTCTCGAAGTTCTCCAAGCCGGTGACCGGCGACATGATCGCCCAGGTCGGCACCATCTCGGCCAACAGCGACTCCACCATCGGCAACATCATTGCCGAGGCCATGAAGAAGGTCGGCAAGGACGGCGTGATCACGGTTGAAGAGTCGAAGACTCTGGAGACCCAGCTGGAAGTGGTCGAAGGTATGCAGTTTGACCGCGGCTACCTGAGCCCCTACTTCGTGACCGATCCGGACCGCATGGAAGTCCGGCTCGAAGAGCCCTTACATCCTGATCTACGAGAAGAAGATCAGCTCGATGAAGGATCTGCTGCCCCTGCTCGAGCAGGTTGCACGCAAGGGTAAGCCGCTCGTCATCATCGCGGAAGACGTGGACGGCGAAGCGCTGGCGACCCTGGTGGTCAACAAGCTGCGCGGCACGCTGAACGTGGCGGCTGTCAAGGCTCCTGGCTTCGGCGACCGCCGCAAGGCAATGCTGGAAGACATCGCCAAGCTGACCGGTGGCAACGCCATCACTGAAGATCTCGGCATCAAGCTCGAGAACGTGAAGATCGAAGACCTGGGCAGGGCGAAGCGCGTCACGATTGACAAGGACAACACCACGATCGTTGAAGGCCGTGGCGAGTCCAAGGCGATCGAAGGCCGCGTAAAGGAAATTCGCAGCCAGGTCGAAAAGACCACCTCTGACTACGATCGCGAGAAGCTCCAGGAGCGCCTTGCGAAGCTGGTTGGCGGCGTCGCCGTCATCAAGGTCGGTGCAGCTACCGAAACCGAGATGAAGGAGAAGAAGGCTCGCGTTGAAGACGCAATGCACGCAACCCGCGCTGCCGTGGAAGAAGGCATCGTTCCAGGCGGCGGTGTAGCACTGGTTCGGTCCGCGAAGGACGTGGACGAGCTGATCAAGACGCTGGAAGGCGACGAGAAGATCGGTGCGCAGATCGTTCGCCGCGCTCTCGAAGAGCCGCTGCGCCAGATCGTCGGCAATGCCGGTGAAGAGGGTGCTGTGGTCGTGGGCAAGATCCACGAATCAAGAAGCCCAACTTCGGCTACAACGCCGGAACCGACGAGTACGAGGACCTGGTGAAGGCTGGCGTCATCGACCCGACGAAGGTGACCCGCACTGCTCTGCAGAACGCGGCCTCGATTGCCGGTCTGATGCTGACGACCGAAGCCATGGTTTCCGAAATTCCCGAGCCGAAGTCTGCTGCTCCCGCAGGCGGCCACGGCGGCGGTATGGAAGGCATGTACTAGGAGCCAGCCGTCCAGTCAATTGCACCTTACGGCGCACAAAAGCCCTCGCGAAAGCGGGGGCTTTTTGTTTTACAGCACCCTCTTTTAGGATTGTCATCCTGAGCGAAGGCTGGGCAGCAGCCGTAGTCGATCGATCTACTTTTTCTGCGGCTGCCGTATCCGGCAAATCTCAGATGACTCTCATCTTCGCCGCCATCCTTGACAGTGAAAAGAATATAAGCTAGAGTCCAAGTATCGGATGTTTATACATTTAATACTTATAGTCAAGGGGGAGGCGATTTCAATCATGAAATTCAATTCTTTTGCTGAATGCTGGGGCGCTGTTTGCCGCCTTCTCACCCCAAGGCCAGAGTTATATCACTGGAGTGAGGCAGGGCATGCAAGCGGCAGCTCCGCCATCGCATCCGTCGCGTGGGACGGAGTAGAAGTCATTACATCAAGAGGACCACGGTTTGTTTCTCGTCGAGACTTTGAGCAACTCTATCCATATTGGGAGGCCTACAGTAACGGAAAGATAAAGCGATACAGACTGAATTTCTCTCAGAACACGACCTATGTGCTGAGTATTTTTCACTGGCTTACGTTGCAGTAAGAACACGGACCTGTCTGATGCGATCTCATATCGAGGAGGAAATGCTTATGACCACAGCTTCCATCGCTCCTACTCTGAAAGTTGCCGATGAAGTCTGGATTGCCACTGCTTTGCTGCACAAGGAACACCCAGACAAGATCGATTTCAAACTGGAGGAAATTGTAGAGCGGGCGAAGCGCGAGCATCCCTCAGAAGACCTGCGTCCCGGAGTCTATATCCATGCGCAGATGCACTGCGTAGCGAACAAGCCACCGAATCCTGGTCGCTATCGCATGCTCTACGAGTCGAGTCCTGGTCGCCGTCGGCTTTTTGTACCGGGTGATGTGTATGACCGAAAACGCGAAGGGGCAAAGACGATTCCTGTCAAAGAAGAGATTCCTGAGAAGTACTGGCCTCTGCTGCAATGGTACGAGAGGTGGAGCAAGTCCCATTCAAACAGGAAAGGCAGGTTTGATGCTTTGCTCGCGCTCCGTGGCTCCGGGCGAGACTTGTGGGCTGACGAGCATGCAGATGAGTATGTCAATCGGCTGCGCGAGGGTTGGGAATGAGCCGTATCTTTTGGGATACAAATCTTTTCATCTATCTATTTGAAGACTATGGCCACCTTTCTCAACAGGTGGCACTGCTGCTTAAGAAAATGGAAGAGCGTGGGGATGACTTGTTCACCTCTACGTTGACGATTGGTGAGATCACGGCAAAACCTCTCAGCCGTGGCGACACCGGTCGTTGCCGACGATACGAAGAGAGTGTTCAGTCAAATGCAACCTTGATCACTTTTGATCTGGACGCCGCCCGGCAATTTGCAAAACTGCGGGCGGCGCAGCCAAAGAGTCTTCGCCCGCCCGATGTTATCCAGCTTGCTTGCGCTGCAACTGCCGGCGTCGATCTTTTCCTGACAAATGACACTCGGTTGCATAATGTGCGTGTCGATGGCATTCACTTTATTACCTCTGTAGAGCGGGCTCCGATCTGAACAGAGTGTTTCTTCAAAACCTTGCATCTTCATAACGGCAATAATATACTTGACGAATCAAGATAGATTCGCTATGCTATAACCATGAAAGCGCCACGCACCCTCCAAGAAGCCATCGTTTACTTTGCCGATGCTGATAACTGCCTGAAATATATGGCCGTTCGCCGCTGGCCGGAAGGGGTCGCTTGCCCAACTTGTGGCCGCACCGATGTGACCTTTCTCAAGACTCAGCGCAAGTGGCAGTGCAAGAGCGCTCATGCCAAGCGGCAGTTCACTGCTAAGGTCGGAACCATCTTTGAAGACTCGCCTCTGGGCCTGGAAAAGTGGCTTCCTGCCGTGTGGATTATTACCACTGTCAAGAACTGTGTGAGTAGCTACGAATTGTCTCGTTCGCTGGGTGTCACCCAAAAGACCGCATGGTTTATGCTTCACCGGATTCGTGAAGCCCTGCGGAATGGCTCGTTGCTCAAGATCGGCAATGACGGTGGTCCTGTCGAGATTGACGAGACCTACATCGGCCCCAAAACTCGCAAGATGCACGCCAGCCGTAGGCTTAAACTCCGGACTGGAAGCTATGCCAAGTCCAAGATGAACGTCATGGGAATGCTTGACCGCGAGAGCCGTCAAGTTCGCACCAAAGTTGTGCCGAACGTTAAGCGCGAGACCTTGCAGAACGAGATTTTTAATCTTATTGAAAAAGGCTCAACTATCTATACCGATTCGTGGCCAGCCTATGATGGTTTGACTGCCGAGCAGTACATTCACGAAACAGTGAATCACATGAAGGAATATGTTCGCGGCAACGTGCATACTCAGGGAATCGAGAACTTCTGGTTGCTCCTGAAGCGTGGTCTTCGCGGTACTTACGTTGCTGTCGAACCCTATCATCTTGATCGCTACGTTGCAGAACAGGTGTTCCGCTTCAACACTCGCGCTACCAAAGACAATCCGCTTAATGACGCTGACCGTTTTGAGTTCGCAATGACTCAGATTGCCGGGCTGCGTTTGACCTATGCCGAGTTCACGGGCAAGGTGGGAGAAACGACGCAAGCCTAATCCTTATCGGAAGAAGCGCGGCCCAAAGCGGAAGGTTTAGCCTTTCGCTTTTCTGCGTTGGCTTTTTTCTCCGCTTCCATCGCTTCTTTCACGGCTTTCGGATCGGCTCGGAGGATCGTATCCATCGCATTGTTGAACGCATCGTATTCGGGATTCTGTTTCATTTCGTTTCCTTGATTTGTGCTGCCTTCTGCAATTGTCGCGCCTGCTCGCAGGTCTTTTCTAGGTGCCCAGGATCGAAGTAGCGGATCACACACCTTGGACCAGTGTTGCCGTCCATAGGATCCTTCAGCACATTCCAATAATCCGGCGCATTGCCCTGAAGAGATCTCTTATATCCGTAGGCGAACATCTCGGCAGCCTGCAAAGGGAAATATTTTTCATCGTCAGCAAATGCGATGTTTTTCACTAGAGCCCGAACATATTCTCGATGCTTCCTGAGTTTTATTAGAGACTTGAGGCATTCAATGGAAAAGCCTTCTTCGTAGTCAAAAGTTAAAGAAAGATAGTCCTCCGAATTTTTGGCTTCGCAAATCCTCAAAGACTAGCCTCAACAGTTGATGAAAAGTGAAGTCTCTAGGGTCTTTGTCTCCGAGCAAGCGTCTTTTTTCAACCGGCATACTTCGGTAATATTTGACGTCTACGGCAACACCAAACGCCAGAGGTATGTGGCTCCGCACAGCAGTGGCAAAATCGCGCAGGCTTGAGACCTGCTTTTCATCCCGCCAATTAATTTGGGACATATGCAGGGATGGGAACCCGTACCGCATGAGCAGGCTTCCCCACTCATCGTTAAACGAACCCCAGTTTTGATTGGACATATATCCGCATAGACAGACGAAATCTGAGTCGGCGAATTTTCCGCTCTCGTCAAAGAATCCCAAAAGCACTAGGTCTAACCTCTTGTGGCGCTTTAAGTATGAGTCCATTCCGGAAGCGCACCAAACCACAGCGCACCTCCGCCCCGACGATCATCCATGAAGCATGGTGATTCGTCAAGTATATTATTGCCTTCATAGCCTTGTCAAGAGCAAAATCTGCCTCTGATCTTGTAAACTACTCATTCCAAAGAGAAAAATCATCGCCAGATTTGGCGTATTTTCCTTACCGGCCAGCTATAATAGTTCTAGGAGCCCGTCTCACCTGAGACGGGTTTTGTGTTTATAGCGGAATCCGTTAAGAATCAATTAGATGCGTGTAAGCCACACCGGCTCAAACAGTTAGCGCCATCTTTGTGAAACAGGCTTATTTTCAGCTATTTACCGGATAGGGGGAGGCGCGGGTAGGTCACGCTTCGTTCACAAGGGATGCCTACCGGGCCTGACACACGGCCAGGCAGCAACCAATTACATTGGAAGAACAGGCGAATAACGTCAGTCGCTCTGTCTGGAGGGAATGTGAACCAGAGATTTTCCGGAAAACTGGCTTTGGTCAGTGGCGGTACGGGTGGACTCGGCCGTGCCGTAACGTTGGCCTTCCTTGCGGAAGGCGCGCATGTGGCTATTCCCTATTTCGATCGGCAGGAATTTGACGAACTGAAAGTCGCTGCCCAGGAACAAGCTACGCGCTTTGTAGGCCAGAACGTCGACGTCACCGATGAAGCGGCGATCCATGCATTTGTCGAGGGCATAGTGGCGAAGCATGGCAGGCTCGATATCTTAGTGAATACGGTTGGCGGATACGCTGGCGGGTTGAAGCTGTGGGAGACGGATACGAAGGTCTTTGACCGGATGCTGCAGTTGAACCTGCACTCGGGGCTCGCGTTATCGCGTGCGGTTGTGCCGGCAATGCTGAAACAGGGCCATGGGGCCATCGTAAACGTTGCGGCAAAGGCAGCGTTTGATCATGCAACGGGAGCTTCGGCATATGCGTCTTCGAAGGCTGCAGCAGTCGCGCTGATAGATTCACTTGCGGCCGATTTGAAAGGTACCGGAATTCGCGTGAATTCGATTCTGCCAAGCATTATCGATACGAAGGCGAACCGCGCTGCGATGCCGGATGCGGACTTCAGTACGTGGCCGAAGCCGGAAGCAATCGCCCGCGTCATTCTTTTTCTCTGCAGCGATGACGCCACGGTGGTTCATGGCGCTGCCTTGCCTGTTTACGGAAACAACTGAAACATCACTGCGGATAAAACAACTTTTTGTTTTGCCGCCATCGCTGGTGCGATGAGCGCGACTCTAGCGGCGCAGCGTGACATCGTCACGGCGGTGTGATAGTGTTTCGGCGCAAATCGGCCCATCTGTTCTTACCCTCGGAAAACTTAAGCAAGAAAGGAAGACCGCTATGAAAAAAGGCGGGTTTTTGCAATGGACATTGGCACTGGCAGCCATGCTGCTTTGCCTCCAGGGGATGATCGCTCGCGCGGCGGACAAGGATGAAGATACAAGCTCGGCCTGCCGGCAGCTGCCCTCCCACAATGCTTTGCGCAGGGCGCTCATCAGCGCACAGCAGCAAGCAAATGGCGGATTTGGCCTCAACATGTGGGCCACGGTCGTCAACCGCGATGGCATCGTCTGCGCGGTTGCCTTTACCGGGAATAATCGCGGCGACCAATGGCCCGGCAGCCGGGCTATCTCCGCGCAGAAGGCGAATACAGCGAATGCATTCAGTCTTCCCGCGCTGGCACTCTCGACAGCCAATCTTTACACCGCGACACAACCGGGTGGCAGCCTTTATGGGCTACAGCACAGCAACCCCGTGGATACGTATGTGGCGTATCGCGGGAACTCGGCGAACTACGGACAGAGCAATGATCCGATGGTTGGAGGAAAGATCGGCGGGGTCAATGTCTTCGGCGGCGGACTGGCCCTTTACAATGCGCAAAAGCAGCTCATCGGCGCACTTGGCGTGAGCGGCGATTCGTCCTGCGCCGATCACAACATTGCCTGGCGAACACGTAACAACCTGGTTCTCGATTATGTTCCAGCCGGTGTGAGCGGCGATGCGAGCCGTCCGGACAACATTGTGTATGACATTACGAGTCAGACGGGATTCCAGATCGGCGTCAGCGCCGGAGGGTGGGGGCATCCGGCATGCAGCCCGGCTGCGACTACAATTGCGGCTGGGTTGCCGCCCGTTCCTTAATTCTCTGAATACACAAAAGCCCCGCCATATGCGGGGCTTTTTGTATTTCTTATAGCTCTTATTTCAAGCGATTCATGATTTCATCGAGAACCTGCTTCGAGGGACGTGTCCGTTCCTGCGGCAACGTTGCCAGAGGCTCATCGACAAGGTTGAGCAGGTCTGTGAAGCTGGGCTTCTGCGTGTCGATGTAGAAGATGCCAGTGAGTACCTCACCCTTCTCATGCGCCTCCATCAGTGCCTTGACTGCTGTGATGCGATCGGTTGGGTTGTAATCCTCGTGCAGCTTGCGCAGGCGCAGATGCGATCCATCATGCATGGTCACGTCGTAGGTCGAACCTTCCTCATAATCGACCGCGATGTCTTCGAAATGCGGCACGAAGCCAACTTCGGTAATCGCCTCTTCATGCTCCTGCATGTATTTGTAGCTTTTCGTCGATCCTTCGTGGTCGTTAAAGGTGACGCAGGGCGAGATGACGTCGAGCATCACTGTACCCTTGTGTGCGAGGGCCGCTTTCAACATAGCCAGCAGCTGCTTCTTGTCGCCCGAGAACGAGCGTCCAACAAAAGTCGCGCCCAGCTGAACGGCCAATGCGCAGGTGTCAATTGCCGGAAGATCGTTGATGACGCCGGTTTTGAGCTTCGAACCAATGTCGGCGGTCGCCGAGAATTGGCCCTTCGTGAGGCCATAAACACCGTTGTCTTCAATGATGTAGATGAGCGGCAGATTCCGGCGCATGAGGTGGACGAACTGTCCCATGCCGATTGATGCCGTATCGCCGTCTCCGGACACTCCGAGCGCCGTCATGGTTTTGTTGCTCAGCAGTGCACCGGTGGCGATGGAAGGCATGCGCCCATGCACGCTGTTAAAACTGTGCGCACGCGACAGGAAGTAGGCCGGGCTCTTCGAGGAGCAGCCGATGCCGGAGAGCTTCATCACACGTTCCGGTTGCACGCCCATTTCGTAGAGCGCGTCAATGATTCGCTCAGAGATGGCGTTGTGTCCGCAGCCAGCGCAGAGCGTTGTTTTGCCGCCGCGATATTCAAGGATAGGAAGCCCGAGGCGATTGACCTTTGGCGCGGGAGTAGGTGTTGCGGTCGTCGTGGCCATGCTTAAATTCCCTCCTGCAGCACATACTCGTCGGTGACGGAGCGCGCATCGATTGGCAGCCCATTGAAGTGGCGGATGGAGCGCAGCTTTACGGCATCCTCTACAGGCAGATCGAGCTTCAGAAGACTCAGCATCTGCGCGTCGCGGTTTTGCTCAACGATGTAGACGCGATCATGCGAGGCCACGAACTCGTGCACTTCTTTCGTGAAGGGGAAGGCGCGGATGCGAATGTAATCCACCTCAACGCCATATTCCTTCTTGAGCTGATCGCGGCTTTCGAGTACGGCGAAATCGGAGGTACCGAAGGCGATAATGCCAACTTTCGATTTTCCATCCTGCACTATGAGAGGATGCGGAACCAGCGTCCGCGCCGTCTCGAACTTGCGATTCAATCGCTCCATCAGGTTCTGATAATCGTCGGGGCGCTCGGTATAGAGGCCTTTCTCGTTGTGCCCGCTGCCGCGTGTAAAGTATGCAGCCTTGGGGTGGTCAGTGCCGGGGAGCGTGCGATATGGAATCGCATCACCGTCCACGTCCTTGTAACGACCGAACTCGCCGAGACGCTTCAGATCGTCAGCGGTCAGAACCTTGCCGCGGTCAAGCGGCTTCTCCGGGTAGTCAAAGGGCTCGGACATCCAGTTGTTCATGCCGAGATCGAGATCGCTGACAACGAAGACGGGCGTCTGCAGACGTTCGGCGAGGTCAAATGCCGCGATAGCAAACTCAAAACATTCCTTGACGTTGCTGGGCAGAAGCATGACGTGCTTGGTATCGCCGTGCGAAAGGTATGCGATCGAGAGCAGATCGGACTGCGCGGTTCGCGTGGGCAATCCGGTAGATGGACCGACACGCTGAATGTCGAAAATCACGCCCGGCAGCTCTGCAAAGTATCCAAGACCCGCGAACTCGGCCATAAGGGAAATGCCGGGACCGGAGGTTGCCGTCATCGAACGTGCGCCCCCCCAGCCGGCACCGAGCACCATGCCCACAGCGGCGAGTTCGTCTTCCGCCTGGACCACAGCAAAAGTCGCTTTGCCATCCGGCTCCACGCGGTATTTCTTCAGATAATCGATGAGTTGCTCGACGACCGACGAGGACGGCGTGATCGGGTACCAGGTAACGACCGTGACGCCGGCAAACATTGCGCCCAACGCGGCTGCGGCATTGCCATCAATGATGATCTTGCCTTCCGTCGCATGCATACGCTCGAGCATGTAGGGATCGTGCTTGGTCAGCGATTCAGCAGCATAGTTGTAGCCCGCCTGTACGGCGGCCCAGTTCAGATCGGCGGCTTTCTGCTTTTTAGCAAACTGGCGGCGCAGCGCGGCTTCAACAGCGGTCATGTCGAAGGAGAGAAGCTTTCCTACGACGCCGACGTAAATCATGTTCTTGACCAGTTTGCGCAGGCGCGCTTCCGGGCAGACCGCAGCCGTCAACTTATCGAAGGGAATGGGATAACAGATGACGTCATTGCGATACTGCGCGAGATTTGCCGTCTCTTCGTATATCGCAACCGCGCCCGCGGGCAGGGAGAGGATATCGTCCTTTGCTGTCTCCGGGTTCATCGCAACAAGGATGTCGATTTCTTTCTTGCGAGCGACGTAACCATGCTTATTGGCGCGGATGGTATACCAGGTTGGCAGGCCGGCAATATTCGACGGAAAGAGGTTTTTGCCGCTGACCGGAATTCCCATGCCAAAGATGCTCTTGAGCAGAACGATGTTTGCGGACTGCGAGCCCGATCCGTTAACGGTGGCTACCTGGATGCTGAAATCATTGACAACACGTTTGGAAGCGTCGTGTACACTTGCGCTTGCAGCCCGGTGGCTTAGCGCAACGTCTCCTGTCGCCATTGGGCGAAGTTCCCTTCGAGTGGAGGTGGAAAGATGCGATCTTTCACCCTTCATTATAGACAGTGAGAGCTAAATTCTGCGCCAGGCGTACCTTAATGGGAAATTTCGCCATCGAGTGGCGAGTCTGACTATTTAAACGGTATCTCACTCGAATAAAAACAAGTTATTTGCAAATTCAATGCCGTACATCGGCCAACAATTGTGTTGCATGCGCCTGCTCATCCGCATTCAGCGGAAGAAGCGGAATACGCGGGCGTCCGCCATAGTAACCGTTCAAATCACAGGCAAACTTGATGCCGGGAATACCATGCTGGCCAACCACGACACGCGAAACTTCAATGATGCGTTGCTGTTTGTCTGCGGCCAGTTTCGGATCATTATCTTTCCATGCCGTGTAGATTTCGTGGCAGGCTTGCGGTGCACATGCCGCAAGTCCCAACACCGCGCCGGTCACCCCGGAATCGAGCGCTTCCTTCAAATTGTGCGCGGAGCCGCATAAAACCTGGAAGCCGACCTCTTTGTTGCGTGTAGCAATCTTCGGCTTCGGCGGAGGAACGGCAATCGCCGTGGCATTCGAGCCCAGACGATCTGCTGATACAAATGTCGAAGCTTCCTTAGACTGATCGACCAGCATGCGATGAGTGAATGCGGTGAATACATTGGTTACGCGTGTGGTTCGCCGGGGCGCGGAGCGAGTCGCTTCAACGATTTTCGCCAGGCGTTCGACGTTTCCGCTCGAGTCCTTAAGACCGATGATGTTCGGATGGTGCGCCAGCTCAGCCACGATTTCAATGGGGAGATCGTAGTGTGTGAACTTTGGAATACTGTAGAGAATAACCGGCAGAGACGAGCGGTCTGCAACCGTGCGGAAGTAAGTCAGCATCTCGAGCGGAAGCATCTGCGGGCCATAGTAATTTGGCGTGCGCACCAGCACAGCATCGTAATTCTGCGCTGCGGCAAATTCTGTGAGTTTCAACGTTTCAATCGCGCTTTCACGTGCGACTCCGGCGAGCAGGACCTTTTCCGCGGCTGCGGATTCGCGCGCGACTCGTAGCACCTCTCTTGTCTCTTCATCGCCGAGCATGACAGCTTCGCCAGTAGAGCCAAGCACTACGATTCCCGAAATCGGCGTGCGTGAATAGCGGTCGATGTTGTGTTCGAGCTTGCGAAGGTAAAGGCGTCCGTCAGGATAAAACGGTGTAGTTGCAGCGGAGAAGATGCCCTCTAGCAGCATGCTCTTATTCTAAAGCTATTTGTCTGGTCGTTCCGAGTGGCAGGTACCGCAGAGTGCCGGGACGCGGTTGCGGAGAAAGTCAGGGAGTTTCACCGGGGAACGGCTTCTTCTGCGCATTGAGAATCTGTAGTACCTGCGCTTTCACCCCGTCATAGACCGGCTTGCCTGAGAACATGCGATAGTCGATATGCGTGTCGCCGCCCTCGCCTACCATCTGAAATTGTCTTTCTCCGTCAGCTGCCTGCTGCGCGTGCACTTGCTCCCAGGATTTTTCGTCGAAATCGTTACTCTCCGCGCTGATCGTCCAGACACGTTTGCCCTGCTCATTGCGGATGAGGAAGCGATAGTAGATGTGGAATTTGCCAAGCGGCTGGAAGAACTCGATGGCTTCAATCCGGTACTGCTTCACCGGAAACATATCCACTAAAAAACCGTTGGATTGCATCGCATCGACAGCTTTTGGATCAGCGTGTAGTTTATGCAGCAATTCGCGCTCAGCATTGCGCTGTGTCGGACGGTCGGCCACCGAATAGGCCACTACCAGCGTCGTGTGCACCTTCCAGTTGTTGGGGTCAAGCTGGCGCGCCTTTTCCGCGTACTGGACGGCTCGTTCCCCTTGATAGAGCTGCAACGCCGCGTCCGCTGCATAGAGATTGACAGCAACATCATTGGGATTTGCCTGCAGAATTTGCTGAAACGTCGTTAATGCCTGCTGTGGTTGGCGATTCTTCAACTGATCCAGGCCCTGCTGAACGGTGGTCTGGGGTGCGGTTGTTGTGCCCTGTGCATCAACCGCAAAGCTGTGAAAGCAGATAGTTGCTGCCAGCCAAAGTACGTGCCACTTCATGTGAACGCGACGACTCCCGAAGCCAACCTTAGCACACGAGCAGGAGAAAAGCCCGAGCGTATCGGCGGGCTATTTCAACGCTTCCTGATTTGCATGCAGATGTTGCAATGCATTGACGGTGGTTGTGTGCTTCTGGAGCGCCTGAATACCGTCTGCAGCTGCGCGGGCTGCGGCGATGGTGGTGATCGTCGGGATGCGCTGCAAGACCGCAGCACGGCGGATTGCCTTTTCATCGAAGAAAGGATCCTGCCCGTGCGGCGTGTTCAGAATGAGCTGAATGCGCTCGCCCTTGATGAGGTCAACTACATTCGGGCGGCCTTCCTTTACCTTGTACACGCGCTCGACGACCATACCGGCTTTTTCAAGTGCATTGGCGGTGCCTTCAGTAGCAACCAAGTGGAAGCCGAGCTCGACATACTGGCGCGCCAGCTCGACAGCCGGTTGCTTGTCCCGGTCGTTGACGCTGAAGAAGACTGTTCCCTTAAGCGGAAGGTACAGACCGGCTGAGAGCTGAGCTTTGGCAAATGCTTCGCCAAAGTTGTCAGCTACGCCCATGACTTCGCCGGTCGATTTCATCTCCGGTCCAAGCACGGTATCGATGCCTGGGAATTTGTTCCACGGGAAGACCGGAGATTTCACGAAATAGTGCGTGCCGGTTTCGAGATCCTTACCGCTCTTGACCTGCTCGGGCAGCAGTTCGCGCAGCTTGCGGCCGGTCATCAGGCGCGCGGCGATCTTCGCCAGCGGTATGCCAGTTGCCTTTGAGACATAGGGCACGGTGCGCGAAGCGCGCGGGTTGACTTCGATCACGTAGACTTTGTCGGGTTCACCTGGCTTGCGCTGAATGGCGAACTGAAGATTGACGAGTCCGACCACGTTCAGTGCCAGCGCGAGCTTGCGCGTATAAATGCGGATCGTGTCGAGTACGGCGGGCGCCAGATCGACTGCAGGCAGTACGCAAGAGGAGTCGCCGGAGTGGATGCCGGCTTCTTCAATGTGCTGCATGATGCCAGCGATGACCACGTCCTCACGGTCGCAGAGAGCATCGACGTCGACTTCAACCGCGTCTTCGAGGAAGCGATCGATGAGTATGGGACGGTCCTGCGAATATTCGACGGCTTCTCTCATGTAGTGGGAAACGGCCTGACTGTCATAGGCGATGACCATGGCCCGTCCGCCGAGCACGTAGGACGGCCGCACGAGGACCGGATAGCCAATGCGCTCCGCGCCTACCAGCGCCTCTTCGACGCTGGTGGCCATCGCTCCCGGAGGTTGTGGGATGTTGAGATCTTCGAGCAATTTGCCGAAGCTCTTGCGGTCTTCGGCAAGGTCGATGGATTCAGGCGATGTGCCAAGGATCGGCACACCTGCGGCTTTGAGACGCAGCGCGAGGTTCAATGGCGTCTGGCCGCCGAACTGGACGATCATGCCGATTTCCGCGCCACCTGAGGATTCGTGCTCATAGATAGCGAGCACGTCTTCGAGGGTCAGGGGCTCGAAGTAGAGGCGGTCACTGGTGTCGTAGTCGGTCGAGACGGTCTCAGGATTGCAGTTGACCATGATGGTCTCGTAGTCATCTTCCTTGAGGGCGAAGGCGGCATGGCAGCAGCAGTAGTCGAATTCAATTCCCTGCCCGATGCGGTTGGGACCGCTGCCGAGGATGATGACTTTGCGCTTTGCCGTTGGCGCGGCTTCATCTTCTTCATCGTAGGTGGAATAAAGGTAGGGCGTCATGCTCTCGAATTCTGCGGCGCAGGTATCTACGAGCTTGAATACCGGCTTGACGCCCTGGCGCTGGCGTAATTGGCGCACTTGCGCGATCGCCTTCGTGTCCCTGCATACCCCAGACTGCGGCGATGCGCTCGTCGGAGATGCCCGTACGTTTGGCTTTGCGCAACAGCTCCGGTGAAGACATTCGACGGGTTGAATTCCGCCAGCGACTGCGATCGTGTCCGTGACTTGCTTGATGTGATAGAGGAACCACGGGTCCATGGAAGTCATGCGCGCCACTTCGCGCACGCTCAGGCCGCGTCGGAAAGCGAAGCGGATGTAGTCGAGCGGCTCCGGCTTGGGCGTGACCAGCATCTGCGTCAGGCGGCGCGGGTCGAGGACTTCGGTACCGGTCTTTTGCCGGTTTCAAGCGAGCGCAGCGCCTTCATCGAGCGATTCTTTGAAGGTGCGGCCAATCGCCATCACTTCGCCGACGGACTTCATCTGCGGGCCAAGGTTCTCATCGGCGCCGGGGAATTTCTCGAACTGCCACTTGGGAATTTTCGTGACGACGTAATCGATGGTCGGCTCGAAGCACGCCGGCGTCATTTGCGCGTAATGTCGTTGGGAATTTCATCGAGCGTGTAGCCGACGGCGAGCTTGGCCGCAATCTTGGCGATCGGGAAACCGGTTGCTTTGGATGCCAGCGCCGAGGACCGCGAGACGCGCGGATTCATCTCGATGACCGTCATGCGGCCGGTGGTCGGGTTCACGGCGAACTGCACATTCGATCCGCCGGTTTCGACGCCGATTTCGCGCATGACCGCGATGGCCGCGTCGCGCATGCTCTGGTATTCGCGATCGGTGAGTGTCTGCGCCGGGGCGACGGTGATGGAGTCGCCGGTGTGGACGCCCATCGGGTCCATGTTCTCGATGGAACAGATGATGATGACGTTGTCGGCGAGGTCGCGCATGACCTCGAGCTCGTATTCTTTCCAGCCGAGAACGGACTCTTCAATCAGGCACTCATGCACGGGCGAGAGATCGAGACCGCGGCACAGGATATCCATCAGTTCTTCGCGGTTGTAGGCGATGCCGCCACCCGAGCCGCCGAGCGTGAACGAGGGACGGATGATGACGGGGAAGCCGATCTTGGCGGCGAACTCAAGGCCGTCGCGAATGTTGTTGACCAGCGCGGACTTCGGCAACGTCAAGGCCGATGCGCGTCATCGCATCTTTGAAGAGGAGGCGGTCTTCGGCCTTCTTGATGGCTTCGAGCTTCGCGCCGATCAGTTCGACATCGTATTTGTCGAGAATGCCGGCGTCTGCAAGATCGACGGCGAGATTGAGCGCCGTTTGTCCGCCGACGGTTGGCAGCAGGGCGAACTTGCCGGTGCGCGACCTTGCGTCGCGTCAGCATTTGCGACTCGATGCGGATGATTTCTTCGACATACTCCGCGGTGAGCGGCTCGATGTAGGTGCGGTCGGCCAGTTCGGGGTCGGTCATGATGGTGGCCGGGTTGGAGTTCACCAGCACCACTTCGTAGCCTTCTGCCTTGAGCGCCTTGCAGGCCTGCGTGCCGGAGTAATCGAACTCGGCAGACTGGCCGATGACGATCGGGCCGGAGCCGATCACGAGAATCTTGGTGATGTCATTCCTGCGTGGCATCTTTTATTACTGCCTTCTGAATCTGAAATCTTGCATTGCAATGGAATCTGGTTCCATAAAAACGGCGGGACTGAACCCCGCGCTCTTCACTTCTTCCATTCCTCCATCATCTTCCGGAAGTCGCGGAAGAGATAGTGCGAGTCGTGCGGGCCGGGGCTAGCTTCGGGGTGATACTGCACACTGAAGAGCGGCAGCGATTTGTGGCGCAGTCCTTCGAGCGTGTTGTCGTTCAGATCGACGTGTGTCAGTTCCACTTCGTTTGCGTTGATCGAATCCGGATCGACAGCGAAGTTGTGGTTGTGCGCCGTGATCTCGACTTTGCCGGTTTTGTCTGCTTGCACCGGATGGTTGCCGCCGTGGTGGCCGAACTTGAGCTTGTAGGTCTTGCCGCCCAGCGCGAGACCGATGAGCTGATGGCCCAGGCAGATTCCGAAGATCGGCTTCCGCCCTACCAGCTTGCGAATGTTCTCTTGCGCATAGGTGACGGGCTCGGGATCGCCGGGTCCGTTCGAAAGGAAAATGCCATCAGGGTTCATCGCCAGCACGTCTTCGCGCTGATGTCTGTGCAGGAACCACCGTAACGCGGCAGCCTTCGTCTCGAGAGCATGCGCAGAATGTTCTGCTTGATGCCGAAGTCGTAGGCGACGACGTGCAGATCAGGTCGCCGGCAGTCTCAGCCGTCGTCTCTCTGTCAGGGCTCGCAGCAGAGGATCACGGCCATCCTGATCCCACTCATAGCGAGCCTTGGTGCTCACTACCTTGGCGAGATCGGTGCCGTCCATCTTGCGGATGCGAGCGCGCCTTGTGCACGAGCTTGTCCGGGATCCGTCTCGATCGAGGAGATGACGCCGCGCATCACGCCATGCGTGCGCAGATGGCGAACCAGAGCGCGGGTATCGATCTCGGCGATGACAGGAACGTTGAAGCGCTCGAGATATTCGTCGGCAACCTGCTGAGAGCGCCAGTTGGAACTGATGGGCGAAAACTCGCGCGTGACCAGGCCTTCGATATAAGGGCTTATTGGCTTCGTTGTCAGCGGAGTTGGTGCCGTAATTGCCGATCTGAGGATTGGTGAGAACGACAATCTGTCCGGCATAGGAGGGATCGGTGAAAATTTCCTGATAGCCGGTGAAGGATGTATTGAAAACGACTTCGCCATAGCATTCGCCTTTGGCGCCGTAGCCTTCGCCGCGGAAGATGCGCCCGTCTTCGAGCGCAAGGATCGCCTGCATCGCTTCTCCATGGAGTGGATTCAATAGATTTTAGCAGGTTTTGGCCCTTCCTGGGATAATTCCTGACGGCTTCCGCACAGGAGGGCTTATGGAGCTCAGCCCGAAGGAGTATCATCGCGTGTGCCATTCTAGCGTGCGCTTTCACCGCACAGAGCCAGACAAACAAAACGCAACAAGATGTGAATTTTGTGCCGTCGTGGGAGGAATGACCATGCGAAACGGTGCGGCTCATGCCGCAAGTTGCGCAACTCCTTGTGCAGACTCGAAGCGGAATCATCACGAAAACTAAAGCTGTATCAAAAATCACCGGATGACCTCACAAACACTACTTTACCGAAAAGATCTGAATTACAACGGAAGTAAACACAACTTATCTAAACATCGACTATGGGACTAGGAACGGCGGTACAGGTGGGATGCCGAATCATCCAGACGCTACGGTCTACCAGTTGAATCCGGACAAAGGCGACGGCGTTCAATACTATTGGCGCGTCGATGATGATTCTGTGCGGCAGCTCGATCGGGAGAAGAAACCCATTGATTCTCCCATGAATTTCACACTCAAACGGATCAGCGCGCCGCAGAAGATCGGCATGCCCAACCCCGCTTCCGTCAATTGTACGAAACACGGCGGCACGCTCAAGGTCAAGACCGGGAAAGCTGGCGGCCAGACAGGTATCTGCACATTTTCCAACGGAAAGCAGTGTGAAGAGTGGGCATTTCTTCGAAACCAGTGCAGCTCTCAGACGAATTAAATCGATGCAGGCCTTGGGCTATCGAATGACGCCTACATTGTCTGCCGGCCAGTAGATAAAGGCTGCCTTGCCGTAGATCAATTTGCGGGTGACGGGACCAAAATCGCGGCTGTCGCTGGAGATAGAGCGATGGTCGCCCATAACAAAATACTCGTCTGGCGGAATGACCATGTCGGCCATCGAGCGCACATCGCGGAAACGTCTGGGAACATACGGTTCGTCCACTCCATGTCCGTTGACGTAGACGCGCCCGTCGTCGATGCGAATGTTGTCACCGGGCAGCGCGATGACGCGCTTGATATAGCTCTTCTGCGTGTCGCGCGGGTAATAGAAGACAACAACATCGCCGCGCGAAATTTTCTCGAAATTATAAGCAAATTTATTGACAAAGAGCCGGTCCTGATCGCGCAACTCAGGCTGCATGCTGGTGCCTTCAACCTTCACCGGCTGGTAAAGAAAAGTGATGATGAAGAATGAGGCCATCACCGAAATAATGAAATCGCGCACCCACAATGGCAGGTGCGTGTGCGAACTTTTCTTCGTTTTCTCTGCCGCGTTTTCTTCGTTCATCAAGTTTTCAGTTCATGCGATTGCTCTGATATTTTCAGGAGCAACCCAGGCCGCCCAGCGGGCACAGAATATTCGACTTCGGCTTGGTCATCGGCTGCTGCGCTGATGGAACAACGGCTGTCTGTCCGGCTATATCGGGACCGGTGAGATTGGACCGGCGTGATTGTCAGCGGGCGTTGCAAGACCATCTCCAGGCCCTGCCCCGGATTGAGGATCACCTCGTCGCCGCGTGTAAAGAGGGTGTAGATCAATCCGGCGGCTCCGCCAGCAAGCGCTCCGTAGCCGGCGCCGGCAACGGGATGGCCGAGATATTGCTCCACCCAGGGTGCCGATACTGGCTCCTTCGATCGTGCCCTGTGCTATCGTTGCCGCATCTTTGCCTTTATTTGAGGCCTGCTGGATCGTGCCCTCATCCCCTACTTTGGCGTCCGTCGGAACCGGGAAGACTGTTTATAACACCGGGAATATTCACGACGCTCCCGTTCGGAAAAATGATCGACGTAAAGTGCATGCGAACTGCGGCTTGTCCTTTTACGTGTCCGGGGCGGGTCACCTGGTCGATGACGCCCTGCACATAAACACCAGCGGGAATTGCTACATGTCCGTCAATCACGACCGGAAAACCCGATGAGAGATACACTCCATCCCCCGGCTTCGCGGTTTTTGTATTCACTGCTGACCTGAGCTCCAGAAAAACCTTTGTACCTTCGGGAATTGCTACTGAGCTTCACCTCCACGGTAGAAGCAGCGACAGTCGCATGACTGTTTGCAGGTGGCGCCGTCGGCTCACCCGTTGGCTGCTGTGCTACCACTTCGGTTGCCGCAAGTATTCCCGCCGCAACTGCTGTCATCGGCCAATGTTGAAATTTACGCATCTTTGCTCCCCTATGCTCTCACGTGCGATCCACGAGATTCCAGCTTGCATTTTCATCGTGCAGATACATCGAGATGGATTATATAGTTCGCTGCAAAAGTGGGGGAATTGCAGATTACCGGGTCATTTTCGCAGATTAAACTGGCATCAAACTCATTCCCGAATCGGGGGCGTACCCACATCCGGCCTTACGGAAACCCTGCAACATATTGTAGACGATTCCCCAATTCATAAGTTAGCATTGCCAGCTGTTAACGATCACTTTGGCCAGCTTTGCCATCAGTACTTCAGCTTCATTGTCAGGTGTCCAGCTTTTGTCCTTATTGCCATAGGTAAATTCGGAGATAACGACCGGGCCATTCTTCGCAAAAACCACGCCAACATCGTTACGGACTTCATTTAAAGCCCCGGTTTTATTGGCGATACTCGATTCGTCTTCAGTCGTGTCGTGAATTTCCAGGTAACGGGGAATGCTGTTGCGATAGAACTGGTTGCTCAACATATGCATGGCGGCCGCGCAGAGTTGCTGTCCTGGGCGGTCGGTTTTGCCGTATTTCCCGGCGCATTCAGGTTGCAGGTAGCGAAACGTTCCATCACATCCGCCATCTCTCGCGCAGTCGTCTTGCCCAGACCAAACTGCTTCTGATCGGCGGGCATGTGCCCTACGGGCGGCATCGGTACTTTTTTGTAAAGCCAGGTGTTTTTCAGCCCCAGCCATTGGATACGGTCATCGATGTTCTTGAGGCCGAGATGATCGATGGCAAGATTCGTCGCAGTATTGTCGCTGACGATAACCATCATAGTCAACACATCTTTCAGCGTCAGCGATTGCGGAACATCGAAGAACATCAGCACCCCCGAGCCTTCACCTGATTCTTTTGGTCAGCGTAGCTTGTCGTCGAAATGCGTCTTGCCTTCCTGAATTTGCTTCAACGCCTCAAAAAGAACTGTCAGCTTGATGACCGAAGCGGTAGGGACTGGCATGTCTGCATGGATGAGCGACCGTTTTGCCGTTCTTCAAATCTTGAGCAAAGAGGGCTCACGTTGCCATGATGAGTCGGGCCAGAATCTGCAGCTGTGCCTCAAGAGCCGTATCTTCCTGCCCAGAAGCTGTGGCACAAGGAGCTGCAATACTGCCGTCACTGAAAAGATCGCAACCAGAAATCCGTATTCTCATCATCATTTTCCCTCAAGTTCGCTTACTATAACTGCACTCGGCACTTCGATTCATCATGACTCTGCCACTTGCCATTACAGATCAAGCGACGCGCTTTCGTGGCACATGCGATTTTGCAACAGGCGGTCAAGATCGTGCTTTTCCCGGAGCGGCATATGGTGTTTTTCTCGATGGCCGAGTAGTCGCTTCAATGCCGTAGGCCGTTTCATGTACGAAGATGATTCGCCGATGTTACTCCGGAAACAGTTTTCGATCTCGCCAGTGTAACCAAAGTTCTGGCGACAACTCGATGCCATGGTGCTGTTTGATCGCGGCATTCTCGATCTCGAGATCCCACTTGGAGAAATACTTCCCGGTTTCGTGATCGGGCGCGAACCGGGAAGCGGCAAAGAACGCGTCACATGCGAATGTTGCTGGCGCACTCTTCGGGATTGCCTGCATATGCCCGGCTTTTGAGCAGCAACGTCTGCAAACGACTTATTACGGGCATGCTTACAGATGCCGCTTGAGACGCGCCGGACACTCGAGCCAATTATTCCGATATTGGATTCATTTTGCTGGGCAAAGCGCTGGAGGTACTGGCGGGTGACTATCTGGCAAGATTTTGCTCAGCGCGAGATATTTGCGCCGCTTGAATTCAGTCGTACATGTTTTTCTGCCCATCCATGTCGTTGCGCCCGCATATCCCGCCAACGGTGATCGACACTGCGTTTCGCAAGCGCATCATTCAAGGTGAAGTACACGACGAACATGCCTTCGTGCTGGGAGGTTGCGGCGGCCATGCAGGACTGTTCTCAAGCACACTGGATGTGCTGCGTTTTGCTGCCTGCATTCTTGCCGAAGGCCGCACGGCGCAAGGTCGGCAACTTTTCAATCCCGCCACTGTGCAATTATTTGCAACACGGCAGAGCGAACTACCCGGCACTGCGCGCGCTCTCGGATGGGATACGCCGACCGCGCCATCATCGTCCGGAAAACATTTCAGCGCGTCTTCGATTGGCCACCTTGGTTACACCGGAACATCGCTCTGGATCGACCCCGAGCGCAAGCTGGCCGTGGTTCTGCTTACGAACCGCACCTGGCCTGACCGCTTGAACAAAGCAATCCAGATCGTTCGTCCAGCCTTTCACGATGCAGTCTTTGTTGGCCTGTAAAAGTAGGTTTCCATATCAAAACAGCAACACAAATTGAATTTCGACCCGACGAAAAATGCATCCATTCCTCTTCGTTAGCGCTACAATAGGAGATGGCGAATTGTCGAGATTAACCACACAAATGGCAACCATCACACCTGCACCACCGGCCGAGACGCACCGCGCAAGCAACGGGCATTCCTCACCAATCACCAGCCTTCACGAGTTGATTACGGAAAGCCCAAACGATGCTTCGCAGGGTTTCGATACAAAGTCTGCGCTTGAAATCGCTCGCATCATCAATCATGAGGACGCAAAAGTAGCGGCTGCCGTCAAAAAAGCCCTGCCGGAGATTGCCCTCGTCATCGACGCAGTTGCGCGCAGTTTACGCGAAGGCGGACGACTTATCTATGTGGGAGCAGGGTCGAGCGGCCGTATCGCAGCGCTTGATTCGTGCGAGTGCCCTCCATACTTTTCCAACGCGCCACAGCAGATTCAATACATCATGGCAGGCGGCCCCAAAGCTCTGGCATCGCCGGTTGAGGTTAACGAAGACTCGGAAGAACTGGGCCAGCGGGATATTGCCCGTCGCCGTCCGACGCGCAAAGATGTCGTGCTTGGACTCTCGGCCAGCGGACGAACTCCATATGTCGTATCAGCCGTTGCTTATGCCCGCGCGCGGGGAGCCAGGACTGCCTGCATTACCTGCAATCCCAATACGCCGCTTGCGAATGCAGCAGACATCGCAGTCATTTCCGAGGTGGGACCCGAAGTGATTTCCGGCTCGACCCGTATGAAGGCCGCAACCGCGCAGAAGATGATCACCAACATGATCACTACAGGCGCTATGACCCGACTCGGCTATGTGTACGAGAACCTGATGGTCAACGTGCACATGCAGAACTCAAAGCTGGTCGAGCGCGGTATCAGCATCCTTATGCGCGCATGCAATATCGATCGCGAGACGGCTGTCCGCACCATTAAGTCAGCCGGGCGCAGCGTGCCCGTTGCTCTTGTCATGTTAAAAGCCAACGTCGACAAGCCCGAAGCAGTGCGCAGGCTGGCGCAGTCTGATGGCAATGTTCGCCGCGCCATCGAAGATTCTGTCATGGATCTATAAATTCCGGCTTTTTCTTTTTATGAATAAAAAAGCGCCCTACTCGGCGCTTTTTTATTGCAAAAGAATTCTGCTCCCCTAGCTGGCTGAGCGAATCTAAGCCGATACTGGCGGATCGCGCGACTCACAGGCTGCGCGTTTACACTACTTTCAGGCATACATTCATGGATAAATTCGTCATTCGCGGCGGCAATCCGCTGATCGGCACCATTCGCGTCAGCGGTGCAAAGAACTCGGCGCTTCCCTGCATGGCTGCGGCCATCCTTACTGAGGATGAGGTCATCCTCGAGAACATCCCGCAGGTGCGCGACATTGAGACCGAGCGCAAACTGCTTGCCTCGATGGGCGCCGAAGTCGAACTGGGTTATGGGCGGGCGCAGCACCGTACTTCGATCAGTTGCCGTGTGCTCTCCGACCCTGTGGCGAAGTACGAAATCGTGAAAACCATGCGCGCTTCTTCACTGGTTCTTGGGCCGCTGGTTGCCCGTACCGGCCTTGCCCGTGTTGCCATGCCCGGAGGCTGTGCGATCGGCGGGCGCCCGATCGATCTGCACATCAAGGGTCTGGAAACCATGGGCGCCACAATCAGCTACGAGCATGGCTACATCGAGGCCCGCGCCGAACGTCTGAAGGGCGCGAGCATCGTCTTCGACAAGATCACCGTCACCGGAACAGAAGACCTGCTGATGGCCGCCGTGCTGGCCGAAGGCGAGACCTTAATGGAGAATTGTGCGCGCGAGCCGGAAGTCACCGATCTGGCCGCGCTGCTCGTCGCGATGGGCGCGAAGATCGAAGGCGCAGGCACCTCGACGATTCGCGTGCAAGGGTGTCGAGAAGCTGCATGGCGCGCGTCATCGCATCAATCCCGACCGCATTGAAGCGGGAACATTTCTCATAGCCGGTGCGATTACCGGCGGCGATCTGTGCGTAGCCAACTGCAATCCGGCGCATCTGGGCGCGGTGCATCGACAAGCTTGAAGAGGCTGGAGCGCGTGTCGAAATCCTTGGCAAGGACCAGATTCGCGTGCGCAGTGAAGGCAATCTGAAGGCTGCCGACATCTCGACCGAAGAGTATCCGGGCTTTCCGACCGACATGCAGGCGCAGTACATGGCGCTGGCTACGCAGGCTGAGGGCACAGCCGTCGTGACTGAAAACATCTTCGAGAATCGCTTCATGCATGTGCAGGAGCTGGTTCGCATGGGCGCGAATATCAAGGTCGATGGCCGCTCGGCTACGGTGCGCGGTAAAACACCGCTCTCGGCGGCTGCAGTCATGTGTTCCGACCTACGGGCTTCGGCGTCACTGGTGCTTGCGGCGCTTGTTGCCGATGGCGAATCGATCCTCGACCGCGTGTACCACATGGATCGCGGCTACGAGCACATCGAAGAAAAGCTGCGCGGCGTTGGCGCGCAGATTCGCCGCATGGGCAACGTCTTCGCCGACCGGCGCGAAGCGGTTGCCTTAGAGGCTCACTGACTTTGGCAGCCGGGTACTCGTCGGGACTGAAGCCCCGGCGCTTCTTAGAACAATTGAACTTTTTCTGCGCCGCGTTAAATAAATCAGCCATCTGCCCTCTCGCGCATCCCATGTAACGGGAGGGCTTCATGCCAACGGACGACCGCATTCTTCGCGATCAACTTATTGAATTTCTGCGCGGCGGCAGCGCACACATCGATTTCAAATCGGCGGTGAAAGACTTTCCGCCCGCGCTCTATGGAAAGAAACCAGGAGGCGTGCCCTACAGTGCCTGGCAACTGCTGGAGCACATCCGCATCGCGCTACACGACATACTGGAGTTCTGCACGAACCCGAAATATACCGTTCCAGACTGGCCGAAGGATTACTGGCCGGAAGCTGCCGCTCCATCCTCAGCCGATGACTGGAAGGCTTCGGTTCGAGCCATCGAGAAGGACATTGCCGAATTCGAGAAACTGGCGGGTGACCCGGGCTCGAATCTCTATGCGCAGATTCCCTGGGGCGATGGGCAGACCCTGTTGCGGGAGATTCTGCTCGTTGGCGATCACACGAGCTATCACCTTGGGCAGCTGATCATGCTCAAGAAGCAGTTGGCTCAGTGAGGGCTTCCAATCCCCCCTATTTTTAGTAAATTCTTCATTTATATGAGGTTGCGCCACTTTTTATACTTCCTATTCCCCAAGGTTAGAGTTCCTGCTTTCCCACCTCTGTCGCAACTTCGCGACAGGATGGGACACCCTTTTACGTGCTGCTGCTAAGAAAAGCAGATCCTTCGACTGCGGACTTCTCCAACTCTGCCGACGAAAGTCACTAGTGCCGGGGACGACCCCAGTTCGCATTCCGTTCAGAATGACAATCCAATTTTTTTGGGCTTACTTCTATTTTAGCGAAAAAGGCCATAATTCCCTGCCATTTATCCGTGGGAATTAGGCTTTAGAATGAATGAGTTGGAAAATATTTTTGCGGCCAGGGCTTGACAGTTATTTCCAGCTGACCGCCAGCTGCCAGCGAAGGTTACGCATAGAGGTCTTCTGCAAGACCCGCTCATATTCTTCGAGTTCGCTGATGATGGGCACCGTCTCTGAGCCGAGAGCGGAAGGGCCGTCTCGCAGGAAATCTAGAAGCGTGCTGATTGTTGTCAGGCCGTCGTCCGGGGAAAACCACTGGGGCGGCGGAAGCGTCTTCGCCCATTCCGGATCGCCCGCTCCTTCTTCGAGGAGAAGCGCCATGGAATTCTGGTCAGCGGAGAAGAATTCGAGCAGAGGTTTTATGCCGAGGCGCAGCGCGAGCTTTTCCAGGGCGTCTTCGTTGCGCGCGAGCGCATGTCCATTGACGAAGATATCGAACCCAGGATCTTCTCCCTCAACGACGATGTACATGGACGCGCTCATTATCTGCTCAGTCTACCCCACATTAGACGCTCGATTGTGAACGGGGTGAGCTATGTTACCCCGACGGTTAACACCTGCTCGTCGCTTTGTGACGAGCGGAGGGCAAGGATGCTTCCGATGATGATTGCGACTCCCAGAAAAATGTGCCAGTCGACGTGCGGGCGGAGAAACAGGATGCTTTCCGCAACGGCTACCAGGATCTGTGCCCAGACGATCGAGGTGAGTTGATCGACGCGGATTTTCTTGAGGACCCAGAAATAGAGAGCAGATGCAACTGCGCTTCCGAGGACTGAGAGCAGAACGAGAGTCCACGATAGAGCCACTGGCATCGACGTGCTCCTTGCGAAGCTCAGGGGTCCCAAAACCGCTGACGCCACCGCCAATTCGATCGCTGCCGTGTATATAGGATGGCAGCTCATCAACCGCTTTTTGAGAAAGACGAGGGAGGCTGCGATGGCGCATGTGCTGCCGAGCAATACGAGCACCCATGGCAACTGGTTCCATGATGCAGAAATCGTGCCGCCGACAACCAATAGCACGCCGCCGAGTCCGGCGATTGAGGCGTTTCTTGCTCGGCCTGGAGTATCGAAGAAAAAGCCGGCCACTAGCGGCGTTGCTGCAGCGACGACTGCGGGAAGGCCTGATGAGAGATGCGGCGCGGCCCAGGCACTGAGGAGATATGGCAGGACGATGAGAGTGATTCCGAGGGTGGAGCTTGCTATCCATTCTCTTTTAGCGGGCAACGGAAGGCGCAGGATTGCAGCCGTGACGGCTAGGATGATGGCGCTCAGCGCCAAGGTGATTGCGGTGAAAGTGAGTTGGGAAGATGGGTCCGGGAGCTGCTGCTGGGCAATCCACGTGCTGCCCCAGATGATGCTGATGGTTAGGAAGGCTGCGGTGCGCTTGGGGTTCATTGGGGGGGTTCAGCGTATCAGGGTTTGTCTGGTGTAAGACGCCACGCTCATTTCATTTACCCGAGTGACTGATGCGGTTGGTACGACTGAGAGTTAGCTTTCCGCGCATACGTTATACCAAACCGAAACTCGAGGGCTTGTGCCGTTTCTTATCCAGATCATCCAAATCAGGAAGAGCATCAAACCACTCATAGAAGAAGCTGTCAAATTGATAAAGCTCCTCGATATCAATCTTCGTAAATCGATCATCATTCGGCTCAAACACCAAATGCCAAACGCCCGGGGAGTTCTCATTCCCCGGATCAAAGTACTTGCGCCGCCCGCGGATTTTGTCGAACGGTAAAACTCTTTTGCCGGATAGTCCGCATAGCTCAATTGCAGTACCCGACAGCCGCACCTTGTTACGAAAAGCACGGAAGGTGAAAATGGCAACAGCTACAGAGAAGATGATCGGAAACATCATTTCTAAAAAGCGTGGGTCTCTTGTTCCCGTCAGCACCGCTCCCCCAAAAGCCTGCGGTGAAAATTAAGCCAAAACCGAGCAGGACTAGCCCAACAATGCGTTGCCCTGATTTCATTCGGTAGGCGCGAATAGAAACGGTAGATTTGCTTTCTGCGTTCACGGAATCTATGTAATTGGCAGTTCTGCGAAAATCGTACACAGTCGGTTCGCGGTTATACAAGTACGAGCGCTGTTTACGGTTCGCTTAGGATGACTACTTTCTGGTTGGGCTCTTGCCTTTCCCACCCTTTCGCTTTGCGAAAGGGTGGGGCACCCTTTTTTCGTGCTGTTGCTTAAATCAAGAAGCGGCCTTGCTTTGCAAGGCTTCGCACGAACGTTGTTCGCGCGGGTCCTTCGACTCCGCTGCGCTTCGCTCAGGATGACATCGGGAAATAGGCGGGCAAAGAAAAGGGCTGTGCTTTTCGTACAGCCCTTTGATTGTTGTTTACATTTACTGCTTACTGCGGCCCGCGGCCGCCGCCGCCGCCGGGGCCTCGTCCACCACCGGAACCTGGACCGCGACCGCGTCCACGTCCACGACGGCGACGAGCGCCACCGGGACCACCAGAGCCACCCGAGCCACCACCACTTGGACGACGATCTCCGCCGCCAGCGTGAGCCGGTGCGCCATCGGCGCGGTTGAAGTTCGGTTCTTCTCCACCTTCACTGTCGCCAGCTGCGTCGTCGAAATCTTCGCCGCCTTCGATGGTGATGGTGCTGGCATTCGAGGATGGCTGGCGATCTTCGTTGCGCGCCGGCCGTTCGCGATGCTCGCGGTTTTCCGCGGCTCGGCTGAGCGTCGATGTCGCCGACCGCACCGGACTGCGGCTCGGTGAGACCGAGCTTTTCGCGCTGTTCCTTTAAGAGAGCTTTGCGCGATAGCTTGATGCGGTTGCCTTCGATGCCGAGTACCTTGACCAGCACCTGATCGCCTTCGCGCAGTTCGTCCTTCACGTCCTTCACGCGATGCTCGGCAATCTCGCTGATGTGCAGCAGTCCGTCGGTGCCGGGGAAGATCTCGACAAAGGCACCGAACTCGGCCAGACGAACGACCTTGCCGAGGTAGGTCTTGCCTACTTCGGGAACGGCGGTGAGGTCGCTGATCATCGCGAGAGCCTTCTTCAAGCCCTCTTCATCGATGAAGCAACATTCACGCGACCGGTGTCGTCCACATCGATCTTGACCTGCGTGGCCTCGATGATGCCGCGGATGGTCTTGCCGCCCGGCCCGATGAGGTCGCGAATCTTGTCGGTCGGGATCTGCAGGGTGTGGATCTGCGGCGCGAACTTCGACTTCTCCGTGCGCGCGACCGTGAGCGCTGCATCCATCGTGTCGAGCAGGAAGAGCCGTCCACGGCGAGCCTGTTCCAGGGCTTCGCGCATGATCTGCCCGGTAATGCCGCTGATCTTGATGTCCATCTGCAGCGCGGTGATGCCTTCGCGGGTTCCGGCAACCTTGAAGTCCATGTCGCCGTAGTGATCTTCTGCGCCGGCGATGTCGGTCAGGATGGCGTATTCGTCGCCTTCCTTCACCAGACCCATGGCGATACCGGCAACGGCTGCCTTGAGCGGAATGCCCGCGTCCATGAGCGCAAGGCTCGCGCCGCAGACGTGGCCATGGAGGAAGAGCCATTCGACTCCAGAATGTCGGAGACGACGCGCATGGCGTAGGGGGATTCGTCCTCACCGGGCAGCACGGCGCAATGGCGCGCTCGGCCAGTGCGCCGTGGCCGATTTCGCGCCGTCCGACGCCGGTCATGCGGCCCACTTCACCAACGGAGAACGGCGGGAAGTTGTAGTGCAGCATGAAACGCTTGCGCTGCTCGCCTTCGAATGTTTCCAGGCGCTGCGAATCTTCGTTGGTGCCAAGCGTCACGGTAACCAGTGCCTGCGTTTCACCGCGGGTGAACGAGCGCCGAACCGTGGGTGCGGGGCAGAACGCCGGCTTCAATCGTGATCGCACGGATCTGATCGAAGCGCGGCGGTCGGGCCGGATGCGATCTTTGGTGACCTGCTCACGGAAAATGCGCTCGCGCATCGTTTCGTAGTAGTTTGGCGAGCTTCTTCTTGGCTGCGCGCGTTCGCCTTCGGGAAGTTCCTTCACGGCGGCCAGCTCGTCCTTGATCTGCTTGACCAGCGCGTAGCTTTCGGTCTTGGCGTGGGTCTTGGTGTCGAGCGCGTCCTTCAGCCGGTCGCCAACCTTGGCCTGCAGCGCAGTCGAAGTACGCCTGGTCGAACTCAGGAGGAGCGACGGCGCGCTTCGGCTTGCCGGCTTTGGCGACCAGCTCGTCGATCGCGGCAAGATCTTCTTGATCTCGGTGTGACCGAACTCGATGGCATCGACGACACCGTGTCCTCCGTCACACCCGTCGCGCCGCTCTCGATCATCACCATGCCGTCTTTGGTAGCCGACGACGGTGATGTTGAACTTGCTCTCGCAGGCGCTCAGTCGTAGGACGGGTTAACGACGAACTGGCCGTCGACCTGGCCTACGCGCACCGCACCGAAGGTGGCCACCGAAAGGAATGTCGGAGAGCGCCAGCGCCGCGCCGGCGGCGTTGATGCCGACGACGTCAGGATCGTTTTCCTTGTCCGCGGACAGGACGAGCGCGATGACCTGGGTCTCGTTGCGGAAGTCTTCGGGGAAGAGGGGCGGATGGGGCGGTCGATCTGGCGGCTGGTGAGAACTTCACGCTCGCTGGGACGGCCTTCGCGCTTGATAAATCCGCCGGGGATGCGTCCGCCGGCATAGGCGTACTCGCGATAATCGACGGTAAGGGGAAGAAATCGAGTCCCTTCTTTGGGTTCGGGGGCGGCCACTGCGGTGGCGAGCACCACGTTGTCACCTTGCGTTACCAGGGCGGCGCCGGAAGCCTGCTTGGCCATGCGGCCAGTTTCAAAAGTCAATCGCTTGCCACCGGCAAGCTCGACTGTCGACTTCCTGTTTCATATAATCCTCATTTCTTGATGCACAAAGGAGCTGCGCGCGGACGTGCGCGCAGAAGGCGGGAAGATACCAGCGACGAGGTGTAACCTGCGGAGCTTCGCAGAGAGGACGCCGATATGGCCGCCGAGACGCTCGGCATACACGCGCCAGCCGTTGACCCGGCCAGCCGTCTCGCATTCCTTTCGATCCAGTTCTCGTCGCCGTGCGCGTAGGGGTACAAGGTTCTTGAGCTTGGCTACTTGCGGATGCCCAGCTTACCGATGA
The DNA here is from genome assembly GCA_963738095.1 of Terriglobales bacterium. Lineage (GTDB taxonomy): Bacteria > Acidobacteriota > Terriglobia > Terriglobales > Acidobacteriaceae > Alloacidobacterium. The sequence continues at coordinate 85,433 of CAVTVL010000023.1, forward strand.
CGTCCCGGTAGCGGTCAGAATCGTTCGTCTTGAGATAATCCAGCAGACGGCGGCGCTTACTCACGAGCATCAGGAGACCTCGCCGGGAGGCATGGTCCTTCTTGTGGAGCTTGAAATGCTCAGTCAGCTCGCCAATACGTTCGCTGAGAATCGCAATCTGCACTTCCGGGCTACCCGTGTCACTGTCATGGGTGCGAAAGCGCGTAATAACTGTCGGTCTTCTTTGCAGTTGCCAGCACGGCAGCGCGTTACTCCTCTACGTTAAATCGAGTCCACTCTCTAAGTGTCTGACTAAGAATAACATAGATTGCTTTTCGGGGCCAGATAACCTGCCTACAATATCGGGGTGCGGTTTTGCCGCACCCCGCAGTCGTTTCGATGAAAATTATTCGGACGTTTTAAGCACAAGAACAGTGGCAATCGGATCGAGCGCCTTTGCCGGGAGCTGGACATCGAGGCTGTCGCCTGTCTGCTTAAAGTTAATGGGCTTATGCGCGGAGTCTGCCAGCAGGTACGCGCCGGTCACTGTCCGCGGTACTTTTTCGAGGTGAAAGCTGCCCGTAGGCCATGTGAAGATCTCAACGTAGACTTTGTCGAAGTTGTTGTCGATCGCCAGTTCCAGGCGGGAATGAACTTCGGCTTGCCTTCGTCGTTCTTTTCAGTCGTGCTGAAGCTACCAGCCTCCTCACCGAAGAGTGTGGGTTGCGTGCCATAGATCGCATCGCCATTCACGGCAAGCCATCTACCGACCTCATGGAGTCTTTCGATCTCAGCGGGGGGCACATTGCCTTTGGAGTCCGGTCCGATATTCAGGAGATAATTGCCGCCTTTGCTGGCGATGTCGATCAGGTTGCGCAGCAGTGTCTCAGTCGATTTGAAGTTTGTATCGTACGACTTATATCCCCACGTGTCGTTCATCGTCATGCATGCTTCCCAATCTCGTCCGGGATAGCCTTTCGCAGGGATGTATTGCTCCGGGGTTTCAGTGTCTCCCTTATAGCCGCCCCCAAGGCGGTTGTTCCAAATGAGATTCGGGTGTTGATTGAGCAGCGTAACGATCTCACCCGCAAGCTCCGGCGTCATATCGTCGGTTGGAGTGTCGAACCAGATGACTGCGGGGAACTCACCATAGTTCGTGAGCAGTTCTTTGAGCTGTGGAATTGCTTTGGTATGGAGGTAGCTCGCGAAATCGCCATCCTGCTTTGGATCCCAGTGATGGGTTGGCAGATCATGGTTGCCCGTCTTTAGAGCGGCGCCTCCCGGCGCTGTCCAATCCTGGTCTTGCGAGTGATAGAAGCCGAGTTTTACGCCTTGCTTCCTGCACTCCTCGGCAAGTTCACGAATCGGATCGCGGTGGAACGGTGTCGCCGCAACAATATTGAACGGATCCGCCTTCGAGTCGAACATTGCGAATCCGTCATGGTGCTTTGATGTAATGACGATATATTTCATGCCGGCCGACTTCGCGAGCGCAACGATATCGTGCGCGTTGAACGCAGTGGGATTGAACTGCGATGCCAGCGCCTTGTAGTCGTCAACCGGAATGGACCCACTGTTCATGATCCACTCGCCGATGCCTGGGACTTGTTTCCCGTTCCATGTTCCTGCAGGAATTGAGTAGAGTCCCCAATGGATGAACATGCCGAACCGCGCCTCGCGCCACCAACGCATACGTGCATCGCGCTGGGCTGCCGTCTCCGTGTCCTGAATCGAGGCTACCGGATGATTTGTGCAGGATTTGCAGCCGGCTTGGTCTCTGTGGCCGGTTTTGGCTGCGTGCAGCTTATTAAGCCGGCGGCGACGAGGACGACGCTGACACCGACAGAAGCGATAGTGCGTTGGACAAATTTCAATGCATTCCCTCAGGGTGAAATAACGGACGGTGGAATTGTATGTGAAAAAATATTCTCGTGAGTGAAAATAATCAGGGCAGCAAAAATGCCCGCAATCGGGCATGTTTCAGCGCAGCAGGGTCGCCTGCGCCAAGACGGATTGCCTGAATTCCTGGAAAAGATGAACGAGCGATCCGCAACGTCGAGGATAACGATGCCCGGATCGCTCCATGTTCAATGCGTAGAATTTGCGGTCTGGCCCAGCTGATCGAAGTTCAGGATGGCATTGAAAACAAGCGGGTAGCTGCCGATTGTCTCGCCACGATAGATCGGGTTGTTGGCGAAGAGCAGGACCGACCCTTTGCCCAGATGCGCGGCTACGACTACTGCGCGCTGTGCCAGGAGATCGCCGTGATCGAGCAGGCCGGAGACAAGCAATGCGTCCTTGTCGGCGTAGCGGAGCAGGACCTCTGGGCGCAATTCTGCCGGAATGACATTGGGATTGTTGCGCATCTGCTCCTCGTTCAGAGGCATCGGCTCCCACGGACGGGGTTTCGGCAGCGGATCGGCAGCCATATATGGACGTCCCTGCGGAACATCCGGATCGTCCGGACCGCCGCGGCCCGTCGTGCGCTCTTCGCCACCGCCCAGACGCGGTCCGCGTGTGCCCCCCACCGTATTGCTCACATTCAGGGCAAGGCCGTCTTCGCTGTAAACCGTGAGCGGCTTGTTATACCCGTAAAGGATGGGCGACTTGGCATTAACGACAACGGTGCCCAGCACGCTGCCGACGACCCGGGCATCACCGCGCGGCGCTACGCTCACACCAGGCGCAAGCCCCGCATCGACGGCAAACTGTGCGCTGTCTTCGCACGTAATCAGCAGGCCCCCTTTTTGTACGAAAGCCTTCAAATGCTCCAGGCCGCTGTAACCCAGACCGGGCCTTGTATCGGGCGTCGAATCGAGCGTCAGGTTCGGAGTCAGTTCCGTCTTCTGCCAGGGCAGAGCGTTGCCCCACATCGGCAAGCCCTGGATGATCTGGCTCGACGAAGCGCGGCCCACCGGCGCAAAGACGATGACGTCATATTTGGCACGCAGATCAGCTTCCGTTGAGACCTTCTGTGTGCTGATGTAGTCGTACGGAACGCCGAGTTTGTCGAACGCGAGGCGCCACCAGCCCTCGGTCTGCGTCCCCAGCCATGTGTGCATGAAGGCGATTCGCGGTGCCGTCGCAGTATGAGTCGCAACCGACGGAGCAGTGCTCAGACGCGCTGCATCAAGGCCAAGCTTTTTCACCGCCGCCGAGATTGCAGAATCATCCGCGTGCGTGATAAGCAGCGAGCCGGCGTTGAAGTGCGCACCGTCAACATCGAAAGCTTTATCGGCAACTTCAATGTGCGCTCCCTTAAGCTGATAGACCAGCGCCAGCAAAGAAGTTTGTCCTGTATGCGCCACCGCGAAGACAGAGCCGCTGCCGCTCACCTTGCCGGAAGCCCCATCGAGATCCGCCGCAACCATCGTCTCCTTCAAAATCGCGGGGTCTTTGATACGCGCGACCTTGACGTTGAAGAGCTGGCTGTATGACCAACCCGTGTCGTCATAAGGGTGCTTCTGCGGATCGTCGGCAGCCCAATACTCCGTATCCAGCAGCGCATCGGCGATGCGGGAATACGGCTGGTCCATGCGAACGACAAAACTCCCCGCGGGAAACGTCTGCGACACCATAACGGTTGGCGGAGGAGTCTTCGGTGCCGCGTCCGCGTCGCCTGGAGTTGGCGGCGCTTTCTTGACCACAGGAACCTGTCCAGTGAACGGCTGCGAAAGCTGGTGAACGTCGACATGCTGGAGTTTGAGGATACTCAGCAGTTGGAGCTGACGGTTCAACTCCGCCGGATTCGCGGAAAGAATATACGCCGCGGGACCATCGAGCATCGGCTTCTGAATCGACCGCTTGCTCTTGATATAGAAGTTCTCAAGGAAGTGATGCGTGTTGCGCGAGTAATACGCGAGCGTGGTGAGCAGCGCACTCTCTTCATAGTTATTGTTGTTGCGTTGCGACCACATCACATTCGCAGGCGGAGGGTTCTGCCGGTACCAGGTGCGGGAGTATTCCTCCGGCTTCAGGATACGTTTCTCGGTATCGGCGCCGCCGTTGCCAAACGTTTCATAGAGACGGCTCACACCGTTATGCAGGCCCGCCAGAAACATCAGATAGCCCGGGCTCCATGTGTCGAAATCGCCATGCGTAAAGACGCCCGGCATGCCGAATCCCTGCATCTGCGCTACGTTATTCCAGCCCAGTCATCGGCCCACTCATCCGCCAGAGTCGGATCGATCCATGCGTTGTACGGTCCATCGCCAACGGTGTTGTCGTAAAGGAACGGCACAGACTCATGCAGATCGTGCAGCACCTGCGCGTGCCATCCGACATAGGTGTCAAGAACGTTGCGGGTCAGAGTTCAGCGTCAGCCCCATCGCGTCACGGTTGTTATCGTGCGCGACATAGTGGCCCCAGTACGTCAAGCCGCGGCCAGTTTTCACCCGGATGCGCCTTATGCCACTTGTACAGATCGACCATGCTGTCGCGGCCATCCACCTCGACAACCGGCGTGATCAGCACGATCATGTGCGACCGGATGTACTTGATGTACGGCGAATCATCGACTGCCAACCGATAGGCCAACTCCATGAGAGCCGTCGGCGCGCCGGTTTCAGACGAGTGGATCGTGCCCGTGATGTAGTAAACCGGATACGACTTGTCGACCAGGTCCGGGCCTTCTTGTCGTCCATTCCGATGGTGCGCGGGTCGGCCAGTTGCGCCAGCCGCGCATCGTTCTCGCTTGTAGTTCTTCGATAAGCACTTCATCGGCCACGGCGACAGCGATCATCTCGCGGCCCTCTTCGGAATGGCCGATGGTGACGACCTTTACGCGCGGGCTGGCTGATTCCAGCAGGCGGAAGTAGCGATAAACTTCTTCGGCATAGGGCAAGGATGTCGGGCGCGCCGGATACGTCGCCGAGCACTTTTGCCGGCGTGGGTACAGTCGAGGATGCGGGGAGGTAGTCAGTAAGCGGAGAATTCAGCTCGGGCAGGGTGGTGTACTTCGTGATGCGCTGGGTGTAATCCTGATCGATGGCCTGTTTTGCATCGCGCGCATATGTTTGATCGACCTGCGCCGTGGCCTGCAGGCAGAAAGCCGCCGCGCAGAGTATGACTGCTCCGCGGGAAAAAGCAGAAAATGACATCGCTGGGCTCCGTATAGCAATTGCAAGTGATTGATAGAAATTTATTCTGGGTACAAAGCATAGCAGACGTTGTGGAGCCCGAAAGAGACGCAGAACTGCGCACTGTCGGGACGATGATCGCGGATTCTCGCTCGGTTCGGATGGATGAAAAATGAGGAGCTAGTGGATGCTGGCTTCTTCCTCGACCACTGCCGGGACCTTCGGCTGCAGGATTCCCAGCTGCTCGTAGATGGGACGCATGTCCTTACGGATTGCCTTGAGGCGAGTCCAGAACCAGGCTGCTCCGGCCATGCAGGCGACACCGCTGACCATCACTGTGCGCTGCGAGCCGATGGTATGGCCCAGCACGCCAGCCAGCAGGCTGCCAAACGGAGCCATCCCGACAAACGCGATCGTGTAGTAACTCATTACGCGTCCGCGCTTGTCCTCGGGCACCAGCGTCTGAATGATGGTGTTGCTCGCCGTCATGCCCTGCATCATGCCGAAGCCAGTGACCAGCATCAGCAGCAGCGAAAGCCACTGCAGGTTTGAGAGACCAAAGCCGATCAGTCCTATGCCGAAAACCAAAGCCGCCACTGGAATCATCTTCAGCAATCCGCGCACCGTCTTGCGCAGCACGAGTGAAAGGGCCGATATCAACGCGCCGACGCCAAGCGCGCCCATCAGGAAGCCCAGAGTGTGGGGACCGCCGTGCAGAACCTGCGCGGCAAAGACCGGCATGAGCACAACGAAGGGCATGCCCATGAGGCTAAGCAGGGCGAAGAGCAGCAGGATAGTCCGGATCGGAATGAAGCCCGAGACATAGGTCCAGCCTTCTTTCAGCTGTTCCAACATGGACGCGGCGTGGCGTTTTGCAGCCTCCGCCTTCACCTGCATGAGAAGCAGAGAAATGATGACGGCGATATAGCTGACGCCGTCGATCAGAAAGCACCAGCCCTCATTCGTGGCTGCAATCACCAACCCTGCGAGCGACGGCCCGATAAGCCGCGCGAGGTTCACCATCGATGAATTGATCGCGATGGCATTCGAGAGATCGCCACGGTCTTCAACCATCTGCACCATGAAGGCCTGGCGGCCGGGCATGTCAAACGCGTTGATGAGCCCCTGAAAAACGCTCAGCGCCAGCACTTCATGGATATTGATGACCTTTGTCAGCGTCAGAGCGGCCAGCGCGAGCGATTGCACCATGGCCAGCGCCTGCGTCCAGACAAGCACTTTGCGGCGATCCATGCGATCGACCAAGACGCCTGCAAATGGAGCGAGCAGGAAGGTAGGGATTTGCCCGGCAAAGCTGACCGTTCCCAGCAACAGCGACGACTTCGTAAGCCGGTAGACCAGCCATGCCGTCGCAATGCGCGTCATCCACGTGCCGATAAGCGAGATGCTTTGGCCGCCGAAAAACAGACGGAAGTTATGGTGGCGCAAGGCGCGCCATGCATGCGAGTAATCGCTTGAGGACGCCGGTTTTTCCGGCTCTATTTTTTCTTCCGGGTGAATTGCCATTCGCGACGAAATATTTTATTCATCCTATCTGTTTCGATGCGATGAATACGAGAACGACGCGAATCCTCCACACTGGTTATTTCCCGATTGGACGCAGGCGTACAAAAATGGCGACGCCCATCGGATCGCTTCCATATACGGGTTGCAGGCGCGAGCCGGGTGTGTATACGGTGGTCTGCGCTCCAATTGCGGTTTCCCAGCGGGGCAGCAGATGGATATCGCGGTCGTAGCCGAAGGTGTAGGCCTGCACACGGCCTGCTGGTTCTTCGCTAAAGCCTTGCGGCACGGCGTTTTCTCCAAGTAGCAGTTCGGTTGTCCGGTCCACATTTTCCATGCGTGTCCACGCATAGTTATCTTTGGCGAAGCGCAGAGTCGATTCGAGAAGATAGCTATTCTGGATGACACTGTCTGTGAGCGAACGCGTTCTTCCCCATGCGATTGTGCTTGCCCAGTTGCCGTTCTGCGTGGCGCGGTTATACATTGCCGAGGCCGTCATTCGCTCCTGGTCTTCGTCTGGGAAGAGCGCCTCCGGACTGTGAATGCGCCCGTAGGAATACTGCCCGCTCCAGTTCTTTCGCGGCTGCAAGGTGAGGCGCGTCGACCATGAGTCGATGGCTCCCTGCTGCACCTGCCAGCGATGCTCGTTCGGTTCGCGCCCGTGAAAGCCGCTGGCTTCGATACGGGCGATGCCGCGGGTGAAGCCCAGCGTGATCACATCATAGGCAATGTGTGTCGAGTCTTCCTGATGATGCCCCAGCGTTCCCACGGGATTTTCAAAAGCAGAAGCGCGATGCGGATATGCCGTCGGACCGATCGCCGGATCGCCCACGGGGGCCGCGTAAAACGAAAGCAGCGTCTTCTCGCTGAGCTTCCAGTCGTAGAGAGCGCCCAGTTCCATTACGAAATTATGCGGGTGCTGGCCATCGACAATGGGATTACCATATGCGGTTTCGCCCTGCTGAAAGAGCAGCGGATACTGTCGTTTGGTAATGGTTGCCGGTTCGAAGCTGAGCATGGTGCGCAGCGTTAAGTAGCCGGGGCCGAGTTGATGTTGCGCCATCGGCATGAACCAGTTCGTAGAGAAGAATTTGTCGCCGCCACGCGGGCTGGTCTGCTGCTCATCGAGGACAAAGGCGTTGGCATGGAACATCAACATCCAGTCGCCATGCATTTTCATCCACATGGGCGTTGGCGTTGAGTTCGGTTCGGCGCTGGTGCCGGAACTGGCATGATGCATGATCTGCTGCGCGAACGTGCTGTTGTCGCGGTTCATCATTTCCATCATGCCGGGCTTATCTGACATCGGCATGGACATCTGCGGCATCGACTGCTGAGCGGCAGCCGCAACGTTGCACAACAGCAGCGGTAAAGACAAAATGCGCTTCACAAAAAAACTCCTCAAGAAAAGCAGTGAAATCATGCAGCGGCATTCCAGGCCACTGTCTTGTCGATCAGAGGAGTTCAAATATCAGATGCGTAGAGGCGGGAGGAACGTAGATCGGCTTGCGCTGCCTGGTGGAGATGCATCCTGCGCACGCAGGACAAGGCCAGGATGGGGAGCGATCAGAAGAGGCGTGTGTATATCGGCTGTTGCAAGCCCCTGTGTAAATGCTGCTGCAACCACGGCAGTCTCTTCCTGCAGATGAAGGCATGGATGCGTATGGGTGAGTGAAGCAACGCCCGGGCTGTGCTCAGTAACATGCGGGCAGCATGCCGCCGAGTGGTTCACTGAAAGGCACGCTATCTCGCACGCCGCCGAAGCCACCACTCCTGTCAGCAAAAACAGGAGAGTGACCGCAACAACGGCAATGCGCTTGTACATGGAGTGATTTTACCTTTAATGCATGGCGATTTCGCCGCCCACGCCGGGCTTGTTTTTGCGCAGCAGGAAACCGAGCGGGATCATAATGAGCGATGCGCCGCAGAGGATAAAGTACATATCCTGGTATGCGAGCGTATGCGACTGCTGCTGGAGCTGGTTGTAAATCTGACCCTGCGCCAGATGACCTGCGTTCGCAGCCCCTGTGCTGCGGGAAAAGAAGTTGCTGAGCGCATTGACCTGATTCTGCATGTTTGCGCTACTCGGAGTCAGATGTTTGATCATCTGGCTCTGGTGAAACTGGCCCAGTTCGGTCACGCCTGCATTTGTGAGCGAAATGAGAATGCTGCCGCCAATATTGCGCACAAAGTTGATGAGCCCGGATACCTGATTGTTCTTCTGTACCGGCATGCCGAAATACGCTGCCGTTGTAACCGAGATGAAGACGAAAGGAATGGCCGCCACCTGAACGACTCTAAGCAGGGACGCCATTCCGAAGCTGAGTCCAAGATTGATACGTACAGCGGTGAAGTAATAGGACGCTGCGAAGCAGCAAAATCCGAAGACGATGATATTGCGCGCCGGCAGCCTGCTCACAGCCTGCCCTGCCATTGGCATCATGACGAGCAGAACTAGTCCCCCGGCAGACAGCGATAGACCCGCGATTGTCGCCGTATAGCCGAGCTGCGCCTGCAGAAATTGGGGCTGCAGCACGGTCGTCGCATTGAGCAAACCGCCGGTGAAGAGCATAAGAAAGCAGCAGGTGGCGAAATTGCGGTTCTTGAAGAGACGCAATTCCATGATGGGATTTTTCGCGAACCACTCCCATGCAAGAAGTGCGATAAACGAAACAACAAAAGCAATGCCGAAGAAGCGAATGAAGTCCGACTGGAACCAGTCTTTCTCTTCTCCCTTGTCGAGCATGATCTGCAGTGCGGCCATTGAGATCACCAGCAGCCCGATGCCCATTCCATCGACATTCAGCAGATTCTTGCGGTCGGCCTTGATCCACGGCGGATCATCGACCATTCGATTTGTCATGATCAGAGCAAAGATGCCGACGGGAATATTGATATAGAAGATCCAGTGCCAGCTGTAGTTGTCCGTGATCCAGCCGCCGAGCGTGGGGCCGATGGACGGGGCAAGGATGGCCACGAAACCATAGAGCGCGAAGGCGAGGCCGCGTTTTGCCGGCTCGAATGAATCGGCCATGATGGCCTGTGCCATTGGCTGCAAACCGCCGCCGCCTGCGCCTTGAAGCACACGGAAAAGCAGGAGAAATCCAAGTGAGGGGGCTATGCCGCAAAGAAATGAGCTGATGGTGAAGATGACAATGCAGAACATGAAGAAGTTCTTGCGGCCCATCACGCTCGCCGCCCATCCGCCCATGGGCAGCACAACTGCGTTCGAAACCAGGTAGGCAGTCAGGACCCAGGTACTCTCATCCTGGCTGGCGCCCAGGCTGCCTGCGATATGCGGCAGCGCGACGTTAGCAATCGAGGTATCCAGCACCTCCATAAAGGCAGCCAAAGCCACCGTCATTGCAATGGCCCAGGGATTGGCCCGTGGCCGCCACCGCTCCTGCGCGATCAGTCTCGGTTCCGCTATGGTCTCGCTCGCCGCCATGGTTGTGGGAGTTACCTTTCCATACTGGAGTGAGGAGAATCCGCGATTGCGGTTAAAAAGTGTATTGCTCCATAGATGCAGCTCAACTGTTCAAAGACGCCAACATGTGTCATTTTCATGAATTTCGCAAACTGTTCGCCAATGCGATCCACCCGGCTTGCGCAAAGATCAATGCGTCTGCGGCGAGGCATCCGTTGCATCGTTTACCGCCCAGTAGCTGGCTCGTGCGACGACGCGTGCGTTGTAGTCGTTGTTGAGTTTTACCTGAATGCTGTGCAGGCCAGGCGTCAGATCGGATGGATGAAAACTCAGAATGTAACGGTTGCGGGCGTGGCTTGCCAGCTCATCTACGCGGTCCTGAAAACTCTTTTCCTTCGTAAAGGATACGTATTCGCCGCCGCTCATTGTGGCAATTTCGCGGGCGGCGTTTTTGTGCATCGCTGCGAGGAGCATCATTAACGGAGCTTTTACGTCGATCGACGATCCGCCCGCCGCATTGCCCTTCCCCCAATCCAGAAGGGCTGCCTTGGTCGGGGAGAATGTCAGGCTGAGCACCAGCGTATTGCTGGTACCAATGCGCTCGACCAGATTGGTGGCGCTGAATTTCGTGCTGCCGTGATCGCGCGATTCGCTGATGAGCAGAAGCACGCGGCGATGATCCGGGGGACGATGCTCCAGCAGATCCACGGAATAGCCCACGGCATCGAGAATCGCCGCTCCTCCATCTCCGGGCCGCAACTGCTGCAGGTCTTCCGTGATGTTGTCTGTGTTCCGGGAAAAGCCCTCGAGGTAAACAGGCTTGGAATCGAAAACCACCAGCGCAGCTTCTCCTCGTCCGCCTGCCGTGAAGAGATCGAGCAGCGGGCCAAGCTTGGCCAGTTTGTCGAATTCGAGACCGCTGGAACGCCCGCGCTGAATGCAAACCACCAGTGACACAGGCTGCGTATCGAGATCGTCATCTACATGAATGTTCTGCTTCACACCGTTGTCTTCAAGGATGAAGTCTTTCGCCGTCAGCCCATAGACGATCTCGCCTGTCGGCTTTTCGACCAGCGTGGGCACCAGCACAACGCTGGTATTGACACGAATTGTTGGCGGAACCTGCTGGTCAGGTAAAGGCCGGGCGGCTGGTTCCTGTGTCGAGTTCGGCTGAGGGGCGGTTGCGGGTTCACCAGGGAATGGTTCCTGCGCCAGGCAAGTGTGCGCAGCCAAAAGAAGACATCCGCACAAGCCTGCGCGCGTGAAGAAAGTAGAGATCACTTCTCTATGACAACAAAGTGCGGCTTAACTGCCAAGTGAAGGCGATATATCGATTCCCAATACCGCTGCATACATGCCAATTCACAACTGCTCGGTACGTGATGACATCTTCTTCATCTTGTCGATTTCATCGGTCCAGCGGAGAAACCGCAGCAGGTTCCATCTTTCGGTCCAGAGAAAACCCATGATGTCTTTCGACTGAAGGCTTTCGGCTTTCTTGCCGGAATAGGTCTCGATCCGCCACTTCAGATATTCGCTACGCCACGGCCGCAAACGATGGCCACGGGTCGCATTCCATATAAAACGGAGAGACGCAAGCATCATGGCAATGATACTGCACACCTAATCCTGCGAGCTTACTTACGCAATGGCTTTGGCGTTGCTTTGCAGCTTCGGTGAAAATTTTCTGCGGTAGTAGGCCTGCGTCATGGCAATGGCAGGAACACCGATTCCCGTCGGCACAACCCAGATCCACCATGCTCCGTGCAGCAGCGGCCCGATCGTAACTACACTGAAGGCTGTCCATGCCGCGATATAGCTGCCGACCATGCCGGCGAGATGCGCGTACCACCAAAACATCTTCTCCTTCGGACGGTGCGTGAACTGCCAGGCCCTCATGCCCGCGATCCACATGCCGATGCATCCGAAGACGATCGCAGGAATGCCGAGGTTCTGTACCATTGCCGGCTTCGCTGTTCCAAAGAAAGCAAGGAGGGCGCTGGCTGCGAACGTAAAGCCGGCGGCGAACCAGTCGAGCGCAGTGGCAGTCTTTTCGCCTTTGTATGCGGCCTTTTGCCGCAGCACGCGATAACCGCCGAATGCCGAGTAGAAGCTGACGATAGCAACTAGAGCGAGAAACAAAACAGGCCGATAGATCGCCATGACCAGCGCGGTGAGGGCAACGACCGCCATCGCCCAGAAATAGATGATTCCCCAGCGGCGATGCGCCTTACCGCCTTTGGCCGTGATGAGCGCAAGAGGAGCCAGGACGAAAGCCGAAGCTCCAGCCGTAATGTGTATCGCAAGAAACGCTTTCATCCAGAGTGGATCGTGCATGGCATCCTCCTCGTTGGTTTATTCCCGGTCTTTCAATTTCTTCAGAGCTTCCTCGCTCCAGGCCAGCTGCGCCTTTGCCATGTGCTCACCGTAGCTCAAGGTGATCTCCCAGAACGGGCGGCCCGAATCCTTTTCATGCTCTTCAAGGAGCCGCTTGCGGATGGCCGCATACTCAGTGAGCTGCTGTTTCCACTGCCGACGATGATCTTCCAACTGACTGCGGCTGATCGCCCCGGAGACCCATTGTCCGAAGAACAGTTTCAACAGCAGCTCATTGCGTGGGACCTCAGAGCCTGCTGGTTCAGCCAGCCATTGCTTCAGACGCTCATGTCCGGCAGGCGTGAGCGAATAAATATTCCTGTCAGGCTTGCCCTTCTGTCGCTGTGTTTTTTTCGTGACGAGCCGCTGCTTTGCGAGCTGTTGAAGCGTGGGGTAAATCTGCCCATAGCCTTCACGCCAGAAGTGGCACACCGACCAAGCGCTCAGCTGTTTCAGGTCATAGCCGGACCTCGGTCCAAGGCTTAACAATCCAATAACAGCAAATTGAGACTGGTTTACGCGGGGCATCTCAACACCACCCTGCCGCGATGACAGCTGCGAGAAAAACAATTTGCAGCGCCGTCCGCACAGGCATGCCGGGCACTTCACGGCCATCAATCGTCAACCGGTGCCGCGCGGCGTAAATATTGGCGGGAAACATTGCGATCAGCAAAATGGCCAGCCCCACAGAAGCTGCCTTGGTCACCGGCGTCCAAAGCATCCCGATTGCTCCCGCAAGTTCAGCGATGCCAGTGAAGGTGACCAACATCTCCGGGCGCGGAAATGCCGGCGGCACCATGTGAATCAGATCCGCGCGCCGCTTGCCCCAGTGGGCCGAAGCCGTAAGCAAAAACATGGCCGCCACCGCAACTCGCAGGCAGTGCTGCCAAGCAGCGAAAAACTCGACCCCAACCCATCCGAGGATGCCGCAACCGACGAACATTCCGACGAGCACGAAGAACGGAATCATTTTTAATCTCTATACAACCAGTAGATATATATCTTTTCGATATACGTCAAGAATCATTTTCAAGCAAGATTGTGCGAAGATCGCCCTCATTTATCGCGCGACTCCAAGGTCACATGCTGGACGCCAATCTTTTCAGCGGGATATGGCGTAACTGCCCCCTTCTGCTATGCTTCAGAATTAGCCGCGTGAGCACTCCGCGGCAACATTTTGGGAGAAATCAATCGTTATGGCAAAGAGCGTCAATAAAGTCATCCTTCTCGGCAATGTTGGCAAAGACCCTGAAGTCCGGGCTACTCCGAACGGCACGATGGTTGCGAATTTTTCACTGGCGACTACCGAGCGCGCGAAAGACCAGGGCGGCAATTGGTCAGACAAGACTGAATGGCACAATCTTGTAGCATTCGGAAAACTCGCCGAGATCATTCGTGACTATGTAAAGAAGGGTTCCAAGCTCTACATAGAAGGAAGTCTCCGAACGAGTTCCTGGGACGACAAAACCTCTGGTCAAAAGCGTTATAAAACCGAGATTGTGGTCAACGATATCTCTCTGCTCAGCGGGCGCGGTGAGGGCGAAAGCGGTGGCGGCAGCTATACCCGCGCGGGAAGCACTTCATCGTTCGATCAACGCTCATCGGCTCCCACAGAAGACTACGGGCAATCGGCTGAGATCACGGACGACGACATTCCGTTCTAACAGCGTTTCGCTCACGCCTTGCTTCATGCGGTGAGACTAAGTTGTCTCAAGTTTGGGCCGGTCCATGCGGTACGTCTTTCACGCAGCGAAACCCAAGATGATTGGTTCCGGTGCTGACCTCGCCCTTGCCCCGAGTGCCCACGATATATCGCGAGCAATACTGATCGGTGCACAGAAACGAGCCGCCACGCTGGACCTTCTTCGGCTGGTTCGGCTCGGAAGGGTCATAGGGCGAGTCCGGCCCTTGCGGGTTGCGCGCAACGCTGCCGGCTGCGGCAAGTTTCCGGTAATAGTCGGGGCGATACCAGTCGCTGGTCCATTGCCACACATCTCCCGCCATGTCATATAAACCGTAAGGATTGGCGGGAAAATGCGCCACGGGCGAGGTGCCCACAAATCCATCCTGCCCGGAGTCTTTATCCGGAAAGTGGCCTTGGTGCGTGTTGGCCATCCACTTGCCATGCGGACGCAACTCGTCGCCCCAGACAAATGGCTTTCCGGCCAGCCCGCCGCGCGCCGCGAATTCCCACTCAGCCTCGGTTGGCAGCCGCTTCCCTGCCCACTTGGCGTAAGCTTCCGCATCCTCATACGCGATCTGAACGACTGGATAGTTGTCTTTTCCCTTGATATTGCTCTCAGGGCCAAGCGGATGCCGCCAGTTTGCTCCGGGGATGTAGGTCCACCATTGGAGATAATTGTTGAGCGGGACAGGATGATCCGGCGCGGCAAAAACCACAGATCCTGCTACGAGGTTTTCCGGAGGCGTGCCGGGAAAGTCCTCGGCCTTCGGCTTGCGTTCAGCCACGGTTACATATCCGGTGGCCTTCACAAACTTAGCGAACTCAGCATTCGTCACATCTGTCTTGTCCATGTAGAAGCCATCGACATAGACGCGATGGATCGGCCTCGCATCCAGCGTTGCCTTCATGCCTATATCATCCATGTCGGGTGGATCGTTGGCTCCCATGGAAAATTCGCCGCCCGGAATCCAGGCCATGCCACCGGGTGCAGAACCAGGAGTCGCGTCATGATTCACAACCGTGGGACCGAAAGATTCTGTCTTGGCGCTGGAAGGCACGGCATTGCTCGTGGCGGCAGGCGCCATAGCACCGGAAGCAGTGGCAGCGTTCACGTTCGCTGCCGAAGTCAGATTCTGACGTCGCGACAGGTAGAACAATGCGATTGCGAGAATCGCGATTGCGAGAACAATCCGCACCCCGCGCGCGGTACCCGCAGTTTGCTGCTCATTCGGCCTCCGGTTCTTTTTGCTCATCGCGTTCTTCCCACCGGCGTGCGCCCCGCAGTTTGGAACATGATCATCTATTCCGAAATAATCATATCAAGCGATGCAATCAGGCAAGACGCAATCAACGCAACAGATTCGTCTGGGCCAGGTCCAGCACTTCGTCCCCGCGCCCACTCAAAACTGCTCTCACCATGTAGAGAGTAAAGCCCTTGGCCTGTTCCAGTGTGATCGTCGGCGGCATGGAAAGTTCCTGCTTATTCACCAGCACCTCTACCAGCGCGGGACCATCATGGGCGAAAGCGGCTTCAAGTGCAGGCCGCAGCTCCTCCGGTTTTTCGACACGACGGCCAAGCATGCCGGCACCTTCAGCCATCTGGGCAAAGTCCGGATTGTCCAGCGAGCAGCCGAAATCGATGAACCCAGCTGCCTTCATCTCCAGCTCAACAAAGCCAAGCGTGCCGTTGGCAAAGACCACAACTTTTATGGGCAGCTTCATCTGCTTGAGTGTCAGCAGATCGCCCAACATCATGGCGACGCCACCGTCGCCCGAGAGCGTTACAACCTGCCGTCCGGGATACGCCGCCTGCGCACCAATGGCCTGCGGCACAGCTCCAGCCATCGTCCCATGGCTGAATGAGCCGAGCAGCCGCCGTTTGCCGTTCATCGTGAGATAGCGTGCAGCCCACACTGTGGGCGTGCCCACATCGCAGGTAAAGACTGCGTCCTGCGCGGCCATCTCGTCGATGACTCTTGCTACGTATTGCGGGTGAATGGGCGTCTTTCCCGGCTCGCCCACAGCAAGATCGTCAAGGCCTTTGCGCGATTTGCGGTAGTGTTCGACACTGTCTTCCAGATGCTTCTTGCTGCGTTCGGATTTGATCAACGGCAATAGCGCAGGCAAGGTGTCTTTGACATTGCCTACAAGCCCCAGATCGACTTTGACCCGGCGGCCAATCTGTTCGCCGCGCACATCGAGCTGAATGATCTTCGCTTCCGGCGGATAAAATTGCTGATAGGGGAAGTCTGTTCCCAGCATCAACAGAGCGTTGCTTTTCATCATCGCGCGATAGCCGGATGCGAATCCCAGGAGCCCGGTCATGCCCACATCGTATGGGTTGTCGTATTCGATGAACTCCTTGCCGCGCAGCGCGTGAACGATCGGCGCCTTCAGCGCATCTGCTGTCGCAATGAGTTCTGCGTGTGCGCCCTCGCATCCCGCGCCGCCGAGAATCGTTACCTTGTCTGAACTGTTCAGGATCTCCGCTGCCTGCTGCAACTCCGCATCAGAAGGCCGAATGATGGGACTGGCCCGCCTTACCGCCGCTACTCGGTTGGGAAAGGGGCAATCCTTCAGCGCAACATCTCCGGGAATGACAATGACGGCAACACCGCGCCGTTCGACAGCGGTGCGGATGGCAATCTCAAACGCGCGCGGCATCTGCTCTGGAATGCTGACCAGTTCGCAGTAGTAGCTGCATTCCTGGAAGAGACTCTGCGGATGGGTTTCCTGAAAGTAGTTGCTGCCAATCTCCGGGCTGGGAATATGCGCGGCGATGGCAAGCACCGGCGTACGGCTACGGTGACAATCAAAGAGGCCGTTGATGAGGTGCAGATTGCCGGGCCCGCAACTGCCTGCACACACTGCCAGCTCTCCGGTAAGGTGTGCTTCTGCGCCGGCGGCAAAAGCTGCGGCTTCTTCATTGCGCATGTGCACCCAGTCAATCGCCCTGGATTTGCGCAGCGCATCGGTGAAGCCATTCAGAGAGTCGCCGACAATCCCATAGATTCGCTTCACGTTGGCCGCAAGCAGCGACTCTACCATGACCTCAGCTACTTTCTTTGCCATGATTTTCTCCTGACAATCAGTAGATGAGCATCATATCGCAACAGGAGAGATGCTCTCTGCGCCTGAAGTTTTCAGCGCGACTACGGTGTTCTGTCCTTCGTTCCGGAGTGCAGGGCCGCTTCGTTCTGCGATGCGGCCTGATCGAGGAGACGCCGCGCATCGTTCAGACTTATATCGGTCGGTACTGGATGGAAACTGGACCGCACCTCGTGATGGTCCTTGCTCAAGCTTTTGAAAAGGATCACGCGCCCGGAAACATGCACGTCTACCAGATCTGTCTTCCAGCGAGTCGCGTTTACCTGCTGGCGGTGAATCTCGAAACGGCCGCCTTTGTCCACATAGCCGAGGAGGCCAAAACCGAAATCGATGCGGTCGATCACCGCGCCGCGCATGGCAACAAACCGCTTCAAGCGCTGGTTGATCTCAATGGTTCCAGCCATCCCGTGAAAGACGCGCGCCTCATACGTAGGCGGATTGAAAGCGGGATTCGGTCTGAAACGGAAGGTGGCAAGATCGTTGGACAGCGGCCCATCCTGCTCATACAAAAAAGCGTCCGGCATCAACTTGATCAGGCGCTCAAGGCGCTCCTCATCCTGAAGATGGTCTTGCCGGTTTTTGGCAAGCGCGCTGGGATTATTGATGAGACTGCTCTAATCTTGTCTCTTCTCTACCTCGCTCTGCATCGGTGAGCGGCTTGCCGTTCTCCTCTAAGATCAGGAAGATTGGGCCGTTCTTGGTTTCGACCTGACGCTTGGCAAAGGTATCCTGTCCGATTTTCTGGTCCACATTATAGGCCCAGAAACTGTCGCGCTCGCGGTCCTGCACTTCGTTGTAGGCAACTTCCTTAATGAGTTGCGGAGCGGATAGCGGGGTCTGCGCCCAGGCCGCCGGGACGGGCAACAGGCAAAAGGCCGCGACGAACGCAATGGTCAGAGAAAATCGCATCATCATCTCCCGTCTTGGATGCTGCGATTTTGTAATACAACGTGCCTGTGACACGTGAAAATTCGGCGAGTTTCTCATGCTCTCCAGAGATTGTCCCAAATCGGTAAAATTGCTTGCTACACTGGTGCCATGTTAGATGAGCTTACGTTCCGCAAGTATGCGGATGCTGCAATCGAGTCTCTCAAAAAAAGCTTAATCGCAGCTGAAGAGGACGGCGGCTTTGAAGCCGAGGAACAAAATGGCGTGCTCAATATTGTTTTCGAAGAACCGCCAGCGAAATTCGTCATCACTCCCAATGCACCTGTGCGGCAAATATGGATCTCGGCACTGTCTACAAGCTTCAAGCTTGATTGGTCAGACGATGCTAAGGATTTTATCCTGCCGAAAGATAGAACTCTGTTCAAACCCCTGGTTGCACGTCTCATCAACGAACACCTCGGCACCGGCTCCGTCATCCTGAATTAGCAGGGATGCTTGAATGGGAACAACCCTCTCTGTCGCCATCATCACCAAAAATGAAGAAATTAATCTGCCTCGCACCCTTGAAACCATCCGCTGGGCGGATGAGGTAGTCGTTCTCGATTGCGCCTCAACCGATGGAACAGTCGAGATTGCCTGGACCTTCGGAGCAAAAGTCATTCAAGAAGAATGGCATGGCTTCGGGAAGCAAAAAAATCTGGCTATCGAATACTGCACGAGCGAGTGGGTACTATCGCTCGATGCCGACGAGGAGGTAAGCGAATCGCTTGCACGGGAGGTGGCACAACTCCTCGAAGGAAGACCGGAAACCGATGCATATTTTGTACCCCGGCGGAATTTCTTCCTCGGACGCTGGATCCGGCACGGCGGCTACTATCCTGACCGTAAGCTGCGGCTCTTCCGCAAAGGGGCAATCTGGTTTGAAGAGCGAGCAGTACATGAAACGCTGCAATATTCCGGCGCGGCAGGCGCGCTGCATGGAGACTTGATTCACAGCGCCTACCCTTCGCTTGAAAGCTATATCGAACATATGAACCGCTATAGCACGCTGGGTGCAGAGCAGGCGGTGGCAAACGACAAAACCGGACGGGGCTGGTGGGCATTTTTATGGAATGTACTGCTCAATCCAGCAGCGACTTTTTTCTACAACTACATTCTCCGCTTAGGCTTTCTCGATGGCCGTGAGGGATTGCTGCTGCACCTCTACCACTCTGCTTATGTGAGCTGGAAATACGCGAAGGCGTGGGAGGCGAGAAAAAAGCCAAGTGCATCGAATGAAGATCTGAGCTCATACCTCGTGAAATGATGTTGGAGGCAAAGCTTGCCTATGCAGCTGGCTTCCCCTATGCTGAGAAGTTTCCTTACTCGAGGTGAACCCCATGCCGGATGCGCCGCCAACTAAACTATTCACCTCGAACGAAGCTGTAGAGAAACAGCGATGGGAAGAACAAACTCTCCATCCCGCTTTGCGCAAAGCACCTGAAAAACCCATTGGTACAGCCACGGGCGTTAACGTTGATGCTGCCGGGCAGGCTCGCTTCACGACTATTTCCGGAGTTCCAGTCGAACGCCTGTATACGGAAACAGACCTACCTGGGGAGTGGGAGGCCAATGGCAGCGCGCCCGGCGAGCCGCCCTACACGCGTGGCATTCATCCCAAAGGATATCGCGGCAAACTCTGGACGATGCGCCAGTTCTCCGGCTTCGCCAGTCCGGAGGAAACGAATGCAGCGCTACAAATATCTGCTGGCAAACGGCGGAGAGCGGGCTCTCGGTTGCCTTTGACCTGCCTACGTTGATGGGCTGCGATTCCGACGATCGCGGAAAGCGAAGGCGAGGTGGGCAAGTGCGGCGTGGCCATCGATTCGCTTGAAGATATGGAGACGCTCTTTTCCGGGATCAACCTGGAACAGACCACTGTCTCGATGACCATCAATTCGCCCGGCGAGCATGTACTCTGGGCGATGTATCTCGTGGTCGCTCGAGCGAGCAGGGTGGGGACTGGAGCAAAAGCTCCGGCACGCTGCAGAACGACATCCTCAAGGAATACATCGCGCAAAAGGAATATATTTTTCCTCCCGCGCCTTCCATGCGCCTGGTGGTCGACACCTTTGAGTTCGGCTCGCGTTTTACTCCGCGCTTCAACCCCATCTCGATCAGCGGCTATCACATTCGCGAGGCAGGTTCGACGGCGCTGCAGGAGCTCGCTTTCACCCTCTATGACGGCATGGAGTACGTGGAGTGGGCGCTGCGCCGCGGGCTGCGCATCGACGATTTCGCTCCCCGGCTGAGCTTCTTCTTCAATTCCCATAACGACTTCTTTGAGGAGATCGCCAAGTTCCGCGCCGCGCGCAAGATCTGGTATCGGCTGATGACCGAGCGATTTGGCGCGCAAACATCTGCGTTCCACATGGATGCGCTTCCACACGCAAACAGCAGGCGTATCGCTCACCGCCCAGCAGCCGAAAAACAATATCGCTCGAGTGGCGATCCAGGCTCTAGCTGCTGTGCTTGGCGGGACGCAGATGCCTGCACACCGACGTCTTACGATGAGGCGCTGGCGCTGCCGACCGAAGACGCGGCCCGCATCGCTTTGCGCACACAACAGATTCTCGCTTATGAATCAGGGGTCGGCCAACGTCGTCGATCCGCTGGGAGGCTCATACTTTGTCGAACAGCTGACGCTCGACACGGAGAAAGCCGCCTTTGAATACTTCGACAAGCTCGATGCGATGGGCGGAATGGTGCGCGCCATCGAGCACGGTTTTCCGCAGAAAGAGATTGCCCAGGCCAGCTACGACTATCAACGCGCTGTTGAAGCGCACGAGAAAATCATCGTCGGCGTCAATGAATATATCGTCGACGAGCCCTCCCCCGAGATTCTCTATATCGGCGAATCCGTGCGCGAGGCGCAGACCGCCAAATTGAAGAACCTGCGGCGCAAGCGCTCGAATGAAGCTGTGGCTCGCTCGCTGCTGGCTCTTTGCCGTGCGGCTGAAAAAGAGCCGTCCGCGGTTACAAATGGAATCTCTCCGGCGAATACCATGCCTTATCTGCTCGACTGCGTAAGGGCGCATGCGACGGTCGGGGAAATATGCAACGCACTCAGAAAAGTGATGGGAACCTACGAAGAGGCCGGCACCGCCTGATTCCTGTCGCCCCCACAGTAGTGCTCTTGCTGTAAACGTGCTACAAATCGCCTATGGGTGACGACCGAAAAGAGAAGCAAGAGCAGCCCCACAACGGCGAGCTTATCAATCTCAAGCAGCTCGCGGCAATTCTCCAGCTTTCGCAGACCACTGTTTCTCTGGTTCTGAACAATTCGCCGTCAGCAAAGTCCATACCGGCGCACACACGCGAGCGCGTCCTGCAGGCCGCCAGAAAATTTCACTATCGTCCCAACTACTTCGCGCGCTCGCTGCGCAGAAACCGCAGCATGTCGATCGGCGTCATGGCTCCCGATCTCAGCGAAGGCTACTTCACCATGGTGATGAACGGCGTCGAAGAATATCTGATGCGGGCTCAATACTTCTATTTCACTGCCAGCCATTACTGGAACAAGGATCTAATGCTCGAGTATCCGCGCATGCTCGTTGAGCGAGCAGTAGATGGGTTCCTGTTGCTCAACACTCCATCGGAGATTCGCAGTCCTCTGCCAACGGTCGCCGTATCCGCGCATAACAACTCGCCCGGTGTTACGAATATTGTTCTTGACCACATGAAGGCGGCGGAGCTCGCGCTACGGCACCTCTATGATCTCGGTCACCGCAAAATTGCCTTTATGAAAGGCCCTAACATCATTCCTGATACGGAATATCGCTGGCGCTCCATCCTGGAAGTCGCGCGGCAACTTGGCATTAAAGTACAGGCTGACCACTGCATCCAGCTCGATGCCGACAGCTGGTCGCCGCAAGTAGGCTACGAACCCATGCGTGACCTGCTCGCTCGCGCGCGTGACTTCACTGCCATTTTCTGCTTTAACGATATTTCCGCGATCGGGGTGATCCGCGCGATCTATGATGCGGGACTGAGCGTACCTGAAGATATCTCCGTGATCGGCTTCGACGACATCATGAGCGCGGCCTATCATAAGCCAAGTATCACAACAGTGCGGCAACCGCTGCGCGAAATGGGGCGCGAAGGCGCTCAGGTCCTGCTCGACATGATTTCACAGCCCGATAAGCAGTTCCCGGAAGAAATTGTCATGCAGCCGGAGCTGTTAGGTCGCGAATCGACTGGTCTTGTGGCCACGCAACGCGGGAAGCGCCGCGCCTGAACGCGATTATTTTATTCCACGATCCAGACCTCGTCCCACACCTTCGAGAAGGGTCGCGCCCGCAGCGAGCGCGCGCCTGCTTTCTTTCGATCGGAACCGCCCGATCAGCGCAAGCAGGGAAGGAGGCTCCTGCGTGCCGGACTGTTCCACAGCCTTTGGCAGTGTCTCGGCGACATGATGCAGCAGTTCCGGATCCAGGCTACCCAGGAGTTTGGCAAGTATCAGCAGATTGCGAATACTGCGCACCGACTCAGGTTGCGTCACCATCTGCACTACGTGATTCAACACTTTATCGCCTGCTCCCAGCGCGCCGCGCAGCACATCGAGCGTGCCCGAATCATGCAGTTGCTGTACCAACTCATAGAGTGACAGCATTGCTTCCGCATGCTCGATGGGAGCATTGTCGAGGCGGCGCTGCAGTTCTTCGCGCGCATTGTGTGCCTGCGGCTTGATCTCAACCGGTTTCGCCATAGATAACTCCTCTTATTTCGTCTGAATCTGAACCAGCTCGTTGCCCGGCATTCTGTAGTCGGCGCGCTTCCATTTGCGCTCCACCTCTACGCCACTCTGCGGAGTCGGCTTGCCGTAGCGGAAATTGAGACGCGGCAACGGATTCTCTCCGCGCCACGGCAGCACCTTTATCTTCACAGGCGTTTCTTTATAGGCGGGCGTATGCGTGGCGCGATCTGTGTTGTTGCTCGTCAGCAGATTCACGGGGTGTTCCGGGGAATTCAACGGCATATACAGCTGGTTTCCCTGCACCCGGTCGGTCACAAGTATCTGTGTGCGAATCTCTCCGTTGCGCGAGGTAACGTCGACCCATTGACCGGTGACGATGCCGCGCGCCTCGGCCAGCTCGAGCGAAACCTCGAGGAACCGATTCGGAGTCTCCTCATGAATGCCCTTCACTCGGTAGGTCATATTGCCTTCGTGAAAGTGTTCCAGCAAACGGCCATTGTTCAGGTGCAGATCGAATTCGCTATCAACGGTTTCGCAAGGCGCAATCCACTCCATCGGATAGAAGTTCGCCTTCCCATCCGGAAAGTTGAACTTCTCGGTATAGAGCAGCGGCTGATCGGTGCCATCTACCGCAACTGGCCACTGCAGAGTCTTGTACCCAGCCAGCCTGTCGTACGTGACACCGGCAAACATCGGCGCGAGTGACGCTGCCTCGTGCATGATGTCCGCCGGATGCGTGTAGTTCCACTTTGCTCCCAGGCGGTTCGCGATCTCCTGCACGATCTTCCAGTCAGGTTTGCTCTCACCCAGCGGCTCAAACACCTGATAGAGCCTCTGGATGCGCCTTTCGGTGCTGGTAAATGTCCCTTCCTTTTCCAGACTTGGACTCGCCGGAAGCACCACATCGGCATAGCGGCAGGTCTCGCTGAAGAAAATATCCTGCACAACAAAAAAATCGACCATGGAGAATGCCGCGCCGACGAAATTAGCGTTCGAGTCGGCGCTGTACATGTCTTCACCGAAGAGATATAGTCCCTTCACTTTGCCTTCGTGAATCGCTTCGACCATCTCATGATTGTCGAATCCTTTTTTCTTCGACAACGCCACACCCCAGGCTTGCTCATACCGCTGACGCACGTTGTCATCGTCCACCTTGTCATATCCGGGGAAATAGATCGGCATGCAGCCGAAGTCGCTTGCGCCCTGCACATTGTTGTGCCCACGCAATGGATACGCCCCGGTTCCTGGCCGCATATAGTTGCCCGTTGCCAGCAGCAGATTCGAGATTGCAGTCGACGTGTCCGAGCCGCCGCAATGCTGCGTAACACCCATCGCCCACAGTATGCAAACCGATGGAGCCGCGGCAATCTCTTCTGCAACCCGCACCAACGTCTCCAGGGGTATCCCGGTCTGCTGCGACGCATATTCCATCGTGAAAGGCTCAAGGCTCTTGCGATACTCATCCAGTTTGTTGACCCATCGGTCTATGAAATCCATCTTCGCCTTGCCGTGGTCGAAGATGGATTTCGTAACCGCTGAGAGCCATATAAGGTCTGTACTTGGCTGCGGCTTGATGTGAATATCCGCACGCCGTGCCATCTCATGCTTACGCAGGTCTGCCACGATCAGCCTCTGCCCATGCAGCTTGTGCGCACGCTTGACCCGAGTCGCGAGCACCGGATGGCTCTCCGCCGTGTTACTGCCGATAATCACGACCAAAGCAGACTGCGCTATATCGCTGATCGATCCCGAATCTCCACCGTATCCCACGGTGCGCCATAAGCCCGCGGTTGCTGGAGACTGGCAATAGCGCGAACAATTATCGACGTTGTTTGTGCCGACGACAGCGCGCGCCAGCTTTTGCATCAGGTAGTTTTCTTCATTCGTGCACTTGGAAGAAGAGATAAAGCCGAGCGCATCAGGCCCACTTGCTGCCTTGATCTCGCCTAGGCGTCGCGCTACCAGATCGAGCGCTTCCTGCCAGCTCGCCTCGCGAAAACCATCAGCCTCGCGAATCAGCGGCTTTTGCAGGCGGTCCTGATGGTTTACATAATCCCATCCGAATTTGCCCTTGACGCAGGTGGAAATATTGTTCGCCGCGCCCTCGCTCGGCTCGACCTTCAAAATGTGCCGGTCCTTGGTCCAGATATCAAATGAACAGCCAACGCCGCAATAGGTGCACACCGTCTTGGTCTGCTTCACTCTTACCTTGCGCATCGCGGCTTCGGTTTGAGAAAGCTGCAGGATTGGCCCGTAACCAACTTCCGGTTCGATGTCCTTTACCAGATCGATCATTCCGTTCAGAGCCTGCTTCGGCCAATGCGTAAAGTATCCAGCCTCGCCCAGCATCGACTTCTCCATCAGCGCGTTGCATGGGCACACCGTGATGCAATGCCCGCAACTCACGCAGCTGGAGCCGCCGATTTGCTCGCCGCCATCCCACAGCACACGCGGATGCTCGTCTTCCCAGCGGATCGAAAGGGTCTCATTCACCTGAACGTTCTGACAGGCTTCAACACAACGCCCGCAAAGAATGCACTGGTCGGGATCGTAGCGGTAGAAGGGATTCGACATATCCACTTCATATGGCTTGGGCTTGTAAGGATGCTGCTGATGCTCAACCTTCAGTAACGCAGTTGTGTTGTGCACCGTGCAGTTGCCGTTGTTGTTGTCGCAAACCGTGCAATAGAGCAGATGGTTCCCGAGAATTCGATCAAAAGCCTCGCGCTGCACTGCGATCGCTTTCGCCGACTCCGTAACAACATTCATCCCATCGGTGACGCTTGCACTGCATGCCCGAGTCAGTTTGCCATCGATCTCGACCATGCAGGTGTCGCATGTCTGGATCGGACCGAGCCGCGGATGGTAGCAGACCTGCGGAAGCTCTTTACCGCTCCGATTGATAGCGTCGATCAGGCATTCGCCCGCAAATGCGGTTGCCTGCGAGCCGTCTATCGTGATTTCACATGCGGACAGATTGACAGGTGGCTCAGACGAGGTGGAAACGAGATGGCTGGAGGAGGTTTCTGCAACGCGCACTATGTTGTGTCCTTTTCTGTTTGGATGCAAACCGGAGCTCATCCTGCTGCCACGGCACACGAGACATCGGCGGAGAATACAACAGAAGAGAGTGCACTGCAATGCGGGCCGTCCAAGCTAACGATGGCGAGAGATCGGGATTTTTCTTGAGGCGAGGTCTGACAGAGCACCCGTTAACCTCACTGCATTCAGAATGACGGCTTCTACGAGAACTACATCGAGCTACGCTTCGATTTCAGGCTCGAGGATCTGCAGATCGAAAGTCGGCTCCAGCAGGCAGTCAAGCTTTGCGATCTTCTCCAAAGCTCTCTTCAGCGCAGACGACGGGCACGGTTCTACAATCACCACAAACGGCAGATTTGCCTTTGTGTGTCCGGGCTTCTGCAGAATGGCATGAATATTAATCTGCTGCTCCGCCAACGCACCGGCAATCTGGGCGATGATGCCGGGGCGATCCTGCACAACGAAGCGAATGTAATGCCGCAACAAAAAATCGGCGCTTACTTGCACTTTTCTGCTCGGCAGGCCGATCGCACACGATCCGTGCACAATCGCCAGCAGATCAGAGACAACGGCAACTGCGGTCGGATGGCCCCCCGCGCCGTGACCCGAGAAGACAACGTCGCCGCCATACACGCCCCCAAGCAGCACCATATTCTCTGTACCGCGCGACCACGCCAGCGGCGAAGCCTGCGGCACCAGCATGGGCCCTACTGTGGCGAGAACCGTGTCGCCGCGCAGTTCGGCCCGTGAAATCTGCCGAATCGTGCACCCCATTTCCCGCGCATAAGCAAAATCTACGGCGGCAATTTCCGTAATTGACTTGCACGACACTTCACTTGTCGTCACGTCAGCGCGCAGCGCCATGCGTGAAAGAATCACAAGCTTCGCACGCGCATCGAATCCGCCCACGTCCTCGGTTGGATCTGCTTCTGCATAACCCAACGTCTGTGCCTCTTTCAGCACGGGGGCAAACTCCGCGCCCTCCTCCATCTTGCTCAGGATGAAGTTGCAGGTACCGTTCAGAATCCCTTCAATGCGGGTAATGCGGTCGCCAGCCAGGCCTTGCTGCAGGCCCGGAATGACCGGCACGCCACCAGCAACGGCCGCGCCATAAAACAATTGGCACCCCTTGCCGCGGGCCAGCTTGTCCAATGCGATCCCGTGCTCGGCAATCAGCTTTTTATTCGCCGTCACGACCGATTTGCCGGCTTCAAGCGCCTGCCGCACCCACTCGCCCGCCGGCTCAAGCCCTCCAGCCAGTTCCAGCACCACGTCTACCGGCGACAGCAACACATCGTGGATGTTTTCTGTCCAGGTGACATTCGCCGGAACCCAATCAACGCGTTTCCGCGCGATGCCCCGGTTGAAGATGTGCGTCAGCTCCACGCCTTCAGGCTGCGAGTCGCAAAGAATGCGCGCTACCGAGCTGCCAACCGTTCCAAAACCAAGAATCGCTACTTTCACTTTCGCTGCCTGCACCTCGGACACTGTTCCTGCTTCTCCTAGACTGGTTGAGTTGAAAGGAAACTGAGATTAATTTTATCGGAAGAGATGAAAATGCCAGTTTTTAGCCAAGTTTTTTGACCTTGCAACCCTATGCGCCACGCCGAACTATGCCCGGTTCGTGCTCTACAATCTCGGCACGATACGCCGTCTCCCGCTCCACATAAGCAAGCGGAATCCGTACCTCAGCCTGACATCCGATGGCATCCGTGCGGTTTCGCAATTCCAGTGAGCCACCGTGGGCCTCGGCAATCTGACGAGCCAGCACCAAGCCAACACCGGTGCCGCTCTTCTTCGTTGTATAAAACGGAACAAACAGGTTGCCGGGATTCGTCAGGCCAGGCCCATTGTCTTCAATCAGAATAGAGACCATATCGCCCGCACTTCGGCTGCGAATCTTCACGGCCGGCTTGCTCACCAGCCCTGCCTCTTCGCGCTCATCCACGGCGGCATCTACCGCATTCTTCACCAGATTGATCAGCAGCTGCTCCATCTGGTCGGGATCCGCCTTCATGCTTACGGGCTGCACATCTTCCACTTCTACTGTGAGGCGCGTCTCCAACCCGGCAACCCGGTCCAGCAGTTCCGGCAGCGGCACACGCTTCAGCACCGGAGCAGGCAGCTGTGCCAGCTGCCGGTAAGCCTGGACGAATCGATTCAACGATTCAGCGCGGCTCTCAATCACATTCAGCCCCCGCTCAAAACTGGCCGCGCTCTCGGGCGGCAGCTGCGAAATTCGCGAATGCAGGCTACCGGCAATCGACTTAATCGGCGCCAGCGAATTGCTCAGTTCATGGCCAAGCACGCGAATGAGCCTGCGCCATGCCAGCCGCTCCTCCTCGCGCAACGCCGTGCTCACATCGGAGAGCACCAGCAACGTATGAGGAACACCGCGCTGGCGGAAGCTGCTGCGCCGTACCATCCAGCGCGCCTGCTGTCCCTGATCCTCAATTGCGGTGATCCCTTCGTCCGGCTCATCCAGAATTTTGCGCAGCCCCAGCTCGTCCGCTGTGCGTCCGAGATCGCGAGCTGCGGTCAGATGCAACACGCGTTCGGCTGCCGGATTCACTACCCGCAGAGCGCCCTGCTCATCAAAGGCGAGCACTGGAGCGTCCATTTCAAGAATGACCCGTCGCAGAAGCGCTACCGCTTCCAAAGCGCTCAGCCGTTGCGACTGCATGGCATCGGCCAGCTGATTGATCTCAATTGCCAGCTCTCCCAGCGAATCCTGGGGCGTTGCCCCGCGTGCGCGAAACGAGAAATCCTCTTCCCGCAGTGCCGCTACCACATTGGCTAGCGTCTGCAGTGGGCGCACAACCTGTTCCAGAAAGATGGATGCCACCAGCAGAACCACGAGCGCCAGTGTAGTCAGCGAACCAATGATGAGTGAAAGAGAAACCTGCTCGATCCAGAGCAGAACTGCACAAAGCACAAAGACAGGAACACACAGAGACGTAATCAGGACCTTGATCTTGGTTTCAAAGCTGAACCCTTCCCGCGGGATCTTGCTCGTAGCCGCCGTTCTCCTGTGATTGTGGTCGCGCCTAGATGCCATACTTCTCCATCCGCCTGTACAAAGCGCCCCGGCTTAACCCGAGCGCCTCGGCAGCCTGACTCACATTGCCATTGCAGCGAGTCAATGCCTTGCGGATGAGAATACTCTCTACAGATTCCAGGCTCATATCTTCAAGTGCCTGGCTGGATGCGCGCGCCGGGTTCAATCCCAGATCGGACGCCTCAATTCTGGTTCCCCGCGCCATCAGCACGGCACGTTCGATCGTGTGGTCCAGTTCACGCACGTTCCCCGGCCACGGATGCTGGAGCATCACCTGCAATGCCGCAGGATCGATGCTTTCCATCTGCTTGCGATAGCGCGATGCGTACCGATTGAGAAAATGGGCCGCCAGCAGCGGAATATCTTCGCGCCGCTCACGCAGAGGCGGCAGATGAATCTCGACCGTATTCAGGCGAAACAGCAGATCGCCGCGGAAGCGTCCCTGCTCGACCTCAACATGCAGATCAGCATTGGTGGCAGACAGCAGGCGGACATTTACGCGCCGTGTCTTGGATGAGCCGACCCGTTCCATCTCGCCTGTTTCGAGTACGCGCAAGAAGTTTGCCTGCTGGCGCAAGGGCACGTTGGCAATCTCATCGAGAAAAAGCGTCCCGCCATCGGCAAGTTCAAAGCGCCCGATGCGCTCCGTACGTGCGTCAGTAAATGCGCCCTTCACATGCCCAAAGAGCTCGCTTTCAAATGTGCCTTCCGGCAGCGCGCCAGTGTTGACGGCGACTAGCGAGCGCAAAGCACGCTGCGATAATCCATGCAGCATCTGTGCCACGACTTCTTTACCCGTCCCATGTTCGCCTGTAATCAGCACATTAGCGTCCGATGGCCCGATGCGGGTAATCGTACTCAGAACTGGCTGCATGGCGGCTGCGGTAGCGATCAGGTCGGGAAGATTCTGACCACGCAGCATGCGGTTTTCGGCCTCAAGCCGGTACGCACGCTTCACTGCGTTGTGCAGATCGATCTGCGTCCGCAGGATGGTCAGCAACCGCGCATTGTCCCACGGTTTGGGAATGAAATCACGAGCGCCGCGCCGCATCGCTTCAACAGCAACTTCAACATTCGCCCATGCCGTCATCACAATCACAGGAACATGACTGTCCAGAGCCCGAATCTGCGTGAGCAAATCGAGGCCTTCCTTGCCTGAGGTCGTATCCCTGGTGTAGTTCAGATCAACCAGCAAAGCGTCAAACGTGCCCGTCTGCAGCACCTCCAACACCATCATCGGAGATCGCGCCTTCTCTACGTGGAAGCCTTCCGGCTCCAGCAGCAACTCCAGAGCATCCAGAATATGCGGCTGATCGTCGGCAATGAGAACGCGCGGAACATGCGGGGCGATCACGTTATTTTCCGCTCCGCCGAGTTGTGAGGTTGTGGCCATCAAAGACCTGAGTATACCGTTTGCAGCGGTTATGGCTGCATGTGGGTTACAACACCGCTCTTGGCGTCGTCAATAGAAACTTCCATGCGGTCCAGCGTGAATCCAGTGGCGCGGTCAATATCGACTTTTGCCTTTTCAAAAAGGTTCTGCGCGACAGCGAGCGCGGATTCGGCCACCGCGAGAGCTTGTTCGCCGGCGAGGGTGTCATAGGCGGACATGGCTCCAAGCTTTTGTTCCTGTTTGGAGATGTCGAAGGTCTTCTGCGCAAGGTCACGGGCCTTCTCGGCTGCGGTAACGCGGGCCTGGGCCTGTTGGAGCGAGTACTGCGAATTGCGGACATCGAGCAGAATGGTCTTTTTTTGCTGCTCGTAACTCAACTCCTTTTGGCGATAGTCGAGCACAGCGCGGAACTGGTCGGCCTTGGCGACGCGGTTCCTGAGGGTGACAACGAGTGAGAAGCCCACCTGGTATTCGGGAGAGGTGTAATTGAAAGTATTCGCGAAGGCTCCGGCGAAATCGGTAGGAAGAGTGGTGCTGCAATCGATTTGCTGCGAGGCGCAAGCAGGATTGGGCAGACCGCCGAGGCCTTCGCCGATGAACTGTCCGTAGAGCGAAAGTCTGGGCAGCAGCTCGTTTTTGATGGTCTTGAGATTGTTCTGCGCGATCTGCATGGCGATCTGGTCTTCAGCAACGTCGGGGCGATTTTTTTCGGCTTCAGTAATGAGCTGATCGACAGGTTCTGTTGCCTTGGGGTCAGGTGAGCCTTGGAGATCGAGTGGAATAACCGGCATCTCAGCCAACGCAGGATCTTCAATCGTTTTGGTAAGCGCGTTCTTGATGAGAAGCTCATTCAGCCTGAGCGTCGCCCTGGCAACCGTGAGATCGCCTTCGGCGGTGGCCACTGCCGCCTCATCCTTCATGACCTGCATCGCCGGGATGTTCAGCAGCTGAAGTTGCTTCTGGTCGTCGGAGAGCGTTTCGTTGGCATACGCCAGTGAACGCTCCTTGATCTGAGCATCCTGGTAGGCGCTGACGAGATCCCAGTAGATATTTTGGACCTGCGTAATGGTGGCGATCGTTTGTGCCCTGAAACCGAGGTCTGTGAGCTGGAGATTCTGTTTCGCAATGTGCATGAAGCGCTGGTTCGTGGCCAGACCAAAGCCCTGCAGCAGCGGTTGGTTGACCGTGAGGTTGAAATTTGTGGTGAGCTGAGGACTGAGGATGTTGTAGATGCTGTTCGTGGTCTGGCGAAAACCAAAGTCAGTGATAGTGAAGTTTGTGCCGAGCGAAAACGCCTGCGAATAGCTCGATTCGACCTCGATCAAATTTTGCCTTAAAACGGGCACTCCGGTCTGAGATTTGTTGGCCTGGACAAGCGTGGTGTGGTCGACGAAAGCCGCCACGGCAAGCTGCGGGTCGAAGGAGTTAATGGGGGCGCCGCCGCCAAGGGTTGAGGTGACGAGGCCGCCGGCGCCTCCAGCCGTAGCTCCGGTGCTTGAACCGCCACCACCGCCACCTACACCGGATGAACTGAAGCCGCCCTGCGTTCCCTGCGCGATGCTGGTGTTCACGCCATTCGCCTGGCCTCCAGCCTTGGTGCGCAGCAGGTCGGCCTCGGCAATAGGCAGGTTGTAACGAAAGTAGGCGAGATCGAGATTGTTCTCAAGCGCCAGAGCGATGGCATCGCGGAGCGAAAGGTAGAGCTTGCCATCTCGTTCAAGGTTTTGGAGACGCGGCGAGTTCGTGAGATCGATGGCCGGCACCGTGCTGGGCATGTAAGGCGCGAACGGATTGCGCGAGTGTGGCAGATCGATGTGAAAAGGAGCATGTGACGTTACTGGCCCTACTTGCTGCGCTTGCTGAGCCTGCTGGGCAATGGTCGCCTGCTGCGGTATTGGGGTTACCACGGTGGAAGGCGCATCCGGAGCGGGTGTCGTCTGCTGTGGTGCAGAAGTGGACGCCTTAGGTGCTGTCGTCTGCTGCTGGGGAGAGGGCTGTTGCTCCTGCGATGGAGTTGTCTGCGCCAGTGCGCTTGAAGAAACAAGGCAGCACAAAGCAATGGCTGCCAACTGCTGCTGGAACCGGGAGCCTCTCTTCACGATGCGCTCACCTCCGCGCCCAGTTCCGGATTCGCCGTATCCTTCACCATCCAGCCGTCGCGCACTTCAATGATGCGGCTGCCATATCCGGCATTGACTTCCGAATGCGTCACCTGGACAATCGTCGTTCCCTGTTGATTCAGTTCGCGGAAAAGCTCCATGATCTCCTTTGCCTGGCTCGAATGCAGATTGCCCGTTGGCTCATCGGCCAGCAGCAGGGCCGGCTTGTGAATCACTGCGCGCGCAATGCCCACCAACTGCTGCTGCCCGCCAGAAAGCTGTGACGGATAAAGATCCTTCTTGCCGACAATCTGGAAATGATCCAGCGTGTCGGCTACCAGCCCCTGCCGTTCGGCCCGAGGAATGTCCTTGTAAGAAAGCGGCAGGTCAATGTTTTCCTGCACTGTCAGATCGTCGAGCAGGTGATAGCTCTGGAAGACCATACCGATGTTCTTCTTCGCCAGTTCCGCGCGCTGCTTGCGGTTCATCTTCTGCACCGGCTGGTCTTGAGCCAGTACTCGCCCAGCCACTGATCGTCGAGCAGCGCCAGCACATTCAACAGCGACGACTTACCCGCGCCCGAAGGCCCCATGATGGTGAGAAACTCACCTTCCTGAATCGTGAGATTAATGCGGCGCAGCACCCACGTCTGCCCCGCTCCCGTTTTGTAGCTGCGTTCGATATTTTTCAGTTCAATCATGGAGATTCACTTCCCAACCGTGCATTGTCATCCTGGACTGAGCTTCACACTGTGGAGAGCAGTCGCAGGACTTGCGGTTTGCGGCAGTTGCCTTGCTCACCGTTGTTGCAGAAAAGCTTTTTCAGACAATGGATTGCTCTATGCGCTAGCGCAACCGCGCGCAGCGCAGCAAACCACTACCTTTGCATCCAGTTATTACCGGGCTTCCAGCACCTGTTCGAGCGCGTCTCCCTCGGCGACAACCTTGCCGTCAAAGAGATGAATGTTGCGCTCTGCATGGCGCGCAAAGCGAGGATCGTGCGTCACCATCACAATCGTCGCGCCATCCTTGTGCAGGTTCGCCAACAGCTCCATCACCGCTTCGCCGTTGCGCGAATCCAGGTTTCCGGTAGGTTCGTCAGCCAGCAGGATCGACGGCGAACCAGCCAGAGCGCGCGCCACAGCGACACGCTGCTGCTGACCGCCGGAGAGCTGTGAAGGATAGTGCTTCATGCGGTGCGCCATGCTGACGCGCTCGAGCGATTCCTGAACGCGGCGCTTGCGTTCCGCGGCCGACATGCCGGTGCGGTAGGTAAGCGGCAGCTCGACATTTTCGTAGACCGTGAGGTCGCCGATCAGGTTGAAGCTCTGGAAGATGAAACCGATCTCCTGGTTGCGGATGCGGGAGCGTTGCGCGAAGTTCAGGTTCTCGACCGCATGCCCGTTCAGCAGGTACTTGCCTGCCGTTGGCGTATCGAGCAGCCCGATAATCGAGAGCAGCGTTGATTTGCCGCAGCCCGACGGCCCCTGCATCGCAACGTATTCGCCCTTGTTAACGACGAGATGAATGCCTGAGAGCGCGTGCGTCTCAATCTCATCCGTATAGAAGACCTTCGTCAGACCCTCAATGTTGATCAACGACTGTGTATTATCCATGTCTACCTCGCTCCTCGCTTTTCCCCTATTCCAAACGAACCTTATCAGTGGCGTCGTACCGCGACATGTCTGACAGAATGACCTTGTCGCCTTCTTTCAGACCATCCAGAATCTGAATCTGTGTAACCGACGCCTTGCCGACCTTCACCTGTGTCCGAGTTGCCGTCTTGCCGTCAGGATCGTACCTGAAAAGACTGATCGTGCTGTCCGGGTTGCCAAAGGCTGGGCGTCCTACGTACAACACATCCTTTAGACGTTGCTGATCGATCGTTCCGTCAACACTCAGCTGCGGCACTGCGCCTGGAGGCAAGGGCCCATCAAACTTTACGTCAACCGTGATCGTTCCGTTCACTACCGCGGGATCAATTCTCGTAACATGCCCGGGAACGACACCGTTATGCGTATCCACTTCCGCCGGCTGATCCAGCAAAATGCCATGCGCCTGGGTCTCGGCAATCTTCAACTGGGCCTTCAACTGGTTTGGCACCACCACCGTCGCCAGAGTCGTTCCCGGCGCAACGTGCGCTCCCACGCCTAAGGAACCTTGATCTGTCGCAGCGGCGCCCGTAGTCGTCGCCTGACCCAGCGAAATCAACACGCCATCGATGCCTGCATGGACTTCCAGCGCAGCCTTCTGGGCTTCCTTCAGCTGCAGCAATGCTTTATCCTGATCGATCTTGGCCTGCTGCACATCCAGTTGCGTCTGAATCGACTTTTCATTCATATCGACCTGATCGCCGGAGATCTTGTTCCGGGTCGTCAATTCATCCGCCGAAGACTTCGATTTGTTATAAGCCAGGCCACTGATCACACCCAGGCCGAAGAGCTGTTTGTCCGTCTGCGCCTGCAATTGCGCCTGGCTGTAATCGGAGTTCACAGTTGCCGCCGACGCCTTTTTGTCCATCAGGGCGCTCTGCAGGGTCGTCTGCAGGTTGTGATAAGCCACCTGATCGGATTTCAGCTGTAGCTGGGCCGTCAGTAGTTCCTGATCGAGCTGCGGATCAGTAAGGTCCATCAGCACGGTGTCCGGCGTCACTTTCGTGCCTGGCAAAACGCGAATGCGCGTCACCGTGGCTTCCGTCTGAGAGGGAATCAGCCGGATGCTCTCCTCGCTGGGAACCAGGGTTCCCAGTCCGCG
Source organism: Terriglobales bacterium (assembly GCA_963738095.1). GTDB lineage: Bacteria > Acidobacteriota > Terriglobia > Terriglobales > Acidobacteriaceae > Alloacidobacterium. The sequence goes on from CAVTVL010000023.1 coordinate 120,574, forward strand.
CACCTGCACCACCATGGGGCCACGCTTAACCGTATCCGGCCAGACTGTACTGGCATCCACCGTCGGAGCCGCCGGTTTCAGCCGGTATACCGCCGCTGCTGCCGCGGCCACGACAATGAGTCCGATCACGCCAACGACAATCTGCCGGCGTATCTTCTTGCGTTTAATATCTGGGCGAGAAATATCCATCGTTGATTGATATTGCAACTACTGCGCCATTCTCGTGATTTCTGTAAACATAATTAATTCAACTATTTAAAGGCACCTAACTCATCAGCTGCGGCATGATGACTGATCATTTCCGGAACGAGCTGTCCATTTCTGGACAATGGACGCTCTCCATATGTCTTACGCTCAAAAGGAAAAGGGAGTTCCATCAGGAACTCCCTTTTCGGCCTGGATGATGAATGATGTCTTCCTCCGGGTACCTTTGCCCTTTGACAATCCAGAGCCAAGGCCGTCAGTAAATCAACTTCAAAGAAAATTGAATCTGCCTGGAGGTCCCGGCTGTCTTGCTTATCTCGCCAAACCCTGAGCCCTTGATTGTGTTTGTTGGCAGCCCCATGTTCACAATGTTGAACAGGTTGAACAATTCCGCCCGAAACTGCAGGTCCACCAGTTCGCTGCCGCTTTTGCGGCTCCCAAAGGCGTGTCCTTGATAATGGCAAAATCGAAGTTGTAGTAACGCGGGTCCACGAAACGTATTGCGCCCAAGCGTTCCAAACCGTCCGCTGTTCGGCCCACGTCCCATCCGGCACGAAAATTGGGATCGAGAAGTACGAAGCATTTGCCGCGCCCTGTCCGAAGTAGTCTTCGCGTACTTTGCGCGCTGTCGAAATTTCGGCTTACCGATCTGATCTGGCCGGTCCGTTCCATTCGAGCCCGCCCCCGTCTGCTGAATACCTGAGTAAACCGTGAAGGGCGAGCCACTGGTGATCGTCGAGATGCTCAGCAGTTCCCATCCGCGCGTAATCTTCTTCGTTCGGCCTCAAGAAAGTCCACGCTGTCCAGATGCAGGTCCTGCGCCACGCTCAGACTAAAAACGTGCGTCACATCGAACGTCGACGGTCCCTTCTCCGGATGCGTATTAAACGGGTCCTGTGGAGCCAGCTGCACATCGCGCCCGTTGATCCTGTCCGCCGCCAATCACCCGACTTATGTCATCGATAGATTTCGACCACGTGTAACTTGCCGACATACCCGGGCCACCATGGGCAACCGTTCCAGATAGCGAGCTCTGCAGCGCGTGATACGTCGAATGAGCTGTATCGTCAATGATGTTTTCCGTTCCGAAGCCGCCAATGACATTGCCCGCGCGTCAAACTGAGTATAGGGCGCAAACTCCGGACTTGCTCCGGCAAACCCATTGGGCAAAATCCCGCGTGGCAGCTTCACGCCGGCGGTCCCTACATAACTCACGTCCGCCGTCAGATTTTCAAACTGCCTCTCCAGACCAAACGTCCACGTTCAGCCATTTGTCCATTGCCGAAGTTCCTGTCGATACCGGCAAGATTCAGCGGCGATAATCTCGGTGACTTGGCGTCACCGCCGCCAGATCGTGCTCGTAGCGGTCTACATCCAGCACCGTGTTCGCCGGGACCTTCTTCGTCTCGCCGCTGGCGAAAATTCTTCTCCTCGAGGTCGAATAGGCCCGCGGCAATTGCTCGGCGAGATCTGAAATCCATAATGAAACTGGGCTCCGGGCGCGGCGCTCAGGTGAGGATAGACCACAAACGGCGTTGCCCCAGTCAGAAAGTTGTCCTGCCAGATATTTGGAGGAATCACCATCAACGCTCCGCCTGCGTGAACATGCAGCTTTTCTGTAGCCCGCCAGTTAAGCTGCACGCGCGGCTCCCAGCCGTTGTAATTCGTTTGTGTATCCCGGCTGCGGATTGACAAGAAATTCCTGCTGAATCCTGTCGGCGTCTTCGTAGTCAGAAAACTCGAAGTCCGTTTGGCGCGTTCCGTAATCGGCGATAAACATCATACCGCAACCCATAGTCCAGCATGAAGCGATCATTGATCTTCCACGTGTCCTGCGCTAACAGCAAAATTATTCCGGTTGATCGCGGCAGGCCCGATGTGGTCCCCGCCGGAAAAGTAAGGCGGCGCCACGGCCACGTTGTAGGAAAACGGGTGCCCGTCAGCAACCCGGAGAGTGTGTCCGGTAGTGGGTCGCCGGCGTGGATATCATGCGCACCGCTCTGCGGACGGATCTCGACCGGCGAGTACGCAGTGCCGCCTCCAAAGTCATATTCCCCATTCGGGCTGGTGCCGAAATACGTCGTGTCACGATTGAGCCGGATCTCCCGACCGAACTTCCAGCGCGTGCCTGCCGGTGATGTAAGCAAAATTCTGTCGCGCCTGAATAGAGATTGCCAAACGACTGCATAACCGAGCCGCCCGCGGAGTTGAAAGCTTCAAAAAGCCCATCATTGAACTTCACGGCTGGATCAGCGTGATTCGGTGTAGGAAATCCAGGCGTGGTTCGCGTAAAGCTGACCGACGACTCGAACGAATAGCGCGGCGAAACCGCGCGCGAATATGTCAACACTCCGTTGCGCTGGTGATCCTTGTACTCCACGGCAAAACATGGATCGATTGCTGTTTGATCAGGGTTGGTCGTTGGGCCTGTCAGATTGTCCCAGGTAAACCGCGCAACTAACTGCGATTTTTCGTCAAGAGCCTGGATCGATGCGTAATCGAAAACTGGTCCGCATTTGTCACCACCTTCGACGAAACGGCATAGGTATGCACACCATACGACCCCGCGGGTAGTTGGGCAGCGGATACCGCGCCAGCACCTGCATCATTTGCGCATCGACGGGAACATAGAGGGTGTCGACCAGGAAACACAGTGGAATCCACCCCCGACCGCTCTTCCATCGTAGGCACAGCCAGAACCTGCGTCGTCCCCAGCACTTGCCGAAAGCCTTGATACTGGCCGAAGTAAAATGTCTTTCCGCGCCCTTCGTAAAGGTGCGGAATCACCACCGGGCCGCCATTTGTAAATCCAAACTCATTGCGCCGGAACGGCGGAATTCTCCCGGTTCCGCAATCGAAGGATGGTCAAAGTAATTGCGCGCATCGAGCGCCGAGTTGCGCAGAAACTCAAAGACCGATCCATGAAAGCCGCTCTTCCCCGAGCGCGTGACGATGTTTGTAAATCCGGCAGCGCCGCGTCCGATTTCCGCCGGCATCCAGCCGGAACTGGACTGAATCCCCTCAACCGCATCCACATTGAAGTTGGTAAACGTGCCGCCGCCCATCTCCGGATCGCTGGTGTCAGACCCATCCATGGCAAACGTAGCCTCCACGCCGCGCTGGCCGTTAATGGCGAACTGCTGCGTGAAGTTCGTTGCGCCGTTCGTATCCGTCATTGTGCCTGCGGCCAGCAGCAGAAGCTGGCTGAAGTCGCGCTTGTTCAGCGGCAACTCGCTCACCGCCCGGCTGGAAAGCTGCTCCCCGCCCGTGGACTCAGTCCGCTCTCTCTGTTCCACGACCGCAAGCTCGTCTTGATTCGATATCGTAACTACTACGGTTACATGATTTGCAGTCAATGCAATCGGCTGCGTAAAGCTGGCCACCTTCCCCGCGGCCTCAACCGACAGGCTGTAGCTGCCCGCCTGGATGTTCCTGAACGCGAAGCTGCCATCCGCCGCCGTGGCAGCAGCATGCTTGTCCCCCCTCTCGGTAAGCCAGACAGTAGCGCTCGCTACCGGCCCACCCGCTGAGTCACGCACAACGCCGCCCCATGACGGGACCACAGAAGCCTGCTGCGACCATGCCACAGCACTTAGAAAAATGCATTGCACCAGGCACAAAAGCGCCAGCAGTACAAGGGATTGCCTTCTTACTCCAGTTGTCGAGCAGCTTGCAGTCAAAGAGCGGTACCTGTTCCTCGGAATATACGCGGATGCGGTTTCGCGAAAGCGTTTACACCAGCATAAACACTCATTATAAGGACATACCCGCTAAACCGCATAACTGCTGGGCGAACTGTACCCGGGAAGAGACGAGGGCGAGAAATCATCCGCGAATCGTTACACTACTCTCATGTCACGCGAAACGGCCATGCAGGTTGTTCCAGTCACGCTCGAAGGCAAGCTCGTCCAACTCGAACCACTCAGTATGGATCACCTCTCGGCACTCACCGAAGCTGCCTCCGACCAACGAATCTGGCAATGGTGGACCGACCGCATGGAATCTGAAGACGACCTGTGCCGCTACATCCAGACGGGACTCGACACAGCGGCGGCGGGAACAGCGATGCCCTGGGCCACGCGCTCGAAAAAAGATAACCGCGTCATCGGCGCGACACGCTTCGCCGATATTCATGCCGGATATCGCACGCTGGAAATCGGCTGGACATGGATGCATCCCGGCTATCAACGGACCGGCATCAATGTCGAAGCTAAATTCCTGCAGCTTCGTCACGCTTTCGAAGCGATGGGAGCCCGTCGCGTAGCTTTTAAGACTCACCATCAAAATTTGACATCACAAAATGCAATCCAGGCGCTGGGCGCAAAACCGGAAGGAGTTTTTCGCAATCATTACATCATGCACGACGGTACCCCCCGCCACAGCTACTGGTACAGCATCATCGCGGAAGAATGGCCTGAGGTGAAAGACAATCTTGAACAGCGCATGCAGCGCTATCAAACCGCTTCATCCTGATTTCCAGACAGTTTGCATCTTCGACGCGCATGAATTTATCTGGTTTTGAAAAGGCGCTGCTTCAGCCGCCTAGATATAACACCCTGCAACAACTACCACTGAATCTGCTCGAAGAGCCTGCGCAAGCGAGCACCTTTCGCAGCGTGAATCATTTCGACGAAACTGACACACCCTTCCAGGTGCGATCGAAACAATGGATGCTGCTCCCGATTCTGGCTCTCTGCGCCGAAGCGAATGCAATTGTTCAGAATCGCCTTGAGCAAATCAAAATCACGGCGCACGATGTTCGCTTTTTCATTGACGACAAGTCCTGCAAGATACTGCCGCCGGCCGCTGCGCATGATGCGTGTCTTGCGATGATGCACACGAAAGCCCTCTTCCAGCAGAACAGCCGCCACGTGCTCAGAGAACCGCAACGCATAATTGCTGAAAGCTTCGTTCCCAGAGAATGCGAGATCGTCGGCATAGCGCGTGTACTCTGCGCCTGCTGATGCCGCGAGACCGCTCAAGCGGCAGTCTATCCTGTAAGCGCAGAGATTCGCCAACGCCGGAGAAGTAGGCGCGCCCTGCGGCAGGTGTGAACGGCCATAGAGCATCCCTGCCTCATGCAGTTGCGCCGAACCAAAATCGAAATAGGATTGGTTCCATATACAGCGCGGCACGGCATTCGTACAGATGCCTCCAAGCATGTCGGCAACCGATTCCGGATAACCAGCCGTCCGAAAAAAGGCCTGCACTCGCGATCCATGAAATGAGGGGGAAAACTCCCGCACATCCATACGCAACACAATCCGCCGCCTCACATGCGGTGCAACAAAAGTCTTGATGGACCGCCCTTTGCGGAAGCCATGCACTGCCGGATGCACCGGGATTTTTTCCAGAATGTCCGCCAGAATCCGCTGCTGCAATTCTTTCAGCCGCCGCTGGGGCGCTTCAATCAATCGAACGTCGCCGGAGCGTTTCGCCAGCACCTTGTAGTGATAATGCTGCATTTTGGGAATATTTTGCCGGCAACCCAGCCCGCGCAGATCGGCGAACCACTCCAACTCCCCCAGCCCGAGCCCAAGCCAATCGCAAAGAGCACCGACTGTCTCTATCGCTGGAATGTTCCATGACACGGCCGCTGCGACAGGCTGCATACGCTGCGGCTCCGTCAACCACTGCTCGACGAACAATGCACTTGAATGTCGCTGAAAAGCCGTGTCATTCAGCAGGAATCGGAGCAAGTCCCGGTGCCTGGGACGGACATTCCCGGCAGATGCTTTGAGGTATCTTCGCGCCAGCGGACGAAGCCAGCTCCGCTCTTTGCCCATAGCGGCGGAAGCGCGCGCAACTATTCCATCAACCGTTGCTTCGCCAGCAAGAAAAGCCGTAGCCAGGACAAATGGAAGCGATCGATTCGACATGATCAAGAGCAGCGGAGTGCGCCAACGAGTCTGACTCTGCGTGAGCAGTTCTGCGCAATCGCGCAGGGTCGCTCATGCGACGAAATGCCAGTCCTTTACAATACCCCAGGGTAACCCCGAAGAGAAGAACCGGACCCACAGGCCCGATTCATTCATGCTTGGAGCACTCTGCCGCCGAAGGCATCATACCAGCCATAAGTTGCGCGCTGCGATTTTTGAAGACTTTACTGTTTCGCAGCAACCTGCGAAATCTGCTTCTGCACCTTGCTGTGCTTCGTGGAATAGCTGAAGTAAATTACCAGCCCAACAACCAGCCAGATGCTGACCACAATCCACGTTAAGAACAGGCAGATTTGCGATGAGATAGAGAGCGCTCACGATGCCGCATATCGGCACCACTGGAACCCAGGGCGTCTTGAAGGGCCGCTCCATATGGGGATGCCGCACGCGTAGAATCCAAACACCCGCTGACACAATCGCAAATGCCAGCAGCGTACCCATATTTACCATGGCGCTCAGCTTGTCGATGGGTAACAGCGCCGGGAGGAATGCAACAATCGTCCCGACAATGATGTTAGAAATCCAGGGCGTCCTGAATTTGGGATGAATCGCGCTCGCCCACTTCGGCAGCAGCCCGTCGCGCGACATCGAATAGAAGACACGCGACTGACCCAGCAGCATCACCAGCATCACCGTGCCCAGTCCGAAGACCGCGCCAATCTTGACCAGAATGCCGCCCCAGCTTACACCCGTCGCATCGATTCCTATCGCAACCGGCTCGGCCACGTTCAGCGCCTTATAACTCACCAGTCCCGTCAGCGTCAGCGAAACGGCAATATAGAGAATCGTGCAGATCACCAGCGAACCGAGAATGCCGATCGGCATATCGCGCTGCGGGTTCTTCGCTTCCTGGGCTGCTGTCGATACTGCATCGAATCCGATATAGGCGAAGAAAACCGAAGCCGCGCCCGCGGCGATGCCGCTAATGCCGAACTCTCCCGGCCCCGCCTTGGGCGGAATGAAGGGATGCCAGTTCATCCGCGCGATGTCCGGATGCTGCAGCAGGAATCCGATACCGAGAAAGAGGAAGACAAAAACAACGCCCACTTTCACGAACACAATTGCTGAATTAAGATTCGCCGACTCCTTGATGCCGCGCACCAACACTACTGTCACCACAGCAATCGCGGCAAAAGCAACTATGTTGAAGATGCCAGTTACATGCGGCAATCCTGAAGTATCGGTTACGCCCATCGGCAGCGACATAAACGCCATCCAGCGACCGTGATAGAGATACAACACATTGCCATATGTCGTCGTAAATCGAGCGAGCGAAGCTGAGGGTGTCAACCCGAGTTGTTCCAGCAGACTCAGAAAATATCCTGCCCACCCTGAGGCCACGGTAGCCGCGCCAAAGGCATATTCCAGACACAGGCACCAGCCGATGATCCATGCCACCAGTTCGCCCAGCGTTGCATATCCATAGGTGTAGGCCGATCCTGCAATCGGAATCAGTGAAGCGAACTCGGCGTAGCACAACCCGGCAAAGGCGCACGTAATTCCAGCAAGCACGAAGCTCAAGGCAATCGCCGGCCCCGCATGCAGCGCGGCAGCCTGCCCCGTCAGCACGAAGATGCCCGCACCAATGACCGCTCCCACGCCGAGCGTAATCAGGTTCACCGGTCCCAGTGACCGCCTGAGTGTGTGCTCACCTTCTTCGCCGGCTTCATCCTTCAGCGAGGAGATCGGTTTGACTGCAAACAAATTAGCCATCTACGAGCACATTCCTTCCAGGGGGAAGTCTACCTTGAATCAATCTGACACGGCCTGACCGCGGCGCGACCAGACGGCGAATACCGGAATCCCAAGCAGTACGATCAGCAGTCCCGGCCATGTGAATTGCGGCTTGTAGCGCAATAATACGACACATATCCATGCCGCCATGCCGATATAAATCGCTGGCAGCACCGGATATCCTACCGCACGATAAGGACGTTCGGCCTCTGGCCTGCGCTTCCGTAGCACAAACAGGCAGGCAATCGTCAAAATATAGAAGATCAGCTCCGTACAGATGATGTATTCCAGCAGCTGGTTATAGGACCCCGTAAGACAGAGAAAACATGTCCAGACCGCCTGAATCACCAGCGCCGCCACCGGCGTCTTATAGCGCGGATGCAGCTTGCTGGTCGACTTGAAGAACAACCCGTCGCGGCTCATCGCGTAGTACACCCGCGCCCCGGCAAGAATCAGCCCATTGGCGCAGCCGAAGGTCGAAACCAGAATTGCTGCAGCCATCAAAAATGCGCCGCCATTCTGAAAGATCTGTTGCAGCACCACAGTAGCTACGCGATCTTCCGACGCATACTGAATGCCGCGTGCAAAGGCTGTCGTGCCATGAGGATCGCCATGCAAAGGCAGCACGCACAGATAAACAAAATTCGCTGCGATATACAGCGAGATCACAATTACCGTGCCCAACACTAAAGAAAGCGGCAGGTTCCGTTTCGGGTTCCTGATCTCACCCGCCGTGTATGTCACATTGTTCCAGGCATCTGCGGAAAACAACGATCCCGTCTGCACTACGGCAAGGACTGCCAGCAGCCCCACCATTGCCAGCGGACCGCCGACACCCACCTGCACCGGATGCAGCGTATGCCACGATGCTCCCTGCCAGAAGTTATGCCCGAAATTTGCCGCAATCGCTGCAGGATTCCGCCCGAACCAGAAGCCGAGAACCACGAGTCCAAGGAGCGCCGCCGTTTTTGCCGTGGTGAAAACGTTCTGCACCAGCGCGCCAAGCCGTACCCCGAGAATATTGATTCCCGTCAGCAGCAAAACAATCACGATGCCCGTCAGGTTCGCCGTGTTCAGACCGATGTCCAGGTTGCCCAATACCATCGGGCCAAGCTTGAGCGACGGAACATGCCCCAGGTGCAACAGCCAGTGCGACGACGAAATCGTCGGGAAGAAGACACCAAGAAATTTGCCAAAAGCGACAGCGACGGCGGCGATCGTACCCGTTTGGATCACAAGAAAAAGCGTCCACCCAAAAAGAAAGCCCCACATGGGGCCAAGTGCTTCTCTCAGATAAACGTACTGTCCGCCCGCTTTGGGCATCATCGCTGCCAGCTCGCCATAACTGAGTGCGCCGATGATCGTCATCACCGCTGTCACCAGCCACGCGCCAATCAACAGCGAGGGCGATCCTACGCCGCGGCCAATCTCCGCGGGAACGATAAAAATGCCCGAGCCAATCATCGAGCCGATGACAATCGCTGTTGAGCTGAACAGTCCAAGCCGCTGTACTAGATGCGGGCTGGTTTGCGGACTCGCCGCATGTGTCTGTGCTTGTGAAGCTGATGTACTCGTGGTCACTTGATGTTTGTTCTACCGGAATTTAACAAGAAAGTCTTTGGCTATTTTCGCAGAATCTTTACCCTGCGCGAACATGGCCGAGATCATAGCAATAGTATCTGCGCCTGCATCGAGCACCGTGCCAGCATTCTCCAGTGTCATGCCCCCAATCGCCACCAAAGGCTTATCGGTAAGCCCCCGCGCCTCGCGCACACCCTCGAGTCCTACCACCGGATCAGGATTGAGTTTCGAAGAGGTAGCAAAAACCGGCCCGAACGCAATGTAATCAACAGGCTGTACCGCTGCAATCTCCAACTGCGCATGGTTGTGTGTAGACACGCCAACAATTTTTTCTGGGCCAACAATCCTGCGTGCCTCGGCCGGAGAAAGATCCTCCTGTCCCAAATGCACACCATCGAACCGCGCACACATAGCCCACTCCGGATTGTCGTTCATGATAAGCTTCAGCGCATTCGTAGCCGCCGCCCTTATTATTTCCGCATCTTCCAGAATGTCTGCCTCACTGCCCTGCTTGTTGCGATACTGCAGCAAGGTAACGCCCGCACCTTCCAATTCACAAACCACGCGTGTCAAAAACGCGCCTCGCTCAAAATCGGGGAAAAATGAGGCATCCAGAATCGGATAAAGTACGGGCACCGAAAACGACATGTCGCTATCAGCGTACATGAAAGCAAGTCTCCACGGAGAGGGCTCCAATCCCGTATTGTCGTCACTTCCGTCATTGTGGTAAGAGAAGAGTAGCGCTCGGGGCGCATCCAGTCTGCGGAAAGGGCTCTGCCCACCCAACGAATTTCACAACTGAAGGTGCGAACTTTCTTTCAGCCTGATTCGTGCGGACTCCAGGCATGCCATGAAAGGAGATTCGTATGCCAAATCCGCAGGATGCTCTGCCCCTCCCGCCACGCCCGAATCTGGAGCGGTACAAGAAACTCGCCAAAGATCTGGTCAAGGCCTATAAATCGGACGATGAAAACGCCATCAGCGAATGGTCCACCCGATGGATAGACACGTTGGCGAAACTCGCCCGCAGGAAACAGACGCTTGCCCAAAAGACGCGCGATGCAAACCGCCGGACGGAATCCTTCGCACGGGAAAAGCTTGCAGAAAAATGCACGCTCACTAACGCACAATTTGTCGTTGCACGCTCGCACGGATTCGAAAATTGGCCCAAATTTGCACGTCATCTTGAAGATCTCGTGCAGAAAGATTCATCCGTCGCAAGATTCGAAGCCGCTGCCGATGCCATCATCACCGGCAAAATAGCGGTGTTGAAACGGCTCCTGCGCGAAGATCCACAACTCATTCATATGCGTTCAGAACGCAAGCATCAGGCCACTCTGCTGCATTACGTCGCAGCAAATGGAGTTGAAAATTACCGCCAGAAAACACCGCAGAACATTGTCCAGATCACGAATCTGCTACTTGAGGCTGGCGCGGAAATCGATGCCGCCGCAAACGTGTACGGAGGAGGAGCCACAGCCCTTGGTCTCGCTGCAACCAGCATTCATCCCGAGCTTGCCGGGCTACAGGAAAAGCTTCTCCAGACTCTGCTCGACCACAACGCAACCATTGACGAGCCGCGCAGCGCTGGAAACAACGATCAGGCGGTACTGGGCTGCCTGGCAAATGGGCGATTGAAAGCTGCGGTTTTTCTTGCTGACCGCGGTGCCAGGTTGACGCTCGCATCCGCCGCGGGCATCGGCCGTCTCGATCTGGTCAAGAGCCATTTCAACAATGACGCTACTCTCAAACCCACCGCGACGAAGAAGCAGCTGGAATCTGGGTTTCTATACGCCTGTGGCTATGGACAAACAGAGGTTGTCGAGTTCCTGCTCAGCAGAGGCATCGATCCAGCAACCCACGGAGGCGACGGCCAAACCGGGCTACACTGTGCCGTTATCGGCGGCTATCTGGATACAGTCAAGCTCTTGCTGCACCACAATCCGCCGCTTGAAATGAAAAATATTTACGGAGGAACAGTACTTGGCCAGGCTTTATGGTCGGCAGCACACGGCGGCGACCCGGGACGCTACATCGAAATCCTCGAAGCGCTGATTGCAGCCGGTGCGAAACTTCCGCCACGCCATGTGCCCGTGAGTCCCAGAGTCGATACATGGCTGAAACAACACGCAAGTTATGCAGAGCCGACGTGGTATTGGTCCGAAGATGAAAAACCACGAGGTTTGCCGAAGAGGAAAACCAAATAGGACGACGACCTAAACCCCGAGTTCGGCTTCCTTCCGCTCTTTCTCGCGCTCGAAGTAGCGCTCCATAAACTTCGTGTCGAACTTTCCTTTACGAAATTCCTCGTCGTTGAAAATCCCGCGATGCAACGGAATGGTCGTATGAATTCCTTCGACCACGAACATATCCAGGGCGCGGCGCATCCGCGCCATCGCTTCTTCGCGGTCCTTGCCGTGCACAATCAGCTTGGCAATCAGCGAGTCATAGTATGGCGGCACTACGCCCTCAGCATATTGCGCCGTGTCCACGCGAACGCCATTTCCACCCGGCACATTGAAGACGTGAATCTTGCCCGCCGACGGCGTGAATTTCTCCGGATGTTCGGCATTCACGCGGCACTCAATCGCATGCCCGCGAATTGGGATCTGCTCTGGCAAAATGCTCGACAGCTTCTCGCCCGCAGCAATGCGCAGTTGCGCCTTCACTAGATCGACACCAGTCACCATCTCCGTAACCGGATGCTCCACCTGAATGCGCGTGTTCATCTCAATGAAGTAGAGCTTGCCGTCTTCATCCATTAGAAATTCGATCGTGCCCGCATTCTGATATCCGACGTGCTCCAGCGACCGCTTCAGCGTCCTGCCGATGTCGTCGCGCATCTTCGGCGTCACCTGCAGCGATGGAGCCTCTTCAATCAGCTTCTGATGCCGCCGTTGAATCGAGCACTCGCGCTCGCCCAGGGAAACAACATTTCCATGCTCATCAGCGAGAATCTGAAATTCAATGTGTCGCGGCTGCTCGATGAACTTTTCCATATAAAGATCGCCATTGCCGAACGCATTGGCTGCTTCCGTGTGCGCCGCGTGAAAGAGCCCTGGCAATTCTTCCGCCGAACGGGCCACGCGCATACCGCGTCCGCCGCCGCCTGCAGAAGCTTTCAGGATCACCGGGAAACCGACTGACTTCGCCCACTCCAGCGCTTCATCCTCGCTCTGGATCACACCGTCGGAGCCGGGAAGAATCGGCACCTTCGCCTTCTTCATTGCCTGGCGCGCCTTTTCCTTCTCGCCCATCAGGCGAGTTACTTCCGGGGGGGGACCGATGAATTTGATGTTCGAAGCGCGGCATACTTCGGCGAAGTTCGCGTTTTCGCTCAGAAGCCCGTAGCCGGGATGGATCGCATCCACGTCGGCAATCTCAGCTGCGCTGATGACTGCCGGAACGTTCAGATAGCTCTCCGCCGAACGCGGAGGACCGATGCAGATCGCTTCATCTGCAAAGCGCACATGCAGCGAATTGCGGTCTGCCTCGGAATACACAGCCACGGTACGAATGCCCAGTTCCTTACAGGCACAAATCACACGCAGCGCAATTTCGCCGCGATTGGCGATCAAAACTTTTCGAAACATAGAAACCTAGTGCGGACGCACCGCAAAGAGCTGCTGGCCGTATTCCACTGGCTGACCGTTTTGGACAAACCGCTTGACGATCTCGCCCGTAGCATCGGATTCGATCTCGTTCATCAGCTTCATCGCTTCGATGATGCAGAGTACCTGCCCATGCTCCACCTGATCGCCTACCTTCACAAAAGCAGGCGTGCCTGGCCCCGGCGCTTCATAAAACGTTCCGACAATCGGCGACTTCACAATATGCAGCGAAGCGTCATCGCTTTCGGCAGCAGGAGCCGGAGAAGAATGCTGGGCTGCCGACGGAGCGGCAGCCTGCACGACAGGCAATGTTACCGGAGCGGCAGCAGGGGCAGCCGCCAGCAGGCGGCTCAAATTCGCCAGGTCTGCGGAAGCACCTTCCTGAGCAAACTTGATGCGGACCTTCAGGTCGCCGCGTTCCAGATCAAATTCGCCAATCTTGTTTTCTTTGAGGAACTCGATCAGTTCCTTGAGTTCTTTCATTTCTTCTGGGTTCATCTTTGAATGTCTCTCGAGTTCACAGGCATCATAACTGGATCATCGCCTTTGGTGCAGGCGTCAGAATTTTTCCGCCGCTCCCGGTCACGGCAACCATGTCTTCAATGCGAATGCCAAACTTCCCCTCGATATAAACACCCGGCTCGATTGTGATTACCATGCCCGGCTGCAGCACTTTCTCCTGTCCCGCAGCCACGCGCGGCGACTCGTGAATCTCAAGCCCTACACCGTGTCCTGTTGAGTGCGTAAAGTACTTAGCCAGCCCCGCTTTACGCAACACGCTTCGTGCGGCTTCATCCACCTTGCCGCACGTTGCGCCCGGACGAACAGCCTCAACCGCCGCCTCCTGCGCCTCCAGCACTGCATCATACGCGAACTGTTCTTCCCTTCCGGGTTTGCCCATGTGAACAGTGCGCGTCATATCAGAACAATAACCATTGAGGATAACACCGAAGTCGAGCGTCACGAAGCCGCGCCCCGGCACCTTGGCGGTTGTGGCCCGCCCATGCGGCAGCGCCGATCGCTTCCCCGAAGCGACGATCGTCTCAAATGACATGCCCTCGGCGCCAAGACTGCGGGCAAAAAACTCCAGGTCAGCGGCAATTTCCGACTCTGTTACGCCCGCCTGAATATGCGGCAGCACCGCGGTAAACAGACTGCTGCCCAGCAGCGCCGCCTTTTCCATCGACAGCAGCTCATCGGCATCCTTCACCATGCGCAGTTCCGCAACGATGGAGCCCTTCAAAGGTAGAAAGAATCCACGCCGCTTCACCTTACTCATTGCGTCACGCATGATCTCAAGCGCAGCAAACGTCGTTTGCTCCGGGTCGAAATAAGCAGCGACAACACCTGACTCTTCCAGCCATGCACAGGCTTCACGCAGCGCAGACTTCTTCGCAATCACCACGCGCGCGCCATGAGTCTCTTCCTTTGCCTGCGCCGTGTAGCGGCCGTCTGTAAACATCGCCGCTCGCTTCGCCGTCACTGCCAGCGCCGCATTCGATCCGGTAAATCCACAAAGATAGCGAACATCCGGCAGATGCGTCACCAGTATGGATTCAACCCCCTGCTGCTGCATTTGCCTGCGCAAAGCACGAATACGCCCTGAATGATCCATCACTCACAAATTTATAGCAGGTATGAAGATCCAAACAGTTTGTCCTCCCGACCGAAGCGAGGCGGAAGCCCTGCTGCCTGCAAAGATTGGCACAAAAAGTTGTGCCTCATCCTTGCATGAAGAAAAGGGGGTGAGAAAGCATGAACCAACGCCGGGCATCCAATTTCCTCTATACTTGCCCTTTCACCATGCAGCGCATTTATCCTAAATTCCTTCTCTCAGCTCTCTCGCCCGACCACTTCCCCGCGCCCTCCATTCCCGAGATCGCGTTCCTTGGCCGCTCCAACGTAGGCAAGTCAAGCCTTCTGAATGCAATCCTCGGTTCGAAGCAGGCGCACGTCTCGTCTACGCCGGGGCGAACGCGCGCCATCAACTTCTTCTCCATCACAGACTCGCCGCAACGCCAGCAGCCGCAGATGTACTTCGCCGACCTGCCCGGCTACGGCTACGCAAAGATCTCGAAATCCATCTCCTCCGAATGGCCTAAGTTCATCGAGCCTTATCTTGCTGATCGCCTCACACTTGCTCTCTGCCTGTGTCTGGTCGACAGCAATATCCCTCCGCAGAAAAGCGACGGGCAGCTCATACGTTTTTTGAAATCCTATGACCGCCGTTTCCTTGTCATTGGAACAAAGGCTGACCGTCTCTCAGGCAACGCGCGCGTCAAGGCGCAAGCCGAGCTGCGAAAAGGCCTTGGGGTTGAAGACCTTCTGCTATGTTCTGCAAAAACCGGCGCTGGATTGAAAGAATTGTGGAGCGCAATTCAGACCGCGGCAGAAGAATCCGCCGCCGCGGGCTGAACCACCGGCAGCCCATCACTGGAAACCTGGACAGGCACTGCAATCTCGCCCGTTTGCGTGCGCCGTTGCAGCAGCTCGACGAAGCGCAGCAGCTCTGCAGACCGCATCCTCACGTAGCGTTCGCGCGATAAATTTTTCTGCATATAGCGCGGCGCCAGTCGAATCCACTTCGCGCGCGCGTCCGAAGTATTCTCCAACGCATCTATCGCAATCGCATCCACGCGCGGCAACCACATTGCCGCATCCTGCGAAACACTCCACGTCACCACCAGAGTGTCCGGGGTAACGACAGCCGCAGGAAGATACTTCGCGCCACGTTCAATAAATGCCTGCGCGTGCAAGCCTCCACAAGCCACCAGATCGGGCTGCACACCACTCTCCAGCATTTCCGTAACTACTTTTTCAGGATCGCCCACCAATGCCACAGCCATCGGTTCTTTCTTGCGCATCTCGTTTCTCAGAATATGCAGGGCTTCGTCCAGGCTGTTCACCATGAAGTCGCAATAACCCTCTCGCAACGCCTGCTTAACGCGGCTCGAGCGTCCCTCCACACCCAGCGAAACCGCGCCTGCGATATTCGCTGCTACCGCCATCCCCGCTCCACGCCTGTCCACCTCGCCGTAGTACACAAGCAAGCCTGCCGCGTCCGGCGCAATCGACATCAGCGCGGAAAAGTGATCAAAAACCTCAGCTGTATCCGGAGTGTTCTGGTCTGCCATTTGCTATCTCAGAGATGAGATGCCAAATCTCATGAAAATGATCTGTGATCCGGGGCTTCCGCAATTTTCGTCACCTTGACCTGAGCGGATGCCCATTCTGAGACCCCAGTAAGGTGTCGCGGATCTCAAATGCTCACCAGCTCGAATAGGGCTGCCCGTTTGTTCCCACTTCATCCGATCCGCTGTGCACATCATTGATCCCTGGATCCGACTGGTCCACGCTCTCAAGAACATCGCTTGTGGCTGTTACCCAGGTCGTCGTGCTGTGGGTCATCGGGTCACTCGGGACCTCTTTGAGATAGCCAGCCTGCACCAGGTCATCCAGCGATGTCGGACCCTTCTCTTTGTCCATGGTGTAAGAGTCGATCGCCTGTCGCATCACGTGCAGATCCTCTTTCAGCACTGCTTCCCGCGCCGACTTGAGAGCGGAAATGTAGGAAGGGATGGCGATCGCCGCCAGCACGCTGATGATAAGCATCACCACCATCAGTTCCACCAGCGTAAAGCCGTCCTGTCCCCGCCTAATCACGCATTTTGCCGTCTTGGTCCGCATCGTCACCAGGTGTTGTACTTTGTCCCGTTCAGCGCCGTTCCATCTGATTTTGAGTACACATCGAACACGTTCTGCCCGCCCCAGGAATCGCTGTTCGGATCATCCTGCATCGAGCGCAATCCCCAATCGTCTTTGCCCGTCATCGGATCCACCGGGATACGCCGCAAAAAACGAATCTTCTTTCCCTGGGCATCCACGCCCTCCACCAGCGTCTGCAAATCCGGCGGATAGTTGAAACTGTCTACCTTGGTCATAAATGCGTTTCGCTCTGCCGCGTCCTTGTAGTGATCGATGGCGTCGCGCATCTGCCAGAGGTCGTAGCGAAGCTCGCGCTCTTTCTCCCGCTTCACCTGCAGGCGGGTCAGCGGAATCGCCGCAGAAGCCAGTATGGCCAGGATCGCCACCGTGACGATCAGCTCGATCAGGGTGAGCCCAGCTTCACCCCGTCTGGATTTTGGTTTGAACCACATCAGCAAGCAGCCACTAATAATGGACGCGCAGACCGGGGCAACCGCGCATCACTGCACATGCACCACCGCCTGTGATCCCGTTGCCGGCACCGCCTGCTGCGCGCTGTTGCGCACTACAGGCCGCGTGATCGCAATCGAAGCATCGCCCGGCGCCTTTGCCTGGAAGGTCAGGAGCAATACCGGTCCCGCTCCGCTTACCCCACCCACGCCCGGGGGTCGAGACGCGGAAATTGCCACTCCGCCGCTGCCATCATCGCGATGCACCAGCGCTACAGCCTGCCCATCTTTGCCCAGGAAATTCCCCAGGTCTACATTGATCAGGCTCAGCTTCGAGTTGTCGTACTGCATCTGCAGCGGCACCGAAAAAACGTCTTGACCACCAGCAAGATTCACCGCCACCTGGAAAGTGGTGCCCACCTTCTGCTCCGCCGGAGGCGCAGTCAGCTGCAGGCTCACAGGAGCGCCCGCATTCGCCTGCTCCTGCATCTGGGTTGCCGCATTTGCCGCAGCCTGTGCGGCTGTCTGTCCCGGTACTCCCTGCCCTTCAGCCTGCCCGGACGGCGCAGCCGGAGCAACCGGTTGCGGCTGCGGCTGTGCTGCGGGTGCCTGAATCCTTCGCAACTCAATCGTATTGGTCGTGCCCGTATCAATCTGACGCGTGTTCAGCGGAGAAATCTGCGCCGCCCGCACTACATGCGGAACGACCAGGAAGACAATCTCGTCATCCTGAACTTCACGCGTCTCAGAGCCGAAGATGTACCGCAGAATGGGCAGTTCTGCCAGCCCAGGCGTGCCGCTCAGCGACCGATTATCCGATCGCGTCAAAATGCCGCCCAGGATGCTGGCCTCGCCTTCCTTCAGACGTATTGTCTGCTCTGTGCTGTCATTTTTGATGATCGGCTCATTGATGCCGCCCAGGTTCACCGTACCTGCCTGCGACGACACTTCAATCTTCATCTTGATTGTTACATCCCGGTCATAGTGCACCACCGGCTTCATGTCGATGTTCACGCCAACATCCAGATACTGGAACTGCGTGTTCACCAGCGAACTTACAATCGCTGTCGCCGCGCCAGTCTGGTATGACCCGGTAGCCACAGGAAGCTTTTCGCCGATCTTCAGCGTCGCCTGCTGCCCGTCAGAGGCGCGAATGCGCGGGTTCTGCAGCAGCTTCGTGTCTGAATCGCTGAGCAGCAGATTCGCCTGCGCCTGCCCGATCGTCACGGCAAAATTCGTTGCATTCAGGTGCGCCAGGTCGTTCAGCGTAAGGCCGCCCGTCGTCGTAGTGGGCGTGCTGCTTCCGCCATTATTGTTGTTACTGCTGCTTCCCGAAGAGCTTGAGTTCTGGTTCGCATTCGACGACTGAAAATTGATCGTCGCCGTCTGCGGCAGCTGAATGCCGATCTGCCGTGTCTTGTCGCGGTTTACTTCCATTACCGCTACGTCGATCACGACCTCCGGCCGCGCCTTGTCCAGATCGTTGATGAGCTTCTGCGCCAGTAGCAGCTCATCCGGCGTTCCGCGCATGATGATCGCGTTTTGACTGGGAACGGCATACAACTTGGCAGTGGTAAACACGTTGCGCAGAGCCGTCTGCACATCGTTCAGATCCTGCTGCTGTGAAACGTTAGTCAGGTAGAAGGTCTGTACCGCCTGCTCGTCCAGCTCCGCACGCTTGCCCCGGTTATTCTGCGCCACAAAAATTGTGTTCGCGGTAATAGGCCGCCAGAACGTTCCCGAGATCGTCCCGATAATCCGCAGCGCGTCGTACAGCGACACGTTCGTCAGATCGACCTGTATGCGCTTCGACGTGTACTCCGGGTCGAACAGCACGTTGATGCCCGCCGCCTTGCCCACGGTCTGGTAGACGATCTTGCTGTCCTCCACCATGTGCAGCGTAATCGGCTCATTCGATAGAGGCTTCAGCTGCGGCGGCCCGCCGATATCGACCAATTCCGGATTGGCATTCGGGGAGACCGACGATTCCTGGTTAGGCGGCGCGTTGATCTTCTCCCGTGTGGCCCGGATCTCCTGTTGGGCCAGCTCGTTGCTCGGGTCGATCTCGAGCGCATGCAGAAATTCCGTCAGCGCGCCTGTGTTGTCGCCCTGATCCCGCAGCTTTTCTCCGCGGTGCACATGGGAAGCAGCTGCGGAAAACCGCATGCGCTCGTAGGCGGTTTTGTAGCGAAGGTCTTTGGGATCTTTCTGGAAGGCTTTGTAGTAATCCTCGTAAGCCGTCTCTACATCGTCTTTGGCCTCGGCATCGACACCCTGCTTGAAGAAATGCTTCGCAGATTGCGCGTGCGCGGTGACGGAATAGCCAGAAAGTACAGTCAGTCCAAGAAAAAAGAGGGCCAGTCTCATGGCTCGATAGTTCATGCAACTCCAGGCGGACATCTCGGGGGAAAAGATCCTCTGAACGGCTTGCAAATTACGCTTTGAGAGAGGAAATCGGGCCAATAACCTGTTTCTTTTCATGCCATGATGCTGGCCGATTATAGCATCGCCACATGCACAAATAGATAAGCTCACTCTGCGTGCTAGCATTAGGATTCGTACCCATGGCCCGCCAAACCAGCCATCAGGTGGCTCCGGCCGCCCCCCAGAAATCCAAGCCCCAGTCGCGGCCCAGAGATCCGGTCGCGTCCGGTGCCCGGGATGCGTCTGTCAACCGTGCCGCCGGGCACAACTACTTTCTGACCGATAAATTCGAAGCAGGCGTTGCCCTCCGCGGGACCGAGGTTAAATCGATCCGCGAAGGCAAAGCCAATCTCAAAGACGCCTACGGCATCGTCAAAGACGGCGAGGCCTTTCTGCTGAACGCGCATATTGGTCCGTACTCCCACGGCAGCTACACCAATCACGAGTCGCTCCGAACCCGCAAGCTGCTGCTCCACCAGGAAGAAATTCGCAAACTACTCATCAAGACGCAGCAAAAGGGATTTACGCTCATCCCCACCCGGCTTTATTTCCGTAACGGACGGGTAAAGTGCGAATTAGCAGTAGCGAAGGGCAAGCAGGACTGGGACAAGCGCGAAACTGAACGCCGCCGCGAAGCCGACAAGGAAGCCCGAGTCGCCATAGCCCGTAACCGAGGTAAGAACTAGCCGTTAGGCACACGCCTCCGGCGCCCGAAAATACCACTGAGTTCAATGGCCACAGCGGCCTTCAATGGGTCATCGCGTAAAGAACATAGTTCACACCAATCTTCGTGCCGAGAGCCGAGTACTTCACCGGCTAACGCAACAGTAACGGACCGAAAACCACCGTTCTGCAGAGCACGCTCACCCCCATTTGTTATGGTTGAGGTGCCAGGAAGGCGCAAGCTCACATGAGAATCCTGCTTGACCTGAATCGCGGACTCGCATTCTTGTGCGTCATGTGTGCCGCCACTCTGGCCTTCGGATGCGACCAACTCCCTCCGGGTCAATCACTCTGGATTCGCCTCGCCGCTCCCATTTCCACATATACGGCTAAGGTGGGCGACCCCGTCCATGCCGTGCTTACCCAGGATCTCGTTTGCGACACCGAAGTCGTGCTCCCCATGGGCGCCACTGTCGAGGGCATTGTTCGCAGCAAGCGCAAGGTTGGATTGGGCATTCGACACGAAACCGCTGCCCTCGAACTCGAATTCAATCGCGCCACTGCCGGACCGGATGTAGTCCTGACGCTTGTGGCCCGTGTGGAAGAGGTGGAGAATGCCCGCGAACCGGTTCGAAATGGCGTGATTCAAGGAATACGCAGTTCCGACACGTTTCAGGGAAGCATCAACAGCCGCTTGATCCATCTGCCCACTTGGAACCCCTACTCCGATCCGTTCCTGATCGCTTACAAGGCAACCTTCCCAATTTTTCCCGAACCGGAGATTTATTACCCGGCCGGTACCGATATCCGCCTGCGAACGACGACGGAGATTACGTCCGTGCCTGCGACGACCAACCCAACACTTGAATCCTCTCTGGCTGACAATTCGGAGTCAGATCTGCCCTACCAGCTTGTTGGGCAACTTCCCTGGCGTGTGACAACCAGCAAGGACGTGGATGCCGATCTGATAAACCTTGTCTTCCTCGGATCGCAGGACGAAGTAGAGTCGGCATTTCGCCAGTCAGGGTGGCATAATGCTGATCCGGTTTCCCGGCGTACATTCCTGAAAAATTTGTATGCGCTGCTGAATAACAGCGATTATCCGCAACAGCCCATGATGACCTTCCTTTTGAATGGCAAGCCAGAGGACATGAACTGGCAAAAGAGTCTCAACAGCTACCGCCGCCGAGACCATCTTCGCATCTGGCAGTGGCCCTCAAAGGGAAACACCGACTCCGTGTGGATAAGCTCGTCGACGCACGATATCAACGCCGTTCTGGCCGTCAAATATAAGGGCTTTGTGCACCATATCGCGCCCGACATCGACGATGAGCGCTCCGCCGTCATTCGCGACCTGAATTTTGCCGGCTGTGTGAGATCGGTCACCTACGTCTCGCGTCCCGATATGCCCACTTCTATGCACAACGCCACGGGAGACGTCATGCATACAGACGGCTCAGTGGCCGTTGTCGCCCTGCAGGAGTGCCAACCCGCTGAGCCACGACCCGATTCCACCTCGCAAGACGGCAGCTTCAAGCCCGGCAACTATGCTTTCCGCTATGTCCGCAAACAAATCCTCACTTTCCGCAATGACATCTGGCGCGCCAATATCATTTATGGCACCTATGACGTGGGACGGATGACGGTAAAGGCGCTCCGCCGCCCAACAAACGGCACGGTGGACACCCTCTCAAAGCCACCGTTATAGAGGAGGGCGACCCAGCAATTACACTGGAAACATGAAGACCACCCTCCAGACCGGCGCAGCCGCCGCCACCGAAACCGAACTCCTCGTCGCCTTTACCACCGACGCAGCCACCGGCAAGGATGCCCAGCCAGAAATCTCGCTCCTGACCGACGAAGAAGCCATCCAGAAAGCCACCGCCAGTGTCCTCACGACCGGCGAATTCGCCAGCAGCAGCAACGAAACCATCCTGCTGCATGCGCCACACGGCCTCAAAGCTAAGCGCCTGCTCCTCGTCGGGCTCGGCAAAGCCGCGAAAGCTACGTCCCACGATGTCCGCAAGGCCGCCGGAACCGCCGTCCGCTTCGCCAAGCCGCGCAAACTGCGCGAGTTGACCATCCTGCTCCCTACAACCTTCGACGCAGCCGCAGCCGCCCGCGCCACCATCGAAGGAGCGATCATCGCCGACTTCGATCCGGACACCTATCGCAGCGACCGCAAGGAGCAGAGCATCCAGTCGCTAACGGTTCTTGCACCCGATCTGAAAGCTGCTGAACCGGGCTTCAACGAGGGCGTCATCATCGGCGATTCGCAGAACTTCACCCGCACTCTGGTCAACGAGCCGGGAAACCACATGACTCCGACAATTCTGGGCCAGAGAGCAGCCGAAATGTCGCAAGAAGTCGGCCTGAAATGCGAAGTTTTCAGCACAGAAAAGCTCCACGAACTCAAAATGGGAGCCTTCTGGAGCGTCACCCAAGGCTCGGACGAGCCGCCCGCGCTCATCGTCATCCGCTACGAGCCGGAGAACCCTGCAAAAGACGGCCCGACTCTGGGACTCGTCGGCAAAGGCATCACCTTCGACACCGGCGGTATCTCCATCAAGCCCTCTGAGAACATGGAGAAGATGAAGTACGACATGGCCGGAGGCGCGGCCATGATCGGAGCCATGCGCGCTATCGCCCAGCTCAAACCTGCCGTCAAGGTCATCGCCATCGTCTGCGCCGCCGAAAACATGCCATCCGGCAAGGCCTACAAACCCGGCGACATCGAGATCGCCATGTCCGGCAAGAGCATCGAGATCATCAATACTGACGCCGAAGGCCGTCTCGTCCTCGCCGACGGTCTCGCCTACGCGAAGCAGCTCGGCGCAACGCATCTCATCAACGCCGCCACACTTACCGGAGCCGTAGCCGTAGCCCTGGGCCAGCAAAATGCTGGGATCTTCTCGAACGACGAAGACACCTATCAGCACTTCACTGAAGGCCTGGCAAAATCCGGTGAGCGCTTCTGGCGCCTGCCGCTTGACGACGAATACCGCGAGCAGATCCGCTCCGACATCGCCGACATCAAGAACACGGGCGGGCGCTACGGCGGAGCCATTACCGCCGCCATGTTTCTGAAGGAATTCGCTGAAGATACACCGTGGATACACCTCGACATCGCCAGCATGGCGTGGCTCGACGAAACCAAGCCCTGGACCGCGAAAGGCCCTACCGGGGTAGCCGTCCGCAGCATCGTCGAATGGGTCCGTACTTACGCAAAGTGATTCGAATCCAGAGCCACAGTAACGAAAAAGCGCGCCGATAAACGGCGCGCTTTTTCATGTAACAACTGAGAACCTAAGAGGCGGCCTTCAAATGTTTCCCATCGGCAATTTCTTCAATCACCTTCTTGTTGAAAGCCGGGATATCATCCGGCTTCCTGCTGGTGATGAAATTGCCATCCATCACCACCTCTTTATCGACCCAGTTGGCTCCCGCATTCTTGAGGTCGGTCTTCAGCGACGGCCAGGAGGTCAGCGTATGTCCTTTCACAACTCCAGCTTCAATCAGGGTCCAGGAGCCATGACAGATTGCCGCTACAGGCTTACCCGATTGCGCGAATTGCTTGACGAATTGCACAGCCTTTTCATCCGTACGCAGATGATCCGGATTGGCGACGCCGCCGGGCAGCACCAGGGCGTCGTAATCTCCCGGTTTTGCGTTCGCCAATGTTTTATCAACCTTGACCCGATCGCCCCAGTCTTTGAATTTCCAGCCTCGGATTTCTCCTGACTTGGGCGAAATGACCTCGGTGACGGCACCCGCGTCTTCAAGCGCTTTTTGGGGTTCGGTAAGTTCAACCTGTTCAAAGCCATCGGTGGCCAGAATTGCGACTCTCTTACCTTTCAAGGTTTGTTGCATGCCAACTACCTCCACTTCTTCGGCATACCATCGGAAATTACGTGCTCTACCCAGTAGGAAGGCGCGATGTCTCGAAGCGTTGCCAGACCGGACAGTGCAAAATAAAAGCGGCTGGATAAACTGGCATAGCTAAATTTCTGTAAAAGAAATCGTTGCATGGACATCCGCCGCTGCAACTGCAACAACAGATATCTCAGGAGGGACACGTGGAAAATTTCAGAAAACTGCTAGCCGTCGCTGTTTGCATGGCTCTTTCAGGATTTACAGGCTGCAAATCAAATGGCGGACAGGAGACCATCGCGCTCTCGGGAGCTGGCAGCACTTTTGTCTACCCGGTGATGACGCACTGGATTCAGGACTACGCTCAGAACCACTCCAACATCCAGATCAACTACCAGTCGATCGGTTCCGGCGGCGGCATCCAGCAGGTTAGGGCGGGCACGGTTGACTTCGGCGCCTCCGATGCTGCACTCAGCGATCAGCAGCTTGCCGAAATAAAGCCCGTCATCCAGATACCTGAATCCGCCGGTCCCGTCTGCGTAACTTATAATCTGCCCGAACTCAAGCAACCGCTCCAGCTTTCTCCCGAAGCACTCGCGGCAATCTTTCTGGGCACGATCAAGAGCTGGCAGGATCCGGCCATCGCAAAGGACAATCCAGGCGTAGATCTCCCGAAAGAGCCGGTCATCGTGGCTCATCGTGCTGAAGGCAGTGGAACGACCAACATTTTCACCACATACCTCGCCACCGTCAGTCCTGAATGGCAGTCGAGGGTCGGTAAGGGAAATTCTGTGAACTGGCCCGTCGGCCTCGGCGGAAAAGGCAGCGAAGGGGTCACTGGCAACATTCGTCAGTCTCCCGGCGCTATCGGCTATGTGGAGCTCACCTACGCCGAGCAGAACCATCTCCCAGTTGCGAAGATTAAAAACCAGGCCGGAGAGTATGTTGCGGCGACAGCGGCGGCCACCACATCGGCCATCAACGCTTTCACCAGCCTGCTGGCGCAGGATCCGCGCACTCCTATTGTGAACCCGCCAGCATCGGCGAAAGATGCCTATCCGATTTCCGGACTAACCTTCCTCATCATTCCGAAGGACGGCCCAGGCAAAGCGAAACGCGCCGCGCTGAAGAATTTTGTTCAGTATGTAATCACTGATGGCCAGACAACAGCAGGATCCTTGAACTATGCACCTCTGCCCGACGGCGTAAAACAATACGACCAGCAACAGTTGCAACTGCTAACTGCCGACGGCCAGCCGTTACAGTAGTCAGGGCACAGGGCACAGGGCACAGTAAAAGCTGAACTTCCAGTCTCTGTCTTGTTCAGCTTCAATGCGAAGAAATATAAAGGTATTGCTCGAACTTACTGAGCCCTGTGACCTGTGCCCCATCTGTCCTACATCACTTCCGGAGCACTGATCCCCAACCATGCCAGTGAGCGGATCAGTTCGCGCTGCGCAATCGCTGCCGTAGCCAGCAGAAATTTTTTCCGCTCTGGATCTGCTTCCGTCAGGATGTGGTGTTTGCGGTAGAAATTGTTGAACTCCTGCGCAAGCTGAAAAGAATGCTTCGCCAAATAGGCTGGCTCCGCCGTGGCAATGCACTGGTCAAGCAACAGGGTCGTCTTCGCCGCCCGCAGCCAGACCTGCCAGATGCCGTCTCCATCCTCGCCTGCAAGATAGGGCGATGCATCGACGTTGGCAAAATCGGCGAGAGCCCGCTCAGCCGTAATGCCAGCCTTGCGGAAGATATTGCGCGTGCGCACCACGGCGTATTGCATGTACGGTCCGGTCTCGCCTTCGAAGCTCAGTGCATCCTTGAAATCAAAGGCAATGACCGTATTGCGCGTGTACTTCAGCATGAAGTAGCGCAGCGCGCCGACTGCAATCTCCTTGGCGATTTGCTCGCGTTCGGCCAGCTCAATTCTGGATGCCGGCTATCAACCTCTACTTGCGTTGCTGCAATCAGCTTATCGATCAGATCGTCGGCCTTCACGCCAAAACCCTTGCGGCCCGAGACTTCGATATAAGGCCGCTCGCGATCTTCTTCAGCGATCTGGTAGCCAAGCTCCTCAGCGCAGCGCGGCGTCAACGCGACCATCTCGTAAGAAAAGTGCGTGTAGTGTGCTGCCTGCTCGGTGTAGCCGAGTCCGCGCAGGGCTTCAATCACGTTCGCCTGCGGATCGGACTGGCGCGAATCGATCACGTTGTAAATCGCCTGCGCGCCGCCAAAGTCCGGATGGTCCGGCTCACCCTGCTCGGCGGAAATCCAGCAGGTGTGATTCGGATAGTCAAAGAAGTTCTGATAGCCAAAGTCGCGCCCAAGCAGTCCAAACTTCCACAAGTGATACGCGATGTCCTTCCCGACATACGTCACGGTTCCGTTTGAGCGGACGATGACTTTGGCATCTTCATCCGGGCCGTCAGCGTTTTCCGTCTGCGTAGTACCAGCCCGCTGCATCACCCAGCAGCCATCATTCTTCCGGCAGTTTCCAGGTATAGCACCCCCTTGGCTTTCAACTGCTCACAGGCCAGGTCCCAGAAGTGAAGGATGAAGAATCTCGCTTTCGCGAGGCAGAAATCGTACTCGATGCCTAGCCGCAGCATTGTTTCCAGATGCCGACGTAAGACCGCGGTGGAAATCAGATCGCCAATTTGCCCTGCTCCTTAGACTTCGGGTCTGCAGAAGTTCGAATGAGGCATATTGCTCAGTCTGGTGAAGCGCGAGACGAATAATGCTTTCGCTGTTGTCCCTCTCTTTCGTCACCGTCGCCTCATACCATTGCGAGACACGCGCATAAAGATCCCAGCAGTAATAGTCGATACGTTCGCCTCGATTGCTTCAGCTCGAGCCATCAACTGCTTGACGCCGGCCAGATCGTAGCCTTCAAGGTGCGTCAGGCCGACAACCACATCGGCCACCTGCACGCCGGTGTTGTCGATGTAGTTCTGCACATCGACCTTCTGCCCGGCGGCCCGCAGCAGACGGACAAACGTATCGCCCAGGATGGCGTTGCGCAGGTGACCGACATGCGCAGCCTTGTTGGGATTGATGCTGGTGTGCTCCACCAGCGAGTGCAGCTGGCACGTCGTGCGCAGAGACATCAGCGCCCGCTGCGAATCGCGCACAGCGGCGCCGCGGTCAAGCTGCGCATTGATATAGCCGGCCCCGGCGACGTCAAATCCGGCAAAGCCTTCCAGCGGCAACCAGCTCAGCGACAATCTCCTCGGCAATCTTGCGCGGCGGCTTCTTCAGCTGGCGCGCCAGCTCAAAGGCCACCGGCAGCGCATATTCGCCCAACCCGATCTCGGGCGGCTGCTCGATGGCGATCGTGCGAACTTCGATGTGATACTTTGCGCGAAGAACGGCGCGTAGGCGCTCGCGAAGAAGTTTCTGCTGTTTGCGAAATACACGTGGGTTCACCGGGAAAGTGCGCGATGTTTGTTTGGTCAAATACCTGATTTTCTTGCTGATTCTAGCAGGCACGCTGGTTTGACGCTGCTCCGGCGCACCCCTAAGATGAAAAGAGCAGCACTCAAAAACTTCTGCTCATGTCGATACTCCCAAAAGTTTTACATCACCACTCCGATTTACTATGTCAACGCCCGGCCGCACATCGGTCATGCGTACACCACGATCGTGGCGGACGCATGGCACGGCGCAAGCGAGCGCTTGGCTTTGATACCTGGTTTCTGACCGGAACCGACGAGCACGGGCAGAAGATCGAACGCTCGGCCAAGCAAGCCGGACATCGACCGCAGCGAATTCACCGACACAGTTTCCAGCCAATTCCGGGCCTGTGGGACCGCATGGGGCTGAGCTACGACGACTACATACGCACCACTGAGGAGCGCCACCGCAAGGGCGTGCAGAAGCTCTTCACTCTGCTTAAAGAGCGCGGCTTCATCTACAAGGGCAGTATACCGGCCAGTACTGCGTCTCCGATGAGCTATATGTCGACGCTCCGCCGGGCTCGCCCTGCCCGGATTGCGGGCGGATCACGGAAACGGTCAGCGAAGAGAACTATTTCTTCAAGCTCTCCGCCTTCGAACGCAAACTGCTGGAGTTCTACGAACGCCAACCCGGACTTCATCCGGCCCGAAGCGAGCCGCAACGAAGTGATCTCCTTCGTGCGCAGCGGATTGAAAGATCTGTCAGTAAGCCGCACCAGCTTCGATTGGGGCATTCCGGTTCCCGGCGATGAAAAGCATGTGATCTATGTCTGGATGGATGCGCTGGCCAACTACATCACCGCCCTCGGGCTACGGCAGCGATGCTCCTGAGGACCAGCAACGATTCGAGCGATACTGGCCTGCCGACCTGCAGATCGTCGGCAAAGAGATCATCCGCTTTCACTGCGTCTATTGGCCCGCTTTCCTGATGGCCGCGGGACTGCCGCTGCCGAAGAGCGTCGTAGCGCACGGATGGCTGCTCTTTGAGCAGAGCAAGATGTCCAAGTCGCGCGGCAACATCGTGCGCGCAGAAACATTATCGAAATCCTGGGAGCCGATGCGCTGCGTTACTTCCTCTGCGCGAAATAGTCTTCGGCCAGGATGGCAGCTTTTCCTTCGACGCCCTGGTGCAGCGCTACAACGCGGATCTGGCCAACGGCTACGGCAACCTGCCAGCCGCACCCTGGCCATGATTCAGCAGTATTTCGACGGGGTGGTGCCAGATGCCATCGCGGAGATGCCGGTCTCAGCGGTCTGGCGCCGCCGAGTTACATCGGCCGCGAGTTCGCGAAACAATTTGAAGCTCTGAATTTTTCCCGGCGCTCGAATTGCTTTGGGCACTGGTGGCGGTGGTCGACGGCTACATCACGGAAAGGCTCCCTGGAAGCTCGCGGAGCATCGGAGAGACGCGACATGTCCGCAATAGCGTGCAGATATTCTCTACACCTGCGCGGAGGCGCTCCGCATCATCACTGCGCTCGTATATCCCGTCCTGCCCGAAGCGGCGGCGAGGATCTGGGCACAGCTGGGTCTGGGCGATATCAGGCCAGGCCGATCTGAAAAATGTGCAAGTGGGGCAACTGCGCCCGGAACCAAGCTCGGGCGAACCGGCCCCGTCTTTCCCCGGGCAGAAAAGGACACAGTCAAACGCATGCACGACATGGAGAACAACAACAACGGCAAGAGCGTGGAAACAGAAGCATGAGCCATCTCAGAGGCGGCGGTCATGACGGTCACACCGGCTGCCCCACTCCGGCGCCGCAACCTACCCTGCGACAGTCCGCGGCCGTGCAGCCTCGCAGACAGCGAGCTATCGCCGCAAAGCGCCGGCAGCCTTGACGACTGCAGCTCCCTGGGGACCGCCACTCCTGAGTCTCCAGTCAGCGCCAAGCCCACCATCACCATCGACGATTTTGCCAAAGTTGAGCTGCGCGTCGCACAGGTGCAAGGTAGCGGAGCGGGTCAAAGGCGCCGATCGGCTGTTGCGCCTGGAAGTCGACCTGGGCGATGAAGTGCGCCAGATTGTCGCCGGCATCGCAGAGGCCTATGAGCCGGAAAAACTCATCGGCCGCAAGGTGGTCATCGTGGCCAACCTGCAACCTCGAAAGTTGCGCGGCCTGGAGTCGAACGGAATGATCGTAGCGGCTTCGCTCGGGGAAAAGGGCAAGCCCGTGCTGGCCGGCTTTCTGGAAGATATCGAAATCGGCGCACGGCTCAAGTAAACGGAAGGATTTGATTGTTAGTCGACTCACACGCACATCTGGACAGCCCGCGCTACGACGCCGACCGGGATGAACTGCTGCAGCGGGCCTGGCAGCAGGGGGTGCGCACAGTTCTGTCCATCGGCATCGGAGATGGACCGGACACCATGCAGCAGGCGCTGGAATTGAGCACGAGATATGCCGGCAAACCGGGGATACCCCGCATCCTGGCCACCGCCGGAATCCATCCCCACGAGGCCCAACTCGCCGACGAGGCCGCACTCGAATAAACTGGATGATTTGCTCGCAACAGCCAGAGGTGCTCGCCGTGCGGCGAGATCGGTCTCGATTATTATTATGACCACTCGCCGCGCGAGACAGCAGAAGACAGGCTTTCGCGCAGCAAATGGAGATAGCGGCGGCCCGGCAGGCGGCCCATCATCATTCATTGCCGGCCCTCCGACGGCAGCACCAACGCCTGGGATGACACTCTGGCTATGATCGAAAACAACTGGGCGGGGACCGACCTGGGCGGCATCCTGCACTGTTTTACCGGCGAATGGGAGCACGCCCGGCGAGCCATGGATTGCGGATTTCTCATCTCTTTTGCGGGCAATGTCACCTTTCCCAAGGCGGAAGGCATACGCCAGGTGGCGGCGCAAAGTACCGCTGGACCGGATGCTGATCGAGACCGATGCCCCGTTTCTTGCTCCGCTGCCCCATCGCGGCAAGCGCAACGAGCCGGCATGGGTGGGCCGGGTGGCGGATAAGCTGGCGAGAAGTATGCGGGGTTCCGGCAGAGCTGAGTGGCTTCCAGCACCGCCAACAACTTCTTCCGTTTTTTCGGTGTAGCGCCGGACGCGGCCTCGTAAGTGCAGGTTAGGACAATCAGCGATTTGCGCTCATAATCGAGGAGAGGCAGCGACATGGCGGCAGACAATTCGTTCGATGTAATCAGCAAAGTGGATGTACAGGAAGTACGCAATGCAATGGACCAGGCCATCAAGGAAGTGCGCGCCCGCTTCGACCTGAAGGACTCGCACTCCGAGATCAAGCTGCTGGAGGGGGACGAGGCCATCGAGCTGGCTTCCGTCGGACCAATACAAGCTCAAGGCGGTTACGGAGATCCTGCAGCAGAAGTTCGTCAAACGCGGGGTGTCGCTGAAGGCGCTCGAATATGGCAAAATTGAACCCGCCTCGGGTTCCAGCGTGCGGCAGAAGATCAAGCTGCAGCAGGGCATACCCGGCGAAAAGGCAAAAGAGATCGTCAAGCTGATAAAGGAGTCGAAGAAAAAGGTGCAGGCATCCATTCAGGGTGATACGGTCCGTATAACGGGCAAAGATCGCGATACTCTACAGGAGACGATCGCACTGCTCAAGGGCCACGATTTCGGCATCGATATGCAGTTCACCAATTACCGGTCGAACTAGAAAGAGCGGGACGGAGTTTCCCGAGTCACCTGGAGAGTGAGTGAGCACACAAGCGATAGCGACGGCAAAAGAAGTCTTCGACCTGCTTACGCGACGACTTGAGCGCCATCGAAACTGAGCTGGTGCGCGACGCCGTTTCCAATGTGGAGCCATCACCGAAATCGCCGATTACCTGCGTGGGGCGGGGGCAAGCGGATCCGCCCTTCCCTGCTGCTGCTGGCGGCAAAATCGCTCGGGCTACCGGGCCACGGCATGGTCCGGCTGGGCGCCGTGGTCGAAATGGTGCACACCGCCACCCTGGTGCATGACGACATCATCGACGCCGCCGACACCCGCCGCGGCCGTCCTTCGGCCAACACCACCTGGGGCAATCGAAATGCGTGCTGGCCGGCGACTGGCTCTATATGCAGGCCTTCCACATCGCCCTGGAAGAACGCAACTTCAAGGTCCTCGACCTGTTGATCGGCTTGACCCAGCAAATGGTCGAGGGCGAATTCGTCCAGATGGAAAAACTGGGCCGGACGGTGGGCGAAGCCGAATACTACGACCTGATCTACCGCAAAACAGCTTGCCTGTTTGACGTCTCCATGCGCCTGGGCGCGGTGCTGGCCATGGAGCCTCGGAAGAGACCGAGGAGCAGATGGGCGAATACGGCCGCAACCTGGGCATCGCCTTCCAGATCGTGGACGACGTGCTGGACCTGACCGCGACCGAGCAGGTTCTGGGCAAGCCGGTCGCCAGCGACCTGCGCGAGGGCAAGGCCACGCTGGCCGTCGTTCATGCACTGGAGCACGGCACCGCACACGAGCAGAGGCGATCCGCAGAGTGCTCGAAGATCTGAGCTTCGAACGCGCGAGCCACACAGCGAGAGTCTTGAAGATCCTCGACGGCACGGGTCGGTGCAATATGCGCTCGACTGCCGCCTTTCAATACGCCGAAGTGGCCCGAGCGGCTATCTGCCGGATTGCCCGATATCCGACTACAAGCGCGCACTGCTCTGGATGCCGGATTTCGTCGTCGCCCGCGACAAGTAACGCCGTGCTGCTGTGCTATTCTTTGAGTCTATGCCTCAAAGCGCACCGCTCCGATTCGCGTGCTGGTCGCCAAGCCCGGACTGGACGGTCATGACCGCGGCGCCAAGGTGATCGCCCGCGCACTGCGCGATGCCGGCATGGAAGTGATCTATACCGGCCTGCGGCAGACACCGGAAATGATCGTCAACGCCGCCCTGCAGGAAGATGTGGACTGCATCGGACTGAGCATCCTTTCCGGCGCGCATAACGTCATTGTGCCCCGTGTACTTGCCCTGCTCAAGGAACGCGGCGCGACCGACATTCTGGTGGTGTCTGGGCGGGACGATTCCCGCGCAGGATGCTGACTATCTCAAATCCCAGGGGGTAGCGGCAATCTTTGGACCAGGTACGCCGCTGGAAACCACGGTCACTTTTATCCGCGAGAACATAAAGCCGCACGGTGTGACTGCTTAAGGGGGTAACCCCCCCCCGATTTTTACAAGTGCTTTTATTTCATTAACTTAAAAAAGACAATCACCTGTAACAGCTTTAGAATCAATTGATTAGATTATAAATTATAGATTCTTAAACAGTTAGGTCATTTTTTCATGACTGCACTCTGGACACTACACAGAGGAAGGGCAGAATCCCCAGCCATCCTGGTTCAAGATTCTTTCTCCCTGCGGTCGTCAGAATGACGGCGGGTCCATTGCTACAGGGAAAATGATCCGGGCTGTACAGAGCTGGATCGTCCGCTTACTTCCCTATTTATAGAATATCGGATTCGATGGGTATTCTGTGCCAGCATTTGTTGGAACGATTAATTTTCGGACCGATGCGGCCACACTTAAGTCATGCGTTGGTCCGGGGAAGTTTGTCGGGGGAGACGAGTCCTGACCGCGATCTGGAATTTATTCTTTTCCGGCTATTGGTGCTGGAAGGGGTCTCTCTTCTGATCGCGCGGCGGCGTGGGACGGCCTTCTTCGGCGCCCAGGCTTTGGCGCGCTTCATTGTCGTTCAACGGCTGCAGGCCATCGGGACCCGAGGCGGTGGGCGATCCGGGAACCGGGGGCTGTCCCATGGCGGGAGCGGCTTTGGCGAGTTCCGGCTTGCCCGTAGTGGTGTCGTCAGAAGTGGCTTGCCACTCGGCATGGGCTTTGTTTGTGCGCCCAGTTTCACAACCAGTCGCCAGCAGCAGCGCTGCGGCCATGAGAAGAAGAGTGCGAGCAGACGTCATCGAATCCTCCGCTGTTGATTTTAATGCAGATCAGCCATGTGCAGTCCTATCACCATTCGTAATCGCCAAAAAAATCTGCTGCAGGATCACATCAATTGCGAGCGAATGGCAGCCACGTACTTTTCCGGCAAGGGACGCCGCTGCATTTGTCCGTTGACGACCGCGTGGGTCGTCTGTGCTTCGGCGAGGAGTTGCGAGGTATCGCGCAAGAGACGGTACGCAAATTTGATGACTCCGGAGCGCATGGCGACGATGCTGGTTTCAACGGTCAACAGCTCGTCGTAGCGGGCAGGAGCCCGGTAGCGGCAGGTGGCTTCGACGACCGGAAGATGGCAGTCGTCCGCGAGCTCCATCTGTTTATAGTCGAAGCCGAGCTGGCGCAGGCACTCGACGCGGCCCATCTCAAACCAGACGAAGTAATTGGCGTGATAGACGACGCCCATCTGGTCGGTTTCCGCATAGCGGACGCGTACTGTGATGGTGAATAGGTTGGGCATCAGGTTTGAGTGTAACTGACTGTGTTTCGGGGGCATCCTGCACTTCTGCCGCAGATGAAATAAGAGGGGGTGACGCACAGCCGCACCTGCACCCAATGAAAAACCCCACCCTGACCTGGTCAGGATGGGGCAATCCAATGTCCGAATCCAGCTACGGTTTCAGCTTGGAAAAGATATTGAATTTCGACACGTCATTGAACATGACGAAGACCGCGAAAAGCACCAGCACTACGAACGCCACCTGATATATGCGTTCTTTGAACTGCTGGTTGAGATCGCGGCGAATGGTTCCCTCGATCATGAGCAGGAGGATCATGCCGCCGTCGAGGATGGGGATGGGCAACAGGTTGAAGATGCCGAGGTTCAGGCTGATGATCGCCATCAGAGTGATGATTGGCTGCCAGCCGGGCATGGTCACCGCTTCACCGGTGTAACGCGCCATGCCGACCGGACCCATGAGCTGCTGGACCTGAGAGCGGCGGGTAAAGAGGCGGCGCAGAACATCGATAATCAAACCGGAATTCTGCACATTGAAGTTGACGGAGTGGCGAACGGCCTGGGGAAAAGGAAGCTGTTCGATATGGAAGGGCGGCAGATTCGCCTTGAAGCCCAACCGATAACCCATTTGCCCGGCGCCGTTATCCGCCCGCGTGGGCTGTATGTGCAGTATGACAGGCTGACCGTTGCGCTCGACGTTGAGCAGGACCGGCTGCCCATTCTGCTGCTGCAGAAAGGACATGACTGCCGGCACAGAGTGCAATGTCTGCCCGTTGATGGACTGGATATGTCGCCAGCCTTCAATCCCGCCTTGTCTGCCGGGAAGCCGGGCTCGAGCGTCGTGCACCTTGATCGGCTCCTGCTGATAGCGCGGAACCAGTCCTACGTTCTCAATCTCGAAGTCCTGCCCTTTGGTGGTATCGAGAAGAAACAGGCTGCCGGAAAACTGCGTGGTCTGCCCATCGACATTCCGCTCGACCGTAAACGGCACGGCGGAATTGGCATCGACCGCGGCCCGCATCTTCACGTCTTCCCAGGTCGGATTCTGTACGCCGATCAATGCGGGTGATGCGGTCGCCGGCTTCGATTCCGGCTTTGCGCTGCGGCCGAATCTCGGCAACCCAGCCGATCACGGCGGGCTGATCGAGGTAACCGGTCTACTCGTAGTGCACCATGTAGACGCCGGTGAGCAGGATGGCCAGCAGGATGTTCAGGGACCGGGCCGGCGAGTGGCGATGAGAATGCGCTGCCAGCGCGGATGCGACATGAATTCGCCGGGCGTCGCCGGTGCGCGACTTCGGTCGGATTTTCGCCCGCCATCTTGACGTAGCCGCCGAGAGGCAGCAGGCTCATGCGGTAGTCGGTATCGCCGCGGCGGAAGCCGACGAGGCGCTTGCCAAAGCCGATGGAGAAGACTTCGACCCGGACGCCGAAAAATTTGGCGACGGCAAAATGGCCGAACTCGTGCACCAAAACCATGATGCCGAGCACGACGAGCATCGAGAAACATAGCGGTAAGAGCAAAGATGCATAAGTTTTTGACTGAAAACCTGTTTCAGCGAGGCTGGTTAAGCCGGCGTGGCGGCGACTTCATGCCCGGCTGCTGACCTGAACGCTGCCGAGCCATTCGGCGGGCCTGCCTATCGCAGGTCAAGCACTTGCTGGATGGATCCAGGATGACGCTCGGGCGTTGCCTGCAATCACTACCTCATTGTACGCGGAATGCCCGGAAACGCAATACTGCCTTGAGGAAGGCTCCACCGCAATTTCATCTGCGGCATTGAGTGCAATGCAATGCGCGCCCCGCCTTTTCCGCTGCCTCATAGGCCAGGCGAAGACAAGGGAAACGTGCAAAGTCGGGTGGCTCAAAGTCAAGCTGCCCAAGCGCGGCCATATCGAAGGTGCAGGTCCGATTCAATGCGCTCGGGATAGCTCATGGCATAGAGGATCGGCAGCCGCATATCGGTGACGGAGATTTGCGCAAGGATGCTGCCGTCCACGAATTCGACCATGCGAGTGAACGGTGGACTGCGGGATGCACACTGACGCTGATGCCGAGCGGAGGCATGTCGAAGAGGCGGCAGGCCTCGATGATTTCGAATCCTTTGTTCAGCAGAGTTGCCGAATCGATGGTGATGCGCCTGCCCATCACCCAGGTGGGATGCTTGAGCGCCTGCTCGACGGTGATGTACTCGAACTCGCTGCAGGGGTAGGTTGCGGAAGGGTCCGCCTGAAGCGGTGAGCCAGATGCGGCGGACTTCGTCCTTCGTGCCGCCGCGCATGCACTGGTGGATGGCGTTGTGCTCGGAATCGATGGGCAGCAGCGGCATTTGTTTGGCGCGGGCGCGCGGTGAGGATCTCGCCGGCAGCCACCATCGCTTCTTTATTTGCCAGGCCGATGGCTTTTCCGGCCTTCACTGCCGCGTAGGTGGCTTCCAGCCCGGCGACTCCGACGATGGCGGAAACGACAAAGTCGACTTCGGGCAGGGTGGCCACGCGCACCGTACCCTCGGTTCCGTAGAGGACCTCGATGCCGCTGACGCCTGCGGCTTTGAGGCGCTGCGCGAGCGTCGCTGCGGCAGCTCTTCATCTGCGACCGAAACTATGCGAGGACGCCAGCGGACGGCACTGTTCGAAGGCGGCATCGACGTTGCGGCCTGCGGCGAGCGCGGCGACAGCGAAGCGGTCGGGAAAGCTTTCGACGATGCTGAGTGTGCTCGTGCCTATGGAACCGGTCGAGCCGAGGATGGCGATTTGTTTCAAAATATCAATCCCTACTATTTTTTGGCAGCGGGCAGGGACCACGGCGGCACGATGCCGTTCATACGAGCGTATGCCACGAGCTGCCCCATGTGCTCATTATCGTGGACGATGATGCGCAGGTACATGCCATCGACCGTAACCTGTTTGCCTTCGATGCTGACTTTGCGCTCGAGATCGCCGGGCTTCAATTGTGCGCGCGCGGTTTTCACCGCATCGAGTGAGCGCTTCAGCCAGCTGATCAAGTCGGCTTTCGCTGTCACGGTTTTTTCCAGGTTGCCGGAGGTAAGGTCGGCCGGCATCTTCGGCCCGGTCACGCTCAACAGATAAAAATTCGCAATGGCGATGTGCATGTAGACTTCGCTCACCGAGCGCACTCCCGGCGCGGGACGCCATGCATATTTGTCAGCAGGAATTGCTTCCGCGAGCGCAATCAATTGGCGAGAGACATGACTCCACTCGCCGTCGTAACCCTCCCAAAGTCCCTCATCCTGTGCGTGCAGCGCTGCGACCGGGCCAATCAATACGAGAGCCATAAGAAACACCAGAAGCTTTCTCACTTATCGCCTCCGATTCTAGAACCATTGCTGCGCCAGTTGCGCATACCACAGCAGAGGAGCGGCCAGCAGCAGCGCATCGATGCGGTCGAGAATGCCTCCGTGGCCGGGAAGCAGCGTACCGGAATCCTTGACGCCTGCGCCTCGCTTGATGGCCGACTCAATCAGATCGCCGACCTGCGCGGCTATATTCAGCAACACGGCCAGACCCAGCCAGCGGACGATTGAACCCGGATAGGAGAGCCAATCGAAGCCGTGCCGCGCCAGCACTTCCGCCAGAAAAATAAGCACCAGCGTGATCAGCAAACTTCCAAGAACGGAACTGGCGCTGCCTTCCCACGTCTTGTTCGGGCTGATGGAGGGAGCAAGCTTTCTGCGTCCGAAGGCGCGGCCCACATAGAGCGCGACAACATCTCCTGTCCACACGACAAAGAAAAGGAAGACCAGCAGCGACTCACCGTTTTCCTGCGCGCTGAGCAGCGGGATCGCGGTCAGCGACAGACCGACGTACAGCAAACCGAAAACCGAGTAAGCGGTATCGGGCAGCACGCGCGGAAGCGGAGAGCGAAAGGCGCAGAGGATGAACAAGACGAAGGTCAGACACCCGAGCAGAGGCGCCGTGTATTCGGGGCGGAAAAAGACGCAGGCAAAGAGCGCGACAATCCCGCAGATGACTGCAATGCGTGGAGTCTTTGCGCCGGTGGCATCGGCAAGCCCGAGAAATTCCCAGGCAGCCAGCGCCGCGACGGCAGCTGCTGCCAATGTAATCAGCCAGAACGGACCCTTGAAGACCAGCAACAAAACAACAGGAACCAAAATCACTGCAGTAAGAACACGTTTCATCGTTCGTACGAGACCCTGTTGGGCAGAATACACGGTCGTGCCTGAAATTGCGGCGTATGGTTCCCGGGGAGCGTCTAAATAGTCAGGAGAACGAAGAATGATGAAGCTAAAAGCTGTGGCTGCAGGATTGGTTTTCAGCGCGCTGGCCTGCGCGCTGCCATCCGTGGCCCAGCAGGGCGATACGGTCGCCGCGCAAACGGTTGTGACTGTGGTTCCAAAGAACGGCGAGGCGCCGGAGCTGCAGCGGCAGAATCTGAAAATCTGGGCGGATGGAAAAGAGAGCGCAGTCACCCAATGGCAGGCGCTACGCGGCGATCGCGCCGGACTTGAATTTGTGGTGCTGATCGATGAGTCGGCGCGCTCAAGTATTGGACTCCAGCTGAGCGATCTGTCGAAGTTCATCCAGTCCATGCCGCCGACGGCGCTGGTTGGCGTTGCTTACATGCAGAACGGGCGCGCGGTCTTTGCGCAGAATCTCACGGCGGACCACGCCCTGGCAGCGAAGGCGATTCGTCTGAGCAGCGGATCCCCCGGCAGCAGCGCAAGCCCGTATTTCTGCCTGTCCGATCTGGCGAAACACTGGCCTTCAGAAGATGCAAAAAATCGCCGCGAAGTGCTGATGGTGACCGATGGCGTCGACCGCTATAACCTTCGCTACGATCCCAGCGACCCGTATCTGCAAGCGGCAATCAGCGATTCGCAGAAGGCCGGGCTTATCGTGTATTCGATTTACTACCGCGACACGGGTCGCCTTGACCGCAGCGGCTATGAAACCAATGCAGGACAAAGTCTGTTGACGCAGCTTACGCAGGCAACGGGAGGCAATCTCTACTGGCAGGGACTGGGCAATCCGGTTTCCTTCCAGCCGTTTCTTGAAGACCTGAGCAAGCGGCTAGAGAACCAGTACGAGCTTGGGTTCACTGCCCCGACAAAGTCGAAGCCTGAGTTGGTTCAGCTGAAGGTGAAGACCGATGTGTCGCGCGTGAGTATCAACGCTCCGCAGAGAGTGCCTGTAGGAGCAAGCCAGTAGGAACAGTAGAAAAGTAGATCCTGACCCTGACTCTTCGTCGCATTCAGAGTCGGGGTCAGGATGACAGCGTTTGCGGAGAGTTTTCTTTCCCCCCCTTTCGCAAACTGCGCGAAAGGATGGGGCACCCATTTCCACGTGAGTGTCGATAAACAATTCCCGCTGCGTTTTCGGTGTGATGACAAATTTTGCGTGGACGATTTTAGCAGCGCAATACGCTAGCTGTTCACGAGTTGGTTCGCAGGCAGCGAAGCGATATCGTCGGACTCGTTGCCATCGGAGAGCCCTCCGTAGCGGCGTTCGCGGCGCTGGAAGTCTTCGATGGCTTCCAGCATGTGCGCGCCACGAAAATCGGGCCAGAGGCGATTGGTGACGAAGATCTCTGTATAAGCAATCTGCCAGAGCAGATAGTTGGAAATGCGCATCTCGCCCGAGGTGCGGATCAGGAGATCGGGATCGGGCATGTGCGTCGTGTACAGATGCCGCTGAATGTCCTGCTCGGTAATGTCGTCGAGGCGGATGTGTTTCTGCTGAATCTCAGTGTGCAGGCGTTTGAAGGCGTCGACCAGCTCCGAGCGCGCTCCGTAGTTCAGTGCCAGAGTCAGCGTAGTTCCTGTATTCCGTTGTGTAGCCTCTGCGGCCCACCGCATGCGTTCCTGCACCTCGCTCGGCAGCTCATGCGTACGTCCGATGTACTGGATACGCACGTTATTGTCGTTCATGCGCTTCACGTTGTTGGTCAGGTAGGTGCTCAGCAGGCGCATCAGGAAGTTAACTTCCGTTTTGGGCCGACGCAGATTGTTTTCCAGTGAGAAAGCGTAGAGGGTGAGCCACGGCAGGTCGATACGCGATGCCGTCTCGACGACGAAATGTACCGCTTCGGCTCCCTGCTGGTGTCCGAGAAAACGCTTAAGGCTGCGCTTCCCTGCCCAGCGGCCATTGCCGTCCATGATGATGGCGACGTGTTTTGGCAGGCGCTCCGGGTCAAGCCGGCGATAGATGGCCAGCTCTTCCGGCGGTAGCTCATGAATACGGCTCAAATCAATCCTCTAGTCCGACCGTAGCACAGGGCCGTGACCGTCGCAATCAAGCGACGGTCACGGCAATTGTAGTGCGCCCTGATGAATTTTGTCTGAAGGTGAACTCCATCAGTGACGGTGATCCCCTCCGCCGCCTCCGCCGCCGCCGCCACCATGCGGAGCCGGTGCAGACTGGTGCGGAGCGGACATTTGACGCGGAGCCGGTGTCGCCGGTCTGCTCGGAGCGCTCGGACGGCTGTAGCTCTGCGGAGCCGAAGGCCGATAGGTCGGCGCGCCGGGACTCGGGTGATATGCTCCGCCGGGGTTTGGACGGTTGTAGGTCGATCCCGGAGCATACGTCGGCCGCTGCACAGGCGCTGCAGGCCGGCTGCCATTCATATATCCATTCGTGGGAGCAGGTCTGTTGTAGCCTGGCTGAACATGGTTATATCCTGGCTGCGCAACCGGGCGATTATTGAAGTTGCCCGTGTTATAGCCCGGCCTGTTCACGCCATTCGGCACCGGACGAGCACCCGCCGCCACATGGCTTGTATATCCGGCATAGCCTGGGTGATTCACGAACGAGCCCCGCTGTCCCGCCAGCTGAACCGGAGGACTGCCCGGGCGGTTGTATCCGCGGTTGATCACTGTAGTGCTGCGTGTGACGTATGTGGTGCGGTTATAGACGACTGTATGGTTGTGCCAGCCGCAACCCCAGTTATGCCATCCCCAGCCCCATGGAGCCCAGGGGCTCAGAGGAATACCGTAGCCGAAACCGATGCGGAAACCAAACCCTACACCCACAAAGATTCCCGGAGGCGGCGCGTAGTAGTAGCCGGGGAAGGCCACAACCGCCGGTCCATAGACTACCCATGGGTTGTACACCGGCACATAGACGACTTGCGGGTTGGCCGGGGCAATGGCGATTTCGCCGCCGTCGTCACTTACGGTCTGCTGCTGAGTCGATTCCAGGCTGCCGGCCTGCTGCGCGCGCTGGCGCATCTGCTGAACGGCGTCCATCACATCCTGCGGCTGGTTGTAATAGGCGTTGCCCAGATCGGTTGTCCACTGCATGTTGCGATCCATCTGTGCCAGAACGGATGGGAACTCGGTCAGCGCCTTCACGCTCGGGTCCCACGGCTGCGCGTTGGCTGCTGACGCAATTTGATCAGGGGAAGCATTGCCCTGCGCCTGACGCCAGCGGTCGGCTTCCACAACCTGCGTTGGATAAGTGGATGCGGCAAGAATCTGCGCTACCAGCGCATCCGGATAAAGAGCGATCGGAGCTACGAGTTGATCGATCTGATCCGCCGTAAGCGGCTGCCCCTGAGGGGCGGGTGTCTGCTGCGCAGGATACGAGCCTTGCTGATCCGGATAGGAATTATTGTCCTGCTGCGCAGGACCGCCATACTGCGGCACTTGCTGTTGCTGGTCCTGTTGCGCGGCATCCGGCGGAGGCGGAGGAACATCCTGCGCCAGCAGCCTTCCGCTGCCGGTAAAAGTCAGGCCAGCGATAAGAGCCGCGGCCATAAAGCACCGTGACGTACGAATCTGAAATGGCACATGTGCGAGCTTCTCAGCATGCGCCCATGTTGTAGGAAATGCCGATCTGGAGATCATTGTTCTCACCTTACGACATCCATCACAGGCATGCCGCCTTACATCTAGTAAGAACACCATTCCCCACTTGGAGTTTCCCTCAAATCACAAAGTGTAGTGTGTGACAGACAAAGGATTTAGGCCAGCCGACGCCGTCCCATTGCCGAGTCACGCACCTGATTGAGGAAAATTGAGCGCTGATATGCATCCATCCTGCTAATGTAAGGCGCAATTTCTCGAAGAAAAGGATCGGCCAGAATCGCGCTTGCCTCTTCGTGCTGACGGCTGCGCGCATCCCGCAACAGGTCGCAGATATCGATCTCCAGCGCAGTCGCGAGACGTGCGAGCGAGGAAAGCGTCGGCATGGCCTTGCCATTCTCAATCTTCGAGATGTAGGTGCGCGGAACCAGCATGCGTCCGGCAAGCTGCCTCTGGCTGAGCCTGCGGGCACGGCGAATATCGCGGACTGCATTCGCGACATCGAGACTTGAACCGCCGGAAGCCGACGGACTCGATTCCGTCACCAGTTGGGGGACGAGGGGTTCCGGCTCTTCAATTTCGAGGGGCTTGTGGCAGCGCCTGCAGAGTGAGTTCGATGTGCGGAATTGCACCAGACTGCAGTGATCGCAACGGAGTACCTCGCGTGCCTCAACGGTTGCTAAGGTTGTTGCCATAATTTGTATACGGAGGCCAGAGCGGGCGTCCGGATCGGTAAGAGCCCGGCATTGTATGACGGAACTCGCCAACTCTCGTTTACCATGCAGAAAAGGTATCTTTCTTGTCAAGTGAAAACTGTGAGTCGGGCCTAAAAAACTCGAAACTAAAGGCACAAAAACCGAAGTGAGGTGCTATGACGAACCAGAAGGTTACTCGCGTGAACAGGCATGGTCTCTGCTGAATGAGTACACGCAGTCCATCAGCCTGCTGAAACACGCCCTCGCTGTTGAGACGTGCGTGCGCGCCTATGGTGAGCGCGAAGCGGATGCGCAGGGGCTGTCCGGCGAGCCGCGCGAACATTTTGTCGAACGATATTCCGTGACCGGATTGCTGCACGACTTTGACTACGAAAAATATCCCACGCAGGAAGAGCATCCTTTTGTCGGCAATAAATTTTGACCGAACAGGGTTGGCCGGAAGAGATTCGGACTGCGATCCTGGGTCACGCGGAATACTCCGGCGTGCCGCGCGAAACGCATCTGGCGAAAACGCTCTTTGCCTGCGACGAGCTTGCAGGATTCCTCACCGCCTGTTCCCTGGTGAAGCCGACAAAATCCATCCTTGATTTGGAGGTCGCAAGCGTGCGCAAAAAAATGAAGGACAAACCCTTCGCAAAAGGCGTGAATCGCGGCGATATCACCAAAGGCGCGGAAGAGCTCGGCGTCCCGCTCGATGAGCACATCGCCTTCTGCATCGCCGCCATGCAGAAGAATGCCGAAACTTTAGGGTTGGCAGGCACCGGTGCAAACCAACCCGTGTGAAACGGCTCTAACTATCGCTATTAGACTGCAGAACCGGGCAAGGGTCGCCGCCATGCGCGGTCATCGTCTTCTGACACCGGTTTGCCTGGTGCAATGGAGATGATGTGAGGAAGGAAAAACAAGAGGACGCCCGCCTATTTACCGCTTCGCAGGAAGCAGTCCGTAGACATCCACTTCCTTTTTTGCGCCTACATAGACATGCCCATTTACAACTGTTGGTATGTTGAATCGCAGCGCCTTCCCTGCCTGGTCGCGCGCGGCATTCTGATTGCTGTTGTAAAGCTCATGCGCGACGTTCGAGGCGTCGGATGCGTGCAATACCGCGAGCCTGTCCGCTGAGTTCCAGCCCTTGGAACTGACAACCCAGATGATGCCGTTCCTGTCGCCATTGGCGGAAACCGTAGGCGTTGCCGCATGGTCGGCGAGTTTGAAGCTGCTGGCGGCTCTCGCCGTGAGCTTTCCATTCATCACCGCGTAATCGCGCAGAGAATCGCCGTCACTCAACACATATACATGATGATTCCAGTACGCCATCGAGCCGTAGATGCCTCCGACGGTCGGAATGGTCTGTATGGCATGGAGATTACTTCCTGACCGATAGTGGCCGAGATGATCACGGTCGAGCACATAGAGCAGAGGATCTTTTCCGCCAACGACGGCGAGATGCGGGTGCGGTCCGGGCTGATCGGGCAAAAGCATAGGACCGCCGGAACCTAGATCGCCGTCGTTCGCGTTCAGCTCGTCAACGTTATAAGGCGCGAAGTAATCGACCGGCTTGAGACTGCGGCCGTCGTAATTCAGTTTTAGAAGCGCA
The DNA here is from genome assembly GCA_963738095.1 of Terriglobales bacterium. Classification (GTDB taxonomy): domain Bacteria; phylum Acidobacteriota; class Terriglobia; order Terriglobales; family Acidobacteriaceae; genus Alloacidobacterium. The sequence continues at coordinate 164,679 of CAVTVL010000023.1, forward strand.
TCTCCGTAGTCATGGCCACCCGTGGCTGCGTCGAAGCGGCCGTTGCCGGTTGCAACAAAAACATTGCCATCCTTGTCCGCGGCAGGACCGGTGTCGCTGGCCCATATCCCGCTGTCATCGGCGTTCGGAGAGGTATTGAACACTGCCTCCTGCTTCAGGCTTTGGGCATCGTAGGCCATTACCCAGCCGTGGTACGGCCCAACATCGCAGGAAGACGCCCAGGTTAAGTAGACGGTGTCTTTTGAAAGCAGCAGCGAGGCACGCGGGTTCTCCCGCAGCGGGTTAAAGGAGACATTGCCGCTTTTACTGCCGTCTCCGCGGCCCGGGACGGTGGCGCGTATTTCTACCGGGCCGCCGAACTTTTCTGCGCCTGTGGTTACGGCGAGGGCGTGGAGCTGCTGGTTGTAGTCGTTGGGCGCGACAAGGTGCGTCCGTGCAATGCGGGCGAGAACATAGAGCGTACCTGATTTCGCGTCGATGACCGGAGTCGAAGTGATGCCGACTTCCGGCACAATGAAGGGACACTGGACGGCGTAGGCCGGAACCGTCGATACGTCATTCTTCAGAAAGCTGACCTGCCAGAGCGGTGTTGAGGGATTTCCGTAAGCATCGAATGCGTAGACGCTGTCGTGCTCGGTCGCAATGAAGATGACGTCGTGTTTGCCCTTGCCCGGAATCTGCACCCCCGCAAGAAAGAGCGGTTGAGCGTATACGTCGCCATCCACCTTCATGGTGAAGAGCTTTCCGAACTGTTGTGGATTGACGTTTTGCGGCGTCAACGCTGTTTCGTTGAGGTATGCGCCGGTGCGCGCATTGTCATATTGCGAGGTCGTTATCTGGGCCCTGGCGGCAAATCCGAAGGCGCAGAGTGGGATGACGGAGCAACGACAGAGCTTTTTACATTCAGCAAACCTCATAGACACTCCACAGTCGCGATGATCTGTTTACCGAGCCATGCCGAGCGGCTGCAGGCAGTTCAGCATGTGTATAGTTTACTACATACCCCACTCTCATTGCTTCCCGATTGAAAGCCAAATCAGCATGCGCCTGCGGGAGATGCTATCCTTGGCAGTTTGCTATGAGCATTTCCGATCAAAAGCTGAACAACACCCTTGCCTCGAAGCTCGATTCCAACAGTCATCGTGCGCGGAACAACGCCATGGGCATGACGGCGCTCGTCGCCAGCATCGGCGAGCAGGAAGCGCAGGTTCGCGAAGGGGGCGGCGAGAAGGCCATCGAGGCGCAGCATGCCAAAAAGCGGCTTACTGCCAGGGAGCGGTTGCGCTGCTTCTTGATCCGGGGACGGAGTTGTTCGAACTGGGTCTCTTTGCCGCTTTCGGCATGTATGAGGAGTGGGGCGGTGCTCCCGCAGCCGGGGTGGTGACGGGGCTGGGCCATGTGGCAGGCCGGCTGGTGCATGATCATCGCCAATGATGCCACCGTCAAAGCGGGAGCCTTCTTCCCCATGACCGCAAAGAAGGTGCTCCGCGCGCAGGCGATCGCGATGGAGAATCGCATTCCGACGCTTTATCTGGTCGATTCTGCAGGAGTGTTTCTGCCCTTGCAGGAGGACGTATTTCCCGATCAGGACGATTTCGGGCGAATTTTTCGCAACAACGCCGTGATGAGCGCCAGGGTATCCCGCAAATCACGGCCATCATGGGCATGTGCGTGGCCGGAGGCGCCTATCTGCCGGTGATGACCGACCACGTGCTGATGACCGAGGGCAGCGGGCTCTTTCTCGCCGGACCGGCGCTGGTGCAGGCGGCGATCGGACAAAAATATTCAGCGGAAGAGCTGGGCGGCGCGACCATGCATGCCGAGATCTCCGGCACCGTCGATTTCAAGGAGCCGAATGACCATCTCTGCATCGCGCGCTTGCGATCCCTGGTGGCGAGAATCGGCCATGCGGCCGGCGGCGCCCTTCGATCGCGTGCCGTACGACCCAGAGCAAGGATGCGCCGAAGTATGCAGCCCAGGAACTCTATGCCTTGCTCGATCCGGACCCGTCCAAGGCTGCGGCCAACAGCTACGACATGCACGAGGTGATCGCTCGGATCGTTGACCGAAGCGCAGTTCGACGAGTACAGGCCCGATTATGGCAGACGGTGCTTTGCGGCTATGGGCGCATTGGCGGTATCGCGGTGGGTATCGTCGCCAACCAGAAGACATCGCAGACCCAGACCAGCCAGACCGGAGAAAAGAGGATGGAGTTCGGCGGCGTCATCTACTCCGAAAGCGCAGAAAAAGCCGCGCGCTTCATCATGGACTGCAACCAGAACCTGATTCCGCTGATCTTCCTGCACGATGTCAACGGCTTCATGGTCGGCCGCGACGCCGAGTGGAGCGGCATTATCCGCGCCGGGGCCAGATGGTGTCGGCCGTCGCCAACTCTACCGTGCCCAAGATCACCGTCATCCTCGGCGGTTCGTTTGGCGCCGGCCACTACGCAATGTGCGGCAAGGCCTACGACCCGCGATTTCTGTTTGCGTGGCCCACGGCACGTTATGCCGTGATGAGCGGGGCCTCAGCGGCAAGCACCCTGGTGGAGATAAAAATTCGCCAGCTGGAACGCGGCGGTAAGCAGTTGAGCGAGGAAGAAAAACCAGGGGTCCTCGCCTCGATCAAGGCCAGCTATGACGAACAGACCGACTGCCGTTACGCCGCGGCTCGCCTGTGGGTGGATGCAATCATCGATCCGGCAAAGACACGCGAGGCATTGATGACGGCACTTGAAGCGGCTTCTCTTAATCCCGAAGTGCCGAAGTTCAACGTAGGAATTTTGCAGACATAGTGCCTAAGGCTGCCCGTAGTAGGCAGCGTTCGTCCGCGTTTTCACACCAGACTTATCAACCTTCACCGTCAACGCACGGTACTCATTCACGTGATCCGCAGGCGCGGAATCAAACGACATGGCATAGTATGCGCTCGCTTCCGCCACGCAGGCATTGAGCTCACCCGTCAAGTCGTTGCTGGCGTTTAAGACGCGCCCCCCGCTCTGGGTGGCGAGAACCTGAAGCGCCAGATTGCCGGAATTCGCCTGCTTTGCGGTGCGAACGCCCTTCAGAAAGCTCTGGTAGTAGAAGGTGCGCATCATATTGTCCTCGCCTGCTCCAATGGGGTCAACAGCGTACAGCGTGATACGCGATGTGCGCAGCGCGTTGCTGAAGTTGGCGATCCAGTCGAAGAAAGCCTGTTGTTGTTTACTGCTGAATTCGATATTCGGTCCGGAAAGCAGCGGCCAGCCGGGGCTGATCCAAATGAGCATCTTGCGGCCCGGCTTGTTGCCTTCATAGGTGATCAACCGATCCAGAGTCGTAAAGGACAACTTGAGACGATCTTCCGCGCCATAGACACCGGCAGACCTGCCAATGATTCGAAGCGCAGAGTTGCTCGAGCCGAGGAGATCGGCCAGCTTATTTCCGTCGCGAGAGGGCTCAGGCTGGATCTGCGTGTCTGTGTCGGAAAAGACGACCAGCGTCGTGGGATATGGAAGCTGACCATTATTCTGGTGGAGGAATTTGTCGATCTCCTGCCGCTCGTAGGCGACGCGCGAGAAGGAGGTGTTTACCAGGTCGACGAGCAGCACTACTTCCACAGGAGGATCAGCCATCGCGCCCTGCAAGGCTTCAAACGAGGAAATTTTCTGCGGCTGGTTATTGTCCAGAATGGTGAAGTCCTGTTGCTGCAGGCCGGATATGGGTTTGCCCGACGCGTCTGTTGCAAGCACATCGAGGTTGATGTGGCGTGCGGTCCGTATCGTATTCTCGGCACTCTCTGGTGCGCGAGGGGCAAGTTTTTTCTCATCCGAAGCTGAAGACGCCTGCGCCGCAGCCATCTGTGCAGTGAATTGTTGTGCGAAGAGAACCGAGAAACAGATCAGCGCTACCCGAACCCAGAAAAGCCTAGTCATTCCGCCCCCGTGTGTACCGCATCCGCTACATTGGACGCGTCACATGGGCTGCTAAGACCCATCTGCAGGCAATTATGTTCTCAACGTGGGGGCGGAGGCAGTTCGAATGCCCTGCAGACCTCGCCACAACCACCGCACGCGTGATACAAGGTTGCCATTCATGAACAAACGCGATTTCCTCAAAACATCCGGCATACTACTGAGTGGAGCCACCTTGTCCCGATTCGTTTCCGCTGAACAGAGCGGCCAGACCGCCGGGCCGCGCACCAACTGGTCCGGCAACCTTACGTACTCGACGGACCACCTCTCTACGCCCAGCTCGGTTGAGGAAGTCCGCCAGATCGTCAAGCGATGCGACAAGCTGCGTGCTCTTGGGGCACGCCATTCTTTCAACGCCATTGCCGACAGCACGGCAAACCAGATCTCGCTCGCGCACTTCGATGAAATGACGATCGATGACAAGTCGCGAACCGTGACGGTTGGCGCGGGCGTGAAGTATGGACAGCTCGCACCTTACCTCGACAGCCACGGTTACGCGCTGCACAATCTCGCGTCGCTGCCGCATATCTCGGTTGTGGGAGCATGCTCGACCGGGACGCACGGATCGGGCATCCACAACGGAAACCTGAGCACCGCAGTCTCCGCGATCGAATTTGTCAACGCAGACGGCAGCCTCGCTACGCTCTCACGCGCAAAAGACGGCGATACATTTTCAGGCGCGGTTGTTGCTCTGGGCGCGCTTGGCGTCATCACGCGGATCACGCTCAATCTGCTGCCAACCTTCACGATGCGGCAGGTTGTCTATGAAAATCTTTCTTTCGATCAACTGGAGCACAACCTCGACGCCATTTTCGGCAGCGGATACAGCGTGAGCCTCTTCAGCGACTGGCAGAACCATCGCGCCACGCAGGTCTGGATCAAGAGCGTCGTGAAGCCCGGCGAACCTGCCAATATGCCGCCTGAGTTCTACGGGGCCAAGCTCGCTACGCACAAGCTGCACCCCATTGCCGGACACGACGCCACACCCTGCACCGAGCAGATGGGTATCCCCGGCCCGTGGTATGAACGGATGCCGCATTTCCGGATGAACTTTACGCCCAGCAGCGGCGCGGAGCTGCAAACCGGAATACTTCGTTCCGCGGGAGCATGGCTACGAAGCCATTCTCGCCGTGGAGAAGTTTCGCGACCGGATCACGCCTCATCTTTTTGTCACGGAATTACGCACCATCGCCGCCGACAACTTATGGATGAGCATGGCCTACGAGCGGGACTCGATGGCGATTCACTTCACCTGGAAACCGGAGTGGCCCGTGGTGAAGGAAATTCTGCCGCTGATAGAAAAGCAGCTTGCGCCCTTTGATCCGCGTCCGCACTGGGCCAAGCTCTTCACCATTCCGCCGGCGCAACTGGACGCGAAGTACGCGAAGCTGAATGACTTCAAGGCGCTGCTCAAGCAGCATGATCCGAATGGAAAATTCCGGAACGCGTTTCTGGAGACGAACCTCTATAGCGCCTGATGTGAATCACCGCGGGGCAGGCGCATTGGAATCAGCCAGCGCATAGGCCAGGACGGTCATCACGGCTGCGTTCTCGTTCAGCTCTTGCGGGTTGACTTTGTCGAAAGTGTCCGCTGCGGTGTGGTGGTAGTTGAAATAGAAGCGACTGTCCTGGTTCGGGGCAAACTGCGGCACGCTCTTGAGAAAGCCAATATCCTCACCCGCCTCGGGGCTGGGTGTGATCACCGCGGCGCCTATCGGAGCGAGCACGTGACCAACCGGACGCAGCCAGTCGGCGAGCTCGGGCTTGCCCGCAGCGATGATGCCGATGGGATGCCCGGCTCCGAGATCAGACTCGATGGCGCCGATATGGTTGCCCAAGTCCGCAGCGTGTTCCTGCGCGTAGGTTTGAGCGCCTTCGCCTCCCTGCTCTTCGTCCATCCAGGCGACAAAGCGGACTGTGCGCCTGGGATGAATACCGAGCTTCTGCAGTAGATGAATGGTCTGCATGGAGACGACAATGCCTGCACCATCGTCAATGGCTCCGGTGGCGAGATCCCACGAATCGAGATGCCCGGAGACGATCACGACCTGCTCGGGATGTTCGGAGCCTTTCCAGTCGGCGATGACGTTGTAGCTCTCGACGTTGGGCAGGCGCTGCGGCGTGAGCACTAACCGCATGCGTACCGGTCCCTGCTGGGTAAGGTTGGCCAGCAGATCGGCATCTTCGGCAGTCACCGCAGCGGCAGGAATCTTTGGCAGCCCGTCGGCATAAACCGTGGCCCCGGTGTGCGGCAGCCGGTAGTCAGCGTTGCCAACGGAGCGCACGAGGACTGCAACCGCTCCCAAAGATGCGGCGACGCTTGGACCTGCTCCGCGATAGACGACTGCCTGCCCATAGGCATTCAATCCGTCGCCTTGTGCCGCGAGGCGCTTGTCGAACTTTTCATTCAGGAGCAGAATCTTGCCCTTCACCGAACCTTCAGGCAGCTTCTTCAGCGCGTCGAAGGAGTCGGCTACGACAACACCGGCAACCAGCCCATCCGGATTCGTCGCCACGCTGCCGCCGAGCGCGGTGAGCACGATCTTCTGGGTGGTTCCATCGGCCATTCCCGGCCAGGAAGTAAGCTCGCCTGTCTCGGCGCCACGCACCCAGTGAGGAACCGATGTCTTCTCCAGCTGTACCTCGGCGCCCAGCGCTCGCATCTCAGCGGCAACATAGTCCACTGCCTTCTGCGCCTGGGGTGAACCGCTGAGACGCGGCCCGATATTGTCGGTCAGATGCCGCAGCTCGCTCAGCGCATAAGGGTCCTCCATGGCGGCATCGCGCAACCTGGTCATGGTTGCCACCTGGGCCGCTGTCCATGCACCCGTCGAAGTGTCCATCAGCTGCTGCAGACGGTCTTGTATGGACTGTGCGGGAGCGAGGCAGGGCAACAAAAAACACACCACTGTAGAGGAAGCAAACAGTAAGGATTTTGCGGGCATAGCGCATCGTAACATGCGCTCCCCGTGAGTTTTATGGTTCGTTGCGCATGAGTTTCGCACGTGCGCTCTGCTCGCTCTACGCGTGAGACGGTATTCTCAAATGATGAGCCCGACAGCATCCGCTACACGAAGACCGACCACCCGAAAAAAGAAGAAAACCGCAGCCAAAGGGTGGATCACGTGGTGGCCCTTGCTGCTGGGCATCCTGGTGACGCCACTTGCGCTGCACGCTGCCGCCGTGATGGCGCTTGCCGGGCCGGATGCGCTGCGGATGCTTTATCCCTATGTGCAGCTGGTCCAGAATCGCGTGCTCGGATTCCCAGCGGAGATTGCCGGCACGCTCTCGCAGGCGATGATGTACCTGCAGTTTCCGCTGTACGGGCTGCTGATGGCTTTGGTTCTGCGAGCGAAGGGACTGCTGCCCGCACTTATCGCGACTGCCGTTGCACATTTCGGGGCGGTCGGTATTGTGGTTGCGCTCGCTCATCTATAGATTTTGGGTAGGTGCCGATGAGCGAAGCCGTCAAACTGATTGAATGCCCGCGCGATGCGTGGCAAGGGATGCCGAAGACGATTCCGGCGGAAGTGAAGGCCGATTATCTGCGGGCTCTTGTCGCAGCCGGATTTAAGCACATCGATGTCGTCTCATTTGTCTCGCCGAAAGCCGTCCCGCAGATGGCCGATTCCGAGCAGGTGCTCGAGTACCTCGATGCTCCCGAGGACGTTGAGGTGATCGGCATCGTCGTAAATGAAAAAGGCGCGCAGCGGGCAATTGCAACGGACACGGTCCGCACGCTTGGCTTCCCTTATTCCATCTCGCCTGAATTTCTCAGGCGCAACCAGGGACAAACTCCGGCGGAATCGCTGGACGCTCTGGAAGCGATCGGACAAGCCGCGTTCAAAGCGGGGCTGGATGTTGTGGCCTATATATCGATGGCGTTCGGCAATCCCTATGGCGACGTATGGAGCATCGATGAGGTCATTGCTGCGTGTGATCTGCTGGCGGATTTGGGCATCGAGCAGATCTCGCTCGCCGACACAGTCGGCGTGGCGACTCCGGACGAAGTTACGCAGCTGGTGAGCGCGGTGCTCTCGACCAGCGACAGTCTTGAAATTGGCGTGCACCTGCATGCCCGTCCCCAGGACGTGGCAGCTAAAGTAAGCGCGGCCTATCGCGCAGGATGCCGCCGCTTCGATATGGCGATCGGCGGACTCGGCGGATGCCCTTTTGCGCAGGATGCCCTCGTAGGCAACATAGCAACGGAGATCGCAGTGTCTGAACTTGAACGCCTGGGCGCGGAACTGCCTCCGCTGCAACCGCTGGACGGACTGCTGGCGGCCAGCCATGCCATCGCCGAAAAATTTGGCCCCACCAGACAGTAAAGTTTGCCCATAGATTCCTTAGCACTTCTGCGTGTACACTGCTCTGTCTTTGAGGGAACGAGTCATGGGCCACTATCAGACATTGCGCGTACACGGGGATGAAGGCGTACTCACCATTACCATGAACCGCCCGGAGCGGCGGAATGCACTAGATCCGACGATGATTCACGAACTGACGGAAGCCCTTGAGGACGCCGCCGATTCGCATCACGGAGTCATTATTCTTACGGGCGCAGGAGCTGCTTTTTGCGCGGGCCTGGATCTGGACCACCTGGAAACGGTCACTGCCAAGACTCGCGACCAGCACCGGGCTGACTCCGAGAACATTGCCCGCGTGTTGCGCACCCTGCACAATGTGCAAAAACCAACCATCGCGGCAGTCAACGGCGCGGCCATCGCCGGCGGCATGGGACTGGCCACGATCTGCGATTTCACACTCTCGGTGCCCGAAGCGAAGTTCGGTTACACGGAAGTGAAGATCGGATTCATTCCCGCGATCGTTTCCTCTTTTCTGCTCCGGCAGATCGGCGACAAGCGCACGCGCGACCTGTTGCTGACCGGACGATTGATCAAAGCAGAAGAGGCGCTTGCCCTGGGACTTGTAACCCGCATTGTGAACGAGCAGGACCTGATGTACGAAGCGCGAAAGCTGGCGCAATGCTTATTACGGAACAGTCCCGAGGCGATGTACGCCACCAAGCGGCTGCTCAACTACTACGCGAATCATCATCTGGATGCGGAGATTGAAGCCGCCATTGCCGCGAATGCCGAGGCTCGGGTGACGGAAGACTTCAAGGAAGGCGTGCGCGCTTTCCTGGAAAAACGCACGCCCGATTGGCCGAGTCGAAAAGGCAATTTGACCCCGCGATGACGTGTGATCGTCTCAACTGATAACTGATCTACAATTGCCCCGAGTTCAATTCCTGTTCACTTGAGGTGTTTCCTGCCATGCCCGCAATACCGACAACGATCAAGAGTGTAAAGGCAGCGATTGCCTGGCTGCTTCAGCAAGACGAATACAAGAAACCCAACGTCGTCATCATCAAGGACATCTATCAGGGCAGTAACCCTATTTTCAAAGCCGAAACCAGCACAGGAAGCAGCTTCTCCGATGTCAGCGAGGGTGTGTGCCAGGGTATGGCGGTGGAATGGATCAAAGCGAACGGCGTTGCCAAGGGCATCGATGCTTTTCGCACATCGGTCGATTCCGACTGGAAGCCCTTTATGGCAAAGCAGCGGGAAATTGCCAATAACAAGGGCATTTTGAAAACGAAGTTGAGCAAGTTCGAGGCAGAAGGCGAGAAATTCAAACAGCTGTACCTCGAAGCGAAATCGGAGCAGCAGCGACGGAAGGACCCGGGTGTCCTCTATTCCTGGCTTGGCGTCGGCACCGCTCCTATAAGCGATACTGCCTTCGATGCCAGGCTTCAGGCGCTGACGAAAAAAGACGTGGAATTAAATCGTCAGAAACAGGAACTGGAAGCGGACACCGAGAAACTGTATCAGGAGATGGTGTTTGATCCGGGAATCGGAGGCAATAAATTTAAACGTGTCGATAAAGATTTTCCGATCTCCGAGGTCGGCGCAAAATTGCAGAGCGACCAGGGACGTCATCCCGCCTATTACTTAATCAATCTGAAGGGCGACTCCGGACATTCGGTCGCGGTTCACGCGGCGTATCGACCGCGCTTTCTCGATGCCAACAGTTGCGAATTCCAGTTTGCTTCCATGACCAAGATGTATGACTTCCTCACCGACTATTGGGAAATTTACCGGCGTGCCGGTTACGGGAATGGGACTTCAACCTTGTACCGATATCAAATCAGAGCTGTGGCTTCTGATCTTGTTTTGCAATATACCGTGAGAAGCAGCATGTTCAACGTTATGGCCCAGCTGCCCAAGGCTACGACCTAGAACACCGCGAAAAAACGGGGGAAGGAACCACGATGCCTTCCCCATCCTGCGTCAGTAGCCAATCGTAAATCTACGGCGAATATACTTTGGTTTCTCCAGTTCATCCGCCAGGGCAACGGCATAGTCCTCAGCGGAAATCCGGCTGGTACCTTTATCGTCGGCCAGAAGCGTGTCTCCGCCTATGCGGAACGTTCCGGTGCGTTCGCCCGGCTGAATGAAAGCGGGTGGGCTGAAGTAGGTCCAATCCAGTTCGGCGCTGCGCAGCACTTCCAGCGCGTCGCTGTGAGCAAGCGCAATCGTCTTCCACTCAGCCGGAAAATCCGGCGCATCGACAAGCCTTACATTGGGCGCGACAAATAAGCTGCCTGCGCCCCCGACTTCGATCAAACGCTTGACGCCGGCCAGCTGCAGACCCGCAATGAGCGACCTGGTTGCATCCACAATGGCCGCCGGATTTTGTCCGGGACTATAGGCGCTGACGACAGCATCGGCGCCTTTCACGATCTGGGCAACGGTTGCCGTATTCAGCACGTCGCCCTGTACCGCGGTTACGGCCGGGTTGCCAGGGACGCGCGAGGTATCGCGCACCACAGCAGTCACTTTATGTCCACGCGAAATCAATTCGTTCAAAACCCGGCTGCCGATCATTCCGGTTGCGCCAAACAGGACTACGTTCATATATCCCTCCTGCAGCTTGGATGGAGACCGATCTCGCCGGATGAATTATTTGTTGGAAGCAGTTGCCACGGCGACCAGCGAGTCTGCGCAGCCGTAGTACAGCATCCACTGACCGTGAAAGAAAACCAACCCTTCCGCGAATGTGGTGCCTGCAGCATACTGGCCGGTTTTTTCATAAGGCAGCTCGGGCTTGAGAACAGGAGCATCCAGTTGCTCTACCAGATGCGATGGATCGTCCACAGCAAAAAGCGCTTCGCCGGCTGCATATGCGTTCGGTCCGAGAGCCGGATCACCGCCGTCGATCGCATTCTTGCCGTTATAGATGACGATGATTCCAGCCTTCGTCAGCACCGGTGGCGGTCCTGTCTCGGGAAACGAGCTGTCAAAATGTCCGTATCGCGGATGAAGCAGCTCGATGGGTTGGCCATGCGCGTCTTCGACGGGCGTCCAGCGAATGAGGTCTGTGGAAGCGGCAAGATGGATGGCGCCCTCGCCCCAGTACATCCAGTATTTTCCCTGGATGCGCGCTGCGATAAGACGGCCTTTATGCAACTCCGTAATAATGCCCGCAGATTTGTACTTCAGATCGGCATACTTGCCCTGAGCAGCTTCGGCGAAGGCCGGGCCGTACTTCGTCCAGTGCACCAGGTCGCGAGAGGTCGCTATGCCAACCGAATATGTTTTGCGGTTCCACTGCGTGTAGGTCAGGACGTATGTTCCGTCTTCAGCTTCGACGATGCGCGGATCTTCCACCCCGCCCGGCCATTCACGCTCTTTCTGCGCGTCGTCTTTCGGATAGAAGACGGGAGCCGCGCTGCGGGTGAAGTGAACGCCGTCGCTGCTTTCAGCGAGTCCCAGGCGAGAGGTGTGCATCCCGATCTGCATTTCGCCGGAATCGTCTTCTGCGCGGTAAAGCACATACACTTTCCCATTGCGAACAATGGCCGCCGGGTTGAAGGTGTGCAGAGCTTCCCAGTGAACCGGGGCGTGGCGAAGAGGATCATCGAAGCTCGACGTGCGATTCGGCGTAATGACTGGATTGCCGCTTGCGGGGCGCGTGAACGGGCCAATCACCCACGAGCTTTGCGCAAAGGTGACGGTAGCGCCGAAAACGCAGAAGATCGCAGCAGCAACACGCACCTTCGATCGCAGAGTCATCGGTCACTTCATCGGATTTTGCGCCCGCAGCTCGGCCACGATCTCAGCCGCCGCCTTGCGCGCCAGATCGCTTTTGTCCGGAGGAAAGCTGATGGCGCCCACGCGCGCGTGGCCCCCGCCGCCATAGCGTTCGCAGATGGTAGCGAGATTGACCATCTCTTCCGGCTTCGCCTTCGTCCAGGGATTGGAGCCGACGGCGACCTTTGTCCGGAAACTCGATTTCGACAAACCAATCGAGTAGGTAGCATCCGGATGCAGATAGTACGGGATGAACTTGTTGTAGCCCTCAAGCTGATGATCGCTGATATCGAAGTAGATGGTGCCCTCTCTCGATTCCGAGCGTTCGCCGATAAGCTTCAGCGCTTCCTGATGGCGTTCGAGCAGAGGCGGCAATAATTCCGCGACGAAGGGCTGCTTCAGCACCTCGGCCAGCGGCATCTCGGTGAGCAGAGGAATCAGGCGCGGAATGAAGACGGGGTCCTGCGTCGATTCGATGATCAGCGTCAGCTTCATGGCCGGCTCGGCCATCTCTACTGCCGCTTCCGGGCTCTCGTAGTGCGCGCCATCGACGATATCGGCCCACTTCACCAACTCCGCTACGGGTTCGGGGTTGAAGCCGAAGCGTGTCTCCGCGATATGAGCGAGAAAGCTGGCGCAGGAGGTGTAATCAGGATCATAGAAGCGGCGGTTGCCGTACTTGCCGTCGGCCAGCCCTCGCAGATAGTCCTGATGATCTTCAGGCGTGAGAAAAGCGCTGAGATGGTGATCGAACCACCAGGTAATCTGAGGCGAAGCCGAGTACTTGAAGTCGACGATGACGTTCTCGTCGCCAATGAAATCCGCTTCGTTAAAGAGAGCACCTGCGCGATGCACCAATCCGTGAAAGGAATAGTCAGCGTTTGCGGCGATACGCTCGCGGTGGAACCGCGTAAAGAGCGAGGCCGAGCAGGCCCCGTCGAAACACTTATCGTGATAGAAGACACGTACCTTCAATATGTGCTGCTCCAAAATTAAAATCGAACAGGAATCTCTTAGGATTGCCGGGACTGCCTCCGGTGTCAAGGGACTAGCCCATCCAGGCGAATGTGCTTTGCGCAAAAGCTACGACGTATCGCGTTTTTAAACGATACAACGGCTTTAGAATCGGCCTCAGCGATTTATGTACTATAGACCAACGTCAGGGGTTGCATGGCTAAAGAACTGATACCGACAGATACGACAGAACCGGCACGAGGCCTGCGCTGGACCTTCATAGGCAAAGATGGCCTCCGCGCCGGCTGGAGCGCGTTGCTCTTTATCGCAATCTTCATAGTGCTCGAGTTCTTTGCCGCACTGCCCTTCTTTACCTTTATCCACTTTCATCTGAAGCGCGGCGCTCCACAGCCTGCGCATGTCGCGTTGATTCAAGAGGCGGTGCAGGCGCTGCTGGTTCTGCTGGCCACATTCATCATGTCGCGGATCGAGAGGCGTCCGGTAGCGGTTTACGGCTATGCCGGAAAAGCCAGATTCACGCGCTTTGTTTCGGGTACCGTTTGCGGATTTGCGGCCATTTCCCTGCTGGTGGGAGCGCTGTGGAAGTCGCATCTGCTGGTATTCGACGGATCTCCGCTTGGCGGTCCTCTGGCCTGGAAGTATGCCGCAGCGTGGGCTGTGGCGTTCATCTTTGTCGGAATCTTCGAAGAATCGCTGCTTCGCGGCTACCTGCAATACACGCTGACGCGCGCTATCGGTTTCTGGTGGGCTGCGCTCATTCTGTCCACCAGTTTTGGCGCCATCCACGGCAGTAACCCAGGCGAGTCGCCGGTTGGGCTCTTTGCCGCCGCAGGCATAGGGCTCATCTTTTGCCTCAGCCTCTGGTATACCGGTTCGCTCTGGTGGGCTATCGGCTTCCATGCCGCATGGGACTGGGGAGAAACCTATTTTTATGGCACGCCGGACAGCGGCATGATCGCGCAGGGACATCTATTCTCTGAGCACCCAACCGGCGCTCTCTTCTGGACGGGTGGCGCGACGGGACCGGAAGGCAGCCTTTTGATTGTGCCGCTCATGCTCATGATGGCATTGCTGATGTGGCTTTGGCGGGGGCGACGGACAGTATCGCCCCTTCAAAAATCAAGCAGCCCCGAAACCGGTCCAGTCTGTTCCTGAATCTTGAATTTGGATAAACGCACATGTTCGACGGGCGAACGTCAGTCAAGCCGGAGTAGAATTCCAGCAACCGGCAAGGCAGGAGGCGACCGCATGAATCGCAGAGAATTCCTCACCGGAGCAGCAGCCGCAGGACTCGGCGCTGCTTATCTTAAGCCGTCCGCACTCGGCGCCGTCGGCACATCCTCGACTACAGCGAAATTCAACGCCACGGATACGGTTGTGCTGGGAAAGACCGGCATCCGCACAACCCGGCTTGCCATGGGGACTGGCACCATGGGCTTCGGCGGAGGTTCGAACCAGACGCGCACGAACGCACTGCCGCGTCTGCTGATGAACGGCTACGACAACGGACTTCTCTTCTTCGACACGGCGGACTCCTACGGCAGCCATCCGGACGTTGCCCAGGCGCTCAAAAACATCTCCCGCGACAAGGTTGTGGTGATGACAAAGTGCGACGAGCGCGATCCAAAGCAGGCCCGCGCCGATCTCTACCGCTATCTGAAAGAGTTGAAGACCGACTACATCGATATCTGCCTGATTCACTGCGTCACAGAAGGCGACTGGACGACCCGTTATCGCGGCGTCATGGATGTCTTCTCCGAAGCCAAAGAAAAAGGCATCATTCGCTCGCACGGCGTCTCCTGCCATTCTCTTGAAGCGTTAAAGGCGGCGGCAAATTCACCATGGGTCGAAGTCGACCTCGTGCGTCTCAATCCCATCGGCGCGCACATGGACGCCCAGCCAGCCGTCGTAATCGACGTGATCAAGCAGATGCGCGCCCGGGGCAAAGGCATTATCGGAATGAAGATTCTCGGACAGGGAGCCATGCGTTCGCGCCAGGATGAAGCGATTCAGTTCGCCCTGCACAGCGGCGTTCTCGATGCCTTTACCATCGGCGCGGAAAACACAAATGAACAGGCCGACCTCATCCGGCGCATTGCCGCCGCCTGATGGGGATTGGATAAAAATTTGCGATGTACGAAGATTTTCGTTGACAACTACGAAATTCTTCGTATAGAGTCCTGATCATGAAGTTCAAAGGGCAATCCTCATTACCAAAACCGACCGAAGGCGAACTGGAACTGCTCCGGGTTCTGTGGGAGAAAGGGCCAGCCACAGTCCGGGAGCTGCACGATGCTGTCAACCTGCAGAGGGCGGTGGGCTATACCTCTGTGCTTAAGATCCTGCAGATCATGACGGAAAAAGGCCTGGTGGAACGCGAAGAGTCGGCCAAGGCACACATCTACCGCGCAGCGGCGAGCCAGGAAGAGACGCAAAACCAGCTGCTCCGCGATTTGAGCGAAAGACTCTTCTCCGGTTCGGCCACGCAACTTGCAATGCATGCGCTTGCCATGCAGCCGGCGAGCGCTGAAGAGCTGGAGGAGATTCGTAATCTGATTGAGCAAAAGAGGCAGACACGATGACGCATCATTGGGAAGCTCTGGGCTGGACCTTGATTCACTTCTGCTGGCAGGCCGCGGCGATTGCGCTGATTTACAAGCTCGCCGACCTCGCCATTGCGAAAGAGCGCACCCAGGCGCGGTACGTACTGGCACTGGTGGCGCTGCTTGGCATGCTCGCGGCTTCGATGGGCACGCTCGCGTATGAAGAGGCGACGTATCGTCAGATGGCGACGCTGTCAACCTCCGGCATTCACAGAGCGAAACCAACCCTGCAAATTATCCCGCGCCCCCTCGCGGTCATCGACATGCCCGCCGCGCCGCGTGAAACGGCAAAGCTCTTAGCCAGCGATGTGATGCCGTACCTCGATTTCTTCTGGCTCGTCGGCGTGGTCTGCCTTTCCCTGCGAACGATTGGCGGATGGTGGCTGATCCGGCGGCTGCGGCACAGCTCGCTGCAAAAGGCACCGCATACCTTGCGGATCGGTCTCGACCGCATCCGTCTGCAGATGGGCATCCCGCGATTTGTCGATCTGCGGCTTTCGAGCCGCATCGCCGGGCCGCTTACGGTCGGCGTTATCCGGCCTCTGATTTTGCTTCCCGTTACCGCGCTCACGAGCCTCAGTCCGGAGCAGCTGGAAGTTGTTTTAGCGCATGAACTCGCGCACATCCGCCGCGCCGATTATTTCTGGAACATCCTGCAGACGATGATCGAAACGCTCTTCTTCTTCCATCCGGCTGTCTGGTGGCTCAGCCATCGCCTGCGCGAACAGCGCGAGCTGTGCTGCGATGACATTGCGGTAGAAACATGCCGCGATCCTGCCGTCTACGCTACTGCGCTTCTGCGCCTGGAAGAACAGCGGAAAACACATCTGCATCTGGCCATGGCTCTCGACGGCAACCAGTCGCGCGTCAGTCTCCGGGCACGCATCCTGCGCATTCTGGGCGATCCGGAAGAACAACCCCGCGACCTTAAGCCGCTCTCGTTAGCGGGAATGATGGCCTTACTCGTTCTCTTCCTTTGCCCCTTACCCCAGGTCTTCGCCAGCTTCAAAGCCGCACCTAAAGTGTCGAAGTCGATTATTCATGCGGTGCAGCATAAGGTCCGTCCGCATGCCTCCGTCATGCTGGCGCAGCCAACCGTGGCAGCAGCACCGGCCCCAGCGCCCGCAATATCAGGGACTGCCGTACCAGCAGTTCAGCTCAGCGCGATGATCATGGCAGCCGGGCAGACCGCGCCAACACCGCCGGCTTCTCAGGGGAAATCAGATTACATCGACCGCATGCGCGCCGCCGGGTATAACGTTGACCTCGATAAATATGTCGCGATGAAGGTCCAGGACATCACCCCTGAATACGCCGAGCAGATGACCAAGGCTACCGGCGAGAGGCCCAGCGCTGATGATCTGATCGCACTCAAAGTCCAGGACGTGACTCCGGACTACATCGCCCGGATGCGCGCCGCCGGGTACACCGGCGATCTTCACAAAGTCATCGCCATGAAAGTGCAGGACATCACTCCTGAATACGCAGACGCCATGGCCAAAGCCACTGGCGAGAAACCCAATGTCGATCAGTTGATCGCCATGAAAGTGCAGGACATCACGCCCGAGTACATGTCCCGCATGAAGGCTGCTGGCTACAATGGCGATCTCAACAAGTTCGTCGCGCTGAAGGTGCAGGACGTTACGCCGGAATATGCCGAGGAGATGGCTAAGGTCGGTTTCGGCAAACCGACTGTTGACGATCTGATTGCGCTCAAAGTTCAGGGCGTAACTCCTGACTATGCCGCGAAGCTGCACGCCGATGGCATCGAAGCATCAAGCTTTCACGATCTCATCTCCTACCGCATCTTCAATGTCACGCCTGAGTTCGTTGCCGGAATGAAGGACGCAGGCTTCAGCAACATTCCTCCGAAGAAGCTGCTCGAATTGCGCGTGCATGACGTGACGCCCGAGTTCGCCAAAGCTACCAAGGCACAATTCCCCGACGCTACCGTCGACGATCTGGCGCAGATGCGCATCTTCAACATCGACGCTGATTTCATTGCATCGGCCAAGCGCCACGGCTTTACCCCGCTGACCATCCAGAAGCTGGTCAAGCTGCGCATCTCCGGCATCCTCGATGACAGCGATCAGGCGAAGGAGAGTAAGTGATGAAATTGCACGCGCTTCTCCTCGGCACAGCATTTATCGCCTGTTCTCTGTCCCTGCATGCGGATGATCAGCTACAGCCTCTCCACGGAAGCTGCAGTATTGCTCCTTCAACAGATGGTGATCGCGTGCAGTTCAAACTGGAACGCGGCGGCTCCTGCGACGATGGTGGCGAGCATGGCTGCAACATGAAAGACAACGACATGAAGCTGAGCAATTTCACCGGTTTCACGCTTGCCGATTTAAAGAATGACGGAGCGCACGTCGACGCGGTGATCGCAGCGGAGGCGGGCAAGATCACCTGCTCGGGCACAGTGCACGACCTCACATTGCGCGGCGACTTCACCTTCGTCCCCGATCCGGCCTTCATATCGCGCATGGCGAAGATGGGGTTCACCGGCTACGATTCTGAGAAACTCCAAACCTACACCATCTTCCATGTTGAGACCTCCTGGATTCAATCCCTGCAATCCGCCGGAGTGACCGGCATCACGACGGACAACATCATTGCGCTGCGAATCTTCAAAGTCGATCCACCCTTTGTGAAGAACATGTCCGATCTCGGCTTCCCACATCTTCCCGCGGAAAAGCTGATCGCCTTCAAAATTCACGGCGTGAATGCGGATGAGGTGAAGCAATACCGCACGATGGGTTACCAGCCCAGCGCCGATGAGCTGATCCAGATGCGAATTTTCAAGGTTACGCCGGAGTTCATCCAGCACATGCAGGCCCGTGGACTCAACAACCTCACCATCGCAAAGCTCGTGCAGATTCGCATCTTTAAGTTGGCGGATTAACACCGACCTTGGTGTCGACCACGCTTCCGATGAGACAATGTCCTCGACATGACTCTCGGCCGAAGTGTGCAACTGGAAGAAGAAAAACGCCGACATCCAGTTCTGCGTTTTTTCCTTGTTCTTGCGGTCCTTGTAATCCTCGCATTGGTGGCCGGGGTATTGGGTGGAGTGTGGTGGCTCAAATATGCCATGCTCGATTCCCTGCCGCAGCTCGATGGACAGGCACGCCTGCCGGGGCTGTCCTCTGCTGTGACCGTGCGCCGCGACCAGCATGGTGTTCCGCACATCGAGGCTGCAACGCTGGACGATCTTTTTGAAGCGCAGGGGTATGTCACGGCGCAGGACCGTCTTTGGCAAATGGATATGGCGCGCCGCTCGGCTGCGGGCGAGCTTGCCGAGCTTCTGGGTAAAAAGCTGGTGGAGCACGACCGCATGCAGCGCGTGTTGCAGATGCGAGCCACAGCCGAACGCATGACAGCAAGCCTCTCGGAACGCGATCGCCGCTTTTTTGAGGATTATGCGCGCGGCGTAAATGCCTTTATCGATTCTCACCGGGATCACCTGCCAGCCGAATTCCGTCTGCTGCGGTATAGACCAAAATCATGGCAGCCGGTCGACTCGGTTCTCATCGGCCTGAGCATGGTGCAGATACTCGACGAACACTGGCCGGACAAATTGAGCCGGGAAAAAATAGAGGCGCGCCTGGGGCCAACACTGGCCGAGGACCTTTATCCCACTGGCTCATGGCGCGATCATCCACCTGCGGTCGCTCCGCCGGACCTGACTGCGCCGCAGCAGAATATCCCTGATGTGCCGCTGGATGAATCGCAGAGCTCCCTTCACGATCTTCTGCACTTGCGCGAACTGACCGAAGGCACACGCGACGTCTGCCGCGAGTGCATACCGGGCTCGAATGAGTGGGCGATCTCTGGCGTACACACGGCAAGCGGCAAGCCGCTTATCTCAAATGACATGCATCTTTCACACGGTATTCCCGACCTCTGGTACGAGGTCGATCTCAAGTCCGGCGACTTTCATGCAGCGGGTGTTGACGTGGCAGGCTTACCTTTCGTGACCGCCGGCCGCAACGATCACATCGCATGGGGATTCACAGCACTCTACGGCGATACGCAGGACGTTTACGTCGAGCAAACCAACAGCCAGAACGAATATCGGGGTACAGACGACTGGCACTCGTTTGAGCACACGAAGGAAACGATTCACGTGCGCGGCGGCAGTGATGTAACTCGTGGACGTGGAGCGCACCGATCATGGAGTGGTTCTCAATCCGCTGCTTCCGAATGAGAAGCGCATCCTTTCGCTGCGCTGGGCCGCTTACGACTCAAAATCGAGTGGCATTCCCCTCTTCGATCTCGACGCCGCTACGAATTGGGTGACTTTCCGCCAGGCGATGAGCACCTGGTGGGCTCCCACGCTCAACGTCATCTATGCCGACGATCAGGGACATATCGGGTATCAGGCAGTCGGATATATTCCGAATCGTCCAACGGGCATCAAGGGTGCGCCGATTGACGACACGCAGCATGAGTGGCAAGGCTTCGTTCCCTTTGACCAGATGCCCAGCACGCTCGACCCTGCCAACGGCATTCTCGCAACCGCGAACTCGCGCGTCACGCCGGATAATTATCCGTTTCAGCTCACGCTGGAATGGGCCAGCCCGTACCGCAACGAACGCATCTGGAAATGGCTCGCCGGCAAAGACAAACTCACACCCGCGGACATGCTGACCTTGCAGACTGACATTTACTCGGAACTGGACCAGGAGTTTGCGCAACGCTTCGCCTACGCGATCGATCACGCCAGCAAAGCGGACCCGCATCTGCGTCAAGCCGCCGACCTGATGCGCTCGTGGGATGGGGTGGTCGGCATCGACTCGGCACCGGCGGCCATTGTTGCCACAGCCAAGCATGCCTTCTGGCCCATGCTGCTGCAGCCCAGGCTCGGCGATGACTGGAAGCTCTACGAATGGGCTGCGAGCGCCTTCGCGCAGGAGGAGATCATCATGCACGCGCCCGCGCAATGGCTGCCGAAAGACTACGCGACCTGGGACGATTTCCTGGCTGCTTGCGTGAGCCGTGGCCTGGCAGAGGAGCACGCTCCCGCCGATCTGCGCACGTGGCGTTATGGCTACGCGCATCCGGTTGACATCGAGCATCCGCTCTACGGTCTGCTTCCTTACTTCAAAAGGTGGACTGGAACCGGCGAACAACCACAGTCAGGCGACACAAGCACAGTGAAGCAGGTGGGCCGGTCTTTTGGGCCGTCGCAGCGCTTCACCATGGACTGGAATAACATCGACGGCGCAACGGAAAATATTGTGATGGGCCAGTCGGGCGATCCTCTCAGCCCGTACTACCGCGACCAGTGGGCGTACTGGTATAACGGCACAACCTTTGCGCTGCCGTTTCTTGACCCGTCGATTACCGCCTCCACTTCACACACGCTGCGCCTGCTGCCGTGAGGATCTCGTTCCACTTTCCGCATAGCCTGTCGAGCAATGCTACGCGGCACCGCCGGCGCAGATCATTGATTCTGGCCTGCGCAGCGCTTGCCGTGCTGCCTCTCGCATGGCGCGGCACTTCCTGCGGTCACGACTTCGATTTTCATTTGCAGTCGTGGCTGGGGGTCGTGCATCACTGGCACGAGGGCGTTCTGTATCCGCACTGGGATAGCGCTGCCAACTACGGCGCCGGCGAGCCGCGCTATGTCTTCTATCCGCCTGTCTCCTGGCTGTTGGGGGCGATTCTGGGCGCTCTGCTGCCGTGGACGTGGACACCGGTCGCATTCACCCTGATCGCCTTCGTAGGCTGTGGACTGAGCTTCTTCATCATGGCGCGCGAATGGATGGCCGACGATGCAGCCACAGTAGCCGCCTGCGTTTACCTGCTCAACCCTTACCTGATGTTCGTGGCCTATGAACGTACTGCCTATGGTGAACTGCTCGCAGCCAGTCTGCTGCCGCTGCTCATGCTCTATGCGTTACGGCAAAAGCCGGGCGTGCTGCCGCTGTCTTTGATCGTCGCAGCTCTATGGCTCACGAACGCGCCTTCCGCTGTCATGGGCTGCTACCTGCTCGCGCTGCTCGTACTGGTTGCGGCAATTCGCGACCGCAGCTATGCATTGATTCTCCGCGCAGCCGGTGCAGTTGCCCTGGGTTTAGGACTTGCGGCTTTTTATATCGTGCCGGCGGCCTATGAACAGCGTTGGGTAGAGATTGCGCGGGCCATCGCTCCGGGCATGCGGGTCGAAGACAGCTTCCTCTTCGGACACACCGGCGAAGCCTTTCACGATCAGGTGTTGCGCACCGCATCGTGGATTGCCTTAGTTCTGTTGATTGTCGCAGTGATCGCTGTGATCTTTTCGCGCAGAAACAAAGAGCCGAGTGCGCTGCGCGCTCCGGTGCTTGCCGTGCTGGTCGCCATCTGCGTATTACTGCTGCCGTTCAGCGATTTCCTGTGGAGGCATGCGCCCGAGCTGAGGTTCCTGCAGTTTCCATGGCGGTGGTTACTGCTGCTCGGCATCGTCATGGCAGCGTTCATCGGGCTCGCGCTTCGCGGCAGCTTTCTTGAAGCGAAGACGCGAAAGACCATCCTCATCCGCGCTGTCAGCATGCTCACGCTTGCAGTCTGCATGTCGTCAGTGGCGGCGGTTCTGTTCTGGCAGCCCTGTGATGACGAAGACAACATTGCCGCACAGCGCGCCACTTTCCACGAGAGCGGCTTTGAGGGAACAGACGAATACACAGCGATCGATTCTGATAACGGAGATATCCAACAGGACCTCCCGCTGGTGCGCATCGTCAAAACAGCCGACGCGGATGAAGCCGACAGCTCAATCGCGGAAAATCCGGAGTGGCAGGCAAATGCCGCTGGCACCGTTAATGCGCGCGTAAATGTCCATCATTGGAAAACTGAGAATCAAGAAGTGGAGGTCAGCCTGGATACGACTGCATTCGCGATCTTCCGGCTCATGGATAATCCGGCATGGCAGGTGCGGGTGAACGGCGCGCCCATCCCCGCGAGGCCGCAACGCGAAGACGGACTGCTCACAGTCCCGCTCAACGCCGGGCGGACCGTCATTACCGTCCGCTATGCTGCGACTCGCGATGTCGAGCTGGGCCGTGCCCTCTCACTGCTGTCGCTGTGTATTGCCATTGCCGTCTTCTCTCAAACGAAGAGACGGCGAAATCTTCAGTTATCATGAAGGAAATGCAAGCCGACGTAAAAGACCTGCTGCTGTCCGGCCAGGAGCTCACCGATGCAGCTCTGAAACGCCTGCTTCCTCCGGAGACGCAGGTTCCGGTTTCCATTCATAAAGCGATGCGCCACAGCACCTTTGCAGGTGGCAAGCGGTTGCGTCCCGTGCTTGCAATGGAAGCCGCAAGGATGATTCATGGCAATGGAAATCTGCCCGAAGGCGTAGAGGAGTTGGGTGCAGCGATTGAAATGCTGCATACCTATTCGCTCATCCATGACGATCTGCCGGCGCTCGACAACGATGATCTGCGGCGCGGCAAGCCGACATGCCATGTCGTCTTCGGCGAAGCCATTGCCATTCTCACAGGCGACGCGCTGCAGACCCGGGCCTACGAAGTGCTCGCCGGTTTGCGCTGCCCGGCTCCGGCAACAGTTGAAATCATACGGCTCATTGCGCAGGCTACGGGCACGGTGGAAGGCATGATCGGCGGCCAGGTACTCGATCTTGAAGGTGAAGGCACCAGGCCCACGGCGGCGTCCGTCGACGCCATTCACCGCGCAAAAACCGGAGCGCTCATTCGCGTCAGCGTGGTCAGCGGAGGCATTTACGCAGGAGCAGCGCCGGAAGATGTGAAGCGCCTGACTGAATTCGGACGCAAGGCCGGGCTCGCTTTTCAGATTGTCGACGACGTACTCGACGTGACGCAGGATTCTGCGCAGCTCGGTAAAACCGCGGGCAAGGACCTGGCGAGCGACAAAGCCACCTGGCCTGCTGTTTTCGGCATCGAGGCTTCACGCCAGCATGCCTGGAAGCTGGTCACAGAAGCATTTGCAGAACTTACTCCTTATGGTTCAGCCGCCCAGGGCCTGAAATCAGTCGCACAATATCTGGTAGAACGCACCCACTAAACCTGCCTCCCCCAGCCAGCAACAGGCAAAAAAACTGCCCGCAGCGCAGGACGCAGCGGGCATTCGCCTCTCTGAATTTATAAACGATCCAGATTAATTTCCGGTTGAAGAAGCAGCAGCGCCGGTAGCAGGAGCTACGGCAAACTGCAGTTCGGTTCCATCTGCGAGATGGACATTCTTTCCATTCGCGCTCAACGTTCCTGAATTCTCATCGGTGACGCTGCTGTTCAAACCGAACCCATGGGTGCTGGAAGGCTCCTGGTGGACTTGCAGTTCAGAGCTAAGGCTTGGAGGCACCAGATCTGTTCCCGACGGATAGACGCCTACGATGGTGGACTTGATGGCTATCTGCTGGCCATCTGCCAACTTGGCCTGGCTGAAAGTAAGCACAATCTTCGAGACACCCTTATTCTCGGAAGGCTGCACCGCATCAATATGACCGATCAGCAGTGTGTTGCGTGGCAGTGTGGTTCCGGCAACATGGACGGGTTGCGATAATTTCGCGGTTACTGTGTCGCCCTGTTTCGCAGTTTTCGCATCAAGACCATGCTGCAGTTCAGCATTGGCTGAAACCAGCTGGTCTGTACTCGCGGTGCTGTTTCCGGGGGTATCTTCTGCTGCGGCAAAAAGAGTCAGCGCCAAAGCAGTTGCCGCAATTCCAAAGTACTTCGTGAATCCCTTCATATGAAAAACTCCCTGCAAAAAAAAGATTGGTTCTGCCTGGCAACCCTGGCGAGTGTTTCCTCGCATCCTGTGGTCCGGGCTTTCGCATTGCAAAGCAGCCCCTGCTAGTTTGACGCTGCTGCGGGAGCATCGGTCACATGTTTTTTTATTGCCAGAATAGTATGTTTATAGATAAATGATTCAAAAAGTATGAGTTGGAGACCTGAAATGTCAAAACATCGAATTTTGAGGATGCTGCTTCGGAGATGCGCGCTTGTTCGATTGAGTAAACTGAAGAGAGATGCCACTGAGTGAAGATGAAATTCTAGTCGCGCTGCGCGATGTCTACGATCCCGAGATTCCAGTTAACATCGTTGATCTCGGATTGGTGTATCGCGTGGCTGTTACGCCCGATCCAGACGCACCCGGCATGATTCCGAAACATCGCGTCGAAGTCGATATGTCGATGACGTCGCCTGGCTGCCCGGCTCACGGCATGATTATGGACAACGTCCGCAACCGCCTCGCCTGCATGCAGGAAGTAAGTGAGACACAGGTGAATCTCGTCTGGGAGCCAACGTGGGGGCCGGAGCGCATCAGCGAAGCGGCCCGCAGACAGCTGGGAATCGGCTAGAGAATTCGCTTATCCGAGCGAACTGCGCAGCTTGCCGCCCTGCTTGGCGACTTCGTTGACGAAATCTTCCACGCGCACCAGCACATCCTGTCCTTTGCGCAGATATCCGGGCAAACTTTCCCACAACTCGCGCGCGGCCTCTGGATGTTCGAGTAGACCGACGGTCGCGCCTGCCGCAGCCACGCCCAGCGCAAGCTTGCGATGTCCAGCCAGGAAAAGGCATGCGCCCGCCACCAGTGACCCGGCAGCCACGGTGCGCTGCCATGAAAACTCCCGCAGAGTATCGGGAATTGTATCTTGAATCTCGTGCGAAAGCTTTGTCAGGCCCATCACTACTCCTCCATCACCTGAGATGCAGGTAATGCTCAATCCAGATCAAAATCGCGCAGCGGCTTGCCCGTATCCGGGGTTTCCTTGGCCTTGCGCAGCGCTTCGGCAAACTTCTTCTCCAGAAGATCGTCCTTGTTCTTCTCCGCGTCCACTGCCTGGCGGAAGAGGCTTTCCTTGCGCTCATCCTGTTCGCGCATAGCGCGCGCGGCAGTCTCAAAGTCTTCAAAGGTACGCTTGCGCGGAGCGGGCGTGTGCGCGATCACTGCGCGGGTTGCGGGATCGATCTTGAGCATGGCGCCGCAATCGGGGCAGGTCACTTCAAACGGGTCTTGTTGTTTGGACGTCATAGTCAAGAAGTGATTGTAGGCCAGCAGCGGCAGCTCATGCCAGTCCAGGAATTAGAGGAACAACGCCTTGTGGCCCGGACATTCCTGCGCTGCGTTTTCCACCAGCAGATCGATCAGGCCATCGCCATATCGGGCTAGAAAGAATGCGGCGCCCACCGTACGCTCCTGCAAATGATTGTCCGGACACAGGATCAGATACAGCGCATCTACATGACGGCGGATGCTTGCCTCTTTCTGCAGCTGGAAATTTGCCGCCAGCCGCCGCAACCGATTCATCTGGTAACGCATTTTCGACGCGGCTACATTGGCAGACCGCCCCAGTCCGGCATCCACGGAGTGCATCCATTCCGTCAGCGCCGTCAGCTCTTCATGAAGCGCATTTCCTGCGGCAGACAGCTTCCTCTTCCCTTCCACCGGCAACGAGCGCGCACCGAGACGATGCGCAAGCTCTTCCGGCCGGGAAGAGAATAGATCGGTGACCGATATCTCGTGCAGTGCAAGGATCTCCGCAACCGCGGGTTCAATCAACGTAGCGCTCAGCCTCGGCAAAACCGGTGTAACCCGCCCGAGGATTTTCTCGTAGACCACCTGCGACTGGGCGAAATAGGCAATCTCAGCTGCTCCGCCCACATAGGCCGAGGTCGGCAGAATGAAATCCTGGAAGACGGACCGAAGCAGCGCATTGGGACTTAAACGTTCAGGTTGTGCTTTAAGTATCTCCAGCAACTCATTTGTGCTGTAAGCGCGTTTCCCTACTGTCCACTCCTGATCGCCCTTACGTCGCAGCGGCAGTCGAGCCCGCGTTTCCGCATCGGTTAAGAACAGCAGACTGCTTTGCGGAGCGACCAGCACCTGAGAGTGATATCCGGCCCTGGCCAGTTCCTTGTCTCGTTGAAGAAGGGCCTCGTGCAGCGCTTCAACCTGCGTAATTGCCTCTCGCAGGACGGGCGCGCCGAGTGCATGAAAGCCGCGCCCGGAGGCATCGATCACGATCAGGCCATGGGAAGTGAATATACGGGAGAGCAAACTGCCGAAGGCCTGCGCGAAGGTCGTATCCGGCGTATAGCGCTGCTCCAGCGCGTCCAGGAAAGGTCCGGGATCAAGCAGCGCCATCGCCTGATCCAGAACTGCGCGTACGCCCGAGCCAAGCTTCAGCCCGCCAACGGAGGCATGATGCAGGTCGCCTTCGAGCGAAATTCTGAGGGTGTGCAACTCGCGCCGCGAAGGCAAAGCTACGTGGTCGGCCTCTTCGAGGTCGTGATCTTCGCTGGCCAGCCAGAAAACCGGCACATGCGGACGGCCTGCTGCAGTTGCATCCTGCGCTTTGCGAATGGCCGTCGCTGCCTTGAGAAGTGTGAAGAGGGGACCACCGAACAAAGTGACCTGCTGGCCGGTGACCACAGCTCCGGCACCGTTCCGCAGCCGCTCAATATTTGCGAATGTTTCATCACTCGCGCCAAAGCTTCGGTTCTGTTCCAGAAGCAGATCGGCGGTGGATTGGCGTACAGCCGGATCGATTGACGGAGGCCGTGAAGCCCATTCCTGCGAATAGGGGCTCAGCGAGTAATAAGGCAGCGCCGTGCGGCTCTCAGCATAGTCGGTAAAGAGGCGCGAGAGGTGTGGCAATACCGTGATTGGAAAACACTCTGTATGCAAAGTCGCTCGTTCTCCAGCTAAGTTCTCCAACCGCGTGGCGGTTGTTTAATTCACCTGTTTGCCCAGTGTCTCATGCGGCTGCCGATTCATCACGGCGCTGTTTTCAACCAGAGATCGCAAATCGCTCCGGCGCTTTACCGGAAGCGTCTCGATTGCCTGCAGTGCGAGCGAATAGTAGATCTCTGCCACAATCGGATGCCCGGCCAGCGCCTGAAGATGCAGTCTTATTGTGGCAATATCGCCACGCGCGAACGGGCCGCTGAAACTCTTCGCCATTCCGCGCTCAAATACATTTCGTACGGTTGCCTGCGCCAGCATTCCCACCCACTGCTGCGCTTCGCGGGCGGAGAGCCCGGCCAGCCGCGCGGTTGCTATGGCAGCCGAAAGCTCGCTGACCAGCAACGGAGAAGCCAGCGTTCCCGCCGCGTGATAGAGCGACTTCCTTGCTGACCGGACTGCAAAGGGCCAGCCGCCAATCTTCCGAACCAGCCCATAGAGTCTTTTTCGGATCTCCGGCCGCGCTTCCACGCCAAACAATACGCCACGTACGTCTACTACCTTGCGGGTTGGAAAGCTCATCGCAGGGTGCACCGAGGCCACCGCCGCCCCGGCCTTGCGCGCCGCTTCCAGGACTGCCACCGTTAACGCGCCACTCGATTGCACAATCAGCTGACCGTGAAGCGCCTTTCCCTGCGCCTGGCGCCGTTCGACGATTGCCTCTGTCGCGCCCTCAATCTCGGAATCTGGGACGCACAGCCAGAGAATTTGCGCGTCCAACAGCGCCGCTCTGAGCGCGGTCGCGTTCTTTCGCCCCTTTTTCGCGACCACCTCGCGCACGGAGATTTCGGCCCTCCGCAATGCGGCGATCAGCGAGCTGCCCCAGTTCCCCGGACCGATCACGGACACATCGGTTTTCATCGTTGATCGGATGATACGGTAAAAGGAACCCTGCAGGACAAGTGAGGAACGATGCCGGTAAAGAAGAAAGCAGCAGCGCCAGTGCTCACTAACAAAAAAGCCCACGTTGAAGTGCTGTCATCCAGGATCGCTTTTGACGGTCCCATCTTCCGTGTTCTGCGCGAAGAAGTGCGCGAGCCGGGCAATAAGATTTCACAGCGCGACATCATCCGTCACAACGGCTCGGTCGTCATTCTCGCGGTTGACGACTCCAGCAAGAAGGATCCGCTCATCGTCATGGAACGCCAGTACCGTCATGCCGCCGGGCAATACTTGTGGGAAGTTCCAGCAGGAAAAATGGATGAAGGCGAAGAGCGCCTCGCCGCTGCCAGGCGTGAGTTGAAAGAAGAGACAGGTTATCGCGCAAAAAAGTGGACGAAGCTCGTGCGTTATTTTGCCAGCCCCGGATTTCTTGGCGAGTGGATGCAGGTTTTTCTGGCCGAAGGTCTCATCGCTGGCGAAGCGACGCCGGAAGAAGATGAATTGCTCGAAGTCGTGCTCGTTCCACTTTCCGAAGTGCTGCGCATGATTGACGAGGCAAAAATTTTCGACGGCAAGACACTCGTGGCCGTACAACTCTACGCGCGCCTCCGCGCGAAAAAGAGAAAGCGCTAAGTGACTGATTTTTCGTAGAGCAGTATTCTTCTGCGGAGAAAAGGAAAACCAAAGCAGCCCGAACTGCGTCTTTATCTGCAAGCAGGTTGGTCTCCCCAACCGCAGTCTGCTTAAGGAAGGTCTAAGGCTCGTGGCAACTTACAAAGGCAAAGTGAAGTGGTTCAACAACGCAAAAGGCTATGGGTTTATTGGCCGCGATGATGGGCCAGATGTTTTTGTTCATTACAGCGCAATTCAGCTAGACGGCTACAAAAGTCTGAAAGAAGGTGACGAAGTCGAGTTCGATATCGTTCAAGGCCAGAAAGGGCCACAGGCTGACCAAGTAACCCGCGCACGCGAAGTTGCCTGACGGAAGCAACGGCAAGATTAATTCCGCTTCATCCGCAATATGAAAATCCGCCTCCATTGAGGCTTGCCTTACGTGTGCAAACGCCCAGCTGTTAAATGAAAGCAGCTGGGTTTTCTACTTTCCCTGTGCTGAGAGATAATCGTCTCTCGATGGACAATCGTTCGATTGCGCAACTCTTCGCTGAAACTGCCGACCTGCTGGAAATCAGCGCCGGCGACCCCTTCCGTATCCGTTCCTACCGCCGCGCCGCTGAAGCCGTGGAGTCGAGCACGATTCAACTGAGCGAAATTGCAGGCGACGTCAAGAAGCTCCTTGAGATCCCCGGCATCGGCAAGGGCATGGCCGCCAACATCCAGGAAATCGAAAAAGCAGGCACGCTGCCCCTGCGCGAAGAACTGCTGACAAAGTACAAGCCCGGCATGCTGGACCTGCTTAAGCTCCCTGGCATGGGGCCAAAATCCGTTTTGCTCTTTTGGGAAGCGCTGCAGATCGCTTCCATCTCCGATCTCGAGGCCGCTATTGCCGCGGGCAAGTTGGAATCGCTGCCGCGCATGGGCGCGAAGCAGATCGAGAAGCTGAAAAAAGGCATCGAGGAATACAAAAAGAACAGCGGACGATTTCTGATCGACGAAGCGGAGATCGCCGCTGAAAAGCTTATCGAATATCTGCGCAAGTTCGACGGTCTGGAAACCATCACGCCAGCTGGCTCTTTACGCCGTGGACGCGAAACCGTCGGAGATCTCGACATTCTCGTCACCGGTCCGGCTTGTGCGGAAGACAAGGTGCAGCCTGCCGTTGAATACACCGCTGCTTATCCACCCATCTCCGACCTCATTGCCAAAGGGCAGAACAAAGTCAGCTTCCGCTTGCGCAACGGCTTGCAGGTTGATGTGCGGCTTCTGCCCGAAGCCTCGTATGGCGCTGCGCTGCAATATTTTTCCGGATCGAAGATGCACAACGTCTCCATTCGCCAGCGTGCGCTCAAGCGCGGCTACACCCTGAGCGAATACGCGCTTGCCCGCGTGGAAGACGGCTCATTTGTCGCCGGAGCGACGGAAGCGGAAATCTACGCTGCGCTCGGCCTGGACTGGATTCCGCCCGAGCTGCGCGAAAATAACGGCGAGATCGAAGCCGCTGAGCAACACAGGCTTCCTGCCCTGATCGAGCAGCAGGACATTCGCGGCGACGTGCACATGCATACCGACGCCACCGACGGAAAAAACACGATCCGCGAAATGGCAGAAGCCGCGGCAGAGCGCGGCTATGAATACATTGCCATCACGGATCACACGAAGAATCTGGCCATGACTTTCGGCCTCGATGATGAGCGCGCGCTTGAGCACATCAAACGCATTCGCGAAGTGAACGATGCAATGGAAGGCCGCATCCGCATCTTCACCGGCATTGAGGTGGACATCCTCAGCGACGGCGAGCTGGACCTTTCAAACGAAGTCCTGGCGCAGATGGATGTCGTGATCGCCAGCGTGCACTCGCTCTTCAACCAGCCCGAAGAACAGATGACGGAGCGCGTTCTGCGCGCCCTTGAAAATCCGAATACGCGCATCCTTGGTCATCCCACCGGACGCCTGCTGCTGCGCCGTGAAGCCTACAAACTCAACCTGCCGCAGATTCTGCGTCGCGCCTCCAAGTTGGGCGTGGCGGTCGAGCACAACGCTTATCCTGACCGCCTCGACCTCTGCGACCGCGATCTTCGCCTGGCCAAAGAGCTGGGGTGCAAAATCTCCATCAACACCGACTCGCACCATACCAGTCATATGGAAAAGATGAGTTACGGCGTGCGGCAATTGCGCCGCGCATGGCTCAGCAAGCAGGACGTGTTAAATACCTTGCCGGCCGAAGAGTTCCTCGCCGCGCTGCGCCCGCGAGGCTAACCGGACGCAGCACCATCATCCGGTGGCCGCGAAGGAACAGAAACTGCGGCAGCCGCCACAATTGTCGAGCCACCCGCCGGAACTGGCGTAGCTTTTTCCGGCTTCTGTCCAGCCAGCCGCAGGTTGATCAGCTTATTCAACATATCGAACCAGAAGGGCGCGCCCAGCGACACAGCGATCGCCGTAAGCATCCATCCCGCGAGGTTGAAGATCCAATGGACCGCGATGGCTTTCACTCCCAGATGGTCCGGATCAGCCCCTTCGCTCCAGTAACGATGCACATAGTTCCAGTCATAGCCAACGGGAAGCTCATCTCCCAGCCGCGCCTGTATCTCACTGCGCGCTGTTTCGTAGTTCGGCAGAGCACACGGCTGGCCGTCTTTGCAGCTGTACATCTGCGCTGTCGCCGTAACTGCGTCGCGCGCGTCTTTTGAAGTCCACAACTTCTGCGTGATGCTAAAGAGATTGGCATTGCAGGCGATGGCCAGGATGATGCCCAGCGCCAGAAGCCAGGTCTGCGTGTGGCGTTTATACAGGCCGTTTACGCGATCCATGGTGCCGTCATACCACTGATCGACGGCGGATAAGCAGGCCGCGCTGTCGTGCTCGATTCCCAGAATGATCGCACTCAGCTTCTGCCGGATCGCGGAATCGGGCGGCAGGCTCGCCACAACCGCTGTTACGTCCGTGGAAGGGATATTATGCAGTTCCGCCAGCGAGATCAGCAGGACACGCGTGAAGAGAGGTGAGGCGATATAGGTAGGACGCGGTTTCGTTGACGACGAAAGACGCAGCCCGAGAAGCTTTGCTGGCTGAAACGAGATTGTTTCTATCAGCGGATGGCTCACGAACTTTTCGTAGACGGCGGGGTCGCCAACCATTTTGCAAATCGCCTTTTCCAGTGCGATAGCGCGTTTCGCGGTAAAGGCTGCCATGATCTCGAGCACATGAGACGCGATGATGCTGAGCAGCAGACAGGTAAGTACAACGCCCACTGCAACTCCAAGTATCTGTTCCATTTCATTGCCCTCTTCAAACGAAAATCTGGCAAGCTAGTATGCCTTCTTCACAGCGTCGTGTCGAGCATCTTTCCAGTCGGGTGCTGCTCCGGCGCATTTATCACACCATCCGGCGACCGCGGTAGAGTAGAATGCGGCTCTGATGGCAGACGAAATGAATTCCGGGAAACGCTCGCTGATCATTGTGCTGATTGCCACCGTCATTGTTGTGCTGGTGATCGGCGCTTATGTCTATGTCGATGAAAAGCCACCGGCGGCTGTGGGGAGAATCGTTAAGCTCGACGTAACCCCCATCCACACAGAAATGCGCGTAGGCGCCGGTGCAGAAGGCATTCAGGGCGGCATGGATACTTATGACCAGCTCCTGATTCTGGCCCAGGTGCAAATCCGCAATCAGTCAAACATCCCGCTGTTTCTGCACGATATGTGGAGCAACGTCACCACCAGCAATGGCGACGAGCAGCGCAGCCTGGCTGCCAACAAGAGCGATTTTCAGAGTGTCTTTGTTGCCTACCCGCAGGTGGACTCGCTCAAGCAGGAACCGCTTTTGCGGAACATGACAGTGCAGCCCGGCCAGACGGTGGAAGGCCTGGTGATCTTTCATTACCCGATGACGAAAGATGAATGGGATGCCAGCCACGGCTTTGCAGCCGTGATCTCCTTCATGCACCAGAAAAACCTGATTCTGCCATGGCCCGCTCCGAATAAATAGAGCAAAGAAAAACGGCGCCGGAAGTATCCTCCAGCGCCGCTCAGAACAGCGTAGCTACAGCATCAATGGCTGGGAGTCACCGGTGCTGGCGCAGTTTTCGGCGTCGCAATATATCCCTGAATCTGGTCTTTGGTGATATTGTTCACCACCAGCTCGTACAGATAGTTATCTTTCCCCGTATAGAACTGCACAGGTTCATTCAGGCCACGATCTTTTTTCTCGATCTTCTTGTCGTCCGCATAGACCTGAAGCGTGTACCTGCTGCGCTTCGTGTCTGCCTTCTTCAATTCCAATCCAACCGTTGACACGGGCTGGCGCTGGTTCTTGTGCAGGGTGAATTCGTAATAGTTGCGGTCGCCCTTGTGCTTCAGAATTTCCAGCTCGTTGTGATTCGTCGCAATCAGCCCGCTCTGCAGACCCAGATCACCCTTCATGCTTTGCAGCTGTGCCTGCGTGTTCTGCAGCTCCGTCTTGGTCTGAGCAACATCTGTTTTCACTCCGCCAACATCAGTTTTCACGCTTGTAACATCGCTTGAAACGGCGCCGATCTGCTTCTGGGCCTCAGCCTGTTGGCTTTCGAGGCGTTTGGCATCGGCCTGCTGCCGTCGCATCAGGTCATCGGCGCGAGCCTCGAGCTGCTTTTGCGTCAGCCCGACAGATTGTCCCAGCGTTTCCGTTGCGGCCTTCAGGCGGGCATTTGTTTCCACCAGCTCCTGGCCGAGCTTGTCATTCTGCGCTTGCGCCTGCGTCAAGTGCGTCTCCGCCTTGACCAGACGATTGCTGAGGGTATAACTCCAGATCAAGCCGCCCAACGCCAACAGCAGGGCTCCGACCACCAAACCAAGAAATGCTCCGGAAAAACTGCGCTGTTCTACAACTGTTTCATCACTCATCGTTCGCTTTCCCTTCCTGCAACAGCCGTGCGGTGAGACTACCCAACCTGACAGACGGTGGCAAACACTTTCTCTCTGCCGGCCCGCAATACAATAGACGAGTGAGCACTGCAGACGTAGTCATCGCCGGAGGTGGCATCATTGGCTTATCCACCGCGCTTGAGCTGGCCGCGAAAGGCCTGCGCGTCACCGTGCTGGAACGCGGACGCGCCATGTCGGAGGCCTCATGGGCCGCTGCCGGCATGCTGGCGGCGCAGGACCCGGAAAA
>CAVTVL010000024.1:0-196542 GCA_963738095.1 Terriglobales bacterium
CAGGTGCGCATAATTTCCCTCTATTGTCGAATGTTTCCCGTATTTCTCGCAACCCTTAGTAAGGTTGACGAAAAATTTCCTCATCAGCCGATCCAATACTTTCGATTCACTATTCCGACGCCCTCTCGGAGACAGTTCGAACGACGACCAATCAAATCTTCTTCCAAATTGGTACGCTTGTTCCTTTAAAAATCCGAGAATTTCGCAGTAGTTATTCGCAATTGATAGGTGACAATCTACTCTGGTCTTAATATGACCACCGACAAAATACGAGACAATATGAAATATCTTTATATCACGTTGCTTCGCCGTTTCGCTCACTCTTCAATAAGCGAGATCTGAAGCGAAACGCACTGCCTTGATACAGTTGAAACGTGAAACGTGAAACGTAGTAAGCAATTTGATTAGATTACATTTTCCCAATCAGGGTTGCACGCCATGGTGGTTCTGAATAACAGGTGAAATCTGTTTGGGACCCCGTTCAAGCCCGGTATTATTAAGTCGATTAGCCAGATAGGCCCAGTTTACCTACTACCTGATAGGAGTGACAGGTTACCGGTTGGCACAGCATGATTTGTACAGCCAATCACCTGGGAATTTCCTGAGGCTAAGCTGCGGAAGCAGGCATTCAGATGTTCAAATCATCCTTTTTCGATGTGATCGCTGAATCAGTTCTTTGTCTCGGCAATGGGATACCCCTGCCACACATACTCCAGTGCCTCCGATAGCGTCTGCTGCTTTGCGGCGTGGTCAACGTGGCCGGCGTTCCGTGCAAAAATAAACTGGTAATGGTAGCCCTTGGCAGCTAGTACTTTGGCCATATTTTCATTGGCGACCACCCAGTCGTGCATGTTATCGCGCATAACATTCGGGTTGAGAAGGTCTCTATCGCCCACTTCTATCCAGATGCGCAGTGGCTTGACCGGGCTATCCGGAATCATGTGTTCATGAAACTCCCATGCGCCATGGGGAGTGTCAGGGTTATATGGCCACTGCTGGTTCACATAGGTGCCTGAATAAGTAAGAACACGGTGGTACAGGTCAGGGTGATACCACGCCATAATCAACGCACATGAGCCGCCGGAACTGCCGCCCATCGTCGCTCGTCCGTCAGGGTTTTTGGTCAATTTCACACCGTATTTCTTCTCCACGACAGGCAGTACTTCCTCCTCTACGAACTCCGCATACCGGCCTGACATAGTGTCGTATTCCAGGCCGCGTTCGCTACCCTGAGCATCGCCTCCGCCATTGCCGATGGAGATGGCAATCATCACCGGTACGCGGTGTTCAGCAATCAGATTGTCCAAAACTGTGAATAATGCCTGATCGGGCCCGTCTGCTCCAACAATGAATGGCGCGACCGTGCCAGGAATGTATTGTTTGGGAACATAGACTGTGACCCGACGCGCGTAGGGAGCAGGATGGCTGGTAGTCAGGACCAGTTTCGCGGGATCAGTGGGATCCGCCGTGCCGAATGTATTGGCGTCGCGCGCGATCCCGGGATATATTTTGCTGTCAGACGATTGCATGGTGAATGTATAGACCGCGCCTTGCGGCAGACCATCGCGTACTGTCATTTCCGGGGCCGGAACGTAAGTCGGACCGATGATAAAGTTTCCATCGGCATTCACCGGGGCATTGGTTCCGTCTGGTAGCTCCTTAGCCGTAACATAACCAGCGGTCCTGGCATCGCGGGTAGGCGGCGTCGGGCGCGCTGTTCTTGTTGTTGCCGGCGCAGTTTGGGCTGCTGCCAGATCTGCACCAGCCGTCAGGCTGATCAGAAATGCGATGCTCAGATGGCAGCGCATTGGGGCTCCTCCTCATCTCAGTGATATTCGTTCTTCCGCCAGGGAAGTCTTTGCCTTCAGGGCGTCCCCAAATTGTAGTAGATAGAACAGATTGCGGGTTGCACTGAGTGAATCCACCATGATCCGTGTTTGTTATTTTCTACTTGCATAAACAGTAATAATTTTCTGATTATGTTAACTACTTTGTATTTCTCACACGCGCTGATTTACCGCGAGAATTCGCACGAAGAAGGATGATACAGCGCGCGCAAATCACTTAAAGGGGTCAGATGATGCAAATGTTCCGATGTTTTTGTAAAAAACCTGCTCGCATCCTCACACTTGTACAGACAACCAGTTGTCTGATTATCTTTCCTACGATCTTATGTTCATCACTCTCCGCACAAAATATCTCTGGAACCATTACAGGCACGATTAAAGATTCGTCAGGTGCCGTTGTTCCAAATGCTTCCATCACAATCACAAATACAGGCCAGAATGCAGTTGTCTTCACCGCAAAGACAAATTCCGCCGGACAGTATACTGCGCCGTTCCTGCCAGTAGGCAACTATTTCGTCGCCGCAGAAGCCTCGGGCTTCAAAAAAGCAGAGCACACCGGAATCAAGTTGAGTGTGAGTCAGAACCTTACGATCGATATAGTTCTCGAACCCGGCAGTACGCAGCAGACAGTCAGCGTTTCTGCGTCGGCTCTGCAGGTTGACCTGCGCCTCAATCAACGCCCGCGCAAGACTTTGGACTTTGCAACTCCAGCGAGTAAACTCCAAGCCAGTGTTGCGTCCACCGGTTGAGACCGCCCCGTTTTTGAGGGGAAATACATATCTTCCAAACATAAGGCGTATTTCGCGGACCCCCATGGATATGCCAAAATTCGTAACGAAAGACACCATGAGCAAGCAATTTCGTGTGTTCATCATTCCCTCGGACATTCAATCAATCTTGGACCGGTTGCGGTCCAAAGTTGGCCTGCGAGTCATTGAAGAGACGGCGCCCAGTTCTAAGCCAATCGAAGTCGAATCACCCATACGCAAGCGATCGCTTTGGATTAAGGAAAGAGACTACGTCTCAGTTCGCTGCTATCTGGTACCTGACAAGGGTGCCGACATCAAAATGCGTTACATCCCCCAGCAGTCCCACTGGATTGTCCATTCCGAAGGGGCTGAAGGAATTGAATTTTCGGGTTGTGGCTATGACGGAAAAACCCTTGTCGAGGGCAGGTTCTACTTTCAGAACGATATGCTCATTGACGACACCATCTGGCCAAAACGCAAGGAATTTATCGATTGGGCAGACAAGGTTTTCCGAATCGCCAAGAAACAGTTGCGCTGGTCAAAAGAGCTAGACGCTTATATTGGCAACAACGCGGAACGCTTTAGGAAGAATGGCGGCAAGTTTGCGACCCGCATACGTCCGGATGGCGAGCCGGCATATGTGGACGAGTAGATTCTGAAGCAGTAACTGCTAGCGTCGCCACTGGCCGATGAGCGCATTTTCCTGAAAAGTCCGGGTTTAAGCTAACTTGCCCGTGTCGCCGTGCCCGGAGAGTTGTAGTTGTTCAAAACACCGTTTTTCAGGCACTTCATTATTACGTCGGCTTCCAAGCGATGTGATTACTTCCGGATTGGCCACCACTGACTGGGAACTCGAAAGTCGCTCCTCGTAGCTTGCCCGGGAGGGGGCAGGTGATGAACCGTCGTTAGGGTTTACTCTCCTGCACCAGATCCGACCATGTCACCGTTTTGCATACCACCGACCTATACTAATCAACATCCAATCGAAGAGGAGAGACACAATGTCGGAAACAGTTGTGGGCCGGGCCGGCGAACAGATAGCCGAAACAGCGCGTACGGCATCGCGCCTGACGTCTGCGATGGCGGAAGCGGTTGAAGAGGGTTTGGGAGCAGCGCGGCGCGTTGCGAAACAGGGCGGTGATGCGGCGGAAGAGTTCTTTGACGATACAACCAAGCGCCTGGCGCGGCATCCCGTGGAAACGGTCTTCGGGTCCGTCGCGGTTGGCATGGCCATCGGAGTTGTGATCGGGTGGTTAATCTCGCGCAAGTAAGTCCAGCAATCGACAGGGGAGTTCGTCAGCACGTTCGTCGACTCCCAACCGCCGCTCTGTCGATCTGATACTGTTTCGTATGATGGTCTGCTCCGGAGCGTATCACCGCTAAACCGGAAGTAATCCCCGAAATGCCTGTGAAGTCTGGGTTATCGGTAACTTCACGCCCAGTTCAAATTGAGCCACTACCAAGGCCGGTCATAGTTGTCGATGGCTGCCCGATAGATATAATGGGCATAACTCCTAAATACTCCACGGGCGGTTGGCGGAATGCGAAAGCTTACGCTGGACCCATGGGCATTCTCCCTTGTGAGCAGGCGATGTGCCTGGCCGTACGGAGCAAATCCTGTGTGAAGAGCCGGCTCTATACCGATGGCTGATGGATTGGGCAATCCGTGAAAAAGACATGGCCAGTTTCCCGGAGGGCACACCTGGCGTTCTGTTTTGTCCTGTTTGCCTT
This sequence comes from Terriglobales bacterium, assembly GCA_963738095.1. GTDB lineage: Bacteria > Acidobacteriota > Terriglobia > Terriglobales > Acidobacteriaceae > Alloacidobacterium. Next base: position 4,328 of record CAVTVL010000024.1, read on the forward strand.
GACGTCGTTTATCATCCTCGCCTACCCACTGGGGCGGCCGCTGGAGATTCTTCGATACGGTTTTCACCCGACGATGTTTGCCGGCAACATCGGTCTTCAGCTCGTCACCGACCTCAGTGTATGGTTCGGCTGCTTCGGTTGCCTGATCCTCATGTGGCGAGTCACGAATTCTCTGAGCGATAACCTTCCCTTCGTTTTCACCCGCTACCTACTTTTTGCTTTCATCGTCTTTTTTGCATTAGACCGTTTTATCGACGCTGTTCTACTGCCATCCGTGCCGTGGCTTTTGCTGTGGCCGCAATCGATCCGACTGGTCAGCTCCGTAACGGTTGCCGGGACCGCGGCAGCTTTGCTCCCACACCTGCGCGGCATGAAGGAAAGCTCTGCTGTCGCACGAAAGGAGCACGATCGTTTTCTGGCATCTGCGGAGAGCAGCCTCGATGATTTCTACATCTTCGACGGCATCCCGGATGCTTCGGGCAGAATTGTCGATTTCCGTTTCAGCTACATCAACCCGAATGCCGAACGACGGCTGAATACGAGACGAGAAAGCCTGGTCGGAAAGATTCTGACCGAGGTTCGTCCTTTCATGGTTTCGTCTGGGCTGATCGAACATTACCGGGAAGTCGTTCGCAGCGGCGTGCCGTTCACCTGCGAGGTGTTCCTCGATGACGACATGATTAAGGCAACGTGGCTGAACGTCCAGGTGGTGAAACTGGGCAGCGGGATCGCCATCACCAGCCGCGATGTAACCGAGAGCAAGCGCCTGACCGACCACGTATATTATCTCGCCCACTACGATCAGCTCACCGGTTTGGCGAATCGTACTTTGCTGCAGGACCGCCTGCAACAGGCCATCCTCCGCGCACAACGTCATAACCACAAGGTCGCGGTTTTTGTGCTCGATATTGACTACTTCAAACGCATCAACGATTCCCTGGGTCACGCGGATGGCGACGCACTCCTGAGCGCGGTCGGCAAAAGGCTTCTCGCCGCCTTCCGCGATACGGACACTGTTGCCCGTATGGGCGGCGATGAGTTCGTGGTCGTCATGCCGGAGTTCAAGAGCATGGATGACGTTGAGCGCTGCGGCACAGTGATTGTTGAGAGCGCGGCCCGGCCCATCACCATCGGGGATCGCGAGATCAGGATCACGGTCAGTACCGGCGCGTGTATCTATCCCGATCATGGGCTGGAAGCAGATCAGCTACTCAAAAATGCTGACTCCGCTATGTACGTCGTCAAGGACTCAGGCCGCAACGGCCTTCACATCTTTGCCGAGCGCGTGCTTGAGGAGCGTGAGGAAGAGCTTGAACTTGAGGATGATACATACCGGTAAGCATGCGACACTGGCTCGATAACCGGTAGCATAACTGGCTCAGACGTCGATCTTCTGCAGGACAAATTGCGCGGCTACCGGGAAGATTGCGACGATGGCGGCGCGGATCGCCATCGAAAATCCCAGGTGATCGGCTATACCATTCGCATGCGTGAATGGTTGGAGGAGCAGGCGGGGGAGTTCGGTGGACGGCCAGTAGTGTTTTACGACCACGCCGAGAACGATGTAGCCCAACACGATACCTGCGCTGACAAATACTCCACGGGCGCTTTTTACCAGTATGGTCGAAAAATAGGTGAGGCTGAAGACGAGCGCCGCCAGCAGAAATGCAGCGAGGCATGCAAGGCCCGCATAGGTTTTGAGATTAACGTAACTATTTTGAACTGGGATGATGTCCTGAACAGGGTGACCGTTCTGGCTCAGTGTGAGGTTCTGAAGCGGACTTCCCATGGCGATAAAAACACGGTGTATCTGCAGCCAGCCTGCCAGGTTAAGGCAGATAACGATGACAAGCACCTGCAAGAGCCCAAAGCCCCAGTCGCTCCAGAGAAACCAGGCGCGGTTACGCGGACGGCTGAAGATGAATGAGCCGCTGCGCTCACCCAGATCGCGGCCGACGCCGAAGCTGCCGAAGATCCAGGCGACAAAGCAGAGCGGGAGAGACTGAACGGCAAGAAAGACCATCCAGACCTGAGTGAGTTGAACGCTGCCGGAATGGCCTACTCTGCCCAGATCTTCGCGCAGAATTGCGACCACCAAAAGGGCAATTGCCAACAGGCTTACACCGAATAGTATCCGGCTCTCACGCCAATACTTCCACAGGTACATGGATTTCCCCCTTTCCTACCACTTCGAGAAAGATCTCTGACAGATTCATGGGCGAGATATCGAGCACGGTCGCTCCCTGACTGCGCAACTGGGCAGTGAAGTTGTCGACGTTGGCGCGCACGATGTACTCGGTTGTGCCCTCACCGGTTTTTGTTCTGAAGATTTCGGCAGGGGAAACGGACGGCAGGTTTTCGCCGACGACGCGGACGCGGCGGAAGTTTGCGCGCACGTCATCGAGGCCCGCTTCGAGCAGCAGCCTGCCGCGGTCGATGATGCCGACCCAGTCAGCGACGCGCTCCACTTCAGAAAGATGATGCGAAGAAAGAAAAAGCGTGCGGCCTTCGCTGGCGAAGTCGTCGACGAGCACGCGGAGGAGCTGATCGGTGACGACAGGATCGAGTCCGGCGGTCGGCTCATCGAGCATAAGAAGCTCGGCTCCCTGGGAAAGCGCCAGCAAGAGGCAAAGCTTGGTCTGGCTGCCATTGGAGAGCTTGCGGAACTTCTGCTTCATGGGAATTTCGAGCGCGTCAGCGTATTTGCCGGCGAGCGCGTCAGACCAGCGCGGGAAGAATCCACGATTGAAGCGGACGAGATCGTTGCCGGTCATCCAGGGGATGAGAGCCTTGTCGATGACGAAACCGGCGCGCTCGAGGATGGAGGCGCGGTCAATTTGCGGGTCGAGATCGAGGACGCGCATCTGGCCGCTCGATGCGTGAGCCAGGCCGGCGAGCAGGCGGATGGTGGTTGTTTTGCCTGCGCCGTTGCGGCCCAGAAATCCGTAGATGGAGCCGCGGGGCACACGCAGATCGAGGCCGTCCACAGCATGGAGAGAGCCGTAATGTTTGTGCAGCGACTGCGTTTCAATTGCGAGATCGGTCATTGTGCCTCTCCGAGTTCGTCATAGGAGCTTTCGAGGAGCTGCAAAAGGTCTTCGCGTACCAGCCTGAGCTGTTTGGCTTCGACGGCAAGCTGGGTAGCCAGAGGCTTGAGGCGGCGGAGCTTTTCAGAGCGGAGAAGGCCGGGGCTCTGACTGTTGACATAGCATCCGCCTCCGGGCACAGTGCGCAGGATGCCGTCGCGTTCGAGGTTCTGATAGGCGCGGGCTACGGTGTTGGGATTAATCCGAAGTTCGGCAGCGAGCTTGCGCACCGGAGGCAGGAGATCGTCGTGGTTGAGGGCGCCAGCGGCGATGGCGTGCTTCACCTGCGATTCGATTTGCAGGTAAATCGGTGTGCCGAGGCCGGGCTGAACGCGGATAATCATTTTGTATTAATACAATAATACAATTGAGAAAATTGTCAAGAGTCTTTCTGCCAGATACCTGCGTCTATGAAAAAAAGGATACCGGGTCCAGATCAATGATTCCTATGAGGAAAAACGGTCGAGGAAAGGGGAAAAACAGGCAGGTTTTTCGTACCGGAGAGAAATTTCCATTTACTGGAGAAAAACCGAGCACAATCTATGAAAAAAAAGTTGACCTCAGGGTGGAGCGGAGTTTAACTTAAAAAGTGCCGATTCGATGAAGAGGCCACAGGGAGTTATAGTTTAGCTTTCATCCTGTGTCTGCCGTAATCATTTCATCCCAGATCCGAGCACATTCTTTGTTGACCCGACGGCTGGCGTGCAGTATGCCTCCTCGGAAGTGAAGGCGCGCTCAATCTCAACAAACAGTCGAAGGGTGCAGGCTGAACGACAATACCGCTCTGCGAAAAGCGGCTGAAAAAGTTGAAGGGATAGGGCAAAAAAAAATTGATCTAAGACGCGTACTTATGCGTCTTAGAAAGTGAAGTTTCCAAAAAAGGAAAAGAAACGGAAGTCTGCTTTATATGATGAGGCGTTTCCATTCCTTAACGATCTACTGCCAAGTTTAAGCGCGAAAGGTCGAGGAACTGTCGGAATTATGAAGGAGAATACAATGCGTTCTGATCTGATATTTGGGGCTCTGACCCACGTTTCCAATCGCTACCAGCTGTGTCAGCTGGCTTCCAAAGCGACCCGTAAGCTGCACAAGCCGAATACGCGCGTGCAGGACACCACGAACGATGTGATGGTTCGCTTCCGCTACCAGAACCCTGTAGCGGCAACCCCCGTTGTCGAAGAGAAAGCAAAGGTTCAGCAGCAGCGCCGCGCAGCATAAGCGCGGCCTGCTGTGCAGGCTTTCCTATCTAACTTGAAACATTCTGCCGTACCAGAGATTTCCTCCCATCAGAAACGACCTCCCACCAACAACCTACCCACCGCAGGTGACAATGACCATCTCCGAACTGAAAGAAAAAAACATTACAGAGTTGAGCAAAATTGCGCGCCAGCTCGAAATTCCGGGTGCCAGCGGACTCCGCAAGCAAGACCTTATCTTCAAGATTCTGCAGGCGCAGAGCGAAAAAGAAGGCCACATCTTCGCCGAGGGCGTGCTGGAAATCCTGCCTGACGGCTACGGCTTCCTCCGTTCCCCGGATTACAACTATCTGCCTGGCCCGGACGATATTTATGTTTCGCCATCGCAGATTCGCAAGTTCGATCTGAAAACGGGCGATACGATCAGCGGCAACGTCCGTCCGCCGCATGAGGGTGAAAAATATTTTGCCCTTGTCAAAATCGAGGCGATCAACTTTGAGTCGCCGGAAGAGACGCGCAACAAGATCCTCTTCGACAACCTCACGCCGCTCTATCCACAGGAGCGGCTCAAGAGCGAGACCGTTCGCGAGAATATCAGCGGGCGGGTGATGGACCTGCTGACTCCAGTTGGTAAAGGCCAGCGTGGATTGATCGTCGCTCCGCCGCGCACCGGCAAAACGATGCTGCTGCAGGCAATTGCCAACTCAATCACAACGAATCACCCTGAGGTCGTCCTGATCGTCCTGCTCATCGACGAGCGCCCGGAAGAAGTGACGGACATGCAGCGGTCGGTGAAGGGCGAAGTCATCAGCTCGACCTTTGACGAGCCGGCAGCGCGCCACGTGCAGGTGGCAGAAATGGTCATCGAAAAGGCAAAGCGCCTGGTCGAGCACAAGCGCGACGTGGTGATTTTGCTCGATTCGATTACGCGACTCGCGCGCGCTTACAACACCATTGTCCCGCCGTCAGGCAAAGTGCTCTCAGGCGGCGTCGATTCGAACGCCCTGCAGCGGCCGAAGCGCTTCTTCGGCGCGGCGCGCAACATCGAAGAAGGCGGGTCGTTAACTATCATTGCTACCGCCCTTGTAGACACCGGCTCGCGCATGGACGAAGTGATCTTTGAAGAGTTCAAGGGCACGGGCAACATGGAAATCATCCTCGACCGCAAGCTGGTCGACAAGCGCGTCTTCCCGGCGATCGACATCCAGCGCTCGGGCACGCGTAAGGAAGAGCTGCTGATTGCTAAGGAAGACCTGAGCCGTATCTGGGTGCTGCGCAAGGTGCTCAATCCTCTGTCTCCGGTGGAAGCCATGGAATTGCTGGTGGATAAGCTGGGCAAGACGCGGAACAATGCGGAATTCCTGCAGAATATGAACTCGTTGTAGGCGCAGCATATGAACTAAGTCCAAATGTTCAAGCTCGCGACGGTATAGATGGATTATGGAATGGAAGCGGGGCGCGCTCGCAGGTGCGCTCCGTTTTTTTTGCCGGATGTCCCACTTTCGCGCGAAGAATGTTCCCGCCAGCTGAAACCATCGCAAGCTATTTTCAGGAAAGTATCCAAACAAAAGCCGCTGACTGGAGCCTACCCCCTCGAAACAGAGTTTTTGTGGTTGTAGAGACCCGAATAGAGTCTTTTCGTGACCTGATAGCAGTCACACGCCGCATCTTCCAGATTTTCGTGGCTCATGATCCGTACACGGCCGCGGCGATATTCGATCAGGCCGCTCGCCTGCAGAGTGCCTGCGACCATGGTGACGGTCGTACGCTGCGCCCCCAGCATCTCGGCCAGAAACTCTTGCGTGAGAGAGAGCGTGTCGGATCCGATCCGGTCGCGTACCATGAGCAACCCCCACGCCAACCTTTCTTCGGCTCCGTGCAGCCGGTTGCAAGCGGCGATCTGACATGTAGAGAGAGACTGATGCTGGACAAACTAAAGGACGCGATCGCGGACTTCTTCCGAGGATCTGAAGACTTCATGGAAATGAGCTAATGGGATCCTGGAGGCGGTACCCGGCAGTTGCATAAAGCATCGAGTCTGATCAGGCGCGGACCCGAGGATATACATGCTACCTACAATTCCCTCGTTGCCGATGACGCCAACTTCCGCAGTTCCGCCCTGGACCATGGTCGTGACCACCGACGCCAGCCCGGACGTCATGAAATAGGCAAAGGCCGGCGCCTGGTCCGCTTTATAGAGCGGCGTTCTGAGGGGTAAAGTGACCGCCGTTGCGTGGTTGAGGAGATGATCGCGGCTTTCCGAAGTCAGCGACGCCAGAAAAAGATTCTTGGATGGGAGAGACATAATCGCGTCCTTTGCTTCAGTTCGCAAAGGACGACCGTTTTCTCATTAAAACGGTGGCGATTCACGTCTCTGACCAGAGTGCGCAGCAGCTCCACGCATGGGCTGAATATAGTCCTTAAAAAAATGAAAGTCTGTCGGAAAGACGACAGACTCCGGAAAACAACAGAGTTAAGCTAAGCACGATTTGGCTGCTGCCTATGCTTCAATCCTGCCCAATTCTTGTCTATGGCAATGACCTTGATCTGCTGGAAACTCGTCGACTGATCCTGCAACAAGCGGGGTTCAGGACGGAGATCGTAACGAACCTGAAAGACGCCGAGAAGATTGCAGTCGCCCAGACGACCGATGTTTTCATTCTCTGCCACTCCCTGGCTCCACAAGAATGCCAAAACGCTTTGAAATTGGCACACTCGCGTCAAAGAACGACGAAGTGTCTTGTGCTCGTCATCGGCTCCCCTGTCTTCGAGCTCGGGAGAGACGATGAACTCCTTTGCTCATTCGACGGCCCAAAGGCTCTCATTGCTGCGGTAAAGAGACTTCTGCTCCCCGCTGAACAAGAGGACAGCATAGAAGAAAACGGGGCTTCAAGGATGAGCAATTGTAATTCTTATGTCAGATAGACGACATAACAGCTCAAATTGCACCATAGACCTTCTTGCGGTCCGTTGCCAAAACCCTTCTTCCTGAAATTCAGTATTCGACAATAACGCAGTTAAGTTCGGGCAGGAAGCATGGGTGTAGTTCTGCGAGGAAGTGGCCTGAAAGGACTGCCGGGTTGGCGGTGGCGATTGCAGCTGCTTCTTCAGCATTTGCAGCTTCGACTATGGCGGTCGCGATGAGGTCGCCGCCGTCGGTCACGGGGCCGGCGAAGAGGATGCGACGAGCTTCAGTTTCGCGGCGCAGCCAGGCAAGATATTTCGGCATCAGGCCTTCGTTGCCATCGGTGGTGTTCCAGCGCGCGCCTTTTCTCAGAAGGCATAGGAAATAGGGCTTGAGATTGCGCGGTACGTCGGGACGGCGGGTGCTGGATGCGGACATGTTTCGATTATGACTGATGCTGTGACAGGTGAAGGATACTGCCGCTCGGCTGCGCTCCGGGAAACATGGTCGGGGCAGGGTCAGTAGTCAAACACCTCGGCTCAGATCAGCTCGGCACTGCGCCCGACTCCATCTGGGATGACAATTCGCAGAGGCGCGTTTAAGGATTTTGCTCAGTGAGGTGATCGCCCGGGAAGCGGGGAATGCCGAAGTGCCCGCGCAGATGCAGCAGGTCGAGCGGGCTGAGCGTGCCGTTGATGGCGATGAGATTGATGTTGGTGGGGCTGGCAAGCATGACAACGGCGCCTTCGACGTTCGCGTGTTCGAAGCGAATCCAGACATCGGTGCGGCCAGGATCATGCATAGACTGCGAAGTGACGAGATGCTTCCAGCCGCGATCACGATATTGCTGGCGAACGGCTTCAAGACTGCCGGGATCATAGAGGCCGGGCACGGAGAATTTATAGCAGTGCACGGAGATGCCGTTGAGCTTGGCAACGACGCGGCGAGTGTCTTCGTCTTCGATGAAGTTATTGGCCAGGGCCAGCATGGTGCGGTCGAAGGTGAAATCGGTACGGAAGGAGGCGTGCCGGCTAACGGCGTCCATGTTGTGGGGAATCCAGGAGTCGTCCTGGGCGCGGAGCTGGGCGGGAAGCAACAAGGCTGCCAGACATGCAATTGCGATGGATAACGTTGGACGGCGCATAAAGGCTGCAGGTACTAACTCTGCTTTCCGGAAATAGTTGGCAAAGATTCGGGAAAATTCTTTTCCGTCAAAGCAGCCGGTTTCAAGCAACGAGGCAACAAAGGAGCGCCAGGGCTGTTCTTACCGGGAGGAGGTGGGCGCGGTGAATACGTCACGGTTGAAGGACTTTGGGGCTATGTTGCTGATTGGAGACGGCATGATGGGGCTCATGCGGCCTCGCCGGTATACCAATGAGTGGAAGGTGGGGCCGCCGGCAGGGCGAAGCCTGATGCAGTTTCTGAACGAGCAGCCAAATCTAACCCGCGTGCTGGGAGCCATGGAAGGGGTCAGCGGCGTGATGCTCGCCATGAGCGGAACCGATACCATGATCGAGAATCAGCGCGACTCCGCCGGCTGAAGTTAGAATGGGTTTACCGGCTGGAGTTTTCTTACGCATGGTGGAACGTCTTTATTATTCGAACTCATATCTTCAAACATTTACGGCTCAGGTGATTGACATCCGCGAGCTTTCGCGTACGGATGGGCAATCCGTATGGCAAGTGGCGCTGGACCGTACGGCCTTCTACCCGACAAGCGGCGGGCAGCCGCACGATGCCGGGGTTCTGCGGGCAACTTCGCGAAACGGAGCAGTGCTGGAAGTTCCAGTAATTGCAGTAGAAGAGGACGAGCACGGCGAAGTATGGCACCACACGCAGAAACCGCTGCTGGCGGGGACTGAAGTCCGGGGCGAGATTGACTGGGAGCGGCGGCTCGATCACATGCAGCAACACACGGGACAGCATCTGTTGTCTGCCGTATTTGCGCACGAACTGCAGGCCGCGACGGTTTCGTTTCACCTGGGAGAGGCGTCGTCGACGATCGATCTTGCGGTGGACGCCGTTGCCCACCATAGCCTGGAGCGCGTAGAGCGCATGGCAAATGAACTGATAGCGGAAGCTCGCGTCATAACGGTGCGAACCGTTGACCGCAGCGACGCCGAAGCGATGCTGGCTGCTGGCAAGCTGCGCAAGCTTCCAGATCGCGAGGGGACGATCCGTTTGATTGAGATTGCCGATTGCGACTTGAACGCGTGCGGCGGCACGCACATGCACTCCACAGGACAAATTGGCGGATTGCTGATTCGCAGCGTGGAACGGGTGCGGCAGGGCGTGCGAGTCGAGTTTGTGTGCGGGTTGCGAGCGATGGCCACAGCGCGGCAGGATTTTTCAGCGCTAACGCGCAGTGCTGCTCTGCTTTCGATGCCGCGGACGGATGTGCCTGCGGGGGTTGAGCGGATGGTTGCAGAAGCGAAGGCGGTCGTGAAGGAGCGGCATAAGCTTCTTGAAGAGCTGGCGACCTATCATGCAACCAGACTGGCGGTGGAAGAGCAGATTATCGATCGTTTGCGCGTGGTGCGGCGGGTCTTTGCCGATCGCGATGCGGAATATGTGAAGCTGCTGGCTTCGCGGCTGACTGCCTCAGTTCCGCAGACGGTGACGGTGCTGGTCTCAGCGCAACAGGAGCCTGCACTGGTGGTACTGGCACGCAGCGGCGACCTGGATTTTCACGCAGGCAACATGATGAAAAAGGCGCTTGCCGGATTTGGGTTGCGGGGAGGAGGCTCGGCTGATCTGGCGCAAGGCCAAGTAAAGCAACAGCAGATTAACACGCTCCTTGATGAGTTAGTTGCAGCAGCCCGCGAGGCTTTGTTGCGGACAACGGAGACGGTGTAAGCGCTTTGCGAATCAGCGACGCGCTGCTAAACTGAAGGAAGTGGTTCCCGCCTGAAAAAGGGGCTATAGCTCAGCTGGGAGAGCGCCTCGTTCGCAACGAGGAGGTCGTCGGTTCGAGCCCGACTAGCTCCACCAATCCTACATTCTCCCTTTGACATTCGACCAAAAGATGAATACTTCAGGTCGAATGACTACCAGAGAGTTCAACGACCAACTGAACGGACCGCAAAAAATGAGGACCTGGCGCTCACTGGGAGCAATCCTCACTTAAACCGGCAATGCATTCTTCGCGTATTCGCCAGAGTTCTTCAAGGTTGTAGAAGGTCGTTTCTCTTTCGCTCATCCACGATGACAGAAATTGTTTGTGGAGATCGATCTTGTAGTTGCCAATCTGCCCGGGCTCGATGTCTTCTTCATGAAGGAAGAAAGAGATTCCTTCTGTAGGAGACTTATCGAGAATACGAGTCAAATCCACCCGCTTTTGGCCGACCCGCAGATAACAATGTGCCTCAGGAAGAACTTTGAGACCATATTTTTCCAGGACGATTCGAACTCCCGGTGTATTTCTTTCCGTCATTTCATAGATTCCCAGAGATAGTACAACGTCGATTTCCTGTTCTATCGCCAGCCGACGGATGAGTGCATGCTTTGTGCTACAGGTGCCATGGCCTTCAGTGAACACGGTGAGGTGCCCCGTCGGGTCAGAGTTCCTCCCGTATGGAAGAGAACACACCCATTGACCCGCAGAACGAAAGTCAGTCAGTCCGGCTTGTAAAAATGCCACGGTTACAGGGCCACCTCGATTGAAGATTGCAGGTTCGAGACAATCCCACGAATACATCTTTATTTTTCGTGCGGAGCCATACTGAAGCAAAAGTCTTCTCCGAAGAAGGTCTCCAACCGTTGGTTGACGGTCTGTGGATACTGGTTGCGTTCACTCGCCAGCTAAACGGGCGCAGGCTGTAGTTGCGCCGCCGTCAACCGCCTCAAGATTGATCGCACCGAACGCAAAGCGGCAATGCTGTCATCGCCATGCGAAGAAAACGCAAGGTAACCATCCGGCCTGACAAGCCTGATCCCTTTATGCGGGTGTCGGCCCGCGGCGACCTCCACTCCACCAGATTACTGAATTCGCCACAGACCTGCCGGACAGCCTCGGTTACTGATGATTTCTCCGTGTTCTCGGCCAGCAGCAGGAAGTGCCTGCAGATGCCTTTTCCACCGCGCATGGAATCCTCAAAGTATCGTTCCCCCGATCCATCAGCAATCGGGCTCCCATGATAGGCAATGCCAAGCCCGGAGAGCCGCTGTACGAAAGCGTGCTGGAACGTGCTCAGATGCGACAGAAAGGGTATCGCAGTATCGCGCACGGCCTGGGCAATCACGCTGGACGTTCCCATCGCCCTGGTTAATAGATCGGTGGTCTCAATGACGCTCTTGATTACAGGAATCCGTTCCTCCGCATAGCTGTCGAGTAGTTTTTCAGATCCACAGCCCTGCAGGTGAAGATCAAGTTTCCAAATCAGGTTCCATACATCGTGTAATCCTGTGTTCATTCCCTGTCCACCAAATGGGCTGTGAATGTGTGCTGCGTCTCCGGCAATGAAGACTCGTCCGCGCCGCAACTGGTTTGCGTGCCGGTGATGGATGCGGAAATAGCTGCTCCAGTGAAGGGCATGGACCTCAATTCCGCGTGGCGCCCGTTCACTCACAATCTTCCGAACAAGTTGCAAGTCCGGGGCTTCCCCTTCCGGCTGCTCAATCGTTGCCACAACACGTCGACGCGTCGTGCTCATAGGAAAGATGGCGACCGGCCCGAATTCGCTAGGACATAGCTGCAATTCGTTGCCAGGCAGTGCGCCGTTCGTCTCAATATCCGCCAGCATGAACGGAGTTTCATAGTCACCGCCTTCAAGAGTCAGGTCCAAATTCTTTCTGACCTTGCTGTGTGCGCCATCGCATCCCACGACGAACGAAGCCGTGGTCATCTCGAGTTCGCCTTTGTGATCGAGAGTGACGCCGACGTTGCCATCCTGCTGCATCGCGGAGACAAATGCCGTATCGTACTCAACTCTGTCGCCTCTGCGGTTCAGTTCTTCGACCAGAAGCCTCTCCGTTACATTCTGTGGAACCATTGCGACGAATCCATACGGGCTTTCCTCAGGCTCAAAACGCAGATGAGCGAGCGCGCATTCGCGCGTCACTACTGACACCGAATTCACAGGATTGGCCTCTTCGAGAAACGGACCTACAATCCCTGCCATATCGAAGATCTCAAGTGTCCTGGGGAAGATCGCCAAGGCTTTGGGAATGCTGCGACTGCGACGAGCGTTCCTCAACGATTCGGGATCGGAGCCCTCGTCGGGCACATTCATTTGCAAGAAACAGGCCCACAGGTCCAGCGCCCACGATCAAAACATCCGTATCGTTTCCGTTGTTTTTCATACACTCCTCCGATCCGGCTCCGTTTTTATCCGCATTTACTTAGAGGTAGAAAAACGTAGCATTCGTTGTAACGAACGCGCCTCAACATCAAAGCCATCACGAAGTGCAATGAAGACAGACAATTAACAAGGGCCAGCAGGCTCGCGTTGAGGGATGCTGTCAATCCGAGTGTCGATTGACGATATGAGGGGTTAATGCACTTATCGAGCTGGCTGATGGTTATATCCGGATCCCAGAAACCGCCGTCAGTCCTTGTTGCATGCCGGGCAGCCAGCAACATGTGAAATCAGTGGAGAAAGAGCCAGATCCAGATTCGCGCTCCAAACCGGAAGGCCTTGAAGGCCGGCCAAATACAGAACTTCGCGCAGCAGGCAAAAATATTCGAATGCGATTTGATTCCCCGCGGTGCAGAGACGCAGGTCCATGGGGAGGGAGCTCAGATCATCTTCCAGTTCCATTAAGGATCGGCAGCGCCCCCCACTAGCACTGCGAGTACAAAAAGACTAGCGCATATTCGACGATGTTGGGTGTTAAAAAGCACATCCAATGACCTTTTAGTCTACACGCAGGGCGAGACAACCGGTGTCAATTGGTACGGCATCCACGCCGGCCATTTGTCACACCTTCAGGGTGACGACGACAGACGTCAGGATTGAAACCAAGCGTAAACGTCAGATCCCATTACCTTCGTAATGGTAATAACATACTTGACGGAATAATGAAGGGATGCAATCCTATGACCACCGTGACAGGGCGGCAAGAAGATATGGTCTTAGTTCCTAGAAATCCTACACCTGAAATGCTTCGTGGTGCTCAATATGAAGCCTTAGCTGAAGATGCCCTTGGCGTCTGGCGCGTGATGATCGGCGTTTATGAGGGCACGTTTACAGAGGAGGGAATTCCGGTTAAGAAAGATTGACATTTCCTCTCTTCCTGAACTCCAGGAACCTCGTCATCGTGATCCACGATCTTTGTTGAATCTTGTCTACATCGGAGAGATTCACGCGTCCGGCTTCACCGTGTCTTCCAGAGTGGGATCGATCACGAATGAAGTTTAGGTAGTTTTCGCTTATGTTCAGGTTCTCTCTGAGCGTTTGCCATCTAACTGCCTTATTGGGGTCGCTCGATAATAGATGGCATATCCCTTCGATTGCGCGATAGCAATCAGCTTCCGCAATGTGAGCGGTTACGACAGGATCAACGAAGGGCTTGCGCCGACTGGCTACAGTGATTGCCTTTACCTTTCCACCCCTCTCAAGCATTCCGAGCACAACTGCTTTACCGCTTCCACCTTGATACGCTTGGCCCTTCTTGAGTTTGGAGCGGTGAATGTTCTTAACCTTACCGCCAATGAAAGTCTCATCGATTTCTACGGGGCCGTTCGTGCCGATCTTGTCGCCATCTTCAAACATCACATGGCGTAGACGGTGAAGCATATGCCAAGCAGACTTCTGCGTAATTCCTAACGCCGAGCGACTTCGTATGAGCTAATGCCGTTTTTACAATTGGAAATCAGCCATGCGGCGGGAAGCCACTTCTCAAGCCCAATGGGAGAATCCTCGAAGATCGTTCCTACCTTGAGCGAGAACTTGGTGTCTTTATGCTGCTTCGCCTTGCAGTGATACTGCTTAGCGTTAGGCATATAGGAAACGTCTAGACCCGCATTACCTTCGTAATCTGAAAGGCATTCAACCGAACCAACGATCTACGCATCCCTATGAAAGAAAGAATGTTTTGGCCTCGCAAAACACGCGAAACGCCACCAGTCGGGACATCTCCTGCTCCGGTGCTGCCCACTTCAGACCAAGGTGAGCCGGCATTGTGCGCCGGCAACCTTATCAATCTGGCCTTCACGCGAATGTGTGAGGTCGTAATCGTCCATGCCGGAGAGGCAGGTATAGACGATCAATTTCGTGAGGCTGTTTCCGTTGCCCTGGAGGATCTATTGCGTCATCGGCGCGAATGTTCTAAATGCTGGGGGCGCGCGCTCTCTCTAAGCGGGGAAACCGCTGATTTGTGCGATTGCCAGGGGGCCATGCAGCGCGAGGAAGCATGACGTTGAGGCTGCCTGAAGTGGTTATGAGTGTCACTCGTTCATCTCCCAGGTAACGTCCATCTCGATGTCGAACAGTACTGAGGTAAGTGAAAGTCGTAAGCTTACCTTTTCGCGATAGACAGGAACTATTGCCACTGCTAACTTTCCCATCAATGCAGCCATGCGTTCCTGGCTCAGACAGGAGCGACGTGGCTAAATTTGAAGACAGGGCTCTCGAACTAGTAGGTCAATGGGATTGTCGAATCGAAGAAATACGAGAAGAAGAAGCCAAGGCGATGCTCCGTGAAGCTATCCTGCCGGAGGTAACAAAGCGGCAGCTGATGCTCATCAGAGCAGAACGACTGGTCCTGCAATCGGTGCGATCTGAAATAAGCCGTCTCCTGAACTGAATAATCGGTCTTGCCGTTACTCTTGCTCTTCGCCTGACCGTCCGTGCTGTAGGTCGTGGTGTTTCCTTCTTTCACTTTCTGCTGCTCAGAATCAACCAATTTACTGCTCTGCCACTGTCGAGTGGCCCCGAAGGTGATGGCGCTGCCATCACCTTCGTGAATACCAATAGCCATGTTTTGCGATCGATTAACCTCATGTCGCCCTCCTGCGCGCAATTCGTCGGGAGGGATTTTCCCCGGTGAGATGTGTTCGTGCGCTTTCATCTGGGGCAAGGGCGCATCTCGATCATCGTATGCACTGCACGAGATTGGCAGGGCTTTTTCGCCTCGCGAATGCAAGCCGAGAGATGCGATTTTCTGATTCTAAAGGTTTTCTTTCTGAGGCCAATGGATCGGGTATTCTTGCAGGCAGGGTGGGGACAAAGTCCTCTCCAGCATGCGACGAGGAGGGACCATGAGATATTTATCGAAGATGGTGTTGTTGACCGCTGCAGCAGCCTTGAGCATTGTGCCAGTAGTGGCGCAGAAGGCTCCCAAGCAGGTAAAGATCGAGCTTAAGACTGCGGATGGAAAAGATGCGGGCACGGCAGTGCTGTCGCAGAAAAAGTCCGGTGTCGAAATCAAGGTTGCGCTCGAGAACCTGTCGCCGGGGGAGCATGCGATCCATATTCACCAGAATGCAAAGTGCGATCCACCGGATTTCAAGTCAGCTGGCGGGCACTTTAATCCAGCAGGCAAGAAGCATGGCATCAAGAATCCTGACGGGCATCACAATGGCGACCTGCCGCTGAACCTGACCGCCGGAGCGAACGGCGCCGTGAAGAAGAATTTCTTTGCGCCGGACATTACGCTCGATCCAACCGCGTCGAATTCTGTGCTTGCTAACGGCGGGACTTCAATCGTGGTGCACGAGAAGGCTGACGACATGATGAGCGATCCGGCTGGAAATGCGGGTGCGCGCATTGCCTGTGGTGTGATTACGCCGCCTTCCATGTAAGTTTTTGTAGAGGCTGATTGAGAGTCGTGATGCCCACTCTTTCGCAAAAAGCGCGAAAAGGTGAGGCACCCATTTTTCAAGCCACCGATGACTAAGCCATAGTTTCAGCGGTGGCCGAGCTCCTTGGACATGGTGATGAAGTGTGCGGGCTGGGTGAAGTGTTGTCCGGCTTCGACAGTGACTTCCTCGGTTCCAGTGACCGCGTAGCCGAATTTCCGGTAGATGACGGGAAGTTCTTCGCGCAGGTTGACGACGCGAAGGTCCATAAATAAGCAGCCCGATTCCCGGGCAAATTCCTCTGCCGCTACTGTCAGACGGCTGCCGATGCCGGAGCGCTGGCGGGCCGGGTTCGTCGAGAGCAGACCAAGGTAGGCGCGTTCTCCGCGCAGCTCGATATAGACGGTGCCCTGAATCTCACCATTTTCTTCGAGTACCATGAAGCGGCCTTTTTTAAAGAGGCGTTGGACTTCATCCATGGTGATGCGGTCACCTGCTTTAAAAAAAAGCTCAACGGAAAATGCCTGGTTGATAAGCTGCGTAATGACGGGCAGATCGGCTGCCTCGGCGAAGCGAAGTTCCATAGAATCAGTATCGCAGATGAGTGCGGCAGCCAAGTCATTGTCCGGCAGCAGACAGGGCTCATTCGTTTCTGGACAAAACAGAACAGCCCCGACGTGATGGCGACCGGTAAAACACGGGAAACAGGGGCTATCAAACTAAATGCTCAACCACATGTGTGGATGATAAATTGCTTCGAATAACTCGGAGGATCGCTCGATGACAGCTATCTTGCAGGATCTACGCTATGCGGCACGGCAGTTGTGGAAGCATCCCGTGTTTACGGTGACGGCGATTCTGACGCTGGCTCTGGGCATCGGGGCGAATACGGCAATTTTCACTGTGGTTCAGTCGGTTCTGCTGGCGTCGTTGCCTTACACCGATGCAAGCCGGATTATGGCGCTCGATACGCGCTGGACAGATACAGGACGCATCCATAGCCGCGTGACCGGGCCGGATGGCGCTGATGTGCGGGGGCAGGCGCGCAGTCTGGAAGCGGTGAGCCTGTATGAGAGCGGACTTGAAGGCGTGCAACTGCACGATCACGCTGTATTTACTTCGGTCACTGCGGTCGATGCAAACTTTGGTCGGGTCTTCGGGCTCGCGCCGGTTGCCGGGCGCGTATTTACAGACGCCGAGACAGGCCGCGCTGCGCTGGTAAGCGAACAGTTTGCCCGCGACGAATTTGGCAGCGTTCAGGCGGCAATCGGGCAGACACTGCATTTTGAAAACAAGCCGCTGCAGATTACCGGTGTTCTGCCGTCGTCCTTCGATTTTCCTGACAAGTCCCAGGTATGGGTGTGTTATCCATTCAAACCGGAGACGGAGAACCGGACAGCATTCAACTACAAAGCCATCGCCAAACTGCGTTCCGGAGTTTCCGTCGATGCCGCACGGGCGGAGTTGACGGCCATCTCGCAGCGACTGGCAGCAGCCTATCCGGATGCCAATAAGCATAAGCAGATGACGGTGGTGCCGCTGCAGGAGGAACTGACAGGCAAGACGCGGCCGATGCTGCTGCTGCTGCTGGCTGCGGTAGGCATCATTCTGCTGATTGCCTGCGTGAACGTTACGCACCTGGAACTGGCGCGTTCGATTGAGCGGCAGCGTGAGCTGGCAGTGCGTACGGCGCTTGGCTCGTCGCGCTGGCAGCTGGGACGTCTGGTGATTGCCGAGAGCCTGCTGCTGTCGCTGGCTGGAGGGATATTGGGTGTGCTGTTGGCAGGGCCAGCGGTGCGGCTGCTGGTAGCGATGGCTCCAGCGGGGCTGCCGCGGGCGGCAGAGATTCACCTGAATGGCTGGGTGCTCGGATTTACGCTGGGGCTTTCGCTGCTGACCACGGTTGCTTCGGCGCTGATTCCGGCGCGTAAGGCAGCGAAGGTAGATCCGGCGGAGGCGATGAAACAGGACAGCTCGCGCGGGATGGCAGGGCAGAGTGCGTCGGCGCTGCGGAACGGTCTGGTGGTCGCGGAGATTGCAGCTACGTTTGTGCTGGCGGTGGGGGCTGGTCTTTTGCTGCGTACGCTGGTGACGCTGACGACGCGCGACCTGGGGTTCGAGACAGCGCGCATGCTGGTGGTGGATGCGGCGGCTCCGGCAGCGTATACGAAGGACGATGGGATGAAAGTGGTGCGGCAATATAATGAGCTGCTGCCGAAGCTGGCAGCGCTGCCGGGCGTGGAACAGGTGGGCGGGATTTTCGGGCTGCCGACGGCCAGTCTTGGCTCGAATGGCTATTACTGGGTGAAGGATGGCCAGCCGGTTGACCCGAATCATAAACCGTACGCCGATTTCAGCGTGGCCAGTCCAGGATATTTCCAGACGATGCGCATTCCGCTGAAGCTGGGACGGGACTTCAACGCACAAGACACCTACGACGGCCAGTTCGTTGCCATTATCAGTGAGTCGCTGGCTCGGCAAAGCTTTGGAGATGCCAACCCGATTGGCAAGCAGATTCAATGCGGACTCGATTCCGACAAGTGGATGACGGTTATAGGCGTAGTGAGCGATGTGCGGCAGGATTCTCCCGCGGCGAAACCAGGACCGACGTTGTACATGACGATGACGCAGCATCCGTATTTTGCGGCGGAGATCTATATTGTGCTGCGCACAAAGGTAGCTCCACTGACGTTGATGAACGCGGCGCAGTCGGAGATTATGCATACGAACCCACAGATCGCTACCAAGTTCACCACCATGGATGCGATGGTGGGCGAGTCGATTTCGACGGAGCGGTTTCGCTCAGTGCTGATCTCTTCCTTTGCCGGGGTCGCGTTGTTGCTGGCAATGCTGGGCGTCTATGGAACAATGGCCTATTCCGTGGCGCAACGGACGTTTGAGATTGGCGTGCGCATGGCTTTTGGAGCTGAGAAAAAAGCCATTTTACGGATGATCCTGGTGCATGCGGCGAAGCTGGCCTGCTGGGGAATTGCGCTGGGGCTGGTTTTGAGCCTAGTTCTTACGCGGCTGGTCACAAGCATGCTCGTGGGTGTCGGCGCGGTCGATCCTGTGAGTCTGCTGATTGCTACTGTTTTGTTGCTGGTAACAGCTGCGGTTGCGGCGCTGACTCCGGCGTGGAGAGCAGCACAGGTGGACCCGATGGTGGCGCTTCGAGCTGAGTAAGTTTCTTTTCCCACCCTTTCAAAAAGCGCGAAAGAGTGGGGTACCCAGTGCGAATGTCAGCGCTGAGGAAACCGCTGGAACACCGAAATCATTTATGGCGAGTTTTCATGAGATGGACCGGTGCTGCGGTGGCTGGCTTTGATCTGTTTGTAGATTTGCAGCTCGCGGTTGGCATCGTCTGCGCGGCCTGCGCGGCGATAGGCGGCCTGTAGCTGGTAGTGGATGTAGTCGGATGAGGGGTCGAGCTTTGCTGCGATTTCCAGATGCTGGACAGCTTCATCGATCTTGCCGTCCTCAAGCATAACTTTTCCAAGTTGGTATTGGGCCTGCGAGTGGTCGGGCTTTTCAGCGATCACGGTTCGCAGGAGCGCCACAGCCTCATCTCTCTGTGAGGTTTCAAGCAGCGCGAAGGCCAGATAGTACTGCGTCTCCACATCCTGCGAATTCAGCTTGAGCTCGGCACGCAGCTCGGGGATGGCATCGGACGGCCGGTCGAGGTGGACGAGCGTGGCTCCCATCTCGAAATGAACGTGAGGCATCGAAGGATTTTCGTCTGCCAGCTTGCGAAAGCAGGGGACAGCGTGCTCGTAATTTTCCGTCAGGTTATAGAGCTGGCAGACAAGCATACGCACATCGGGCGCCAGGTCGCGGGTGACGAGGGTGTCGGCAATCTGATTTGCCTGCTGCTGCTGGTTTGTGCGCGCGAGCGAGAATCCCCAGGCATACGCTGAGCGGGTGTCCTGCATGGCGAGATCGCTGATCTGCGCGAAGTTCCGGGCAGCGTCGGGAAACTTTTCGATGGTGAAGAGAGACATGGCCAGCATCAGGCGCAGATGCGGATCCTCTGGATCCTGCGTGACGGCGGATGCAAGAGCGCGAGCGCTCTCCGGATAGTTCTGGAGAAGGAATGCGGCGGTGCCGAGGTTGCGCATCAGGCCGGGTGTAGCCGCATCCCATTTCTCTGCCTGCTGGAAGTGGGCGAGGGCCGATTGGTACTGCTGCTGGCGGGCTTCGGCCGTGCCCCAGTCATTGAACCCGTTGCTAAGGACCTGATGGAGTTGCCGTTCGCGCTTCTGGAGCTGCTGGGCCTTTTCCGGGGCGAGATGGGGTTGCCTGAGGGCAGCGGCGGTGGCTGTTTCCTGCTCAGAGGCCATGCCGGTTAGTTGCTGGGCGGTTGCTATGACCTGGGCTGGGTCACCGGATTGTCTTGCGGCCTGTTCCTCGTTGATAAGCTGCTGAAGCTGCTGGGTGGCCGGGTCCGGTGTCTGGGCTGCCAAGCCGAGGCACAAGAGCACCCCCCCTACCCACAGGGCGGCTAAGTTCTTGAAAACGCTCATCGTGTGCGGGAAGGTCACGGTAAAATATTGATTCTATTTAATTTATGGATAAAATATCTGGAATCAATTACTTATCGCAGTTTCACTTTCGCCATGCAAAGTGTGCGGGGGTAAAAATCCGCGCCTGTTTTCCCGATTGCTCACAGAAAACAGCCCTATTTCTATTGTAGCGAATTCGGATGGGAAACACGCCAAGTTTGTGCGGGATTTTTCTCTTTAAAATGAATGAGTTACAAGGAATTTTGGAGTTTAGGGGCTTGACAAGGCTCAGGGACAGCCTCTACTCCGGGCAAAGACCGCTTTGGGACACCAAGGAGTGCCAGCCGGCCTTTCGAATTCACCAGTTCCGGCTTTGCTGCTGTAAACGGGCCCTCAGTCCGCTCGCGGGCAATGGGCTGTTGGTCCTGTAGTGCAGAGGAGTTCCTGGTTTGGGCTGACGGAAGGCGAGCCACAGCATGCAGAGCGCGTTGAAGCCAAAATACGCGCCCAACCAATTGAAAGTCTGGGCGGATGGACTCGGGTTCAATTTGAGCCAGCGAAACACGAACGCGAGAAATGCAAGGGCAAAACCGAGCGAGACGATTCCGGCGGCACCCAGAAGCCATTCGTCCACATGTCCGCGCAGTGTTCGCGCGGATGTCAATTCATATAGGCCGATGCTCACTGCCATCACGACAATAAAGAGCGCAACCGTACGAAAGGCGACTGGTCTGTTTGACCTGACCAGCAAGCCAAGTGTGGCGCAAGCAAGACCATTCAGCACGAGAAGCCATGCGTTGCTTTTTCTTAAATTCCAAATGCCTGCTGCGATGGTGCAAGCGCCAATTGCCAGTGCGAGCATGCCCACCTGCTCAGCCGCGCTTCTGCCGTATATGAATCTCCGCAGAGTGATAGAGCCATCCGGGCTCAGCACAAGAAATATCATGATGGAAAATATGGCGTTCAGAACGCCGCATAGTGCCAGCAACCACCAGCTCCTGTGAGTCATGGCGAACCTCCGATTGTGGCTCAGCCTTCGTGCGGATTGTAGCACCGGGAGTTGTGCTTTCCCACCTTATCGCAAAGCGCGCGATAGGATGGGGCACCCGGCGTTTGTGCTGATCGATGCAAAAAAGCAAATCCTTTCCTTCGCCTTCGTGTACTCAGAATCAGGGTCAGGATGACAATCGTGCGGCGAGATTTGCGGGAAAGAAAAATGGCAGGTTCCGGGTACCGGAACCTGCCACAGAGAAGCGCTCCTGAATCAGAGCGGGTTAGAAGTTGAAGTGCAGACCGTACTGGATCTGGCGCGCGGGCGTGCCCAGCAGGCTGGTGGAGGTGCCGAATCCGGCGGTCAGGTCCTGCGCCGAGACAACGTTGTTTGTCGTGCTGCAGGGGTTATAGAGAGAGTGGCCGGAGCTGGCATCCGTTCCGACGGCCGGGCCGCAGTTGATCGCGGAGATCGGATTCTGCGTGGCGGGGCTGAAGTTGGGGTGGTTGAAGAGGTTGAAGAAGTCGAGGTTGAACTTGATGGTCAACTTTTCGTGGACGGTCCAGTTCTTGTCGACAGAGAAGTCAGTGTTGTTGAAGTTGGGGCCGCCGCAGACGCCGCGCGGGGCCATATTCGGTGCAATGGTGCCAAGCTGGTAGCCGATGAGGGTAAAGGCTCCAGGATTGGCGACCTGGTTCGAGTTCCGTCCGCTGACGCAGCTCTGTCCGGTTTCCAGAGGACGCAGAGGACTCGGGAAACCATCCTGGACCAGTGCGCCGCTCTGGTTCAACTGGCTGGAATAGGGCTGTCCGGTTGCAGGATCGGTGGCCAGATTCGCTTCGTGCGCGCCCTGGCTGATGCCGAAGTTATTGCCGTTCTGCGCGGTGATGATACCTGCCAGTTCCCAGCCGCCAAGCAGGCTACGCTGCAGCAAGCTCGATCCCTGCAGTTTCGGCAGGAAGTAAGTTGCATTCGCGACGAACATGTTGGGACGGTTCACGTCGGAGGTGCCGTAATCCAGACGCGAGTCGGGATAGTAGGTGCGAGCCTGTGCTCCGATGCCGCCACTGGAATCGTCGGTGAGGACGTCAGCGAGGGTATGGGACCAGGTGTAAGCTGCTCCCCACTGCAGGGCATCGCCAATACGGCTGCGCACCTGCACCTGGAGACCGTTGTAATTGGAAGCACCGTTGTGTGCCCAGTAGGTGAGGGTGCCATTGTTGCCGCCGGCCGGATACGGACGGAAGCTGTTTACATCGCTGCTGTTGGCGAAGGTTGCCGCCAGCCAGTTGGCCGGAGCGATGCAGTTGATGTCATAGACATCCGTCAGATGAAGTCCGCGGTTACCCACGTACCCAAGTTGAACAGTGGTGTTCTGACCGACAGCCTGCTCCACAGCGAAGTTCCACTGCCAGGAGTTGGGAAGGAGCGGGCCGGATCTGCGCCACCTGCCGGACTTGCAGTGCCGGAGAGGCTGGCAGGCGTTGCTCCGCCCAGGGTGCGGGCATAGTTGTTAGTGGTGAGAGCAAAAGGAGCGTTGGCCACCAGTGTGTAGCGGGAGATGCGCTCACGCTGGTAGAACTGGCCGGCGCCGGCGCGGAAAACAGTTTTTCCTGTGCCCAGCGGGTCCCAGATCACGCCGAGGCGTGGAGCGAAATTGTGATAGCCATTCCGAACAAGCGAGCGATTCGGTCCGGGTGTGCCGCTCGAGAAGTTGGTGCCGAACTGCTTGTTGGCAGCGCCGCAGGGATCTGTTCCGGGAGCAACCCAGAGACCGTTGCAGGAGTCGCTTGACGGCTTGCTTGGATCGTAAAGGGATGGCTGGAAGCTGGTGATCTGATCGTTGGGTTGATAGGGCGAGAGCAGAAGCGAGTAGCGAATGCCGTAGCTCAAGAGTCAGACGCGGCGAGGTCTTCCAGGTATCGCCGGCATAGAACTCGTAATCACGCCAGCGGAGCTGAGCGCGGACGTTGGTTGAAGTCTCGTTGATGTTGAAGATATTGCCCGTCAGCTCGAGGTTGGCGAGGGTATCGTTGGTTTCGATGCCGCCCGCGTTGGTGGCAACGGATCCAATGGACGGCCGCTCACCGGTTGCGCTGTTGACATCCTCGTCCTTGCCGTTGAAGCCAAGGAACGCGCCGAACTTGAGGCTGTGCTGACCCTTGATCCAGGAGAGATCGTCGCGGCCGCTATAGATGTCGAGCTGGTTCTGCCAAGGCGCCTGCAGGCTCATACTGCCGCCGTAGGAACCGAAGTTGACCCCGGAACACCCTGCGAAGCGTGCTTCAGGGACTCAGGATAAAGCGTGGGAATGGCTGAGCGAGACCTGAGCCAGAAGTCCGGGATCGGTTCCGCCAGCGGTGATGACGATGCGGTTGTTGGAGTAGTTGAAGGCCGCATCGTTAACCAGCGAGCTGCTGAGAGTCGAGGTCCAGTGCGCGGTGATGGACTTGGAGGGCTGCGCCCAGTTGCTGTTCAGCGCCGGGAAAACGGTGTCGCCCCAGTAGCCTGCGTTGAAGGCCGGATTGCTCCATGTGTCCTGTGTGTAACGGCCCATGATGTGGTTGGAGTGGTTCAGGTCGTAGTCGCCACGAACGTTTTCCTGCCGCCAGAAGAGGCCGTCGGGAGCGACTCAGACCAGTTCTGTCCGTTGGAATTCAGCGCTCCGTTCTGCGTTGTGGGCAAGGAAGCATCTGCAGCATGGTTGCTGTGGAAGGGTCGACACTGTTCAGCTGTGCGGTCCGGCCAGCTCTGCTGCCGGAACTTTGCTGAAGTCCGGGAGTGCGGTGGTGTTGCAACCGATGGTCGAGAAATCGCCGGCGCGCTCTGCGGCGGTCGGGACGCAGGAGCTTACCTGACGGCCCTTGATCTCGTGGTTCCATTCCTGGCTCCAGAAGAAGAAGAGCTTGTCCTTGATGACTGGACCGCCGATAGAGTAGCCCCAGTCATTGCGGCGCTGCTTGTCCTTGCCGATCGAGAGGAAGACCCTTGCCTGCATTCGGAGCGGAGAAGAAGGTGTAGGAGTCGAGCGCGTCGTTGCGTCCGTTGTAGAAAGCGCTGCCGTGGAAGGCGTTGCTGCCGCTGCGGGTGACGATGCTGATTATGCCGACCGGAGGCCTGACCGTATTCCGGGCCATAGCTGTTAAGCAGCATCTTGAACTCGGCGATGGACTCGTTCGAGGGATAGATGAGGATGGTGCGGTTGGAGCCTACGTCGTTGTTGTTGACGCCATCGACGAGGAAGAGGTTGTTGGTGGTCGGGTTGCCGTTCACGGACATGTCCACGCCACCGTTGAGGCCCTTGCCGGTGTTGACGAAGTTATTTGCGGCGGAGACGCCGGGCTGCAGCTGCGTGAGCTCGACGAAGTTACGGCCGTTGAGCGGAAGCTCCTTGACCTGACGGCCATCGACGACAGCACCAAGAGCAGCGCTATCGGTTTGTACCTGGATGGCGTTCGCCTGCACCGTAACCGACTCACTGACGCTGCCGAGCTGAAGCTGCGCATCGACGGTGGTGGTGGTGGCGACGTGCACAACTGCGCCCTTGGTGACGAATTCCTTGAAGTTGGCAGCCTTTACATTGATCTGATAGGTGGATTCAGGCAATTCAGCTACGGTGTAGCCGCCCTGGGAATCGGTAGTGACGGTGTGGACCTTGTTGGTTGCGGTGTTGGTGACGGTTACGGTCGCGCCTGGAACGGCTGCGCTACTTGTATCTGTGACTGTGCCGGTGATCGTGCCGGTGATTTTCTGTGCCTGCGCCGGATGCCACAGCAGAAATGCCGCAGCGAGGGCGATAAGCACGTGGAACACACGTGATCGTCTCATATGAAATAGCCTCCTGATTTACGTCAAAAAAGCTGCCTGCCCCGTTTGGGACCGGTGCCCTAAGCTGTTAACCTGTCTATACTTGTCGACAGTTTTTCTTGCTCATTTACATCGAAAATCCAACATCTAAAATCATTTGTGAAAAATGAGCAGTCCCTCAAAAAAACCGTTTAGTAAACGGTTTGAGTACAACATTGCCGCGAGTCGATTCCCCCGCGTTGACCATTAGGCTTGTTGGAGTTTTCGCTTGTCAAGCGAGGAATCGAAATATGAACCGCCCCGCTAACATAACGGGACGTTGATCTCCGGAGAAATAGGCACAAACCTAATAATAAATCGATTAAGTGAAATTTAAACATATAACTTTGATTATTTTGAAATCAGAATTGATGTAATCGCTTGCATGTTTCGAGAGAGGGGAACTTCGTCTTTCGCCGGCTTGCTGGGAACCATCTAGTTAAGCGTTTGATTGTATACATTTGTTGTTTATGGCGGCCCAAAACCATTGCCGGCTTGATCGCCCCTCCGCTGGAACGGGGCCGCGGCGAATAAGAATGGAGTTCCATGTCATGGAGCATGCATGAATATTGGCGATATCCAGGCGTTCCCATCAAATTTACTTCCGCATTTTTACCTGTAAAATGCGGCGGCTATTTGATCGGATGAATCTTTTCAGGACTGACGACTCCCGAGCCCTCAAGAATCGAATAGAAGCGATCGGCGGGAAGGCTGGTCAGCTTTTCGACGGAACCGGAAGGCCAGCGGATTTCGACTGAATCGATCTTTTTTGCTGCGGCAAGGCCGAAGTGCAGGCGAAGATCGCTCTGCGAGATGTAGCTGCCCCCGCTGCGGACCTCGTCGGTCTGCGTCATGCCTCCGGCGGTGACGGTAACGCGAGCACCGAGGGCGAGGCGGTTGCTCTTGGTCCCGGCAAGCTCGAAGCTGACCCAATGCGTGCCGGGAACTCCGTTGTTGTGGAGGACCATGGGCGAGCCGTCGATATCGGAGACGACGATGTCGACATTGCCGTCGTTGTCGAGGTCGGCGACGGCGAGACCACGGCTGACGCGCGGCTCTTCGACCGCGGGGCCGGCCTGCTGGCTGGCATCGCAGAAGCTGCCGTTGCGCTCATTCATGAAGAGGTTCTTAGGCTGGTGGTAGCGCGCTCCGGAGGGCAGTGTGTCAACCTGCGGGTAGACCTGGCCGTTGACGGCGACGAGGTCTTCCCATCCGTCGTTGTCTAGGTCGACGAAGGCGTCGCCCCACTTGATCCAGGGAAGAGAAGCCAGGCCAATTCCGGCGTCGTAGGAGACTTCGCGAAAGTCATAGTTGCCGAGGTTCTCGTAGAGGGCGCTGTTTTCATCGACAAAGTTGGTGACGTAGATGGAGAAGCGGCCAGAGTGGTTGTAGTCGCCGATGGCGACGCCCATGGAGCCTTGCTCGGAGCCGTCGTTGCTGACGGCGGTGCCGGATTCGAGACCGATCTCGCTGAACTTACCTTTGCCCTTGTTTTTGTAGAGGAAGTTGGGAGTGGAGTCGTTGGCGACGTAGATGTCGGGACGCCCGGTGTTGTTGAAGTCGGACCAGATGACGCCGAGGCCATAATAGCCGTCGGGGTCGCTGACGCCTGCGGCCTTTGAGACGTCGGTGAAGGTGCCGTTTCCATTGTTGTGGAAGAGGGAATCGCCTGCACCCTTCAATCCGCGCGGACCGCACTGCACGTCGATGCCGCGATATTTGCAGGTGGGCTTGCTGCCAAAACCGGGCAGGTCGGAGAGCTTGAAGTCGACATAATTTGTAACCATGAGGTCGACAAATCCATCGCCATCGTAATCGCCGAAGGCGGCTCCGGTGGACCAGCGGCCATCGGCTACACCGGCTTGCTTAGTGACGTCGGTGAAGGTGCCATTTCCGTTGTTTTTGTAGAGAACGTTGCCGCCGAGGCAGGTGACGTAGATGTCTGGCCAGCCGTCGTTGTTGTAGTCGCCGACGGCGCCGCCCATAGCGAAGCAGGGAGTTGCGATGCCTGCTTTGTCGGTGACGTCAGTGAAAGTGCCATCGTGGTTGTTGCGGTAGAGCGCACCGCGAGCCTTCTCGCCTTTGAGCGCCATGTCGACGGTAGGGGCGTTGGTGAAATAGATATCCGGCCAGCCGTCGCGGTCGTAGTCGACGATGATGACGCCGGCGCTCATGGATTCGACGATGTACTTCTTTTCAGGCGCGGAAAGATGCGTGAAGGTGATGCCGGATTTCTTTGTCACATCGACAAGCTGAGGTATGGTGCGGTCTTTGCAGATGCGCGTCTTTACTCCCGCAGGCGGAGGGGTTGCCGGGCTGTGTGCCTGCCCGAAGAGCTGCAGGGTGAGGAGAAGGCAGGCGGGGACTTTGCCGGCTCGATTCCAAAAAGAACGATGACTTGATCGGTTTGCTTGAGGAAAAGAGAGAGATGCGATGGGGTTTGGCTCGATGGGCACCTGAAAGTCCTGCTTGTTTGAGTCGGCGATTCTCATTGTAACGTGCGCGAACCGAAGCCGTTTCGCCCAGGTCAGGTGCTGAGAACAAGAGCTATTCACTGCGTAGAGCGGTCATGGGATCGTTCGGCCGGCATTGCCAGCTTCGACCCTTACGGACTCGCGAAGAACGGCGCTGGAAGTAGAGAGCCAGATTAATTCACGCAATTCGCGTCGAGTCCGAACTGCGGCTTACAGTTCGCGAATCGCAGTCACAGGGTTTCGGCGCATCGCTCGATGTGCCGGAAGGTAGCATGCTAGCAAAGACATTGCTCCCAGGAGCATGACGACGGAAACTACGGTGACTGGATCGTTGGCTCCGATTCCGTACAACAGCCGGGCGATGATACGTGTCAGTCCCAACGCAAACGCCAGTCCCAGCGCCAGCCCAATGCCTGTGAGCCACAATCCCTGCAACAGCACGAGCCGCAGCACGTCGACGCGCGAAGCACCCAGCGCCATTCGTATCCCGATCTCGTGGGTCCGCATTTGGGTTCGATAGGCCACGACTCCGTAGATTCCGGTTATGGCAAGAACCAGCCCAATCAGCGCGAACATTCCCGCCAGGGTGCTCTGTATGACGGCGAAAGTGCTCGCCATCTGGGTGCTCTCCCGCATGGAACGCACATCGAAAACCGGCAGTCGCGAATCGATCCCATGGATGGCGTTTTCCACCATTGGCTCCAGGTCGACGGGATTCCCCTCGGTTTTCACCTGCACCATCGTCTCGTACCCCGGGTGCTGGAAATAACTCATATAGACCATAGGCTCGGGTGACTCATTCACGAAAGTATGGGTTGAATTCCTCGCCACGCCGACAACCGTGAAAAGGCTGCCCCAAACCCTGAGCCTCTTTCCCAGCGGATCCTGCCCTGGCCAGTAGCGCCTCGCCGCGGTCTGATCCACGATGAGTACCTTCGGGGCCCTTTCATCGTCCTCCGGCGTAAACTCGCGTCCTTCCAAGATGGGTATATGAAGGGATTCGAAATACCGCGGTCCCACCTCGGCATTCTGCACCAGCAAAGATTCATGAGGATGCGGCACATACCCTTCCGGATACGCATCGTTTCTCTTTTGAATCAGGGTCATCGGAATCCAGTCGGTAAGAGACGCAACCTCCACGCCGGGCAGTGCCGACACGCGATCAAGTATCTTGCGACGGATCAACTTTGCCTCATCGTTGCTGTAGCCGGCAATATTCAGCCCACGGACGCAGTGAGAACGTGGTCTTGCTCAAAGCCGGGGTTCGCCGCGGCGAGATTCCGCAGCGTTCGCAGGAATAGCCCGGAGCACAACAGCAGAGGAAGGGTAAGCGCGATTTGCGCCACCACCAGCCCGCTGAGCAATTTCCGGTTGCGTGAGCCGCCGGAGATAC
The DNA here is from genome assembly GCA_963738095.1 of Terriglobales bacterium. GTDB lineage: Bacteria > Acidobacteriota > Terriglobia > Terriglobales > Acidobacteriaceae > Alloacidobacterium. The sequence goes on from CAVTVL010000024.1 coordinate 33,458, forward strand.
TTGCAGACTCTGCCTTGAGTACCTCAATGGCCGGCGCGTGAGACGAACGCCAGGCGGGGAGCGCGCCGCATAGCATGCCGGCCAAGAGAGAAGACACCGCAATCCCAATCACCACCTTATGGTCCATGCTCCCGTTCAGTATGAGGGGAATTGAGTTCGCCGGAAAGAACCATGCGAATGTTTTCGATGTCCACGATGTCAATCAGCAAGGGCCACGGCTCCTGCGACGATGGAAAGCACAGCGCCCTCCAGCATCATCTGCCGCACCAGTTGCATGCGATTGGCCCCGAGCGACTGCCGGATGGCAAGCTCACGCCGCCGGGATACAAACCGCACCAGCGTGAGCGTAGCCACGTTCGCGCTGGTCAACAACAGCACCACGCCGGCGAAGGCCAGCAGAATGGGCAGCGTCGCCGCCATGTATCCGTTGGCGCCGAATGGCGAACGCCACATGGGATCGAGCGTGATCCGGTTATCGCCGAGATGCTGGTCCGGATACGCCACTACAATATGGTGCATCGAGGTGTCGAGATCCTGGGCTGCCTGGCCACGGCTCACGCCGGGCCGCAATCTTCCTATTACGATCAGCCAGTCCGAGTCGCGATGGGTCATTCGCCACACATCCGATCCCGAGGGGATCGAGCGTTACCCACAGATCGTCACGCAGTCCGGGCGCTGCTCCGACAAACCCTTCCGGCGCCACACCGATCACCGTCACCGGATGCCGGGCGACCTCGATCGACTTGCCCACAATTGCCGGGTCTTTGCCATAACGCGTCTTCCAGAGCGAGTAACCCAGGACCACGTTGGGAACTGCACGGGCCTCCTCTTCCGGCAGAAAGAAACGCCCCAGCACCGGCTTGATGCCGAGCACATCGAAATAATTTGCCGACACATTCGCTATATAGACACGCTCCGGCTGTGCGCCGCCAGTCAGCGCAATCCAATCGTTATGATAGGCAAGTATTCCGGTGAAGGTGTGGTTCTGCTCGCGCAGATCGCGATAGTCGATATAGGAGAAAGGCGGAGTCGGCGAGAAGTTCCGTTCTCCCCGCTGCAGGCTTACAAGGTCGCCCGTGTCCCGCGCGCCAGGAATCGGACGCAACATCGTGCCGTCAATCCAACTGAATACGGTGCTGTTGGCGCAGATAGCTACTGCCAGCATCGCCGTCGCGGTGATCGTAAAGCCGGGGCTCTTGCGCAGTTGCCGTAACGCGTAACGGACATCCCGGCCTAGTTGTTCAAGCCAGGCCTGGCCCCACATGTCGCGCGTCACATCTTGCACCAGAGGAATGTTTCCAAATTCCCGCGCCGCCGCTTGTCGCGCCGTCTCTGCCGTCTCGCCTCGCGCCACTCGATCTGCAATCGCCATCTGCAGGTGCGCATCAATCTCTTCCTGCAATTCGCGCTTGCGCCGCTGAAAACCGAAGCTCGGGAACCACTTCATGACTCACTCTCCTCCGGCTTGACGTACATCACCGACCCAATCGCTTCGACAATCCGCTCCCATCGGCCCAGATCCGAGGCCAACTGCTTTTTTCCCTTGGCCGTGATTCGGTAGTATCGGGCTTTTTGCTTGCTCTCTGACTGCTTCCACTCAGACTGCACCCAGCCCTGACGCTCCAATCGATGGAGAGCCGGATACAGTGATCCGGTCTCCACCTGAAGCACGTCTCCGGATCGCAAACGTAAAGCCTGGACAATGCCATATCCATGCTGCGGCCCCCATTGCAGCGTCTGAAGAATAAGCATGTCGAGTGTTCCCTGCAACAGCTCAATCCGGTTCTTATACTGGTCTTTCTCGTTCATAGATGTAGACACTCTACTCCCACGTGGCAGTAGATCGTCTACTCCCGCATCATGGCGGCGCCTCAATTCAAAGCCGTGCTTATAGCAACTCCTCAGATGAGATCGAATCCGGCTTGACATTCCGGTCGAAGCAGTCCGCTGTGTGGTCTGCTGACTCACGCGGTCGGCGCGGCTGCCGCGAGCCAGCAGGAAAGACTTGCTATTTGCCCAGATCCACATAATGCACCGACACTTACTGCTATCGATACAAATACGATGCGCAGCACATGGGCGCGCTGAGCTCCGAGCGCCAGACGTATCCCGAACTCATTGGGTTCGCTGGGCTACGGTATAGGACACCACACTGTAGAGGCCGACCGCTGCCAGACTGAGCCGACAGCACGGCAAATACTGCGATGGAAGAGAGCATGCGTCGCATTCTTTCAGTGCATGAAAAATTCTTTCAGTGCTGCGAATTTCAGTGTAAAAGAGAGACTACTCGTTCAAAGAACCGTGTGAGGGGTAAGCGTTCGCTTCGTGGAAACGATCCCACCCAAAGCCTTGATTTACGGGCTTTGAGAAGAATGGGACTTCATTTATTGGAAAAATTTAGGAGGTTTGATGCGATTTGTGCGCACTGTATTCGTCGTAGTCGTTTCCATCCTGTGTTTTTCATCTTTGGCCTGGAGCCAGGCGACCACGTCGCTGCGCGGCCATGTAACGGATTCGAGCGGCGCGGTTGTACCCGGCGCTCAGGTGAGGCTGACACTCACGGCAACCGGCGCAACCCGCCAGGGTTCGACCGATGCGAGCGGTGAATATCAGTTCTCGCAGCTTAATCCCGGGCAATATACGCTGGCGGTCAGTGCCGAAGGCTTTTCCGGAGTAGAGAAGAGAGGCATGAACCTGCTGGTGGGCCAGCCGGCTACTGAAAATGTGGTCCTCACCGTGGCCTCGGTGACTCAACAAGTGATTGTGAGCACCAACGTCCAGCCTGATCTAAATACCACGGACGCGACGCTGGGCAATGCTTTTGCCGAGAAGCAGATTCAATCGCTGCCCATTGAAGGCCGCAACGTGCCTGACCTTCTGAGCCTGCAGCCGGGCGTTACGTATCTTGGCCGCACTGACGATAACAATGGGACCAATGCGGTTGGCAACAACGATCAGGATTCGCGCAGCGGCACCGTAAACGGCGGACGGAGCGATCAGTCGAACATTACGCTCGACGGCGTGGACGTGAACGATCTGAATAACGGTTATGCGTTTACCAGCGTGCTGCGGGTTACACAGGATTCGGTCGGAGAATTTCGCGTGACGACCAGCAATCCGGATGCGGCGGAGGGACGCTCATCGGGCGCACAGGTGGGACTCATCACCAGAGGCGGCACCAACCAGATCCACGGTGCGGTGTATGAATACAATCGCAGCAATCTGTTTGAAGCGAATGACTTTTTTAACAAGCAGCAGCAGCTGGCGGCAGGGGAACCGAATACGCCGCCGAAGCTGATTCGCAACGTGTTTGGCGGCGCTGTAGGCGGCCCGGTCCTGCATGACCGGCTCTTCTATTTTCTGAACTATGAAGGCCGCCGCGATACAGAAGGGCAGAGCGTGAACGCGGGCACGGTACCGCTCGACAGCTTCCGCGCAGGCAATATTCAATATCAAACAGCAGACGGCTCGATCTTCAATCTCACCCCGCAGCAGATTCTCGGGATGGACCCGCAGGGGATCGGTCCGAACCAGAATATTCTGCAGCTTTACTCGCAGTATCCGCAGGCCAATGATCCGACGCAGGGCGATACTTACAACACCGCCGGTTTCCGGTTCCCTTATACGCTGCACCGCAGCTACGACACCTATATTGCGCGTCTTGACTGGGACATTACGCACAACGGCAACCATACGGTCTTCTGGCGGGGGAACCTGCAGGGTGATGATGAGCCGAGCGCGCCTGCTTTTCCGGGCCAGCCGCCATCGAGCTCCGCGCTGACCAACAGCAGGGGATTAGCAGTAGGCTACACGGCTGTGTTGACTCCGAACGTGGTGAACACGGCGCGTTATGGATTTACTCGTCAGGGCGTGGACAATGCTGGTATTTCCAAAGAGCCGATGGTTAACCTGGCGGCGGTGGCGCAGCCGCAATCATTTTCACGGAGCACGTCGTACATCATTCCGGTGCACAACCTGGTGGACGATCTTTCCTGGACGAAGCATGACCACAGTCTTCAGTTTGGCGTGAACATTCGATTCATCGATGACGGGCGGGCGAGCGATGCCAATTCCTATCCGGACGGGCAGATGAACCAGGGCTGGCTCTCGAACGGTTCGACAGTAGCGGGCAACGGCGGACCTTTCGATCCTGAAGCATATGGCTATCCTGCGGTGAACCAGGTCTTTGTGAACCAATACAACGATGCGCTACTGGGGCTGGTGGGAATCATTACGGAAGGCGATGCTGTTTACAACTACACCAAGCAAGGGACGGCGCTCCCGCTGGGCACGACGATTAAGCGCGACTACCGCTGGAACGAATATGAGTTTTATGCGCAGGATTCGTGGAAGGCGATGAAGAACCTTACGCTGACGTATGGACTGCGCTGGTCGCTGCTGCAGGCTCCAGCGGAAACCACCGGCACGCAGGTAGGAAGCTGCAAGATCAACGCGGGCGTGTGCGCGCCTTTCTCGCTTACGGATTACTACAAAGACAGCGCGCAACAGGCGCTCCAGGGGGGAGCCGCCAGTGCGGTTGGAGTAGTGTCTTTCGATCTGAACGGGCGCTACAACGGAAAGCCGGACTTCTGGAAAATGGGGAGCGATATCGGCCCACGTTTGGCGCTGGCTTATTCGCCGACGCCGGAGGCCGGATTCTGGAACAAGATTTTCGGTAACAACAAGAGCAGCATTCGCGCTGGATACTCGCTGGTGTTCGATCACTTTGGCGCGGCGACGGTGAACACGTTCGACACTACGGGTTCGTATGGGTTGTCGAGCAATATCTCGAACCCGGTCGGCACAGTCAATATTGCGACTGCTCCGCGCTTCACAGATATCAATACGATTCCGGCGAGCGTGTTGCCCGCGGCGCCCACTGGTGGATTTCCTGCAACTCCCGATCCGACTCAATCCAATATCAGCTGGGGGCTGGACCAGAAGATCAGGACGCCCTATTCCCATTTGATTGACTTCTCGATTCAGCGTGAGCTGCGGAATGGATCGTCGCTGGAGATTTCCTATGTCGGCAGGCTCGCGCATCGATTATTAGCGCAGGAAGATGTTGCTATGCCGCTCAATTTAGTAGCCGGCGGCACTCCATACTTTGGTCCCGCTGCGGAGATGGCCAAGCTGGGGCGCGCGAAGGTGCCGGTGAGCTCAGTGCAGCCGGTGCCATATTGGGAGACGCTTTTCCCTCAACTGGATGGGGCTGATATTGGCTGGGGGCCGCTGTCGGCAACGCAGAACGTTTTCGAGCTTTTCCAGCAGAACAAGTACAACGAGACCTATGCGCTGTTCGAACTGGATGCGCCGGACTCTTTGAGCGGGGCGGGCGTGAACCCGGATGGAACCTATCCATCCTTCCGCTTCTACCACGACCAGTATTCAGCGCTGTATGCGTGGCGGTCGATTGGCTACTCGAACTATCACGCGCTGCAGGTGGTCTATCGCCAGCAGTTTGGATCGGGGCTGCAGGCGGATTTCAATTACACGCTGTCGAAGTCGATGGATATTACGTCGCAGGCGGAGCGTCTGAGCAGTTCGGGGGGAACGAACTACGCGCAGATTATGAATACCTGGAACCCGAACCAGCTCTACGGCGTTTCCGATTACGACGCGCGGCACCAGATCAACGCGAACTATATATGGGATTTGCCGGTTGGGCGCGGGAAGCATTTCCTGTCCAACGCAAACAGATTGACCGATCTGGTGATTGGAGGGTGGCAGACGACGGGCATCGTGCGCTGGACCAGCGGCTTTCCTTTCATTATGAACAATGGCGCGTATTATCCGACGAACTGGGACATCCAGGGATTTGCGACGCAGATTGCGCCGATTCCATCGCGGGCTGCCAAGCACGGGCACCTGACGCAGCGCTTTGCCGATCCAGCTGCTGTATTTTCGGCGTTTGATTTCACGCTGCCGGGCGGTTCGGGCACGCGCAATTCAATGCGCGGCGACGGCTACTACGACTGGGATACAGGCTTGAACAAGTCGTTTGCAGTGACCGAGCGCGCCAAACTGCAACTGCGGTGGGAGATGTTCAACGTGACGAACAGCGTTCGTTTCGATGCGCAGTCCATCAACGCAACGCTGGACAACGCGCCGAACTTTGGGCAGGCGAGGACGCTGCTGACGAACAAACGTTTAGCGCAGTTTGCCGCGCGGCTGGAGTTCTAGTCAGAAATACCCTCAGGCGGCGCGAGTCAGATCGGATCGCGCCGCCTTTTTTCTGCATACTGTGCTCTCAATCATTTATTGTTTTTGTGGCTGGAAATTGAAAACGGTTGCATTTTCAGGGTGCGCCTTGGGGGAACCTATGGATCGACGGGATTTTATGAAGACGGGCAGCGCGCTTCTTGCGGGAGCGGCGGTAGGCGGCAAAGTGTTTGCCCAGGAGCAGAGCGCGGGCGGGCAGGGCCGGACAGTGCTGGCGATGAATCGCGGCTGGCGCTACAGTCCAAAGGTAGTGGAGGGCGGACACGAGCCGGGATTCGACGATTCGAAGTTCGATCGCGTCGTGGTCCCGCATACGAATGTGTCGCTGCCATGGCATGGATTCGACGACAAGGATTATGAGTTTGTTTCGCTGTATCGCAGGAAGTTTCGCCTGCCTGCGGAGGCGAAGGGGAAGCGTGTCTTCGTCGATTTTGAAGGCGTAATGACGGCTTCGACGGTATGGATCAACGGGCAACGGCTGGGTGAATACAAGGGCGGATATACGCCGTTTTCATTCGAGCTGACGCAGCATTTGAATTTCGATGGCGACAATGTACTTGCCGTCGATGTGGACTCGACAGAGCGGCCGGATATTCCTCCGTTTGGATACCAGATCGATTACCTGACATTTGGCGGGGTCTATCGCGAAGTCTCTCTGCGCATTGTGCCGTCTACGTTTATCGAGAATATTTTTGCGCAGCCGAAAGATGTGCTGAGCGGAGGTCCTGCGCTCGACGTGCAGTGCTTCGTGCAGCACCTTGAGCTATCGCATGATGCTCTGACGCTGGAGGCAACGCTTCTGGACGGAGAAAAGACCATTGCGAAGGCGACGCAAAAGGTTCCGGCTTCAGGAGCTGCGGCTGAGCCAGTGAGCTATGCGATTGCGTTTGGCAAGTTGAGCGGAATTGCATTGTGGGATTTGAAAACCCCAAAACTGTATACGGTAAAAGTGCGCCTGTTGCATGGTTCTGAGCTGGTGGATGAAGACGCGCGCCGCATTGGATTTCGCGAGGCGCAGTTTACCGATCATGGATTTGAACTGAACGGCAAGGTGATCAAGCTGCGCGGCCTCGATCGCCACCAGACATTTCCCTTTGTCGGCCAGGCGATGCCGGGACGCGTGCAGAAACGCGATGCCTATATCCTGCGCAAGCAACTCCATTGCAATATCGTGCGCACGTCACACTATCCGCAGTCGCGGCATTTTCTTGACGCCTGCGACGAATATGGACTGCTGGTGCTGGAAGAGATTCCGGGGTGGCAGCATATCGGCGATTTGCCGTGGCAGGACATCTCTGTCGACAACGTAAGCCGCATGATCCGGCGCGACTGGAATCATCCGTCCATTGTGTTGTGGGGCGTGCGCATCAATGAGTCGCGCGACAATCACGATTTCTATGTGCGCACGAATGCTATGGCTCATAAGCTCGACTCGACGCGGCAGACGGGCGGCATTCGCTACTTTCAAGAATCGGAGTTTCTGGAAGATGTGTTCACGATGAACGATTTCGGCTGGCCGCTGAAGCCGCCGAACCATCCACGCTATCTGAACACCGAGTTTGTAGGGCATACGTTCCCGACAAAGACGATCGATAACGATGAACGGCACCGCGAGCACACGATTCGTCACGCGCGTGTGCACAATCAGCTGGCGTCGAATCCGCAGTACGCGGGGGGAATTGCCTGGTGCGCGTTCGACTACAACACACACTCCGATTTCGGAGCGGGAGACCGCATCTGCTATCACGGCGTGACGGATATCTTCCGCGAGCCGAAGCCTGCAGCGGGATTTTATAAATCGCAGTGCGATCCTGAAGAAGAGGTTGTGCTGGAACCGGCGTTTCATTGGGCTTCGAGCGATGAATCGACCCATTTCACGATTGCGATGATTTGTTCGAACTGCGACCACCTGAAGCTCTTTGTCAAAAACAAGGGCGAGTGGAAACAGTTTGCCGAGGCCGATCCTGACCGCACGCAGTTTGACCATCTGCAATACGCACCGTTCAGTGTGGATTTGACGAAGGTCGACATGGAGGGGCGCCGGTTGCAATGGGGTGACCTGCGAATCGATGGCTATCTAAACGGCAAGCAGGTGGCATCGAAGAGTCTCTCGGGGCTGGGCGTCGATCAGAAGTTTTCCATCCAGGCAGACGATAAGGAGTTATATGGCGATGGAGCGGACACCACGCGCGTAGTCCTGCGCGTAACCGACGAGTACGATGCCATTCGTCCTTATGCCAATGACCCGCTTATGCTCACGCTTGAAGGCCCGGCAGAGTTGATTGGGGACAATCCTTTCGGGCTGATTGGCGGTACGGGCGCGGTGTGGATTCGCGCGAAAGAAGAAGCAGGCACCGTGCGGCTTACGGCAAAGCATCCCAGACTGGGAAGCCAGACGGTCGAGATCGCAATTCGGTCTGCGCCTGCTGAATCGGTGTAGCTTTTGCCGTGGATGTTCTGAAGAGTGGGGTGCGGGTGCTATGCTTTGTGATTCACGCGCACTTTTATTTCCGTAAGGACGAATCGCGTTGGCCGGTCGCAAGCAGTCAAATCATCGCGTAACGATTGTCGACGTAGCTCGCAAGAGTGGATTTTCCGCCTCAACGGTTTCCATCGTGTTGAATGAGGCCCCACTTTCGCGTTACGTGGCCGCCAGCACCAAAGAGAATATTCGCAAGACGGCACAGGCGCTGGGCTACCGGCCTGACGCCTTTGCGCGCTCGCTGCGGAGCCGGCGCACTCATACGATCGGCGTGATGATCTTCGATATCTCCGACCCCTTCTGTACTCTGATTTTGCGCGGTATTGAAAGGGCGCTGCATCCGACCAAATATCTGCCGATCATCATGGATGCGCATAACGAGCGGAAGCAGTTCGAAGGTTATCTCGAAATGCTGATCGACCGGCGCGTGGAAGGGCTGATTGTTGTAGCCAACTGGCTCTTTGCGGAAACCGATCTGCTGACCGATATGGAGAAGCACAACATTCCAACTGTGGTGATCGGCCGCGATCTGACTTCGAGCCGCATCAGCTCGGTGCTGGTGGACAATGCTGCCGGGGCCTATGCCGCGCTCGATCATCTGTATCAGCTTGGCCACCGAAAGATCGCCTTCATTCGTGGACCGGAGAGCCTGCATGACAGCGTGAACCGCTGGCGCGGCATCGATAAATTTGCCGTGGAGCATGGACTGGATCTCGATCCAAAGCTGATCCGGCAGCTGCCGGAGATGCTCGATGCGAATTCGGGGTTTGATGGAGGCATTGAGCTGACGGCGGAGCTGATCCGCTCGCGACGCAAATTCACCGCGCTGATGGCCTTTGACGATCTGACGGCTCTGGGAGCGTTGCGGGCGCTGGCGCAAGCGGGCGTACGCGTTCCCGAGGACTGCTCTGTGATTGGTTTCGACGGCGTTCCGCCGGCGGCCTTCAGCACTCCGGCGATGACGACCATCTGCCAGCCGATGGAGGAGATGGGCGCCATCGGCACCGAATGGGTATTGAAATCGATTGAAAAAGATGAAGAAGTAAGCTTAACGACTCCAGTTTTGAAGCTTTTGACTCCAGCGGTGGTCATCCGCGATTCAACGCGCCAGCAGAAACGTTCCGTATAGTTTCCATTTTCTACTTGACAATAGATTGTAAGACGCTATATCTCCAATATTCAAACGTTTCAATATTATGTTCAGGCAATCAGATCACGCAAGGGAATGCGGAGAAGAATCCAATTCCGGGACCAAGGCAGGAGGACTGTGATACTTCATGGACGAAGCACATCAAGGCAGAGTTTCTTCCAGGTCCAACTGGGAAGCTCAACACTTTCAACCCACAAGTAATGCCGGAGTGGACGCAACCTTGAATGATGGCGCAACATACGGAACAGTTCCAAGCCCTGATCCACCGCGCATGACACAGCCGGGATTGAAATTCAACTTCTAACGAGACAGCCTTAGGAGGAAAGTATCTGCATGTTGCGTAAGCTGGCCTGTTACTCCGCCACCCTGATTCTTGGTTTACTGTTGCCGCTTGCCGCGCTTGCAGATACTTCTTCTGCCATGACCCTTCATGAGGGATGGCAGGTGCAATCAGCCTGCAAGCTGCAGGCCGCAGGCGAAAGCATCTCGACGGCGAAATACCATCCCGACGGCTGGTATGCGACCACAGTGCCGGCTACGGTGCTGACAGTGCAGATGGGCGCTGGTGTTTACAAGAATCCATACTTCGGTACAAACCTGCGCGATATTCCGGGAACGACGTATCCCATCGGACATAACTTTGCCGATCTGCCGATGGCGGACGATAGCCCGTACCGTTGCGGCTGGTGGTATCGCAAGAAATTTGTCGTTCCCGCGTCGGAAAAGGGGCGCACGCTCTGGCTGCGCTTCAAGGGCATCAACTACCGCGCCAATATCTGGATCAACGGCAAGCGCATCGCCGATTCATCGCAGGTCGCGGGCGCGTACCGTACTTATGAATTTGACGTTACAGACAATGTTGTTGCCGGGAAACCCAATGTTGTTGCAGTAGAAACATTTGCCCCGACGGAGAAGGATCTGGGCATTAACTGGGTGGACTGGAATCCGTGCCCGCCGGATAAGGACATGGGGTTGTGGGGCGCGGTGGACCTGCTGACGAGCGGTCCGGTCGCACTGCGGTCTCCGATGGCGGTGACACATTTTACGGATGCTTCCCTGAAGCAGGCTGATGAGACGGTCTATGCCGAATTGCACAATGCAAGCGACAAAGCAGTCCGTGGAAATGTAACCGGCACGGTTGCAGGAATTCGCATCGAGCAGGCCGTTGAGCTGGCGCCGCATGAAGATAAGACTGTCGTATTCGATCCTGAAAATTACAAGCAGCTGCAGATCAAGAATCCTGCTGTCTGGTGGCCGTACCAGATGGGAGCACCACATCTTGAAGCGCTGACGCTGCGATTTACAGAAGGCGGCAAAGTTTCGGACGAGCAGTCGGTGCGGTTCGGGATTCGCGAGATCACTTCTGAGTTTACGGACAAGGGTTATCGGCTCTTTCGTATCAATGGCAAGCCGATTCTGATCCGCGGAGCGGGGTGGTCGCAGGACATGCTGCTTCGCGAAGACGCGAAGAAATTGCGCGATCAGTTCATGCTGGTGCGCGACATGCACCTGAACACGATTCGCCTGGAAGGCAAACTGGAGACGGACGACTTTTTCCATCTGGCTGACGAGCAGGGAGTTCTTGTGATGCTGGGCTGGTGCTGCTGCGATCAGTGGGAGCATTGGGATAAGTGGACACCGGAAAACTATCAGGTAGCGAAGGCATCGTTACAGTCGCAGATGCTGCGTATCTGCTATCACGCCAGCCTGCTGGTCTGGTTGAATGGCAGCGATAACCCGCCGCCTGCGGGCGTTGAGCGGATGTACCTCGATGTGGAGGCACAGACGCACTGGCCGAATCCGACTTTGTCCTCCGCCTCTGCGACGCCGACTACTGTGAGCGGGAAGAGCGGCGTGAAGATGAGCGGCCCGTATGACTATGTCGCTCCGTCCTATTGGTACGTGGACAAAGACAAGCACGGCGGCGGTTATGGATTCAATACGGAGACGAGCCCCGGTCCGGCGATTCCCAACATCAGCAGCCTGCGCAAATTTGTGCCGGAAGATCAGATGTGGCCGACCACGACTGCTTCCTGGTCGTTCCACAATGGGGGCGGCGGCTTCAAGACGCTCACGGTGTTCGATGACGCGATGAAGGCGACTTACAGTGCTCCAGAAAACCTGAAGGATTATGTTCGCGTTGCACAGGCAATGACCTACGACGGCGAGCGAGCCATGTTTGAGGCGTACTCGCGGAACAAGTACACGTCGACGGGAGTGATCCAGTGGATGCTGAACAATGCGTGGCCTTCGAATATCTGGCACCTGTACGACTACTACCTTGACGCAGGTGGCGGATATTATGGCACCAAGAAGGCATGCGAGCCATTGCATGTGCAGTATTCCTATGACGACCACAGCGTCGTTGTGGTCAACAGCACATACCAGGCATCGCCCCAGCTTGAAGTGGCGGCGAAGGTCTACGATTTCAACCTGAAGGAACTCTTCAGCAAGGAAGAGAATCTCACGATCGATGCGGACGCCGCGCAACGCGCGATCTCGATACCCGACACTGTATTCTCTGCGGATTCGAAGATCTATTTTGTCGATTTGACGCTGAAGAAAGAGTCCGGCGAGATTGTCAGCCGCAACTTCTACTGGGTGCCATCAACTCTGACTACTTTTGACTGGAGTAAGACCGATTACACGCATACCCCTGCGATCCAGCATGAAGATATGACGGAGCTGATGTCTTTACCGAAGGCGCGGATCGAGACGCAAGTGTCACCTGCCGAAGGTGGGAAGATGCTACAGATACGGCTCCATAATGACTCGAAGGCCCTGGCGTTTCAGGTGGCCGTAGCTGTACGCGATGTTCACGGTGAAGATATTGTGCCGGCAACATGGTCGGATAATTACGTAGAGCTGATGCCGGGCGAGACGCGCGTGCTGAGCGCGACTCTGCTCTCGGCGACTCCGGCGAATTCGTCTATAGTCGTATCCGGATGGAATATCTCAGAGCAGACTCTGCATGTCGCGGCAGGAAAATCAATCGCTGCCGCGGGATTTCCCGCAGGCCAATGATCACAAAAGCGAAGGAAGAAATGCATGTGCCGGTCAGGCCACAACCGTGAGTGAAGGGCAGGTAACGCTCAGGCGCAGCCTTCGCTTCTGGGATCTGCTGCTCTATGGCATCGTACTGATTCAACCGACAGCTCCGATGCCGAGTTTCGGGGTCATCTACCAGGTAGCGCGCGGACATGTCGTTACAGCCATCCTGTGCGCGATGGTTGCCATGCTTTTCACGTCCGTCAGCTATGGGCGGATGGCACGCGTCTATCCTCACGGCGGTTCGGCCTTCATGTATGTTGGCAAGGAACTGCATCCCAGTGTGGGCTACCTGACTGGATGGTGCCTGGTGATGGATTACGTTCTGAATCCGCTGATATGCATCATCTGGTGCAGCAAGGCAGCGCAGAACTTTCTTCCGGAAATCCCCTATGTCGTGTTCGTCCTGCTGTTCGCCGCGTTCTTTACGCTACTGAACCTGAACGGCGTTGAAACGTCGGCACGTATCAACGCTGGTATGGCTACCGCGCTCGGCATCGTTGTTGTCCTGGTTGTGATTGCGGTGGTGCGCTATTTGACTCATCTGCCGCCGCAGCCTGGGTCCTTCTATACACATCCTTTTTACGATCCGAGCACGTTTACGCGCAGCGGCCTTCTGCGAGGCACTTCCATTGCCGTGCTTTCCTATATAGGCTTCGATGGTATTTCCACGCTTACCGATGAGGCGAAGAACCCGGCACGAGATATTCCGCGCGCCATTGTGCTGGCCTGCTTCGCTACCGGCGTGCTTGCTGCCATTGAGGTTTATCTTGGGCAGCTGGTCTGGCCTCGTGGGCAGGCGTTCCCCGATATCGATACGGCCTACGTGCACATTTCCGGACGCGCCGGTGGTCCGATTCTTTTCATGATCGTGAATGCGTCTCTCCTGCTGGCGAATATGGGTTCAGGGATGGCGTCACATCTCGGCGCGGCTCGTTTGCTGCTGGCCATGGGGCAGGATGGCGCACTGCCGAAGCGATTCTTCGGCGCAATTCATCCGAAGAATCGCATTCCCCGTAACAACGTTTTGCTGATTGGAGCCGTCAGCCTCACTGGCGCGTTGTTCTTCAGCTATCAGCTGGGAACGGAGCTGCTGAACTACGGAGCGCTGCTCGCTTTCATGGGCGTAAATGTTTCGTCCGTTGTGAGGGGCTGGCGCACAGGCAGGTGGGCGGACTGGTTTCCAATGCTGATCTCGGGCGCAGGTTTTCTGACATGCCTGTTCATCTGGACGAATCTCGGACCGCTGGCGCGGATCGCGGGCAGTGCATGGGCGCTGGTTGGAGTCGTGCTGTGGATCGTGCGGCGCAGGCAAATTCATCTGCCGGATGCTGTTACATGACGAGTGCCTCTGGCAGGTTTGATGTCACGCTGGTTGGTGAATTCAATCTCGATCTACTGCTTTATGGGCTTCCCGAAACGCTGCCAGTGGAACGAGAACTGCTTGCCGATCGCGCTGAGATGGCGCTTGGCGGCTCACCCGCCATTACCGCGCACAATCTGGCAGCACTGGGCAACCGCGTCGGGTTCATCTCACTGGCTGCAAAGGATGCATTTGCCGCGCTATGTATACGGGAGCTGAGCGCGGCTGGTGTGGACCTGTCGCGAACTGTGGAGGCTGCGCATGGCGTCGGCACCGGCTTGACCGTGCTTCTACAGCACGAACATGTTCGCCGCATGCTGACCTACCCGGGTACAACCACGCGGCTTCGCTTTGAGGATTTGGACCTTGGCTATCTGATATCGTCGCGGCACTTTCACCTGTCATCCTATTTCCTGCAGACATCGTTGAAAGACGATGTCCCGAGACTCTTTTCGCTGTTGAAAGAAGCCGGTCTCACAATTTCAATGGATACGAACGACGATCCCCGCGAGCGCTGGGAACCGGCCATCAGGAACGTCTTACGCTATACAGACCTGTTGCTGCCGAATGAACAGGAGGCCTGCAAGCTTGCTCACGCGACGAATCTGGATGACGCGATTGATTGGATACTGCAATATGTGCCACTGGTAGTTGTGAAGCGCGGCGATGAAGGAGCCATTGCGTGTACGCGCGAGCGTCGCTACGTCGCGTCTGCCGTCAGAATGCAGGCGGTAGATGCCGTGGGCGCGGGAGACAGCTTTAATGCCGGATTTCTGCACGGCTATCTGAGAGGGTGGCCAGTGGAACAATGCCTGCAATATGGAAATCTGGCGGGAGCCTTTTCAACGACTGCGATCGGAGGAGTCGCCGCATTTCAGGATCGCACAGCAATGCAACACTTTCTGGCGGAGCACACCTTGCAGGTAAAGTAATTGCGTGCGCCTCTTTACCGGCATTGCGCTGACAGCTGAAGTGCAGGAAGCGCTCGAATTGTGGGTGAGCGGACTTCGTACAACATTTCCACACTTGCGGTGGAGCGTGCCGAGGCAGTGGCATGTAACGCTGCAATTCCTGGGCGAGACAGATGAGGTTCACTATTCCTGCTATGTCGAACGCCTGCGGGACGTGCGCGAGCAGGCAGTCGCCGTCCAGCTTGGGGAACCGGGATTTTTCGAGAGGGCTGGGGTATTTCATGTTGCGGTGCTGGCCTCGGTTTCATTGGTTGCGCTACATGATCAGACGGAAGAGGCGTTGATCGCATGCGGTTTTAAACCGGAAGCTCGTATCTACGCGCCGCACATCACTCTGGCGCGCAGAAAAGGGCGTGGACCGTCGGCGGATTTAGGTTTGTTGCAAAGGGCTGTAAGGAATCAGCCTGCGGTACATTTCCCCTCGTTTACTGCACGGGAATTTCTTCTTTATCAAAGCTTCACCGATCCTGCGGGATCGAGGTACGAGGTGCGCGAACGGTTTCCGCTGATGTAAGCTGCATCTCATAACCTCAGATTTGTTTTCCATGACCAGCAATCATTTCTCACCTGCAGCAAACTCTCTCGGAAAGATCGGCCTGCCGGCACCCGTCAAGGAACTGGCTCGGAGCGCATGGGATGTCATTGTTGTCGGGGCAGGCCACAATGGGCTGGCCTGCGCTGCGTATCTGGCGCGTGCGAGCAAACGCGTGCTCGTTCTCGAAAGCCGCGAACGTGTCGGGGGCGCGTGCACGATTGAAGAGCCGTTTCCGGGCGTGCGCATGTCGCCGTGTGCTTACCTTGCCGGACTACTGCACCCACTGGTAGTGGAAGAGCTGCAACTGCCGCAGCGGGGATTCACATGGACGCCGGCTGTGAACGGTCTCTTCGTTCCATTTCTCGATGGCAGCAGTATTCAGCTCTGGGATAATGACGAGCAATGCGAAGAAGAGGTTCGCCGCTTCAGCAGTGCTGATGTCGAAGGCTGGCGCGCGATGAGCGATGTCATCCGGCGGCTGCGCGATGCACTGCGTCCCGCGGGTGAAGGCGATGCCTGGATTGGCGACGCGCCGACGCGGGAGCAGATTGAAGACCGGCTAGGTGACGATGAAGAAGGGAAGAAAGTCCTTTTCGATTGGTCGATGGCTGAATTCGTCGAACACTATCTACGCGACGAACGGCTTCAGGTCGCATACCTGGGGCAGGGCGTGATCGGCACTAACGCCAGTCCCTTCGATGCAGGGACGGCGTCGATTCGCTTTCATCACTCTTCGGGAAGGCTCGGGGGCATGCCCGGCATGTGGGGATATGTAAAAGGCGGAATGGGCATGGTCTCATTTTACTTTTGCGATGCCGCGCGCGAGGCCGGAGCGATTGTGGCTGCCGGGGTTCCGGTCGCGAGTATTCTTCCCGGCGAAGGCGTGGTGCTCGAAGGCGGCGAACGCATTCCTGCACCTATCGTGATTTCGAATGCCGATCCTCGCCGCACACTGCAAATGCTTGGCAGTGCGGCTGAGAGCAACTGGACGGGAAAGATTGAGTCTGTGCCGATTGAAGGCTGCACGGTGAAGTTGAATGTGCTGCTGCGCGAGCTGCCGAATTTTACTTCGCGTCCGGGAACGCGGGAGGCGCATCATCTGGGCCAGATCAATGCTCCGCTTACAAAAGCCGAATGGAAAGATGGCTACGCCGCGGCACGTTCTGGATGCCTGCCAGAGCATCTCTGGTGCGAGCTTTACTTTCAGAGCGCGCATGATGCGAGTGTTGTTCCCGATGGTCAGCATACGATGAGCGTTTTTGCGCAGTACGTGCCATATCGCTTTCGTGAAGGTTCGTGGAGCGATCGCCGCGATGAGGTGCGGAAACTGGCTCTCGATTCGATTGGCCGCTTCTGCAGCAACATCGATACGGCTGTGATTGATGCGCAGGTGCTGGGGCCTCCGGATATCGAAGAGAAGGTCGGGCTTACAGGTGGCCATATTTTTCAGGGTGAATGCCTGCCGCCGTATATGTGGTCGAACCGTCTAAGCGCGCGTACTCCAATGCCGGGGGTTTATCTCTGTGGCGCATGCACGCATCCGGGCGGTAGCGTGATCGGTATCAATGGACGGAATGCCGCTATGGCCGTGTTGAAAGATATGGCGCAGAAATAGTTCTGGTCTTCGCATGCCACTGCAGGTATGCTGCGCGCAAGCATGCCGGAGAAAACAACCACATCCGTGCTTCGACGCGAGCTTGGCCTCGTCGATCTCGTGCTCTTTTACCTTGCGGGAGGACTGAGCCTTCGCTGGATTGCGACTGCCGCGGCAGCGGGTCCGAGCACCATCACGATCTGGATATTTGCTTGCCTTTGTTTCTTCGTGCCGCTTGCCGCCTGCGTCCTTGAACTGTCATCTCGCTATCCACAGGAGGGCGGCCTGTACGTGTGGACGCAGCGGGCCTTCGGCGATTTCTCGGGTTTCATTGCGGCGTGGACGTACTGGATGAGCAATCTGCCTTATTTTCCCGCAGTGCTTTATTTCGGCGCGGGCAGCGCGCTCTTCGCCATGGGCAGACGCGGCGAACATCTGACCAATAACACCACTTACTACATGCTTTTTGCGCTTGGATGGCTTGTACTCATAACCCTGTTGAACATTCTCGGGCTGAAGCAGGGGAAGTGGCTGAACAACTGTTGTTCTCTGGGGGCCTGGATTCCAATTGCTGTTCTGCTTGGGCTGGCAGCTCTCTTCGCGAAGCACTATGGGTCGGCGACAGATTTTTCGGTGGGACGTCTCATTCCGCACGCAGACTTGAAAAACGCTATCTTCTGGTCGACGATCTTCTTTGCCTTTGGCGGCGTCGAAACTGGTTCGTTCATGGGAGAAGAGATCAAGGATGCACGCCGCACAATTCCGCGCTCGCTGATTCTCGCGGGCATTCTGATTGCCGCCTGTTACATCGCGGGCACCATTGCAATGTTGATTGCTTTGCCGAGTTCTTCCATCAGCGGTGTGGGCGGCTTTGTCAGCGCGATTCACCTGATGTGCATAAAGTTGAATCTGGGATGGCTGATTGCGCCTGTCGCGCTGCTGGTGGTGCTGAA
Organism: Terriglobales bacterium; assembly: GCA_963738095.1. Classification (GTDB taxonomy): domain Bacteria; phylum Acidobacteriota; class Terriglobia; order Terriglobales; family Acidobacteriaceae; genus Alloacidobacterium. Next base: position 51,776 of record CAVTVL010000024.1, read on the forward strand.
CAGCGTTGGCGGAGCGGCGACATTTCTTTCCTCTACATCGAGACTGCCATTTGTGGCCGGCATCGATCGTTATCTGCCGCCTGTTTTTGGGCATGTGCATCCGCGATGGCGCACGCCCTGGGTCGCTATCGGCGCATATGGCATTGCCGGGATGTTGTGCGCACTGCTCAGCCAGGCCGGGACTACAGTACGCAGCGCATACAACGTGCTGGTAAGCATGTCGATCATCACTTACTTCATCCCGTTCGCTTTTCTCTTTGCTTCGATGATCCGGTTGCAGCGCGAACCTGTGGCGCCGGGAACGATACGCATTCCAGGAGGCAAGCCTGTCGCGGTCGTGCTGGCTTCGCTCGGTTTACTTACGACGCTGATGACGATTGTGCTCTCCGTCATTCCGCCGGATGAAGAGCCGAACAAGCCACTGGCCATTGCGAAGGTAATCGGTTCAACACTTTTTCTTGTTGGCGCGGGGATCGCTGTCTACTATGTCTCGGCGCGGCGATTGCGCCAAAGCAAGAAATCACAGCTTTGATATCACTCTTGCCGTTTTCGGCTTTCGTTACTTGTGCAGATACCAAGGGATGTTGATGACGACGATGTTTTCGTTGCCCTTGAGCAACAGAAAAAGTTTCAGCAGATTGGCCCGCTGGTTGTGCAGCAGATTTTCATACCAGTGCTTTACCACCATCTCAGGCACAAGAACAGCTATCTGTCTGTCGTCGCCGAGTTTTTTCTGTTCTGCCAGAACATGGTCCACGATCGGCTGAATCAGGAAGCGGTATGGCGACTTGATCGTGGTTAAACGCGGTTCGGGAAGGCCCGCAGCGCGAATCGGCGGAAGCACCAGGTCGTTCCACTTCTGGCAGATACTGTTCTCTTCATCCCCGCAGTCGATATGAACTGCCTCTACCTCATGAGACATGGCTAATGCGAAGCGCAGGCCGTTTTCGCTGATGCGGTTCCACTTGTCCATCGGGATGATTACATGTGGAGGCTGCAGTCCCTCAACACGTAACGGTTGGGGATTGTCCGTTTCTTTTGTGGTGCGATCATAGTGCCGGCGGACGATGCTCATGATCAATATGAGAGCGGGAATCAGGATGGCGGTCACCCAGGCCCCATCCACGAACTTGGCGACCAGCACGACAAGCAGGGTCAGGCCGGTTGCAGTTGCGCCGATCCCATTTACGATCATGCGGCCTCGGGCATTGCCCTGGCGGTACCAGTGCACCACCATGCCGGCCTGAGATAGCGTGAAGGCCAGAAAAGCGCCGATCGCGTAGAGAGGGATCAGCCGGTCGGTGACGCCGCCGAAAAGAATCAGCAGGGCAGCTGTGAACGTGACAAGCGCATAAATGCCATGCGAATACAGAAGCCTGCGTCCACGAATGATAAAGACGTGCGGCAGATAGTTATGTTGTGCAATGGCACGAGTGAGGCGCGGAAAATCGGCGAACGCCGTGTTGGCAGAAAGCGCGAGCACAAGCAGGATCGAACCGATGGTGACGTAGTAGAAGATGCCTTTGCCGGTAACGGCTGCGGTCAACTGCGAGAGTACGCTTTCATATCCGACGCTGCCGGGGTCGGTTGCGCCGATGCCGTATGCACGGCAAAGCAGTGCAATGCCGGCCAGCAAAATGATGAGCAGGACAATAATGATCGTGAGCGTAGTTTTCGCGTTCTTCGTAGTAGGTTCGCGGAACGCCATCACCCCGTTGCTTACGGCTTCTACTCCGGTCATGGCAGCGCAGCCGCTTGAGAAAACTTTGAGCAGCAGCCACAAGCTGAGAGCGGTGGTCGCGTACGGCAGCTTTGGAGGCGCAACAATGGGTAGCGGGTGCCCACCATGCACAAGAGCGCGAAACAATCCAAGCAGGATGACAATGAGCAGCGTTCCCAGAAAAAGATATGTGGGAACGAGAAACGCAACGCCGGTATCGCGCACACCGCGCATATTGATCATCGTCAGAATGGCAAGAATTCCCAGGCACATCGCCAGCGTATGCTGATGCAGGCTGGGCACAGCGGAGATCAATGCGCCCACGCCTGCGGAAATACCAACGGCTGCTGTCAGGATGTAATCGATCATGAGCGCGGCAGCGGCAAGCAGGCCCGGTCCCACGCCCAGGTTTTCTGTGGCCACAGTATAGGAGCCGCCGCCGCGAGGGTAGGCCTCGATGGTCTGACGGTAAGAGAAGTAGAGGATCACCAGCAGGACGAGGATCGCCATGCTGACGGGAACGATGTAGTGTACTCCGGCGATGCCCAACGGGATCAACAGCGTGAGTGCGGCTTCAGGTCCATAAGCAGCGGAGCTGAGGGCGTCGAGCCCGAAGATCGGAAGTCCCGCAGATGGGCCAATTTGTTCGGCGCGTTCGTCTGATGTAGCTAACGGGCTGCCGAACAGCAGGTTAAGAATTCGCATATCACCTGTTCAATGCACGAAGAAGAATGGCACTGCCGCGCCCTCATCCTACCTTGTTTCGGAATGGGATGAATGAAGAAACTGCGAGCATCAGCGCAACGCCATCACAACAATACGACCGTCGGAGTGGAAGCTTCCGCCGGTTGCCGTGAGGGCTGTTTTGAGCGGATTGCCGGGAGTAACGTACGCGGCCCCTGTGATTGCGCCGGCTGCGGCAAAGCTCTGTTCGATAAAGTCGCGCTCCGTATCGATATTGGGATCGATGTGATGCGTCACGTTGCCATTGCGCTGGTCCTTCTCGAAGCCATTGTCGTGCGTTGCCGAGCCAACCCATAACGGTTGGCCATCGACCTTTTCCGTCGACTTCCATACGCGCAGATGATGCCGGATGGCTGCAACTTCCAGCGGATCGGCGCGTGCATAGGAAAAATCCTGTGGCCTTCCAAAGAGGTAGAGGACGCTCATCGGCATTTCGGTATACGCCTCGTGCGAGAGCGTTGCCAGCAGGCCATGCACGATCGCATCCTGTGTTGATTTATCGACCGCAGTCCAGCCGGCGGCGGTGAAAGCCTTCTGCACCTGATCCTGCGTGCCGATCATGGCGAAGTTCACCATATCTCCGGGGTTGCCTTGCTGGTCCGCTACTCTGCGCGGAATGCTCGCAAACAATTCAGGAGAAAGCGAACTGGAGAGGTTGATAGCAATCACAGATGCTGCAGTCGCTTGCGACTTGGACAGTTTCATCGTGACGGAATAGTCGCCGGTGCCCGTAAGATCGCTGCTTAGATTCACGCTGAGGTAGAGCTTGCCGCTGGTAACGACATCGAGTTGCTTGCCGGCACCGATTAGAAAGGGAATTGATGGGGCGCCGGTCCCGACGCGCCCGATCAGCGCGCCGCTATTGGCAGTGTTGAGTGGAAACTGGCGGATGAGATCCTTCCACCCACGCGCATTGCCGTCCGGCGTGGCCGTGTGGCCGTCGGAAATCGTAACCGTTCCGGTTGCAGAAAAGTCGAGGTGATCGCCGAGGGCCACCGTGACGCCTGTATCGGTCCAATCTTCCACTGGCACTTTGACGGTGTAAGAGCCTTTGCGGGAGGAAAGAACACTCGCGTCGGGGGCTTTCAGCGCGATGACCTGCACTGCAGAGGATTCAGCAGGGAGTGTCCCTGCCGGCTGCTGGCTGCACGCAATTCCGGTAAACGCAAGACAGGTGCAGGCGAAGACTGAGGCTTTCCGGATAAATCTTGAACTGGTCATAGAAGCCGGTCTACACAATCGTATCTCATCATCCGGCTTTTACAGCTCCCGCACAAGCCGCCTGCAACGTAGAAATAGAAAGGCCTTGACCGATGCGATCAAGGCCTTTCCGTTTAAGCTGAGTATAGACTAGGTGCCTTCCGACCAACTGGCCAGATATTCTTCCTGCTCCGGCGAAAGGCGGTCGATGCCGATGCTCATCGCTTCCAGCTTCAGCCGCGCCACACGCTTGTCAAGCTCCTGTGGAACCGGATAGACCTTCTTTTCCAGACTGGCGTGGTTCTTGATCAGGTATTCGGCTGAGAGCGCCTGGTTGGCGAAACTCATATCCATCACGGAAGCCGGGTGACCTTCGGCGGCAGCCAGATTGATGAGGCGACCCTCGCCCAGCAGGTAAATCTTGCGGCCATCGCGCATCGCGTATTCATCGACGAACTCGCGGGTTGCGCGCTTCGAAGAGGCGGTGCGCTCTAGCGCCGGAATGTCGATTTCTACGTTGAAGTGGCCGGAGTTGGCGATGATTGCGCCATTCTTCATCACTTCGAAGTGCTCCTGGCGAATGACACTCTTGTTGCCGGTTACGGTCACGAAGACGTCACCCTGCTTGGCTGCTTCCATCATCGTCATTACACGGAAACCATCCATCACCGCTTCAAGTGCTTTGGTTGCGTCCACCTCGGTTACGATGACTTCCGCGCCCATGCCGCGCGCTCGCAGCGCGAGACCGCGTCCGCACCATCCATAGCCTGCGACGACGAACTTCGATCCAGCCAGGAGTACATTCGTGCAGCGGATGACACCATCGAGCGTGGACTGGCCCGTGCCGTAGCGGTTGTCAAACAAGTGCTTGGTGAGTGCATCGTTGACGGCGATTACGGGATAGCGAAGCACGTCCTGCCTGGCCATGGCACGCAGGCGAATGACGCCGGTCGTGGTTTCTTCCGTGCCTGCAATCACGCCTTCGAGCGCGTCCTGACGCTTGGTGTGCAGAAGATGGACAAGGTCACAACCGTCATCCATTGTCATGTGCGGCTTGTGGTCAATTGCCGCCAGAATGTGTGAGTAGTAGCTCTCATTATCCTCGCTCTTGATGGCGTAGGTCTGGATGTTAAAGTCGCGTGCCAGGGATGCGGCTACGTCGTCCTGGGTAGAAAGCGGGTTCGACGCGCACAGCGCCACGTCAGCTCCGCCGTCGCGCAATGTGATCATCAGGTTGGCTGTTTCCGTTGTGACGTGCAGGCATGCTGCGACACGGATGCCTTTGAGGGGCTGATTCTTAATAAAGTCCTTGCGGATCGTCTGCAACACGGGCATGGACTGATTCGCCCATTCAATGCGCTTGCGTCCTTGGTCGGCCAGGTCGAGATTCTTTACGTGATGCAGTGTTGCTGTTGTTGTCGCCATAGATTCTCCAAAGCTACCTGGTCAGAGAGACAAATAATGTCAGGGAAGATCCTGCTGGTGCTCGTACTGAGAATACCATCGGAGGCCGTCTTCGCCTCACCTCTAAAGGCATCTGCAGAAGTAACATCTTGTAACATAGAAGCGTGGTCTCCAAGAAAAAATCGGGACTAACTAGACGGCAGATGGCCCTTATTTCACGGGCACTTGCCGATCCGCGCCGTTTTCAGATTCTAAAGGAGATCAGTTCGGCAGAGTCGCTTTTGCCTTGTTGTGTGCTGCGCGAACGCCAGCCCATCAGCGCCGCAACACTCTCCCATCACATCAAGGAACTGGAAACGGCAGGGCTGATTGCGATTGAGCGCGAAGGTAAATTCGCAAACCTTTCGCTGTGCCGCGATGTCTGGCAAGCCTACCTGAATCAATTGTCAGCAATTTAATAAAAGAGATTTGCGACGAATCCGGCTCTGCTTCATCAATTAGACAATCATCGAAATGTCGAAGTAAGTCATTTCGAAACAGGAGCAGGAAATGGGAAAGCTTCAAGGCAAAGTCGCCGTTGTTACCGGAGCATCCAAAGGTATCGGCGCTAGTATCGCAAAGAGTCTGGCTGCGGAAGATGCAGCAGTCGTGGTGAACTATGCTTCCAGCAAGGAAGGCGCAGACCGCGTTGTAAACGAGATTACGGGCAAAGGCGGGAAAGCCATTGCCGTTCAGGGCAGCGTTGCTAACGCGGCTGATGTAGAGCGGATTTTTGCCGAGACAAAGAAAGCTTTCGGCAAGATCGACGTATTGGTCAACAATGCCGGTATTTACGAGTTCTCTCCTCTGGAAGAAATCACCGAAGAGCATTTTCACCGCATCTTCAATACCAATGTGCTGGGACTGTTACTGGTGACAAAGGAAGCGGCTAAATATTTCAATGGCGACGGCGGAAGCATCATCAATATCGGTTCGGCTGTGAGCCAGGTCAATCCTCCTACCTCGGCGGTCTACACAGGGACCAAGGCTGCTGTGGATGCGGTGACGCGCGTGCTGGCCAAGGAACTGGGACCGAAGAAGATCCGCGTGAACTCGATCAATCCCGGCATGGTGGAGACGGAAGGCGTGCATGCAGCGGGTTTCATCGGCAGTGACTTCCAGAAGCAATTTGAAGCGCAGACACCACTAGGCCGCATTGGCCAGCCTGAGGATATTTCCTCGATTGCGGTGTTCCTGGCCTCTGCGGATTCAGGTTGGCTGACGGGGGAACTACTGCTGGCGTCCGGCGGCTTGCGGTAAGGAACAAGGACCGCAACCGCGGCCCTTTTCATTCGCCTGCTGGAACACTTTCGAGTTCCAGCAGCTTCTTTTTCCGCTCAACTCCCCAGCGATAGCCAGTCAATGTGCCGTCGCTGCCGATGACACGGTGGCATGGAACGATAACAGCGACAGGGTTCGTCGCGCAGGCCCGTGCCACTGCGCGGACAGCCGTGGGCTGGCCGATCTCCTGCGCAATCTGCGAATACGTGCGGGTCTGTCCGCGCGGAATGCGCCGCAGTGCTTCCCACACGCGTCGCTGGAAGGCGGTAGCGCGCACATCGAGAGACAATTCCAAAGCAATGGGATGCTCCGTCATTTGAGCGAGGACCTGTTTCACTGCGGAGCCTAAACCGGCTTCGTCGCGGCTTCTACCGGATGCGGGGAAGCGCGATGCCAGATCGTCTTCAAGCTCGCTTTCCAGCGAGCCGAAGGCCACGGCGCAGAGTCCTGAATCGGTCGCGGCAATCAGCATCTTGCCCAGGGGCGAATCGGCAATCGCGTAGCGAATAGCCACATCCTTGCCTCCGCGACGGTACTCGGTCGGCGTCATCCCAAGGTGTTCGTTTGCCGTTTCATACAGGCGGCTGCTGGATCCGAAGCCAGCGTCGTACATCGCCGTGGTCACGCTGTCGTTGGTGAGCAGATTTCTGCGGAAGTGTTCCATTCTGCGAGCCTGCTGATACTGGCGTGGCGAGATGCCAAGATAGCGGCGGAAGAGCCGCTGCGTGTGAAAAGCGCTTAAGCCAACGAGCTTGCCCAGCCGATCCAGCTTGATTGTGCTGTCCAGATGCTGCTCGATGTAGTCGCATGTCTGCGTCAACATATCTGCCTGCGGATGCGCCTGTCCGGGCGCACAACGTTTGCATGCCCTGTACCCAGCACGTTCAGCAAGTTCGCTGGTCGCGAAGAATTCAACTGAAGCGCGCAAGGGCCTGCGGCTGGGGCAGGACGGGCGGCAATAGATGCCGGTCGTCCGCACTGCATACACAAAGAGCATATCGGCGGCAGGCTTGCGTGTCTCGACCATCTGCCATGCCCGATCCCAAACCTGATGCGAAACCTGAACAGCACTCATATCGTCCTCCTGATGCTGTTCCGATCTTCGCGCCTTTGTGGTTGCAGCGACACTCCGCTTCTTGCCGTCAAATTTTATAGTTCCAGACACGCCTTTTTCGATTCCGAGGCAGTCTTCCACGATTCAGACAGAAAAAGCAAAGGGCGGGCTGAATGCCCACCCCTTTTGCCAGTTTTACACCCTGTGCAGCTAGCCCTTCGTCACCGCTGCGGCGATGCCAGCCTGCTCACGCAGAGCAGCAGCCTTGTCGGTTGCTTCCCACGTGAAATCCTTGTCGGAGCGGCCAAAGTGGCCGTAAGCTGCGGTCTTCTTGTAAATCGGGCGACGCAGGTTCAAGCTCTCGATGATGCCCTTGGGCGTCAGCTGGAAGTTAGCGCGAACCAGTTCCTGCAGTTTCCTTGCTTCAATTTTGCCCGTGCCGAAGGTATCTACGAGCACGCTGACCGGTTCGGCGACGCCGATGGCATAGGCAAGCTGTACCTCGCAGCGGTCGGCAAGGCCGGAAGCCACAATGTTCTTGGCAATATAGCGCGCCATGTAAGCTGCTGAGCGGTCGACCTTTGTCGGGTCCTTGCCACTGAAAGCGCCACCGCCGTGACGGCCCATGCCGCCGTAGGTATCGACGATGATCTTGCGGCCAGTCAGTCCGGAATCGCCCATCGGTCCGCCAATGACAAAGCGGCCGGTCGGGTTGATGTGGTATTTGGTGTTTTCGTCGAGGAGTTCGGCGGGAAGGACTGCCTGAATGACGTGCTTAAGAATGTCGGCGCGAAGCTCTTCGTTCGTGACGTTTTCCGCGTGCTGCGTGGAGATGACGACCGCGTCGACGCGGACTGGCTTGCCTTCAGCGCTGTATTCGACTGTGACCTGGCTTTTGCCGTCGGGACGCAGATACGGCATTTTTCCGCTCTTGCGGACTTCGCTCAGTCGTTTGGTCAGCTTGTGAGCCAGCGAGATCGGGGCCGGCATCAACTCTTCCGTCTCATTTGTGGCGTAGCCGAACATCATGCCCTGATCGCCGGCGCCGCCTGTGTCCACACCCATGGCGATGTCGCCCGACTGCTTGTTGATCGAAGAGATCACGGCGCAGGTGTTCGAATCGAAACCGTAAAGAGCGTTGTCGTATCCGATGGCGGCGACGACTCCGCGTACCAGGGACTGGAAATCGACGTAGGCCTGAGTGGTGATCTCACCGGCGATCACAACTAATCCGGTTGCGGTCAGCGTCTCGCAGGCTACACGGCTGTATGCATCTTGTTCGAGGCAGGCATCGAGGATGGCGTCTGAAATCTGGTCTGCAATTTTGTCGGGATGCCCTTCAGTGACCGACTCCGAGGTGAATAAAAACTTGTCGCGTACGGACAAAACAGTCCTCCCTTTGATTTCCAACTAGAGACTTACGGATAGCCTGTCACCGCCGTTGAAACATATGAGGTGAAGCCGAAGGTCGAGTTATTCGGTCCGACCGCGCACAGGCATCTGTTCTTAAATGGTACTAGACCGTTTGAAGCAGGGCAAAGCGCTTCAGCCAAAGGGGGAGCGGGGCCTTCCAGCGGGGAAATGAGCCAGCGAACGGAGGATCGTGCTACAGAGAAATTCAGGCTCGAAGCCGGGGAAAAGGTCTTCTGTCGGGAGAGCCGCTGTCTCAGTTGTGGACATCGATGAGTGCGGACCGCGGTTGGTTGCCGTGATGCGGTTGCTTACATAGTGCCAGACAAACCAGCCGAGGGCAGAGAGAAGAACCAGCAGCACGGCCACCCCGGCCCAGCGCAGCCGCACATCCGGGCGCGGCCCATCGTCATCGCGGCCTTTACCTATGTTTTCCGCGAACTCGATCCAGCTGATATCGTCGTCTTTCAGCTGGCCGCTTTGCTGGTACGCGGACATGAAACGCCCAACCCACGCATCTTCATCCAGGCCAACCACGCGTGCGTAACCCCGCACAATGCCCTTGTTGAAGACACCGCCGGGAAGCGCGTCAAAATGTTCCTGTTCCAGTGCGAGCAGGTGACGGCCGCTGATCTTGGTCACATTTGTGATCGCCTCGATCGCGATGCCGCGCGTCTCGCGCTCTTTCCGCAAATCCTCGCCGAACTGACTCATGCTCCTGTTCCTGAGCAGATACGCTTTGGGGATAACAAATCCTACAAAAAGATGTTGGGCATGGAGACCCTCCAAATGCACAACCTCTAGGGCAAACCATAAAACTCTTGACAAAACAAGTCAAAGGAAAAGGATATTATCCTTTTCCTTTCAGGCATCTGAAAGTAAGAGCTGCCGGGAGGTCCTTTATGAATTCAGGACCCTGCCGGCTCGATCTGTTCATCTCCGCTGATTATCGGCAGGCTCTGCCGCTTTGTTACACTCGAATTTCGAAAGGTTTTCGCCTCTTCCCCAATCGGGAACGGCAATCGGCTCGTTACAGGGCCGACTTTCTCAGGATTTGAAATGAACAAGCTTGTGTTCGGCAACCTCCTCCACCGTCCACTGCGCACTGTGATCGGCGTATTTGCCGTTGCGGTCGAGGTGGTCATGATCCTCTCCATTGTCGGCATCTTTATCGGACAGGTTGCGCATACCCGCGATGAGACCAGCGGCATTGGCGCCGATCTGATTGTTCGGCCGCCGAACTCCAGCTTCATCAGCGGCATGGGCGGCGCGCCGGTTCCAGCCAAAATTGCGGCTGTCCTGGCTAAGTTGCCGCATGTTGCAGTGGCCGCGCCGGTGATTCAGGATTTCAGCCTGGGCGGTTCCCCTGAATTGATCTGGGGCATTGATTTTGCGAGCTTCAATGCGCTTAAGTCTTTTGTTTTTATTACGGGCGGCCCATTTCAGGGTTCGGATGACGTGATTGTGGACGACGTTTTTTCTCGCGTCGATGGCGGCCACCATGTTGGCGAAACCATCCAGATCAAGAATCATCCATTCCGCATCTGCGGCATTGTCGAGCATGGCAGAGGAGGACGCAAATTCCTTCCCATTCATACACTCGGAACACTGGTCGGTAATCCTGACAACGCATCGCTGTTCTACCTGCGCAGCGACGATATCCAGAATCAGGAACTCATCCGAAAGGAAATACTCGCAACGCCCGGACTGAGTACGTACCAGGTGCAGACGCTTGCCGAATGGATGTCTCTGATGACGCCTGAGCACCTGCCCGGCTTCAACGCGGCGCTTCGGAGCGTGATCGGGATCGCGGTTGTGGTGGGCTTCATCGTTGTCTTCCAGACCATGTACACGGCGGTGATGGAGCGGACACGCGAGATCGGCATTCTCAAATCGCTGGGCGCTTCACGCTCCTATATTGCCAATGTTGTGCTTCGCGAGGCGGCGCTGATCTCGATTCTTGGGATTGCGCTGGGCATCGGGCTGACCTATGTGCTCAAGGTCGGACTGAGCTATCGATTCCCGACGTTGCCGTTTCCGGTAAGCCTCAGCTGGCGCATCAATGCCGCGTTGATCGCTTTTATCGGGGCAATTCTCGGCGCCCTTTACCCGGCACTCAAAGCCGCGCGCAAAGATCCCATCGACGCATTGGCTTACGAATAGGCTGGAATCTCTCATTCTCTAGCGCTTGAAGGAAGAGTCTCAGCAGACATCGCTGAGATTCTTCCTTCCGCTGGTCGTCAGAATGACGACTTATTTAGGTTGTCGATACTACACCGGCTGGAGAAAATCAGCCGATACCGGGTTCTCGTACAGCGAATAGTCGCGCGTAACCACTGTGAGTCCGGATGGAGTGACAAAGTAATTGCGCCTGTCCTCGTTCTGGTCGTAGCCGATTACCGTACCCTCGGGCAGATGCACGTCGCGGTCGATGATCGCCCTCTTGATGCGGCAGTGCCGTCCGATGTTGACGTGAGAGAAGACAATGCTCGAATCCAGTTCCGAGTAGGAGTTCACACGGACATCCTGCGAGAGGACGCTGTTGCGCACTACCGCGCCGGAGATGATGCAGCCTGCCGACACAATTGAGTTGATTGCCATGCCGGTGCGTCCGGGTTCTCCGAAGACGAACTTGGCCGGAGGATATTGACGTACCCGGGTACGCATCGGCCAGTTGCTGTCATACAGGTTAAAAGTAGGCGTTACCGACGCGATATCCATGTTGGCGTCATAGTAGGCGTCCAGCGTTCCCACGTCGCGCCAGTAGAGCGCGTCCTGCCCGTTTTCATCGACAAAGTTGTAGGCGTGCATCTTATATTTGCCCAGCAGCGAAGGCAGGATGTTGTGCCCGAAATCGTGTTTCGAAGCCGGGTCCTCGGCATCTTTTATCAGCGCGGGCAACAGCACGTCGGTGTTGAAGAGATAAATGCCCATCGAGGCATCGACCATCGTGGGATTAAAAGGCGAGCGGAGTTCGGTTGATTTCGGTTTTTCCTGAAAACCGATGACCTCGCCGGAGCGCGATACCTCGACCACCCCAAAGCGCGATACCTCGGATGGATCGATCGGCAGCGTAGCCAGAGTCACATCGGCGCCGGAATCGTTGTGATGCTCGAGCATCTTGCCATAGTTCATCTTGTAGATGTGGTCGCCGGAGAGGATGAGCACATGCTTCGGCTGCTCGGAGCCAATAGAGTAGATGTTCTGGTAGACAGCGTCGGCGGTACCCATGTACCAGTTGGCGCTGACGCGCTGCATGGGGGGAAGGATCTCGATGAATTCACCCAGTTCCTGGGCGACGACGCTGGTCCAGCCTTCGCGGATATGCCGGTTAAGAGAAAGCGCCTTGTACTGCGTAAGGATGTAGACGTGGCGCAGATCAGAATTGATGCAGTTGGAGAGAGTGATGTCGATGATGCGGTAGTTGCCGCCAAAGGGAACTGCCGGTTTCGCCCGATCGCGGGTCAGCGGGAAAAGGCGCTCGCCTGCGCCGCCTGCCAAAAGTACTCCGAGTGTATCTTTCATGGATTACGACGCCTCTTTTTCGCTGGGTAGCTCTGTTCGTGGCTTGAGGCTTCACCAAATTTCGACACAGATGCGGTCGCCCCTCGCCGGAACTCGCGATACTAGCATATAGATGCGTACAAAGGAGTCAATACACAGGAAGCCGGGTTTGCACGGGCAGGAGTCAGTCGACCCGCTCGTCCCCTTGAATGGCGATACGGAGAGAACGCAGAAAATGCAAATCCTGGGACGAAAAAGCTTTTCCTTCGTGGGCTTCTTCCGGTTGGCCAGCGGCATGTGGCGCCTGCAGCAGCGCTTCCGGCTGCTGCTCCAGCTCATTGAGGCCGATTGTTGCTTCAAGCATTAACAGGACGTCGAAGCCCTGTTTACGAATGTCCTGCACGACACCGGCAATGTGTTCCGATTCGGAGACCGTCTCGTGGATCGCTTCTCCCAACTGTTGAACGAGTTTTCGCAGCTTTGCGTTCAAGGTGTGTCTCCGTTTTCCCCCTGCCACCGACCGGCCTGGAGCCCGCTGGAATTTTCACTACATTACTTCTGATGTTCGAGGAGGGCAACCGGAATCAGCGCGGCTGCTAAACTTTTCCGTATGGAGCCGAATATGGTCGGCCGCAAACTCGGAATCGGGGTTCGCATCGCGTCGAAAATGCTGCTTGACCGCGCGGCACAAGGCAGCCCTCCCTCTGTTGCTGCTCCGGCTCAGAAGCCGGCGCCACAGCAGGAAATACCTCGATATCAAGTGTACGCTGGACAGGGGAAAGGTGTGGGAAGGGGCACGCGCAAATTCGGCGAAGCGGTGTGGAGACCATTCGCGCACGCCAGCGGTGTTCTCTGGCTCGAAGTAACCGGGCTTTTCTTTGGAATCTTTACCTTCTTTTTTGCCGCGAATACTTACAAACTGCGCCATGAATGGGCGATTGGTCCCGATCATCAGCGTTTTCTTGTATATACAATGGTTACGCTGGCCTTCGGTTATTTCACCTTCAGCTCGTTTTATCGTGCACGAAGGAAGGAAAAACTCAGGCGGCGTAACAACGGATAAATCCTGATCCCGCGCTACCATATTTGGACCATGCTATTGAGAAAAGCCGAACCTGCGGATGCGATGGCTGTGGCGCGGGTGCATGTGCGCTCATGGCAGGCAGCTTATCGCACACTCATGCCGGATGAGTATCTCGATCAGCTTCGCCCCGAAGATCGCGCACAGCGGTATGATTTCGAGACTCAAGATCCGGAAAAACCGTGGACTGTGATTGCGATTGATGCCGGAGTGGTTCAGGGATTTGTCACCACTGCGCCAGCGCGCGATCCCGATATGGATGGCTACGGTGAACTGTGCGCGCTCTATGTCGATCCTGCCCGCTGGGGGCGCGGCATCGGCGAGGCGTTGATATCGGCAGCCCGGGCCCGCCTTCGCGATTCAGGTTTCCGCAATGCAATGTTATGGTTGCTGGCGGGAAACACTCGCGCAGACCGCTTTTATCGCAAGGACGGCTGGATGCCCGATGGCGTCTCCCGCACAGATTCGGTGTGGAATGTGACTGTCAATGAGATTCGTTACCGGCGTGCGCTTCAGCTACTCTGATGTATTCGAAAATATGGAATTCTGACCGTCCGGACGAACGTGAGCGAATACCTTCAGGCCGTATAGGTGGCGTAAGAGCGCGTAAACCCGCTATTCTTCTTCGTTCACATCATGTCCGCAGAACAAAACTCGAAATCCGTCTATACCCGTGCCAATCTCGAAGCCATTGGCTTTGACCCCGTCAAGGACCTCGGCTATCCCGGCGAATATCCCTTTACTCGCGGCATTCAGCCGACCATGTATCGCGGACGGCTGTGGACCATGCGGCAGTATGCGGGCATGGGAGATGCCGAGGAGAATAATAGCCGCTACAAATTTCTTGGCCCACGGGACTGCTGGGCTGTCAGTTGCATTCGACCTGCCCACGCAGATCGGCTATGACTCTGACGACCGATGGCCCTCGGCGAAGTCGGCAAGGTTGGCGTGGCCATCGATTCGATTGAGGATATGGAGCGGTTGTTCGATGGCATTCCGCTGGATAAGATCTCCACCTCGATGACCATCAATGCGACGGCTAGCATTCTGCTCGCCTTTATGTGCGGTGGCGCAGCGGCACGGGCGCGACATGCGCAAGACTCTCCGGCACCGTGCAGAACGACATCCTCAAGGAGTACATCGCGCGCGGGACCTACATTTATCCAATCCGCGCATGCCATGCGGATCATTACTGACATGTTCGCCTGGACCAACCAGAACGTGCCGGAGTGGAACACGATCTCGATCTCCGGTTACCACATGCGGGAGGCGGGATCGACTGCCGTGCAGGAAGTCGCGTTCACCTTGGCCAATGGCATGGCCTATGTGCAGGCCGCCATCGATGCTGGGCTGGACGTCGACGAGTTCGCGCCGCGGCTTTCATTCTTCTTCAACGCGCACAATAATTTTCTGGAAGAGGTGGCCAAGTTTCGAGCGGCGCGGCGGATGTGGGCGCACATCATGCGCGAGCATTTCGGAGCGAAGAATCCGCGCTCGTGGATGCTGCGCTTCCACACGCAGACCGCGGGCTCGACTCTGACCGCGCAGCAGCCGGAAAACAACATTGTGCGCACGGCGTTCCAGGCGCTGTCGGCAGTGCTGGGCGGACGCAATCGCTGCATACCAACTGGTTACGACGAGGCCCTGGCTCTGCCTACCGAGGAGGCTGCGCGCATCGCGTTGCGCACGCAGCAGATCATCGCTTATGAATCGGGCGTGCCGCAGACGATTGATCCGCTGGCAGGCTCTTACTATGTAGAATCGCTGACCAAAGAGATTGAAAAGCGCGAAAGGATACCTGGAGCGAATCGATGCACTCGGTGGGATGCTGCGTGCCATCGAGCAGGGCTGGGTGCAGCAGGAAATCCAAAATGCTGCTTACGAATACCAGCGCGCTGTGGACTCAGGGGAGGCAATAGTCGTTGGTGTGAACCGATTCACTTGTGAAGATGAGCCGGGGATGCCAATTCAACGCATCGATGAGGATCTTGGAGCGGAAACAAGTCGAGCGCTTGCGCGCCTTGCGCCAGCGCCGCGACAAAGCCCATGGCAATGTTCTATCGACCGCGTAAACGAGCATGCCGGCTCGGCCAGAACCTCATGCCTGCAATTCTTGAAGCCGTTGAAAGCTACGCGACAGTAGGTGAAATCGCCGCTGCGATGCGCTAGATCTTCGGGGAGTACCGGGAGAGCGTTGTGATATGAGCACACAACGGAGCTAAAAAGACAGAAGTCCAATCTCGGGAGCAGCATGAGCCTGCCCCTTCCAATTGCTGCAGAACGCCCACTCTCAATATTCCTAATCTGACCCCCAAAAAATTCAAAAAAACATGGCAATAAAACTGACAGTCAACCTTGTCACAAAGCAATGACAAGACGATGACACTTCCTCTGGTCCATCCGCATAGGCTGGCTCAGGATTTTAAACCCAGACATCCCCGCCTGCGGTTTGAATCCAGCCCTTTGCCGGCGTCGGCCGTTCAAAGAGGCAGCAGGATTACAGCGGGGCCTTAAGCACCAGGAGTCTCGTTATGAAAACGCTATTGCGCTTTACCGCCAGTGCAGCATTGCTTCTGTTCACAGGAGCCACTGCTTTTGCGCAACACTACAACCAGACCAATCTGGTCTCCAACACCTCGGGAGCCGCACCGGTCACCGATCCTCAGCTGATCAATCCCTGGGGTTTGTCCCGCGGGTCCGGCAGTCCATGGTGGATCTCGGACAATGTGACCGGATTCAGCACGCTCTACAATGGCGCGGGCACCAAGCAGGGACTGATCGTCACCATTCCTCCTGCCGACCCAACCAATCCAAAGACGCCGACCGGCACTCCGACCGGCACGATCTTCAACGGCAGCGCGACGGACTTTCGTACTTGCTCCCAAAGCTCCGGCAACTTTCTTATTCTCCACGATTGATGGAACGATTGTGGGCTGGAATGCCGGGGTGGCTCTCGCGCCCGGAGCGAATCCGCCTTCAACGCATGCTGTAACCGTCGCCAAAACAAAAGACGGATCGAGCTACACCGGACTAACCAGCGCCTTTATTCGCGGGAAGCGCTACCTGTACGCCGCCAACTTCACCAAGGGGAGCATCGACGTTTACGACAACACATTTCAACGCGTGAGGCTGAACTCGAACGGCTACGACAAGGGCGGCAATGACGATTTCGGCTTTGACGACGATCGTCATCGCGGCGATAACGATCCGTTTGTCGATGAACGCCTGCCGCGCAACTTCGTGCCCTTTAATGTGCAGGCGATTGGGAATGACATTGTCGTAACCTATGTACTTCACCTGCAGGGTTCGCCCTTTGAAACCGATGGTCCCGGCCTGGGTTACGTTGATATCTACAGCTCGACCGGCCAGCTCCTGCGCCGTCTTGAGCATGGGCAGTGGCTCAATGCTCCGTGGGGCGTTGCTCTTGCTCCGCTTGATTTTGGACGGTTCAGTCACGATCTGCTGATTGGCCAGTTCGCTGGCGGAGGGACAACGGAATCCAGTGGTTATATTGCCGCTTATGATCTGGCGACAGGCAAGTTTGACGGTCTGCTGGAAGATGCAGGCGGGAAGCCGATCGCCATCAATGGCATATGGGCCATTAGTCCGGGCAATGTGAGCCCGGGTAATAATGATGCCGCAGCGGCTCCGGCGACAGAGCTATATTTCACTGCAGGACCAAACCACGGGTCGGGCGGCCTGTTCGGTTATCTGAGCGCTGTTTCAACAGAGCTGGTCAAAGGAAACGATCAGTAGGGTGCGAGGTAAAACCTCAGCTGCACCACCGACGAAATCGCCGGTGGTGCAGCTTCTTTTGAGATTGAACTTACGGAATCACTTTTGCCGCTTTCAGCTGCTCAAACAGTTCAAAAAACGAAGCAGATGTTTCCTGATACCCCATGAAACCGAATTCGCGGCTCTTCGTCATGTCATTCACGCATTCGATCTTCCGTCCAAGATCGGCGTCAGTGTGCCACCATGAAGCCAACCTGCCGACATTGCTTTCAATCAGTCCATATTTAGCCGCAATCTTCTCCCACTGCGGAGGAGCATCCTGCATTTGCTTCTCCAGCGGAGCCGTTTCCGCAGGTGGAGGCGCAGCTTCCACGCCAAAGTAAGCAGCGAGCTTCGGCCACAGCCAGCGCCAGCGGAAGATATCGCCATTGACGGTGTTGAAAGCCTGGTTGTGGGCTTCGGGAGTCGTTGCCGCCCACTCAAGTTGTTTTGCGAGCAGGCGCGCATCGCATATATCCGTAAGAAAACTCCACTGCTCCCGCGAACCGGGGAAGACGAATGGCCGTCCAGTTTCGCGGCAAATGGTTGCGTAGACGGCCAGCGTAACGCCCATGTTCATGGCATTGCCCAGCGCATATCCAATGACCGTGTGCGCGCGATGCACGCTCCAGGAAAAGCCCATCCGCTTTGCCGCGGCAAACAGAATGTCTTCCTGCGTGTAATAAAAATTCTCGCCGGGCAGGCGCGGCTGGTCTTCGCGGAAGGGCGTTTCCGCCGCTGTCTTCCCATAAGATTCAAACGGCCCGAGATAGTGCTTAGTGCCCGTGACAAGTGCTGCATGCTTCAGACTCTTTGCGCCTTCGAGCGCTGCAAATAAGTGCTCCACCATCGCGCCGTTCACGCGGACATTTTCTCTTTCGGTTTCCTGTCGAAGCCACGCAGTGATGAAGACATTGCCTACGTCGAGCCCGGCAAGAGCCCGCTTCAGCGATTTCCGATCGAGCAGATCAGCTGCTATTGGCTCAACCTTGTCAGCGTGTTTCGGGTTGCGGGCCAGCCCGTAAACCTTCCACCCTTTTCCTGCGAGATGTGGCGCGAGATTGCCGCCGGCGATTCCGGTGACTCCTACGACCAACGCACTGTGTTCACTCATCGATTCCGCACCCGTTGTTTAGGCTCCTTGTTAGATGAAGGAAGAGGGCGCCGAGGCTCAAGCGGTGTAAAGCGGTACGATGCACCAATGCGTCCGATACAATTCAAAGTCATCAGGAGGGACCTTTGGAAAGACGTCGTTTTCTCACTTCATCCCTGGCCGCATCGACACTTGCATTTGCAGGCAAGTCCGGAGCACAGACATCCGCAGGCAAGCCGCGCGAGTATTACGAACTCCGCAAATACCACATGCAGACAGGCCCGCAAACCAAACTCACAGAGAGCTATTTGGCGCAAGCGCTGATTCCGGCGCTGAATCGGATGGGCATGTCTCCAATAGGCGTCTTCAATCTCACGCTCGGGCCGGAGACCCCAACTCTCTATGTGCTTATCCCCAGCACTTCGGTGGAAGCGCTGGTTACTGCCGAACTGCATCTCGCGCATGACGAGGCGTTTCTGAAAGCCGCTGAGCCTTTCTGGAGTGCTCCGGCGACTGCGCCCGCATATGTTCGCATTGAGAGCTCGCTCATGATCGCCTTTGAAGGATGGCCGAAGCTCGCTCCACCAGCTCAACATGGCAAGCGCATCTTTCAATTGCGCACCTATGAAAGCCCCAGCAACCGGGACCACGTCCGCAAAGTGGAGATGTTCCACAACGGTGAGTTCGCAGTCTTCCAGAAGGCAGGTTTCGGGCAGGTTTTCTATGGAGATTCGCTCATCGGGCCGCGCCTGCCCAACCTGACCTATATGCTCACCTATGGCGATATCGGCGAGATGAACGACAAGTGGAGCGCTTTCGGCAGCGATCCGGACTGGAAGAAGCTGTCGTCGTCACCGCAGTATGCCTTTGAACAGATCGTGAGCAATATCTCGAACCTCATCCTCGCGCCGACAGCGTTTTCACAGATCTAGTAAATCTGCTTTCGATCGTGGGGAAATGTTTGGAGTATGCGATGGTGTGTCCTGGTCACGAACTCAGGACACCATCATCGCGATAGAAATCTTCCGTATCAAACCAGCTTGGGATATAGTTGCGGCACGAATCCGGAGAAGTGAAATGCCATATCGCTTTGCTTTCCTTCTGATGGTCTTGTGTGTCTTTGCCCGTGTCGGCCAGGCCCAGGAGAACACGCAGCAGGTGCCGGAACCGTCGACTTCGGCTCCTGCTGCCGCGTCGGTGTGCTCCCATGTGCCTGCTGCCGATACGGACTCGGGTGCATATAATTCGGGCTTTAATGATGGGTATAAGGCGGGCTGTAAGTATGGCTTGTCCACGCGACACAGTACTTCCAGCGGCCATCTCGACGACTATGTGTCGGACACGCCGGCGCCGACGGCCTCCCCTTCGTTTCAGGAAGAGAACGAGAATCTGCTCAAGGCCCTGGGTGACGTTTGTAAAGGCGCAGACACACGAGCGCGCAAGAAAGGCCTCGGCCAGAGCGATCTCTCGAACCTGAGGTACCGCATAGCTCTTCTAACCCGTCTCATCGAGAACCCACCCAAAGACTGCCAATGAAAGCTCTCAGCATCGCCGTTCTATTTTTGGCCAGCTGTCTCTTTGCTGTCGGTCAGGCGCAAACTCCTGATCGAGGCGGGGTGCCTGCGCCCCCTTCCGAAAAATCACAGCCCCGCGCAACGCGTCAGACAAGTTCAGATTCACTCGCACAGGCCGAGGCGGATGCGGAGGCCGCGGCCCACGGAGCGGCAAACCCCGATGTGAGCAATTCGCGAGTAAGCCAGGCTCATGCGGCGTACGACGAAGCATATTGGAAGTATCAGCGCGATGCGATCGAACACACGCGGAAGGTCTATATCTGGCAGCACATTTCTTCCATCATCATCTTTTATGTGGTGATTTTCCTTGTGCTCGTCGGTGTGCTTTTTTCCTGGCTCCAGTTCAAGGCAGCTGCTTACAAGGCGGAGTCGGAGGAACTGGATGCATCGATGCAGGGTGTCAAGATCACCTCGTCGACTTTGGGCGTGGTCATTCTGGTGCTTTCAATGTGCTTTTTCTATCTCTATCTGCGGTATGTGTATCCCATCAATGTGAA
This sequence comes from Terriglobales bacterium, assembly GCA_963738095.1. Classification (GTDB taxonomy): domain Bacteria; phylum Acidobacteriota; class Terriglobia; order Terriglobales; family Acidobacteriaceae; genus Alloacidobacterium. The sequence goes on from CAVTVL010000024.1 coordinate 72,151, forward strand.
CGAAGGCACAAAAATAGTCATCAGCTCTGAAAAATAGGCCAGCCACTGAATGGTTGCGCGCAGATGACACTTCGAACCTTGCCTTCAAAAGACTACACATCGTTTCCCAAGTGAAAAATTGGCGCGACGCCTGTGGCACGGGCGATGAGCGCCTGTTCCTCATGCGGTTCCAGAGGCTTGTAATTCTGCGCAACGTCCATGGCCAGCCGGAAGTACTTTTCATCGCCCGGCGGAATCGCTGCAGTGATCGGATGATCGAGGGTCCAGCGCAATCCAAGAGATGCCTCTTCCGGAAAGGCCGCAGGCTGGTACCAGCACTTCGGCTCGGGGTGATCCTGCTTCTGGTCGGCAGACCACACGGTCTTCGCCATCGATTTCAGCGCGAGAATGCCCATGCCCTTTTCCTGCGCACGCTTCAGAATCTGCGGGCCGAAGTTTGCCTGCGAGAAGAGCACGAAGTTGATCGGAAAAAGCACAGTGTCGAAGTTGTAGCGGTTCATTGCCGCCACGGCAGTTTCCGCTGAGTGCACGGAGAAGCCGATGTAGCGAATCTTGCCCTCTTTTTTCGCCGCTTCCATGGTTTCCATCGCGCCGCCCGGCCCCAGCACTTTGTCGAGATCGGTCATTTTGGTGAGCGCATGGAACTGATACAGATCGACGTGGTCTGTCTTCAGCAAGCGAAGAGACTCTTCGAGTTGCTTGCGCGAGTCGTCCTTCGAGCGGCCTTCGGTCTTGCAGGCGAGAAAGCAGTTCTTGCGATAGGGTGCGAGCGCCGGGCCCAGCCGCTCCTGTGCGTCGCCATAGCTGGGTGCAACGTCGAAATAATTGATGCCGCGATCGACTGCTTCCGCCACGATGCTGTTCGAGTGCGGAGTGTCTTCATTCATCACAACGATGCCCCCGAACCCGATGATCGACAGATGCTCGCCTGTCTTGCCCAGAGGACGGCGTGCGATGGGGTTGGCGGGCGTAGTGGATGCCGAGAGTTTCGTTGCGGCGGCGGCAGCGGCGGTAAGGGCGCTCTGCTTGAGAAAGTCGCGGCGTTCCATAGGGGACCTCGGTGAAGAGATGTAAGGGTCAAGCCGGCTTGCTAAGGCCTATTTTCCCAGATTTATGGGGGCTTGTCATAAGTGAATAAGAATTTTCACCCTTGCAGTCGCAAGTTAGGATCAACTGTTCGCCGACTTTTTCGTCTAACAGAATGACGCCCACTATGGTTTGCCTGAAGTCGAAACTCTTTCGCTGTGCAATGGTTCCCGGTCTGCTCGTTGCTACCACTGTTTTTGCCCAAACCCCGACGCCGGATGCCGCCAGGCAGACTGCTCCGGCAACAAGCCTCTCCGTTGTGGTAAAGGTGGTTACGCTGCCGGTTACGGTGCGCGACAAGAAAGGGCAGATCGTTACCAATCTGACCAAAGACGATTTCAGCCTGGTTGAGGATACGCGCCCGCAGACGATCAAGTACTTTAATCTCGACACGAACCTGCCGCTCACGCTTGGCCTGCTGGCTGACACCAGCATGAGCATGCGCAACGCTTTCGATCAGGAGAAGTCGTCGGGCAAGACTTTTCTCAACCAGATGCTCTCGAAGCCGGAAGACAGGGCCTTTCTCATCCACTTCGATCACGAGGTTGAACTGCTGCAGGACTTAACTCCATCCAAGGAGAAACTCTCGACGGCGCTTGAAGATCTTGGACCCACGCAGGAGTCTTTTCAAACTACATCGGACCCCGGTTCCGGGCAGCGAATGCATCGCGGCGGCGGAACGCAGCTTTATGACGCCATCTTTCTCGCTGCAGACGAGTTGATGAAGAAGCAGCAGGGCCGCAAGGCGATTGTTGTCCTGAGCGATGGGCAGGATCGCGGCAGCCGGGAAACGCTGAACTCAGCCATTGAAGCCGCGCAGCGCGCCAATACCGTGGTCTACACCATCTATTTCCAGGGCGAGCAGCCGCATGACTATGAGAATCATGGCGGTGGTTACGGTCGTCCCCGGATCGGCATGGGCGGCGGCGGCTATCCTGGCGGTGGGGGAGGATATCCCGGCGGCGGTCGCGGCGGTCAGCGCCCGTCGGAAGAGCCACACGTCGACGGCAAGAAGATCATGATCCAGATTGCCGAGCAGACAGGCGGCCGCATGTATGAGGCGAAGAAGAAGGAGAATTTCGACCAAGTTTACGCGAGTATCGCCGAGGAACTGCGCTCGCAGTACATGCTTGGCTATACGCCGGACAAGTCCAGCGCCGACGAAAGCTATCACAAGATCACATTGACGGCGAAGAAGAAAGACCTATACGTGCAGACCCGTGACGGCTACTACGCGGATAAATAAATAGAGAACAGCCGTATCTCAATCGTGATCGGGCTTACTTGCTGAACCCGACCCTGGCTGCATGTCGGCTTCAGAGCCGGCGGCCAGTAATAATCGATAGGTAAAGACCACACCCTTATATCGGCGCTCCATGTAGCGCCATCCCGACAGCGCCAGACAAACTACGGATGTAAATTGGGCCGCAAACCAATTCCATGTCTCGAAGGAGAAGTAGAAAATAAACTGGAGGAAAACAGCGCCTGCAAGGATCGCCCAGGCGCAGCCTGTCCTCGTCGCAAAGTCGACACTGGCCTTGGCATTTAACCAGTCGTCCTGAGCGGTTACCGTTGAGTTGAGCCTGGCCTGCCGTTTTTCATACCGCTTGTATGCCTTGAGTCGAATCTCAGCTTCTTCTTTCATTCGTTGCTCGTCAGTTTTTTGCTTCCGTCTTTTTCTCCAGCCATCGCCCAAAAGTACAGCACCGACAAAAAGAAGCAAAATGGTAAGCACGGCGAAAAGGATCCAGCCAATTTTCCGGGAAAGTACGGCGGGAAGCAGGAAGCCGGTAAGAAACAAAAGAACAGTCAGGCTGCGAAAAAACTTTGAATCGGCTTCGAAGCGGTCAGTTTCCAGAGCCGTGGCTGGACTGCGTAATCGTGTATAAACGCGAGCCCATTGATAAGTCGAGTAAACCTTGATCGCATGAATGCTGAGAGCACTTTCTAAAAGTGCCTCCGACTTGCGTTGCAGACTGTCTGTCTCATCTCTGTCTTTATTTACCCGCTTGAAGGTCAGGTCATAAAGGTTATCCAGGCTGACGCTTCCGATCAGAAAAATGAAATGGCCGAGAAGATAGGAGGCAACCGCGAAGGCTAACCACACTGGCCAGTGCTGATCAGCAGGAAGATTTCGAAAGATGGAGAGCCATTCTCGCGCCCCAAAGGTGTGGTTGATATCTGCGAGTTCCAGCAGAATCGTGGTTGCCAATCCGCCTGGGAGCAGGATGGCAAAGAAATCCACAAGACCGATGAAGAATTCCGCGGGCTTTGCCAGGGATGCGCTTTCCTTTTTTTCTTCCACCACTGGGTCACGCCTTTCTTACGGAAGTTCTGCCGAGCCCGGTGAGGAAGCTCAATATAGCACGTCAATAAGGCTGGCACCCAGAACCTTTCGGTGCCCGCTGAAAGCGCTACCTGCAGCGTGGTAACTTAAAGGGTTCCGCATCTCCCGATCAAGGATTCCGCCGTGTCTACTTCCACAGTCACCCCTGAGCTGCGCAAAACCGCTCTGAACGCTGTCCACCGCCAGCTTGGCGCCAAGATGGTCGATTTCGGCGGCTGGGATATGCCGGTCGAGTACTCCGGACATCACCGCGGAGCACATGGCCGTCCGCACGGCGGTAGGGCTGTTCGATGTCAGCCACATGGGCGACATTCAGTTCCGCGGCCCGGGCTCGCTGGCTGCCATCCAGGCCATCTCCATGAACGACGCGTCGAAGCTCGCAGATCGGTCAGGCGCAATATTCGGCCATGCTCTATCCCCAGGGAACATTTGTCGACGACATCCTGGTGCACAAGTTCAGCGACAACGACTACCTGCTGGTCATCAACGCCGGCACGCGCGAAAAGGACTATCAGTGGATTCGCTCCCAGGTAGGGGCCTTCGCCGGCGTGCACATCAGCGACTACAGCGACTACTACACGCAGCTCGCCATCCAGGGTCCGCGCGCGCAGGAGACGCTGGCCAAGCTCACCAAGTCGGACCTGGCGCGCGATCAAGAATCTATTGGTTCACCTGGGGCACCGTTTGCGGCCTTCCCAACATGCTCATCGCGCGCACCGGCTACACCGGGCGAAGACGGATTTGAGATCTACATGCCGTCCGACGAGCCCACCAGCGCGCGCGTATGGGAAGAGGTGCTCGAAGCGGGAAAGGAATTCGGCATGCTGCCCTGCGGCCTGGGAGCGCGCAACACCCTGCGCCTCGAAGCGGCGATGGCCCTCTACGGCCACGAGATTTCCGAAGAGATCAACGTTTTCGAAGCCGGCCTCGAACGCTTCTGCAAGATTGGACAAGAGCGACTTTCTGGGTTCGCGAGGCACTCTGAAGCTCATGCAGAAGGCGGTCCCAAGCGCAAGCTGGTTGGCCTGGAGATGGTCGATCGCGGCATCGCACGCGACGGCTACAAGGTCTGCAGCCTCGAGGGCGCAGCCGATCGGCTACGTCACCAGCGGCTCTCCTCGCCCCTATTCTTAAAAAGAACATTGCACTGGCTTATGTGCCGGTGGATCTCATCGCACCGGGGACGGAAGTGGCAGTGGAGGTGCGCGGGAACAGCATGGTCAAAGCCAAAGTGGTGCCCACTCCGTTTTACCGCCGTCCGAAAAACCAGCAAGCCGTGAGGGAAACTGACGCCCATAGTTCCAGAGCGAAACGCATCACAATGCTCATGCCCGTAGAGAGTCTAAAGAGGAGAACAACGATGGCATATCCAGCGACCTACCGCTACACCCGGGAGCATGAATGGATCGAGGTTGACGGCAAGACGGGCAAGGTCGGCATCACCGATTATGCTCAAAACTCGCTCGGCGACATCGTCTTCGTCGATCTCCCAAAGGTGGGCGCAAACGTGGAAAAAGGCAAAGTCTTTGGCAGCGTCGAATCGGTGAAAGCCGTCTCCGATCTCTACTCGCCAGTGACGCGGAACGGTAACCGAAGTGAACGAGGAACTGGCTACCGCTCCGGAAAAGATCAACACCGACGCCCACGGCGCGTGGATGCTCAAGGTGGAGATCGCCGATCCGTCGAAGTTGGACTAGCTGCTGACTGCTGAGGACTACGAAAAGTTACGTCAAGGAAGAGAACGTCACTCGAACTCCTGACCCTGCGGAAAAGGTTTTTGCACGACAGATGGAAGTTTAGTCTCAGCGGTTGATGTCGTTTATAAAGGACTGACATGCGCTATTTGCCGAAATCGCCCGGCGAACGGACAGAGATGTTGCAGCAGATCGGCGCTGCGCTCGATCGACGACCTGTTTTCCACCATCCCCGCGGAATACCGCCTGAACGGGCGATCTCGAACATTCCGCGGCAGATGGCCGAGTCGGAGATCGTCGACCATTTCCGGAACGCGCCGCGCACAACGCAGCCGGCTACACCAGCTTTCTGGGCGCCGGCGCCTATCGCCATTACCGCCCGGTCATCATTGATTCGCTGGTCTAGCGCGGCGAGTTCCTCACCTCCTACACGCCGTACCAAGCGGAGATCACGCAGGGAACGCTGCAGGCCATCTTCGAATTCCAGACCATGATCTGCGAGCTGACCGGCATGGATATCGCCAACGCTTCCATGTACGACGGCTCGACCGGCGCTGCCGAAGCGGTGATGATGGCCGTCCGCATCACCGGACGCCACGGAGTCGTGGTCGCCAGACCGTGCATCCCGAATACCGCGAAGTGATGCACACCTACGCGCAACACCAGGGCATGCAGCAGTCGACAGTTGGCTATCGGCGAGGACGGCCGCCTCGACCTGGCGGCGCTTGAACGCAGCCGTCGACCGACAAGACCGCTGGCGTGCTGGTGCAGTCGCCGAACTTTTTCGGCGTCGATTGAAGACATTCCCGCCATCGCCGAGATTGTCGCACAAGAAAGGCGCGCTGCTGATCGTCTCCATCGCCGAGGCGATTTCGCTCGGCATCGTGCGGCCGCCGGTCGAAGCCGACATCGTCTCATGGAAGCGCAGTCCTTCGGCGTTGCGCTCGAGCTATGGCGGCCCTTACTGCGGCGTGATCGCAGCCAAGGAAAAGTATCTGCGGCAGATGCCCGGCCGCCTGGTCGGCGAAACCGTGGACAGCGACGGCACGCCGCGGCTTCGTGCTCACGCTTTCCACCCGCGAGCAGCACATCCGCCGGGAAAAGGCGACCTCGAACATCTGCACCAACCAGGCGCTGGTCGCGCTGATGGCCACCATCTTCCTGACGGTTTACGGCGGAGAAGGGATGCGCGAACTGGCGGTGCACAATCTGGCCAAGGCGCACTATGCGGCCAAGACAGTTCTCAGCGAGGGCGGCGCAAGGCTGCTGTTTGCCGGCGCTCCTCGCTTCCACGAATTTGTCGTTCGAGACCAGCGAAGCACCCGAGCAGCTCAATGCGCAGCTGCTGCGACAAGAAGATCATCGGCGGCTTGCCGCTGAGAAGTGGTATCCCGAATTGGGCAATGCCAGCTTTGTGGTGCGCACCGAGCTGACACACGAGAACAGATCGATCAGGCGGCCTCGACTGCTGCAGCGCCGGTTCGAAGAGGCTCTGACCAGGTTGAAGAGGCAATCGCAAATGGCAACAGCACTCAGAACCGAGCAACAGCCGTTTGAGGAACGTCGCGCAAGGTCACTCGCATCTCACCCAGAACGAAGCTCTGATCTTCGAGAAGTCCTCGCCGGGCAAAAAGGCGTACAAGCTGCCTCCGCTCGACGTGCCGGAGGTGGATCCCGAAGCGCTGCTGGGCGAAGCCGTGCGCGCAGATCTGGGCTAATGCCCGAGGTGAGCGAGATCGAGATCATCCGCCACTTCACTCGCCTCTCCACCTGGAACTACGCCATCGATCTCGGCATGTATCCGCTGGGCAGCTGCACCATGAAATACAACCCGCGGGTCAACGAATTTGTGGCGCGCCTCGAGGGCATCGCCGAAGCGCATCCTTATCAGCCGGAATCGCTCTCGCAGGGCGCGCTCGAAGTCATGCGACTGCTGCAAGCACTGCCTGCATCGACATCACCGGCATGGACGCCATCACCCTGCAGCCGGCTGCGGGAGCGCATGGCGAGTTCACCGGCATACTGCTGGTGCGCGCCTATCACCAGTCCAAGGGAAATCCGCGCAAGAAGATCATCATTCCCGATTCGGCCCACGGCACCAATCCTGCAACTGCCGCCATCTGCGGCTACCAGGTAGAGAACCTGCGGTCGAACTCCCTGGGCATGGTCGACGTCGCGGCCAGCTGGAACAGATCGTCAACGAAGACATAGCCGCGCTGATGCTCACCAACCCCAACACCATCGGCGTCTTCGAAAGCGAGATCCACAAGATCGCCGACATGCTGCATGCCAAAGGCGCATTGCTCTACATGGATGGCGCCAACATGAACGCCCTGGTGCGGCAAGACCCGCCCCGGCGACTTCGGCGTCGACGTCATGCACCTCAACCTGCACAAGACCTTCTCCACTCCGCATGGCGGTGGTGGCCCCGGCTCCGGTCCGGTGGCGTGCAAGAAGATTCTGGAGCCGTTCCTGCCCACGCCGTGTGGTCGATGAGCGGCAAGACAGATGGCACAGCTTGCGCCTGATTACAACCGTCCGCAGTCCGTCGGCCGCGTGCGCATGTTCTATGGCAATTTCGGCATGTTCGTCCGCGCGCTGGCCTACATCATGGCCAATGGTCCCGACGGCCTGCGCCAGACCACGGAAGATGCGGTGCTCAACGCCAACTACATCCGCAAGAAGCTCGAAGACGTTTACGAGCTGCCCTACAACGACTCCGACGCATGCACGAAGTCGTCTTCAGCGATCGCCGGCAGACGCAAGAAGGGCGTGAAGACCGGCGACATCGCCAAGCGCCTCATCGACTACGGCTTCCATCCATACACGACGTCAGTTTCCCGCTGATCGTGCCCGGCGCGCTGATGATTGAGCCGACGGAGAGCGAATCGAAAGAAGAGCTGGATCTGTTCATCGATGCCATGCGGCAGATCGCCCGCGAAGCGGACGAGAATCCTGAGCTCATCCTCTCAGCGCCTCACGCACACACGCGTCTCGCGTCTGGACGAAATCACCGCGGCACGCAAGCCGGTGCTGCGCTGGAAGCCGCAGGCCAGTAGATCGGCGTACCGGCGGAAAAGGAGAGCCGTTGACTACGGAGCAAAGTCCGCCATTAACGACCGCCGCAGACGATCTTGGAGCGCTTCGAATTCATGATGGGAGCGGAGCGAGGCCGGCTTGGCCGTGTCGCTCGATATGCTCACCGACGCCTTGATCCTCATCGGCCAGCATGGTGTCTACTGCACCTCAAGCCGGAACCCATCGAAGCCCGCGCTCGATCTGGAGACGGTGCTGAGCGAGATCAGAGGCGCCAAAGAACTGATCCAGTCGGTTATGCAGGAACTGGAGCGGGCAAGAGAAGCCGGTCTCAGCTAGGGGATAGCCGTCACGCCCACGTAGACGTCCGTCGTCTCCCACACCAAATGCATCTCGCTCGAAAGGTCTTTCGTCCGCTCGAACCTGATCTGGAAGGTCTCAACCGGACTGCTCGGCATGACGCCCTCAGTCATCTTGACGCGCCCCAGGTCCTGGGTTTCGTCGTACTTTGTTCCCCACTGGCCTGTCTGCTTATTCACAATCAGAGTCCATCCAGCCTGTTCGGGAATCGTGTAGAGCGTGTACGTCCCGGCCGGCACGCCGAGGGTGCCTATCTTTAGGTTGATATCGGTTTTGAGAGTCGTTGCGGAATTAGCGCCCGTACGCCACCAGTGATCGTAGGGCACCAGCTCTCCGAAGATTTTCCGTCCGCGCATCGAAGGCGCACTGTAGTCGATGGTCACTGTCTTGCTGCCAAAGCTTGCGGTGGCCTGCGCGGGAGGGCTGGGTATCGGCTTCTTGTCATTTTGCGCCAGCGCTTGCGGGCCCGTAAAAGAACCAACGATGGCTGCGAAGACGCCGCAACACAAAAGCTTTCCGAGTTTCCTACGCTGCATTTTGAAGAATCTCCTTTTTCCTGCCGGAACCGGCTTCTCCATCAAAGCGCGAAGCGATGAGACTGTCAAAGCAAAGCTTGAGCGCGGGTATAGTATCCTAGGGACACGCGCCCGTAGCTCAGCTGGATAGAGCGAATGCCTCCGGAGCATTAGGTCGGGAGTTCGAATCTCTCCGGGCGCACCAGATCCCCTTAAAATCCATCTCAAAATTCAAGTGCGCTTAACGATCACTTCGATGTGGCAGCTGGCTTTTTGCCGCGCTCTGAAATCTTTCAACGCCCCGCTTTTACTGCGAGACGGGTTTCGCGGCATAAGAGGTCAGGAGTTCCGCAACTTCCACATGACCCCGCTCGCGGGCGTAGTCCATCGCCGACTTGCCCTGATCGCAGATGCAATCCTGCCGAGCGCCATAGTCAAGCAGGAGCACCACTATGTCCTTCTTCCCGGCGGCGGCTGCTTGCAGCAGGGGTGTATATCCACCATGCTGGCTAGCATTTACATCGGCTCCGCCCTCGAGCAATGCGCGTACAACCTCTACAGAATGATTGAGGGCGACGCATGCGTGCAGCGGCTGGTTGCGCAATGGATTGTGCGAGAACTGGTGCACGTGCGCGCCATGCTCAAGTAACAGCGTGACCGGCTCCGGGCCGGCAAACGCAGCGGCCAGATGCAGCGGCGTCCATCCATCGGGCGAGACGGCGCGGGCCGACATAGCGTCCTGCGCGATGAGTTGATGAAGGCGCGCGCAGTCGCCAACGGCTGCGGCTTCAAAGATGTCCAGGTCCGTCAAATGTGTCAGCAGAAAATCGCGGATCACAGGCTGCTGCGTGTACACCGCCAAAATGAGCGCCGAAATCCCTTGTGCATCGCGTGACTTGGCAACGGACGGCTGTGCCTCAACAGCCTCGGCAATCTCCGCGGTCTTTCCCTGGCGAATCAGATCGAAAAAAAGCTGGCTCATGGGGCGAGTATAGCGCCGTCTTTTCTCTCTTGCTCCGCGCGAGCTTTTTGAAGCGAGCACAACCATCTTCATCTCTAATTTGTTGATATTTGTCATAATGCTGGACTGAAGGAGAAACAACGATGCAGGCGAGATATGTGCAGGTAGCAAAGGGTGGCGCGCCGCTGGAGCTGGTGACGCGCGAAGTTCCTGAACCGAAGACAGGGGAAGTACGCATCCGCGTCCAGGCATGCGGCGTGTGCCACAGCGATTCGGTCACTGTAGAGGGACTCTTCCCTTTCATCACGTATCCTCGCGTGCCCGGACACGAGGTCGTCGGTGTCATTGACGCTGTCGGTGACAACGTTGTGCCGTGGAAGACGGGACAGCGTGTCGGCGTCGGCTGGTTTGGCGGCAACTGCGGGCATTGTGAGCCTTGTCGCCGTGGCGACCTGGTGGCCTGCCAGAATGCGCTGATTCCCGGCGTCACCTATGACGGCGGTTATGCTGATTACGTTGTCGTTCCAGCAGCGGCGGTGGTTGCTATTCCCGATTCGCTCAAGAGCGCGGAGGCTGCGCCACTGCTCTGCGCGGGAATCACCACGTTCAACTCGTTGCGCCATAGCGGCGCCAAGCCGCCGGATACGGTCGCCGTGCTCGGAATGGGCGGGCTAGGGCATCTGGGCATACAGTTTGCCGCCAAGATGGGCTTCAACACGGTTGCCATCGCACGTGGCGCGGACAAGGCCAAGTTTGCGCACGAGCTGGGAGCGCGGCGCTACATCGACAGCACCAGCCAGAGCGTTCCGGAGGAGCTGAAAGAGCTAGGTGGCGCGCGGGTGATTCTGGCCACCGTGACGGACAACGATGCGATGGCTGACGCGGCTGGCGGACTCGGCTATGCGGGCGAACTCGTGCTTCTAGGCGTTTCTCCTAAACCACTGGCGCTTTCTACGATTCCAATGATCCTGCAACGGCAATCCGTGCACGGATGGCCCAGCGGAACTTCAATCGAATCGGAAGACACGCTGAAGTTCAGCGAGATTACGGGAGTGCGACCGCTGATCGAGAAGTATCCGCTGGAAAAGGCAACCGAAGCGTACGAACGGATGATGAGCGGCAAAGCGCGCTTCAGGGTGGTCCTAGAGACGGGGGCATAACCCCATAAGCGCTAAGATAAGGATTGGAGCTGGGGTCTCCGTTTGCGGTTTGGTTCGCTCAGAGCCGCAGCCACCTCGTTCCAGTTTTGAAGAACCGCTTGAAGTGGAAGCATAGGAGTAATGGCGGCGAGTACCTGATGGAATGCGAACTGAAATTCACGCCACTGGCTCGGAGTGCGCGGCTTCCGGAAGGAGGTAGCCCCAGGGGGAAATCGTGCTTCCTACCCGTGCCATCTTCTGACTCAGCAAGGCCACGAACAGTTTGCCGTACAACCAGGCGCGGCTGCTCTGGTCATCGTGCTTCGGCACATGTCCGAGCTGGGCGATCGACTTCAATCGCTTAAAGGTCAACTCGATTTGCCATCGCAGCCGGTAAGCCTCCAGGACTTGCTCCGTGCTGGCTTCGGAGGCGGGAAGGGTGGTGAAGACCAGCACATATTCGGCATACTTACGGTTTGCCGGACCTACGCTCTTTCCCTTTTGCTCCTTATCCTTCAACCGACGCTTAGCCCGCTCGATGGCGTCCCGGCTCTTGCGAATCGCACAGACCCGTGCGGCGATTCTTTGCCGACCGGATGATGACCGGGCCTGGCCTGGCAGGATCCATACCGGCCACTCTGCCAACTCCCCGGCCTTGCCTAGGCTCGCTAACGATTCGAGCAATGAGAATGAGGCTCCGCGCTCATTCCACAACGGCAGTGCGTAAGGATTCATGCGCACGCAAACGTCCGCATGCTGTTCGACCACCGCCGCAATTCCAGCAGGATGGCAGTAGCCCGCATCGGCCAGCACCAACTCGCCGGGCTGAAACTGAAACCTCCCAAATCTCTCCGCCGCGCCGGCACCATTGGTCGGGGTGAGATCGAAAGAATCGCACTCCAGTGTCGGCAGACGCAGACTGTAATGAATCCGCCACTGGCTTCCCGTCTTGCCCGGTTCTCTGACCACTGTTGCATCCAGCAGTCGCACAGTTCTCCCTTCGAAACCCGGCTGCAATTCGACTCCGTTGTCTTTCCACAACTGCTGGCATAGCTGCCTCAGCCAATCCTCGGCATCCCGCAAACGATTCAACAACGTGACATCGGAGACTTCAGCAATGCCCGCTAACTTAGCCTGCACCGCCGTTTCGCGTAACGACCACCCGCAACCCACATGCAACAGCAAGGTGCGCAGCAACGCTTCCAGCGAAGGAAAGCCGCGCAACCGTTTCACCGCACCGCTGCTCCTGCCCAACTGCCGCCACTCGGAGGGAAAGAGGCCCAGTAACACCTGCCAGTCTTCCAGGTCAGACATGCGCTCAGGCTACCCTTCAGCTCAGTAATCAGTCAATGCTTATCTTAGCGCTTATGGGGCATAACCCCTCCCCCTCCCCCCGGGAGGGACTTTTCTATATTTTTCAATAATTTAGCGAGGGGATCATCCCCTCCTATGCGATTGATTCCATTATAGTTAATTGCATTCTAGTGTTTTCAATCACTTAGCGGGGGATCCTCCTGCTGCAAATAAAAACGCCCGCACAAGGCGGGCGTTTTTTCTCCCATTTCAAGTATAGCAATTTAAGTGAAATAATACGCCAAATGCGTGAACCTCTTAAACCGTTTCATTCGATAGAGTTGCATAGGTCTTCGGGACGGCGGGGTCTTGACAGGTTTTGAATTGCCTGATGGTGAAGCTGCTCACTTTACCAGGTGCCGATGCGAAGTACGGCGCCGGTGGTGATGCGGAATGTATCTTGTGGATGAATCATGGCGACGTCTCCTATCCAGGCGTGGGTGTATTCAAGATTGAGGAGACGCCAGGCGAAGGGACGCGCAACGATTACATCGAAGCCGCCCCCGAAACCGAGAGCGGGACCGTTGCTTGCCACTTCGACGGACCAGTCGCTGCGCTTGGGGTAATGGTGCAACGGTCCTTTGCCATCGTCCCATTCGTCCATCAACTGGGTTCGCAGGGCAAGATCGTCGCTTTCGTGGGTGACCTTTTTGCCACCGAACATGATCTGCGCATAGGGTGAAACGCGATGCGCGGCCAGAGGAGTCCAGCGCAGTCCGCCGCCATAAAACAGCGAGTCGGCGCTCTGATTGGCAGTGGGCATGTGCATGATGAGGCATCCGCTCACCTCGGCGACGAGTTGGAAGCTCGGGTTTATGCGAGACGCTCCGGAGCCGCCACCGCCAACACAGCTGTGGCCGGTTCCAAGCAAATTTTCGTAAACCGGGAAAATCGTCAATTCGATGTCCGCTTCCTTTGGATACTCGCGATCGTCTTCGGGCTGGGGCAGGCGGACATATTCGAAGGGCTTATCGCCGCCCGCCTTGTATTCCGCGAGCAGTTCCTTCCGCATGCGAAACTCGTCTCCACCCAGGCCGATGCGGTCTTCGCGACGCCACGGCACTTTGAACGCCATCACGTTTGCGAATGAGCGGCCGGGATTCAGGAAGCTGCGGGATAGCGCGATCAAAAGGCGATTGTCGGTCCGGTTTTCCAACCCCATGATCAGGTATCGGTCTGCGGCGTCTTCTCCGATCATTTCAACCGTGCCAAGCGTAGGGGTGTCGGCGAGGGTTATGAACCCGGGTGAGGCATGCAGCATCACGTTGCCGATCGAGGCCTCGCTGGCTGGACCGATCTTCCATTGGGTATGCCAGATGGCCGAATACGCCAGCGAATGCAGAAGGCTCATGTAATACTGGCGGCCATCGCCCCACTGGACCTTGCGGTACCTGGGGTCATTTTGGCGCTCGATATACCCGAAGATGGAGCCTTCAATCGTGTGGCCTACATATGGGGCCATGAACCGGTCGCTATCGCTCCAGCCGCGGAGTTCGCTCACGGAATCCATGTAGTGGGTAAGCCAGTGTCCATTCAGCGTGTCGCGGGTTCCGGGCTCCGTCCAGATGTTGAAGGTGTGCATGATGCCGGTGTAGAGCAGCGACTCCTGGATGGCAGCTTTCCACTTTACGCTGGTGTCAGGCGGCTGGCGTTGAGGCTGAACGACAATGGCTGAAGCCAAGGCGCCGGAGGAAACTTTGCTGGGACTGTCCGGAAGGTTGTCGATCTTGAGATCGGTATTGCGGTAGGGGCGAAGCGATGGATCGAATCCGGCAGGCGCTTTATACCTGCTGTCGAAGTAGAATCGGGCAGGCTCGTACCTCGTCGCAGTCGATCCGGTCCCCGGTAAAAACTGCGCGTACAGACCAGGCGAGGAAACAAAAACAGCAAGAATGCACTTTATTACAATCCTGCCAACCGATCCTGAGAATCTGATTTCTTTTCGCATGCGAAAATCCTCCGCAGGGCTAAAGGAGATCGGCGATTTTTGCAGATCGGGTACGTTGTCATCTGGTAGAAGAAGTGTGTTGTTAAAGTTGGCATACCGTTGTTGCTTCCATCAGGGGTACGGATCTTACAAACTTTGAAGCCGCCGACGAGTATTTTCACCGCAACCGCCTCTTCGCGAACACTGTCAATAATGTCAGAACTGTCAATAATGCCAGTGTCACCCTGTTCCGCCGCGACTGCATGGGAATGAGGGTGTTTGCGCCGGAATACGGCTGATTTTGAGGCGACCGGGGTGGGGTGGGTGAATGGGTGGATGGGTTGGCTTGATTTAGAAAGTCTCAGATTGGCTTTTGCGAACCCTTCGGCCTCCAGGGAGCCTGGCGCTTCGGCTTTGCCTGCGCCTACGGCAGTGAGGTGGGGCTCTTCGAGCCGGGTTTTATTCCCCGGCCTGAAGGCCGGGGCTTCTACCCAGAGGCGCTTTCGCGCCTCGGCTGGTTTTTCTCCCAGATTTCAAAATCGAGATCTTGGGCGCCTAGATTAATAGGATGACGTGTATTAAAGATTTTGATGGAAATGTGCAGAATCATCCAAGGACTGGCCGGTAATCACTACATTCCCGTCAGCTAAGATCAATAACTCGTATTGATGTGAAGCACCTATCTCATTGACTCCGGCCCGAAAAAGCCGTATTCTAAAATCCTTGCGCAGTTCCGCGTCTGCCCGTCCGTATGTCTGTGGCTATCCCGCAGATTGACTGGGCGCCGAACCCGGAAAACCCCAATCGGTTGAGACTGCGCCCAACTCACGCGTACATGAAGTTCCGTCGTGGGAAAGTTTTAGACCGCGCTGCTGTTTGCGTGGGCAAATTGCGTTTTGAACGCGAGTTTTTTGCTGGAGATAGAGAGATGTCGACGTACATTCCTAGCGCGCACGAGATTGAGCGCAAGTGGTTCGTGGTGGACGCGAGCGGCAAGACCCTGGGCCGTCTGGCGACTGAAGCGGCGAGCGTGCTGAGCGGTAAGAGAAACCCCAAATACGTGCCCTATATTGATATGGGCGATCACGTCATCGTGATCAACGCGGAAAAGGTCCGGCTGACCGGGCTGAAGAGCCAGCAGAAGGTCTATCGCCGCTACACCGGTTTCCCCGGCGGTCTGCGCGAGGAATCGTTCACGCGCCTGCTGGAGCGCAGGCCGGAAAAGATTGTCGAAGAGGCGATCAAGGGCATGCTGCCCAAGACCAAGATGGGCCGCAAGATGGGCTCGAAGCTGAACGTCTACAAGGGCGACCAGCATCCGCACCAGGCGCAGAAGCCGCAGCCTCTTGAAGTGAAGGCATAACAGGTTTCGCCGGGATTGCTGAGGATTCTTCGTCGCGTTGCTCCTCAGAATGACGGCATACGGGTTTTACAAGTTTTGACGGATTGAGAGTTTAGGACAAACGAATGGCAGATTTAGTTCAGTATTACGGAACGGGACGCCGCAAGTCGGCGATTGCCCGCGTTTTTCTGCGCCCTGGAAGCGGCGAGTTCAAGGTGAACGACAAGCCGTTTGAGGCTTACTTCGTCACCGAGCAGCAGCGCGTTTCGGCGAAGCGTCCGCTGGCTCTGACGGAGACCGCGGCGAACTTTGACGTGGTGACCCGCGTTGCCGGCGGCGGCGTAAGCGCCCAGGCTGACGCGGTAAAAATGGGCATTGCCCGCGCCCTGCTCGAGTTCAATGCAGAGCTGCGCAAGACGCTGAAGGGCGAAGGCCTGCTGACCCGTGACGCTCGCGCCAAGGAGCGCAAGAAGTACGGTCAGAAGGGCGCTCGTAAGCGGTTCCAGTTCTCGAAGCGCTAGTTTTTAAGGGCCAGGTCACAGGGCTCAGAGCACAGAAAACTGAGATGTGAGCCCTAAAAGTTTTAGGTAGTTAAATCTTCCCAAATAGGGGAATCAATTCCGGCGACCTAATCATTGCCGGGATGCAGTCCACGAAGGAGGCTGTTTGGCCACAATCACCATGAAGGAGCTGCTCGAAGCGGGAGTCCACTTCGGGCACCAGACGAAGCGCTGGGACCCTCGCATGAAGGAATACATCTTCGGCGAGCGCAACGGCATTTACATCATCGACCTGCAGAAGACCCTGAAGATGTTCAAGGACGCGAGCAAATTCGTGACCGACATCACCTCGCAGGGCAAAGTGATTCTGTTTGTGGGCACCAAGCGCCAGGCACAGGACGCGATCGCTGAAGAGGCGAACCGCGCCGGGATGTTCTACATCAACAACCGCTGGCTGGGTGGATTGCTGACGAACTGGGTAACGGTGCAGAAGTCGGTGAAGCGCCTTCAGGAACTGGATGAGATGGCCACCGACGGCCGCTATGAACTACTGACGAAGAAAGAAGTGATTCGTCTGGAGCGCGAGCGCAAGCACCTGCAGGCGAACCTTGCCGGCATCAAGAACATGAAGCGGCTGCCGGATGCGCTCTTCGTGATCGACTCGAACAACGAAGCGATTGCCGTGAAGGAAGCCCGCAAGCTGGGTATCCCGGTCGTTGCCGTCGTCGATACGAATTGCGATCCGACAGTCGTCGATTACGTGATCCCGGGCAACGACGATGCGCTGCGTGCGATTCGCCTCTTCGCCTCGAAGATTGCCGATTCGGCGGTTGAAGGCGTGCAGATGGCCACCGACAAGCAATATGCCGAAGTAGCCGGCGTGAGCGCCAGCGCCGAGGGACAGGTTGCCGAAGCGGAGCTGGCACGGTGGAAGGCATTCAGGCTGGTGCTGTCGATTCTCCGGAAGAGGAAGTTGACCTCGAAGCGGCTCTGGGCGGAGTGATTCGCAAGTCACCGGCCACGGTAAGCACGCTGGATGACGCCGAGGCAGCCGAAAGCAGCTTCTAAGACCTAAGAAAGCAATTCTTCGGGAAGCGTGGCTGCAGTTCTACCGAGCCACGCTTTCGTTGTGTCTGGCGTGATGACCGCGTAACGAGCGCGTGCTATAGAAGGGAATTGGAAAAGGAATGTCGACTGTGAGTGAAAAGATTGATGCAAAGCTGGTGAAGGAGCTGCGCGAGAAGTCCGGCGCGCCGATGGGCGATTGCCTCAAGGCCCTGCAGGAGTCGAAGGGCGAAATGGAAGAAGCTTTCGTGATCCTGCGCAAGCGCGGCATGGCCTCGGCGCAGAAGAAGGCTTCGCGCACCACGAACGAGGGCGCGGTAGGCACCTACATTCACGCAGGCGGCAAGATCGGCGTGCTCGTCGAAGTGAACTGCGAGAGCGATTTCGTTGCCCGCACGACGGATTTCCAGGAGCTGCTCAAGGACATCGCGATGCACATTGCAGCGACCGATCCGCGTTACATCCGGGCAGAAGATGTAACCGCCGAGGATCTGGAACGCGAGAAGGACATTTTCCGCGCGCAGGCGGCTGCCACTGGCAAGCCCGCTCCGGTGATCGAGAAGATCGTCGAAGGTAAGATGAGCAAGTTCTACGAGGAAGTCTGCCTGCTGGATCAGCCATTCATCAAGGAACAGACCGTTTCGATCAAGGACCTGATCGCGCAGAAGGTTGGCAAGCTGGGCGAGAACATCACCATCCGCCGCTTCGCCCGCTTCAAAGTCGGCGATCCGAACTGGACCGTCGCCCAGACGAAGGTACCGACGGAAGAGGCACAGGCGTAGTTTGTTCTTGATTTGCTGAAGACAGAAAGGCCCGGCGCATACGCCGGGCCCTTTCTATTTAGTTCGCAGGCGAATGAGGGAGAGACGTGCGCATGATCCAAGGTGCGGTCGGGCTTGTGCCGGGTCTGCGGTTGCCGTGCTCGTCGAGGATGTCCCATCCGGAATTTACGATGTAGTAAAAGGCGTCTCCGACTACGACGCCATGTGTTGGATCGCCGAGTGTCGGCGTGGCACGTTCGATGATTCTTTCGGACAAAACGTGTCGAAGCGAACGATCCAGTTTGAACTCGACCACGCGCTCCGGCGATGTTCCGTTCTGTGTTGCGACCAGGTTGCCGCCGTTGAGATAGAGGCCGTCGATGCCGCTGAGGGCATGCTCGCCCTGCATCGGAATCCACACGGCTCGTTTGCTGTCTAAATTTAGAATGCCGATGCCGCGCACATAGTCGGGGATCAAGATGCTTTTGCCGTCGGGCAGCATGGCTCCGGTTTGTGGAGAAACGAAGTCACCCGCGTCCAGCCGCTCAATTCGTTGCGTGTCTCGGCGCACGCGATACATCGCGCCACCATCACCGTCGGAAAGAATTGCATCGCCATCCCTGGTGAGTGCCATATCTCCGAGAGCCGCATGCGCCGGGCCTTCGATGCGATGAAGGAGCTTGCCGTTTTTGAGGTCATAGATCAGAATGGCGGACCTGCCCCACTCCTTTTTATCCACCATGGCAAAGCCATCGAGAGCGACTTCCGTTGCCCACAAGATGTGGTGCGCGTGGTCGATCTTGATCGCCATCATCGGCCAATTGTCGGGAGCCTCTGCAAAGAGATGAGTATTCCCTTGCAGATCGCTCGTCAGAATTTCTTTCTTTAAAACGCTGCTGATGTAGAAGTGCCCGAGGTCATAGTCGATATCTTCGGGAAGCAGGCCGCTGTCGCCGAGGGAGAATGCTTTGGAGGCTGTTGAAACACTTGTGAAATTCGCAGCCATCTCTTTGTGGACTGCCGCAAATTGCGGATCGGCGCGAAGTGTATTGAATTGTTTGAGCTTCAGTACCTCTTCGTCGGCCTGTCCCATGTGGACGTATTCTTTCAACTCGGCCAACGCGCCATCTACATTGCCGGCAGATGCCTCGGCACTCATGAGTTGCAGAACGGAGTTGGGCGCTCCGTTCTCAAAGTCGTTTAATCTGCGAGAATTTTTTAAGTAGGAGGGCCAGTCATTTCGAAGATGCGCATCGTGGAGCGCTATTTGTAACTGGTGAAGTTGCTCTTTTGCCGAGATGAGCTGGCTCGCCGCTGCCGCAACGGACACCACCGCGGTTAGTGTTGCGACGAAAGCGATACGGCCTGACAGGTCTGCCAATCGAGTCTTCCTGCGTTGAATCTATTCAGATCATGCACGCCGGCAAAGACTTTTGCGACAAGACGGTTCCAACTCAAAAGCTCTATCGTCCGACTACGTCCACCACCTGCGCGTCGGAACCGCTCCATGCCTCTGCGCCCTCGTGTGTGAGCTGATGTGCCGCGTCGCTCCAATGCAGGCGGGTGATCTTCGCGTCCCCTTTTTCATACGCATACGTGTTGCCGTCATCCTGAAAGAGCGTGAAGTCGGCGTCGGCTCCGGGATAGACGCTGACTTTCGCAATCTTCTGCGTCTGCTCTGTGTTTTCGATATACGAGCCGAGCGGAATGATCGAACCTGCGCGAACGAAGAGCGGGATGGTATCGATTGGCGCGTCTACGGTAATTGTCTGGCCACCCTTTACTCGCTCATTCGTCCAGTAGTTGTACCAGTCCGCGCCTGCGGGCAAATAGACCTGCCGTTTGGTTGCACCCTGTTCCGTAACCGGGGCGACCAGGAAAGCAGGCCCGAGCATATATTCATCGCGAAGATCGGCGACATTCGGGTCCTGAGGGGAAATCCATAAACAGCGCGCGCATAAAGGGCGCGCCCGTTTTGTAAGTCTCGTAACCGAGCGAATAAATGTAAGGCAAAAGCTCGTAACGCAGTTTCAGATATTTCTCGAGAATCGGCTCAGCCTGTTTTCCATACGACCAGACCTCGTTGTAGCGGCGGCTTCCGTGCGTGCGCATGATGGGCAGAAACGTTGCGTACTCAAACCAACGCGTATAGAGCTCGGGAAAATCGTCGTAATCGCCGACATTATCGCGCACGTCTGAGGGATCGATCAGCGGCGGATGCGCGGGGTGATGCACGGCGGGCAGCGGCTGCCAGCCGCCTGTGTCATTACTCCAGTACGTCAATCCCGATGCCGTAAAATCCAACCCTGTTGGAACCTGACGCTTGAATGCGTCCCATGTACCTGTTATGTCCGACGACCAGAAGATGGCGCCATTTTTTTGTGCGCCGAGGTAAGCATCGCGCGAGAGAATCAGGCCGCGATGCGGCGTGTCGCGGCGGAAGCCGTCGTAGATGGTACCTGTGTGGAAGAGCGGATAGACATTGAAATACTGCGTGCCCGGACCGATGTGCAGATAACTGCCATTCGGAGGCAGGTCGGGCTCGGTTTCGTCGGCCCAGATGGAGTCAAAGCCTTTGCTCAGAATATTTTCTTTAATGGTGTTCCAGTACCAGTGCGCGGCGTCCGGGATTCGTCGTATCGAGATCGGAACCGGCCTTGTCGTATGGCAGGCCATTCGTCGGGGTGCCGTCGGCGAGATGCTCAAACCAGTCCTTCTTCCGCAGGAAGTCGTAATAGCGCGATCCCGGCTCGAAGCGCGGCCAGACGCTGATCATCGTCTGGAAGCCCATCTGGTGCAGCTGCTTGTTCATCGCCGCCGGGTCGGGCCACAGAACGGGGACGAAATCCATCTGTCCCATCTTCGTGTAGTAGAGCCAGTCGACGACGATGACATCGGCGGGCAGATGGCGCTCGCGATAGCCCTTCGCTACGGCCAGCACCTCATCCTGCGAGCGGTAGCGCTGCTTGCACTGGATGTATCCATAAGCCGCCTTGGGCAAAAGCGGCGTCGCGCCTGTGAGCAGGCGATAGCCGGCGTAAATTTCGTCCGTCGTTTTTCCTGCGATAAGGAAAAATGAAACGCGGTTGCCAACTTCGGAAGTCCAGCTTGTGCGCTCATTAAAGCCCGGCGCAATTGTGGTCTTCGAAGGATTATCCCAGACGACGCCATATCCATAATTTGTAACCATGAAAGGCACACATACGCTCTGGCCGCCGGGTGCGTTGTAGTCGTGCCAGCAATGCACAGCATGGCCACGGTGATCGAGAAAGCCTTCCTGGTTCTGCCCCAGGCCGTAGTAGTGTTCATCCGCGGGGGAAACAAAGCTCGCGCCTACCTGGTAGAAATCCGGATCGGTGGGCCGCCTGTCGTAGAGCACCTGCGAGTTGCCGTCTTTGTGGTTCGGCACCGACATCGACCAACCATTCATCTCGGCAAGCGTCTTGCCTTCCGGAGTCGCGAATGTAATGTCCGCGCCCGGAGTCGACCCGCTGAAGTATTTACCGGGATCCATCACCGATTGCGGCGGCCGCCTGCCCCCATCGTGCCATCCCTTCAACGTCACAACCAGCTGCGATGATTTGTACACCTCGTCCACGCCATCTTTTTCATGACTCCATCCGTTGGCTGAAGGCGAGGCAACAAAGCCATATCCGGGCGCGGCCAATGCCGGGCCCTTGAGCAGGCTAAGGGTCACACGGATGATGTTCGGAGAGTAAGGCTCGAATACGATCGTCGATTTGCCGCGTTCAAGAACAATGCGCTGACCTGCCTGAGCGTTCGCGAAAGTTGCCGCAGCAACGGCGAGTGCTGCAATCAGAAGTGCGGAAGAAAAGACTTTGCGAATCATTTTCGTATCAATCTACCCCATTCAGTTTTAAGCGGTTTTCGTGCGACTCTCTGCGCAGTTGAGTATAAAGCGATTTAGTAAACGTTGTCTTCATGCCTTATTCGCGGGTCTGCATCTACTCGCGCACCAAGGCAGAGAGCATCGTTGTGCCATGCTTTGCAAAGTTCATGGGGATGGCAAATCGCGGTTCCAGCGATGAGGCGTGTCACATTCCCGGATGGAAGCCGCACCCGAAGCTGGGATTGCTGGAAGACATTACGAGGGCTCGTACTGTGAGCTGATCACGAGCCTGGCGCACGCGGATCGTGCTCCAGCCAGATTAGCGACTCAAACTGGAGCACGTGTACTTACCGGACGAGCTCGGAAACGACTTCGATTTCCTGACGCCGGGTGCTTCCAGGAAGATCGATGGATCCGAGAATAAGTGGCTTGCCTTGTACGAGAGTCGATACGCCTTCCAGAGTGGTTTGGCGAACTATCGGATCCTGCGCGCCAACACCAGACTTCTCATCGGCAACAGCCGACTGCTCGATCTTTGTGCGCAACCTTAACCCATCGGAGTATCCATCCAGGGACGCCTCGATGTTCAGGCCGACATCGAGATATTGCACCTGGGTGTTCGATTTTGAGGTTTCGCCGTCGAAAGAACCCGTAACAATCGGCACTTTGATTCCCTGTTTGAGCTCCGTCTTCCCGCCTGAAGCCACCACGAGAGCGAAATGTTGCGTGCCAAGCTTCTTGCCGTTATCGATGTCGGTGATCGTGTAGGTGAGGCGGTAGACACTTCTGGTTCGATCAATATCTGAGAGGATCTTCTGCGCGAGCCGGATCTCGTCTGGAGTACCGCGTATGGAGATAGCATTCTGCGACGGCACGTAATACAGCCTGGCATTAGGAAGCATATTGCGGAGATCCGTTTGAATATCGTTCGCGCCGGCAACCTGAGTAAGGCTGGTCAGATAAAGAGTCTGATATGTTTCCGCCCCGCCTTTCGATTCAGCAGCACTCGTATCCGCTGTCGGCGCCTGTGCGCCTGCACGTGGTAGAAAGAGAGCGAGAACGAGGATTAGAACAGCAGACATCCGGACACAGCTCATCTTTCGATCTTCAGTTTCGTCACGATTTAGTTTCATTACTTGCCTCTCAAAACGCTTCGTTGAAGAGGCCAAGCCGTGTCTCAAGATCATGTCCTTGGCTCTTCTATCGAGAAGGACGCTCCGGCCTGGCTTCCGCTCGATAAATATCGATTTGGGCGAGAACTGACCGGAGAGAAAGGTGCTTTGGCGGCTTCGTTCCCGGCCCCTCATCATGCGATACTCAAAAGGAATGTATAACCGCGTAGTTCTTAAGCTTTCAGGAGAAGCGCTGGCCGCCGGGCGCGGCTTTGGCGTGGACGTTGACCGCGTGCACGAAATCGCCGCCGAGATTTCCGAGGTGCGCGAGCTCGGCGTCGATGTCGCCATCGTCGTGGGCGGGGGCAATTTCTTTCGCGGTGTAGCCGAGCAGGCCAAGGAAATGGACCGCGTCTCCGCCGATCACATGGGCATGCTGGGAACGGTCATCAATGCGCTGGCCATCCAGGACGCTCTCGAAAAGCAGGGCGCACATGCCCGGGTGATGTCGGCGATTGAGATGCACCAGGTCTGCGAGCCGTATATCCGCCGCCGGGCCATCCGCCACCTGGAAAAGGGCCGCATCGTCATCTTCGCGGCAGGCACCGGGAATCCATACTTTTCCACAGATACGGCTGCATCGCTGCGCGCTATGGAGATCAAAGCAGACGTTTTACTGAAAGCGACCAAGGTGGAAGGCATCTACGACGCTGACCCGGTCATCAAAACGGATGCTGTGAAATTTGAGCAGATTACGTACATGGAAATTCTGCGGCTGGGGTTAAAGGTAATGGACACCACTGCGGTCAGCATGTGCAAAGACAACAATCTTCCGATGATCATTTTCAACATGAACCGGCCGGGGAATATCCGCCGCGTAATCAGCGGGGAGAAAGTCGGCTCACTGGTGACGGCCTGAGAGCAGAGATGCAAAACGCATCGTCGGCTGCGGTGCTGGAGCAGCCCGCAGAAACGCCGCATCCCTCTGCTGAAACCGGAGCTCCGGTTGAAGCCACAAAAATTGCGAAGAAATCCAGACTCCCGGCCCTCTCCGGCCTGCGCGCCTTTGCCGCATTGAACATTGTTTTCTACCACTATTCGAATCCAAAGTGGTTCGGGCCCTTTGCTCCCATCGTCGACAACGGTTATACCTCGGTCAGCTTCTTCCTGCTGATGTCGGGTTTTATTCTGGCCTACAACTACAGCGACCGGGCACAGCGCGGCCAGTTGAATGTTGCGCATTTCTGGACAGCGCGTTTTTCGCGGCTCTATCCCGTATACATTTTCGGCTTGCTTGTCTCACTCGGCATGCTGATGGCCGAGTGGCAGGTCCGCAGCCATGGTGAGTTTGCCCTTGGTGTTGCGCTGACTCCTCTGCTGCTGCAGGGATGGATCCCCAAGCTGGCTACCTTCTGGAACACGCCCGCGTGGACAATGTGCACTGAGGCGTTCTTCTATCTGATTTTCCCCGTTGTGGTCTGCTGGAAGCGTCCACGGCGATTGCGCTACCTGATTGGCCTGCTTGCCCTGTTGTGGCTGGCTGGCATGGTCTTGCCAACGCTCTATACAATCCTGCAGCCCGATGGCCCCAATCCGAACCGGTATACCGATAGCTTCTGGATGAGAGCGCTTAAATTCTCGCCGCCGCCGCATGTGCCAGCCTTCCTCTTCGGCATTGTGCTGGCGGACGTGGATGCCCGCATCTCACGAGCCAACCGCTGGCGCTTATTACTGGGCGTTCTGGGAGTAGGCGCGCTTTACGCCATCCTGTATTACGGCGATCGCATGCCGTTTGCGCTGATGCACGATGGCCTGTTGATGCCCCTGTTCGGCCTCGCTATTCTCGGGCTTGCAGGGCACAACCTGATTGCACGCTTCTTCGGATTCTGGCCTTTTGTCGCCGTAGGTCAGGCTAGTTACTGCCTCTATATCCTGCACTTCAATCTGTGGGATCTGATTCACAAATCGCATCTGCTGGAGAAGACACACCTCATCTTGTTTGATCCGTGGATCAGCTATGTCCTGCTTGTGACGGCTGCCCTGCTGACGATGAAGTTGATCGAGAAGCCCGCTCAGAGGTGGATTCGCGGCATGATTCCCGAATAGGTCGATGTCGGGGAGTCTCGTCAGCCAGTTAACTTTGCAATTGAAGCGGTCAGGGATTGTCCGGTTTCGGCGCGACTTCTAGTACAGCCCGGTCCCACCGGGCGCAGTTCGCAGCTGCATCGTATGTAGTCTGCAGAAACTGGAGCAGGGCAGAGTCAGGGTCCGCAGACCGGCGCATCTCTTCGTACGGCAGCACAAACTCACCTAGCGTAGAGTCAAAAGAAGCCTGAGCGGGCGCAATGGCGCTCTGCGCGTAGCCGGGCGGCTCCGGATAGGCGTAACTGTAAAAAAGCGGCTCAATGCCGGGCGCGCCCGGCCAGAATCCGCAACTGCTGACTTCATGCGAGTAGGCGTCACGCGTGACGCGATCGGGCAGGCCAGCCATGCTCGGGTGCTCCGGTGCAACGCGGCCCGAGAAGCGCGTGCAAGCGAGATCCATCGCTCCCCAGAAGAGGTGAATCGGACTCACCTTACCTGTGAACCGGGCGCGGAAGATGGTGAAAACCCGCGTCGTTTGCAGCAGAATTCGCCAGAAACGCTGCGCGTATTCCGCGTCGTACGCCTGGTGCGTATAGTCCTTCTCGAAAGGAATAGGCTGCGCAATCTCAACCGGCATATGCCAGATGTGCACGGGAGTGCCGAGTCCTTCGAGTTCAGACATCACCTGCCGATAAAACGCAGCGACCGTCATAGGCTTAAGCGGTATCGTGGTGCGGCCGCCTTCGCTGGTCTCGAGCAGCAGCGCGTGGTCGATGAAATCGAAGTCGATCTGCAGCATGCGCGTGCCGTGAGGCATGGGCGACGTCGTGAACCCACGAGCTGTGGGGTAGAGCGTCACATTCCAGGTGTGATTGATGGTCGGCATGAGTGCGAGCCGGATCTTACCCACGATCTGCATCCGGAGCTGCAGAGTGGCGCAGGTATCGCTCCACGCGGCTTGCGGCAAAGCTGGCCAGATATCATTGGGGTGGATTTGCGCGTTCGTTCCAGTTGTCAGCATGGTTCTCGCGATCATCATACGCGCAACATGCGACGGGAGAGCCAACCCCCAAGGATATACAACGGCTACAAGGCTGGAAGCGGAGTTTCGGCCATGACAACCTGATCCCGGCCGGCCCGTTTTGCCGCATAGAGAGCGCGGTCGGACGAGCGCAGCAGTTCATCCAAAGTTGTGCCCGATTGCGGATGGGTCGCCACACCAATCGAAATGGTGAGCTCCCCCAGAACTTCAGACCGGAAATGAACCCTGACCTGACCTACGCGCTTACGAATGGCTTCCGCTCTTTCCATAGCAGCGTCCTGTGATGTTTCCGGAAGAATGATGACGAATTCTTCGCCACCATAGCGGCAGACAATATCTTCGGATCTCACAGATTGACGAAAAACTTCGGAGACTTCCCGCAAGATGCAGTCTCCAGCTTCATGGCCATGCGTGTCGTTGAACTTCTTGAAGTGGTCGACGTCGAGCATCAGAATCGAAAGGTCGGTATTGTTTCTTGTGGCGCGGCGTACTTCGCGGTCGAGCGAGATCTCCATGAAGTGCCGGTTGAAAAGATTGGTCAGGCCATCGCGGATCGATTGATGCTCAAGACGCGCCCGCAGATTGAGGCCGGCTATGGACATGGAGGCTATCTCGGTCAACTCTTCCAGGCTTTCCATGTTTCGTTCGACATCAATCGATACGAGTGCAGTCGGGCACTCGATATAGAGGATGCCCAACGTGTCGCCGTGTGCTGCCAGGGGAATACACAGGTAATTCTCTGGCGTAGTCCGCAGGAAGTGATTGCAATGGACCTCGGACTGTCCCGGTTTTCTCCATCGCAGCCTACCCGACCGAAGACCGCAGCATGCATCCAGCGTAAAACCGTCCAGTACTTTCATTTCGCCGTCTGAAGCTGCGGCAATCGCGACAATCTGGCGCGAGTTGTTGATCATCAGGAGGGCTACATTTGTGGAGGGCAGCAGCTGCTTGCTGTGACGCACAACCGCTTGATGCGCCTGCTCGGCTCTGGTGCACAGTTGCAGCTCCTCTCTTGCGGACATCAGCAATGCAGCCTCTGCGGCGCGTTTTTGCAGCGTCAGCACGGTAATTTCCAGCTGTGCGTTCGTATTGAAAAACTGCCGGTCAACTTTATGGCGCCGTTTCGCATCCCGCACCAGGAAGCCGAAGAGAACGATCACGACGGCGAGCGAAATGATCAGAAAAATGGCGCCGGCCAGAAGGCTGCGGTAAATGTCCTGCTGTCCTTCGACGGTCCGCTGCGTCAGCAGGGTGCGTTCCGTTTCCTGCATCTTGCTGACTTCATCACGGCATTCGACGATCTTCTTCTGCAAGCCGGTGCCTTGCGGCATGGCCTCATTTACCTGCTGCTTCAAGTCAACGATGCAGCCGTGCAGGTCGCGTGCACGGCCTATTTGCGCGATATTATCGTCGACAAGGTCGGCCAGGTGAATGAGACCCGTATCCAGCGCAATTGCAGTGGACTGTGCGGTTGCCAGATCCTCTTCATCTTTTCCCATTAGATATAAGCGTTCGGAAAAGGCAATGCGGTCCAGCTGTTGCGAGGTCAGCTGCAGCGTGTTCAGCACTTCCTGCGAGCGATCGCGCGAGTCGCGTGAAGCAACCAGGTGCCTGGTATTGTTGTAGACAAAGAGAGCTGACGCGCAGATAAAAAAAAGAGTGCCTATTGCGCCCAGGATGAGCAGAGATACGCTTCGATCCGTACGACCCATCGCAGCTGGAGTTTTAGTATCCACACAGTGCAGGTATGGCGGGGAATGGCGAGCGATTCGAGCGCAATTCCCGCGTCTCAAGAGTGTCCCTCAGTGTACCGTAGCCAAGAAGGCGGATTAAAGATAATTTCACAAAAGAAAAAATTCATTTGCTCCCAAATGTAACTTTCGGAACGTCTTTTCGCCGTTGGTGCTGCTACACTAAAAAGTTTGTAATGACAGAATCAATGACACTCCAACCAGTCCGCAGCCTGCGCGTCGCCGAAAGTATCACCGAGTTGATGGGGCAGACGCCGATGCTGCATCTTCGCCGTCTGCCCGTACCCACCATGGCGGATGTCTACGCCAAGCTCGAATTCCTGAACCCGGGCGGCAGCGTCAAGGATCGCGCCGCACTGGGAATGATTCTCGATGCGGAAGCCCGCGGCATTCTCAAGCCCGGCGCGACCATCGTTGAAGCCACGGCAGGCAATACCGGCGTGGGCCTGGCTCTGGTTGGCGTAAACCGCGGGTACAAGGTTGTGCTCTTTGTTCCCGAAGGCTTTGCCGAAGAGAAGTGCATCCTGATGCGCGGCTTCGGTGCGACAGTGGAACGCACGCCCGAAGCTGAAGGCATAAAGGGAGCGATCCAGCGCGCTCGCGATTTGGCGAGGAGAGGCGAGAACATATTTCCCGCGCTGCAGTTCGAGAATCAGGCCAATCCAAAGTTTCACTATGAAACGACGGCGCAGGAGCTGTGGGAGCAGATGGAAGGTCGCATCGATGCCTTTGTAGCTGGCGTGGGCACGGGTGGAACCTTCTCCGGCATCGCAAAGTTTTTGAAAGAAAAGGACCGCACCATCTTCACCGTCGCCGTCGAAACCGAAGGCTCTGTTCTGCAGGGCAGAGAGCCGGGGCCGCACAAGGTCGAAGGCATCGGCGCCTCCTTCGTGCCTGAAACATTCCATCGGGAAGTTGCCGATGAGATCATGAGCGTGAGCGATGCCGATGCCTTCGCCATGGTCAAGCGTCTCGCAAGCGAGGAAGGTGTGCTTGCCGGATCGAGTTCGGGCGCTATGGTACACGGGGCGCTGACCATCGCTGCAAGACTTGGGCCGGGCAAGCGCGTCGCCACACTTATCCCCGATTCCGCTGAGCGGTATCTCTCAAAGAAAATTTTTGAGGGCGGCTTATAACAGAGGTATCTCTGCGTCTTCGGCGGCGAAATCTCTCCACCGCCCCAAACGATCAGCGAAGTCAGTGTGCAGGAGCAATGACGAATGACGAAAGAAACCCATGGATTCTCAACTCGCGCGATTCACGACGGGCAGGAACCCGATCCGCTTACCGGCGCGGTCAACGTTCCGATCTATCTCTCGTCTACCTACGCGCAGGAAGAGATCGGCAAGAACAAAGGTTATGAGTACGCACGTGTCTCGAATCCAACTCGCGATGCGCTCGAAACGAATCTTGCATCGCTTGAAGGCGGCACGAGCGCGCACGTATTCGCCAGCGGCATGGCCGCGATCATGGCGATGATCACGATGCTGAAGTCTGGCCATCACATCATCTGCGGCGAGAACGTCTACGGTGGAACGGCGCGCCTCTTCAACCAGATTGTCGTGAACTACGGCATCGAGTTCACCTACGTCGACAGCTCCGACGCTGAAGCGGTCCGCCGCGCCATCCGGCCGCAGACGAAGCTCGTGCACATCGAGACGCCGACGAATCCAATCATGACGCTGACCGATATTCGTGCCGTTGCGGAGATCTGCCACGAGCGCGGTGTCGAGCTGAGCGTCGACAACACCTTCCTGTCGCCTTACTTCCAGCGCCCCATCGAACTCGGCGCAGACATCGTGATGCACTCGACGACGAAGTTTCTCAACGGACACAGCGATGGACTTGGCGGCGTGCTTGTAGGCACAACGCCGAAGCACAAAGAGCAATTCGCCTTCGTGCAGAAGTGCACGGGCGGCATTCTCTCGCCTTTCGAAAGCTGGCTGATCCTGCGCGGCGTCAAGACGCTTGCTGTTCGCATGCGGCAGCACGACGATAGCGGTCGCAAGATTGCGGCCTACCTCGCGCAGCACAAAAAAGTGAAACGGGTCTTCTATCCCGGACTGCCGGATCATCCTCAGCACGAGCTGGCAAAGAAACAGATGTCCGGCTTTGGTTCGATGATCTCGTTCGAACTCGGATCTCTCGCCAACGCGAACGCATTGCTCAAAAGCGTTCGCGTCTGCACGCTGGGAGAATCGCTGGGCGGTGTGGAGACGCTGATCTCGCATCCCGCCACGATGACGCACGCGGCCGTTGGAACCGAGGAGCGGGCGCGGCTTGGCATCACGGATGGGCTGGTCCGCATTTCAGTGGGCATCGAAGATGTGGAGGATCTGCTCGCCGATCTCGATCAGGCGCTGGCGCGGGTGTAAAGCAGTTGCGCGACGGATTGTCTTTGCGGATGTGAAGCGTTCCGGGACGCCTCATGGGCGCCCGGACAAATTCTGTTTTACCGGCGATGATCGTCATCGTCGTGATGCTTGTGCCAGCCATTGTGATTGCCGTGGTCGTGGCCATCCCAATATCTGTCATGATCGTGGCGGTAGTAATACGCGTCATGATGGTAATATCGCGGTCCATAGTAAGCGCGATATGCCCAGCGTCCCGGCATCCACACTGAGCCGGCATAGTATCCCGGCGTCCAGAAGTAATCCGGGCCCGGGCATGGCGGCACATATCCCGCGTAGTATGCGGGTGCGGGTGGCCCGATCCGGACCGCAATCCCTACCTGTGCATGCGCCGCAGCGGCGGGAATAAGAGTAGCAGCAAGTACGAAAGCACCGAGTACGCGTTTCATTGGCAAACCCCCTGACCTTCGAACACACCCTTGTGGGGTGCTTCTGCATTCTGTTGCCACCCGTGTGAACAGAGAATATTCAGGAATGTTGCGGTGGATATCCAGCACGCCGCAATCAACGAAGAGGCTGAAAACATGCATCTTTCCGCGTATTTTCTGCATCGTGTTCCTCGCTGATACAGTAATCAAAGTGTTCTGAAATATGTTTGCAAAAGCACAACGCGTGCACTTCATCGGCATCGGTGGCATTGGCATGAGCGGCATCGCGGAGATCCTGCTCAACCTCGGCTACGCTGTCTCAGGTTCTGACCTGCGCCGCTCGTCCCTCACTGAGAGGCTGGCATCGCTGGGCGCGATGGTTTTTGAAGGCCACGCTGCCGCCAACGTCATCGGCTCGGGAGTTGTTGTTACCAGCTCTGCCGTGAATGAGCAAAACCCTGAAGTGATTGAAGCCCGCTCGCGCAAGATCCCCGTTATTCAGCGCGCAGAAATGCTGGCTGAGCTGATGCGCCTGAAATACGGTATTGCCGTTGCCGGCATGCACGGCAAGACGACGACGACATCCATGATTGCAACTGTGCTGGCCGCGGGAAATCTCGATCCGACGGTTGTCGTCGGCGGCAGAGTGGATGCGCTCGGATCGAATGCGCGTCTGGGCAAGTCGCAGTATCTCGTCGCAGAAGCAGACGAGAGCGACCGCTCCTTCCTGAAGCTCTCGCCCATCCTCGCCGTCGTGACAAATCTCGACCGCGAACACATGGATTGTTACCGCGATATGGCCGATGTGGAAGATGCCTTCGTCGAATTCATGGACCGCGTGCCCTTTTACGGCAGCTGCGTGGCCTGCATCGACAACGAACAACTCGCCCGCATCCTGCCGCGCGTACGCCGCCGCGTTTTTACCTACGGAACTACGCCGAAGGCAGATTTCGTTACCCGCATGCTGCCGCCTGGCGATGAAGTGCGCGCGCGTTTCGAGGTGGTTGCCGGCGGACAAGTCTTCGGTCCGTTTTCGCTGCACGTTCCCGGCCGCCACAACGTGCTGAATGCCACCGCCGCTGTCGCTATTGCCGCCCAGCTTGAGATCGAGCCCGAGGCCATCGCACAGGGGCTGGACTCCTTCCGCGGGGTCGACCGGCGCTTCCAGTTAAAAGGCTGCGAGCGCGGCGTCGCGGTCATCGACGATTATGGCCACCATCCCACCGAGATTCGCGCCACGCTGCACGCCGCTCGGGAGTGCAACTACCGCCGGGTGCACGTCATCTTTCAGCCGCACCGCTACTCTCGTACCCGCGATCTTATGCAGGAATTTCTGACGGCGTTTGAAGAGGCAGACACGGTCGAGATACTCGACATCTATGCCGCAAGCGAGGAACCGATTCCGGGCATCACA
Organism: Terriglobales bacterium; assembly: GCA_963738095.1. Taxonomy (GTDB): domain Bacteria; phylum Acidobacteriota; class Terriglobia; order Terriglobales; family Acidobacteriaceae; genus Alloacidobacterium. The sequence continues at coordinate 104,270 of CAVTVL010000024.1, forward strand.
GCGAAGGCACTTGTCGAAGCGATTCACCACGATGGAGTGGAATATGCGACCATGCCGGAAGAAGCAATCGACCGCGTCGTGTCGCGGGCAGGCGAGGGCGATGTGATCTTCACCCTGGGCGCAGGAAATGTTTCGCAGCTTGTTCCACTGGTTTTGGAGAAGCTGAAGTCCTCCGGGAGGACTTCCCATCCCTAACAAGATGTTGATAATGCATTGATATCAAAACGATTAACGGATAGGGGATGAGATATTTATTCGCATCACACGCCCCTATACGATAATCTAAATAAAAGTGATTTCCACACGAATAGCCGGTTTGCTGATGAGTCTTGGCGTCGTCGGCCTCATCAGTTCAACCATCTTCAATGGCTTGGTTTTCGCCGCTGTCTACCGCTTTGTAACGGCACGACGAAAGAGTCGCATGAAGGTGCAGCCGGACTTCTATCCGCCTGTCAGTTTGCTCAAACCTCTGCACGGCGCAGAGCCCGGCCTCGGTGCGCACATCGCCAGCTTTTTTGAGCAGGATTACAGAAATTACGAGATTCTTTTTTGCGCGCGCAATGCAAATGACGAAGGCTTGCGGATCGCACGCCAGGTAGCTGCGCTCTATCCATCGGTTCCGGCCAAGTTTCTGGTCACCGGGGAGCGCACCTACATCAATGCCAAGGTCTCATCGCTTGAAAAGATGGCAGCCGCAGCCAACACGGACATCTTCATCATCAGCGACAGCGACGTGCGAGTTACGCCAAATTACATCCGGGAAGTTGTTGCGCCATTCGCAAATGCGAAGGTCGGTGCGGTGACGTGCCTTTATCGCGGCGTCGCCGATGAGGGCCTATGGTCAAAGCTGGAAGCTGCAGGGATGTCCGTCGAGATGACATCCGGAGTGCTGGTGGCCAACATGATGGAGGGCATGCAGTTTACTCTTGGGCCCACCATGGCGGTGCGCCGCGGCTGCGTGGAAGAAATGGGCGGCTTTGCCTACCTCGGTCCATACTGCGCGGATGATTTCGTTCTGGGCAATCAAGTGGCGGCCAATGGATACGAAGTTGTGCTCTCCGATCACGTCATTGATCACATCGTTCTGAACCTAACTTTCAGTGCTTCGGTAAAGCATCAGGTGCGCTGGATGAAGTCCACGCGCTTCTCGCGGCCCAAGGGACATTTCGGCACTTCGCTGACATTTGCGATTCCCTTCGGATTGATCGCTGGATTTGCGGCATGGTGTTTGCACAGGCCCTCCCTTGCACTGGCCTTGGTCGCTTACAGCATCGTTGTACGCATTCTCATGGCAGCCGTAGTCGGCGCAGCCGTAGTCAGGGACGGAAAAATCCTGCGTACGTCTGTGCTTTATCCGTTTCGGGATCTGCTCGGATTCTGCTACTGGGCCGCAAGCTACGCGAGCAATCGTGTTCTGTGGCGTGGCCAAGTCTACCGCCTCATGAAGGGCGGTTATATGCAGGCCATCACCGAGACCGCTCAGCCGGAACACGAACAGGCAATGACGGCATAGAGGAACAAATCAGCAGGATCGCATTCCTTGCTGTCTCCGGCTGGTTTGCTGTACTACAACGGCCTGTCTGTATACAGCGTCTTGTCCGACAACTCCTGCAATTTATATAAATGCCCGGCCAGCAGTGCTTCCACATGATCGTGGTGGTCACCCGCCACAAACAGAAACTTGCGCGGCCCGTTGCCCCACATCGCTGTCAGATCCTGGTCCAGAAGAAAGATGTGCGGCACATCCGGATAGCACGATCCCCAGATCATCGACGACGACTTGCCATCCACGAGCAGCGCCTGCCGGTGGGTGTAGAAGATCACCGATGAGCCATCCGCCTGGTCTCCATAGAGAACCAGCTCATCGCCCGGAGTTGCCAGGCGATTGACTGTGTCCGCTATCGCGCGCGAAGAGAGCATCGGCTCAAAGCGAACAAAGGCAATGTGCGCCGCAATCAGGAAGACCGAGGCGGTAAAGGCAACCGACACAGTCGACTCGAATGAGTGTCCGCGCTTGCGCAGCATCCATGCCACCAGCGGTCCAATCAGCAAGGCGAGCGCAGCCAGCGCGGCAGGCATCCGCAGCGCGGCAAACGATGGTCCGGTGAGATCGAAGAAATGTGATGACGCGAGCGAGTAGTCGCCCACGCCGCGATGCGCCAGTAGCGTTCCTATATCTGAAACATAAGGCAGATGCCGCGATGCCCACAGCCCGCTTCCCAGCGCGATAGCGGCAGCAATACCGATTACCGCAAACGCGGCATGCGCGCCGGTAAGCCACTTGCTTCGAGCATTGAGCCAGCGTCCTGCCTCGGGAGCTTCTTCAATCGCGCCCAGCGCTCCGGCAGTAAGGATCAGCAACGGCAGGTACGCAGGCCACGTGTAGTATTCCTGGTTGGTTGAGATGGCGAAGAAGAACAGAATGAACGCGGCATACATGCCCAGCAGCAGACCGGTGCGCGCGCGGAAGCGAACCCGGGCAGCCATGCCTGCGGCTTCAGTTGCGGAGCTGCGCGCATCGAGAAAATGCAGCGTATCGGATGCGTTATATCGCACATCGGCCCACGCCAGCCTGCGGTTGCGCCACGCCCTGCGCAATGCAACAGGGAAGTACAGGCTCCAGGGAAAGAGCCATACCAGCTGCCCCAGCCAGAAGACCCAGAAGGGCTGCTTGTTGTAGTCGTGCGGATAGCGCTTGCCGAGAAAGCGCAGCACATGCTCGTTGATGAAGTAGAAGTAGAAAAATCCGTGAACGTGACCGGGGGTGGGAACGTTTCCGACAGGGTTGCCGTGATCCGGATTGCGAATTCCAGCGAGAATATGCCAGGGCGCGGCAATTGCCAGAAAGAGCAGCAGTCCTGTGAAGAGACGCAGCTGCCGCCACTTGCGCCACTCGCCGGTAATGAAGAGATACGGAATGACCGCCGCAAGAAAAAAGACGGGAGCAATCAGCCCCTTCGCCAGCACCGCGATCGCGAGCGCAGCATACATCAGGTAGATGCGCCCCGCCTTGCGGTCTTCCAGCCCGGTAAGAAAGCAATAGAGCGCAAGCCCAATGAAGAATGTCAGCAGCGACTCCGGAATATAGAATCGCGTCCAGAGAAAAACCCCGAAGCTGGTCAGGATGGCGAGCGCAGCGTAAAAAGCGGCCCGTTCGCCGTAAGCGCGGCGCGCCCACAGCCATGCCAGCACAGCGCAGGCCAGCACGCCCAGCGTCATCGGCAGATGCGTAGCGAAGACGTTGAATCCGAAGATGTGATAATCGACCGCCACCATCCAATAGGGCAGCGGAGGTTTTTCCAGATAGCGGACGCCGTTGACGTAAAGCGTGACCCAGTCGCCGCTGGTCGCCATGTGCTGCGCCGCGTTAGCATGGGTCGCATCCGCATCATCCAGCAGGGACGGCGTAAACAGCGCCGCGAAATGGACGGCAAAAAAGACGAGCAGGAGCAAAGTCCAGGTCGTTACCGGAGACGAAAGCAGTGCAGGTTTGCGAGGATTGCTACCAGGCAGTATCGAATCACCCATGATATGTCCAGATCTCAGGATACCAGCGCAGAGCAGCCGCGAAGAATAGCAAGGCCGCAAACGACGAGCCGCCCAAAGCCCGCCGCCGACCCTCTCGAACATCTGCGGAAGCTGACGGCGACGCTTCGCGGCAACCTGGAAAAGTGCGCAGCCGACCCGCAGGTCAATCCCGTCCACGACCTGCGCACCGGTACGCGCCGCGTGCAGGCCATGGTTGAGGCCATGATGCGGGAACGCAGCGATACCGCTTTCAGCGCAGCAGCAGAAAAGTGGCTGCGGTTGTTGAAGAGAATGCGTCGTGCGGCGGCACCGGTGCGGGATCTCGACGTACACCGCAAACTGCTGCACAAACTTGTGCCGCGCGACGGCAGAGAAAAAAGTGCGGCGTCAGCCGCGTCCGAAACTGAAGCTGCAACCGTTACCCCACCGCCCGAAACTGCGAACTCTCCCGCAACACCCGTCGAGCAGCAGGCCGAGCATCTTGATGCATGGCTGCATCACGCGCGCCAGCACCACTCCGCGGAACTGAAAAAGAAATCCGCCAGGTATTTCGCGAAATTCGATGCTCTGGCAGCGGACTTCTCGGCCGCCATCGAACAAGGCCGCCGCGCGCGCCGTCGTCCGCGCAGCGCTGCGCTGGTTGCGCTCGAATCCTTTGTCCGTCTCGCGCATGAGATGCAGCAGCTCGATACCAACAATCTGCACGACTTCCGCAAAGGCGCAAAGAAGGCGCGCTACATCGCAGAGTCCGCTGCCGAAGACGCTCACGCCCTGGCCATTGGCGCGGCACTCAAGAAACTGCAGGATGTAATCGGCGACTGGCATGACTGGCTGGTGCTGGCCGACGAAGCGCTGGCTGCGATCGGAGATGACGGCAAAGACCTTATCGCGATGATCAATGCAAAGCGTGACAGCCATTACGTGATTGCCATGAAAACAGTGGCGCGCCTGCGTGGAAAACTTATGGGCGAATGGGTGGCAGCTTCGCAATCGCACCGGAGAGTTAAGACCGCTGAACCTGATTCATAGTGCGGCAAAACAACCAATCCCTACCCTCCGACCGGCGATCTTTTACGGTCTCGCATCCTCCGCAGTAAAGACTTCGCTTCGGCAAAACCCTCACCGCATCGTGTATCTTTCTTGCGAGACCTAAAAATTCCCTGAGCACATTCCAAGCATGCAGACGTTTGCCGCCATCGACATCGGTTCCAACTCCTGCCGCCTTAAGATCGCTCGCGTGGTGCAGCATCAGCTCAAGGTCCTGCATGAGGACCGCGAAGTTACGCGGCTCGGCGGCAGCGTCTTTGAAACAGGGCTGGTCTCGCCCGAATCCATGGCGGCCACGCTCGACGCGCTCAAGCGATTCCATCGCGCCGCACAGCTGCACGGCGCAGACAAGGTCCGCGCCGTTGCCACCGCTGCCATGCGCGATGCGCGCAACGCGCGCGCCTTTCTTGCCTGGGTGAGCGATGAAACGGGCTGGGACGTGGAAATTATCTCCGGCCTCGAAGAAGGCCGCCTTATTCATCGCGGCATCATGAGCAATGAGCCGGGCACCGCTGGCCGCTGCCTGCTGATCGATGTCGGTGGCGGAAGCTGCGAAATCTCGCTCTCCGAACACAAGCGCATCAAGGAGACAGTCAGCATCCCGCTCGGCGCCGTCCGCCTGACCGAAGAATTCCTGCACAGCGATCCGCCCTCGAAAGAAGACATTGGCCGCCTCAAGCAGTTCATCCACCGTGAGCTGCGCCGCGCCGAGCGCCGCGTAAAACCGGTGCAGGCAGGGACAGTCATCGCCACATCAGGAACGGCTGCGGCGCTGGCGGAAGCCAGCCATCTCATCGAGAAACAGCGCTCGGCAAAAAAATCAGCGATCACATCCACGCAGCACGTGCGCAAGCTCACGGAAAAGCTGACCAGGATGGCGAACGATCAGCGCATGGCTGTGCCCGGAGTCGGTCCGCGCCGCTCGGAGATCATTGTTGCCGGCGCGCACGTCTTTGCCGAGCTGCTCGAAGCCTATGCTCTGCCCGGCTTCCGCTACTCGACCATGGGGTTACGGGACGGCATCCTCGCGCAGATGCTTGCCGAGAAGGACCCGCGCGCCTCAGCCCACCAGCAGTTTGAACGCGAGCGCTGGGAGTCTGTCTTGGAAGTCTGCCGCAAATATGGCATCGATGCACGTCAGGCCGAACCCGTCCGGCAACATGCCGCCCAGCTCTTCCGCGATCTCGAACCTGTGCACAAGCTCGCGCTGGAATATCTCACATGGCTGGAGACAGCGGCCATGCTGCGCGATATCGGCAAGTTCATGAACTATCAGGGCTATCATCGCCACGCGCAGTACATCATTGCCAATTCGGAGATGTTCGGCTTCACTCCGTCCCAGCGTGTCATCACGTCCGCCATCGCGCGCTACTTAGGAAAAAGCCGTCCCGAGCCCACGGGCCGCACCATGCGCCAGGTGCCTCCTGAAGAGCATGAACACGTGCGCCGCGCGGTTGTGCTGCTACGTCTGGCCGTGGCTCTCAATCAGGACCGCGCCAGCGACATTTTGAAGGTGAGAGTCCGGGTCTATCCCAAACAGGTATTGCTCGAAATCTTTCCCGGACGCACAGGAGCGCAACTGGAGCTGTGGTCATTGCGCAAAGAAGCGGCTTACTTCCGCGAAGTCTTCCGCAGAGATCTCTTCGTCACATTGGTATAAACGCCCCGCAGGATGCGAGGGTCGACCAGCCAGTTCAGAACCCCCGGACGCCGCGTGCAGTCCACACGTGCGATGGCACCTTTGCGCATGCGAATGCTGGCGCGTGCCGGAGCGATAAACAGCGATCCAAGAAACAGAGGCAAATTAGGATTGTGCCCGACGATCAGCACATTCTCATAGCGCGCAAGGCCGGCCACGAATTGCTGAAAAGCCGTGACCGTCGCGCCCGGTGAAAGCGCATCTGTGACCTGAATCTTGGCGTCGTAACCAACTTCAGTCCCAACCAGCGAGGCGGTCTGCAGCGCGCGCTTCAACGGACTGGACGCAACCAGGTCAAACTGCACCTTCAATGCATTCAGATAGCTGCCGACCAGCATGCACTGCTGCTTGCCTTCCTTGTCGAGCGGACGTCTTACATCCAGAAGAGGATTTTCGCGGCGCGTACCCGCGCTTGCATGACGTAGAACGTAGAGATTCATGAATGTGAATTGCCCTTTATCTCATCTTGAATCAAAAAGGATCCGGACGAGGCTGCTGCCACTTTAACCTAATTGTAACAATCGCCGGAACGGGAAGTTACGCGCGTGACAGGCACAGGCGAGGGCAGAGAGTCACCGGGAAAGCCCGGCTCCGTACCCGGTGTTCCGGGTTCTGGCGGTGGTAGTGGGTCGGGGTCGGGATCAGGCTCCCGTACAGGCGGGGGAAGCGGCTCGGGCAACGTTCCGGGATCGATACCGGGAACCGTATCCAAAACTGTCAGAGGCCTCTGGGACAGTAACCAGCGCGATAATGAGTCGGAAGTTGCCATAACTGCCTGCATGAATAGAGGGTAGGCGGACGGTTATGGGTTGCACGGTAAGACGGCTTAGCCTTGCCAAAGTTGACTTACCAGTAATCCGCGCAGCCATCGCCGCTCGTTCCGGAGCTGAAGGCCGAGGCTTTTCAAGACCAAACCGTGATCAGGCAGCACCCGGACCGATAGCCCGGTAAGCACGCCAAAAGCTCGGTAAAGCCCTGAAACTACAGCTCGACCGGCAATCGAACTTACCCCGCCCTGGGGCCGGGCAAACTCCGAAATCACCCAGTATGCCCCCTGAGTCAATTGCGGCCTGATACGGCCAATCAGTGCAGCCAGCTCGGGCTGAAACAGGCAATCCAGGAAGAAATGCGTCACTACCAGGTCGTAGTCTGTCCCCGGCGGAACAAATTCCCGTGCATCGGCTTCGTGCACGCAGATGCGCTTTCGGGCTTCCGGCCCAAGCCGTTGGCTGAGGAGAGACAGCATCGCCGGGCTGATATCGACCACATCTGCTTCAAGTTGCGGGTTTGCCTGCAGCAGCCGGGCTAGAAATCGTCCATCGCCGTCGCCAAGCACCAGAGCACGTCGCGCGCCGATAAGCGCCGGAAGATAGTGAAAGCGGCAGCGTTCGAGAGCCCGTCCAAAGGTTGCATATTCCAGCCAGCGGTAGGGCCGCGCCAGCCGGTCGAAGTTCAGCCGGCGGCTCACCGCATCCACACCGCAAATAGCAACGGCGTCAACAGGGCGGCATCCGCTGCCACCCGCAACTGTATCGCAGTCAGATATTTTCTGCGGCGCCCCAGCCAGAACAGCAAAAGGGCACTCATCGCCGCAGCGAGAAAGAGGTAAACGCGCATTTGATCATGCCGGCCAATCCATACCAACGTAAGTGAGAGCACGACCGCCCCGAGGGCAAGGCTAGGTAAATGCCGTGCCGCCCAGACCGTCGTCGGGTGCGCTGAAGAAGTCCTGCTGCCCGCGCTTCGCCTCTCCCAGCTTTCGATGGCTACGCAATTGAGCCAGCAGAGAATGGCGAAGACGCCGACCGCCGGCAGCAGTGTAAGCCGCTCACCATCGATGCGGGCCCACGCGGGAACCGCCGTTCCTGCGGCAAACAGAACGCCGACGGCAAGCTCCTTGGGCAGCCATCGCTCCACATCGGGCCCATGTGCGTGCACCAACAGAAAATACAAAGCTGCTACGGCAAACACGGCAGCATCTTCCAGCCGCACCGCCGGAGACAGGCCGGTAAACACAATCCAGGCAAAGACCGGGCTCACGATTGCCCCCACAGCCAGAAAAGTCTTCCGATGCTGTAAATAAAAGTAATGGCGCTCCTGCAGCCGCTCCCGGTTCGTTTGGTCCAGCCCGTCAAGAATGCGGTCGGCAACATAGACCAGCCATGTGCCCACTGCCAGCAGCAAAGGCGCTAGCCCGGGTAGATCAACATGCGCGGCCCGCGCCAGGCTCCAGCACCAGAGTGCCGCCACTGTGGGAGCATCCAGGCTGAGCAGGTGCCAGTACAAGGCCAGCGTAGCGGGGGCGCTGGTGGTTCGTGTTGTTGCGGAGACTTGTGGAGCTGCGAGGACCACACTCTATTGTAAAAGGCTGTTGCTATGCTCAGGTGTCGTACAATGAAATGACTAGTCATCTGACTAGTCAGAGGAGTAAGCCATGAAATGGCAGCTGCAGGAAGCAAAGGCGCGATTCAGCGAATTTCTGGACACGGCTCTGCGTAAAGGCCCGCAGATCGTCACGCGGCGCGGCGTGGAAACTGCCGTGCTGGTGCCCATCGACGAATGGAAACGGCTGCAGGGCGCGCCGAGGCTTACTTTGAAGGATGTTCTCCTTGCTCCTGAGCCGAAATTTGATTTGGAGCCAGTTCCCCGCAGCAGATTCCGCCTGCGCAGAGATGTGGAATTTGAATAATGTATTTGCTCGATACAAACGTGGTATCCGAAATACGAAAACTAAAGCCTCATGGAGGAGTCATTTCATGGCTCGAAGCGATTCCGGCTGCGCAGGTCTTTATGTCCGCGGTAGTTGCAAGTGAACTTCAGATTGGCGTCGAGAGAACCAGAAAACAGGATCACTCGAAAGCCCGGGAGATAGAAAGCTGGATCGATAAAGTCTGTGCGGTGTACGAAGTTATTCCCATGCAGGCTGCCGAATTTCGAGAGTGGGGTAGATTAATGGCTGGCAAGTCTGACGATCTCGCCAGAGACGCCATGATCGCCGCTACGGCCCGTATCCACAGGTTTACCGTTGTAACCCGCAACACAAAGGATTTCCGGCACTTCGAAGTCGAAATCTTCAACCCTTTCCAGTACCGGCCCTGAGCGTTGGCTAGTCTGCCGCAACCTTCTTGCGCGATGCCGTCTTTTTCGCTCGCACTGCCGGCTTGTCATGTCCCTCTTCGAGTTGCTTTGGAATATCGTCCGTGGTTGCTTTGCCCTCAGCCACCTGCATAAAGAAATCCTGAGCGCTGAAAGCGGTCTGCGATTTGCCGGCGGGTGTGTCCCGCGCTCGAAGATATCTGCCATCTGCTGAGAGCAGACGCGTCTTCACCGTGTCGGCAAGATACGCAGCCAGAATCTCATTGCGCAGCCGCGCGCAAAGCTGCGCATCCTTCACCGGGAAGATCACTTCACACCGCTCAAAGAAGTTGCGCGGCATCCAGTCAGCGCTGCCGCAGTAGAACTCCTCCTCGCCGCCATTGGCGAAGTAGAAGATGCGGCTGTGTTCGAGGAATCGTCCCACGACCGAGCGCACCGTGATGTTCTCGCTGATGCCTTTCAGACCCGGACGCAGCGCGCAGATGCCGCGCACGATCAGATCGATCTGCACTCCCGCCTGCGAAGCTGCATACAGCGCTTCGATCGCTCTTTGCTCCAGCAGGGAATTCATTTTGGCGATGATGTGCGCCTGGCGTCCCGCGCGGGCGTGTTCGGTTTCGCGTGCGATCAGGCGGATGAAGCTCTCAGCCAGCGTCAGCGGAGCTACCATCAGCGGAGCGTAGTCGTCCGACTCCGAGTGCGCCGTGAGGTAATTGAAGACGCTGTGCACGCCCGCCGTAATCTCAGGATCGGAGGTCAGCAGACTGATGTCTGTATAGAAGCGCGCCGTATTCGGGTTGTAGTTGCCCGTTCCCAGATGGGCGTAGCGCCGGATCGCCCCATCCGGATCGCGCCGGACTAAAAGCGCCAGCTTGCAATGCGTCTTCAGGCCCACGATACCGTGAAAGACCTGCACCCCCGCGTCCTCAAGATCGCGCGCCCAGCGGATATTCGACGCCTCATCGAAGCGTGCCATCAGCTCCACCACGACCGTTACTTCTTTGCTCTGCGCCGCATCTACAAGCGCGCGGAACATCGGCGAATCGGAACTGGTGCGGTAGAGCGTCTGCTTGATGGAAACTACATTCGGATCAGCGCAGCCGATTCGATAATAGCCAACGACGGCGTCATACGAATCGTAAGGATGGTGCAGCAGGATATCGTGATGCCGCAGCTCGTCGAACAGGTCAATTGACTTGCGGTTGAGCCGCAGCTCGTGCGGAACGAACGGCTGGAATTTCAGATCCGGACGCGGCGTATCGCTGTACAGGTTCATCAGGCGCGACAGGTTCACCGGTCCGTCTGTGCGATAGACTTGCGACTCATCCAGCTCAAAATTGATGCGCAGGCGGTCAATGATCTCGGCATCGGCCCGCTGCTCGATCTCCAGCCGAACAGCATCTCCCTTGCGGCGATTATGGAGTTCCGAGCGCACCGTCTCCAACAGCGAACGAGCCTCTTCTTCCTGGAAGTAGAGATTGCTGTTGCGCGTCACGCGGAAGGCGGCTTTGGAAAGGATCTCGTAGCCGCGATACATGCCCGCGGCATTGCTTCTCAATCAGGTCGTGCAGAAAGATGAAGTCGTGCGCGCCTTCCGTCGATGGCAGCGGCACCAGACGCGGCAGCGCGCGGGGTACGTGACTACTCCCAGCACCGGCCCGGGGGTGCCCTTGCGTTTTCGGCGCAGCAGCAGGGCAATGCACAGCGCCTTATTCAGAACGCGCGGAAAGGGATGTGCGGGATCGATGGTGATCGGGGTCAGCAGCGGATCGACCTCATGCTGATAGAAGGCCGTGGCCGCTTCCCGCGCCGTCTCGTCAATCCCGTCCCATGGCAGCACCCGCACCCCGGCCTGGTGCAGGGCGGGCAGCAACTGGCGGTTCCAGCAGCCATACTGCCCCTCCATAAAGGAGTGCATGTCTTGGGTAAGTCCGTCGAGCGTCTGCTGCGGCGTCAATCCCTCCGGGCCGGCGTCGATATAACCGTCTTCAATTCTTTGCAGCAGGCCGGCGACCCGGATCTCCACAAATTCATCCAGATTGCTCGCCGTGATTGCCAGAAACTTCACGCGCTCGAGCAATGGATTCGAGGTGTCCTGGGCTTCTTCCAGCACGCGACGGTTAAATTGCATCCAGGACTCGTCCCGGCCAATCAAAAGGTTCTGCGGTTGCTTCGAACGTGCGCTCATGGCTTCGATCCGAACGTTAGATGGAAAGTGTACACAATCTGCTATACACCGGCGCACCGCTGCCTGATGTGAAAGAGTTGCTAAAAGGCGCCGATCGGTCCGATTTGACTCCGAAGACAAGACTCAATGAGGATAAAAGTAGCTCACGGAGGAAATGCAATGGGGAATCAAGGTTGTAGTGAACTGCTGGTGCAGGACACCGCGGCAAAGCTTTTTCAGACCGCTGCGCTCCTGTTGGGAGACGAGGGCGAGGCCGTCACTCTGGTTGAAGAGACCATGGCCGGAGCCGACGTGGACCCCTGTGCCGACGGCGCCCAGGCGCAGATTCTGCTGCAAAGTCAGCTTGTCCACGGAGCCATTCGCAAGCTCAGCGAGACGCAGCCCGGCTCCTTTGCCGCTGTGGAAACAGGCAACGGCAACGCTCTCTGCATCGATGACGACGATCTTTCGGCAGCGGGCGTTTCGCCTGCTCAATTGAGCCAGCTCCTCGAAGGCGAAGGACGCGGGCAGCTTCGTGACTGGCTGGAGCACCTGCCGCTGGCGCAGCGCGCCGTATTCGTTGAAAGGGCCGTGTTGGGCGAGGACAATGCCGCGACCGCGCAGACGCTCCGTACCGCTGGTGGCGAGAGCGCCGCTGGCTGGACCCCGGACAAGGTCAGCGGTGTTTTCCGCCAGGCGCTTTGCTCCCTGGCTACCTCGCTGGTGCACTCCGGCGCGGCACCGTCGGTCGCTTAAGCCGGCTGCATCCTCGTCATTCTGCCCGGACTTCAGGTGAAACACAGAGGAAGGGAAGAATCTTCCGGGTTCTGCTTGTTGAAGAGCAAAGCTTTTCGCCGGGCTGTGCGGTTGGCTTCCCAGGCCGTAAGCTGTATAAAGCAGACTGGTTCAGGGCGCAAGGTCTTGATTCCCTGTTATTTTCTGAATTTTTCCGGAATCTGTGGCATCCAAGAATCGTAATCTCTTAAGTGAAGTGTTATCCCAGGAAAAGGGTGAATAGTACGTGCAAGTAACCAGAAATGGGTGGCGGCGGCGTATGGCCTGCAGCCTGTTGACAGGCGGGTTCTTCCTGGCGTCCGCAGCGCATTCGCAGACGCCGGTGCCAGCGGGAAGCTCGTCTTCGTCGATCCCCGGCCCGTATCAGATTTCGACTCCGCAACAGGGCGGCAGCGGCTTTCAGGGCAGCGTCGTAGAGGACAAGCCCGTAGAAGGCGTACTCCCGCTGTCTCTGGACGATGTCATCCAACGCGGCCTCAAGCATAATCTGGGATATATCCTCAGCACTGAAAATACGACGTCCGTAAACGGCTCCCGGTTACAGGAATTACAGGCACTTCTTCCCACTATCAAGGCTAAAGGGGAGATATCGGTCCAGCAGGTCAACCTTGCCGCAGAAGGTCTGCGTGTTCCCGGCTTTCCCACCATCATCGGCCCCTTCGGCTTCTCCGACATTCGCGCCTCGCTGGACTGGTCGCTTCTGAATATTGCCTCGCTCCAGAACTACCTCGCCGCGAAACACAATTTTCAAAGCTCGAAGCTCACCGTCGATGACGCGCGCGACATGGTGACACTGACCGTGGGCAACGCTTATCTGCTTGTCATCGCCGACAAGTCCCGCGTTGAAAGCGCGCAGGCGCAGGTAGACACCTCAAAAATCTCACTCGATCAAGCCGTGCAGAACCACCAGGCTGGTACTGCGCCGTTGCTCGATGAGCTGCGCGCACGCGTCGATTATCAGACGCAGCAGCAGACGCTCATCTCCGCGCAGAACCAATTCGAAAAAGACAAGATAGCGCTCGCCCGCGTTATTGGTCTTCCGCTCGAACAGAAATTCGAGCTCACCGATCAGGCTCCCTATGCGGCCCTCGATAATGTTGACCCCGACACGGCAGTAAAAGAGGCTCTCGACAATCGTAGCGACCTCAAGGCGATGGCCGAACAACTCAAGTCGGCTGAAAAAGCCCGCTCCGCCGCGACCGCAGAACGCTATCCGACGATCAGCTTCTCCGGCGACTACGGCGACATAGGTATAAACCCGGCAAACTCGCATGGGACTGGCAATGCAACAGGCACGATGACAATTCCGGTGCTCGAAGAAGGCAAGCTGCGGGGCGATGCGAATCAGGCGCAGGCGCAGCTGGAAACCAAGCGCGCGCAGTTCAGCGACATTCATGGGCAGATCAGCGCCGACGTGCGTGACAGCATTCTCGACATCCACGCCGCTGAGAAGCAGGTGGAAGTCTCGCGCAGCAATGTGCAGCTGGCCAATGAAGCATTGAGCGAAGCGCAGCAGCGCTACGCCGCCGGAGTTTCGGACAACCTCGCCGTATCGCAGGCGCAGCAGTCTGTCGCGCAGGCAAACGATCAGTATGTGAGCAGCCTTTATCAGCACAATATCGCCAAGCTTTCGCTGGCGCGCGCTCTGGGTGTCGCTGAAAAGAACTACAAGAGCTATGTGGAAGGGAAGTGAACGTGGCCGAGCAGGTAGCGGAACCAACCGCGGAAAAAAATCGAATCGACCGGCCTGAAGATCAGGCGCCGCAGAAGTCGAGCAAGCGGTTCATTATTATCGGGGTGGTCGCTGTCCTTGTTATCGTGGGACTCCTCTGGTGGTGGCATTCCACTTACTACGAGGATACTGACGACGCGCAGGTCAACGGTCATCTTATCCAGATCAGCTCGCGCATTGCCGGCAATGTCCTCAAAGTGAATGTGGATGAAAACGAGTATGTCGAAGCCGGCACCGTGATCGCTGAGCTCGATCCCAAGGACTTTCAAACCGTTGTCCAGCAGGACCAGGCCAACCTCGAAAGCGCCGAAGCCAGTTATGAGGCGGCGAAGGTCAACGTGCCCGTCACGCATATCAGCACCGGCAGCACCTTGACTTCGGCGGGTGCGGATGTCTCCAGCGCTTCGTCTCAGGTTTCACAGGCTGAGCACCAGTTGCAGGCTGCGCAGGCCGCGGTCGTGCAGGCTGAGGCGAATAGCACAAAGTCGCAGCTCGACTTGCAGCGTTACAAGCCGCTGGTTGAGAAGGACGTGATTTCCAAGCAGCAATTCGACGCTGCCGTGGCTGCGGCTGACGGAAATAAGGCTGCTCTTGAGCAGGCCAAAGCCAACCTTGAAGCGGCAAATTCAGCCGTTCGCACGGCCAAGGACCGCGTTTCCTCGGCACAGGCGTCCTACAAAAATGCTCAGACGGGGCCGCAGCAGGTAGCCATCCAGAAGGCCAAGGCCGATCAGGCCGCAGCCATGGTGCAGCAGGCGCAAGCGGCGCTCGATCAGGCCAAGCTGAACCTTAGCTACGCTAGAATCGTTGCTCCGGCCGCAGGCATTATCACCAAGAAGAGCGTGGAAGTGGGTCAGAACGTCAGCGTCGGCCAGAACATGGCCACCCTCGTCTCGCTCGATGACATCTGGATCACTGCCAACTTTAAGGAAACGCAGCTGGAGCACATGCGCCAGGGCCAGCTGGTTGCCATCAGCGTCGATGCTTACGGCGGCCGCAGGTACGACGGCAAAGTGACACAGATCGGCGGCGCCACCGGCTCAGTCCTGAGTCTCTTCCCGCCGGAAAACGCAACTGGAAACTACGTCAAGGTCGTCCAGCGCATTCCGGTACGCATTGACCTCACGAATCACGACCAGAACTCGGATCACCTGCTGCGTCCCGGCATGTCGGTCGAGCCAAAAGTCAGGGTGAAGTAGTAAAAGCAGACATTGCGTTTAGCGATTATGCAGAGGCACGGCTTGGCCGTGCCTCAATTTTCGCTCGAAGCAGACGGCTTTAGACTCGGGACTTTTCGTCCTGAGGTGGAGACACGATGGCTTATGCACATCATCTTGCAGAGGCCAGCGGAAAATATCTTCCGGCTTCCATCAAGCTGTTATTCGTCGCGGAAGCGCCTCCCTTACTCAAGTCTGGTCGATTCTTCTACCTAACGTCTCTCACCACGGGAGACACGCTCTTTATTGAAATGATGAAGGTGCTGTATCCCACGGATGCAGCCTTCGTTGAAGGCAATCGGAAGCCGGACTTCGACGCGAAGCGCGTTCGGCAGCGCAAGCAGGAATTCCTCGAGAAGTTCAAGCATGACGGCTTCTACCTGATCGATGCCTCAGAGCAATCGATGCCGGAAGATGCAAACCCGGCAACGAAGAGACAGATGCTTCGTAACGCGCTTCCGGAATTGAAGAAGAAAGCCCTGAATCTATGCAGCGAAAGAGATGTGCCGATCATCCTCATTGGCAATCTCACCTACTCTGTTTGTGCTGCGCCACTCAGGGAAGACAGGCTGCGCATCCTCAACGATGCCCCAATCGATCACCCCGCGAGAGGAGGCCAGAAACGCTTTCGCAGAAAACTCCATGAGGTCATCCGCAAATTTGCCCTTGAGACTTCAGATGGTCACAGGACACCCCGGCCCGCCACGACCAAAACCTGACAATTCTATGACAATTGTCCATTGCACTCAGTCGATACTGGTTCACACATGCCATGAGCTCCCCACCGGAACACACCAGGCCATCCTGGAGCGACGACCAGCTTGATTCCTCATCCCAACCTGAAATAAAAGCCCCCTACTTCGACAACAGTTTGGGAGCATGGGTGTTGACTCGCTACGCTGACGTGCTCGCGGCCTTCCGTTGCCCTGCCTTCATTCCTACGGGCGCCACAATCAAGGCGAAGGAGAACAGGACCCCGCCCGACGATACGGCCAGGGTAAAAATGCGCGCCGAGACACGGGCAGCGCTTTCTCTCAGATATTTATCCAAGTGGCAAAAGCGTCTTGAGCCTGAAGTCGCGGCGCTGACTCAAAGTCTTCCCATCGATCGCACCGTGGATATTGTCGGAGAATTCGCGCGGCCGCTGTGTCTCATCCTGGCCGTTGCCGTAACCGGAGCCGATCCTGAAGATGCGAACCGCCTGGAAAACTTAGCCCGGCCCGTCAGTGCCGCTGCCGCCGAGCCATACGATTCTGAAATCCGCGCTCTGGCAAAAACGGCAACAGCACAACTCCAGAGCTGCTTTCATGCCGGTCCCGAACCCCTGCGCGACTCCGGTTTCGTCGCCCTCTCGCACACCATGCCCTGTCTGCTTGCGAACGCATGGTACGCATTGGTGCAGCATCCACAACAATGGAAACAACTGCATCAACGACCCGCTCTTGCTCCGAAAGCGATAGAAGAGCTGCTCCGTTATGCCGGAATTACGCGCCTTCTCTTCCGGCGCGCAACCGAGGATGTATGTTTGAACGGTGTCAGTTTTCGCAACGGCGACCGCTTCGTATTGCGGATCGCCGTTGCCAACAAAGACCCGAAGCGCTTTCCTCATCCCGCTGACCTGGACTGGATGCATCAGGGAACAGGACATCTCGCGCTTGGCGCCGGACCGCATTCCTGTGTCGGCGCCAGCCTGATTCGGATGGCGACCATCACCATTACCCGTCCATTGCTTCAGCGCTTTGCCTGTGCGGAACTTGCCGGAACGGTAGAGTGGCGCGGGGGCCCTGTCTTCCGCTCCCCGGCATACCTACCTGTTCGTCTGCGCGAATCAGTTTGATAGCAAAATTCCTGCCAATCAGGCCCTTCTTTACACTTGCACAAAGAATTTGCGCCCTGACGCCCGAATCGAAAACCGGCAGCGCGATTCCGGCTATTTGCATCTAAATTTAAAGAGTGGAGGATCGCAGCATGAGCAAGACTGCCCTAAAGGAAGTCAGTAACCACGCAGACCATATCACGCCCCACTGGCAC
This sequence comes from Terriglobales bacterium, assembly GCA_963738095.1. Taxonomy (GTDB): domain Bacteria; phylum Acidobacteriota; class Terriglobia; order Terriglobales; family Acidobacteriaceae; genus Alloacidobacterium. The sequence continues at coordinate 121,582 of CAVTVL010000024.1, forward strand.
CAGAACGCGAGAGAAATCCAGAAATTCGGCACCGTCATCAAGGACATGCCCATCGGACTGGACCAGGACGCCCGTCTCGAAATTACCAAGTGGTTAAACGTTCTGCTTGCCGATACGGCCAGCCTGCGCGACCTCTATAAGAAATCGCACTGGCACGCCTCTGGCCCGACCTTCTATCAACTGCATCTTCTCTTCGACAAGCATTTTGAGCAGCAGGTGGAACTGGTCGACGGCCTCGCCGAGCGTATTCAGATGCTTGGTGGCGTCTCGATCGCCATGGCGCATGATATTGCAGAAACTACGCGCCTCCAGCGTCCACCGAAGGGCCGCGAAGAAGTGCCGGTCATCATCTCACGTCTGCTTGAAGCGCACAAAATCATCCTCGAAGATGCCCGCAAGTTGGCCAAAAAAGCAAGCGACCTTGGCGACGACGGCACCAATGATCTGCTTATCAGCGATGTCGTTCGCACCAACGAAATGCAAGTCTGGTTCATCAGCGAGCACCTCGTGGAAATGCCGCTCGTTTTTGCCGACAGGTAGCCTAAACACGCTTCATACTTAAACTTGATAACTAAGGCTGGATATGCCCAACATGTCCGGCCTTTTTTGCTTGCCGATCGCCCTTCGAAAATGAACCGGGCTTTCGATCCTGTCTCAAAATTCACCAACATCACTAACGAAATGCAAGCCTTCCACGTCAAGCATGCAGTGGACTAGACTTATCCCGATCTGGGAGGCAGCGCATGCCGTACCGAAGAAGTCTTGCCTGTTCCGTGTTGTTGTTGTCCTGTCTGGTTGCAGCTGGAAAAAATAAGAAAAAGGTTCCGCTGCCGGTAGACATTCTTCAGGCGCATACCGCATGGGTCATCATCGATCCCGCCGCAGGCGTAGACGTCACAGACCCCAACGCCAATCGCATCGCCCTCAATGATGTCCAGAATGCCCTCGCAAAGTGGGGACGGCTTATGCCAGTGACAGATCTTTCCCGGGCCGACCTTATCATCGTGGTGCGCAAAAGCAACGGCAAGATGGTGCAACCAACCATCGCCGGCACGCCCATCAACACTCCCCCTCCGGTGATCGGGCAGCGAACAGACTCAGGCGTCAATGTTTCCGCTCGTCAGGGGCCACCGCTCGAACAATCCCAGCCGCATCCGCAAACAGAGGTCGGCAACACGCAGGACACATTCGCCGTCTACCGCAACGATCCGAACAACATAACAGGGCAGAACGCGCTCGATTCTCCACCCGTCTGGCGATACACCGCAAAAGATGCGCTCGCATCTCCCGGCGTTCCCGCAGTCGATCAATTCCGCAAAGTGATCGCAGAATCAGGAGAAGGCCCTGGCCAGCCCGTAGCTTATTCCACCCGCAGCATCGCTACCGGATCAATCCGCAATGCGCGCAGCACCGGGGGCACAGCGGCAATCACGACGGCAAGCAGAATCGTGAGGAACGGAATTGCCAGCACGCCTGCATCCGTAGCCTTTACCTGATACAGCAGCGATTCAACATACCGCACCGAAGCGAGCCCGAGCGCCAGCCCGGCAACCGTGCCGAGCGCAACGGCAACGGAAATCCCCGTCATGACTCGTCGCGCTACATCGCCCACCTGTGCACCCAGCGCCATGCGAATGCCGATCTCGCGCTGTTGCTGTAGCACGGAATAGTTCAGCACACCGTATAGCCCAATACCCGCCAGCAGCAGTGCAACCGCGCCAAAGAAGAAAGCCAGCGTTGCCAGCAATCGCTCGCGAATCGTCTGTGCTTCATCCAGTTCAACCTGCGTTCTTGCATTCGAGACATGAAACTCGGAGCGCATCTTCGACACTTCCTGCCGCAGCATCGTGGCCAGAGCCATTGGATTCGCTGCCGTCGTGCGCACGATGAATGTCTCGTCGCTCTCTGGCATCAGTCCGCCTTTTGCGTCTTTGTGGTGAAACGGAACAAAGACGACCGGCAGCATCGGCTCGCGAATATCGCGGTAGTAGGAATCGCGCATCACACCGACGACTTGCATAGGCTGACGCTTGCCGTCATCCGAAGCAATTTCAAACGATCTGCCCACGGGATTGTCATCGTTCAGATATCTCCGGGCAAACGTCTCATTGACAATGGCAGTGTTGTTATAGAGGTCTCCGTCGCGAAAATCTCTTCCTCCCATCAGCGGAATTCGCATCGTCTCCAGAAATCCCGGCGTGACATTCAAAAAGTAAGCGAGATCAACGCTGGGCGGCCCGCCATTCACCGCAATCGAATCGTTCCAACCATTGCCATTCAGTAAAGGCCAGCTCGCCTGCGACACGCGCTCAACACCCGGCATGGAACGCAAGTGATCTGCCACTTGGTCCCAGTAGAGCGGTGACTGCGCAGGCCGGCTCGTTGTCTCGAGTAGCAGAATTCGTTCCGCACTGAATCCCGTAGGCTTGCTGGAAAGCCGCTGAAACGTTGCGACGAACAACCCGGCAATAAACAGCACCAGGAAGCAGAAGGCCACTTGCAGCGCGATCATTCCATGCATCAACCGCTGCCGCGAATGTGGATCGTCTCCACCTTTCAAGATGCTGACCGGTCGCACCCATGAAGCACGCAGTGCAGGCAACAATCCAAAGAGCAGAATCACAACCAGCGTCAGCCCAATGCCAAATCCAAGCACGCGCCAGTCTGCGGGCAGAATCATCCGCGCGGGATTATCCGGCGGGTTGATCATGCTCACCACAAGGGGAGCAGACCACCACGCGAAGAGTGCCCCACTCGCAGCCGCAAGAAAAGCCAGCAGTGCGCTTTCAACAAGCACCATCTGCATCAGCCGCCAGCGGCCCGCGCCAATGGAAACGCGCAGCGCCATCTCCCGTGCTCGCGCCGCAGCTTGCGCCGTCATCAGGTTCGCGACATTCGCGCAGGCAATCAGCAGGACCATCAGCACCAGCATTCCGAGGGCGCCCAGAGCGCGAGTGTATTCTCCCTGCATCCACGAAACGCCCGTAGGCGCAGGCTTCAGCAGCGTCTCGTTGTTGAGCACGTTTTTCAGCGTTTCCGGTGATAAGCCAGTCTCGCCGCTCAGGCGCTTCGCTTCAAACGCATGACTCACAGCCGACAGCTTTGCGCGCAATGGTTCCACGGCAGTTCCCGGCGGTACCACAACCAGCGTGCGAAACCAGGTACAGTCCGCGCGTATCGCGCAGCGGTGCATAATCGTCGGGATGAAAATGTCGACAATCGTGCCTGGTTCTGTTCCGGTGAACTTTTTTTCACTCACGCCAATGATCTGATAAATGCCATCGCCGAAGTGAAACGTCCGTCCAACAACCTCGGGATCGCGCCCGAAGCGACGGCTCCAGTAGTCATAGGAAAGCACCGCGTATGGAGCTGCTCCCGGCTTCAAATCATCACTTTCAATAAACAGGCGGCCCACAGAGGGATGGATCCCGAATGTCGAGAACATCCAACCGGAGACGTGCTGCATATTGGCCTTCTCCATTTCCTGATCGGTCTTGAATGTAATGTCAGAGTGAATGGTGTACGAAATCGCAATCAGTTCCGCCCGCCCTTTCACGGCGGCGCGCATCAGTCGAAAATCCGGAAATGCCCACGAGTCGAAAGAGCCGAATTTGCCGTCAAATCCAATCCCCTGGCGTGACAAGACATAGAGTCGTTCCGGATGATCCACCGGCAAAGACCGCCACAACAAAGCATCAATCAATCGGAATGCGGAGGTGCAGACCCCAATCGCCAAGGCAAGAGAAAGAATCGCCGCAGCAGAGGTCACTTTATTGCGTTTGAGCTGCCGCCAACCGAACACGAGATCAGCGCGCAGCGAATCGAGCCAGCCAACGACGCGAACGTCGTGGCTCTGCTGCCGCTGCCGCATCGCCGCGCCCAGAGCCCGCCGCGCCTCTTCCGGATCGCGCCCCTGCGCCACTGCCTCGGCAACATGCGCCTCAAATTCTTCTTCGATATCGCGGTTCAGGCGCTCGCCGCGAAAGACATTCGAGATACGCGACCAGAGGGACATATCACACCGTCCTCAAAATACGATTCACCGCCGAAGTCACCATCACCCAGCGCGATTCTTCGGCAGCCAGTTGGTTTTTTCCGGCCGCTGTCAGCTCGTAGATCCGCGCGCGCCGCCCCGTATCTTTCGTCACCCACTCCGCGCGAATCCATCCGGACTCCTCCATCCGATGCAGCGCCGGATACAACGAGCCTTCCTCAGCGCGCAGCACGTCGTCAGACATCTCGCCAATCGCCGACATAATGGCATAGCCGTGAAGACGCGGCCTGCGCGAAAGAATCTTCAGCACGAGCAGATCGAGAGAACCTTGCAGAGAATCCTGTTTAGCCATACTCAGACAACTATATATAGATGTCTGAGTAGTATGTCAATGGCGAACCTCAATCAATGTCCAGCGATTGCAAATGATTTGAATAGATCAGTCAGGGACTTGCCCTGATATGGAGTGACCGTGTCAACTCCGCGCAACAGTGGGGTTGTCGTTGTCGTTGCTTTCCTTTCCCGAAGACAGAGCGAGCAGCAGTCGGAGCAGTTTTTGAGCGACGATTGATCAGTCTGATATTCGCGGGTCGAAACCGCATAATCATGATCCGTCGGGAGCTGCCTCTGACTGTTATCGCGAGTCCGGTTGAGCCTGTCGCATAGGGCGAGCGAGGGTTCTCCTTCGTGCTTGCCCTGGCTGCTGCCGGCTCCGTGTTCGAGATGGATGTCAGCGTTCATCGATTCGGGGTTCTTAGCTTTTCCTTTTTAGGAAGTCGTTGTTTTGGTTGTTGTCAGGCCGCAACTTGCTGCCTGGAAATAGTCTCGGCTCTGGTTCCAATAGCCCAGATAAAGCCCAGCAGCTCTCGAGCTACTGCTGTAACAATCTTCCTCTGGTCCTTGCCGGCTGCGCCCAGCTTCAAATACCGCTTATGCAGTCGGTGTTGCGCCTTCCACGCAATCTCTTTCGCCTCTTCTGAAATGCTCTCTTGTCGTCTTCGCAGACCGTACCAGATCCCTGGCGGACGACGATAGCTCCATGCGGCTTCGACAACGATGCGTCGCAGGTGCGCGTTGCCGGTCTTGGTGATGCTTCCGCGTCTGGTTCGCTTGCCACTGGAATCCTCGCTTGGTACTACGCCGCAGTAACCCATAAGCTGGCGAGCACTCCCAAAGCGAGATACCTGGCCCAACTCGCTCGCAATGGTTACAGCCGAGATATCCGCGATGCCGCGCAGTGCTTGTAGATCGTTAATGACTTGTTGCAGCGCCGGCGAGGCCAGCTTCACCGCTTCCATGATGGCTTGCTCCAGCCGCGCAACCCGCTCCCGCATGTGCTCGACCTCGTGCAGATAATCCTGGCGTGTGGACTCTTGAGCTATCTGTGTGAAACGAAGCTGCGCGACCCATATCAGATAAGGGCGTGTCCACGGCCTAACTCCGGTCGGTGCACGCTGACCGGAGCGTAGAAGGAACTTGCTCAACCGATGCCGCGCTCGTGTCTGATCCTGCTTGGCTGCTTCGCGGGCACGCACAAGATCGCGCAATGCCTCGGAACCTTCATCGGGAACCCACACCGCCGTCAGATCCCCGGATCGAAAGCAACGTGCCAGCTTCTCTGCATCGCGCCGATCCGTCTTGACTCGATCACCTGCCTTCACCGGCACCAGCGTGGGTGCTACAACCTCGCACTCGACGCCCAACTCGGCCAGCTGCCAGTACACAATATAGCCCGTCGGTCCGGCTTCGTAACATGCTCTCAACTTGCCTGCAGGCCCGAGCTTCTTGATCAACTTGCGGATAGACTCAGCGCGGTTCGGAATCGTTCCCAGGCTCCGCACTTCACCTTCTGGCTCCGCGACCGCTACGGCGATCGTCTCAGCATGGACATCCAAACCCAAAAATCGTAACTTCTCCTTCATGACCGGCTCCCTTCCGCTTGTGGCTCTGAACTGTGCGTCCTTCGGACGCTCACAGCTTAACCCACGGTCGGCGCATCGGCGCCGGTCACTCCATACTGACTGTTATCCGTCAGTTGAAACGTGAAGTCCTTCGTCCAAGTTGCCGGCTCCACGGAAACTTGGCTCGCCGTCTGCTATTCAGCTCTCAGGGCCTGCATCGGATCAACTTCAGCGGCGCGGTGTGCGGGGAGCAGACATGCAGCGCTTCCCACAGTCACGAGCAGCAGAACCGCAGCGCTGACGATAAACGGATTGTACGGACTCACCTGGAATAACAAGCTGCTTATGACGCGTGCAAATCCAAACGCGCCTCCGATTCCAGCAATGGCGCCAATCAGGACCGGAATCAGACCCTCCCGCAATACCAGAGCATAGATGTTTGCTTTTTGTGCGCCGAGCGCGAGCCGAAGGCCAAGTTCGCGCTGCCGCTGAACGACAGAGTAGGTCACAACGCCGTAGACGCCTAATCCTGCAAGAAACAACGCGCTGATGGCGAACAGCAGAAGAAGATCCATCTCAAAGCGGCGGTTCGCCACTGAATCTGAGACTATACCGCCAAGTGCGCGCACCGTTGGCACGGATACCTCGGGGTCTACGCTCCAAATTGCCTTGCGAATGGTATCCGCCACGATCGCCGGGTCCTGCGGTGTGCGCACGAGGAGTCCGCTGGTCGTATCACTGCGGTACCAGTACGGCATATACACCATCATTGGGTCAGGCTGCGCCAGCGAGACGGTGCGCGCATCTCCCACAACACCAATCACCGTGAAAGGAGCCTCGTCGGGAACACCCGCTCTCCCGAATTGCTCGCCGATGGGATTCTTGCCTGGCCAAAGGCTATGCGCTGTCTTTGCCGAGATAAGAGCGTAGCGTTTGCCCTGGTCTCCGACGTCCAGAAAACGCCCTGCGATCAAGGGCAGACGCAGAGCGGCAAAATAATCCGGGCTCACCCAGCGGAAGTGTTCGGACGGAATCTGCATAAACGGCCGTGCGTCGCCATGCACTCGGATCATATCGATCCACGCGTCGCCTGCCAGCGGCAATTCACTGACTACGCCTGCGCTCTCGACTCCGGGAAGCTGGCGCATCCGCTCCAGCAACTCCTTATAAAACGAAGTCCGGGAATCTGGATCGGAATACGACTTATGCGGCAGATCAATTTCGGCAGTGATCGTGCGGTCCGCTTCAAAACCACGGTCGATATGGATCAATTTAGCAAGGCTCACGCCCAATAGTCCGGTCATCAGCACCAGCGCAACGCTGACGGCAACCTCGACTGCAACCAGCACCCTGCACATCCGTTTGCTGGCTCGCGATTCGCTCGCCAATCTCGACTCGCTGTGCAACACCTCTTGCGGCTGTGTCCTGGAGCTGATCCATGCTGGATGCGCGCCAGCCAGCAGTGTCGCCAGACTAGTGAGCAGAAGCGCGCATACGGCACCGGCCCAATCCAGATGCAGCGGGCCACGGAAGTTCAATTCAGGAGGGAGGTGATACTGCATCAGAGGCACGAGGACTGCCGCGAGCCCAATGCCCAACGCGCCTCCCATGGCTGCAATGACTGTGGTCTCACGCATTGCCATGCGCAATATTTCGCGGCGGCTTGCACCAAGAGCCGTGGCGATGGCGATCTGATGCCTGCGGTTCACAGCCCGCGCCAGAAGAAGATTGGTGATGTTGATGCATCCGACTAAAAGAAGTCCGGCCACGGCAGCGAGCAGAATCAAGAGAGGGGTCCGGTTATTGCCGACGAGCACTTCTTGAAATGGAGTCAGCACCGCGGAAAGAGTGCCTTTCTCGTCCGCCGAAAGGCCTGCCGAGATTGTGTGCTGCAGAGAGTTGATCTCTCCGCTCGCCTGCGCGACAGAGACTCCTGGCTTCAATCGGGCAAGCCCGAAATAATTGAACTCACCCATTGCCTCCTGGACCTGGCCTTTTGAAAAAGCGAGCGGAATCAGCGCCTCCACGGGTTTTGCGCGCGCTCGGTCCGGACCCCCCAGGGTTTGCACTACAGGCAAACGAAACGAGTTCGGCATTACGCCGATCACGGTATAAGAAAATCCGTTGAGAGTGATCGTCTTTCCGAGAATCCCAGGATCGCCCTCAAACTGCTGCCGCCAGAGACTGTGCATGAGCAGCACAACGCGTTCGTGGCCAGTCTGTGCTTCCTGGGTTGTGAACGCGCGGCCGAGTTGGGGGGCAATCCTAACCACCGAAAATATGCCTGGCGTCGCGCTCAGCACGTCCACCTGCAGCGGATGCCCGCCTGTTCCAAGCGGCATCGATCCTTCTTTCAAAACCGCCATCGACTCCATGCTCTGACTGTTCTGCTGCCAGGTGATGAAGTGATTCGCATTCATTGGCAGTTTCGGATACATGTCACGGAACTCAGCAACCTGCTCCTCCATCACCACCAGTCGTTCCGACTGGTTATAGGGCAGCGGCCTGAGCAGCACGTCATACACAAACGTGAAGATGGCAGTGGTCGCTCCAAGGCCCAGCGCCAGCGTCAATACAGCAATGAGAGTAAAGCCAGGTGCTTTCGCTAAAGAACGCACAGCGTGGCGCAAGTCTTGAGTCAGTCCCCGCACAGAATCACCAAGTGCTGCCCGGATATTTTCAAACTCGTGTTGTCCCTCGCATCGCAAGGGTGCGTATATGACGAGCTTAAGCTTCTTACGAAGCTTGTATCGGCCTGGTTCCGTAAGAAGCCAATCATTTTTACCCGACGAAGGACTGCGAACCTGCGCAATCTAAATTCATCCACAGGACCGCAAATCCGATTCTTCGAGAATGCGAATGGTAACGTGGGAATTCTCAATTTTCCCTAAATCGCCAAGTCATTCATTGACCATCGAAGAGACTCCACGTGTCCGCATAGTTGGAAATTCGGACAATGGCCAATCGTCTCATCATCCATTTTTCTGAGAATGTCGAGCGGTTCACCATACTATTTTCCTTCCGTTGCTATTCACGCATCTGAGGGTCATTCTTGTAACCGTTCACTAACCGGGAAAGCCATGCCAGTCGCTCTCATCCATTTGTGAAATCGGCAGAATTGGGATGACGGCCAGCGTTCGCTTCTCTCTAAGATGGCCGGCCTCTGAGAGCTTCCTTCAGATTGGGGCCTGGAGTCAGCAGCAAAGCGCTACGATGAGAATCTGCAGCAACCGAGCAGATCGAAACCCACCAGCTGGCATGAAAAAGCGCGAGGAGCAGACTCCTCGCGCTCACACCAGGGCACGTCTTACCAAGACTTCTGCGACGGCGACAACACGACAGCGGCTTCGCTGGTAAGAACGCGAAAAACAAGTGTCTCCACAAGATACAGCCGCACAACAGAATCCGTATGGCTTAGGTAGCCAATTGAAACATCCTGGCCGACATTTAGTTCAAAATCGCCGCCTCGGGTCGTCAGCACGACGGCGCCTTCAATCGCCGGCGCCCAGACAATGTTGCCGTCAACAATCCGCTTGACGTGTTCGAGCACGGGATATCCATGATCGCGAGTCTCTGCGAGTGCCGTATACTCATCGGCTCCAAGCAAAACCGAGTAGGGTCCATTGACGCCTACTAATCGCAGTTGGCTCAATGCGTGTGCCACCGCATCGGGATAATCGCGCACATCGGCTGGAAGAGTGTCGATTGGATTGCTGGTACCTTCGCGAATGCCCTGGATATCTGCTTCTGCGTATCCGTTGAAGATAGTGCGGTCTTCAGCAAAGGCAAGCTTCTTCGCCGCGTCTTTCGCGGGCTGCCAGTCGGAGTCATCCGATCCGCGCTCCACGTCATCGATTGCCTGACGGGATAGTTCAAAGGGCACCCGCAACTCCACCAGAGGCTTGACCTCGCGCTGGCTTGCCACGATGCCCTCTGCAGGAGCAGTGATCGACCGCAGGTGGCCAGTCGCCACTCCGGGCAAAGCGGTTCCTCCCGGCGAAGGAAAATCCACAACCCGTCGTCCGGCCAGGTACCGCTTCAGCGTTCTCGTCGTCTCTTCCTCAATCTGCGACCATGCAGCGTCAGAGATGGGCGCCAGCTCCCGATGGAGGTTATTCATCTTTCTCTCCCTTAAGTGATCCTATTCTGAGTGATGTGTCCTGCCCGGAGGAATCCGGAGGAGCGTCAGGCTTCTGCGAAGCAACATCTACCACGGAGTCCGGCGCGTCTCCGCTGGTATTGTCGAGAAACGTCGCCGACGGCACGAAGAACAAGCTGCCGGTGACAGGGCTGCTGAAATCAAGCAGTCGGTCATAATTGCCCGGTGGACGCCCCACGAACATATTTTGAAGCATCGTCTCCGTAATGCGCGGCGTACGGCTATAACCGATGAAGTATGTCCCGAACTCGCCGTACCCGGGCCGGCCAAACGGCATGTTGTCTCTCAGAATCTTGAGTTCTTTTCCGTTTTCCTCGATGACGGTTAATGCGCTGTGCGCCGATGTGGGTTTCTCGACGTCACTCAGCTCAATGTCGGAGAGTTTCCTGCGGCCGATAATGCGCTCTTGTGCCTCAGTGGAAAGAGCATTCCACGCCCTCATGTTGTGGAGGTACTTCTGCACAACCACGTAACTGCCGCCGGCAAAGGCCGGATCTTCATCGCCCACAATGGCTGCCTCACGAGCAGCGTCCCCACGCGGATTTTCAGTGCCATCGACAAACCCGATGATGTCGCGGTCCTCGAAATACCGGAAGCCCTGAACTTCGTCGGCAACCGAAACTGCATCCGCGATCCTGTCCATGATCTGCGTCGCCAGCTCAAAACAGAGGTCCATGCGCTTGGCTCGAATGTGGAACAGGATGTCACCCGGCGTGGAGACGGCATGGCGGCCACCGGAGCGAATCTCCTGAAAGGGGTGAAGCTCAGCGGGACGCGGAGACCCAAACAAGTTGTCCCAGGCTTCAGACCCGAATCCAACCACGCATGTAAGTCCCCCCTCAACGTCGCGGAACTCAACTGCACGTATCAATCCGGCAAGATCCGCGCAAAAAGATCGCAGAAGCGCATAAGCGTCCTGCTCCTGGCGAATGCAGACCACCAGAAAGATCGCCGCGCGTGTAAGCGGGCCTACCACCGTCTGAGGAAGAACGACCTCGTTTAGCTCGCTGGGGGGAACATTCATTCGTCAATCTCGATCCAAAATCATTCTCATCTACCTGAAGTATCACATTTTATGCGAGGTACAAATCTTACATTCAGGTGATTACTGAACCAGTAAGCCGTATTGTTCCTAAGCCGGCTTTGCTTCGAGTATCCCGACATTCCGAACCATCAGAGTGTCGCCTCCAACCGGATACACTCCGGTCAGGATGAAGCCCGCTTGCTCAAGAAGCGTTCTCCATTCGCGCTCGTTTCGCTCTTTGCCGCCGGTGACAGCAAGCATGTTGAGGTCGCTCATCAGATGGCCTTCCAGTTGTGGATCTGCGTGAGAGACGATCGGAGGAAGGATGAATTCAATGATTAACAAACTGCCGTTAAGCGGAATGACCTCGCGGCAGTTTCTGAGAATCGTGACTGCCTCTGCGTCCTGACGCCCGTGCAGAACATGTTTAATCATGTACACGTCGGCGCCCGCTGGGACCGATTGCATCAGGTCTGCGGCAATCAGCTCGCATCGAGAGGAAGGATCTTCCTCCGCGAAGCGAGTTTTAGCCGCCTCTACGCTGGATTCGAGGTCCACAAGCATGCCTCGCAAATGTGGATTGAATCCAAGCACCGCAAGAATGAGCGACCCACCGCCGGCGCCGAGGTCGGCGACCACTTTCGCGCGGGAGAAATCCCACGCTTCAGCGATCGGCGCATAATCTTCTGCCGGAGCTGTGCCCATGACGGCGCGAAAGATCGAGTAGCCTTCAGGCTCCTGTGACCAGCGAGAAGGTACATTCGGATCACGCACCTGTGAGGCAGGCTTGCCCGTCCGGACACAATCGGTAAGCAGGGACCAGTCGTCGGCAAGCAGATCTGCCCAGAAGATGACCGCTGGCCAGACGGACTGAGGCATATCCCTCCGCAGAGGTTTGCCAAAAGGAGTCAGCTGAAAGTGTTCGGGCGTCGTCTCTTCCGTAACGCCGATGCTGGCGAGAGCGCGAAGCAGGCGATACAACGCATTGGCATCTGCCTGACACTTTTCGGCCAGGAAACCAACGCTGCGCACCTCGTCTCCTAGTGCATCGGCAACGCCAAGACGTGCAGCCGCGCAAAGCACGCGGCTGCGGGAATACGCCATTGCCATTTCGACGAGCCCCATATTCGCTATGACATTGCCGATGCCGCTGTTAGGTTGGCCCATAAGACACCTCAAATTCAATGTACTCATCTGTAATCATCGCGGACGAGCCCTTGCCAGCAATAAATGAGGGTTTCGGGGATTTCAAACGGATTACACCATTTGCGCCCTTCGTTGCTATTCACGCATCTAAATGTCATCCTTGTAAGTCAACCCTTTTCTAGCCGGGAAAGCCATGCCAGTCGCTCTCACCTTTTTCTTGCAATACGGTTATTTCATCCTCTTCTTCTGGGTGATGACCGAGCAGCTTGGCGTACCCATTCCCAGCGCTCCACTCCTGATCACAGCCGGAACCCTGACGGCAACCCACCGGTTCAGTCTGTCCTTCGTGCTCCTCGCCGTCGTTCTCGGCTGTCTCGTAAGCGACATGACCTGGTATTTCATGGGCAAGCGCTATGGCGGCGCGGTCGTTCGTCTGCTCTGTCGCCTGTCCATGGAGAGCAACACCTGTGTTAAGAAGACCGAAGGCTACTTCACGCGCAACGGCGAGCGTGCTCTGTTGCTGGCGAAATTCATCCCCGGACTGAACACGGTTGCCGCTCCCATTGCCGGACAGACCAATATGCCGCTGCATCTGTTCCTCGCCTACGATGCGGCCGGCTCACTCCTCTACGCACTTGCCTTCACTCTGGGCGGGCGCTTCTTCGGAGATTTCCTCAAGCATTCCAACCTCGTATCCAGCGTGAGCCATACCGCGGGCATTCTCTTCATTCTGCTGCTGATCGGCTTTATCATCTATCGGTTTACCCGCCAGCGGGCCTTTATCAAGGAGATGCGAACCGCCCGCCTCGAGCCAGATGAGCTCAAAGAGATGCTCGACCGGAAACAGGAAGTATATATCGTCGATCTCCGCCACCCGCTCGATTATCTACCCGACCCGCGCACGCTTCCCGGCGCAGCCTTGCTCACGCCCGACAAGTTGGTCGAGCATACCGATACGATTCCACGCGACCGCGACGTAGTCCTCTTCTGCACCTGCCCCAGCGAAGCCACAGCGGCAAAGATGGCGCTCACCCTGCGCAAGGCAGGCGTCTACCGCGTGCGCCCACTGCGCGGCGGCTTCGATGAATGGAAACGTCTCGGCTATCCTCTCGAAGATATCCCAGAAGCAATCACCGCTGCCCACACGCTCTCGACCTGAAGTCGTTGTAGCCCCAAACCTGCCTGTGTGCTACCTTGCTCAGAGCAAATTTCTATCTGGAGCAACATCGAATGGCGTTCACTGAAACGTTCCGCTGTGAAGTCTGCGGCAAAGTAAAGAGCGAAGAGTCGGAAGACTGGTGGCTGGGCTGGGTTGAGAGTTTCTCGCCCATGCCCGACGCGCCGCCGATGCCGCAACTCCGGTTCACTCCCTGGGACATGCTGCTCTCCCACCAGGCTGAGGTACGCCATCTCTGCGGCGCGCGCTGCGCCCAGACGCTCATGGATCGCTGGATGACCAGCAGCGGAGAGATTTAAACCGGATTCATCCAGCCGCCAAATTTCTTCGTCAGGCTGTCCGCCTCGGCAGGTCCCCAGGAACCGGGTTCATACGTGCACACCGCAGGCTTGTCCGCCAGCAACGGATCAAGAATGCGCCAGGCCGCCTCAACGTAATCCTTGCGTGCAAACCATGTCTGGTTGCCGCGCATAGCGTCTTCCAGAAGCTCCTCATAAGGAAGCAGATCGTCCGTGCCGCATTGCTGTTCAGCTTCAAGCTCGACCATGCAGCCGCGCAACCGGTCCCCCGCCTCTTTCACCGATCCGCCAATCGCAATCACCGGAGTCGGGCTCAGACGGAAGCGCACATAGTTCTGCGGCGTCAGGTCTTCTGAAAATACCGGCGGCGTTTGCCGCAATTTAGCAATCACTTCTGTCGCCGTTGCCGGCAGGGATTTCCCGGTACGAATGAAGAAGGGAACATCCCGCCAGCGCCACGAGTTGATATGCAGTTGCAGCGCGGCAAAGGTCTCTGTCGTTGATCCCGGCTTCACTCCCGGCTCATCGTGGTAGCCCTTGAACTGCCCCAGAACGACATTCCCCTTATCGAGTGTCTGCACGCTCTTGAGCACTTTCATGCGCTCATCGCGCATTGCTTCCACGTCGGTACAAGGAGGGGGTTCCATGGCAATGTTGCTGACGACCTGCAGAAGATGGTTCTGTACCACGTCGCGAATAGCACCCACTCCGTCATAGAACGAGCCGCGCCCCTGAATCCCGAACTGCTCCGCCATCGTAATCTGCACGCTCTCCACATACTGCCGGTTCCAGATCGGCTCCAGAAACGAGTTGGCAAAGCGGAAGAAGATCACATTCTGGACCGAATTTTTTCCCAGATAATGGTCGATGCGGAAGATATGCTCTTCGTCGAAGACGCGGTCTATTTCCGCTGTCAACGCCTTTGCCGACTGCTGGTCATGCCCAAATGGCTTCTCTACCACCACGCGTCCGCCATTCGAGCAGCCTGACGCCTTCATTTGGTCAATAACTTTCCCAAACAGAAATGGCGGAATCGCCAGGTAGTGGAGCGGATGTTTCGCCGTTCCCAATTGCTGCCGGACCTGCTTGAACGTCTCTGGATCGTTGTAGTCTCCATCCACGTAGCGCAGGCAATCAAGCAGCTTCGGCAGCCCCACCGGATCGGCTCCGCCATGCTTCTCCACGCTGTCTTTCGCGCGCGCTTTGAATTGCTCCAGGTTCCACCCCGCCTTGGCCACGCCAATCACCGGCCCAACCAGCTTGTCCCGCTTGGCCAGTCGCTGCAGCGAAGGAAAAATCTGCTTGTAAGCAAGATCGCCGGTAGCGCCAAAGAATACCAGTGCATCGGATTGTGTCTTATCCATATCGCCCCTATCTTCTTAACGGATGCTTTAACCTGCAGCCAGGAACCACGACTAGTCAGTTTATCGCGGAATGAAGAGAGGCGAATGAACGGGCGGATAGATCGGAACCGTCACACTGGTTATGTTGCGAGGCATTTCAGAATCAACGACAGAACCGGAAGCTAACCCAGGTCTTTCCCCATAGCAGCGAGAACAAGGGTGTCCCCAGTTGCGAAAGGTGAGAGGCAGGAACCTGAACCATCCGGCGCATCCTAAGCATCGTCATAATCCTCAGTCAGCGATTGCAGAAACGCCACCAGCGCCGCCACATCACTCTCCGAGAGCGACATATTCGCAGAACTCCGCCGGAGCATTCCTCAGCGCGCCCTGCCGCGCCAGCGCCGAGCTGCGAATATAAAACTCGACAACATCGTTGAACGTCAATTTGCTCCCGTTATGAAAGTACGGCGCCGAATCCTCAAGATCGCGCAGCGTCGGCGTCTTGAACTCGGCAATCGTGCGCGCCAGTCCCTGGTCGACCGAGCAGTCCACGCCTGTCGCGCACACCACGCCCTTCAGAGCAGTCTGCGGATTCGGCTTGTCCGGATTCAGATAGATATTCCACAGACCGAGGTCCGCGAAAGCAGCCGTTTCCGCCACCGCTGCGTGGCGAAACGCCTCGGTTGCATTCGGATGGTTCGCCGTGACGGGAAGATAGAGATCGTAATTCTGATTCCGCACCGTGAGCGACGGAATATTCAACGTCATGAACGCGCCCGCACCATGCACCGCGTCATACTCTTCCTGCGCCACGCCTGTGTTGTGAAATACAAAATCCGTGAAGTTCGGCGGCACATGGCACGCCACGCAATTGCCCGCGTGCTGCGATCCATCGCTCGCATTCATAGCACTCGATAAAAAGATCTTCAGCCCCGCCAGTTCCTGCGATCCAAACTGAAACTTCTGGTTGTGATACGCAAACGAGCCATAAGTCTGATCCACCCACACCGGGCTGCCCAGCGAGTTGATCGCCTGCAGCAGCACCTGTGCATACGCTGCAGGCGTCTGCCCCACGCGCGGCTGGACAGGCAGGTGATTGATGCGCAGAAACACGTCATATGGCGAGGCAATATAGCGCCCGAACTCATCCTGCTTGAAAAGCAGATCGCCCATATACGTCGAGATGCACAGCGCAATCTCATCCAGAATCTGTTGGTCCGTTGCCGTCGTTACATCAATCCGCTGCGAAGGAGGCAGCAGCAGATCCGGCGTAATGCGCGGGTCCGTTCCTTTGAAAATGACCGCCAGCGGCAGCCCATCCAGACGATCCGCCGCCAGCTGTCCGCTCCCGTCATCTTCGCGAACGACGCGCGCAATGTGCGCCAGTGACTGCTGAAACTGCGTCGCACTCCACCCGAAGTTACGCCCGGTCATTGTCTGCTCCACCAGCTCTTCCGGCGTTGCAAACTCTCCGTCGAAGTGAAGCAACGTCGGTCCCGAACGCGGTTGCAGCGATCCCACCATCTGCATCGCGTTGCGCGGTGTGTGGTCAAAGCCATCCATAGCCAGGGGAATCGGGCTGCGCGTCGTAAAGTCGGCGTAGGTGCGGTTTCCCGCGCCCGCCACGCCTTGGAATTCAGTCACAAAATGGCACGAACGGCAATTGATCGACTGCCCGGCAAAAGGCCCCGGCAGGGGCGGTCCACCCACGGTTGGCACCGTCTGCACCACCGGATCGCCTACTGGCAGCGGGTTATTCACGCCCGTCATATGCGCTGCAAAATATTCCGAAAAACGTGTATCCAGAAATAGCGCTTCGCCAATCGAATCCGCGGGAGGAGTGGCATCCGCTTCCTGCGGGAAGTCCGGCGCCTTACTCGACCCGCAACCAGCAACCAAGCCAATCGCCACGCAGCAAGCCACCAAAGCGCATCCGGCAAAGAATTTCTTACGCGTGCAAATCACAAGCCTGTCCTCAAACTTAAAAGCGCTGTCATCCTGACCCTGAATGCAATGAAGGGAGAAGATCTGTTTTTCTTATCGAGCAGCACGAAAAAAGGTGCCCCATTCTTTGCGGAGCAAAGGGTGGAAAACACAAACCCAGCCATGAATCACTGTCCCTTCACCATCTCCTGCGAACTCCGCAGGAACGCGATCACCTGCCACCGCGAAGGCTCCGGCAGGGAACTCCACGAAGGCATTCCATGCCGCAGATCCCCGTTCTTCAAAATCCAGAAGAGCTCCCCATCCGTCGCGTTCCGCACCGTCTCGCTGCGAAGGCTGGGCTTGCTTCCATTGCCTTCAAGGTCCGCGCCATGGCACTTCGAGCAGTGCTGGGCATACAGCTTTCCGCCGCCGGCAATGGCGTCCATCTGCGCAGCCACCGGATTTGCTCGCTGCTTATCTTTCTCCGAAACCCGCTTCAGCCACGAATGATCCGTCTCCGCAAAAGCCGCCAGCGCGCAAAGCACAACCGCAACACCGGCGAGAAATCTGACCCCTGAACCTTGTGCCCTGTGCCCTGAGATCATCGCGGCCCTCCTTTCGAGTGATGGAAACGCCCAAACAATTGCTGAACCTCATACGAGACGCTCACCCGGTACAGCACCGGAAGACTGTTATCGTTCAGCCCGAAATTAGGCGAAAACTGAATCGACGGTCCCTTCGGCAGATTCCACTGGATATTCGGTGCCAGGTATTGCGAAGTCTGCTTCAGCCCAAAACCGTCACCATCGCCGAGTCCGCCATAAAGCTCCAGCCCTGCCGCGAAATTCTCAGCGCAAAACGTGCATTTCCTCGCGCTGGCCTTCAGCGACAGCGGCCGGCTTGTGCCCAGCGCATAGCCAAATTCCCATGGCTCGGAGTTCGCCACGTTTTTCTCCGAGATGAAGTTCTCCGAAAAGTTCCAGCCCTTCGCGTTGCTGGAAAGGATCAGTTTCAGCTCCATCTCCCGCTCAACATCCTGCCGGCCAGCGGCATTGCTGATCAGCAGGTCGGATACGTTGTCGTGCCCTACCACCTCAAGAAAGCTGCGGTCGGCTTTGTTGTGATCTTCGTACTCGACATAGAAAACCGGATTGATCCAGTGCTCTTCCAGCAGTGGCCGAAAGCGGTTCTCCCAGCGGAAGCCTGTAAACACGGTACTGTCATTCGCCGTTGTCTGTCCCGAGAGATAGACCTCCGTCGTCCACCACGCCCGCGCGCCGTATTCCAGCTCCAGCGTGCCGCCCGCGAATGAGTTGCCATACTTCGGAGCGCCCTGCGTTCCCTTGAAAGCAATCTCAAGGTTGTCCGGCTCCTCCATCGCATGCGAGTAGGTCACGAAATAAGCCGGCTCCTGTGCATGAACCGCGCCGGGAGGCAGCAAAAGACCGGTCAGGAGTGCAACGAAGCTCAACAGTGACCGGAGTTTATGTCTTCTTGGCAGCAAAGAAACGGCCTCAAAAAGTCGAAGTGAGAAAAACCGTGAATAGTCAGCTCTCGTTGAGCCGGTCCAAAACAAGGACTGATTAAGTCCGAATTATTTGAGACTAAACAGGTCGGATATTTTGGTCAAGCTGAAACATTGTGAAAATTTGAACGGAGGGGGGTGGAACGATTTGTCCAAAGGCGGGAAAGCGGCGCCACGGCTGGATTGTCATTCGCACCATAAGTGCAGACTTCGATGGAGCTTGATTATGGCAATCCTGGTAGCAGCCAAGCCGTGGGCACTGGCCTGGACTGATTTCAAAAAAATAGACACGAAACCCGTCGATCCGAATGATGGGACATCCGGCGATGCTCTTACATCATTCGACTGGGACGTTCCGGGCTTGACCTATAGTACGGTTGGCGGGCACCTCGTCTATACGGGCCTGAGTGTCATTACCATTACGCCGAATGCGCAGGTTTTCAAATCAACTCCTCAAACTGCGGCTCTGCTGTCTCATGAACAGTTCCATTACGATGTTGGAATTGTTACAGCCCGGGCACTTGCGCGAACATTAATGGCGATTCGGGCCCCGAATCTTTTCGCACTGCAAATAGCCCAGAACAAGGCTCAACAGCTTCACCTTAAAACTCGTTCGCTTTTAATACAAAGGCACTATGACCATGAAACTCGCCACGGGGCAAACGCGGGTTATCAAAAAGTCTGGAAAGAGAGCATGGCTGCCTGTCTTGCCAATTACAACAGCCTTCACCTTCGAGGTTTCTGGCTTTAACTCCTGTCGTTGGAAATAAGCAATCTTCGTACACAATCGCAGTCGTAAGTCGCTGCAAATAAATAATACCCGTACAAAACAGGGGACGGGTGCAGCTTTCGAGTAACATAGGGTGCGTGCCCTACGACGACCTGCGCGAATGGATCAAAGCCCTCGATAAAGCCGGAGAGCTGAAGCGCATCCGCGAAGAGATCGACCCCATCCTCGAAATCGCCGAAATCACTGACCGCGCCTCCAAATCTGTCTCAAAATCGGGCGTCAAAGGCGGTCCGGCGCTGCTGTTTGAAAACGTCAAAGGCCATCCCGGCACCCAGGTACTGATGAACCAGTTCGGCAGCGAGCGCCGTATGAAGCTGGCTCTTGAAGTCGAATCCCTTGACGAAGTCGCTGGACGCATCCGCGCTCTCCTCGATGTCAAATCGCCCGAAGGCTTTCTCGAAAAGCTGAAGATGCTGCCGATGCTTGCTGACATCGGCAAATTCTTCCCCAGGACCATCGCCGCCAAGGACGCCGCCTGCAAGGAAGTCGTCTTAAAAGAAGGGTTCAGCCTCCTCGACTTCCCCGTCCTCCAATGCTGGCCGCAAGACGGAGGCCGCTTCATCACCCTCCCCTGCGTTATTACCCGCGACCCCAAAACAGGGAAGCGGAACGTCGGCATGTACCGCATGCAGGTCTACGATGGCCAGACAACCGGCATGCACTGGCAGCGCCAGAAGAATGCCGCCGAGCACCTCCGCGAACGGCTCCGCGCCGCCGCTGGGACCACAGCCTCAGCCCACGTCAACGCCATGGCCGAAACTGCCGGAGGAACGCAAAATATCACTCTCACGAACCAGAAAGACGACCGTCTCGAAGTCGCCGTCGCCATCGGGACGGATCCTGCCACGACCTTCTCCGCCATCGTTCCAGCGCCGCCTGAAGTCGAAGAGTTCATGATCGCAGGCTTCCTGCGCCAGAAGCCGGTCGAGCTGGTGAAGTGCGAAACCGTGGACCTCGAAGTCCCGGCGCATGCGGAAATCATCCTCGAAGGCTACGTCAAACTCGACGAGCTGCGCAGCGAAGGCCCCTTCGGCGACCACACCGGCTTCTACACTATGGAAGAGGACTACCCTGTCTTCCACATCACCTGCATCACCCACCGCAAGAACCCGGTTTACTCCGCCACCATCGTGGGCAAGCCTCCGATGGAAGACGCGTGGATGGGCAAGGCGGTCGAGCGCATCTTCCTCCCGCTCATGCGTCTTACTCTGCCTGAAATCGTCGACGTAAACCTGCCGCCCCAAGCCGTCTTCCACAACCTGATGATCGTCTCGATCCGCAAGAGCTACGCCGGGCAGGCGCGCAAAGTCATGAACGGCATCTGGGCCATGGGACAGGCCATGTTTACCAAGATGCATCATTGTGGTCGACGAAGACTGCGACGTGCAGAATCTGTCTGAGGTGACCCTGCGAGTAGCCAACAACATTGACCCCGAGCGAGACATCCAGTTTACCCTCGGCCCCATCGACTCACTCGACCACTCATCTCGTCTGCCCAACTACGGCAGCAAGATGGGCATCGACGCCACGCGCAAATGGGCCGCCGAGGGTTTCACTCGGCCCTGGCCTCCCATGATCGAAATGGACGCAAACACGAAATCCCGCATCGACGCGATCTGGAAAAAGCTCGGCCTGGACTGATCCGGAGCATATGAATCACCGCGCTTGAATCACGGCGCCGTAAATTCTTTCCCGATGTCGTCCATTCGTTCTCCATTCTGCGTCTAAGTTCAGTACAGGAACATTCTGCATCCGTTCTTTCGCGGAGCTGACCCTTGAGATCCCCCTTGCGCAGGAATTCGATCAGGATGTTCGCGCTGTGCTTCTTCCTCGTTTGCTGCCTGAATACAGCATCGCCCCAGGCAAACAGTTTTCACCCTCTGCCGCCGGCGACCTTAGGCCATACGTGGAAGCTGGACGACACCCGCGATCCAAAAAAGACCACCCAGTTCGCGCCTCTTACGGAAGAAGAATCGCGCTATCACTGGAAAGGCCTGCTGCTGCAATCTCTTGAATTCAACATGATGGAGAGCGCCTTTCGTCTCAGCCAGGACGATGTGCTGCGCTCCCTCACAGCAAACAAGCCTTTCTGGCACGACTGGCTGGCCTCAATGAAGCAATTCAACATGGGCCGCTGGAACGACGGCGACAGCTTCCTCGTGAACTACATCGGCCACCCGTTGCAAGGCGCGGTGGGCGCGTATCTCGAAATTCAAAACTCGCCGACGCAGTCACGCATCCGCTGGAACGAGCCCGGTTATTGGGATTCGCGGTTCAAAGCTTTCCTCTGGACCACCATATTTAGCACCCATTCAGAGATATCGCCTATCGGCGAAGCTGGGTTAGGCAGCGAAGGCGGTTATACCTACGATGTCAAATGCATCCTCCACTGCAACGACACAACGCATCCATCCAGCGGCAAATACACCAACAACACCGGCTGGGTCGATTTCATTGTGACGCCAACTGTGGGAATGTTATGGGTATTCGGTGAAGACGTTATCGACAAGGAGATCAGCGACCGCATCGCCAACCATGCCAAGCCGAATGCGGTATATCCGAAGATCATTCGCGGATCGCTGAATCCCGCCCGGACCTTCGCCAATGCCGTGCGTGGGCGAAAGCCCTGGTACCGGGACTCCGATTACGCCGTGTGGGGCGACGGTCCCGGCATTCACTTCACAAAACTGGACGACGCAACCGGAGACTACGATGACAGCGGCAACCGTCCCTGGCCTCGCATCCAGATCGCACCCTTCTTCCGCGGTTATTCCACCACTGTCACAACCGCTGACTGCACCTACTGCCGCCGCATGGTCACCGGCGGAGGCGCGCAAATCTCCGCGCATCTCTGGCGCTGGCTCTATGCCGATACCGAATTAACGCACTATCCGGGAGCCAGCCCGCATCCATCCGATCGCGCCGGAGGCGACCTCCTCACCGGCTACTTCGGTTTTCGCGGAGGCGTCAACACCCCGAACTATGCTCTGAACCTTTCCATTCGTCCCGGATTCGAGAGGTTCAATGACGCCTACCTGACCAGCCCGGAAGAAGGCAGCCCCACTCCCGAGACAGGAACCATCACGCACTTTGCCTGGAACTTCATGCTTGCCGGAGACTACAAGCTCACCCGCAAACTTTCCATCCGCGCCGGAATCGAGCAGACCATCGTGCGCTACCGCCACGCCTGTTATGACGCATCGGGAATTGGCACCCCCGAGCCGCTGAACTGGCTTGTTCAAGGCACAGAATGTTCCCAACCACCCGGCATCGGCAAGCCCCCGTACCTCAGCTGGCTATCGCATGAAGACTTCGTCAATCGCGGCAGCTGGGGATACCAGATTGGTCCCGTCTTCAGTTTTTAGAAAACGCCGTTTACTCCGCTGCTTTCAATTCCACCGAAACCAGATTCCGCACCGATCGCGCAGGCCGCTTATCATCGGTAACAACCAGCCGGAACGGACCGATCTTCGCATCGAGCGGTTTCCCGTTCATCGTGTCCGCTATCAGCACGTCTCCGGGATGAAAGTCGGGCTCAACCTCCGCCAGAGCGAGCACAGCTTTATATCCATCTGAGCCGGTAGCAATCACGTATTCGGAAAGCGCCTTCCCATGAACGTCCTTGCCCACCGGTGCGCCAACCTGCTTCAGCAATTCAAGCAAAGGCACTCCGGAATAGCTCTCATCTGCATTCTCGTGTGGATTGTGGACGTTGACTGTCTTGTGCGGCATTGTCTGCAGAGCACTTAGCGAGACGCTGGTCTGCTGACTGCCATTCTGTACTTTGAGCGATGCCTGCGCATGGATCGTCAACCCCGCAAAAGTCATAACCGAGAGAACAAGGACAGAACGGCAAACAATTCTCATCGTGAATCTCCTCAAATCTTCGACTCAATAATACAGAGGCGCCGAAGGCGCGTTTGCCTGGACGGCCAGTCCTCGTATACTAGGAATATGTCCATCGTGCGCAACATCGCGGCCATCAGCAAGGGAATGAGCATCACGTTCAGGGAGATGTTCCAGCCGACGGAGGTAGAGAACTATCCTGACGGCCCGGGCCCCACGCGCGGCGCCGTCCTCCAGGAGCGTTTCCGCGGCGCACACGTCCTGCAGCGCGATGAGAACGGCCTGGAAAAATGCGTCGCCTGTTTCCTGTGCGCGGCAGCCTGCCCGTCGAATTGCATCTACATCGAAGCGGCAGAGAATACTGCAGAAAAACGTATCTCCAGTTCCGAGCGCTATGCAAAGGTCTATAACATCGATTACAACCGCTGTATCTTTTGCGGTTACTGTGTTGAAGCCTGCCCTACGGACGCCATCACGCACGGCCACGGCTTCGAACTCGCCAGCCTGAATGCAACAAACCTGGTCATGCGCAAGGAAGACATGCTCGTGCCGGCTGTCGGCATGCCCGGTGAACTGGCTGCACATTCAGATTCAGTCAAGTAACGCATCCATTTCAGATTTGAGAAGACAAAACTCCGCATTCAACTGAAGAATATTAGGATCGACGAATGCGTTTATCGCGCATCATCCACGGCAAAATACTTTGTAGTGTGGGCACATTCCGCTCTGTTATGCTCACAACGTGACAACCGGGCCTCTGGCTATTCTTCACATTTGCGGCCGAGAACTCATTTGTGAATTGCGTGACCGTATTCTTGGCTTGCAGGGATACCGCGTCGTATCGACACTCTCCATACAGGAAGCCGAAGAACTCTATTCGAAATCGCATTTCGACCTGGTGCTGGTCGATGTCGAGGGTGACGGACGGATCCCCGCTGCAGAAAAGCTCTGTGAAGACGTCAAGCGTAAAGATCCGCAGCAGAAAGTAGCGTTTATTTGTAACTACAGGGTTTCCCGTGAAAGCGATTGTCCGGACGAAATTATCCACAGCGACTTCAGCCCGGAAGCCATGATCGAGGGCGTCAGAGAACTTCTCAGCTGAAGAATGATTATTTGTTGCGACGATAAGTAGCCTGGGATTGCGTTAAAAGATGAAATAATGGAAACAGAGAACAGAAAACGGCGGCAGCCTTCAGGTTGCCGCCGTTTTCTGTTGAGGAGAGAAAGTGATCCCGTAGCGTTTTCAAAAAATGAGAGGAGGCTAGCTGGCTTTTTTGAGTGAAGTCACCTTTACCCGGCGCGGCATGAATTGTTTATATTCGGCCCGCAGCGTCGCCTCGCTCACCGGCTTCTCGTGCAGCAGCAGCTCGGTCGCCTGCAGCTCCGGATTGGCATGGAACCACTGCTTCACCTTGTCCTCGTCGAGCAGGTTCAGAATCGCCAGCAGCGACATGCCCTGGTGATGCGCCATCCATTCGCGCACAATCTGTGGTTCGCGCGTCGACTGCGAGTAGTCCGCGGCCTCATAGAAGCCATACGCGCCTACCCATCCGTAGGCCGCCATCTTCCGCAGGTTGCGTAACGCCTCAGCGGAGTCAACGCCAAGCCCCAGGAGCGTAGAGTAGGGCGAGACGACCGGGCCGGCGGTTGCGTCCCACTTCAGAGCGATCTGCGGAATGCCGAAGGCCTGGTAGTGATAGTGGCCTTCGGAGGTCTTCTGCGCATAGCCGCACTCCGAGATGCCCCACGGAATGCGGTGCTCTCGCCCGAATGCTCGCTGTATCTGTACCGCGGCCGCCAGCGTGCGTGAAACCAGGGTATCCGGGTAGCTCTGCATCCACAGCGACGGCATCAGGTATTCAAACATCGTGCCGGTCCATGAGATCAGCACGGACCGTCCGTAGGCCATCGTATGTGTGCGCCCCATCTTGAACCAGACCTGCTGCGGAACGTCGCCCTTCGCAATCGCCACAAAGGTTGCGATGCGAGCCTCTGAAGCCAGCAGGTCATAGCAGGCGGAGTGGACCTTTTTCGATTCGACCTCGTAGCCGATGGAGAGCAGCATGCGGCCCTTTTGCAGAAGGAATGTGAAGTCCATCTCATCCGCCAGCCGGTAGGCTTCGTCGGAAACTCCGCGCAGGCTTTGTTTCAACTTGCGCAGCTGTTCCTTCGCCCGCGGCAGCAGAGAGCGGAGCTGTTCGCCGAGAAAGACATTCGCATCGTCGTCTCCCGTGGCCCACGCGCGCGACAGGCGGGAATCGAGCTGGTTGGCAAACTCCGCCGCAGTACTGAGAGGCGGAAAGATCGTCTCTTCGCGAAGACCAAGCTGCGCAATCGCGCGCAGGGGCTTGAATTCGGGCAGCAGCCACGGCATATATTCGCGCAGTATGGTGGCCAGTGAAGACGCACGCTTCCGCACTTCTGCAACCCACCAGCCTGCTTCGCCTTCGTGCGTGCCGAATTCAGCCAGCAGGGAACTCTCATGTTCCACCAGCCACGCAGCCCATGCATCGAAGCCTGCATCTGCGGCGGGCAGCGCAAACGCTCCCTTTCGCGCGAACTCCGGAATATGTAACTTCAACAGTTGCCAATAGGTCCAGAATCCCGCGAATTGCCTCTCCGAGATGAGAGGCTCGCGTAGCAGAAACACTGCGCCCATGCGCAGGGTGTAGAGTGACGCTGCCAGGTTGCCGCTGTCCACCGATGAAACTGTGATGGGCCTTAACGGCTCCAGCGTCTGCGTGTTATACCAGTTGTAAAGATGCCCGTGCGATTTCTCCAGGCGCGCTATCGTCGCAAAGCTCGCCTGCGAAAGCTCGGCAAATTCCGGAACCGTAAGGAAGCCGAACTCGCATGCAGCCTGACGCGCATTCAGCAGCAGCCCCAGGTTTGTCGGCGACACGCGAGCCGCCTCAAACAATCCTTTCTCTTCCACATTGTCGGGAATGAGGTAGTTATGGGCCTCTCCGCCGAATTCATAAAAGTAGCGCCAGATGCGCGCCGCGTGCTGGCGCAGGAAAGTATGCTCATCTGCGGAAAGCTTTTGCTGATGCTCGCTCGGAGCATGGTTGAGCCACAGGGTTATGCTGCCGGAAAATCCCCAGAGCAACAGCACCGGAGCGGCGACCGCCAGTGCCTTGGGCGAGAATGCGAGGATAACGACAGCCAGTACGATCGTTCCAACGGGAATGATGGCAAGATAGCGGTCAACCGGCGTGACGCGACGCGAAAGGCTTTCGGCTTCCGCCGCCGTCTCCCACTCCAGAAGCCGTTGGCCGGTAATAAAGCGCCGCACCAGCGATCGTACGATCGCATCGATGGCAAGCATCGTCTGATGAGGCAAAAAAATCAGGTTGAGCAGGGTAATGAAAGCGCCTTGCAGAAAGCCGGTAAAGGCTTCGCGTGTCGCGCCCTGCTGTTCGCTGGCAAGCGCTCGTCCCATCGTGAAAAGCAATTGCACAAACGTTGGCAGAAACATCAGCAGCAATGTGGTGATGGTCCAGTAGAGCGGACCTCCCGGAAGCCCCAGCCAGCCGGCGACGAGAAGAATCATCGTCAGCGGTTCGACCAGGGAACGGCGCAGGTTGTCGAAGATCTTCCAGCGCGAGATTGTCGAGATGGGATTGCGAACATACTGACCCGACTCATCCGGCACACGTGACAAGAGCCACTGCACGATCTGCCAGTCGCCGCGTACCCAGCGGTGCTTGCGGCGCGTGTATGCGGAGTAGTGCGAAGGATAATCGTCGATCACCTCGATATCCGTCGCCAGTCCTGCGCGCGCGTAAGCGCCTTCAATCAGGTCGTGGCTCAACAGGGAATTACGCGGAAAGCGCCGGTCAAGCACTGCATGCAGCGTCGCGGCCTCGTAGATTCCCTTGCCGGTGAAAATGCCTTCGCCGTAGAGATCCTGGTATGTATCCGAAATGGCGCGCGTGTAGATATCGAAGCCGGTTTGCCCGGAGTAGATTGAGGCCAGTCTGGATTGCGATGCCGAATGCACGCTGACGCCGACGCGCGGCTGCAGGATACCGTATCCATCCGTAACGATGCGCTTTTCCGGGTCGATAACCGCCTGATTCAGGGGATGCGCCATAGCGCCGACCATCGCGTTGGCCGAGCCACGGGGTAGTTGCGTATCGGAGTCGAGAGTAATGATGTAACGGACCTTCTTCAGCACCTCCAGATTTCCCGCCTTCACCGGAAACGCGTCAAATGCCCCCACCAGCAATTTGTTCAGGTCGAGCAGTTTACCGCGCTTCCGCTCCCATCCCATCCACACGCCCTGGCGCGCATTGAAGAGGCGATGCCGATGCAGGAGAAAGAACGTCCCATTCTTCGGAGAGGTGTAGCGCGCATTT
Source organism: Terriglobales bacterium (assembly GCA_963738095.1). Lineage (GTDB taxonomy): Bacteria > Acidobacteriota > Terriglobia > Terriglobales > Acidobacteriaceae > Alloacidobacterium. The sequence goes on from CAVTVL010000024.1 coordinate 149,073, forward strand.
AAATCGTTGATGAGCTGAATTGCAAGATCGACAAGCGGATCGGTATCGTTCTCGCGCGGACGTGTAATCGAGTCAGGTAGATCGGTCAGCAGTACAAAATGAAGATTCGGATCGGGATTGGCAAGAAAGCGGACTTCCAATTCCTGCACCAGCCCTCGCGTCTGCTTTTCATTGATCAGTAGCGTGGGCACAACCACCAGCGTCGTATAGTCCTCTGGAATGTGGCCGCTGAAATCGAGCTTTGGCAGCGAGCGCGCTTTGAACAGGGAGGTGACCGTATTGCTCACCAGGTCAGCCGCCCCCTGCGTTACCGGCAGCAGCATGAAGAGAAAAGCCACCGTCAGCCCGCCGAAGATTGCGTAATTCGGAATGAGTGGCAAAAGAATCACCGCGATCAGCAATACGGTGAGAATTTCAATGGAGCCAATATAGAAGTCATCTGCGTTGCGTTGTATGCCAATGCGCAGACGATCGATGAGTCGAGGGCGGTACCCGACGCGTCGGATCAGATCGGCAAAGCCCTTGTCCATCAGGTAGTAGCCGATGTGCATATGGCGCATGCGCAACCGCTCGCTTGCGAACTGTTGTTGTACCGCATCCTGCGCCATGCTTAGGGCAGCAGCGGCGACCTGCGATTCTGAGCCCTCGGCATAGAGGGCGATCTCCGCAACCCGTTTACGATATTGTTCGCGACTTTCAAAGTCCATTCGCGAATAAGCTTGCGCCGGGTCCTGTTGCAGGATGGCTTCAAATGCCACCATCTCTTCAATCAGCGAAGCCCACGCCGCATATCCGATATCGCGCACGCTCTTGATGCGAGTGCGCAACACTTCCGCGGAACCTGCCGCAGTCGATGCAGGCGCATGCAGACGCGCGCTCGCCTGGGTCAGAATCCACTCCAGCAGCAGAAACTTGAGCATGGTGGGCACGACCCACAACTCTCTCAACTCCAGAGCGTCGGTCTTCTGTGCTTCGTCAATGAAACTGCGAAATGCATCTGCCGACCATGTAGAGTCCGCGGCGTCGAGGTAAGCCGAAGACAGGACGGAAGCGCGCGTTTCTTCCTCCTGCCCTGACAGCACCACGCGGGGCAGTTGCTCTACCTTGCGCCGGATAGAAAACGCCTCCAGGACAACCGCTCGCAGCAGCCGTGGATTTTCGCGTATCTCAAGTAATGGATCGGGGCCGGCATCCCGGTTGATCTCCACGCCTTGTAATTCGGCAGTAAGGATATCGAGCGCATCGCGGGCTGCTTCCACGCGACGCGCAAAACCGGCTTTTCCTTTAGGCCGATGCATCACGTGCCAGCCAGACACGGCTGCATGCGCCGCTACGCGCAGTTGTTCTGCGGGAATTTGCGGCTCATTTTCCGCTTGCTGCACGTCCATGGGTGCTTGATCCGTCATCAATCTTCATTTCTCTTACCGGTAACTTGCTGCCTGCATCTCGAACATCTCCGCGTAGCGTCCACTCAATGCGATGAGTTGCTGGTGATTGCCCTCTTCGACCAGTCTTCCACCCTCCAGCACTACGATGCGGTCTGCCATGCGCACGGTTGAGAAGCGATGAGAGATGAGCAGTGCCATCTTTCCCTCCGTCAGCTCCGCGAAGCGTTGAAAGACCTCTAGCTCGCTCTTGGCATCGAGCGCCGCCGTTGGCTCGTCCAGAATCAGCAGCTGCGCATCGCGCAGGTAAGCGCGCGCCAACGCAATCTTTTGCCACTCTCCGCCAGAGAGATCGACTCCGCCTTCAAACCGTCGTCCTAATACCTGGTCATAACCATGCTGCAGCTTGGCCACCACGCCCGCCGCCAGGCTTTTTTGCGCGGCGTTCTCGATATCCGCTTCCGTGTGCGGAAGCTCGACGCGACCGATGGAAATGTTTTCGCGGGCCGTCATCTCATAGCGCATGAAGTCCTGAAAGATCACGCCGATCTCTTTGTGGAGGTCTTCGAGCGAAAACTCGCGCAGGTCCACCCCGTCGAGGAGAATCTCTCCCTCGGTCGGATCGTATAGGCGTGTAATGAGCTTGACGACAGTGGTCTTGCCTTGCCCGTTCTCGCCAATCAGGGCAATGCGCTCTCCCGGATGCAGCGAGAAGTTGAAATTCTTCAGCACCTTTCGCTCGGTGCCCGGGTAAGCAAACGAAACATTGCGAAATTCAAATCCGCGCCGGATGGGCCGGGGCGCGAGAAGCGCATTCGGCTTCGTCTGCACCATCGGCTTCATCTCGAAGAACGCAATCAGATCGGTCAGGAACAGTGCCTGATCCGCGATGCCGGATGCGGTTGAGAAAACCTGTTGCGATGTTCGAGCTGGCCTGCACGATGGCATTGGTAATGAAGTAAAACGTTCCGATGTTGTAGTAGCCGTGCACGGCACGCCAGATGACGTAAGCGTATGAACCGTAATACCCGAGAGTGCCGAGGATGCCGAGCAGCCCGCCGCCGATGAGCTTCTTGCGCGAGAGCGCTACATTCTCTTTGTAGATTTGTTCTGAAAGTCCGGCAAAGCGGTTCGTCAGATACTCACTCAGGTTAAAGAGCTTCAGCTCTTTTGCAGCCTCTTTGCTTCCGCCCACCTGGCGCAGATAATCCATCTGCCGTTTTGCCGGTGTCTGGCGGAAGTTCTTTGCATATCCCAGAAAGGCAAAGTGCGTCTCGCCCAGAAATGACGGGATGACGCCGAGCGCAAGCAGCACCATTAACCAGGGCGAGTAGTAAAGCAGTGTTCCGGTAAAAATCAGGGTCGTGATGATCTGCTGGTAGAGCCGCCCCATCTGTTGAATGAGCACCAGCCGGTCCGTCGCCTGTACCCGAGCCCGTTCCAGCCTGTCATAGTAGACGGGGTCTTCGTATGTCGTCAGATCGAGCTGCGCCGCCTGGCGCATGACCTGGATGCTGACATGGTGGGTATAGCGGTCGGCAAGCAGGGAGTCGAAGTAATCAATCGTTCGGGTCAGGAGCCCGGTCAGGACCGCGAGCCCAACTTCGAGACCGACGATCCACCAGAAATGTGCTGGTACGCTCTGGTGCCGCAAGACTTGCTCAACGCCGTTGATGATCCATGCCGCTACTTTTGCGATTGCCCACGGCATGAACGCAACAAAGACGCGAAGAATCAGCCCCCATGCCACCACCTGCGGCCCCGATTCCCAGAGAATCTTCAGGACGGGCGGGACATTTTTCAGCGCACGTATACGATCGCCCCATGCATTCTGCAGGCTTTGGGTCTGGTTTTGGCTCATGAGTCAGGCACTTAGCCTCATCCGCCCTTCGGGCATCGCAGCATGCTGGCGTCTGAGGAGCAGTCTAGTGTGTGATGCAAACCTCTGTGCGCACGTTGTTTAGGTCAAAATACGATGCGCCTGCGCCCTGTTTTCCCCATCCTCGCGCACCCCGGGTTTTCGCGGGTTATTCACGGGAAATTCGCCTGAATTTAACAATGGCTTGGGAAGCTAGAGCAGGATCAGTCACACCCCAACGTCGAGTATGCGCAGATTGTTTTGCGAAAGCAACGCGATACGTGTGTCCGGCCATACGAAGAGTGTGGTGCGCGATCCGATGGTTAAACCCTTAGTTTTGAACAGATAGAGGAACCCGGTGTTAAAGAGAGGTCAAATGAACACGAATCTGAAAGCGCTGGCGGGTCTTGTGCTGGCATCGGCACTGGTTGCCGGCCATGCGCAAACCGCTGCCACAAAGAAGGCACATACGGCGAAAAAGTCCGCGCCGGCCAAGCCTTCGGTGGAGTCGCAGATTGAATCGCTTCGCGAGGAAATGAATTCCCAGATCCAGTCGTTGAAGCAACAGCTTTCTGATCGCGATGCTCAGCTGCAGCAGGCGCAACAGGCTGCGGCGCAGGCACAGGCAGCAGCTCAACTGGCGCAACAGGCAGCTCAATCGCAACAGGCGGCTGTCACCGATAACACTCAGGCAGTCACCAGCCTGCAAAGTTCGGTCGCTGATCTCAAGACCAACAGCCAGTCGATTGTGACCACGGTGCAGGACCAGCAGGCGCAGGTAAAGAAGCAGATTGAAAGTCCTGACGCGATTCATTTCAAGGGAATTACGCTCTCGCCCACCGGAAGCTTCATAGCAGCTGAAACTGTCTATCGCAATCGTGCCACCGGCTCCGACATCAATACACCTTTCAATTCAATCCCGTATGAAGGCGCGGACAACGCTGCCATGAGCGAGTTCTTCGGCACCGGCCGTCAGTCGCGTCTGGCATTGATGGCTGAAGGAAAGTTGACCGACTGGACCATCCGCGGCTACTACGAAATGGACTGGCTCGGCACGGGCGTTACCTCGAACAATAATGAGAGCAACAGCTATGTGCTCCGCCAGCGTCAGCTCTGGGCCCAGGCGGAATCGCAGAGCGGCTGGATCTTCACTGCCGGTCAGCAGTGGAGTCTGGCTACTCAGAAAAAGACTGGCATCGTCAACCGTACCGAACTGCTGCCGCAGACGATCGACTCACAGTACAACGTAGGCTTTGTGTGGGAGCGTCAATACGGTGCCCGCGTCGTGAAGACCTTCATGAATAAGCAACTGTGGGCTGGTTTCTCGGTAGAAAATCCGCAGACCGAGACGCCAAGTTGCCAGGCAACCACTGGAGGGGCCTGCCCCACCAACTATCTGATCGGTTCCACTGGAACCGGAGGCGGTTTGTACAACGGCGCCGGTGGCACATCCCCGACAGGTGGTGCGACTGCGCCCCTCGCTACCTACTCCTTCAACCTGGCCCCGGATTTGCTCGCCAAGGTCGTGTACGAGAAACCGGGTTTCGGGCATTATGAACTCTTCGGCGTCGCACGGTTCTTCCGCAACCGCGTCTATCCGAATGCAACTTCCACCACTCTTCCAACCGGAACCGGCGCTTTCAACGACAGCACTGTTGGCGGCGGCATCGGCGGCAGCTTCTACATCCCCGCAACGAAGTATTTCGATCTAGGTGTCAGCGGATTGTGGGGCGACGGCGTCGGACGCTACGGTTCCTCAGGACTGCCGGATGTCACTCTCCGTCCGGATGGGCAGATTGCTCCGCTGCATGCGTTCTCAGCTCTGAGCACGGCCGTCTTCCACGCGTCTCCCCGTATGGATTTGTACTTCAACTACGGTGGCGACTACGTCGGCCGTCGTTACTTCGCAGCGGGAACAGGAACAGACGGCTACGGCTCACCGTTCATCAAGGACTCCGGTTGCGGCATCGAACTGGCGCCGGGGACCTCACCGCAAGTCGGCTATCAGCCAACCGCTCCTGCCAACTGCGGCAGCCCAACGAAGGATGTTCAGGAGTTCACGCTCGGTTACTGGTACGACTTCTACAAGGGGCCGAAAGGCCGTGTCCGTCAGGGCCTGCAGTACAGCTACTTTGAACGCTATGGCTGGTCTGGTGTCGGTGGTGTTCCCAAGGGCAACGACAATCTCTTCGAGACGTCGTTCCGCTACTACATGCCATAAACGCTTCATCCGGCAACAAAACCTACGGGCATCCAGAAATGGATGCCCATTTTTTCATTGTGTGCCGTGCATGTTCGACAGTTTGAGGGTGCAAGTCCCTTATCCAACCTGATGGAGGTGAAGGATTAGCGAAGCGCAAGGGCGTCGTCGCGAGGCGGGGTCTGAAGGAAGCGTGGAGCAAAGGCGTGTGCCGATGGACAAGAATCGGATAGGAGGCCTGCACTCGCGGGCGAGTTGGCAATGAGCAGCAAAGCCCATATCCATCAAGGCGAGTGTCGGTAAATCCGGCGGTGGTGCGCTTGAAGGCGGTCGAACTTACCACGGGAGGTCTGCTGCATGTCGTGGGAACACGACTGGAGAAGAAGCGATTCTTCTTGAACGTGCAGCAGAAGTCAGCATAGGGCATAGTAGTCCGGTACATCGGACGAAGGCCTGAACGATAGGAGAGGCAAGTACGTGGCACGACTCAAAGGTGCAAAGCGGCAGAATAACCAGCTACAGCTGGCCTTCGAGGGAGCGACGACGAGTGAAGCTCGAAGTCAGTCCTCTGAAGGGACCGAAGCATCGGTGACGGAGTGCAGTGCAGAAAGCCTGGCATCGGATGAGCAGTGGATGGAGAGAATCTGCCAGCGAGAAAACCTCTGGCAGGCACTCAAACGTGTGAAGAGAAACGGAGGCAGCCCGGGCATCGATGGAATGACGGTTGATGACCTTACGGGCTACCTGAAGCAGCACTGGTTAGAAATCCGGGAACAACTGTTGAGTGGGACCTATCAACCGCAACCGGTACGTCGGGGGGAAATCCCGAAGCTGGACGGAGGGGTGCGAAAACTTGGCGTTCCTACGGTGTTGGATCGAATGATCCAGCAGGCAGTGATGCAGGTTCTGCAAAACAGTTGGGATAACACCTTCTCTGAATCGAGCTATGGGTTCCGTCCCGGACGCTCGGCACATCAAGCAGTGGCGCGTGCCCAGCAGCACATTGCTGCGGGGTACCGCTGGGTGGTCGACCTCGATCTGGAAAAGTTCTTCGACCGAGTTAACCACGACCGACTGATGGGGCAGATCGCAAAGCGCGTGCACGATAAGCGCCTCCTGCGACTGATTCGGAGCTGGCTCAAGGCGGGTGTGTTGGAGAACGGACTCGTAGGACCGACGGATGAAGGGACGCCGCAAGGTGGTCCTCTTTCGCCGCTACTATCGAATCTTGTTCTCGATCAACTCGACCGTGAGTTGGAGCGAAGAGGGCATCGGTTCGCTCGGTATGCGGACGATTGCAACATCTATGTCCGCAGCCGTCGAGCAGGCCAACGCCTGATGGGAGGGCTCACAAGACTCCTTGAAGGTAAGCTCAAGCTGAAGGTGAACCGGGAGAAAAGTGCTGTGGCACGACCGTGGGAGCGGAAGTTCCTCGGGTTCAGCTTTACAAACGGGAGGCAGCCGAAGCGCAGAATCGCGCCCAAAGCAAAGTCCCGGTTCGAGGCTCGAGTCCGAATCCTTACTCGTCGAACTCGTGGTATCAGCATCGAGACCATGGTTCGCGAGCTAGGCCGCTACCTTCAGGGTTGGCAAGGCTACTTCGGCTTCTGCCAAACCCCGACCGTGCTGGACCGTTTCAATAAGTGGATCCGGCGTCGTATACGCTCTGCTGCCTGTAAACAATGGCGGACAGGGAAGACACGATACGCTCGATTGCGGCAGCTCGGTCTAACTCATGATCTTGCGGCCCGTACGGCAGGGCATCAATGGGGCCCCTGGCGGCTTAGCCGTACAGAAGCTCTCTCGTATGCCATGCCCGCCGCTTACTTCGATCGCTTGGGACTTCCTTACTTACGCTGCACACCCGGCGCTTAATCCTACCGAACCGCCGTGTACGGACCCGTACGCACGGTGGTGTGACAGGGAACGCGAGTGATCGCCTACCTATGTCGATTGACTTCAGAAATGGGTTATCCCGGGCGAAGCCGAGGCAGGCAGTTCGCAAGCTGAATCTCCAGAAATTTTTACCAGTGTTTCTTCTTCCTCAATGGTCTAATGAGCCATGCGAGTTTCCGCACGTCGGACTCTTCTTTGCCTCCTGGTGCTGTCTGGCTGGTGTTTTACAAATGGGTGCAGCTCCCAGACAACATCGCCGCCTCAGCAGCCACAGCAAACTTCTTCCCCGGCCGATCTCGCCGCCGTCACGGCTCAGCTGCATGAGATAGCCGCCAGCGGAAAACTAACTGATCTGCATTGGCCCGATTTCTCTGATTATCGCCTGCACTTTCAGCACATCTATGAAGCATCGAATTTTGTCCCCGTCTGGCTCAGCAACGGACAACCCACACCCCAGGCGCTCGCTGTGATTCAGGCGCTTGAGGCCAGCCAGCAGAAGGGCCTCAACTCGGACGACTACGACGCATCCCGCTGGCCCGACCGCATCAATTCTCTGAAGGCATCAGCGAATCCAGATACCGAAGCACGATTCGACGCGGCGCTCACCGTAGGCGTTATGCGCTACATCTCCGACCTGCACATCGGACGCGTAAATCCGAAGCACTTCAACTTCGGCATTGATATCGAGCAGAAGAAATACGATCTTCCAGAATTCATCACTACGAAGGTCACCCATGCTTCCGATATGCAGAGCGTTCTCGACGGAGTCGAGCCTGCCTACAACGGCTACCGGCGAACGGAAGCCGCCCTGCAGCACTATCTGCAACTGGCTGCGAACGGCGATGGTCCCGCCGTGCCGGATGTGGCGAAGACAGTGGTTTCCGGAGATACCTATTCCGGAATCGGCCCGCTCATACAACGGTTGCAGCTTTTTGGCGACCTTCGAGCCGACACGGTTGTCGATGTAAATGCAACAACCTATTCCGGACCGATCATCGACGGGGTCAAGACCTTCCAGTCCCGCCACGGGCTGTCTGTGACCGGCAAGCTGGACAAGGACACAGTCCGTCAGCTCAACATACCGCTCGCCGTCCGAGTGAACCAGCTGCAGGATGCGCTTGAGCGCTGGCGCTGGATTCCGCCGCAGTTCCCGCAGCCGCCAGTCGTTGCCAATATCCCGGAATTTATCGTGCGCGCCTACGGCCCGAATCAAAAGGTAGAGTTTGCTAGCAACGTCGTTGTAGGCAAGGCGCTCCGCACGCAGACGCCAATCTTTGCCAAAGACATGCGCTACATCGTCTTTCGACCCTATTGGAACGTTCCCACCGGAATTGTGCGCGGGGAAATTATCCCCGGCATCGTGCGTGACCGGAGTTATATCAGCAAGAAGAACTTTGAAGTGACGACCTTTGATGGAAAGGTCATCACGGATGGAGTCATCAGCGATGATGTTCTCGCGCAACTGCGCGCCGGAAAATTAACTGTCCGGCAGAAGCCGGGACCAACCAACTCGCTCGGGCTGATCAAACTCATGTTCCCGAACGAGTACAACGTCTATCTGCACAGCACGCCGGCCCAGCAGCTCTTCTCGCAATCGCGTCGCGACTTCAGCCACGGCTGCGTGCGCGTGGAGAAGCCGGCGGAGCTGGCTGCGTACCTGTTGCGCAACCAGCCCCCATGGACTCTCGAAAAAGTACAGGCGGCGATGCAGTCCGGTCCGGATAACCAGCAGGTGAATCTCGCCACGCCTGTACCGGTATTGATTTTGTACGTGACTGCCGTTGTGGAAGAGGACGGCTCGATCCATTTCTTCAACGATATTTATGGATACGACAAGACGCTGGAAGCAGTTCTGGCAAAAGGCCAGCCCTATCCTGGTTAGAAAAGCCGATTGTGATGAGTTATGTTTCCATCACACAGATTTGTCATCCTGAGTGAAGCGAAGGATCTGCTTTTCAGGTAGGAGCACGAAAAGAGATTTTAGCGATTACCAGCGGCGAACGCGCCCTACATCGACGTGCACAAAATCAGAAGAGGCATAATACCCGACTCCGCCGCGTTGCATGGCAAGCGCCGCGTCGCGAACCTGGGCAGTGGGCACGCCCGGGATGCGGATGTCGATGGCCTTGGCTTCCATGTGCTGGCTGTGCAGCGCCACACCGTGTCCATGCTCCCGGAGGTAATTGTTGCTCCAAGGTGTACGGTAGCCGCAGACGATATCAATCTCGCCGTTGGGATGGCCCAGCCTTGCCAACAGATCGTGCAGCAGGTCGAATTCCTTTAAGTCGTAATCCTTCTCATCGCCCGTGCGATGGTCGCGCAGGAATCGATCGAGCTGCGAGACGGCATCCGGCAGGTAGCGGTCGCCGACGCGGTAGACTACGTCGATCCGTTCACCTGTATGCAGATGATAAAGGCGGAGGCGGTATTGTTCGGGGTGCTCTGGAACATTGCTGCCGGAGGCTCGCAGGCACGAACCCGCGAACAGCACCAATCCGGCTACCATCCAGGCAAAAAAAGACTTCCTTCCCCGCGTAAAACAAAACACAATCTTTTTATTATACTAAATGCCCCGATACGTACCCCCATCGACAAGCAGGGTTTGCCCGGTGACAGAAGCGGCCGGTTCCGAGGCGAGCCACACGATCGCCGCCGCCACTTCTTCCGGCGTGGCCATCCGGCGGATGGCGATTTCCTGAGTGAGATCCTTCTCTGCCTGCTCCACCGTAATGCCTTTGGTTGCAGCGCGTTTTTCCAGAATTTCGACGGCGCGGCCGGTCGACGTAAAGCCCGGACCAACGTTGTTCACAGTAATCCCGTCGGGTCCGAACTGCCCGGCAAGCGACCGCACCAGCCCCATCACTCCAGCGCGAATAGAGTTGGAAAGCACCAGCTCCGGCACCGGCTGTTTCACCGTGTAAGAGGTGAGCGTGACGATGCGTCCCCACTTCTGTTTCTGCATGTAGGGCAGCACCGCCTGCGCGAAAGACACAATGCTGCGCAGGTTGAGCTGCCATGCGCGTTCCCATTCGTCCATCGTCGTCGAAAGAAACGGTTTTGCGGGCGGCCCTCCCGCATTGGTCACGCAAACATCGATACGTCCGAACTTCTGATGAGTTGCCTCAACAAAGCTGCGCACGGCAGTATCGTCGCCCACATCGAAAGCGGATGTAAAAGTCTGCACGCCGAATTTACTGGAAGCCTCGCGTGCAACAGCTTCGAGTGGCCCCTGCTGGCGTGCGCAGAGCGCGAGGTGCGCGCCCTCGGCTGCGAAGGTAAGTGCTGTAGCTTTGCCGATCCCCTGGCTGGATGCGGCGACGAGGGCAACACGATTCTTCAGTCCTGTTTCCATGGCAATGGCTCCATACTATCCGAGGATTGGATAAGATTGGGTCGCTGGCTTATTTGAAGGAGAACGAATTTGTCACAGACCAGATGGAAGCACACACCCCTCTCTACGATTCCGATCGAGCATCTAAACCCGCTGATCGAGCGTCAATTCGTGCACGGCGAGCAGGCAATGCTGGCGCGTCTGCTTCTACGCAAGGGCTGCATCGTTCCTGAACACCGGCACCCCAATGAACAGATCACGTACATTCTTGAAGGTGCGCTGCGTTTTACCCTCAATGGCGATGAGGTGGTAACCGTCCATTCTGGAGAAATGCTGGTGATTCCGTCCAATGTAAAGCACAGCGCTGAAGCGCTGGTAGACACCATCGATCTCGACGTATTCGCGCCACCGCGCGCTGACTGGATCGAAGGGAGCGATGCTTATTTGAGGAAGTGATGCCGCACAAGCCGCCGATCGCGCGGTTCATTTTGGGAGGACGTCTCGATGAACATCTCGAAACTGGACCAATGGATGAGTGAACTCGCGGACGGACGCACAGAAGTCGTCTTCGACATTCTGGAGACAGGCTGCAAAGCAGATTTCCAGGATGATAGCGGCGTTTCCCTCATACGGCATTGTGCCTACTACGGAGACGTAAGTGCCATCCGCTATCTGCTTGCTCATGGAGAGTCACTGGCATCGCTGGGTGAGAACTACGATCTGAATGGAGCTTCATTTCAAGGACATTGGCGGCTCTGTAAGTTTCTTCTGCAACATGGCGCTGATGTGAATCGGCCTCTGGACGACACAGGCGAGACTCCTCTCCATGCAGCCTTATGTAAGACAGACCGCTTGGTCTACGACCGCGTGCTCGAAGTCCTTTTGTCGTGCGGAGCCGATCCGAATGTTGCTACGAAACATGGCGCCGAAACAGGGGGATTCATGCGGGATTGTCGAACAAAAGGTGAGACTCCACTCCATCGCGCCGCCGCCTTCGGCGAAGTAGAGACGATAAGTCTTTTAATCAATGCGGGTTCGGTGATTGACGCGAAGGATATGAACGGAGATACTCCGCTGGCGTGGGCCAGCTGGTATCTGCGCCCCGATACGATCTTGAGACAGCTCTGTTATGGAGAATTCCGCATTCATCCGCAGCGTCGAAGCATGCGGGCTTATCTGCTTGGGAAGCCCCGCGCTTAAGCTATCCTGCATGAACTCGAGGCTGGCTCTTTCAGGTGGTCAGGTTTCACTAAATGTTATCGGCCGCTGGACCCGAAACCCTTTGCCCCGCGTGAACTTTCAGTGAGCGCCTCGACAGCTGTGATCTCAAGATCGGTCATCGACTGAAAGGGAGACATTTGTGCGATCTTGTCGCCTTTATGAATCGCGACACTCGCGTCTGTCCGCTCCAGTTCAGCGTGGGTCAACGTACCCTGCGCATCGCGAACAACGCGCAGAGAATACTTAGGCTGGTTGACGTTTACCAGGCAGACGAGGATCTCCCCTCGATAACCTGCGTCAATCCGGCCTCCCGCATACGTGATCCCTTTAGCCGCCATCGAAGAGCGGTCGCCAAGGACAAAGCCAAAGCTTTCAGGTGCTTCCACCGCGATGCCAGTGCGTACTCTCACAGGCACTCCGGGCTCGAGAACGACATCTTCGATGGCGTAAAGATCGTAGCCCAGGTCGCTGCCTGCATAGTTCACTGTGGGCACACGGGCATCGGGGTGGAGCAGTTGTACCTTGATCATGTGTGAGGGGGGAGATTTTTCTCAGCTATTTTACGGCAGCTGCGCTGGTTTGTTTCTTCTGTTTTGCCCAGCGGCGTTTCTGTGCGTCGGCAATCCGCTTGCGCGCGTCCGCGCTTAGGTGGCGCTTCTTGCGAGTTCCGGAAAGGCTTCCGGAAGCAAAAAACTTACTACCGCCGGCGCCTTGCAACAGGGAGCGTACCTTTTCAAGTCGTCCGATCTCTTCATCTATAGCAGCAACAATTTGTTCTCTCGTCATTATTTTTTATCCTTAACAAATAAATGAAAGTGCTTCAGTTACTGGGGTAACGGAACATTGGCTATATTTAATTAACCAACATTTAAAGGCTTTCATAACTATGATGATGGTTCAAGATAAAAATGACCGGTCTAACTCAATAATTATGAGTTAGAGGATTTTCCGCCGGGCTTGTCCCTATATGCAATGTTTTGCATTGGAACATTCACCAGGAATTTGCAACTTTTTCTCAAATTTGTAAAATCGTATTACTGCTCTCATAGCATGATGATGGCGTGTTCACCCATCTACCTGCTATCCGGCCCCGCAAGTTAGCCGCTCCATCCTCTTTCCCCATGGGGCTTTTTGATCTTTCTGCGGGAGGCTCCGCCGGGCTGCTTGCGCCTGTTCCGCACATTTCATTCGAGATAGGAAAATATCAGATACGTCTGGCTGTATCCGAGGCGGATCGCGAGGCGGCCTGCCGATTGCGCTTCAAGGTCTTTAACCTTGAACTGGGAGAAGGACTTATGTCCTCCTACTCCACGGGCATGGATAAAGACCAGTTTGACTATGTATGCGATCACCTTATTGTCGAAGACCGTTCCTCTACTGAAGTCGTCGGCACCTATCGCATGCAATCGGGGATCGAAGCACGCAGACATTGGGGCTTCTACAGCGCGCAGGAGTTCAATTTCACTCCTTATGAACGCGTGGAGGATCAGGTACTGGAGTTGGGCCGCGCTTCTATTGATCGCGACCATCGTTCGAGCGAAGTGCTTACTCTGCTTTGGCGCGGCATTACCCGTTACTGCACATCGTATGGATTGCGCTATCTTATCGGCTGCTCTTCACTGAATTCACAAAATCCGGCGGAGGGGTGGGCTATCTATGAGCAGCTGTCTCCTTTTCTTGCCGCGCCGGAATTCCGTACCAAACCTGCCGCGTTCTGCGCATTGCCCATCGCCAACGGTTTATCCGGAAATCCTCCCAGGATTCCGAAGCTGCTGAAGACGTATATTGGATTAGGGGCTCGGATTTGCGGTGAGCCGGCGTGGGACAGGGAATTTGGCACGATCGACTTTCTCACCCTGCTGGATCTGCAGCAGCTGACGCCCGCTGCGAGGAACCGATTTCTACCGGACGAAGATCATTAAGGAGCTTTTTCCGTAGCCGGCTGCGATTCGTCAGCTTTGTGCTTACGCTGCTGCAGTTGCTGCTGCGGTTTGCCTTGCTGCGCGTATCCAGGGGGCGTTTGACTCTTGCGGATCGCGCTAGGTGGCTGCAGGAATCTTGCGCTTTAGTGCTGCGTCGCCTTTCATTCTCACTCGCTACCGAAGGCCGTCTGCCCGTGCAGGGCCTGGTTGTTTCCAACCATCTCAGCTATCTCGATGTCCTGCTCCACGCCGCAGCCGGCCCGCGAATTTTCATCGCTAAATCAGAAGTGCGTTCGTGGCCGCTGTTCGGCTGGCTTGCACGCTGCGGTGGAACCATCTTCATCGAACGCGGAAGCCGGGCAAGCGCGACCGAAGCCGCCATCGGAATCGAATATGCTCTGCGTTCCGGAGTGGCGGTGGTGCTTTTCCCTGAAGGCACGAGCACCGATGGAAACACTTTGCTGCCCTTCCACTCCTTCCTGTTTGAGTCCGCCGTGGAAGCCGAATCTCTCGTCACCGCCTCGGCCATCGGCTATGAAGCCGATGGTGTCGAGGAGCGCGATCTTTGCTACTACGGCGATGTGCACTTCTTGCCCAATCTGCTTGAGGTGCTGGCACACGAAAGTCTGCGCTGCCGGATTCGCTTCGACGGCAGGCCGCGCATCTACAGCAGCCGCAAACAGGCAGCCAACGATGCCTGGGAGCGTGTGGCGCGCTTGCGGCTGCGTGCAAACCTCGACTCGCTTCACTATGATTCATCTCGGCACACCAGCCTGGCAGGTGGAGCACGCTGAAGCTGGATAGGCCTGAATCCCGCTGGAACCCTCAGCGAATCTCTTCTGCGCTCTCGAAATCCTCTCCGCTGAAAATCGTATCTTTGCAGGAAGAATAAAACTGTTCGATTGACGAAACCTGAGTAAATGTTTTCTCATGCTCTGACAGACAAGTTCCTGAACGCTCACCACATCCATTTGAGGGATATATGCAACGACGCGAATTCCTGAAAACCGGCGCGCTGGCCGGCTCTGCCTGTTTTCTCTTCCGCACGCGCGCCTTCGCCGCCACTGCGGATGCCCACATCGAAGTTCTCATCAACGAGCCCATTGCCACCATCGCGCCTGAAATTTATGGCCACTTTACCGAGCATCTGGGCGGCGTAATCTACGACGGCGTGTGGGTGGGCGAAAAGTCAAGCATCCCCAATATTCACGGCATTCGCAAAGAACTGGTCGAAAAACTGAAGGCCATCAAGGCGCCCGTCATTCGCTGGCCCGGCGGATGCTTCGCCGACAGCTACGACTGGAAGGACGGCATCGGTCCACGTGATAAGCGCCCGCGCCGCACAAATTTCTGGGTGGACGATCCGCAAGCGCAGAAGCTGCCGGGCAATGCAGTGCAGAAATTCGAGCCGAACACTTTTGGCACCGATGAGTACGTCGAGTTCTGTAAGCTCAGTGGCGCCGAGCCTTATATTGCCGCGAACCTGCGCGCCCTGCCGCCTCTGTCATTTGATCAGTGGGTGGAATACTGCAACTCGCCGGCGCACAGCACAACGTATGCGGATGTACGCGCCGCGTCCGGCTTTGCAGATCCGTATAACGTGCGCTACTGGGGCATCGGCAACGAGAGTTGGGGTTGCGGCGGAAATTTCACGCCCGAAGAGTATTCGAACGAATACCGCCGCTTCACTGCATGGGTTCCTGACTATGGCGTCGACCTGCGCTACGTGGCCTCGGGACCAAACCAGGATGACGTCGACTGGACCACTCAGTTCTTTGAGGACATTCTGCACCGCCGTCCCATTCGTCCGCCCTGGGGCTGGTCCGTGCACAACTACACGAATGCGCTGGAAGCGCTGAAGTTCAACGATCAGGATGCGTACTCGCTTTTCTACCAGGGAACATCGACCGAGTCGATCATCCAGAATATGTGGACAGCGATGGGCGTCTTTGACCGCGAACATCACACGCGCATGGTCGTGGACGAGTACGGCCCCTGGTATGGGGCGGGAACGGAAGTCGATCCCACGCACATCTTCGGCCAGCAGATCACCATGCGCGACGCCATCGTTACCGCTTTCACGCTCGATATCTTCAACCGCCACGCGGAAAAAATCTGCATGGCGAACTGCGCGCAACTGATCAACTGCATCGATTCGCTCTTCATCGCGCACGAAGACAAGTTCATCGTGACGCCGAATTTCAACGTCTTCGAGATGTACGCAGCGCATCAGGGCGCGAAGGCCGTGCGCGCTGAATTCGCCGCTCCGTCCATCGCCTTTACCGATGCGGTAAAGCCGGACCGCTGGGGACCGCCGCAAGGCGGTGAGCGTTCCGTGGAACGCAGCCTCAATGGATTGATGGGCTCGGCATCGGTGAATGGCAAGCAGCTCACGCTTACCGTTGTGAATCCGCACCTGGCGGATGCGCTCGACACGCAGGTTGCCGTTCGTGGCGGCAATGTAGCCTCTGTCTCCGCCAGGGTGCTTGCGGCGTCAGACATTCACGCCCACAACACCTTCGAACGGCCCGATGCAGTCACACCGAAGTCAGCAAAGGCAACGGCAAGCGGCTCTACGGTGAGTTTCACCTTCCCGCCAATGTCGGTGACAAGGCTCGACATCACCTTGAATTGATTGCCTGGAATGAAGAGCTCCACGATGGCGCGCAAGCGAAAAATCATCGTTCACATAGCCACCAGTGCCGATGGCTTCATCGCGCGTGCGGACGGTTCTGTCGATTGGCTGGACCGTCCGGCGCCCCGAGGGCACTACGGCATGAACGAGTTCTATCAATCCATCGACACGATTCTCTGGGGCAGAAAGACGTGCGACGTGGCGCTCGATTTTCAAAAGAAGGGCCTGCCTGGCTCAGCCTTCGATACAAAACTTAAGAATTACGTCTTCACCCGCGGTGCAATCCCCGCAACAGCGTCTGCGGGAGTGGAGTTCGTGAACGAACCGGTCAAAACATTCGCGCAACGTCTGCGGAAACAAAAGGGAAGAGATATCTGGATGATGGGCGGCGCCGGCATCATTGCATCGTTTCTCGACGAAGGAGAGATTGACGAATTCATGATTCACGCCCTCCCCACGTTCATTGGGGAAGGCATTCCATTGATCGCACCCGCTCGTCGCACAGTGCCGTTGAAACTGATCTCTTCGACAAAATTCTCTGACGGTGTGGTGAAGCTGCACTATGCTGTCCATAAGTAGCGCAGGGGAATTACTTCACTGCGTACTCTGCGCATAAACCCGCACATAATCCACAAGCATCTCCTGCGGAAACTTGCTCGAAGCATCCGGAGGCCCCGGCCAATCACCGCCGACAGCAAGGTTCAAAATGAAGAAATACTTACCATCATCAAAAGGCCAGACCGCGCCCTTCGGCAGGCTGGAAGGCGTGAACGTCGCATACACATGGGTTGGAGCATCGACGTAATACTCAATCTTCTTCGGTGACCACAGCATGCCGAAAGTATGAAACGAGTCGCCAAATGCCTGGTTCCGCGGCAGAGTATACGGCAGGCCCATCACCTCGCCCGTGAATCCAGTGCCATGGATCGAACCATAAACAGTGCCCGGTTTTTTGCCGATGCTCTCCATGATGTCCAGTTCTCCGCACGCCGGCCAGGGAGACTGTTTGATATTGTCGCCGAGCATCCAGAAGGCCGGCCAGAAGCCGTTGCCTTTCGGAATTCTGATTCGCGCCTCGATGCGTCCATATTGAAAACTCTTCAGCCCCTTTGATACCAGGCGCGCCGAAGTGTAGTGCCCGCGGCCGTCGCTGCGCGCAACTATGTGCAGGTAACCGTCTTTACCGGTAAAGGCATTCGGGTGCGCAGCATCGCACGGAGACTGCGAAGATCCATAACTGCAATACGCTTGCAGCTCACCGTTTCCCCATCCATTCGCACCTGTCTCAAACGACCAGTTCGCGGAATCTGGCGCAGACTGGGAGGTGGAGCCATGAAATTCATCGCTCCACTCAAGATGCTCACGCTGTTTCTGCGCGCATGCGACGCCGGTGAGAAACAGAAAAACGGCGGTGAACGTCAGCAGAGAACTGGTGCGTATCATCTTCTTTTTTCTATCGTTAGTCATAGTTTTGTTTTTGTTGAATGATAAATTTCATCCGCATCGGTTCGAGTCGTATCTTATAGATATGCATTCAGCTGCGCAGAATATCGTCAATGAAGACTCAATTACGTTGCTGGTAGATCGTTTTTATACACGCGTGCGCGAGGATGAAGTCCTCGGTCCCGTCTTCGCCAGGGCAATCGGTGGCGAGTGGGGACCGCATCTTGAAAAGATGCGCGCTTTCTGGTCTTCGCTCATGCTCGCGAGTGGACGCTATAAAGGCAATCCCATGCTGGCGCATCTGATGCTGCCGCGCATTGGCGTGCAGCATTTCGAGCGCTGGCTGGGAATCTGGCAGCAGATAACGGCCGAGCTGTTTCCGCCGGAGACAGCCGCTGTCTTCGTGCGAAAAACGCAGAGTATGGGTGAGCGGCTGTTGGCGGCCATCAATCAATACCAGACTTCGCTGGCTGCTACAAACTGAGTCCGCACGACTCATAAATGCGGCTTATCCATTCCATGTCACGCAGTCCCTCCTGGCCATTGGTCTTGGGCTCTTCGTTTTTCAATATGCAGTTGCTGAAGTAGTCGCCCATGCGCACAAAGTGTGACGGGTCCTTCGCCGGATTCGGCTCATCGAGTTTGGTCTTGTCATTAAGCTGCGCTTTCAGGTACTGCCCCTCATAACCAAAAGCAGCCTGCACGTCTAGCACGCCTTTCGATCCATGAACGCGGTAGAAGCCATTCATGTCCGAACCATAGCTTGTGTTGCAGCTTGCCACAATGCCGGACGGGAACTTCATCGTCCAGGAAGTATTCTCCTCTACCTGATCGAAGCGCCCGTCGTGGTCAATGGTGGTGGAGTAGGCTTTCACCTCCACAGGCTCCTCTCCTGTGAGATAGCGGCACGCGTTCAGCGAATAAATCCCCACATCGAGCAGCGGCCCGCCGCCGGCCATCTTCTTGTCCAGCCGCCATTCGCCCGCCCGAATGTTGAATCCGTTTGCGCTTTCAATCGCCTGCACTGTGCCAAGTTTGCCGTCGCGGATAAGAGAGATCGCGCGCAGGTTCGTTGGCTCATACTGGCAGCGATAGGCAATCAGCAGCTTCACCTTGGCCTGCTTGCAGGCGTCGATCATCGAGTGGGCATCGGCCACGCTCGTGCACATGGGCTTCTCGCAAAGCACATGTTTGCCTGCCTTGGCCGCGCGGATGGTGTACTCGGCGTGCATGTTGTTGGGCAGCGCAATGTAGACGGCGTCAATCGCCTTGTTCTTGCTCATCTCATCGCAATTCTCATAGGTATAAATCGAGCTCTCCGGAACGCCATACTCTGCCGCCATTCTGCGGGCTTTTTCCGGATGCCCGCTGACGATCCCGGTAACCTTCGACTGCTTCGACATTTTTGTTGCGGGCATGAAGTGGTCCATGGAGATGCGGCCAAGGCCAACGATGCAATAGCCAATGCGGCGATCATCGGTCTGAGCGTTAAGTTCAGGCAACGCCCGGGAAATAAGGGTTGCGCCCGCAAGCACACTGAATTGGCGGCGATTCAGATTCATTCTTATTGCTCCTGAAGAAATAACTCTAACTTAAGCATTTGGATAAGCAGGGAAGACGTTGCTGGTGGCGACAGCGTGGTTCGTGATTAGAATGTAGGGCATGGGAATTGCAACGGAAAAGCTGCGCCTGAGTGAAATTTCTCCGCGCATCATGCAGTCGGAAATTCGCTCCATGACAGTAGAGTGCGATCGTGTCGGCGGAGTGAACCTCGCGCAGGGTGTATGCGACACCGAGGTCCCTGCGCCTGTGCTTGAGAGCGCAATCAAAGCCATTCATGACGGTCACAACATTTATACGCGTCTTGATGGAATCGCGCCGCTGCGTCAGGCTATCGCGCGAAAACTCGCGCATTACAATGGCGTCAAGGCCGATCCCGATTCGGAAGTGCTCGTGACTTCAGGCGCAACCGGCGGTCTCTATGCCGCGTGTCTCGCCTTGTTCGATCCCGGCGACGAGGTTGTGGTCTTCGAACCTTTCTACGGCTATCACCTCAACACGCTGCTGAGCCTGCGCGTCCAGACCAGGGCCGTGCCGCTCGCGATGCAAACCTGGGAAATCGACTTCGACGCGCTGCGGGAAGCCATTAACCCGCGCACCCGGGCGATCATCGTGAATTCGCCATCGAATCCATGCGGCAAGGTCTTCACCCGCGGAGAATTTGAAAAGATCGCGGCCCTCGCCGAAGAGCACGATCTCTTCATCCTGACCGACGAAATTTACGAATACTTCCTCTTCGACGGAGCCGAGCACATCTCGCCCGCGTCATTGCCGGGCATGGCCGAACGAACCATCACGATCTCCGGACTGTCGAAAACCTTCAGCATCACCGGATGGCGCATCGGATATCTTGTTGCCGATAAACGCTGGCTGGGATCGATCGCCTATTTCCATGATTTGACCTACGTCTGCGCGCCGTCACCGTTTCAATATGCCTCCGTCGCCGGGCTTGTCGAACTTCCTGACAGCTTCTACGCGCAGATGGCAGTGGAGTATCAGGCCAAGCGCGACATGCTCTGCAGCGCATTGCAGGATGCGGGATTCAAGCCTTCGATTCCGCAGGGAGCCTACTATGTGCTGGCCGATGTCAGCGCAGTCCCGGGCGCCAGGGCACGCGAGAAGGCGCGCAATCTGCTCGCGCAAACGGGAGTGGCTGGAGTCGCGGGCTCCGCGTTCTTCACCGGCGGACGCGGCGAGGACATCCTGCGCTTCTGCTTCGCCAAGCGCGACGACGACCTGAAACGCGCCTGCGACGCCCTGCGCAGCTATCGCATATCTTAGAATCTGTCATTCTGAGCGCAGCGAAGACTCTGTTTTTCGTATCGTGCAGCACGAAAAAGGGTGCCCCATCCTTTGCGCAGCAAAGGATGGAGGGAACAACAGCCCCCACAATCAATCACCGCATCTGAAACTCAGGCGAGCCCAGAATCAGCGCCGCCATCGTATCCAGAACCTGCGCCGAATCCTGTGGTGGCTGCGACTGCGCCAATTGATCGCGAATCACTAAGTTCGTCTTGGCCGAAACGTTTCCCGCGACCAGCAACTGCTCCATCATTGCGAGCGCGGCGTCCTCCCCATTCGGTGGCGCAGGCTTCTGCGTCATCGCAGCAGGCTCGGCCACAGCCAAGGGATGCGGGGAATCAGAAACCGTAGAGGACCCGGCAAGCATGCCCGCAGCCAGCAGCTGAGGCGCATCGAACCTCATCCCGCCCAGCCTGCTCGTAGCCAGCTGCATCGAAAAATTCAGCCGGTCAACCAGTGCTGTGGAGTTCATCCAGTGATCGGCGGTCATCGGATAGCCCGTCGGCGGCTGCATCTGGTAAAGCGGTTCGCCCATGCGCGCCAGCGTGCCCACCACCGCCCCCGGGTTCGTTGGGTTTGTAGCTGTAGCGCGAAATGCCGAAGCAACAAATTCGAGCGGCGTCTTGACCTTGTTGCGATAGTTCGCGCGCGACCAGAACTCCGGCGAGCGCACCATCGCGCGCAGCACCTGCCTGATATCGCCGTCCGATGACAGATAGGTTCGCGCCATGCGCTCAACCAACTCAGGCGGGGGATCGTCGGCAACGAAGCGCTGCGCCAGTTTGTAACTGATAAAGTGAGCCGTCTGCGGTTGCGCGGCCAGCCACGTCAGCGCCTTCACGCCTTCATTGAACCCGTTTTCTTTTATTTTTTGCCCGAACCATTTTTTCGTGCCTGGCTCATGCCAGCGCTGGTCAAAAACAAACGGGCCGCCCAGCTCCGGATGATCGATCGTCCATCCGGTAAGAATCTTCGCCAGGCTCGTGACATCGGCCTGCGTATAACCGCCGTTCACGCTGACGGTATGCAGCTCCATCACCTCGCGGCCATAGTTCTCGTTCAGCCCGCGGTCAGCCTGTTTGCCGGTTTGTTTCGGATTCATCTTCCGTCGATTCGCTGCCAGCGAATCGGGTCCTATGCTGGTGCGGTTATCGAGATAGTCGAGCATCGCAGGATGCTCCGCCGTCGCCAGCAGTAGATCCTTGAATTTCCCCAGCGCATGCTCGCGAATGGCATTGCGCTCGTAATCGGCCAGGTAATACGTCTCAATCGGATTCTTGTGCAGGAAAACGTTGAAGTGATTGAACCAGAAATCCGTCATCACTTCCTCAAGCTGCCGCTCGCTCAAAATCGCGCGCAGAATCTTAGCCTGCTGCAGCTCATTCTGGGGAACGCCAATGCCTGCCGGGCCGCCGCCCATCATCTGGAAAAGCTCTCGCTCGCGCGGATTGAAATCATTCATCAGCATGCTGCGCTGCGGATCGGCAACACGGCGGCAGAGGACCATGCGCTGCTCCACGGGCAAACGCATGATTGCCTGCATGCGCAGATTCTTTGCATAACCAAGGATCTGATTGGCCAGCATCTGCGCTGTGGGTCCGGATTGTGGTTCCTCCTCTGCGTCAATCGGCGGAGGCGCCTGTATTGCATTTGTCTGGGTCGCCGCTGAGTCCTTCGCCTGCATTGTCGTCGGCTCGTTCGCCGCCGCCTGTTTTTCCTGCCTGCGTTTGTACCGCGCAACCATCACTTCATAGGTTCCCGCCAGCATCGGGTCCTGCGGCATCGGCAGTTTACCTGCGGCAATCTGCCGGATCACGCCGCCGTCCGGGAAATTCATCGCCACCTGCGACGGCGTCATGATCAGCGATGGATAGATCGCCAGCCGCCGGTCGAGTTCCCTGTCAGGAATGGAGTCCGGATTCAGCTGCCGCTCAAACCATGTCTCCCATCCGGTTTTGGTGACGGCATCCACATCCCCCGGACGCGGCCCGAAGGTAAAACGATCGAGGATCTGCAGCGCCCGCTCTTCCTTCGTGAGTGGCGCTTGCGCCGTCCCGGTTTTGCTGGAAACCTTGGCATGCGGAGCAATGTACGGCCTGGACTGCGCGGCAGCGGCAGCCGATAACAAAGCCAAAGCAACGAATCCCGACGATAAGACAGCGCGGACCATTTCCTGGCTCCCGACAATCTTATAAACCGCAATCCTCATTCCAAGTTGCGCAAGCCGGACACAATCTCTAGGAATCGCAGCCAAAGGCGCGCCCATTCTGGGCGGCAGGGTGGAGGGTAGGAAACGAGCCCCGGCACATCCGCTAAGAGGACACTTTTTCAACCTTCGACGCAGCCCGGGAAATCTTTGACATGTAAGTCAACATAGGCCGCGCCAGCAGCAGCACCGCAAGCACCACGGTAATCGTAAATGGCGTGCGCACGCCGGATTTCACGCCCCACCAGTAATGCACCACGCCGGCAATGGCTGCCAGATACACCAGCCTGTGCAGCGCCTGCCAGCGTTTGCCGCCCAGCTTGCGGATCGACCATGTTGTCGATGTCAGCGCCAGCGGAACCAGCAGCAGCCATGCCGTCAATCCGGCAGTGATAAAGCGTCGCCGCGTAACGTCGTTAATCATGGCCGCCCAGCTGAAGCTCGAATACAGCCAGACGTAAGTCAGCAGGTGCAGGCAGGCATAAAAGAAGGCATAGAGGCCCAGCATGCGGCGAAAGCAGACGAGCCATGCCAGCTTCGGAACCAGTCGCCGCACCGGTGTGATGGCGAGCGAGATTACCAGCAGCCGCAGCGTGCCTTTGCCGGTAAAGAAAGTGACAGCGGCAATTGGATCAGGGCCCAGCGCATCGGGAACGGTCGTGCTCGCGCGCCAGAAATTCCACACCAGCCACGCAACCGGCGCAAGGCAGGCAATGTGCAGCAGCACTTTGAGAAAAACAATCAGGCGATTCGGCATCAGTAATATTTGCGAAGGTCCATACCGTTATAGAGGCTGGCCACCTGGTCGCCGTACCCGTTGAACATCAGCGTTGGCCGTCGCTGTTTAAAAATCGGCTCGCCAATGCGCCGCTCCGTCTTCTGGCTCCAGCGCGGATGGTCCACATTGGGATTCACATTGGAGTAAAAGCCGTATTCATTCGACGCCTGATCGTTCCATGCCGTGTGCGGCTGCTTGGCAACGAAGCGAACTTTCACAATCGACTTCGCCGATTTGAATCCATACTTCCACGGCACCACAATGCGCACAGGCGCGCCGTCCTGGTTGGGCAAAGTCTCTCCGTAAAGCCCGAAGCAGAGCAGTGTAAGCGGATGCATGGCCTCGTCCATCCGCAGCCCTTCTGAGTATGGCCAGTTGATGGAAGACTGGCTGAGTCCGGGCATCTGCTTGCGGTCGGCGAGCGTAAGGAACTGCACAAACTTCGCTGTGCCCAGCGGTTCGCACTGCTTGATGAACTCGGAAAGCGAATAGCCCACCCACGGAATCACCATGCTCCATGCCTCGACGCACCGCGTGCGATAGACACGTTCTTCCTGCGGACGCAGCTTCAGCAGCGTGTCAATGTCGAAAGTCTTGGGCTGTTTCACCAGGCCCTCGACGGTCACCGTCCACGGGCGCGTCTGCATCTTCCCGGCATTTTTTGCAGGATCGCCCTTCTCTACGCCGAATTCATAGAAGTTGTTGTAGTTGGTGATGTACTGGTACGGAGTCAGGTCTTCGCCCGTCGTCGACAGT
Source organism: Terriglobales bacterium (assembly GCA_963738095.1). Classification (GTDB taxonomy): domain Bacteria; phylum Acidobacteriota; class Terriglobia; order Terriglobales; family Acidobacteriaceae; genus Alloacidobacterium. The sequence continues at coordinate 173,566 of CAVTVL010000024.1, forward strand.
GGACTCTTGATCGTATCCAGCTTCGTTCCCGCACGCACATTGGTTTCCGGTGCAAGAATGCGCGTAATGCGACTGCCGGCAATGGCTGCCGCGCTCACGGCGCCGGCCGCGGCGATGAACTTTCTTCGGTTGAGATAGCTGGATTTGGGCGTGATTTCAGAAGATGGAATATCGCTGGGTTTTCCGATCAGCATTGCCTGTGTGCCTGTCTTTCCTCTACTTTAAGATTACGCTTCCAGCGTTGCGTGTGGATGCTCTTTGCGGTCGCCGGAATTTCACTTTGTCAAAACAGTAAAAACCTTCATCGATCGAAAGAGCAGCGCTTTCAGCGTTCTGAGCATAATAAAACTGCTCCACAATCAGACGTACAGGAGTTGTGAATGGTTACAGGGGGTACGATCCATCACGCGGAGCTTTCAACCCAGGATAACGACCGCATGCGCAAGGCCGCCGAATTGCTGCTCGCGGCGCGGCGTGATGCGCAACCCATCGAAAACCTGCCGGAAGCGTTCCGCCCGCACACCCTTGACGAAGCCTATGCGCTCCAGGACATCGTTGCCCAGGCGCTCGGGCCAATCGGTGGATGGAAAATAGGCGCGCCTTCACCCGACGCAACACCCGCATATGCTCCTATGCCGCTGCTTGGCGGTTTCGCGCAAAGCGGCCAGACGCTTGGCGAGTATCGCCGCCGCTATCGCGGAATCGAAGCCGAAATCGCCTTTCGGTTCGGTAAAGATCTTCCTGTCCGCCAGCAGCCTTATTCGCGTGAAGAGGTGATGGACGCAATCGTCTCAGCCCATCCCGCCATTGAGCTGCTTGAGACTGCTTTCATTGATCCTGACAAGGTAGACCGTCTGTCGTCGACCGGTGATCTGCAGATAAATGGCGGCTTCGTCTATGGGCCGGCATTTCCCGCTTGGCGGAGTGCTGACCTCACCAAAGAATCCGTGGTTGTGACCATCGACGGAGCTGTCCGTTTTGAGGGGACCGCATCCAACACCGCTGGAACCGACCTCATACGTCTCGTTACCTGGCTGGCCAACGAAGGCCAGCGCCGCACCGCCGGGCTGAAAGCCGGCGACTGGATCACCACCGGAAGCTGGTGCGGTAAATTCATCGCGAACGCCGGATCGGAAGTGCGTGTAACCTTCTCGACCTTCGGTATCACTCAGATTTACTTCGCATAGAGGGGAATAGAAGTAACGGCCTTCAGGCTTGCGACTTCGAAGTCTGACCGGCAAACGGCCACTCCCGCCGCCGGAACGCCCGTACAAAATACAGGGCGCTTCCCGTCACCGCAATCACGCCCGCATAAACAAATTCCCGGGAAGCATCCGGCCGCGAAAACACGATGAACAAAAATCCGGCCAGCGCTACCAGCGGCGGCAAGGGATAGAGCCACAACCGGAAAGGCCGATCCATCTCTGGCCGCCGTACCCGCAACAGAATCACGCCGATCTGTTGCAGGATGTATTGCAGAATAATGCGGATTGCCACCAGCGCGGCGATCACATGCGACAGATCGAAGAAACAGAAAACCGCCGCGACAATTCCGAGCGCAATCAGCGAGACATTCGGAAATCCATGCTTCGGGTGCAGCTTTGCGAAAAAGCGAAAATAGTTCCCGTCAACCGCTGCCGCATACGGCGCGCGCGAATACGCCAGCAGCAGCGAAAAAACAGAAGCAAATGCGGTCCACATCACCAGCGCCGCGAGTATCCGGGCGGCTGTCACTCCATAGGTTCGCTGCATCAGAACAGCCACGACGGCATAGCGCCCGTCGCCGCCTTTCACCAGTTCCTGCCATGGAATTACGCCGAGCACGCTGATATTCATCAACAGATACAGCGCGGCGACAATGGCGATCGACAGCAGAATGGCGCGCGGAATGGTTCGTCCCGGATCGCGCACCTCGCCGCCGAGAAAGCAGACCGTGTAGTAGCCCCAGTAGTCATACGTCGCGATCAGTGTGGCCGCGCCCAGCCCTTGGAAAAACGCCGGAGTCAGATGAAACGCGCCTGCGGGCATGGCCAGCTGCGATGCATGAAAGTGCGTTACCCCGGCAAGAATCACCGATCCGATCGTCAGCAGCACGCCCGCCCATAACACCCACGCAAGGCGTGTAATCGTGCTCAGGTTGCGATAGAGTAGCGCCAGAATCAGAAGGCAGATCGCTGCTGCCAGCACACTCGTATAACGCAGATGCCCCACGCCCGGAACCGTATTGCCAAGCGAAGGCCACAAGTAGGCCGCATACTGCGCCAGACCGATACAGCCCGATGCAATCGACAGCGGAGCGGTAAAGCCAAGCTGCCAGATGTAGAGAAACGAGGCCCACCGCCCTGCGCCGTTCCGTCCATAAATCTCGCGCAGAAAAGCATATGAGCCGCCCGCCTCCGGCATCGCCGCTCCCAGCTCCGCCCACACCAGCCCGTCACAGATTGCAATCAGCGCGCCGAGGAGCCATCCCAGCATCGCCTGCGGCCCGCCCATCGCCACCACCACCAGAGGCAGCGTAATGAACGGCCCCACGCCGATCATGTTCATCATGTTCAGCGAGACGGCATTTCCCAGCCCGACTTGTCGTTTCAGTTGCGACGCCATGCTTCGATCATCATCTAACAAGCAACAGGCAGAGCCTTACAAATCCCGGATAGAGCTTTAGGGTTAGCGAGACAAAGTTTTTAGGTAGAAGCACCGGCCTTCATGCCGGTGAATGTCGACCCAACAAGACAGGGCTATAGCCCTGGGCTCGTCAAACGCTGACGGGTGCGTGGATTGTACACTGTGCTTGAACACTTTCCTGGAGACTAGACAACTAGATGCAGCCTGCCAGCCGACGACTCAAGCTGATCGCCACCCTCGCGCTCGCTGCGACCGTTACCGCGCAAGCCCAGACCGTTCCCTGGACCACGCAGATCGCCGCCACACCCAATGCGCAGACGCTGCCTGAGGATCGCGGCGCCGATGGCCTCTGGCAAACGCTGCGCAAGCTCCATACCTGGGCGAGCATCATGATGATCGTCGCCCATCCCGACGACGAGGACGGCGGCATGCTCACCCTCGAATCGCGCGGAGCCGGAGCACGCGTGGCCATGCTGACGCTCACGCGTGGCGAAGGCGGACAGAACGCCATGTCCGGCGAAGAATACGACGAACTCGGCCTCATTCGCACCAACGAGCTGCTGCGTGCCGATGAATTCAGCGGTACCGAACAATACTGGACGCGTGTTGCCGACTACGGCTTCTCCAAGACCATCGACGAAGCATTCGGTAAGTGGGGCCACGACCGTGTTCTCTATGACGCAGTCCGCGCGGTGCGTCTGAATCGCCCTCTCGTCATCACATCTGTCTTCACCGGCAATGTCACCGACGGTCACGGCCACCACCAGGTCTCCGGTGAAATGGCGCAGGAGGTCTTCAACGCCGCAGGCGATCCAAACGTTTTCCCGATCAAATAGCTGACAGGCCTGCGTCCGTGGTCGCCGTTGAAAATGTACGCGCGCGTACCCGGCTTCTCCATTGGCGGTGGCGGTCCGCGCAAAACCATGTTTGACTACGCCACCGGCAAATCCTCGCCTCTCCGTTTGCGCGACTACGTCAATAACACATGGATGGACGATGTTCCCTCAACCAACGTCGTCATCCCCGAAGGCACATTTGATCCCGTGCTCGGCCGCTCCTATGTGCAGATGTCGCGCGAAGGCTGGAGCGAGCAGAAATCGCAGAACGGCGGAGGCAATCCGCCGCTGCCCGGCCCCTTCAGTGTCGATTACCATCGTTACGGCTCGCGTGTTGAAACCAAAGATCAGGAGTCGTCCTTCTTCGACGGCATCGACGTTTCAATCGCCGGCATCGCCACGCTCGCGCACGGCGATACGCAGTTTTTGAAAGACGGCCTGCGTGAAGTCGACCGCCAGGTCACGAAGGCGCTCTATGCCTATATCCCGTCCGACCCATCGAAGATCGTTCCCGACCTGCACGACGGCTTCCAGAAAATGAAGCAGCTAATCGACGCCGTCAATGCCAGCTCGCTGAGCGCCGACGATAAGGCGAACGTGAATCACGAGCTCAATATCAAGCTCGCTCAGTTCAACACCGCGCTCACCGAAGCGCTCGGCCTGCAGGTCGCCGCGCTCGTCACGCCCACTCTGCAATCCGACCGCAGCCCATTTTCCGGCACTTCTGCCGCGATGACATTCCTTCATGCCACGCCCGGGATGGATTTCAATGTGCGCCTGCACGTCACCAGCGCAGAGCCCTGGACACCCGGCGGCAAACTCAAGCTCGCGAAAACCTGGCTCGTCACGCCTGAAGCAGAGCATTGGTCCGCCGAGCGCACGGGTGGCGCAGCGGCTTCCAGCACGTCCGAGACTGACATCCTCTTCAAACTCGAAATACCCAGCAAGGCGGCTCCCACGCGTCCCTACTTCAGCCGTCCTGACATCGAGCAGCCGTACTACAACATCGATGACAAACGCTGGCTGAACCGTCCCTTCGCGCCCTATCCGGTCGAAGGCTGGGCCGAGTTCGACTACGACGGCGTTCCCATCCGCATCGGCCAGGTCGTGCAGACCGTCCATTGGGAGCATGGACCGGGCGCAGTCTACCAGCCGCTCGTCGTCCTGCCACAGATCTCCGTCAACATCGGCACCGGCGCCGGTGTAGTGCCGCTCGGAGAAAAGTCCTTTCCGATAACCGTTACCCTCAACAATGAACAGCAGGGCGCGGCCGATGGTGACCTGCGTCTGGAGCTGCCCGATGGCTGGACCGCCGATCCGGCAACGGCAAAATTCCACTTGCCCGCAAATGATCCCGACACGGTTACATTTACCGTGCATCCGTCATCGTTGAGCGCCGATGCCACCTACACCATCAAAGCGGTCGCGCGTAGTGGCAACTTCGAGTTCAGCGAAGGCGTGCAGACAGGTTGGCTATCCCGGCGTTCGGCCCTACTACTATTACCATCCGGCTACCTATCGTGCCCGCGGAATAGACGTAAAGGTCGCGCCCGGCCTGAAGATCGGCTACATCATGGGCACTGGCGACGACGTCCCGCAGGCCCTCGAACAGATCGGCCTCCACCCGCACCTGCTCACGGATGACGAAATCCTGCATGGCGATCTGAGCCAGTACAACACGATTGTGCTCGGCATCCGCACCTATGCGGCGCGGCCGGCGCTTGCCGCCGCCACACAGCGCCTGCTCGAATACGTCAGGAACGGTGGCACAGTAGCTGTCGAATACAATTCCTATGAGTACGACCACAACTATGGTCCTTATCCCTACACTCTGGGCCGCTCACCGGAAAAAGTGGTCGATGAAAAATCGAAGGTGACCATCCTCGACGCAAATCACCCGCTGATGAACTTCCCGAACAAGATCACCGAAGCCGATTTCGACGGTTGGGTCGAGGAGCGCGGGCACTCCTTCATGCAGTCATGGGACCCGCACTACACGGCGCTCACCGAGACCCAGGACCCGGGCCAGGACCCGCAGAAAGGCGGCCTGCTCTACGCCCATTACGGAAAAGGGACGTATATCTACGTCGCCTACGCGCTCTACCGGCAGATGATGGAAGCGGTCCCCGGCTCGTACCGTATCTTCGCGAACATAGTCAGCGCTGGCGCGGATCGCACTGACAAAAGTGCCGCACATCAGTGAGCGCTCAGCCTCATTGCTGTTGCGAGGAGTCGGCGTAAGCACAGGTTGCAAGGGGCAGTTCATACAAACCATCCGTGGGTGAGTCCCAGGCGGATTGCCCTCTCAACGAGCGAATAGTCGCCATCGCTCCTTGTGAGTTCGAATGGCAACCGCGGATAGAGTGGTGGCTGCGCCAGAAAACGCGGAGTCACACCACGATGAGACTGTGCAGCGTGCACCAGGAATGGATGGCACAAAAACACTGTTCCTGCAGTTCCCGTTGCGTTCGCCTCCGGCATCCCCTCGGTTGCACGCGCGGCTGCGTTTGACAGTTCCATCATCGACAGGCCGTCTTCTCCGCCTGGAGCCAGTAACTGAGGAACCCGCAGATGCGATCCCAGCCGAATGCGTGTCGGCGCGTCATCGTCGCCGACATCCGAGAACAGAAACAGCATCAGCAACGCTCGTCCTTTTGATCTCAGATTGATGCGCCAATCGAAATATGACCCGGACGCATCAACCGGCGGATCCGGCGGAAAACTCGCGTCCACATGCCATCCCGTGTCTCCCGGATTGTCCGGGTGCGGAAACCGGATGGGGAATCCTCCCAGGCTTTGTCTCGGAAGCCATCGGCCCACGCCTGCTAACTCGTTAAAGGCAGCGTGCAACACGGCCGTATTCGCCGCCTGGCGAAATGGTTCCTGCGCAAAATCTCCGAGTCGAATCACCGGACGAGTCCAGGTCGTTCTATCTTCTGGATCGCAGTCAATCGCACTCCAGAGAATGGCACGCGCCTCGGCCGCGGTCTCTGACGGAAAAGCATTTTCTAACTTCACGAACCCGTCGCGAACAAATTGCTCTTTCTCGGCATCGTTCAAAACGCGATGCGCCGTCTCATTGCCTGAATGCATACGTGAACCTCCTCTTTATCTTCTCTAAGAGACAACTTGCTTTCGGCGCAGGGCGCGGCACGGTAGAGCACCCGCCAGCGCGTGCGAGCCTTTAGAGGCTCATCAGGAAGACAGAGGAGAAGCGAATCATCATCACGATTCCATCATCTTACATCGATACAGGCTGCATGCTGCTCCGGTTTGAACCACACCGCCTTGTGCCGATAGCGCCAATTGAGAAAAGCTATGCTTCACTGGACGGGCTGTCGCATCCTTACCTAAGCAGAGGTCCTATTTGTGAAGCAGAGTTTCGCAGCAATTATCCTCGGTGGTACCGGACAAGTCGGTGGTGCAGCCGTCGCGGAGCTGCTGGCAATTCCGGAATGCCGGGAAGTGGTGATGGTCACCAGAAAGCCCATTGCGCCGCGATCGCGGGTGCGCAACGTCGTTCTTGATACCGGCGCTGCGGACTTTGCCGAGCGCACTGCCGCCCTTGCCCGCGAAGTTTTAAGCCAAGGTCCCGTCAGCGCCGTGAGCTGTGTGGGTGTCGGTTCCGGATCGAGGCGCTGGAGCGAAGAAGAATTGCAACGACTTGAGCTCGGCGTCGTCGGTGCCTTTGCGCGTGGCTGCCATGACGCCGGAATCGCCCAGTTTTGCCTGCTTTCTGCGGTAGGAAGCACAGCTCGCAGCCGGTTTCGCTATGTGCGCGTCATGGGCATGAAGGAAGACACCGTGCGTAATATCGGTTTTGCCCGCCTCGCCATATTTCGCCCCGGCATCATTGTCGGCAACGCTCATACCCCGGCCTGGGTCGGTTGGTTGGGAAGCCTCGTGCCTGGACCGTTTGGCAATATTGATCAGCGAATTCTCGGTCGCTCAATCGCCGCAGAGATAGCTTTGCACAGTCGAGAGGCTGGTGAAGTTATCCGCGAAAATGCAGCAATGAAAAAACTCGCTGCGCAGTTCAAGAGCGTGCCTTAGGAGCCAGCCCGAAAGAGAAAAGAAAAGCTTTGACAAGCGAGAGAGAATCTCTACGGAACGCATTCTGTCCCTCTTGCCATAAAACAAATGAGAGCCGCGCCCGGGGACACACGACTCTCATTGTTTTTCAGGGCTGCTTCTTTACTGCGAGTTGCCTTGAACCAGTTCTGAGGAAACGGGTATCAGGTATCCAAACAAGCCCTCGGTGGCCTGGTTGGGTCCGGCGGTAAAGTAGAGCTCTGATGCGGGGGCTTCATCCGGATCGTAGCTGTTCGGTGTTGCGCTGTTGGCCGTGCTGATGCTCCAGATGCCGTTGATGGAGAGAGGCTTTCCGCTGGCATCCTCAAGTACGCCATCGAATCTGCCCGTTGCCAGATCGTAAGCGGAGATGAATCCGGCGGACTGCGTCGTTCCCCCGGCAGCAAAATTCGAAACCAGCAGGTGATGGCTGAAGCGTCCGAAATCCAGTGGGGCAAGCGTCACACCCCAGGGCGCGTTCAGCCAGTCGCCATGCTCAAGGCGGCGCAGCAGTTTGCCCTTGGAGGAATAAATATCGACGTAGCCCAGGCCGGGGCCGGGAGTCTCAAACGGATCGCCGGCAAAGTGCAGCGCATAGGTAACAACAATGTCGTTTCCCACTGCCTGCACGTTGAAGGGCACAAAGTTGCGTGGAAGACGGTCATCGGTGAAAGGCTTGTCGTCATCGCCGAAGAAACGGTCTTCCTCGAAATAGCGGTCATGGCCATGTTCGTGATCGCCGCTCCTCAATTTGATCAGCTTGAATGCATTGTCATAGACGTCGACGCGCCCCTTCAGAAAGTTCGCTGCATACAGGTAGCGTTTGCCATCGATGAAAGCGGAAGTGATACCGGTATAGCCTGAGCCGTCAGTAGTGCGGGCCACCGTGACAGCGTTCGTCGAGGGAGGCTTACTGCCGGGCGTGAGACCGATAGTCGGGTTCCATGCAGCGATCGTTCCATCCAAAGTCGCAAAAATGAACGCTGCTTGTTTATTCGGAGCAAGAAGAAAATCGGTCGGGCTGCTGTTGGAAATCACTCCGGTAGGAGTGCCGGTGGGGAAGGTCGAATCCTTGGGGTTGGATTTTGGAATTGTGACGACAAGAGACTGTTTGGCTCCGGGACCGTTGTAAAGTGTTGCGACTCCCGTGGCTTCGTCCGAAACCCACCACGCACTGCCGGAGCTTCGTGCGAGGCCCCAGCCATTGACCAGTTGGGAATCAGTTGCTTCTGCGTTACCGGCGACGCTGGCATCAAGGTTGACCTGCGTGTAGTGCTGCGCCAGGGCTGCGGACGACAACAATAGAAGCGTGGAAGACGCAGCCAGTTGGAGAGAGAATTTCATCGTGAAGCTCCTTTTCCTTATTGCTCAGTAGGTCAGGAGAGGCGCTCCGCCCGGATAATTTGAGGTGAACTGGCATGAAGTCAGCGTTCCTCAGCGAGTGGAGCGGGAGTAGAACCTACTTCGCTCACTCGGGATATCGAAAACGAACGGAAAGAGACGGCAGCCAGGAAGGAAGCCAGATTCATGGGGTCAAAACGGCAGCCGAAATCTATAAAGATATTCTCGATCGAATCTGGATGAGATTTTATTGCGGCTTGCAGTCAGAGCATTTTTCCCGTAAACATCCATTCGGTAAGCAGCGTGAGCCGGCATTCCGGCTGGATCACTCCGAAATTTCTAGGGTGATGCAGTCCGTGCATGATAGCTTTCCGGTAAGGATCCTGCCCGCTGGTTCTCCCGCCTCCAGTACAAGCTCTGCGGCAGATTCCTCCCCCTCCAAATCCAGGAGAACGATTCATGGCAACAGAGGTACTGCGCACACCGAAATCCCTGCATGGCCAGCTCTTATACAGACCCGTCAATCGCACCGCCGAGCGCATCTTTTTTGCGGGCATGGCGATCCTGCTCTGCGTGATTGTGTTCATCGGCTTTTCACCCACGTACTTTCGCGCCGGAGTGCTACGCGCTCCCTTGCCCAGCCCCATCCTTCATGTTCATGGAGCAGTGTTCACACTCTGGATGATTCTCTTTCTGGTCCAGTCCGCGCTCATCTCCGTCCGCCGCGTCGCCTGGCACCGTTCACTCGGCACAATTGCATTCTGTCTTCCGCCCATCATGATCGTCCTTGGAGTCATTGCCGCCATCGATGCCCTCCACCGCGGCGTCAGGATCGGCCCGCTGGAGCCCTCCGTCTCCCTGGCCATCCCTCTGATCGGTATCTCCGCCTTTACCATCGTCATCTATGCCGCATGGCGCGCTCGCCGCCGTCCCGATGCGCATAAGCGCCTGGTCCTGTTAGCCACCATCGGCCTTACCGAGGCCGCCTTTGGCCGTTTCCCCTGGAACCAGATCGGCCTGCCGCCCGCCGCCGGAGCAGTCACGGGCCTCGGCATCATGGTTCTTCTCGTAATCGCCTACGACCTCATTTCCCTCCACCGCATTCATCGCTCCACGCTCTGGGCCGCTCCGCTTACCTTTGCCGTAGCAGCCTTTGCCGTCCCCATCGGAATGACCGCCGCCTGGCATAGCTTTGCGGCCTTCCTCCTGCGCATTACCTAGCTTCCCCTGCAGTGACCGCGCGAAACACGCTGTCAAGCCCCCAAACCGCGATTCATTTCAGTAAGTAGATGAAAAATAATCTACTTAGCTCTGCAAAACAGTTGGCGTACTATTACCGTCAAAATTGATAAAACTGGATATAGATAGTTTCAGAAACAGAAAGCCCGCCACCGGCGGGCTTTCTGCATTTTTGGAAATTTCTCATAAATCCATATGTTTCTTATATTTACACCGTAAAAATAACAAAACAAAGCGCTTCCGCGTCAACCAAACTCTAAACCGCTGAAAATAAAGCACATACCCAAAAACAAGGGAGGGGGTACCTAAATGTACGATCACTGTCGGCACATCCGCGTCAATGGAGCCCGCTGCAATGGCATGGCCGTCAACGGCAAGGCCTTCTGCTACTTTCATCTGCACAACCGCCGCAAGCCCGCGGCAAAACCGGCAAAGTCAGACACCGCAGACTACGGAGCCATCCTCGTCCATGCGCCCTCCGCGCAGGTTGCTCTCCACGTGGAGTTGCCATTGCTTGAAGACCGTCACGCCATTCAGGTCAGCATCACCCAGATCGTTCACGCCCTTGCCGCCAACGAGATCGACCCGAAGCGCGCCAGCCTCCTGCTCTATGCTCTGCAAATCGCCTCCGCCAATCTCCGCGATGACAGATATCTGTTCCCGAACAATATCCGCCGCGTCGTGCGCACCGAATCCGGCGATCAAATTGCTCCCGCCGAGACCATCTTCGAGAAAGAAGACCTCAGCGGTCATAAAAAGAGCTGCCGCTGCGATCAATGCACCTTTGTCCAGGAAGACAGCGAAGCGCACCATTCTGAATGCACCTGCGGCGACTGCGACTCATCCGTCGCACAAGCACCAGCGGCTGAATCAGCTGCGGAGCCAGCCGTGCCTTCTGTCGAATCGACTGCAAACGATGAGATAAGCCTCCAGGCCAGTGCCGAAAGCTGTATCCATCGGATCGCTGTGAAACGAAAGATGCCTCCATTTCCCCATGGCAGCAGAGCGGAGAGACTCCGAGCAGTCTGAGGACCAGTCTGCCTGGATGCGCTGGCAGAAATCGCTGGCCTGCGATGTTGGCTGCGTGCTAATGAATGAACGTCGCACGCTGCTCCCCTTTGCTCGGTTCAATGCGGCAACTCATTTACTGACTGAGGGGATCGATCATGGCGAATTTCTGTGAAGCGTGTGGTTCGCAGCTGAGTGGGGTAGAAGTTTTCTGCTGGAAGTGCGGTGTTCCGGTAAAGCGCGGCGTTCCGCAACAACCGCAGGCTACGCCTCAACCGCCCGTAACGCCGCCGCAGCAGTCCGCAGCAGCCGGTGGTTATCAGCAGGTTCAGGTACCGCAGGCACCCGCGGCTTCCTATCCGCAGCCCCCTGCCGCTGGATATCAGCAGATTCCGCAGCAGGCGCAGCCTCCGAATGTTCAGTTTCAAAACGTTTCGGCTCCTGCGAATCCGGTCTATGCGCAGGTACCGGCCTCAGCGCCTCCTGCTCCGCCGGTGAAATCGAATACCTGGATTACCGTCCTGATCGTGGTGCTTGCGGTGGTCTTTGTGGGTGGACTGCTCGCCGTTGGTGGTGTCCTCTATGTAGCGCATCGCGTAAGCCAGAAGGTACATCAGATCTCAGCTGCCGCCGGAGTGAGCGAAGCGCCGAGGCACATTGTGCTGGAGAGTCTAACGCATAAGGACGCTTGCCGCATGCTGAGCAAACAGGATGTGAGTAGCGCGCTCGGCGTGGAGATTGTCGCAACCAGAACGATTGCCGATGGCTGCGAGTATCTGGCCAAAGGAACGTCGACGGACATGACCGCCCGGCACATGGCGGCGCTCAGCAGCAAGCAGGGTGCTGACAGTAAGCAGCAGGAAATGATTCGTAAGCTGGCGGGTGGAGTGTTTGCTTCGCAACAGAGCGAATCGCACGAGACAGGTGAGGACAGTGACGGCAATACTCCGGTTCTGGTGTTTACCGTAGACAACAACAGCGCCGCCGCGCAGATGAAACTTACCGGTGGCGTGATGGGAACCCTGGGGCCCGGACAGAAGCCCATCGAGGGAATCGGTGACGAGGCTCTGGATGAAAGCGGCGCAATGATGCTGGTGCGCAAGGGCGACAAGTTGATCCGGATTACCTACACGAGTTGCCCCTGCAATACGGATGCGATCAAGCCGCTGGCCCGGAAGCTGGCGGATGCTGTGTAAGGGTTCTCCCCATGCTGCTCCCCGTCTGATCCCGCTCTTTTTTTGACAGTGTAGGAACGATGCCAGTAGGTTGGTTCCAGATGCTCAAAGCAATTTTGACCGACGTGCAGTTCTGGATTCCAGTAGGTGTTCTGGCGGTGGGTGTACTGTTGCTGGCCTGGCTCCATTAACATCCTCACCGGATGATGGTTCACCGCAGAGTACGCAGCTTCGCACAGGGAGAATGGATTGGCCAACGCTGTTGTAAGTCGAACACAGGCAACTTCGATGCATGGATTGGGCGTAGCCTGTGGGCTGGCGGCAGGGGTCTGGCTAGGCGGAGCAGAGGCTCCGACGAAACTGGTGAATGTGGGCGTTTCTCCGTTCGCGGTTTCGCTGGCGATGGTGCTGGGTGTCTTTGTGGCGCGCTGGACTCTTCCCACTCTGCTCAAAGGGACTGACTATGTCTTTCGTGACCTGTTGGCCAAGCCGCACCTGGTTGTGTGGGCGGTGCTGGCCGGGGCGCTGTGGGCGGTGGCGAATACACTGACCGTCTTTGCCATTCGCGATGTAGGACTGGCGATTGCGTTTCCACTGTGGAATGCGAACAGCCTGATCGGCATTTTCTGGGGCTGGCTGCTCTTTCAGGAGATGCGTGGCGCGGGTTTCAAAACAGTTGGGCGTGGTGCTGGGCGGCGCGCTGGCAATCGTTGTGGCGGCGATCCTGCTGGCATTTGTAACTGTGCAGCATACAAATACCATGCACGAGCGCGCCGTGCACGGAATTCTGGCGGCGCTGGGTGCGAGCCTGCTGTGGGGCACGATGTATGTGCCATATCGGAAGGCTTATCTGAGCGGAATGAATCCGCTGTCCTTCGTGACCGTCTTTACTGTGGGCGAGCTGGGCACGATGGCGGTGCTGGCGACAGCCTTCGGCGGTGGAGTGCGGCAACTGAGCGCGGAGCTGATGACGGCGCGGCATGTTGTGTTCTGGATCTTTCTCGGCGGTTTCTGCTGGGTGATTGGCGATCTGTTCCAGCAATATGCTACGAAATATATCGGGATCGGACGCGGCATCCCGCTCTCAAACACAAACCAGCTTTGGGGGCTGGCGTGGGGCGCGCTCGTCTTTGGCGAACTGGCTCACGTAAGCGATGCAAGCCGCTGGTTGATCCTGTCCGGCTCCCTGCTGATGATTGTGGGCGCCGTCTTCATCAGCACGGCTGCGGCCCCGGTGCGGGAGCAGGCGTCGGGACGCGATGCGATTTCGCGCGAGTGTGAGAAGTATGGCCTGCGCTTTGAAGATTGTGTGGCGGCCCAGCTGGGCGCGATTCACGGAGATGAGGCGAAGGGGCGGCGTCCATGGTGGGATTACGCAATTGTCGCAATCGCAGTTACGATTTTTCTCTGGCTCGGTTTACAGGCAAAAGTGCCCCAGCTTGAGATGAACTTTCTCTGGACGAGCGCCTTGTGCGTGGTGCTGGCAGTCGCTGCAATCGGCTGCGGTTGGCTGCTTTGGAAGCGGACGCGGTTCAGTTGATAACCAATATTGGCGTCGTCAGTCCGTTTCTTCCGCCTTGCGCGACAGCCCAACTCTTCAGCAGATTCGGTACACGCTTTTGCGCCATTGGGTAAAGGCATAGACGTTTTCTATTCCCAGGCGACCCGTTTGACCCGGACAATAATCTAACGAATCTATACATGTGAGACGCATCGATCACGGAAGCGAGTGGCGGTAATTCTCCTTTTCGCGGGAGTGACAACTATTTCTACTTAGCTACCAGATGCGGACCCTGTCGGGTGGAGCGAGGTAGAGTTTTTCTCCCTGCTTTACATTGAAGGCCGTGTACCAGCCATCGTTGTTCCGCACCGTATCGGCACGATACTGTCCGGGTGCGTGCGGGTCACCGATGACCTGCTGACGAAGCGCGGCTTCGCGGGTCTTCGAGGCCTAGTTCTGACCAAAAGCGATGAAAAACTGCTGGTCGCCCGAGAAACCATCCTGGCGGGCGGGCTTTCCGCTGAGCGAAGCGCGGTAGCCGTCAAACGCGGCAGAGATACCCGCCAGTCGGCGATATTTTCGGCCAGCGTCTGCTTGCCGTTGAGTGAATATCGGGGAAGGGCAAGTAAGTGTCATATTGCGGGGCAAGTTTCGCAGCGGCCGCCTCAAAATGTGCGAGGTCGCCTGGCGTCCACCAGTCGCGGACGCGGCCCTTGGAGTCGAAGGCAGCTGCCTTCGGAGTCAAAGGTGTGGCTGATCTCGTGTCCGATGACAGTGCCAATGGCACCGTAGTTGGCCGCGGCGGGAGCCGTGGGTCAAAGAATGGTGGCTGCAGGATGGCGGCGGGAAAGTTTAGCGCGTTCTGAAGCGGCAGATTAACAGCGTTGACGGTCTGCGGCGTCATCGACCATTCTTTACGATCGACAGCTGCTGCCGAGACGCGCGAGTTGGCGGTGATAGTGAAACGAGGCTGCCGCGCCAAATGTTGCCAAAGATGTCGTCCGGATTTCACCTCATAGTTTGAGTAGTCTATCCACGTTTCCGGATAGCCGATACCGACATAGAGCGTGTCGAGCTTGGCCTGCGCTTCTGCTTTGGTGGCCGGGGCCATCCACGCGAGGGCATCGATACGCTTGCGGAAGGCGGCGATGATGTTGGCGACCATAGCCTGAGCTTCAGCTTTGGCCTCAGGCGAAAAATAGCGTTGGGCGTAGAGCTTTCCCACCTCATCGCCCAGCAAGCCGTTGACGACAAAGACTCCTCGTTGCCAGCGCGGACGTTGCTGCGGCGTGCCCGGAGAGTGTCTGGCCAAAGAAAGCGAAGCGTTCGTCGGCGAGAGCCTTGGGCAGAATTCCAGCATAGTTTTCGATGAGGTGATAGGCCAGCCAGTCTTTCCAGGTGCCGAGTGATGTAGAGGCGACAAGCGCGGATTCGCCGGCGAAGGCAGTTGGCTGCCAGACGATAAAGCTGGTCTGCTTGTCGAGCCCGGCTGCGCGGAAGTACTCGGTCCAGTCAAGGCCAGGGGCCTTAACGGCGAAGTCAGCAGGACACCAGGTGTTGTTGGCCTTGTGAATGTCTTCATTATCTGCAAGCGGGAGTGTTTTTCGGCGATGGCATGCTCCAACGCAAGGACGTTTGCTGCGCGAGAATCGGAATTGTCGAAACCTGCAAGCTTGAACATGGTGGCGACGTGTGCCTGATACTTCGTGCGCAGGTCACGCATGTGTGGACTGTCGCACACGTAGTATTCGCGATCGGGAAGTTCCAGACCGCCCTGCATCAGGTAGGCGGCGTAATGATCGGAGTCATTGAATCCTGGAGCTACCCAGAGGCCGAATAAGTTCGGTGTATGGAAGTTGGTGTTGTTCAGAGCGTCGACGTCGGCGCGAAGGGTTTCGCCCAGAGCGTGAGCGAGTTGGTTTTATTTTTGATGCCGGCAATGGCGTCGAGATATGGGCGCAGAGGAGTGAGGCCCTTGGACTCGATGCCGGACTCATCCATGTAAGAGTTGTAGAGGTCCGCAATTTTTCGCTGGCCGGAACTAGCCGGTGCGCTGGACTTCGCTGCCTCTTCGATGAGGTCGGCAGTGCGCTTGTTGCTGAGGTCAGCGAGTGCGCTGAAGACGCCGATGCCGGGGCGGTCCCCGGGAATCTCGGTCCGCTTGATCCAGTTGCCGTTAGCGTAGAGATAGAAGTCATCGCCCGGCTTGATGGCGGTGTCAATGTTGGCAGCTGCGATGCCATGATTCTCCTGCGCGTACGCGGGAATGAAAAACAGCGTGAAAAGAGCGCAGGCGGTTAGTTTCAAGGCTCGGTTCATTCAGGTGTGCTCCGTAATTGCTGTTGACGCAAACATCGAGGGTAGCACGCGGACGGAGTTACTTGGCCAGCGAGTGACGATGTGTGCGGCTGATGGGATAAGTGGAGCAGTTTTGAGGCTCTTCTCATCTCGCTCAGGGTTTCGTCAGAGATGGCGTGCCATTTTTCGCACTGATCGATAGAAACATCGTGATCTTCGGCAGGCTCTTCGATCACGCAGCAGCTCCAGATAAGCATATGTTTTCGTGGCCATTTATGATCGCAAAATGGCTGATGATCTGCTTTTGACGCGACGTTCTTTTCTAGGGAGGGCAGCTGCCTCGTCCGTGCTGGGTGCAGTAACGGGTGCGCCGGCATTTGCGGCGGCGAAGCCGTCATCGTACTTTGAGTTGCTTCGTTTGCCGGACCGCGTTGTTGTTTTTGCCGGACTTGATCAACGCATTGACGTGGCTAAGTCCGGATCGCGTTGGCAAGCGCGCGGCGTCGAGGTGGAGACAATACCTGCGGCTGCTAAGTTGGCCATTCGTGTATCGGCTCCGGGAGTGGCATTAACGCATGTCCATGTGCGGTGGGATATTGCGGTCGATGCCAGTCTGCGATTTCTTGGGGATCATTGGGAGCGGAGCTATGGCGACCTGGCATGGCGCACGATGACGCCGGAACGCGTAATGCCCTGGTATTTTGCGACGCATGATGGCGCGGCCCTGCACGGCTATGGCGTCGAGACTGGCGCGGGCGCAATGTGCTTCTGGCAGGTCGATCCCGAGGGTGTCTCCTTGTGGTTGGATGTGTCGAATGGCGGCTCCGGCGTTGAGTTAGGCGAGCGTCAGGTGTTGGCAGCAACAGTAGTTTCGCGTAGAGGTGAATCAGGCGAGGATGCGCTTAAGGCGCTTCGGACTTTCTGCGCCTCAATGTGCGCGAAGCCTCGACCGTCTCCGGGTGTGATCTACGGCACGAACGATTGGTACTACGCATACGGCAAAAATAGCCGCGAGCTGATTCTTGAAGATGCAGAGCTGGCAGTAGGGCTGTGTGTGCATGGTGGTCCGCGTCCGTTTACGGTCATCGATGATGGATGGGCGAACAAGGAAAAGTTTCCGGACATGGAGCAACTCGCCGGAGAGATTCGTGGGCATGGGGTAAGACCTGGGATATGGGTGCGCCCGCTGATTGCGCCTCAAGGAACGAATCCAGGCTTGCTGATGCCGGATGCTCGCTTCGGTAAGCGCGCCGGGCGAGCGGCGGAGACGGCCTACGATCCAACAGTGCCAGAGGGACTTGATGCAGTGCGCATGAAGCTGCGCCAGTTGCAGGCGTGGGGGTATGAGATGGTGAAGCACGATTTCTCGACCTACGACCTGCTGGGACAGTGGGGATTTGAGATGGGCGCGCAACCTGCGTTACCGGGCTGGCGATTCCACGATCATAGCCGGACGAATGCCGAGATCATCTCCGATCTTTATAAGGAGATTCGCGCCGTGCTGGGAGAAAAGACGCTGATCCTGGGTTGCAACACGGTTGGACATCTGGGCGCGGGAATATTTGATCTTTCGCGCACGGGAGACGACACGAGTGGCAGGCTGTGGGAACGTACTCGGCGCATGGGTGTAAATACAATTGCCTTCAGGTTGCCGCAGCATGGCACCTTCTTTGTTGCAGATGGTGATTGTGTAGCAGTGACGCACGCGGTTGCATGGCGAGAGACCGCAGAGTGGCTGCGCTTTATCGCGGCGAGTGGGACCGCACTGTTTGTGTCGGTAGAAAAGAGTGCGATGGGCGCGGAGCAGAAGCGTGCCCTGTTGGACGCGTTCGCCATCGCGGCTGCTTCGCCTTCGTTCAGGACGGCTGAAGATTGGTTCGAGAGCACGACACCCGAGCGATGGCCAGGGAACAAGTTTGACTGGTGTGGGGATGATGGAGCGTGGCCTTTCGACGTTTGAGGATAACCCTTGAAGAAATCTGAGCGTCCCACTATTTGCCCTGGCATAAAGCTGCTGCCGGGGTGTTTGCAGAAGCTCGATATCGGGGTAATCGATGAAGCTGGTTGTGTTGATGATCGAAGTGGAGCAGCCCGAAGGGCTTTCTGCGCGCAAGCTGGTGCTGGAGACAGCCAAGCATAATGTGCTGACGGCATATAGCGGCAAATATGGCCTGGAATTGTTGCGGCTCTTTCCGAATGTGGATTTGGTGGTTGTCCATCGTCACGTAGGTGACATGTCCGCTCAAGAGGTGATCCGGCAGATCAAGGAATTCAATCCGAAGATGTCTGTGGTTTTGTTATCTCCTCTGAATGACGAGGATCCGCTGGGTGCACAGTATGTGATTCCGAGCCATGAGCCACAGATGATTCTGACTCTTCTGGAAGAAGCTTTTGGCGCCTCGGGGACGAACTACTAGATGTTCGTACCCATCGAGGTGGAATTTGTGGCCCGGTTATTTCAAATTCGCATTGAGTAGATTAGCCAGACGCGCGCCCGCGAGTGCGACTTGCTGCTGGGCGACGCTGGTGGTATTCGATTGATAGGTGGCGTCGGCTGTGTAAGGTCCAAGCGCCGGGCCAATCGGATTGACATACACGCTCGATTGCGCGAGATCGAAACCTTCCTTGATCCAGTCTGCCTCATTCGCATCGCTTGCTGTTGCGCCTGCTGCAGGAAGTAGCTGTGCGGCTTTCACAGCTTTCTGAAAGTCTTTGGTTTCTCCCGTTCCCAGAATGTTGTCCCAATAGGCGTGCAGCTCACCATCTTTGTTGGTGAGGGCGACATTGTTGCCGCCTGCGTCTCCGTGTTCCTGACCCTTTGCCGCGGTGACGCGCGTGGTGCAGTGAAGCGGCTGATGCACGTCGCCGACAAGATGCATGATCCATACGAGGTCATAGGATTTGAGCGGGTCGCTCGCGTTGGATGCCAGCACCTGGCGGAAAGCCCCAATCTGTGTCTCCGCATTCGGTGTTGGAATATCGGGAAGCCCTGTTCCATCTGTGCTGAAGGGCGTGTCGATGAAGTGCCAGTATTTGTGCATGAACTTGTCTTTATAGCCAGTGTTTCTTGTAGCTTCACTGGTCTGCGGCGGAGTGTTGCTGTCGTTCTTGTATCCGCTGTTGCTGGCTTTGATTTCATCGGGCCAGGTGGCGGCCATCATAAAGATGTAAAGGTCGCGGTCGTCAGCCGATGTTCCGGCAGGAATGTAGGTCAGCCATTTTGTCTTGTAAAGAGGATTCTTCTTCAGCAGGATAATGGCGCGTTGACGCGTGGCGGGCGTGAGCTGTTGCCAGGCAACGTATGCGACACTCATATGCCCGATGGCGTTCCATGCGCCGGCGGGCGGAATGCTGATGAGAAGGCAGATTGCCAGTACGGCGGCGGAGCGAAGTCTAGCGATCATTGAGAGCCCCTTCCTTTCAGGAGATGCCCCCTCAGGCAGCAAATTTCGGGGAGGGGTATAAGGTGGGGCTTTCTCTTGAGCGGTAATTGTCTCACTAAATAGTGAGGCGGTGGTGAAAAGCGTATCAGGCCGATTTGGCCGGATTCGTCTATGATTTTTCTATGTCGAAGAAGCGTGAGTCGGACGATAAGCAGACACATGAAACTCGTTTAGAGGGATTCGCCTCGGTTTGCACCTCGCTGGTTATGGGTCTCTTCATTCTCACCTTTGCGTTCGAGAATTTTCTTGTGCCCTCGTCCTCGATGGCGGACACGCTACAAGTAGGGGATCATGTGATGGTGGACCGTGAAACCCTCGCGCCTTCGGCTCACTGGATGCCGCTGTTGCCGTACCGCGATGTGCGTCGCGGCGACATCGTCGTGTTCTACAAGCCGATTCCGGAGACGGATGCGGATCACACCATCCTGGTGAAGCGGGTGGTCGGCGTTCCGGGCGATCACATTCATCTTCGCGGCGGCATTGTTTACCTGAATGGCGTCGCGCAGAAAGAGCCGCATGCGGTACCCACGACAGCTGACAACTACGATCCGTACGTCGACGATTTTCCTTCGGTACCTCCTACCTGGCATTCGAATGTGACGGCAGAATGGTCTGTGTTGCTGCAGGAATCGATGCAGGGTGACGATATGGTGGTGCCCGCGGGCCACTATTTCATGATGGGCGATAACCGCGATCGCAGCCTGGACAGCCGCTTCTGGGGATTCGTGCCGCGGGAAAATATCATCGGCCGTCCGCTCCTCGTCTACTGGTCGTTTGATGGGCCGGAGAATAATGAGCTGAAGCCTCCAATGTCGGAACAGCTAAGTTCGGTCGCCCATGAGATGGTTCACTTCTTCGATAAGACTCGGTGGGGCAGGACGCTGCATCGCGTGCAGTGAGTGGCGCCACGGAGCAGATGGTCAGAGATGCATCGTGAATTCTGGATTGTAGAAACAGAGCAGATACGGTCATTTGGGCGTATGCTTAAAGTTGTAGACAGTTCTCCTCGCCTCCAGCCTTTCCGCTGCCCCCGCTCCAGACGAGTGCCTTTCCCGATAGCCAACCGCAGGAGTGGAGATCTATGAGCATGCTCAAGAGGCCGCATGTCAGCAAGACGGGAAAAAGCATACTCGCTTTTCGCCGTCCGTCTCTTACCGTTCAACAAGTGACGAAGAGTGGGCCGAATGGAAGCAGGACGCCTGCCGTGCCGGTCGAGATGATCTCTGACCCGACGCGAGTGTACGGCAAGTAATCCGTTCGGTTTCGAGGATGAGTCAGGGCCACGGTTCGGAGCCGGCTGGAAGTTTTCGTACGCCATCTCTTCTGAACGGACGTTCCGATCCGTAGTCGTCCTCGTCTGCAGCCAGATTCCATCTGCTCCTGACGGGCTTCATTGTTTCCGTCCAACCGAATGGAGTTTTCCTGATGACATTCATCCAAAAATCCGATGTCCATAATCACACGTCCACCAAGTCCCGCCAAAGACGCGAGCAGGCTCACCCGTATCCGAATGCCGATGTGGCAACGGAGACGAACAAAACGGTAGAGGTCCCTCGCGAAGTTGCGGCGGAGGTTCCATTTGTGCCGCCGGAGCACGCGGCGCAAACGAATTGAGCTTTGCAGTTGCATCCGGTGCCCACCCGATTTTCATCCTGAGGTGGGTACTGCTGTTTGTGCTAGCATGGCCGCGTATTTGCCGAGCCTATGGACCAAGAAGCCCGACTTATTCGTGTTGCCTCAAGGGGACGCCGTGCGTGGTACCAGAACAAGTTCATGTGGCTGTTCATTTTCCTGCTGAGCGTGCTGATCTACTATCCCTATTCGGTGGGGAGCACGTTTCGCTACTACTCCTATCGCGCGCTGTTCTGCGTTGTGATTCTCTTCACGGTTTACGCTCTCAGCATACGGCGATCACTCCTCGTGATCGCTCTGGTGCTGGCTGCCCCATCGATTATTCAGCACACGGTCTACGCCGCCGATCTCAGAAGCCCCATTGCGGTGGTGAACTCGTGTCTTGCGCTGGCATTCGATGTCTTCATCGTTGTGGTCATCTTCCGCCGCATCTTCGGCAAGGTGCATGCCGATTCGGAATCGATTTTTGGAGCGCTCTGCATTTATCTCTTTGTAGGCTTCAGCTTCACGAGCATTTTTCTGCTGGTTACGTACCTGGAACCGCATGCGTTCTATCTCGATCCCATAGTTAACAATCACGAGATCTTCAACCGGCTCGATGCGATCTATTACAGCTTCGGCACGATGACTTCGCTGGGCGCAGCCGGCATCACTCCCGTTTCCGGCGAGGCGCGGCTGTTGACCATTATCGAGGCATTGCTGGGGGTGCTGTTTCTTGCGGTGCTGGTGTCGCGGCTCCTGTCAGCTTATGGAGCCAGAGAGACGCCGGTGAAGGCTGAAGAGTAGCTGCTGGAGAAGTCACGCTGTCTTTGTGGACTGTGTTTGCTTCGGCAGTGAGGCGCGGCTAGCTCTTCTCCGGTGTTTCCTTGACACTTTGAACGGCGGATTGATTTGCGCCCTCGCGGGGAGTTTTCTTTCGCGCAGCTTTGTCGGCCTTGGCCTTCAGCGATGCGGCTCTTTGCCTGTCAGAGAACTTCTGGCTCGCGCGACTTTCGTCTGCTCTGCTCATATGCTCAGTCTACGCCGGTTGGTATGAACGCATGTCTCAACATCAAGAGATGAGGCACAAAGTCCGGGATTCGGAGCTACCCATTTTCGAGCGCAGTGCGAAATGGCGCGCGCTGTGGGCGGGCTGGCCAGGCCCGCTCTTTCTCGTCGAACGGCAGGAGGAGAGAGGATGGGGCGTCCGCTTCTCGGCTGCGGCGTGGATTTTGGGGAGTTGAAGCGGGACTGGCTGAGCTGTTGGTTGCGGGGATGCTGCGGTTTGGTCGGCTTGCTGTTGGGCTAGTTGTTCTGTTTCGTGTCTGGCTTTTTGGGCTGCGAGTTCGGCGAGGAGGATTTCGCCGAGGCTGGGCGGGCGTTTTCTTTCGGCGACTTCTTCCGGGTCGGGGGTTTGTTTGGGCGGGGCGATGAGGGTGCCGTCTTCGTGCGGATGCGTTTCGCGGACCGTTTGTGCTGCGGCTGGTTCTTTGGCGGTTATGACGGTGCGGTGGCGGAGGTTTTGCGCGGCGACCTGCAAGCCGTAGATGAGGATGCGGGCGCGGCGCGGGTCGATGCGGTTGGCAGCGAGGGCGAGGACGACGTCGGAGAGGGCGAGCTGGATGGCGTCGGCGTCGTCGAGGGGGGTGAGGTGGTGGGCTGTGTCCTGAGGCGCGGTATAGGGGTCATAGGGCTCGTTGGCGGGCGCGGGGCGCTTGCGGGTGTTCTGGTGGAAGTAGCAGAAGTTCTGGTTGTGGATCGCGGGCGACTGGCATTTTTTGCCGCTGGTGAAGATGTGGCGGCACTCGTTATACATTGGGTGACTCCCC